>NZ_CP144460.1:2400000-3600000 GCF_040182365.1 Xanthomonas sp. 10-10
CGACACCTCATGCGTGACTCAGAACTCCTGCCAATCGCCCGTATCGGCCGCTGCTGCCGAAGTGCCGGTCACGCTGCGACGCGGCGGGGCACTGCTGCCGGCACGTGCGGCCGGACGCGCAGCGAAGCGGGCATTGGCCGGTGCCTTGGCGATGGCCGAGAGCTGACGCGTCACCGCGCTGTGCTCGGCAACCTTGAACACGGCCACCGCTTCGGTGAGCTGCTGGGCCTGTTCTTCCATCGCACGCGCGGCGGCGGTGGCTTCTTCCACCAGGGCGGCATTCTGCTGGGTGGTCTCGTCCATCTGGGTCACGGTCTGGTTGACCTGCTCGATGCCCGAATACTGTTCCTGCGAAGCGGAAGAAATCTCGCCCATGATGTTGGTGACGCGCTGCACGCTGGCGACGATCTCGGCCATGGTAGTGCCGGCCTGGTCGACTAGGGCGGCGCCCTGGGTGACCTTGTCGACCGAGTCGTCGATCAGGTGCTTGATCTCTTTCGCCGCACCGGCCGAACGCTGGGCCAGGGTGCGCACTTCAGAGGCGACCACCGCAAAGCCGCGGCCCTGTTCGCCGGCACGCGCCGCTTCCACGGCGGCATTCAAGGCCAGGATATTGGTCTGGAAGGCGATGCCGTCGATGACGCTGATGATTTCGGCGATCTTCTTCGACGAGCCCTGGATGTCGGCCATGGTGGTGACCACCCTGGCCACCACGTCGCCGCCTTGCGAGGCTACAGCTGCGGCGCCGATGGCGAGCTGGTTGGCTTGACTTGCGTGTTCGGCGTTCTGCTTGACGGTGGAGGTGAGTTCTTCCATCGAGGCGGCGGTTTCTTCCAGATTGGCGGCCTGTTGCTCGGTGCGCTGCGACAGATCCTGGTTGCCGGAAGCGATCTCGCCGGATGCCGACCCGATCGCATTGGCGGCCAGCTGGATACGGCCGACGATGCTGGCCAGCTGTTCGGCGGTGGCGTTGGCGTCGTCGCGCATCTGCGCGAACACGCCCTGGTACTGTCCACTCATGCGCGCGGTGAGGTCGCCGGCAGCGATCGACTGCAACAGGCTGGAGAGCGACTGCAGATTGCCGTCGGCGGTGGACATCAGGTGATTGAGGCTTTCCACCATGATGCGGAAGTCGTACTGGAACTGCTCGGCATTGCCGCGTGCGCTGAAGTCGCCGTTTGCAGCGGCCTGCGCCAGCTGCTTGATTTCCGAATTCATCGTCGACAGGTTCGCCTTGACCTGATTCATCGCAGTGGTGATGGCGGCTTTCTCGCCCGGCAATTGCGGCATGTCTTCGGTCAGGTCGCCGATCGCGTAACGCTCCACCAGGTGAATGGTCTGCGTCTCGAGCGCGATGTGTGCGGCAACCAGCGCGTTGGTGTCTGTGGCCATGCGGCCGTAGTCGCCGGGGAATGCGCCGGCATCCATGCGGAAGCTGATCTGGCCCGCGTCATGACGCTTGGCCATGTCCAGCTGCGCGCTGATCAGATTGCGCACCTGGCTCTGCATGCGGTCCATGGCCTGCAACAGGCGGCCGGTTTCGTCATTGGACTGCGTGCGCACATCGTTATCCAGATCGCCATTGGCAATCGCCTCGGCGGCGCGGGTGGCCTGGGTCAGCGGGCGCACCAGGCTGCGGGTGATCAACCAGCCCAGCAGGACACTGAACAGCACAACCGCCACGCCGCCGCCGATCAACAGGGCACGGCCGCGTACCATTTCGGCGGTGGTTGCGACGTAGGCTTCGGTGGCGCGACGGCGCTGCAGGCCTGCATAGTCCGCCAACGCGACCTGCCATTTTTCGGTAGCCGGCGCGGCCTTTTGCATCAGCAGGGCGAGTGCTTCGTCGGGC
Source organism: Xanthomonas sp. 10-10 (assembly GCF_040182365.1). Lineage (NCBI taxonomy): Bacteria > Pseudomonadati > Pseudomonadota > Gammaproteobacteria > Lysobacterales > Lysobacteraceae > Xanthomonas > Xanthomonas sp. 10-10. Next base: position 2,401,853 of record NZ_CP144460.1, read on the forward strand.
TTGGCAGTCAGGCCAAGTTGGGCGACTGCGTCATTGGCCTTGCTTGCGTCTTCGCTGGCCTGGTCGATCTTCTGCCGCATCGCGGCAGCTTCCGGCGATGCCGAGAACACGTACAGCGTGCGACGCGTTTCTTCATAGGACTTCATCTGGTCCTTGATGATGGCGGCAAAGCGCAGATTGTCTTCCTGGGAGGTCGGCAACACGATATTGCGCAACTGCACGGCGATGATCGAGGTCGCGTTGGTCATGTCCTCCAGGTGCTGCATGATCGTGATCTGGCGATTGACCACGGTGTCCATGCGATCACGGGCCTGCGCCAGCGTGTACAGGCCGGCGGCCACTAGCGCGCACGACAACAGGATCAGCGTGCCGAAGGCGAAGGTCAGGCGCTTGCCGACGTTGTACCGTTGAAGAAGAGCGATCATTTTGGGGTCTCGAGGCAGTTGGCAAGAAAGGGCAAGACGCGTCGGGGCGGACGCGCTGGCCAATACGTGAGTCAGGCGAGGCTGGGCATGTCGCGAGCCCATTACCGGTGCGTGTGATACATCGTCACGACGCGACCGAGTGCAGGGCAGGTATGCATGCTTGTGGTCTGTAACGGCCAGCGCTCTTACGGCTGAACTCGCCACGCCCTGTGCGTATGGGCGGCCGTCATTGAGGTGACGTGGATGTGCACAAACTGCCCGGAAACGCCGGTGGGAGCGCTTCCACAAGAGGGGCTGTCTTCTGCGGATTCACTTCATGATCACGCTTTCGGAAGCGATCCGAAGGTGCCGTGCTGAGGAGGGCGGGGTGGAGACCACCAGTTGAGCCTGGACGCACGCGTCCTGTTCAACATACGGGCGTGCGGCAGCAGACCAAGGGATGCAATGCCACTAGCAACGGCCTTACGCCGTGATGCCATCAGACCATCAGACCATCAAACCGTCACGTCACGCCGCGCGCCCGAGCCGGGCAGGCGTGGCCGCTTGCTGCAGCTGGAACACCGACACCGCATCGCGCAACTGCTGCGCCTGTTCTTCCATCGCGCGCGCGGCGGCGGTGGCTTCTTCCACCAGTGCGGCGTTCTGCTGGGTCGCCTGATCCATCTGCGAGACGGTCTGGCCGACCTGCTCGATGCCCTGCGACTGCTGCAGCGAGGCCTCGCTGATCTCGTGCATGATCGTGGTGACGTTGCGCACCGAATCGACGATGTCCTGCATCGTGCGCCCCGCCTGGCCGACCAGCTGGCTGCCATGCTCGACCCGGCTGACCGAATCGTCGATCAGGTGCTTGATCTCCTTGGCCGCAGCGGCCGAGCGCTGCGCCAGGGTGCGTACTTCCGACGCCACTACCGCAAAGCCGCGGCCTTGCTCGCCGGCACGCGCGGCTTCCACCGCCGCGTTCAAGGCCAGGATATTGGTCTGGAAGGCGATGCCGTCGATCACGCCGATGATGTCGGCGATCTTTCTGGAGGCAGCCTGGATGCCGGCCATGGTGCCGACGACCTGGCCGACCACCTCGCCACCTTGCGAGGCGACGGCGGCAGCGCCGACCACCAGCTGATTGGCGCGCCTGGCGTGCTCGGCGTTGTTGCGCACGGTGGAGGTGAGTTCTTCCATCGAGGCGGCGGTTTCTTCCAGATTGGCCGCCTGTTGCTCGGTACGTTGCGACAGGTCCTGGTTGCCGGATGCGATCTCGCTGGCCGCATCGTTGATGGCATCGGTGGAGCGCTGGATGCGCCCGACGATATCGGCCAGCTGCGTCACCGTGGCATTGGCATCGTCGCGCATGCGCGCGAACACGCCGTGGAAGTCGCCCTGCATGCGGCTGGTGAGATCGCCGGCGGCGATCGCCTGCAGCACGTTGGACAGCGACTGCAGATTGGCATCGGCGGTGGACATCAGCTGATTGAGGCTGTCCACCATGGCGCGGAAGTCGTACTGGAAGCGCTGCGCATCGCCGCGCACGCTGAAGTCGCCATTGGCGGCGGCTTGCGCCAGCAGTTTGATTTCGCTGTTCATCGCCGACAGGTTGGCCTTGACGGTGTCCATGGTGTCGCTGAGCACGGCCTTCTCGCCGGGCAGGCGGTCCATGTCCTGGCTCAGATCGCCGATGGCGTAGCGCGACATGATCTGCGCGAGCTTCATCTTCACCGCGATGTGCGAACCGACCAGGGCGTTGGTATCGTGCACCATGGTGGCGTAGGCGCCGGGGAAGCTGTCGGCCTGCATGCGGTAGCTGATCTGGCCGGCGTCGTGGCGCTGCGCCATCTCGCTCTGCGCAGCCAGGACGCGCTGCACCTGTTCCTGCATCTGGCGCATGTTGTCGAGCAGCTGGCCGGTTTCATCGCGGCTGGGTGGCACGATGCGTTCGTCCAGCATGCCCTGCGCGATATTGGCCGCCACCGCAGCGGCGCGGCGCACGTTGCGGGTGAGGGTGGACAAGGTATACCAGCCCAACGCGGCGATCAGCAGCGCGAGCAGTGACAGACCGGCGACGGCCTGGTACATCGCAGTGCGCGCATCCACCAGGTGGCGCTCGGATTGACGCTGCAGGGCTTGCAGCGAGACGCTGCTCAGCTCATGCATGGTCTGGCCAAGCGCATCGAGCGCGGCATTCCACTGCGTGTCGGCCTGCGCATCGCTGCCTTCCAACGCGGCACCAAGGGATTTCAATGCGTCGCTGGCGCGGGTGGCCTCGGCGCTGGCGGCATCGGCCAGCGCAGGGTCGGGCTGTTCCAGCAGGCCCATTGCCTTGTCCAGCTCATGCCGGAAGCGCACGTGATTGCGCTGCAACTGGCTGAGCTGTTCGTGCAGCATGGCGCGATCGTCGCCGGCCTGCGACGGGTCGTTGGCCGCATCCAGGCGGGTCAGCGATTCGGTGGCGTCGGGGCTATAGATCAGGGTCGCAACCACCAGGTGGTAGCTTTCGATATACGGGGTGTAGACCAACTGGCTGTCGTCGCGCAGCGCATCCAGCGCAGCGAAGGCTTGCTCGCTGATGCCGCTGTAGCCGCTGGCTGCGGCGGTCGAGACATGGCGCTGCTGCAGGGCGAGCAGTTGTTTCTGGCTGCGTTCGAAGCCGGGCATGGCCGCCGTGGTGGCGAGCAGTTGCTGCAGATCGCGTTGGGCGCGTTGCGCTGCTGCGTCGGCGGCGGCGCCAGTGTCGACGTGGGCCGCGTGCAGATCGGTAATCAGGCCCAGCATCTGGCCAAGCGGGGCGTAGCTACGCAATTCGTTGCTGCTGATGGCGACGCTTTCATTGAGCTTGCCGCGATAGAGCAGCACCGGGATCACCATGCCGACCAACGCCAGCACACCGATCGCACCGAGTTTTTTGACAATGCCCAGATCGTCCCAGCGGCTGGCCCAGCGGCGCGGGGAGGATGGAGCGGCGTGCGGCAGGGCGGGAGCAGTGGTCATCGGTGCGTCTCATGGGCGTACGCAGACTATCGGCCGATAACTGTTATGCCTTGAGCCGGCCGGCATCGCTGCCGACCGGTACCATTCAGGCAGTTCAGTTCGCTTGCTTAGAACTCCTGCCAGCTGGTGTCGTTGCTGGGTGCGGTGACCACGGCGCGCGGCTTGGACGCTGCGGTGCGGCCAGCTGCTGCCACCTTGGCCTTGACGGCCTGGGTGATTACCTCACGCGGTGCGGCGACACGTGCCGAAGCTTGTACAAGCGCGGCATCGGTCTTGAACACCGCCACCGCATCGGTCAGCTGGGTGGCCTGTTCTTCCAGTGCACGTGCGGCGGCGGTGGCTTCCTCCACCAATGCGGCGTTCTGCTGGGTGGTCTCGTCCATCTGGGTGACAGTCTGGTTGACCTGTTCGATGCCGGCCGACTGTTCCTGCGAGGCGGCGGAGATCTCGCCCATGATGTCGGTGACGCGCTGCACGCTGGCCACCACTTCGCCCATGGTCTTGCCGGCGGTGTGCACCAGCGCGGATCCTTCGGCCACGCGTTGCACGGAGTCGTCGATCAGGCCCTTGATCTCCTTGGCCGCACCCGACGAGCGCTGGGCGAGGGTACGCACTTCCGAGGCAACCACTGCGAAGCCGCGGCCCTGTTCGCCGGCCCGCGCGGCTTCCACCGCTGCGTTCAACGCCAGGATGTTGGTCTGGAAGGCGATGCCGTCGATGACGCTGATGATGTCGGCGATCTTCTTGGACGAGGCTTCGATACCGGACATGGTTTCGACCACCTTGCCGACCACTTCGCCGCCCTGTACCGCCACGCTGGCGGCACCGATGGCGAGCTGGTTGGCCTGGCGTGCGCCCTCGGCGTTCTGCTTGACGGTGGAGGTGAGCTCTTCCATCGAGGCGGCGGTTTCTTCCAGATTGGCGGCCTGCTGCTCGGTCCGCTGCGACAGGTCCTGGTTGCCGGCGGCGATTTCGCTGGCGGCGCCCTTGATCGACACGGCCGACTGCTTGATGCCGGTGACGATTTCGGCCAATTGGGTGGCGGTGGCATTGGCGTCGTCGCGCATCTGCGCGAACACGCCACGGAACTCGCCGCTCATCCGCGCGGTGAGGTCGCCGGCGGCGATCGACTGCAACAAGCCCGACAGCGCCTGCAGATTGCCGTCGGCAGTGGACATCAGGTTGTTGAGGCTTTCGACCATCAGGCGGAAGTCGTACTGGAAGCGCTCTGCCTCGCCGCGGGCGCTGAAGTCGCCGTTGGCGGCGGCCTGTGCCAACTGTTTGATCTGGGTGTTCATTTCACCGAGGTTGACCTTGACCTGGGCCATGGTGTCGCTGAGCACGGCCTTTTCGCCGGGCAGCTTCTCCATATCCTCGGACAGGTCGCCGATCGCGTAGCGGCCCATGATCTGCGCCAGACGCATCTTTACCGCGATATGCGAGCCGACCAGAGTGTTGGTGTCGTGCGCCATGCGACCGTAGTCGCCGGGAAACGCGGCCGCGTCGATACGGAAGCTGATCTGACCTTCGTCGTGGCGCCTGGCCATGTCGGTCTGCGCGGCGAGCAGGTTGCGCAGCTGCAGCTGCATCTTGCTCATCGCCTTGAGCAGGCGGCCGGTTTCGTCGTTGAACGACGTATCGACATCGTTATCCAGCTTGCCGCCGGCAATCGCCTCGGCGGCGCGGGTGGCGCGGCCGAGCGGCTGGGTGAGGCTGCGCGTGATCAACAGGCCCAGTGCGGCGCTCAGCAGGACCACCAACACGGTGCCGGCCAGCAGCAGCTTGCGCGAATCGGCCATCGACTTCAGTGCGACGGCCGATGCATCGGCTGCCATCTTGTCCTGCAGTGTGATGTTTTCGGCAATCTTGTCCTGCCAGCCCTGCATCGCCGGCGCGGCCTTGGTGAGCAGCAAGGGCAGGGCCTCGTCGCTATGACCGGTCATCACCAGATCGATGACCTTGTCGTTCAACACCTTGACCTCGGCACGGCGGGCATCGATGTCGGCGCGCAGCGCCTTGCCCTGTTCCGACGGCGGCATGGCATACAGCGCTTCGCGGGCTTTTGTATAGTCGGCGCGCGCGGACTGGATCTGCGCGATGAACTTGCGATTTTCCTCGTCGGTGGTAGGCAGCACGACATTGCGCAACTGCATGCCAATGATGAAGTTGGCATTGATCATGTCGTTGGACAGGCGGATCTTGACCATATTCTGGTGCACGATGTCGTCGACCAGGGCGCGTGCCGAACTCAGGCCGCGATAGCCGATAAAAGCAATGCAACCGGACAATACGATCAGCACGGCGAAAGCCGCTGCCAAGCGCGGGCCGACGTTATAGCGTTGGAGAAGTGCGGTCATGACCGAATCCTGGAAGGCGTTATGCAGTGGAAGGGAGCGACGAAGGCAGCGCCAACCAGCTGCTGCGTCAGGTGTCGCTATGCGCAGTAACGGCTCATGACAGGTATTACTGAATACCCCGATATCAAAAAATATATAACTCGAGTCAGGCTTGTGAAACATATTGATAATAAATCTTGTCTGCCTGCTTCCATTCTTGCCCTTCTAATTGCTCGAGTCCGGTTTGTAGATAACAGGCTCATCAACACATAAACTAATACAAAGATAAAATATGATGTTTAAGTTGTTTTATCTTGAGTGTTATCGATAGGTTTTCTTGCGGAAACGATCAGTCCAAAAAAAAAACCGCGCCCCCGAGGGAGCGCGGTTTCGATGGCATCGGTCGCAATGCGACCGATCGGGTCGCTCAGAACTCTGCCCAGTCCGATTCGTTGGACGACGCCGACGCCACCGCAGCGCGTGCGGCCGGCCTTGCGGCAGCTTGCCTGGGTTTGGTCGCCGGCGTGCTCGGCGCGGCGGGCCGCTTGGCAGCGATCTGGCGCACCACCGGCGTGGGCCGCGTCACCGCTTCCAGTTCTGCCGACAGGCGGAACAGCGCCACCGCTTCGGTCAATTGCTGGGCCTGATCTTCCATCGAGCGTGCGGCGGCAGTGGCTTCTTCCACAAGTGCTGCGTTTTGCTGGGTGGCTTCGTCCATGTGGGTGACGGTCTGGTTGACCTGCTCGATGCCGGCCGACTGTTCCTGCGAGGCGGCGGAGATCTCGCTCATGATGTCGGTGACGCGCTGCACAGAGGACACGATCTCGCTCATGGTGGTGCCGGCCTGATGCACCAATGCCGAGCCTTCGGCCACCTTGCTGACCGAGTCGTCGATCAGGCTCTTGATTTCCTTGGCTGCGCCGGCCGAACGCTGTGCCAGCGTGCGCACTTCCGAGGCAACCACCGCAAAACCACGGCCTTGCTCGCCGGCACGTGCGGCTTCCACTGCGGCGTTCAAGGCCAGGATATTGGTCTGGAACGCGATGCCGTCGATGACGCTGATGATTTCGGCGATCTTCTTGGACGAGGTCTCGATGCCGGACATGGTGGTGACCACCTGGCCGACCACGCTGCCGCCATGCGATGCCACGCCAGCGGCACCGATCGCCAGCTGGTTGGCCTGGCGCGCGTGCTCGGCGTTCTGCTTGACGGTGGAAGTGAGTTCTTCCATCGAGGCGGCGGTTTCTTCCAGATTGGCCGCCTGTTGCTCGGTGCGCTGCGACAGATCCTGATTGCCCGCAGCAATCTCGCTGGCGGCAGTATTGATCGCCAGGGTGGAGTGCTTGATGCGGCCGACGATGTCGGTCAGGCGTTGTGTGGTGGCATTGGCATCGTCACGCAGACGCGCGAACACGCCGTGGAATTGCCCATCCATGCGTGCGGTCAGGTCGCCTTCGGCCACCGCACCGAGCAACTGCGACAGCTTGCCCAGGTTGCGATCGCTGACTTCCATCATCGAATTCAGATCGGCCACCATCACCGCGAAGTCGTACTTGAAGCGTGCTGCGTCGCCGCGTGCACTGAAGTCGCCCGCCGCTGCGGCCTGCGCCAACTGCTTGATCTCGGTATTGATCGACTGCAGGCTGGCCTTGGCCGCATCCATCGCTTCGTGCAGGATCGCGCGGCTGGCCGGCAAACGGCGTGCGTCCTGGGTCAGGTCGCCCTGTGCGTACTGGTTGAGGATGCGCACCGAATCGGTGATGGCGTCCAGATGCTCGAAGATCATCGTGTTGATGCCGCCAGCCAGCGTGCCGTACACGCCGGGGAAATCCTCCGGCATGCGGTGGGTGATGTCTTCGGCCGCATGCAGATGCGACATGCGTGCGGTCTCGTCGGAGAAGCGGCGCAGCATCTGGGTCATGCGACCGGTGGCGTCGAGCATCTGGCCGATTTCATCCTGGCTGGTCTTGCCGACCTGCACGCTCAGATCGCCGCGCGACACTGCCTGGATGGCGCCCAATGCCTTGGACAGCGGATTGGTGATGCTGCGCGCGATCAACCAGCCGAAGGTGACCGATAGAGCGGCCATCAGCAGCGTGCCGATCAACAGCACCGCGCTGGTCATCTTGAACGAGGCGCTGCTGGCGGTCACCATATTGGCCAGTTCGGCGGACTGCTCGGCATACATCTTGTCGATGGTCTGGAACAGCACCTTGCGGATGTCGCCGGATTGCTTGTTCGCACGCACCGCGGCCGCGTAGTCGGGGTCTTTGTAGAGCGCACGCAAGGCCTTGTTGGCTTCGAAATAGCTCGCGCTTTCTTTGGCGAGCTTGTCGTAGCCGGCCTTCAGCGGCGAGCCGGCACCGATCTTGGCTTCCAGCGCCTTCTGCGTCTGCGCGTATTTGCCCTGGATCTCGTCCATGCGGGTCAGGAAGTAGTCGTAGCGCTCCTGGTCCTGCAGATTGACGAACTGGCCCGACTCGTAGATACGGAATTCGCCGCCGAATGCGCGCAGCTCCGAGAGCCTGCTCAGCACCGGAACCACATCTTCGTTGATCAGCACAGCCTGCTGCTGCATCTGTTTCATGCGCGAGAAGCCGAGCCCGCCAAGCACGGCAGTGAGGACGGCACTGAGGCAGAACGCAAACATCAGTTTGCGGCGAATCGGCCAATCGTTGAATTTGTTCATGCTGTAACTCCGGGGCGTAGCATTGCGCTGTTGTCATGCACGCTAGCGGCCCGGAGCGATGATTCTTTATCTCTGAAGGATGAACCGGGCCGTTCCAGGTCCGGGCTATATGCACGGTTTACCTGGAAAACATGAAGATCGTCCACTATCGTTCGCCCAACGACAGCATCCAAAGCCGTCGTTGCGGCGCTGCAGATACCGCTTAAAAGTCCTGCCACTGGCTATCGTTACCGGGCGCGACCGTGGCTGCGATGGCCGCTGCACGGCGTGTGGAGACTGCCGGTTTGGGCGCGATGGACGTCGGCCTGGCCGGGCCTGCCAACGCGGCGACACGGGGCGCATCGGCAAGCGTGAAGCGTGCGACCGCCTGCGCCAGTTGTCCGGCCTGATCTTCCATCGTGCGCGCTGCCGCCGTGGCTTCCTCCACCAACGCGGCGTTCTGCTGGGTGGCCTCATCCATCTGGGTGATGGTGCGATTGACCTGCTCGATGCCGGACGATTGTTCCTGCGAGGCCGCCGCAATCTCGCCCATGATGTCGGTCACGCGCTGCACGCTGGCGACGATGTCGGCCATGGTGGTGCCCGCCTGGTGGACCAGCTGCGAGCCCTCGGCGACCTTGCCGACCGAATCGTCGATGAGATGCTTGATCTCCTTCGCCGCAGCGGCCGAGCGCTGCGCCAGGGTGCGCACTTCCGAGGCCACCACGGCAAAGCCGCGGCCTTGCTCGCCGGCACGCGCCGCTTCCACCGCTGCGTTCAAGGCCAGGATATTGGTCTGGAAGGCGATGCCGTCGATGACGCTGATGATCTCTGCGATTTTCTTCGATGAGGTTTCGATGCCGGACATGGTGGTGACCACCTGGGCCACCACCGCGCCGCCCTGCGAGGCGACGCCGGCCGCACCGATGGCGAACTGATTGGCCTGACGCGCGCTCTCGGCGTTTTGCTTGACGGTGGAGGTGAGCTCTTCCATCGAGGCGGCGGTTTCTTCGAGATTGGCGGCCTGTTGCTCGGTGCGCTGCGACAGGTCGCTATTGCCGGCGGCGATTTCGCTGGAGGCGGTATGGATGCTGCCGGCGGCCTGCTGGATGCGTCCGATCACCTGCGCCAGCGCTTGTGCGGTGGTATTGGCGTCGTCGCGCATGGTGGCGAATACGCCGTGGAAATCGCCGTGCATGCGTGCGCTCAGGTCGCCCTCGGCCAGCGCGCTCAGCAGCCGCGACACCTCGGCGATGCTCACCGCATTGGCGTCGAGCAGGGCATTGAGCTGTTGCGCCAGTTGCAGGAAAAAGCCCTGCTTGCCGCTGCTGTCGATGCGCTTGGACAGGTCGCCTGCCGCAGCGCTGCGCACGACATCGGCCACGTCCAGTTCCACCCGCGCTTCGGCGGTGCGGTCGCGCCATTCGCAGACAAAGCCCAGATGCGCGCCGCGCTCGTCGCGGATCGCCGACACGTTTTGCGTAATGCAGGTGGCGCGGTAGCGCACTTCGCGTTGCGCGGCGCCCTGGCGGTCCAGGCGCTGGTAGATTTCCGCGTCCTGCGCGTTACCCACTTCCAGCAGCGAGACCGGTTGCCCGACCAGGTCGGCCGTGCGATTGAACGCCGGTGCGCAGGCCTGGATATCGTCCGCATAGGTGTGCAGCAAGGACTGCAGCGCGGTGTTGCTGTAGATGATGGTCAGGTCCGGGTCGGCGATGTACATGCCGGTGGAGGCGTTATCGAGGGCGGTGCGGATGCGCAGGTTTTCTGCGGCGATGCTGCGCTCGCGCTCCAGGCGTTCACGCAGGTCGCGCTGCATGCGCGACAGTGCCGCCATCAGGCTGTGCGCGTGTTTTGCGGCAACCGGGATCGGCTGGTCCAGGCGGCCTTGCGCAATGTGCTGTGCAGCGGCCATGGCCAGTTGCGGTTCGCCGCCAAGCAGGCCGAACACCGAACGCAGGATCCAGCCGGCGGCCAGCGCCAGGCAGACGAATGCAAGCACGACGGCGCCGCCTTGCTGCCACATCACACGGTGGCTGTATTGCTCGGCCTGGCTGCGGTTGGCCTCGTTCAAGGACAGGATGCGCTCGCTGATCGTCCCCATGCGGGTTTCGAGCTGGCCGAACTTGTCGGTGAAATCGCGGTACGCCGCAGCGCTGTCGGCATGCGTTTCGGCCAGCGTCATGACCTGCTCGGCAGAGGCGATGTAGGCCTGCAACGTGGGCGCCACCGCTTCCAGCTCGCTGCGCAATGCAGGGTCCAGCGGGAGCTTGCGGTTGGCTTGCACCGCCTCGCGGAATTCGCCGGCATGTTCGCCCAGCGATGCACGTGCGGCGGCGATGCCGGCATCATCCTGGCGCGATGCGGCGAGCAGCCCGGCAGTGACGTCGCCGCGCAAGGCGTCGTGCATCATGTCGGCCTGCATGTGGTTACGCAGTGCATCGGAGGAGATGACCTGCGCGGTGATGGCATCCAGCAGCCCGCGCTGACCGTTGTAGCCGACACCGCCCAGGGCGAGCAGCGCCAACGCGGCGACCAGCACCAGCACGCCCAACATATGCATGATCTTCATTGCGCAGCCCGTATCAGAAGCGGAAAGACAGACCGACGCCGACGGCGTGGTCGGGCGAGCGGTCGTTGAGACCGCGGCTGTACACCGCATCCAGTTGCACGTCGTTGCTGAGCAGCCAGGCCGAGCCGACATCGAGCAGGGCCACGCTGCCGCCATCGTCGCTCTTGGCGATCTGCGGCAAGGCCACTTCGACGAAGGAGCGCACGCGGTCGTTCCAGGCTTTGCCGAGCACCGCGCCCAGGATGCCTGCGGTGTAGCGATGTCCGTCGCCGTCGTCGTCCCAGATCACCCCGGGCATCACGCCGGCAGAGATGCTGTCGCTGAGCTCCCATTCGGCCACCAGCCGGAACGAGGGGCGTGCACCGCGGCCGCGCAGGGCCTGTGCGCCGCTGGGCAGATCCACGTGCAGCAGCCAGGCCAGCGAGGTCTTGCCACTGTCGGAGCTGGCCAGATGGTGCTTGATGCCGAGCGAGACGTCGGACATGCCGCTGACGCTGGATTCGCCCGGCAGGTCGATGTGCTGCCAGCCATCGGTTTCCAGCCGCAGTTCCCAGGTCTGGCCGAGCCCGTAGCGGAACAGCGTCGGCGTGGAATACCCATCGACCGACGCATCGCGCTCCCACGCGGCGCTGGTTTCCACCTGTAGCCGCTGGTGGCCGACGGTAAGGCTGGACTCGACGAAGTCGGGGCGATCGGTGGCGATGGGGTCTTCGGCGCAGGCATGGCCAGCGACGCACAACAGCGCAAGACAGCTGGCGAGAACGGACGACTTCATGGCAACCCCTGCAATGATCGAATCTCGGACGCATGCGGCTGCGCGTGCGGTGGGCACCTGCGCGCATGCGGTGGTTGAGCGGCTGTTGCGGTGGGGCACAGGCAGCCGTTGTCACCCTGGCTAACGGCAACGCCAGATAAATCTTTAAGCATTGCCGATGGGTGGAGCAGTCAAGGGGCAGGGCGCGCATGCAGTGCAGGAGCGATAGCAAGGCTTGCGTCTGCGTGGCGCCCAGTGTCCGTGCGTGCGTGTTGTCGTTGCAGCGGATCGGTGTCGCAGGCTGGAGCGTCCGCAGGACGTCGCGAGCAGGCACCAGATGCATGCCCGCACGGCGCGCGCCAGCTGCGACGATCAGGATCGACTGCAGGCAACACGGCGCCTGGCACAGGCGCCGTCACTGCATCACGCGTGGATCAGAAATCCTGCCACTGGCTGTCGTTGCCGGCAGTGTTGCCCGATGGCTTGACCGAATGGCGCGCAGGTGCGGCGATGCGCGTGCTGCCGGCGGGTGCGCGCCTGGACGAGGGCAGCGCACGGACGAGCGGCTTGGTTGCAGGCGCTGCGCTTGCCGGTGCAGCCGGATGGCTGAGTTTGAACACGGCGACCGCCTCGGTGAGCTGGCCGGCCTGTTCTTCCATCGCGCGCGCGGCAGCGGTGGCTTCTTCCACCAGCGCGGCGTTCTGCTGGGTGGCCTCGTCCATCTGGGTGACGGTGAGGTTGACCTGCTCGATGCCGGCCGACTGCTCCTGCGACGCAGCGGAGATCTCGCCCATGATGTCGGTGACGCGCTGTACGCTGGCGACGATCTCGCTCATGGTGGTGCCGGCTTGATGCACCAGCGACGAGCCTTGCGCCACCTTGGTGACCGAGTCGTCGATCAGGTGCTTGATCTCCTTGGCCGCACCGGCAGACCGTTGCGCCAAGGTGCGCACTTCCGAGGCCACCACCGCAAAACCGCGGCCTTGCTCGCCGGCACGTGCGGCTTCCACTGCGGCGTTCAACGCCAGGATGTTGGTCTGGAAGGCGATGCCGTCGATGACGCTGATGATTTCGGCGATCTTCTTGGACGAGGTCTCGATGCCGGACATGGTGGTGACGACCTGGGCCACCACCGCGCCGCCATGCGAGGCGACATCGGCAGCGCCGATCGCCAGCTGGTTGGCCTGGCGCGCATGTTCGGCGTTTTGCTTGACGGTTGACGTGAGTTCTTCCATCGAAGCGGCGGTTTCTTCCAGATTGGCCGCCTGTTGTTCGGTGCGCTGCGACAGGTCGTTGTTGCCCGCAGCGATCTCGCTGGCGGCCGCATTGATCTGGGTGGCCGAGGTCTGGATACCGGAGACAATGCCGGTGAGCTGCGCCACGGTGGCGTTGGCGTCGTCGCGCATGCGTGCGAACACGCCGGCGAACTGCCCATTCATGCGCACCCTGAGGTCGCCTTCGGCCAGCGCGCTGAGCAGGCTGGAAATACGCTCCAGGCCTTGCGAGGTGGTTTCCAGCAATCCGTTGAGCTGGCGGCCGAACTCCAGATAGAACCCGTGTTTGTCGTCCAGCGCCAGCCGCTGGCTGAAGTCGCCCATCAACGCCGATTGCACCAGTGCGGCCACTTCCTTCTGCGTGCTGACTTCGGCACTGACATTGCGCCACAGCAGCATGCTGCCGCTGCGACGACCATCGGCCGCGTACAGCGGGGTCATGGTCAGATCCAGGGTCACCGGACCGAAGGCGTAGCGCTCCAGCGTGGTGGACTGCAATTGCTGCAGCCGCTGCATGCGCGCCCTGCCGTCGCTATCGGTACCGAACACGTAGTCCAGCGGCCTGCCGACCACCGCATCGGCACTGAAGCCGGCCTGGCCCTTGGCATGGAAAGCGGGTTCGCCGTGCTTGAGCGAGGTGTGCAGCGCTTCGGTGACGAACACTGCGTTGTGCTGTTCGTCGGCCAGCAACACCTCCATCTCAGAGTGTTCCAGCGCGGTGCGGATGCGCAGGTTTTCGTTGGCGATGGCGGTGTCGCGGTCGATCCGCGCACGCAGGTCGTCCTGCATGCGCTGCATGGCGCCCATCAGCCGGCCAACTTCGTCCCGACGTTGCACGGTGATGTGGTTATCGAGCTTGCCCGACGCGATTGCATCGGCCACGCCGACCGCCGATTCCAGCGGGCGCACCACCTGGCGACGCAGCAGCAGGAACAACGCACCGCTGAGCACCACCGCCGAGGCCAGGCCCACCAACAGGATCGTCCACAGCAAGCGATGCGCCTGCTGCATGATGGCCGCATACGGCACCACCACGCCCAGCGCAAACCGCTCCTGCGCCTTGCCGATCTGCAAGGGCACATACGCACTCACCATGCCGTTGGCATCGGGACTGAAATCCACCGAATCCTTGCCGGCCTTGATCGCTTCGAGCATGGCGCGGTGGCGCGCGTCGGTGACCGGCTTGCCGATGCGTGCGCTATCGCGCGATGACAGCACCACCCCGGCGGGCGACAGCAGTTCGACATATCCGCTGTCCATCGGACGCAGCGCACCCAGGCGCTGCTGCAGGGCTGCCAATGCCACGTCCACCGTCACCGCGCCCACATACTTGCCGTCCTGCAGGATCGGGGTGGACAAGGTGGTCATCAGCACGGTCTTGCCGCCGATCTTGTAGTCGTAGGGTTCGGCAACGGTTTGCCGCAGCAGCGCGCGCGGCTTGAGATTCCAGTCGCCAAGGCCGGGAGTTTCGTAATCGGTGAGCGGCTCGCGCACCAGCGTCTGGCCGTCGCGTCCCCAGTACGTCATGAAGCGGCCGCTGGCATCGTGGCCCTTGGCGTTGGCGAAATCGCTGTCCTTGCCATCGAAGGCCTGCGTCTCCCACAGCGTGCCCATGCCCACCCACTCGGGATGATCCTGCAACTGGTCGTGGATCACCGCAGCGGCGGTATCGCGGCTGATACCGCCGTTGGCGCGTTGTACCAGCAAGCTGGTGGCCAGCGACTGACCGGTGGTCAGTGCCTGCCCAAGTTCGCTGCCGATCTGCTCGGCCTGGTAGCGCGCGGCATTCTGCATCGTGGCCTGGGCAGAGGTGCTCAGCGCACCGCTGCTCTGCCAATAGGTGATGGCCGCGGTCAATCCGAAGCACAGCGAGGCGATGACCGCGGTGCCGAACATCAGCCGGTACGCAAGGCGGCCGCCGAAACGTGAGTGCGAGGGGAGCGAGGTCATGGACATGGCTGCAAAGGGAAGGGAGGAGCCCGCTGAGGCGGGGCAGTGCAGGTAGAACGACCAATACACTCACCGGGCGGCGGTGAGCCAGGTGCGGGTGGCATGGACCACCCGCGTACTGCATCCGTGAGCACCGTGGCGGCCTTGCGGCCGCACGGAAGTTTGGTGAGCCGCGCTCAGTAGGCGGCCATTGCAACGCGCTTGGGCGCGCGTGCGCCTGCACTGCCGAGCTGTGCGGGCGATGCGGCCACCACCCGGAAGATCGACACCGCATCGTCCAGTTGCTGCGCCTGCTGCTGCATCGCGTTGGCGGCAGCGGTGGCTTCTTCCACCAGCGCGGCGTTCTGCTGGGTACTCTCGTCCATCTGGGTGACGGTGAGATTGACCTGCTCGATGCCGGCCGACTGTTCCTGCGAGGCGGCGGAGATCTCGCTCATGATGTCGGTGACGCGCTGCACCGAGGACACGATGTCGGCCATGGTCTTGCCGGCCTGATCCACCAAGGCCGATCCCTGCGCCACCTTGCCGACCGAGTCGTCGATCAGGTGCTTGATCTCCTTGGCCGCACCGGCCGACCGCTGCGCCAGCGTACGCACTTCCGAAGCCACCACTGCAAAACCGCGGCCCTGCTCGCCGGCGCGTGCCGCTTCCACCGCGGCATTCAAGGCCAGGATGTTGGTCTGGAAGGCGATGCCGTCGATGACGGAAATGATCTCGGCGATCTTCCTGGACGAGGTCTGGATGCCGGACATGGTATCCACCACCTGGCTCACGACCTGGCCGCCCTGCGAGGCGACGCTGGCTGCGCCGATCGCCAACTGGTTGGCCTGACGCGCGCTCTCGGCGTTCTGTTTGACGGTGGAGGTGAGCTCTTCCATCGAGGCGGCGGTTTCTTCCAGATTGGCCGCCTGTTGTTCGGTGCGCTGCGACAGATCGTTGTTGCCGGCGGCGATTTCGCTGGCCGAGCCGGTGATGGAACCGGCCGCCTGCTGGATACGCCCGACGATGCCGGCCAGCTGCGTGGCCGTGGTGTTGGCATCGTCACGCATGCGTGCGAACACGCCATGGAATTGCCCGTCCATGCGTGCAGTCAGGTCGCCTTCGGCCAGTGCCGCCAGCAGCTCGGACAGCTTGCCCAGATTGCGGTCGCTGACCTCCATCATCGCGTTGAGATCGTTGATCATGCGCGCCGAATCGTGCTTGAAGCGCGCTGCATCGCCACGCTGGCTGAAGTCGCCATTGGCCGCCGCCTGCGCCAGGCGCTTGATCTCGGTGTTGATGGCCAGCAGGCTGGCCTTGGCCGCATCCATCGCCTCGTGCAGCACCGCCCGGGTGCCGGGCAGGCGCACCGCATCGCGCGACAGGTCGCCCTGGGCGTATTCGTTGAGGATGCCGATGGCATCGACGATGGCGTCCAGGTGCTCGAAGATCATGGTGTTGATGCCGGTGGCCAATTCGCCATAGACACCGGGGAAATCGTTCGGCATGCGGTGGGTGACGTCCTCCCCGGCATGCATGTGCATCATCACCTTGGTCTGCGCGGAAAAGCGCTCCAGGGTGTGCACCATCTCGTCGGTGGCCTTGAGCATCTGGCCGATTTCATCGTTGCCATGCTCGGCAGTGCGCACGCTCAGATCGCCACGTGCCACGCCCTTGATCGCCGCCAGGGCGCGTGCCACCGGTTCCAGGATCGAGTTGCCGATCAGCCAGCCGACCAACAGGTTGATCAGCACCAGCACGCCGCCCGCCAGGGTCACCACGCCGGTGAACGCCAGCGCCTGCGACTGGGTGTCGTCCAGATACACGCCGGTCCCGATCACCCAGCCCCACGGCTTGTACAGCGCCGCGTACGAGGTCTTCTGCACCGGGTCTTTCTGTCCGGGCTTGGCCCAGGTGTAATCGACGTAGCCGCCGCCGGCCTGCGCGGCGGTCACGAATGCCGGGAAGATACGCTTGCCGTCCGGGCTGAGCACGTCGGTCAACGGCTTGCCGTTGAGGTCCGGGCGGGTGGGGTGCATCAGCATCACCGGCGCCTGGTCGGTGACGTAGATGTAGTCCACGCCACCGCGTGCGCGCATGGTCGACAAGGTGGCCAGCGCTCTGCTCTTTGCAGTCGCCACATCCATCTCGCCCTTGTCGGCGCGCTCGGCGTAGCCGTTGACCACCGCCATCGCCATTTCGATCTGGCTCTTGAGCCCATCGCGACGCGTATCGGTGAGATCGACGTACTGCATGCGTGCCGCGACGACGGCCAGGATGATGATGCCCAACGCAACGAGCGCCGTCTGGGCGAAGAATTTGCGTTTCAGCGGCACATTGGCCAACGTCTTTGCGAGCGAGCTCTTGAACGTCATGACAGGTATCCAGCGAGAGGATGGTGACCGGGATAAGTCGAATAGCGACCCGGTAATAGAAATGTTGAGCGTGGCGAGACGTCAGTTGTGCTGGCGCCGCGTGCCATGTAACGACGTCCGCAGGCACGCCGTCGCAGGCATCGCCACAGCGCCATCGGCTGACGCCTGCACGCGGTGAACCGGCACGCGGCAGGCTACGCATGAACCGCAAGGCGGATCACGTGAAGCGGCGTGGCGTGTTGCAGGGGGTGT
Organism: Xanthomonas sp. 10-10; assembly: GCF_040182365.1. Classification (NCBI taxonomy): domain Bacteria; kingdom Pseudomonadati; phylum Pseudomonadota; class Gammaproteobacteria; order Lysobacterales; family Lysobacteraceae; genus Xanthomonas; species Xanthomonas sp. 10-10. Next base: position 2,419,417 of record NZ_CP144460.1, read on the forward strand.
GGCGATGGCCGCGCCGCGACCGAGCGGCACCGGCTGGAAGGCGCGCCTAGCGCTGCGGCGTCTCGACCTTGGCCACCGATGCCTGCAGGTTCTGCAGCTCGGTCCAGAGCACCTGGTGGGTATCGCCGGGCTGGCCAAGCGAGAACGCTTGCGCCTGGTACAGGTCGCCGGCATGCAGGGCACGATTGGCCAGACGCTGTTGCTCCAGATACTGGCCCAGCCGCTGCTGCACCACTGCAAACTGGCGCGCCTGCTCGCCTTGCGGAGCGCTGGCCTGGAAGTATCCGGCATGCCGGGCGATGCGTTGACGCAGATTGCCCATGCGCTCGTCATAGGCCTGCACACGGGCCGCGTCGTGCGCTGCGGCAAGCTGTGCACGCTGGTCTTCGCGCAATTGCACCAGGTCGATCGCCAGCGACTGCAATGCGCTCACCGGCACGCTGTCCAGCAGCACCGACACCGGTGCAGCCGGTGCGGCAAACGAGGGCGGCAACGACACGCTCGCTGCCAGCATGGCCACGGCGAACACGGCGCCCAGCATGTTGCGGGCAGAGCGGATGGAGTTGGCGGTATGCATGCGGACGTCCTTCGACATGGCGCGGGCGCTGGCGCCCTCATTGCCATGTGTATCGGCCGCGGAAGCTTGCGCTTGATCACCTTTCGACCAACGGCAACCCGGGTGGGTGAATCGTTGGCCTGGTGAACCAGCCGGTGATGCCGGCCGATGGCATCCGCACAGCACAACGCCCCGGCGGCTGGCCGGGGCGTCGGGGCGCCGGGAGGCGGACGGAGGACGACTGGCGCGGTGACGCCTAGCGCCACCGGCACCCGAAGCTACCTCCCAGCGGGAGCTGGGAGGTAGCTGTGCGCTTAGAACTCGCGCCAGTTCGCCTGGCTGTCGGCGGTGGTTGCCAGGGCCGGGCGCAAGCCGGGGACGGGCGTGATTGCCGGCTTCGCTTTCGCAGGGTCACGGGGGCGGGGCGACCGCGTCGAGGCGACGCTTGCCAGCTGCTGCGGGGCAGGGCGGGGCGTCGCTGTCGGCTGCGTCGTGCCGGGGTGGATCTTGAAGATCGCCACTGCATCGGACAGCTGGCCAGCCTGGTCCTCCATCGCACGCGCAGCAGCGGTGGCTTCTTCCACCAGCGCAGCGTTCTGCTGGGTGGCTTCGTCCATCTGCGTCACGGTGAGGTTGACCTGCTCGATACCGGCCGACTGCTCCTGCGAGGCAGCGGAGATCTCGCCCATGATGTCGGTGACGCGCTGCACGCTGGCCACGATCTCGGTCATGGTGGTGCCGGCCTGGTCCACCAGTAGCGAGCCCTCGGCGACCTTGCCCACCGAGTCGTCGATCAACTCCTTGATCTCCTTCGCTGCGCCGGCCGAGCGTTGCGCCAGGGTGCGCACTTCGCTGGCCACCACCGCAAAGCCGCGGCCCTGATCGCCGGCACGCGCCGCTTCCACCGCCGCGTTCAAGGCCAGGATGTTGGTCTGGAAGGCGATGCCGTCGATGACGCTGATGATGTCGGCGATCTTCTTCGACGAGGCCTGGATATCGGCCATGGTGGCGACGACCTTGCTGACCACCTCGCCACCCTGCGAGGCCACGTTGGCGGCGCCGATGGCGAGCTGGTTGGCCTGGCGTGCGCCTTCGGCGTTCTGCTTGACGGTGGAGGTGAGTTCCTCCATCGAGGCGGCGGTTTCTTCCAGGTTGGCCGCTTGCTGCTCGGTACGCTGCGACAGGTCGTTGTTGCCGGCAGCGATTTCGCCGGCAGCGGTGTTGATTGCGCTGGTGGCCAGCTGGATGCGCCCGACAATGCCGGACAACTGCTTGGTGGTGGCATTGGCGTTGTCGCGCATCTGCGCAAACACGCCATGGAACTGGCCGTGCATGCGCTCGGTCAGGTCGCCGGCAGCAATGGCCTGCAGCACCCCGGACAACGCACCGAGGTTGCCATCGGCGGTGGCCATCAACTGGTTGAGGCTTTCCACCATCGCCAGAAAGTCATGCTGAAACCGCTGCGTATCGCCGCGCACGCTGAAGTCGCCATGCGCGGCGGCCTGCGCGAGCAACTGGATCTGGCCGTTCATCGCCGAAAGGTTGCGCTTGACCGCATCCATGGTGTCGCTGAGCACGGCCTTCTCGCCGGGCAGGCGGTCCATGTCCTGGCTCAGGTCGCCGATGGCGTAGCGCGACATGATCTGCGCCAGCTTCATCTTCACTTCGATATGCGATGCGACCAGCGCATTGGTGTCGCGCACCATGCTGCCGTATTCGCCAGGAAACGCGGCCTGATCCATGCGGAAGCTGATCTGGCCGGCGTCGTGCCGGCGCGCCATGTCCTGCTGCGCGGCGGCCACCGCCTTGAGCTGATCCTGCATGCCGCGCATGCTGGTCAGCAACTGGCCAGGCTCGTCGCCCGGCTGCGGGCCGATCGGGTTATCCAGCTTGCCGTGCGCGATCGCCTCGGCCACCTGCGTGGCCTGTTTCAGCGGGCGTACCAGGCTGCGCGAAATCAGCCACGCCAGTGCAGCGGCCAGGCCGGCCGACAACAGACCGAAAGCGATCAGGGCGCGATTGGCCAGCGCCACGCTGCTCAGGATCGTGTCCGCACCAGCGGCGTTCTGCCGGTTCTGCAATTCCACCGCGGCGGCGATCGCCTTGGAACGGCGTTGCAGCAAGGGCTGCGCCTGGCCGTTCAACAGCTGCTTGGCGCCGTCGAGATCGCCATCGCGCACCATGCCGAGCAGACGGTTGTTGGTGGCACGGGCCGCGGTGAGGCTGTCCTGGATGGCCTGGCGCGCGCGCATGCCGTCGGCGTTGGTTGGCAGCTGCTGCAGCGCCGCCCAGAGTTGTGCGTAATGCGCGCGGTTGTCCTTGAGCTGGGCATCGACGGCGGACCGTTGTTGCGGGGTGGCCAGCATGAAGTCGCGCAGGTAGCGTTCGCCGAGCATGTTGCTTTCGCGCATCTGGTTGAGCAGCGCAGCCTTGCGGTTGTTGACCTCGATGATAATCGAGACCTGCTGTTTGACGGTCTTGAATTCGTACAGCGCCAGGGTGGTGGAGCCGGCCAACAAAACGATCAGCAACGCGAATGCCAACGCCAGGCGTCGCCCGACGGTCAGGGAGTGCAGGAATGTCATGGTGTTCTCTAGGGGAGGGTGGGAAAGAGGTACACCGGTAGCGTTCGCTCGGCGGGTTTCTTGAGCCGTTCGCCCTTGCCTTGCACGCTTGCGTTCAGCGCGATCGGCGCAACCACGCTGGGTTGGCTCGATGCGCGTTGCGGCTGCCCATGCCACGGGATGACATAGGCGGGCTGGTTTGCAGGCCATTCCCCGGCGTGGATTGCGATCGACGCCGGGAGGCTCTGTGCTGCGGAGTGGCCAGGACGACAAACGCGTGCCGCCACTGGAGGCGCGCAACCACGACCCGCCTCACGCAAACGCACAAGCCCCGGCATCGCTGCCAGGGCTTGGGGGTGCAGACCGCGTCACCGCAGCCGATGTTGCGCAGGGCCTCAGAACTCGTGCCAGCTGGTGTCGCCACCGGAAGCGGTTGCCAGTGCAGGGCGTGCCGCGGCTTGCGGCTTGCCCGCCGCAGCCTTGGCGGCAGTGCGCTTGGTCGCAGGCGTCTTGAGCGGCTTGGGCGCTGTCGGGGCGGGGCGCGCCGTTGCCGTCGTCGTTGCTGCGGTGGGCTGCAGTTTGAAGATCGCCACCGCGTCGGACAGCTGGCCGGCCTGGTCCTCCATCGCACGCGCTGCAGCGGTGGCTTCTTCCACCAGCGCAGCGTTCTGCTGGGTGGCTTCGTCCATCTGCGTCACGGTGAGGTTGACCTGCTCGATGCCGGCCGACTGCTCCTGAGACGCCGCAGAAATCTCGCCCATGATGTCGGTGACCCGCTGCACGCTGGCCACGATCTCGGCCATGGTCTTGCCGGCCTGGTCCACCAGCAGCGAGCCTTCGGCCACCTTGCCGACCGAGTCGTCGATCAGGTGCTTGATCTCTTTTGCGGCACCGGCCGAGCGCTGCGCCAGGGTGCGCACTTCCGAGGCCACCACCGCAAAGCCGCGGCCCTGCTCGCCGGCACGTGCGGCTTCCACTGCGGCGTTCAAGGCCAGGATATTGGTCTGGAACGCGATGCCGTCGATGACCGAGATGATCTCGGCGATCTTCTTGGATGAGACCTCGATACCGGACATGGTGGTGACCACCTGCGACACCACTGCGCCGCCCTGCGAGGCCACATTGGCCGCGCCGATGGCGAGCTGATTGGCCTGGCGCGCATGCTCGGCATTCTGCTTGACGGTGGAGGTCAGTTCTTCCATCGAGGCGGCGGTTTCCTCCAGATTGGCCGCCTGCTGCTCGGTGCGCTGCGACAGGTCCTGGTTGCCGGCGGCGATCTCGCTGGCCGCCGAATTGATCGAGGTGGTGGCGTGCTGGATACGCCCGACAATGCTGGACAGCTGTTCGGTGGTGGCGTTGGCGTCGTCGCGCATCTGTGCGAACACGCCATGGAACTGGCCGTGCATGCGCTCGCTCAGATCGCCGGCCGCAATGGCCTGCAATACCTTCGACAGGGAGGCAAGGTTGGCATCGGCGGTGGCCATCAGTTGATTGAGGCTGTCCACCATGGCGTGGAAGTCGTACTGGAAGCGCTGCGCATCGCCGCGCACGCTGAAGTCGCCATTGGCCGCGGCCTGCGCCAGCGTCTTGATCTCGCTGTTCATCGCCGAGAGATTGCGCTTGACCGTGTCCATGGTGTCGCTGAGCACGGCCTTCTCGCCGGGCAGGCGATCCATGTCCTGGCTCATGTCGCCGATCGCATAGCGCGACATGATCTGCGCCAGCTTCAGCTTTACCGCGATATGCGAGCCGACCAGGCTGTTGGTGTCGTGCACCATGGTGCCGTACTCGCCCGGAAACGCGGTCTGGTCCATGCGGTAGCTGATTTCGCCGGCATCGTGGCGCTGGGCCATTTCCGACTGCGCTGCGAGCACGGCCTGCAGTTGTCGCTGCATGCCTTGCATGCTCTGCAGCAGCTGCCCGGCCTCGTCGCGGCTATCGACATGGATGGCGTTGTCCAGCTTGCCTTGCGCGATGGCACCGGCCACCCGCGTCGCGCGGCCCAGCGGGCCGGCGATGCTGCGTGCGATGAACCAGCCTGCGAAGGCGGCCAGCAGCACCGCCGAGGTCATTGCCGCGATCATCACCTGCACCGAGCGCTGGTAAGTCGCTTCGGCCTTTGCGATTTCGCTGTCCATGTGTGCGCTGTTGAACTTGGTCAGCTCGACGAGCTTGGCAAACAGGTCGCGCCGCGCCGGGCGCGATCGTTCGTCGGAGACGGTGTTGGCGGTGACCAGATCGCCGGCGCGCAGGGCGGCGCCGAGCGCTGCATTGGCGTTGTAGTACTCGGCCAGTTTCAGCTTGACCGCGTCGTACAGCTCGGCCTCTTTGCCGGGCGTGGTGGTTTTGGCGTAAGCCTTCTGTGCGACATCGATATCGGCGCGCGCCTTGTCCATGCGCTCGAAATAATTCTGCACCGCCTTCGGATCGTCGGCATGCGCCAGCTGAGCCAGTTCGTAGGTACGGAATTCGCCGAGCAGGGCACGCATTTCGCTCAACTGCTGCACCGCCGGTGCCCAGACATTGCCGATTTCGCGTAACAGGTGGGCGCTGGATTGCATGCGCACCAGCGCGAACACGCCAAGGCTCAAGGTGATCAGTGCGGTAAACGAAAAGGCGACAGCCAGCTTGCGTGCGACGGCGAGATTGCGGAACCAGTTCATGAGAGTCATCTCTTGAGTGCAGAGATCAATGGGCACCGTGGACGTCCGGAAAGCACGCAGACGTCGAAAACGGTCGTTACGTCAGACATGGCCGAGGGCCAATCCACACCGCGGGTCGTGCCATGCCGCGCGGGTCTGCAAGTACCGGCGGCCCCCAGGCCGCCGGTCAACATCACACCTGAAGCTGTACTGCGCGGCGTCCGTGCCGCAACTGCCGGTGATGCGTCAGGCGGCCTGCGGAACCCGCAGCGAGCGCACCAGTCCACCGATATCCACGATCAGCGACACACGGCCATCGCCCAGGATGGTGGCGCCGGAGACGCCGGGGATGCGCCGATAGTTGTTTTCGATGTTCTTGACCACGACCTGCTGCTGGCCGAGCAGTTCGTCCACTTCCAGCGCGATCTTCTGGCCGTCGCCTTCGACCACCACCACCAGCGGTTCCTGCGAGGATTGCTGCCCGCCGAAGCCGTAGTAATTGGTGAGCGAGAGGATCGGCAGGTACTCGCCGCGCACCCGCAGCACGCGGCCGTCGCCAGCCATCGAGCGGATGTCTTCGGCGGCCGGCTGCAGTGCTTCGAGCACGTAGGCCAGCGGCAGGATCAGGGTTTCGCCGGCCACCGACACGGTCATGCCGTCCAGGATGGCCAGGGTCAGCGGCAGGCGGATCAACACGCGGGTACCGCTGCCGGCGTTGCTTTCCAGCTGCACTTCGCCACCCAGGCCCTGGATGTTGCGGCGGACCACGTCCATGCCCACGCCACGACCGGACAGGTCGGTGACGGCATCGGCGGTGGAGAAGCCCGGCGCGAAGATCAGGTCCCACACCTGCGCATCGGTCGGGTTGTCCGGCACGGCGATGCCGCGTTCGGCGGCTTTTTCCAGGATCTTGGCGCGATTGAGGCCACGGCCGTCGTCGCTGACTTCGATCACGATGTGACCGCCCTGGTGCGAGGCCGCCAGGGTGATCGTGCCGGTCTCGTCCTTGCCGGCGGCGCGACGCGCATCGGGCATTTCCAGGCCATGGTCGATCGAGTTGCGCACCAGGTGCACCAACGGATCGGCAATCTTTTCGATCAGGCCCTTGTCCAGCTCCGTGCCTTCGCCGATGGTGCGCAGGCGCACCTGCTTGCCGAGGCGGCTGGAGAGGTCGCGCACCAGGCGCGGGAAGCGGCGGAACACCGCATCGACGGGCAGCATGCGCACGCCGATGACCGCTTCCTGCAGATCGCGGGTATTGCGTTCGAGCAGGTCCAGGCCGGCGAACAGCTGTTCGGCGTGCGCCGGGTCCAGACCGGTGGAGACCTGCTTGAGCATGGCTTGCGTGATCACCAGCTCGCCGACCAGATTGATCAGTGCATCGACCTTGTCGACGCTGACGCGGATCGAGGTTTCGGCTTCTGCGGCGGCGGCCTTGGCCGGTGTCGCAGCAGCGGCGGCAGGTTCGGCAGCAGCGGCAGGTGCCGCAGCGACGGCGACGGGCGCCGCGACAGCGGCTTCCACGGCCAGGCTCGGCGGCGGGCCGGGCACCGCCATCGGGCGGATCTCCAGCTCGCAATCGTCCACCACCCAGGCAAAGGTGTCTTCGATCTTGCTGCGCGGAATCTTGCCGATCAGGCCCAGATCCCACGCCAGATAGGCTTCCAGCGGGTCGATGTTCTCAAAGCCCGGCATGCGCTCCAGGCGCGCGGCAATCTGCAGCGGGCCCAGGTGCTCGAGCTCGCGGATGATGCGCAGCGGGTCGTTGCCGCTCATGAACAGCGACGGCGCCGGAGTGAAGCCGATGTGCCAGGCTTCGGGTTCTTCTTCCTTCGGCTTGGCCACCGCCACGGCGGCCGGCGCTTCGCCCGCGAGCACCGCGTTCAGGCGGGTGTGCACGGCCTTGACCGCGGCCGGGTCGGCCGGGGTGCCGTGTTCGGCTTCGCGCAGCAGCGCGCGCAGCACGTCGACCGAGCCGAGCATGGCATCGACCGCATTGGGTTCGAGCTGGCGCTTGTTGGAGCGCAACTCGTCCAGCAGCGTCTCCAGCACGTGGGTCAGGCCGGCGACCGCTTCGAACCCGAAAGTGGCAGCGCCGCCCTTGATCGAGTGCGCGGCGCGGAACACCGAGTTGATGATTTCCGGGTCGCGGTTGCCCTCTTCAAGGGACAGCAGCCCGGCCTCCATCGCGTCGAGCCCTTCACGGCTTTCCTCGAAAAAGGTGGCGTGGAAACGTTGCAGGTCCATGCTCATGGGCGTGAGATCCGATGGTGAAGCGAGTAAGGATTAACCGAGAACTTTCTGCACGGTGGCGATCAGCTGTTCCGGATTGAACGGCTTGACCAGCCAGCCGGTGGCACCGGCGGCCTTGCCTTCGGACTTCTTGTCGGCCGCCGATTCGGTGGTCAGCATCAGCATCGGAGTGAACTTGTAGTCCGGCAGCTGGCGCAGCTCGCGAATCAGCGAGATGCCGTCCATGTTGGGCATGTTCACGTCGGTGACCACCGCATTGAAGCGCTGGCCCTTCGCCCGGCCCAGCGCAACGGCGCCGTCTTCGGCTTCTTCGACGGCAAAGCCGGCAGAGGTGAGGGCGAAAGAGACCATCTGGCGCATCGACGCCGAATCGTCCACCACCAAGATACGTGCGCTCATGCGGCGTTCTCCACAGATTTCAGGTTGTCATTGGATGCGGAAAGCCCAAGCGCGTCGGTGACGCCGAGCAGACGTGCCGCATCTCTAAAAGTGTCGTTGCAGCCATCGAATTCGGTATGCAGACCGGCCTGGCGGCGACTCTGCACGAAGGCACAGAGCAACTGCACACTGGCGGTGTGGATACGCCGGACTTCACCGGCATCAAGCACCAGGTCGCCGTCCTGGGTGAGGAATTCGGCAAGCTTCTGCTTGAGGTCGGCGCTGGTCTCGATGCCGAGATCCTCACCCAATGTCACTGTGCTCATTGTTGCTCCGAACGGATGGTTCTATGCGTACTAACGGCGGAAGGTGGGAAAGCTTTAACGATGAATCGGTGACACGCCAGATTGCGCAAGCTCGGCGTTAATGCAGCAGGTGCGTGGCATCGAGCAGGATCATCGGTTGATGGCCCAGGCGTGCGACACCGCGGAACAGGTTGTTGGAGATGCGGCACAGGCGGGCGTTGTCCGGCGGTTCGATCTGCTGGTCGGTGAGGCTGGTGACGTCTTCCACGGCCGACACGCGCAGGCCCATGGTTTCGCCGTTCTCTTCCAGCACCACCACGCGCGTCTGCAGGTCCATATCCACCGGCGATGAGCCCAGGTGGATGCCCAGATCGATCACCGGTACCACCTGGCCACGCAGATTCATGATGCCGAGCATCGCGCTGGCGGTGCCACGCAGCGGCAGCAGCGGCACCGGCAAGACCACTTCCTGCACCTTGAGCAATTCCAGCGCATAGGTCTGTTCGCCGCAGCGCAGACGCAGCCAGCGGGTGCTGCGTTCGCTGGCGCGGCGCTCGGCATGGATCTTGTCGGCCTGACCGGGGGCAAGCAGTGCCTGCAGCCCTTGCGGGTACACCGGCGCGGGCGCGGCGCGCGGGGCGGCCGGCGCTGCACGCGGGGCAGGTGTGGGGGCAGGCGCTGCGACCGGGGCGGCTTCCAGCCCGAAGGCCGGATCGGCATCCATTTCTGCCAGCAGATCGGCGGTCAGCAGGTCCACTGCAGAAGAGGCGGTGCCGAAGGCGGGGTCGGCGTCCATTTCGGCCATCAGGTCGGCCGTGCTCATGAACGCGCTTGGCGCGGCCGGGGCGAACGCCGGGTCGGCATCCATCTCGGCCAGGAAATCGGCGGCAATGTCGGCAGCGCTCGGTGCGGCAACCACCGGCGGCCCGAAGGCGGGGTCGGCGTCCATTTCTGCGAGGAAGTCGGCAGCGATGTCGTCGGCGCTGGGCTTGGCGACGACCGGCGCGAAGGCGGGGTCGGCATCCATTTCGGCAAGGAAGTCGGCAGCGATATCGTCGGCGCTGGGCTTGGCGACGACCGGCGCGAAGGCAGGATCGGCATCCATCTCGGCCAGGAAATCGGCAGCGATGTCGGCAGCGCTGGGTGCGGCGATCGCGGGCGCAGCGAGCGCAGGGTCCGAACGCATGTCGGCCAGCAGATCGGCAGCAATGACCTCCGGCGTTGCGGCGACCGCAACCGGCGCGTCGGCGACAGCGACGTCGCTGTCTTCGATCGTGGCGAGCGCCGCGGCCGGCTCGGCGGGCAGGGGTGCAGCGACAGCAGTGTTGGCGACGGCGGCGGGAATCTCCACGCCGGCATCGTGCAGCAAGCCTTCCAGATAGTCGTCCAGCTCACCGTTGGCGGTGTGGTTGCTCATGCGGCTTGCTCCATGCGCATCGCGTCATCGGCCAGCACCCATTCCAGCGCGCGGCGATAGGCGGACAGGCCGCGGCCCTGATAGTCGCCGCCGGTCGCGGGGACGGTGAGTGCGGCGGCATTGCAGATACGGGTGTCCATCGGAACGGCGTCTTCCCACACCACCGGGCCGTAGGTGGTCTGCATTTCCTTGAGCGTTTCGTTGCCGGCGCGGGTGCGGCGGTCGAACAGGGTCGGCAGGATCGACACCGGCAGTTCCCGGCGACGCGAGCGCTGCACCATGTCGGCGGTGCGCACCATGCTGGCAAGGCCGTGCAATGCGAGCGGCTCGGCCTGGGTCGGCACCACCACGCGGTCGCAGGCTGCCAGCGCGTTGATCATCAGCAGGCCAAGCGTGGGCGGGCAGTCGAGCAGGATGTAATCGTGCTGACCGGCGTGGCGGGTCATGGCGTTCTGCAATGCCAGGCCCAGGCCGGGTTGATTGGCGCTACGGCGCTCCAGCGTGGCCAGTGCGGCTTGCGCGCACACATACGACAGGCCAGGGATGCTGCTTTCGTGCGCCAGGCTGGCCAGATCGCTCGGCGGGGTGCCGAACAGGTCCAGCACCCCGCGCGGCGGCGGGTCGACCGCCACGCCGAACGCGCGGGTGAGCGAGGAGTGCGGGTCGAGGTCGATCAACAACACCCGATGGCCGAGCGCGGCCAAGCCGCGACCCAGTGCCAGCGTCGTGGTGGTCTTGCCCACGCCGCCCTTTTGGTTGGCGATTGCCCAGATACGCATCTCACTGCACTCCTTCAATTACGGCGGGGACGGAACTTGTGCCGCTTTCGGTGGTGACGGCCGTTTGGCCGCCGTCTGACTTGGGAAGCTGTGGCGCCCCGGCGGCGGTCGCATGCAACTGCGATGGCGGATCGGGTGCGAGTGAGCCAGCCGAGTCAGCGAGGATGATCAACACCACACGCCGGTTCGCATTCCGTCCCGCCTCGGTTGTGTTATCGGCACGTGCGCGGAATTCTCCATAGCCCACCATTGCCAATCGTTGCGGGGCGATGCCGTCGTCGGCAAACAGGTGCACCACGCTGGCCGCACGCGCCGCCGACAGCTCCCAGTTGGAGGGGAACTGCGCGGTGGCGATCGGCTGGTTGTCGGTGTAGCCCTCCACGCGCACACCGTTGGGCGCATCGCGCAGCACCGACGCCAGGGTGGACAGCGTGCCGCGGGCGCCGCCGGCCAGGGTGGCCGAGCCGGTACCGAACAGGATGTCGCTGTTGATCTCCACTTCGATCCACAGATCGTTGCGGCGGATGGTGATGAGTTTCTTGTCGATCAGCGGCGACAGCGTCTTGCTCAGCTGCTGGGCCACCGCGTCCATCTGACGCTGCGCGCGTGCCAGCTGGGTCTGATTGCGCAGCGATACGGGCATGCGCATCTGCGCTGCCATCGACGGCAGCAGGGTCGGGTCGGTGGGGCCGTTGGATGCGGCCATCGGCGCGCCGGCCTTGATCACCGACGGGCGGTCGTAATCGGCGCCCAGGCTCTGGGTCTTGCCCAGTTGCACCGGGCTGGCATTGGTGGACGAGCCGCCGAATGCGCTGGTCAGCGCCTGTGCCATGACCTTGTACTTGCCCTCGTTGAGCGAGGATATGGCGTACATCACCACGAAGAACGCCAGCAGCAGCGTCATCAGATCGGCATACGGAATCGCCCACGCTTCGTGGTTGCCATGGTCTTCGTGGTGTTTGCGACGGCGGGCCATGACGGGACTAATGCAAGTATCCGGCCAATTTCGACTCGATGTTGCGCGGGTTCTCGCCCTGGGCGATCGCGATCAGGCCTTCGATCGCCATTTCGCGCTCGTTGGTGCTGCAGTGGATGACGCTCTTGAGCTTGGCGGCGACCGGCAGGAACAGCAGATTGGCCGAGGCGATGCCGTAGATGGTGGCGGTGAACGCCGCGGCGATGCCATGGCCGAGCATGGCCGGGTCGGCCAGGTTCTTCATCACCGCCATCAGCCCCAGCACCGCGCCGATGATGCCCAGCGTGGGCGCATAGATGCCCATGCCTTCGAACACCTTGGCCGCGGCAAGATCCTGACGCTCCTGGTTGTCCATTTCGATCTCGAGCATGTGCCGCATGGATTCGGGCTCCACGCCATCGACCAGCATCTGCAGGCCCTTGCGCAGGAACGCGTCGTCCTGGCGCGGGAGCTGGTCTTCCAGGCCCAGCAGGCCCTGGCGGCGGGCGATGTTGCTCCATTCGACGATGCGCGCCAGCAACTGCGGGCGGTCGCTGGCCGGCGGCTGGATCACCCAGCGCAGGATCTTGAAGGCGCGCCGGAAAACTGCCGGCGAGGTGTGCAGCAGGATCGCCGCCACGGTGCCGACGATCACGATCACGAAGGCAGCCGGCGACCACAGCGACGAAATGCCGGCGCCTTTCAATACGCTGCCGCCCACGATCGCCACGATCGCGAGCACCAGTCCGATGATGCTGAGTCTGTCCATGGAAGCGATATCGGCGCGAGCGCGGCGGACTTGATAGGCGCACTCGGTAGATGCGCCAGAAAGTTGTCGTTTTGCGGCATGGGCCGCTTCCACGCTGGCGTCGATGCAGGGTTGACAGGTCATCGGCGCATGCGCTTCCGACCAAGGCGTGTCATCAATGCCGCAGCAGGCCCCGCCGTCCTTGCGCGTGTACGCAGGCAACAAGCGCGCGCATGTTCGGTGTGGCGATCGCGTTGGCGATGGCCGCCAAGCGGCGTGTGGCAGGCGATGCCCTCACGTCGATCCAGACTCTTGCTGAGCTCGGTTTCAAATGAGGTGTGTGCTGGCGCGTCGGCAAACCGCTTGCGTCCGGTTGCGGGCAAGGGTGTGTTGCTTGCTGCGATCACGCTGCTGCGGCCGGCCGGCCATCGTGGATGCCTTGCAATGCCGCGGGCCTGTTGCGGGGCAGAATGCGCTGCCGCATGGGCTGTGCTACTTAGCTTTCCACGGTATTAGAACGATCTAATTGCATCTGCGTGGAAGCGGACGCAAGAGGAGGGGGGGCGCAACGGCGCCGGATATTTTTGTGTCACTTCGCGCAGCGTTCTTGGCGGATCGTTGGATCGACAGGAATCGGCCGAAGCCAATCACTATTGGGAGAGCATGATCGAAATGAACTGCATGCCATTCGCACGCAACCGCAGCACGCTGTCCGCCGGTATCGCCATCGTCTTGTTCGCGAGCGCCGCCTCTACCACCGCTGCCGCCCAGCAGGCCGACGGCACGCCGGCGCCCACGGGCCAGGCCGAGGTGCAGGCGACGGACCTGGACGCGGTGACGGTGACCGGCTACCGCTACGCGATCGAAAAAAGCCTGGAGCAGAAGCGCAACGCCAACGCCGTGGTCGATGTGATCACCGCCGAGGACGTGGGCAAGTTCCCAGACAAGAACGTGGCCGATGCGCTGCAGCGCGTGCCCGGCGTGGTCATCAGCCGCGACGGCGGCGAGGGCAAGAACGTCAGCGTGCGCGGCCTGTCCTCGGAGCTGGTGCTGACCGAATTGAACGGAAACTACATCGCCACCGCCGAGTCCAACGGCGACCCGACGCGCTCGTTCAACTACACGCTGCTGCCGTCGAACCTGCTGGGCAGCGCGGAGCTGTACAAGACCCCGGAAGCGCGCATCGACGAAGGCGGCATCGGCGGCACGGTGATCCTGCAGACGCGGCGCCCGCTGGAACTGGAGCCAAACTCCGGCTTCGTCTCCGCCGAGGGCACCTGGTCGGATACCAGCAGGAAGACCGACGGCCAGTTCTCCGGTTCGTACTCGTGGCACGACAAGGACAACCGCTTCGGTGTCTTCGTTGGCTACACGCAGCAGAAGCGCACCGCACGCACGCTCGATGCCAGTACCGAGAGCTGGCAGTGGTACGGGCGCGACGAAGTCGGCCCGGCGGTCGACGTGAACGGAAATCCATCCGACTTCAATGCCAACTGGTGGGGCGGTACCGGTTTCTGGACCCAGGACGGCAATTACTCCACCGGTTTCATGATGCCGACGGCGGTCAGCCTGGGTGCCAAACGCGAGCAGCGCGAGCGCAAGGGCGGGCAACTGACCTTGCAGTTCAAGCCGACCGACGACCTGACGCTGACCGCGAACTATTTCCGCTTCGACCTGTCGCAGGACTCGCAGACCAATACCATCAAGATTCCCGAGTGGAACATCGCCCGTTACAACGGCGACGGCAACTGGCGCGGCGGCCGTCTGCTCGACCGGCTGCAGTTCGATCCCAGCGGCACCATCGTCACCGGCGCCGCCTACAGCCTGCGCCCGGGCAAGACCTACTACTGCAGCGAGGCCGAGGCCGCCGCGGCCGGCCTGCCGCCGGGCGGCTGGGGCTCGGACGACTGCACGGTGCCGACGCCGCAGATCACCGGCAGCTACAACATCGAGAAATCGCAGTCGCAGACGGTGGACCTGGGCGGCGAATGGCGTGGCGAGCAGGTGGACGTGGCGTTCAAGGCCGGCCGCACCTGGGCCAAGGGCGGGCCGGAGCTGCAGTTCTCGCTGCCGATCAAGCCGCGCCTGCAGAACGCCGACGGCAGCTGGACCAACGCCAACTTTGCCAGCGCCTGGGACCTGACCGGCACGCCGTCCATGACGTTCTCGCCGGAGCTGATGCAGAACCTGCGCGACGGCATCCTGCAGGTCGACCTGGGCTCGACCGGCTCGTCCTGGACCCGCAACACCAACCAGCAGCAGTACGCGCAGATCGATACCACCTGGCATTTCGACGGCGAGGTCTTCGACTCGTTGCAGTTCGGCATCAAACGTCGCGACGGCGGCATCGACCGCAGTACCGGCAACAACTACTGGGTGTGCCCAGGCACCGACCCGGGTGACTACGACAACCGCTACTGGAACGGGCGCTGCAATGCCATCGCCACCCAGTTCTCGCCGGGGCTGCTGTTCGCGCAGGACAACCTGGCCGGTGGCGTCAATGCCAGCGCGTTCCCGGCGATCAACTTCCCGGGCTACATCGGCTACTTGAACCAGACCTACGGCGCGATGCAGACCCGCAGCGAAGACAACTTCGTCTACAACGTCGACGAAGAGATCTATTCCAGCTATCTGCAGCTCAACTTCCACACCGAGCGGCTGCGTGGCAACGTCGGCGTGCGGGTGGCGCGCACCGGCCAGCGTGCCGAGTCCACCGACAAGGTGACGGCCTACAACGACTACTTCTTCGACGGCGCCGACGGCAATCCGCTGGCCTGCCAGCAGGGCGCCGCCACGCCCGGCGGCGCGCCGGCCGACACCTATTGCGGCACCGAAGGCTACTGGCGCCTGGCCGACAGCGTGCAACGCACCGAGTCGTTCGTGGTCAGCGGGCTGGACCGCAACTACACCGACGTGCTGCCGAGTTTCAACCTGGCCTACGACCTGACCGAGAACCTGTTGCTACGCGCGGCAGCTTCGAAAGTGATCGCACGCCCCAGCTACAACGACATCGCCGCGCCCGGCAGCCTGGAGTTTTACAGCCCCGAGTACGTGGCCGACCGGCGCCTGACCGGCGGTGCCAGCGAGCAGGGCTGGTACGGCTCGGGCAGCAACAAGAGCCTGGAGCCGTACAAGGCCAACCAGTTCGACCTGGGGCTGGAATGGTATTTCCAGCCGGGCTCGGTGGCGGGTGTGGGGCTGTTCCGCAAGAACGTGGAGAACTTTGCGGTCGACGTGATCAGCGACGTCAACATGATGGTTGACGGGCAACCGGTCATCGTGCAGAACTACAGCACCCAGGCCGGCGGCCAGGATGCGGTGTCGCAGGGTGTGGAGCTGTACGCGCAGCACACGCTGTCGTCCGGCCTTGGTGTGCAGTTCAACTACACCTACAACGATGCCAGCAAGGCGGCGGTGCGGCTGGAGGACGGTACCGAGGCTGGCGAGACCGCCATGCCGGGCAGCGCCAGAAACCAGACCAACTTCACCGTGTTCTACGAGACCGACAGCCTGCTGCTGCGCGCCTCGTACAACCGTCGCGGTGAGCTGGTGCAAGGCCTGGTCAACGGGTTGAACGTCTTTGAGGAGCCGTACTACCAGATCGATGTCAACGCGGCGTACAACATCACCCCCGCGCTCAGCCTCACCGCCTCGGTACTGAACCTGACCAAGCAGGAGTCCCGCTCGCACCTGGGCGAGGACACCCGCGCCCGCTTCTATACCGGCGGCTACGCAGGCCGGTTGGCGTACCTGGGATTGACCTACAAGTTCTAGATCCCAGCGTGTCGCGCCCATGCCTGCCGCGTGGCGGTATGGGCGCGATAGTCCGGTGACGGCCGGGCTGTAGTGGAAGTGAACCGGGAACCGTTATTGGCGCTAACAGCCGGCTTCATCTGTACAGCCCGCTGATGCCAATCAGACGCGCGTTCCCGGCCCGGAGTAGACATCTACAGCCAGTTCCATCTGCTGTGCTCACCACAGAATTAGCGAGCTCTCGGTGCCTATTTGTCAATGCAACACTTCTTGAACTTCCTTCCACTTCCGCATGGGCACGGATCATTTCGCCCTACCTTATGCACGCGACGGCTCCCCATCATCTGCATGAAGCTTGCTGGCATCATTGGCTTGCGCAGTTCAGTCGTAGCGGCGTCCATCTCATCTGACTGCTCCCATTCGTTATCCAACAGGACGCCAAACTGCGGATTGACCTCGGAGTTCAAGGAGATTCCGATCCATTGCTGTGCTCGCTCGGTGTACTTCCGAAGCCTGCAATAGCCCCCAAGCTTTGCCATTGCCTCCTCGGAAGGCTCGACATTGCAATGGAAGGTAATGCCGCCACCTTGCCCCCCGACAGTGAAATCATGCGGCTTGCCATCCGCCTTCGTCTGACGGGTGATGAACTGAAGTCCTTTATCGATAGTCCGGCAGGAGTCCTCACTCAGCTTAAGCAACGCCAGTCCTAGCTCAAGGCTAAGCGAGCTTGGATCTTGTTCGACCTGCTTCAGTAATTTCTGGAGAAGTGTTCCAGCGAAACGCGTGAGGATTCCTTCAGGAGTTGGCGAGCCGGGCACGTTGTCACGCCGCACCATCATTGCTAAGTCCAGATCAATCGCGATGTCGTCGTCCAGCAACACCATGTCGTATTGCGATTCGATCCAGAGGTTTCTTTTGAGGTGGAAGCTGAGGGCTGTGAATTCGTGACTCAATGCTATGCGTTGCGTATTCTCTGCACGGTGCTTGGCGTAACTCAGAAGCCGCAGCGGACTGTCCAGCATCTCGGTAAGGGCATCGAGAAGGAACACGTCCATCACGAATGGAGAACGTATCTGAGCGGTCTCTTTATACTTCAAGTACTGCCTAGTCTGGAATGCCAGTGCCGGATAGTGATCCGAAACTACGTTGAAGATGAAGATTTCTTTCGGCGGATACGGCAGCGAAATTTCTTTGCTGTCCGATCCGACCAGCCTGCATTCACCGCAAATTATCTTGTCGGCACACAGGTACGCCTGATCGTAGGAGCTCTGGATGGCGCCAGCGAAGTCTTTTCGCAATTGACCGTCGTTACCCCGGCGCGCCTCAAGGGTCAGCTTCTTTGACTTGGCCTGCACGACGATCAGCCTGTCCCCGAACACAACGAGAATGTCGATCTCGCAAACAATTTCTTTTTTTCCGCGAAGCATATTCACGTTCTGATAAACGTGCTTCGATCCGAACACATGCTCAAGCCGTCGTGCCGCGAATGTTTCGGTGAAATCGCCTCGGTGCTTTGCGGCAGTCGGGCGATAATTCTCATCTCCCATCATCCAATAGAACGGCGAATCGTACAGCGCCTCGTAGATGCTGTAGCTCTGGAAAAGGAGTACCCGCTCGCCTCCGATGGGAATAAATGGCGACTCAACTAGCGCATTGAAATCACCGACCGACTGGAACTGGGCGTTGTCGCCACGCATGGTGAACGCGGCCAAGAAAGCGTGAATCCGGTCGGTTGGCAAGTTCACGCGCGCCGCGATCTCGTCAGGATGCTGCTCAAAAGCTGGAAGCCAGGTTGCGGAGGGTTCCCCTGATCTCTTTGCCTCCGCATGAAGCTGCGTCGCCTTCTCGACCATCAGCATGCACATTGCTTCGGCGATGGTCTGTGCCTCGCCTATTGAGAAGCCCCTGTTCCGCTCTAACCAAGGATCGTCTCCTCTGTACTTCTCCACCGCGAGATCGCGATACTGGAACTGGAAAGCCGATTCGCCCCCATAGAAGATCGGCTCGCGCATCGTCTCTCCGCGCCAGACGTCAGCATCCCTATCTCTGATTTCATGGCGGCCTTCATCAAGTCGAACATCGGCGACCCAATTGCGACATGCAGTTCTTCCATCAGCGCATCGGTTCGAGCGACGTATTCCTGCATAACCTCCGACGTTGGCAATGCAGCATCTATCGTACGGCGCGCAAGCAGCCCCAGTAGCGTTGTAATTTCGGTTCGGATCAGGCGGTCGCGCCGGTATAGCTTCTGCAAGTCGGATGCTTTTAGATCGTCGACATACGGTATGAGATTGTCGCGGCAGCAGATCAGCGCGACTGCATGGACATACCCCTCCGAGCTAGCCAGATCGGCTAGCTCCGCGAACACTTCTGCTTCACTGCGTGGAGCTTTCTTCATGACGTTCCCTATGGGCCTCTCACGCCGGCTCAATTGAACAAGCAAGTTTCTCGTAGGTTCTCGACGCTGCTCTGAGTCGATACCGGTTGTAGGGCATTCGGTGACCAGCGTCAGCGCTGCCTCCGGTCTTAACCGACAGGGTGTCCAGTTGATTACAGCACTCGAAAATAATGAGGTTGGGCATTTGGGTGGAAGTCCCGGCCTCAGTCTAGGCCCTAACCCTGCGCAGCATAACGGTTCCAGGTTCACTTCTTTCAGCGAGTCCGACTGAGCACCGCATCGCTGGCGACGGCTTCAACTCTGGATCGCAACACCAAAGGGTGTGAAGTGGTCCAGAAGACCTGACCTGAGCGACTTCACAGCCGAGTGGAGTTGCCCATGTCATCCAGCTGCCTGGAAATAACGGTTCCAGGTTCACTTCCACAGCGGCCTGGCGGTCGCCAAACCATCGCGCGCATGCCTGCGCGCGTAGCGGGGTAGATCGCAGCGATGCTGGTAGTGAAACGACAACGGCCGCAGTACGCGGCCATTGTCGTCAGCTCAGGCGACGAGGATCATCTTGCCGAGCCATCCGGCCGTCGCCGATCAGGGTGGCGGCGGCGTAGCCGGGTAGGCCGCGCAGTGCGTGGAGTAGGGGTTTGATCACGAAAGAAATGAATCTGGAACCGTCATTTGAATACATAGGCATGCAGCTTGCAGCCGTAGCCTGTAGGGCCTCGGACCGTGATGGGGTCAGGTGCACTTATCAAGCGACGGCGCTCGGCTTGCGTGGCCCGTATAGAACTGCGGCAGCGGCGCACACAGCCGCGCGAGACCCGCCAGCGTGTCTTGACACGCCAGACCGCGTACTTGCAATCTAGGCCCAAGGAGCGTCGAAACTCCTCACGTAGCGGTACCCACCTCCGTCAAACCGGTGGGTTTTTTGTGCCTGCATCCTGCAGGTACAAGCCGACGCAATGCCTGCGTCGGGAGGGCGGCTAATACAACACCTGCAAGGGGAATATGCCCGCCGGCTACGTGCGGTTTCGAACCTCCCGACATCCCGTCGCCGTTGGCGGCGGTTCTTGGGTTGTTCCAGGAGGGCGTTGCCATGTCTACCGCACCATCCATGCCGGCATCTGTGCTGGTTGATCTGATGCCAGCCTTCGCTCACCGCCTGCGGTGGGATGTGGGCGAGGGACTGTGCCGGCTCGTCGCACGCGCAGCCGTTGAGCAGGCGAACGACGATCCCGCGCATTCGCCGACTCGACAGCTCGTTGTATTGCCGCACACCTCGCGCCGCCTGTCTGCACGCAGGGCTGTGTCATTGCAGCAGTACGTCGCTGCAACCATCACCCGCCACCACCGGGAGGCGCCATGACACGCCGCCGCCCACCCACGGTATCTGCCAGCGCACGGCCCACCCGCACACGTACGCGCCCCGCGCCGCCCAAGCGGGTGCAGTGGGTTGTCGTAGAGCCCGACCGTAGCAAGCTGCCACCGATGCTGCCGCCCGACCCGGACGCCTCCCCGCAAGGCCCCGGCACGCTACGCGCCCCCCGCCGCGCCCGCCGCCCGCGCCAATGCACCGTCAGCTACACCCATTACCCCGGCGCCCACGACCACGCTGGCGACCAGCACGTGCCCCACGTCCGCCTCAGCGGCCTATGGCTGGAACAACTGGGCTTTGCCATCGGCACCAAGCTGCGCATCACCGCAAGCGAAGGGCAGCTGTTGATGGAGGTGTTGCCGTCAGTGGAAGTGCCGGCCAAGGCGCGCAGCGTGCGTCGATGATGGTGCGGGTGACAGAGACCTACGATTGACCTCAGTGCCGCATGCCACTAGCGTCGCAGCGACATCAGCGCACTACGGACGCTTCATGATCGCGCGCTCCCTCTACGCCTTGCTCGCCACCCTCACTCTTGGCGCATGCGTCCACACGGCGGCCACCCCAGCCCCGGCAACCGTCATGGAGACATCTGCCATGAATTCATCCGGCCCTACCACTGTGCCGCCTAATAAGCCCACTGCTGAAGGCTTGCTTGGTCAGCTGCTTTTGTTGATCAAGGATAGCCAGACCATCTCTGACTTCACTCCACAGCGTTTGAATTCGACGATGGGGCAGGCGCTTCAGTTCGTGAAAGGCGACGAACGCCGATATCGGGCCTTCGGCCCGCTCACTAAGGATTGGAGTTATGGATTTGGAGTCGATGAGACCAAGCTTGATGGCAGATGGTTCGAATTCCGCTTTGATCGCAATGTGGCCGGTGCATCGCCTGCGATGACCGAAATTTGTCGCTTGGACTTTGATCGTTTTACCCAGCAGCTTGAGCAGATGGGATTTGCACGTGAGCGCAACATCGTCGAAGACGGGCGCTGGATGAGTGATTTCTTTACGCGCCCAGGAATGCGGGTAGAGGTCTTTCCGCGAGGTGAGGCTGCGGAACCGCAAGAGTTAGTGGCGCACAAATGCGTCGAATGGGTCTACATCCGTTAAGTCCAAGGAGCGGACATGTCACTCAGCCCCGATGCTTTGAAAGTCTTGAATGATTTCGGCAATGAGCTTGGAGTTACCAAGTGTCACGTCGATAAACTGCCAGAAGCCTTGCGATTGACCTCGTTGCCGGATTCCACTAGCGCCCCAGCCATACCAGCGCACAACGGACGCTTGATGATCGCGCGCTCCCTCTACGCCTTGCTCGCCACCCTCGCTCTGGGTGCATGCGCCCACACGGCGGCCACTCCAGGCCCGGCAACCGTCACGGAGACATCTGCCATGCGTTCCTCAGCCGAATCCGCAGTCACTCCCACTGGCAGCGAACCCAGCGGGCCGATACGAACGGCAGAGGATGCGCTCACCCGCATGCTTGCGTTGATTCGAGCTATTGACGGATTGGACGATCTGACGCCCGACTACCTGCAATCCAAAATGGGGGTTCCGGTGACGCGTGCGGCAGCTGATCCCAAGCGGTATGGCGCCAGTGCTCCGCTTACCAGTGAGTGGGGTTACAACTTTGGCATGGACCAGACGCCTACTGCAGGGCGTTGGTTCGAGTTCACTTTTATTCCAGCGCAAGCGGGTGCTTCCCCGTCCATGACGGAGATCTGCGGGATCGATTTCGATACGTTTACCAAGAAGCTGGAAAATATCGGGTTTGTACGTCAACGCAACATGGTGGAAGACGGGCGATGGGTGAGTGACTTCTTCAGCGGCCCAGGCATGCGCGTGGAGGTGTTTCCACGGGGTGAGGCCGATGCACCGCAGGAGCGGGTGGAGCACCACTGCGTTGAATGGATCTACATTCATTAATCCAATGAACTGTCATGCCATTGAGTCCACAGGCACATGCCATTGTTGATGGCTTCGGGCGCCAGCCAGGCGTTACCCCCATAACGGTTCCAGGTTCATTTCTTTCACCATCCGGACTACAGCCTCAGGGCATCCCAAGCTCCCGCATCATGGTGCCGCAGTGCAATTCGGAAAGTCCTTGAGATAATCTGCGAGCGAATCCATTCCCACGCTCGTGCGCAGCGCGTCCACATCACCGCTGCCATCAAGCGGTTGCGCCACACGCTTTCCGTCGACGCACGTCACCTGCGTGCCGGAAAAGAACGGGGTCAGATTCACTTAAGGAAGCTCTGAACAACGTATCGCAGATACGTGACACTAACCACTCAGGTTGAGGAGTGATGCATGCAACTGACGTTCGGTGACGCTGAGGGCCTGGGCAAGCGTAAGCAGACCCGTCGCGAGATCTTCCTGGCGGAGATGGACCAGTTGGTTCCGTGGCAGCAACTGCTTGCCCTGATCGCGCCGCACTATCCGGTATCGGGGCGGCCCGGTCGGCAGCCGTACGCACTGGCAACCATGTTGCGGATTCATCTGTTGCAGCATTGGTATGCGTTGAGCGATCCGGCGATGGAAGAAGCGCTGCACGAGATCCCGACCCTGCGGCGGTTTGCCCAGCTTGGCGGCTTGGACAACGTGCCGGACGAGACCACGATTCTCAACTTTCGTCGTCTGCTGGAAACCCACGGACTTGCCACACGGATGCTGGAGGCCGTCAACGCGCATCTGGCGCGCAAGGGGCAAAGTTTGCGGTCGTGCACGATCGTCTCAATGCGAAGCTGATCGCTGCGCCCAGCTCAACCAAGAAGGCAGACCATGCGCGCGATCCTGAAATGCATCAGACCAAGAAAGGCAACCAGTGGTATTTCGGGATGAAGGCGCACATCGGCGTGAATGAGTTTTCAGGGCTGGTGCATCACGCGTGTTGCACGGCCGCCAATGCGGCCGATGTCACGGTGACGCATGCATTGCTGCACGGCAAGGAAGACAGCGTGTTCGGCGACAGTGGCTACACCGGTGCGGACAAGCGCAAAGAACTGCAGGCCTGCAGGGCTGCATTCTTCATCGCTGCCAGGCCCTCGACGATGCAAGCCATTGGCAACAAACGCGAGCGTGTTCGGGAACAGCGTTGGGAACACTTCAAGGCAAGCGTGCGCGCGAAGGTGGAGAATCCATTCCGGGTGATCAAGCGCCAGTTTGGCTACACCAAGGTCCGCTATCGCGGCTTGGCCAAGAACACGGCGCAGGTGCTGACATTGTTTGCGCTGTCGAACCTGTGGATGAAGCGAAAGCAGTTACTGTCCGTTGTGGGGAGCGTGCGCCTGTAACCCGGGAAATTCTCAAGGAAAGCGCCAGAAATGGCCAAAATCCGAAGATCCAAACGAGACTCTCCGGAACGACGCGACATCCCGCACTCTCAGACCTCGTTGTTCAGACCTTCCCTAGCGGGCGTCGGCGGGATTTGAGGAGCTCGTGGTTAGGAAGATGTATCAGTGCCTGAGCGTCTCACTATCTGGGAATTGGGCGTGCAATTTTCAGTAGCCGAAATGTCCAACCAAACTTCTCAACGATGTGCGGAGCGAAACTCCGCCGGCCCTTGTCCAACGTAATTTCTGAAGAACTTGGAGAAATTGGTAGACTCCTCGAAACCCAGGCTATCTGCAACACGATAGATGGGCCGGTCGGTATGCGCAAGGAGTCGCTTGGCTTCGAGGATGAGGCGTTGCACGATGACTTCCTTGGCGCTCAAGCCGACCGCGTCCTTGGTTGCACGATTGAGACTTTTCTCTGAGCACCCAAGCGCATCAGCGTAGAGATTCACCGCGTGCCACCTTGCGAGCCTCGTCTGAAGCAGCTCATTGAATTTGGCGAAACGCTTCGAGGTGGAACTGCGGAATGATGCCTGGACGCTCCGCCGCGCATCCAAGATATCCAGACGTAAAATCAGCGTGCAGAGCTGATATCTTAAGAGCGTATGCACTACCTTGGTTGAGGCATCGCACTTTGCGTCTTCGCCCATCGCCATGACCGCGTTTGTCATCAGAGCGAAGTCATCCTCGCAGACGACACGATGGACCGGCATGCGTTCAAGCATGCGCAATGGCATGAGATTGCTCGGCACATCGGAGATGGCCGGCAAGAATTCCGAGCGGAAGAACACCAGCCAACCGTTCCAATGCGTTTGGTCTCCAAAGCTGTGCACCTGGCCTGGCCTCAGGACAACGACGGAGCCCGCAGCACAAGGCACCGGTTCGAAGTCGACCATTTGCAGGCAGATTCCGTCTGTCACCAGAACAAGCATGTGGAAGTCATAGCGATGAGTCGCTCTAACCTTCTCAATGGGCGAACGTCGAACGATGTCGGCGAAGAGTAGAACCTCTACGTCAAGTTCACGACCAGAAGGAGCGTAGCCCAGGTGCGTGATATCCAATCCCTTGAGCGCCATGGCATACCCGCATGTTGAGATGTCCGATTTTTATCATAAAAGCGCGCCAATTCATCGGGATATGGGACGAATTTATCTTTAAATTTTCACTCACCAGCAGATCGGGGCCTCCCGACGGCCTATCCAAAACCCAACTCACAAGGACTCCCACATGCAAAACCTCGCCACTGCCAACGCCTATATCCAGGCCATCCAGACCGGTGATCAAGCTGCGTTCGGCAGCCTCGTACACCCTGCTGTTGTGTGGCACCAGCCAGGCAACCATCAATTTTCCGGCACCAAGAACGGGATTGCCGAAGTTGGCGCCATGATCGGGGGCATGATGGAGGCATCAATGGGCACCTTTGCCATTACCAAAGTACACAGCTATCTGGCTAATGGAGATCTTGTCGCGGTTGAAATCGATTTTTCCGGCCAACGCGAGGGGTTCAAGCTGTTGCAACGTGGTATCGACCTACTGCGTATCGTCGAAGGGAAAATCGTGGAGGTTTGGCTATTCTCTGCAGATCCGGAGCAAGAGGATGCGTTTTGGGGCAAATAGGAATTCTTCCCGCGCGCATCGGTTTGTGTTCCAAATTCATCCATACGACTAGCTCAGATAGAGGTTTCTGCCATGAACGAGAAGAACAAGTTGATCGCCACACGCGCTTATCAACGTATTTTCGGAGATCTGGACGAATCGGCAATGGACGATTGCATGACGCCCAACTTCATTCAGCACAATCCGACGATTGGGGATGGTCCTGACGGTGTCAAAGCGCTGGTG
Source organism: Xanthomonas sp. 10-10 (assembly GCF_040182365.1). Lineage (NCBI taxonomy): Bacteria > Pseudomonadati > Pseudomonadota > Gammaproteobacteria > Lysobacterales > Lysobacteraceae > Xanthomonas > Xanthomonas sp. 10-10. The sequence continues at coordinate 2,444,705 of NZ_CP144460.1, forward strand.
AGGCGACTAATTTCGCAGGGAGTTCGGAAGCAGAAAATCCAGTTCAAGCATGTTCTGTCCGAAGATGATGTCGTGATCCTCCATTCGCGTTACGAAATGGAGGGGAAGGAGTGGCGCTTCATCGACATCTATCGTTTTGAGGGTGATAGGTTCGCCGAACACTGGGACGGCATGATGCAGATGCCTGATGTGCGCGCCAATAGTAATGGACTGTTTTAGCAGGCAATCGTCGTCACAACCCGCCAACGCCTGGGACGCCCCGTGAATGGAGACGGCTGCGAGAATGCTCTTTCGAAATAACGATTCCAGGTTCACTTCCAAGGCAGCCTGACCGTCGCCAAACCATCGCGCCCATGCCTGCGCGCGTAGCGACATAGATCGACAGCGATGCTGGTAGTGAAACGACAACGGCCGCAGTACGCGGCCGTTGTCGTTAGATCAGGCAGCCAGAATGGTCTTCCCGATTCCCGATTCTCCCAATCCCGAATCCCCAACCTCAATGATCGCTGGAGCGCAATCCATCCACATCCAGGATCAGCGCCATCCGGCCATCGCCGATCAGGGTGGCGCCGGCATAGCCGGGCAGGCCGCGCAGGGCGCGGGGCAGCGGTTTGATCACCACTTCCTCGCGGCCGCGCACCTGGTCCACCACCAGGCCGAAGCGGGTTTCGCCGGCCTGCAGCAGCACCACGGTCAACAGCGGCGGCTGTTCGGCAGGCACGCCCAGCCAGCGGCGCAGGTCGATCAGGGGCAGGGTATGCGAGCGGCGGTCCAGCACGGCGCGGCCGTCGAACCAGCCCAGCGAGGTCTGCGGGGCGTGCAGCACTTCGACCACGCGCGCCAGCGGCAAGGCGTAGACGGCTTCGCCGGCTTGCACCAATAGCGTCGGCAGGATCGCCAGGGTCAGCGGGACGCGGATCATGAAACGGCTGCCGCGCCCCAGTTCGGACTGGATCTGGATCTGCCCGCTGAGTTCGCGGATGCGCGATTGCACCACGTCCATGCCCACGCCACGGCCGGAGATGTCGGTGACTTCGGCCTTGGTCGAAAAGCCCGGCATGAAGATCAGATGCAGGCACTCGTCGGTGCTCAGGCGGGCGGCGGCTTCGGCGTCGATCAGGCCCTTGTTGCGGGCGATTTCGCGCAGGCGCTCGGGGTCGATGCCGGCGCCGTCGTCCTGGATTTCGATACTGACGTAATCGCCTTCCTGTTGTGCGGACAGGCGCACATGACCACTGCGCGGCTTGCCGGTGGCTTCGCGCAGGGCCGGCGATTCGATGCCGTGGTCGATCGCGTTGCGCACCAGGTGCACCAGCGGGTCGGCCAGGGCTTCGACCAGATTGCGATCGAGCTCGGTTTCGGCGCCGATCAGCTCCAGTTCCACTTCCTTGGACAAGGTGCGCGCGACATCGCGGGCCACCTTGGGGAAGCGCGCGAATACCTTGCTGACCGGCTGCATGCGGGTGCGCATGACCGCGGTCTGCAGGCGCGCGGTGGCGATGTCCAGCGTGCTGACCGCGCGGTCGAGTTCTTCGTCGCGCAGGCGGGTACGCAGCGTCTTGAGACGGTTGCGCGACAGCACCAGTTCGCCGATCAGGTTGACGATGGCGTCCAGGCGCTTGGTGTCCACGCGCACGGTCTGCTCGGCATCGCCACCCTTGGCTGCGGCCTTGGGCGCGGCCTTGGCGCCAGCCGCAGCAGCGCCATGTGCGTCGTCGTGTGCGGGCGCAGCGGCGGCGGCCTTGGGAGCGGACTTGACCGCCGGCGGGCCGCTTTTGGCATCGAACTGCGCAATCAGCGACGCCGGTGCGTGCGGTACGGTTTCCCCCGAGCCCATCGCATCCAGCATGGCCTGCAGATAGTCCAGCGACTGCTGCGCGGCATCGAAGTGATGCGCCTGCAGCACCGCCTGGCCCGAGCGCGCCATGCCGAGGGTTTCTTCAGCGGCGTGGCACAGCTCCACCATGGGTTTGATCGCCAGGAAGCCGGCGCCGCCCTTGAGCGTGTGGAAACCGCGGAACACTGCATTGAGCTGGTCGGCTTCGTCTGGCGCCTGTTCCAGCGACACCAGCTGTTCGCCGAGGCGGTCCAGGATTTCCTGGGCCTCGACGATGAAATCGGCAGCAATATCGTCTGGAACAGCACTCATGGTTACAACCCCAATCCGGACAGCAAATCGTCGGCGTCGTCCTGCGACACCGCGTGACGGTCCAGGCCCTTGATTGCAGGGCCGGCCAGACCGCCGTCGTCTTTCTTCGGCTCGGTGTTCTTGGGCGGCAGGCCCAAGGCACCGAAACCTTCATGCACGCGGCGCACGATCCCGGCCACGCGGCGGATGATCTGCCCGCTGAGGTCCTGATAGCTCTGCGCCAGCGACAGCTCGGTCAGGTTGTGGCGCATCTTTTCCAGCAGCGCGCCCTGGTCTTCATTGAGCCCACCGTCGCGCAGCTGGTTGGCCAGCACGCGGCATTCTTCCACCAGGTCCAGCGTGCGATGGCTGGCCTTTTCGGTCATTTCCACCACGTGGTCCAGGCGCGAGCAGGCATCGTCCAGTTCGCCGGCTTCCTCGGGCACCGTGGGCAACTCGCCCAGCGCCTGGCCGAGTTCGCGCGCGAGCCGGCTCAGGCTCTGCATCATCGGGCGTGTGCGCAGGGCGGCGAGGTGATCGACCTCGCGACGCCAGGCGACCTGGTCACCGCTTTCCAGTGCATCGAGCGCGTTCTGCAGGCGCTCGATCAACGCGGCACGTTCGGCATCGGTTTCCACGGTGGCGTTCATCAGGCGGTCGCCGCCAGACGTTCGAACACCTTGCCCAGCTTTTCTTCCAGCGTCTGCGCGGTGAACGGCTTGATGATGTAGCCGTTCACGCCGCACTGCGCCGCTTCGATGATCTGCTCGCGCTTGGCTTCGGCGGTCACCATCATCACCGGCAGGTGCTTGAGCTTGGCGTCGGCGCGGATGTTGCGCAGCAGGTCGATGCCGGTCATGCCGGGCATGTTCCAGTCCGTCACCACGAAATCGAACGGGCCCGCGCGCAACGCAGCCAGTGCGCTGTTGCCGTCTTCGGCCTCTGCGGTATTGGTGAAGCCGAGATCCGCCAACAGATTCTTGACGATACGTCGCATCGTCGAGAAGTCGTCCACGATCAGGATCCGCATGTTCTTGTTCACATCAAGCTCCTAACGCTAAAAAATACGCGAAAAAATTAGTCGTCAATTTCGACACCGGCATCGGCCAGTTCGAAGACTTTGAGGCGGCCGCGCAAACGCACCACGGCCTGGCCATGGATCTGGCAGACGCGCGACTCGCTGACACCGAGCACGGCGCCGATTTCCTTCAGGTTCAATTCCTGTTCGTAGTACAGCGACAGCACCAGCTGCTCGCGCTCGGGCAACTGGCCGATGGCCTTGCCCAGCTCGCGGCCGAATTCGCCACGCTCCATCATCTGTTGCGGATTGGGGCCACCCTTGGCGGTGGTGTCCAGCTCGCCGTGATCCTCGATGCGCGATTCCAGGCTCAGCACCTGGCCGCGTGCGGCATCTTCCATCAGGCGCAGGTAGTCGGGCAGCGGCATTTCCATCGCGGCGGCCACCTCGGTGGCGGCGGCGGCGCGGCCGGTGTTCTGCTCGATCTTGCGCACCGCCGCAGCGGCGTCGCGGGCACGGCGGTGCACCGAACGCGGTACCCAGTCGCCACGGCGGATCTCGTCGATCATCGAGCCGCGGATGCGGATCGAAGCATAGGTTTCGAACGAGGCGCCCTGTTCGGAGTCGTAGCTGCGCGAGGCCTCGATCAGGCCGATCATGCCGGCCTGGATCAGGTCGTCCACTTCCACGCTGGCCGGCAGGCGCGCGGCCAGATGGTGGGCGATGCGGCGGACCAGGTCGGCGTGCTGGGTCACCACGTCGTTGGCGTTGTTGCGCTGCACGGCGCGGTACTGCGCGCTGGCCGTGGTTGCGGTAGCGGTGCTCATGCGGCCACTCCCCGTTGAATGATGCGTTCGACAAAGAACTCGACGTTGCCGCGCGGCACGGTGGGAGCCTGCCAGCGCGAGGTACGGCGTGCGATTTCGGCGATGGCCTGCGCCGACGGACTGGCGGGGTAGGCCTTGATGACCGGCTGCTGACGCTGCACCGACAGGCGCAACCAGTCGTCCTGCGGGACGTGGCCGAGATAGTTCAGCGACACGTCGCCGAGGAACTTTTCGCAGACGCGGGAGAGCTTGTCGTACAGCAGGCGGCCTTCGTTGGGGTCGCGCACCATGTTGGCGATGATCTGCAGGCGGTCCACGCCGCGTTCGCGCGAGAGCACCTTGATCAGCGCGTAGGCGTCGGTGATCGAGGCCGGTTCGTCGCAGACCACCACCACGGTGTCCTGGGCGGCCTGGCAGAAGGTCAGCACGCTGTCGGTGATGCCGGCGGCGGTGTCGATGACCATCACGTCCAGGTCGCGTTCCAGTTCGGAGAACACGTTGACCAGGCCGATGTGCTGGGCCGGGGCCAGTTCGGCCATGTGGCGGCGACCGGAGGCGGCCGGCACCACCAGCACGCCGCCGGGGCCTTCGATGATCACTTCATCCAGGGTGCAGCGGCCGGCGATCAGGTCGGCCAGGGTGTACTTGGGCGACAGGCCCAGGACCACATCCAGGTTGGCCAGGCCCAGGTCGGCGTCCAGCAGCAGGGTGCGCTTGCCCATGTCGGCAAGGGCCACCGCCAGGTTGGCGGAGATGTTGGTTTTCCCCACGCCGCCCTTGCCGCCGGTCACGGCAATGGTGCGCACCGGGCCCAGGGGCTCGGGACGGGTCGCCGACAGGGGGAAGGCGTTGGTCAGCTTGGCGTATTCACGCGACTGCATGGTTGTGCTCCGGAGTACAGGGCTTATCGGCAGCGCGCCGCAAATCTTCAAGGCGAAGAACGAGACTGGCGGCATTGGCGCGGTGCAGGTCGTCGGGGACCCGCTGTCCGTCAGTCACCCAGGTGATGGGCATTTGGTGGTCGACCACCACCGACAAGGCGCTGCCGAAGCGGCCGGTCTCGTCGAGTTTGGTCAGCACCACGCCTTGGGGCTTGGCGTGGGCGAAGCGGCGCACGACCTCGTCGAGGTCGGCGAAATGGGAGTTGGCGGGCAGCACCATCAGCGAAGTCACCTGCTGGGCGGCGCGCAGCCAGTTCAGCTGGGCGGCCAGGGCGCGGTCGCGCTGGCCCATGCCGGCGGTATCGATCAGCACCAGCTTGTAGTCGCGCAGGCGGTCCAGCAGCTCGAGCAGGCTTTCGGCGCTGTCGGCCTCGTGCACGGCGATACCGAGCTGGCGGCCGTAGCTGTGCAGCTGCTCGCGGCCACCGACGCGCAAGGTGTCGGTGGTGACCAGGGCGACGTCGCGCGGGGCGTGCTGGGCGGCGAAGCGCTGCGCCAGCTTGGCGATGGTGGTGGTCTTGCCGGCGCCGGTCGGGCCGACCAGGGCGATCACGCCGCCGCGTTCCAGCGGGTCGACCGGGGCCACCGGCAGGCGCTTGGACAGCAGCCCCAGCATCAGCCCGCGGCCGCGGTGCAATTCGGTATCGGCCGGAATCTGCAGTGCCACGTCGCGTATCAGGCCGGCGTCGAAGCCGTAGTCGTCCATCAGCTCCAGGGCCTGCGCGCGCACCGGCGAGCCACGCAGGCGCTCGTCGGTCAGGCGGTTCATTTCGCGCTCGATCATCTGCCGCATCAGCGCCAGTTCGCCGCGCAGCTGCTTGAGTTCTTCATCGTTCTGCGGGGCCGGCGCGGCGGCCACCGGCACTGCGGCCAGTGCGGCGGGGGCGGGCGGGGCGACCACGATCGGCGGCAGTGCTGCCGGCGGCAGGATCTGCGGCAGCGCGTCGTCCAGGTCGAAGTCGGCTTCGTCGTCGAATCCATCGTCGTCCTGCCCGTGCGCGGCGTAGGCCGGGGCGGCGACTGCTGCGGCAACGACCGGGGTCGGCGCCTGCAGCGGAGCGGCCTGCACGGCGGGGCGCTGCACCGGGGCGGTGGTCAGAAAGTCGGCGAACAGCTGTTCCGGCACCGCCGACAGCGCGTGTTCCTGACGCTGCACGACCGGCGCGGCCAGTTCCTGCGCGGCCGGCATCGGCGCGGCGCTGCGGATCGGGGTGGCGACCGGCGCCTGGCGCGGCACGCTGGCCGGCTGGCGCAGGGCCATGGCAGCAATCATGTCTTCGGCGGCGCTGGCCACGCGCTGGCGGTGGCTCATGGTCTCGGCAGCGGGCTTCAGTGGAGCGTGGACCGGCGCGGCCGGGCGGGCGGCCACCTGCGCCGGCTGAGCCGGAGCCTGCTGCACGGGAGCCTGCTGGACCGGCGCGGTGCCGGGGGCCGGCGTTTCGCGGGCGGTTTCCAGGGCGCGCTGCACCAGCTCTTCGTCGTAGTTGCTGGCGGCGACGATCTCGATGCCTTCGGCGGTACGGCGGTTGGACAGGATCACGGCATCCGGGCCGTGTTCCTCACGCACCATTCGGAATGCAGTGCGCATGTCCGGGGCGACAAAGCGTTTGATCTTCATGCCACATGCCTCCAGGAACGGGACCCGCCGGACGCCGGACGGGTGCGCGATGAATGTGGGTGTGTTGCCAGCGTCATGAGTTGCCTGTCCCGTTCGGTTGTTCCAAGTCCTGCCATCCGCCCCGCAGCGGTGGTGCTGTCTGCGGTCTCGCCAGAGCTAATGCACGCGGCGTGCCAAAACCGCAGTGCTGGGTTTTTGGCGAGAGGGGGTGGGAGCGCGCCGAGGCGGCTGGGTGTAGATGCTGCGCTGCGTGTACTGCGTTAAGTGCTTGCATCTATTGAAATTTTCGGCAGCGTTACTTGCCGGTTTGACGGCGTCTGTGTGCTGGTCGGCAGGGCATATCTGGTGTGTTGGAGCGCACCGAGCGCCTGCGCGAACCGCCACCCAGTCGCGCTCGTGTCGCTTTCAGCGGTCGGTGTCATGCAATCGATTGGAGATTTCGCCGAGTGGCGGATTTCCGACGCCTGGATCTGGTGCCTGGCGGCCAGCCTGTTGTGGTTGCCGGTGGGCTGTACCGGAGCGCTGACGCAACCGTAGGAGCGCACCTGGGCGCGACGGGCTGTCCCGGTAAAGCCCTCGCGCCCAGGTGCGCTCCTACAGGTGCGGCATGTGGTTGGATATCCGACACGTCGTAGGAGCGCCCTTGGGCGCGATGGGGCGTCCCGGTAAAGCCTGTCACGCCCGGGGGCGCTCCTACAGGGGCAGCGCGGCGTGTCGTAGGAGCGCACCCGGGCGCGATGGGCCGTCCCGATAAAGCCTGTCGCGCCCGAGGGCGCTCCTACAGGGGCAGCGCGGTGTTTCGTCGGAGCGCACCTGGCGCGATGGGGCGTTCCGGGACAGCCCGTCGCGCCGGGGTGTGCTCCTACGCCTCAGCTGATCGTGCCGACCAGCTTCAGACGCTTGTCTTCCGGCACTTCGCTGTAGGCCAGCACCGACAGGCTCGGCACGCTGTGGCGGACCAGGCGGGCCAGCGCGGCGCGGACCTGGCCGGGCACCAGGACCACGGCCGGTTCGTTGCGGGCTTCCTGCTTGCCGACGCAATCGGCCAGGCTCTGGTGCAGACGCTCGGCCAGGCCGGGCTCCAGCGCCACGCCGTTGCCGTGGGTGGATTCCTGCAGCACGCGCTCCAGTTGCGGGGCCAGCGTGTAGACCGGCAGTTCGGCGGACATGCCGGCGATCTCCTGCACGATGAAGCGGCCCAGCGAGGTCCGTACCGCGGCGGTGAGGGTGGCCGGGTCCTGGCTGTGCGGGGCGTGCTCGACCAGGGCTTCGACGATCTTGCGCAGCTGGCGCACCGGAATGCGCTCGATCAGCAGGTTCTGCAGCACGCGCACCACCACCGACAGCGGCAGCGCCTTGGGGGTGAGGTCTTCCACCATCTTCGGCGCGGTCTTGGCCAGGGTCGCCAGCAATTGCTGCACTTCCTCGTGACCGAGCAGTTCCGGGGCGTGTTCGCGGATCAGGTGCGACAGATGGGTGGCCACCACGGTGGCCGGGTCGACCACCGTATAGCCCATCGATTCGGCGTAGGAGCGCTGATGCGGCTGGATCCAGGTGGCATCCAGGCCGAACGCCGGGTCCTTGCCGGGAATGCCGTCCAGCTGGCCGAGCGCACCGCCCGGGTCCAGCGCCAGCTCGCGGTCGGGGTAGATCTCGGCCGTGGCCACCGGCACGCCATGCACCAGCAGGCGATAGGCGTTGGCCGACAGCTCCAGGTTGTCGCGGATATGCACCGGCGGCACCAGGAAACCGATGTCCTGGGTGAGTTTGCGACGCACGCCCTTGATGCGCGCCATCAGTTCGCCGCCCTGGTGCTTGTCCACCAGCGGGATCAGGCGGTAGCCCACTTCCAGGCCCAGCGGGTCGATCGGGCGCAGTTCGTCCCAGCTCAGTTCCGCGCTGGCCTGTGCGGCGGTGGCCGCGGCGGCCGCCTTGGGGTCGCTGGCGGGGTCGCCGGTCGGGGCGACGACCAGGCTGCGCTTGTACATTTTCCAGGCGATCACGCCCAGGATCAGGCCCAGCGTCAAAAACGCGACGTTGGGCATGCCCGGCACCAGGCCGACCAGGCCCAGGATGGCTGCGGCCACCGCCAACGCGCGGTGCTGGCCGAACACCTGGCTGATCATGGCCCCGCGCATGTCCTGCGCACGCGAGGCGCGGGTCACCAGCAAGGCGACCGAGGACGACACCAGCAGGGCCGGCAGCTGCGCCACCAGGCCGTCGCCGATCGACAGCAGGGTGTAGGTGGAGGCGGCATCCACAAAGCTCATGCCGTGCTGGAACATGCCCACCGCCATGCCGCCGATGAGGTTGATGAACAGGATCAGGATGGCGGCGATGGCGTCGCCGCGGATGAACTTGTTGGCACCGTCCATCGCGCCGTAGAAGTCGGCTTCCTCGCGGACTTCCTCGCGGCGGGCCTTGGCTTCCTCGCGCGTCAGCAAACCGGCGTTGAGGTCGGCGTCGATGGCCATCTGCTTGCCGGGCATGGCGTCCAGGATGAAGCGCGCGGTCACTTCCGACACGCGCCCGGCACCCTTGGTGATGACCACGAAGTTGATGATAGTCAGGATCGCAAATACCACGATACCCACGGCGTAGTTGCCGCCGATCACGAACTGGCCGAACGCCTCGATCACCTTGCCGGCCGCGGCATGGCCGTCCTGGCCGTTGATCAGGATCACGCGGCTGGAGGCGACGTTCAGCGCCAGCCGCAGCATCGTGGTCATCAGCAGCACGATCGGGAAAATGGTGAATTCCAGCGGGCGCTGCACGTACACCACCGCCAGCAGCACCATCAGCGAGATGGCGATGTTGAAGGTGAACAGCGCATCCAGCACCGGCGCGGCCAGCGGCACCATCAGCATGGCCAGCATGGCCATCAGCGCCAGCGGGGCGCCCAGGCCGTTGCGCAGCAACTCCATGATGCGCCGGGCGTTCATCGGGGCGGGTTGGGCGCTCATGCGCTGGCTCCCTTGCCGAACTCATCCACGTCCAGCGACGGCAATTCCGGCATCGGGCCGCCGTTCCAGCCACGCAACTGGTAGACGTAGGAGAGCACCTGGGCCACGACCGAATAGAGTCTCACGGGAATTTCCTTGCCGATTTGCGCTTCCCTATACAAGGCGCGTGCCAAAGGCGGTGCGGTGACGATCGCCACCCGGTGTTGTTCGCAGGCTTCGCGGATGCGGAAGGCCATTTCGTCCACGCCCTTGGCCACCACGATCGGGGCGCGCATCTTGCCGCCTTCGTACTTGAGCGCCACCGCGTAGTGGGTCGGATTCATCAGCACCACGTCGGCCTTGGGCACCGCCTCCATCATCTGGCGCTGCGACATCTGCATCTGCATCTGGCGGATACGGCCCTTCACCTCCGGGCTGCCCTCGCTCTCCTTCATTTCGCGCTTGATCTCTTCGCGCGTCATCTTGAGCTTCCGCATCCAGTTCCACTTCTGGTACGGCGCGTCGATGGCGGCCAGCAGCACCAAGGCGCCTGCGGTGTAGAACAGCAGGCTCTTGGTGAAATGCAGGCCGTTGCCGACCGCCTGTTCCAGCGGCTGGTTCACCAGCGAGCGCAGGCCGTGCAGGTTCTTGGAGATGCACAGCCAGGCCGCCAGGCCGACGAACAGCAGGCGCAGGATCGACTTGACCAGCTCGGCCAGGCTGTTGCTGCCCCACATGCGCTTGATCCCGTTCATCGGGTTGAGCTTGGTGAGGTCGGGCATGATGGCCTTGCTGGAAAAATGCAGGCCGCTCATCAGCAGCGGGCCGGCCAGTCCGGCCAGCAGGCAGACGCCGATCAACGGCAGCATCACCCACAGCAGCTGCATCAGCAGGTCGCCGAAGTGGCCGAACAGCGCCATCGGGTTCTCGCGCATCCTGGGGTCGGGGCTGAGCGCGGTCTTCATCCACACCGCCGCGCCATCGCCGATGCCGCCGGCCAGGGCCATCAGCCCGAACACGCCGGCGCCGAACACCGCCGCGGTGGACAACTCCCGCGATTGCGGGATGTTGCCCTGCTCACGTGCCTCGCGCAGGCGTTTTTCGGTGGGAAGCTCTGTGCGTTCGCCGCCGTCTTCGGACTCGGACATGGAGGTGCCGGTGGGGGATCAGCCTGGGCTGATGCAAGTTGTGTTCCTTAAAAAAACGGGATTGGGGAATCGGGATTGGGGATTTGCAAGAGCGGGTGGCGGGGCGCGGGGCGAGTTGGGGAGGGTGGTGGGGGCAGGGCGGGTCGGTCGCCGATGTCTGAGGAGCGGCAACGTCTCGTCAGAAGGTCGTGGCACGTCAAAAACGGGATTGGGGAATCGGGATTGGGGATTCGCAAGAGCGGGTGGCGGGGCGCGGGGCGAGTTGGGGCGGGTGGGAGCAGGGCGGGTGGTCGCCGATGTCTGAGGAGCGGCAACGTCTCGGCAAACGGTCGTGGCACGTCTTATGTCGTAGGGCCGGTGGGCGCGGATGGCCGAGATCGTGTCAGCCGAACCCCGAACCCCGAACCCGCGTGGGCGCGCCGTTTGCTGGCCAGCGCGTCTTGGCGATCACGCGCGTGGGGGGTGCAGCACGCTGGGGTCGGGACCCGTAACGACTGGCCTGTATCGGGCTGGATGGGCGGCGGCTCGGGTCGCCGGCATCGGGTTGCACCTATGGCAACTCGCAGGGTGCACATGCCGCGCTTTCGGCCAGCCGCCGGGCTTCGCTCAGCTGGCCTGGCGACGCAGGCCGTCGCGCTGGGCGACGACCACGGCGATGAACCGGTCGGCCTCCATCGGCCGCCCCAGCAGGTAGCCCTGCAACTGGTCGCAGCCCAGCCGTTCCAGGGTGTTGCGCTGGGCAGCGGTCTCCACGCCCTCGGCCACCACCTGCAGGCGCATGGTGTGGGCCAGCGCCACGACCGCCGCGACGATGGCGATATCTTCGGCGCCGCTGTCCATGGCCTGCACGAAGCTGCGATCGATCTTGAGCTCGTGCGCGGGCAGTTTGCGCAGATAGAGCAGGTTGGAATAACCGGTGCCGAAATCGTCGATGGCGATGCGCACACCCAGCGCATTGAGCTGGCCGAGCGTGCGCAGGCAGGCGTCGGCATCGCGCATGGCCATGGTTTCGGTGATTTCCAGCGTGAGCTGGCCGGGCGCGATGGCGTAGTGGCTCAGCGTGGTGGCCACTTCGTCGAGCAGGCTGGGCGAGGCCAGCTGGGTGGCCGACAGGTTCACCGCCACCCGCCAGTCGCCGTGGCCGGCATCGCGCCACGCGCGCATCTGCCGGCACGCCTGCTGCAGCACCCAGCTGCCGAGCGGGCCGATCATGCCGCTGCGTTCGGCCAGCGGAATGAAGCTGTCCGGCGGCACCAGGCCGCGCTGCGGATGCTGCCAGCGGATCAGCGCCTCGGCGCCGATCGGGCGGCCGTCGTCGGCGCAGTACTTGGGCTGGTAGTGCAGCACGAACTGGCCCGATTCCAGCGCGCGCGGTATGTCTTGCAGCAGCTGCAGGCGCTCGCGGGTGGTGTCAGTCATGGCGCGCTCGAAGAAGCGGTAGCGGTTGCGCCCGGCCTGCTTGGCGTGGCCCATCGCCGCGTCGGCGTGGGTCATCAGCTGGTGCTCGCTGCCGGCGTCTTCGGGATACAGCGCAATGCCGATGCTGCTGCTCAGGCGCAGCTCCTGGTCGCCGACCAGAAACGGCACCGCCAGCGCCTGCAGCAGATGCCCGGCAATGGCCGCGGCGTCTTCCGGGTCGGCGATATCGGCCACCAGCACGAATTCGTCCGCGCCCAGCCGCGCCAGGCTGCCATGCGCGCGCCGGTGCGCGCTCAGGCGCTCGGCCACCACCACCAGCAATTGATCGCCGACCCGGTGGCCATAGCCGTCGTTGATCACCTTGAAGCCGTCCAGGTCGATCAGCATCACCGCAAAACGTTGCCCATCGCGTTGCGCGCGCTCGATGTTCTGCAAGACGTGCTCGTGCAGCAGCACCCGGTTGGGCAGGCGGGTGAGCGGGTCGTGCAGGGCGGCCAGCGCCAGATCGGCATTGGCTTGCGCCAGCGATTGCGCCAGCACGTCGGTGCGCTGCTGATAGCGGCGCGACAGCACCGAGATCACCAGCGCCAGGATCAGCAGGCCCAGCGTGACCGCCACCACCACCGCGGCCAGCCACGACAACGGCAGGTGCGCCCCGGCGGCCGCGCCGCAGATGCTGCCCGCTGCGAATTGCGCGGCGGCCATGCCGGTGTAATGCATGCCGACGATCGCTACGCCCATGATCAAGGCGGCGATCAGGCGCAGGCTGTAGCGGCGGCCATCGTGACGCAGCCGGAATGCGATCCACAGCGCGGCGGCGGACGCACCGATGGCGATCGCCACCGACAGGACGAACAGCATCGGGTCATAGGTGATGGCAGGCGACATGCGCAGCGCGCCCATGCCGATGTAGTGCATCAGCGCGATGCCCAGCCCCATCAGCACCGCGCCCAGGCCCAGCCGCGGCCAGGGCAGTCGCGGTTGCGAGGTCAGCCACAGCGCCAGCGCCGAGGCCAGGATGGCCGCCAGCATCGAGTAGGCGGTCAGCGCCACGTCGTAGCCCAGCGGAATGGGGAGCTGGAACGCCAGCATGCCGACAAAGTGCATCGACCAGATGCCGATCCCCATCGCGATGGCGCCGCCCACCAGCCATGCGGCGGCGATGCCGCCACGGCTGACGGTCATGCGGGCGGCCAGATGCAGCGCGGTGTAGGAGGCCAGCACGGCCACCACCAGCGACAACAGCACCATGCCAAGGTTATAGGTTGCGACCACCCATCCAGTTCCGACGTCGACAGACGCGCTTGCTCAAGGAGCTAGCGACCCGGCGTGCGCGTTCTTGAGCCCGCAAGCGCGCAACGCTGTGGATCGATCAGGCCACCGAACTTTCGGGTTCTTCCGGTTCGATGCGGTTGCGGCCGTTGCCCTTGGCCCGATACAAGGCCTCGTCCGCACGCGCCAGCAACGAGGCAGCGGTGTCGCCGATGCGAAACCACGCCACGCCGACCGAGCAGGTCACCTGCAGCGCTCGCGCGGCACCGACCTCGTAGGGCGGCAGGCTGATCGCTGCGTGGATGGCGCGCAGGCGGTGCTGGCTCTGGCGGTTCATGCCAGGCAAGAGCAACAGCAGTTCTTCGCCACCGTAGCGGCCCACCTTGTCCGAATCGCGCAGGCACGCGGTGAGCCGGGCGCCGACCTTGGCCAGTACCGCGTCGCCGACCAGATGGCCGTGCTCGTCGTTGACCTGCTTGAAATGATCCAGGTCGATCAGCACCACCGCCAACGGGTGCTCGGCATGCGCGCAGGCCTGCAGCTCTTCGGTCATGGCATCGAGAATGCCGGAGCGGTTGAGCAGGCCGGTGAGCGCATCGTGGCTGGCCTTCAGTGCCAGCGCCGCGCGGGCGCTCTCCAGGTCGCGTTTTTCGTGTTCCAGCTGATAGGTGCGTTCGGCCACCAGCTCGGCCAGCATGCGTTCGCGCGCGACCAGATGGCGGTGCCGCCAGGTCCACAGACCGATCAGCAAGCCGCCGCCGATCAAGATGTACAACGCGATCGCCGGCGGGCTGCGCCACCACAGGGGCGCCACTGCAAAGGCCAGATCCACCACCGGCGAGGTGGTGCGCCGATAGCGGTCCACCAGTTGCACCTGCAGGCGGAAATGCCCGGACGGCAACGGCGGCTGGTCGATCGACAGGTCGTCGCTCTCGATCCATTCGTTGTGCAGGCCGAGCACGCGATAACGCACGGTCAGCCGGCTCGGGTCGTCGTAGACCTCCATCGTCGACAGCTCGATATGCAGTGGCGTGTCGCTCCAGCCCAGCAGCTGCCCGGCGCGGATCGGCGCGCCGCCGCGGCTGACGCTGTCGATGCGCACGCTGGGCTGGCGCTCGTCGAACAGGCGCGCCGGGTCCTTCAGGTGGCTGACGCCGCGCGCGGTGCCGATCCACACCGAGCCGTCCGGATCTTCGGCGAATGCGGCCTCGGACACGTCGTCCCAGAGCAGGCCCTGCGACTGCGACAGATGCGCCCAGCGCTCGCCGTTATAGACCTCCACGCCGCGTGCGTGGCCCACCCAGACCCGCCCGAGGCTGTCGCCGCGCATCAGGTACACGCCGACATCGCGCAGCGCTTCGTCGCTGATCGCCTGCAGGTCCAGGCCATCGGCGAGCAACATGCCGTGCCACAGGCCGGGGCGATAGAACGCCAGCCACACTTCGCCGCTGTCGCTGATGTGGAACTTGCTGATCCACGGGTCGGCGTCGCCGCCGTTGACCTTCACCTGCACCTTGGACCAATGCGAGTCCTGCAGCCGGAATAGCCCGTTGGCACTGGACACCCACAGCGTGCCGTCGGCGGTCTGCTGGACATCGGTGTAGGCGATCGTCGGCATGCCGGCGGCCGGCTGCAGGCTGCCGCCGTCCAGCGGGCGCTCGATCACGAACAAGCCGCCCACCGTGAGAATCCACAGGCGGCCCTGACGGTCGATGTGCAGGCGCCGACCGGTGCGCGGAAGTTTGGCGATCTCGGCGCTGCGGCCGTCCGGCCAGTTGCGGCGCAGCAGGCCGGCAGAGTTCAGCGTCCACAGGCTGCCGTCGGTGCTGCGCGCCATGCCGACGATCTGGATGCCCGATTGCGGCAAGGCCGGTACGAACCGCCCGCCCGCTTGGGCCTGTCGTCCCACGCCGTGCTCGTTGCCGACCAACAATGCGTTCTGTGCATCGCGTGCGATGGACCAGGTGGGCGCGGCCGGCATGCCTTGCGAGGCATCCCAGTTTTCGATCCATTCGTAGCCGGCCCAGCGCACCAGACCTTCGCCGTCCACGGTCATCCAGACATCGCCATCGCGGTCCACCACGATCGCATCGCTGCTGCCGGGCGGCAGTCCGTTGTCGGTGCCAAAGCTGCGCCAGGCACCGTTTTCCCAGCGTGCCAGGCCGTCGTTGCGGCGGACCAGCACGCGTCCTTCGCGGTCCATCACCAGTGGCGCCGGTTGCCCGACCGTGCTGCTGTCCAGCAGCGGCAACGTCCGCACACCGAATGTGCCCGCATGTGGCGCGCGGTAGAGCAGGGTGCCGGCACCGCGCACCCACAGACCACCGTCGTTGTCGCGCAACACGCTGTACCAGCGATCGACCGGCACGCCCTCGTCGGGCCCGTAAACCGTTACCTTGCGCTGTGCATCGATGGCGCACAGCTTGCGTCCGCAGCCGACCCACAGCGTGTCGCCTTCCACCGACAGGCTCAACACCTTCGACAGCTCGGGCACCCGTACCCGCGTGGCGGTGTCCAGCAGCGATTCGCTATGCCAACGGCCATTGCTGCGCGCGCGCAGTATTTCCAGTTCGCCGCCATTGGCGATCACCGTGCCCCAGGAAAGGCTGGCAAGCAGCAGGCCTTCCTGCAGGTGCTGGGCTTCATAGCGCGCGAGCTTACGAAAGCCATGCTCGTCGCCGATGAACAGCGCCTGGAAGCCGGCAACCCACAGGCGCCCATCGGGCTGTTCGCTGATTGCCGTAATCGGTTCGTTGCGCAGGCCGTCCAGCATCACCTGTTGAAAGATGCGGCCGTTGTAGCGATACAGACCGCTCTCGGTGCAGACCCACATCAGGGTGCTGCGGGTCTGCAACAGGCAGGTGCCGGCAAGGCCGAGCAGACCCTGGTCATGGGCATAGCGGCGGATGCTGGCGCTCTGCGCGCTGGCCAGCCCGGCAAACGACAGCAACGCCAACAGCAGCATCGCAGCAAGCGATGCCGCTCGGCCTGGCGACCTCCATTGGCGGTGCAAAAACCCCACGGGCGTTGCAATCTCCCACGCATCGGTGCGTGCGGTCCGCGCCCCTCGCGCGGGTGACTCACGCTTGCCATTGGCAGCCCCCCATAGCGGCCGCGATATATCGACTAGCGGCTGTTCACGCGATTTACTTTAGGACAACGCCGTTGCCAGTGCACAGCGGCCAGGCAGGCGCGAGCGCTGTACGACGCCAATGTGTGCATCCCATCAAGGCGACTGTGCGCCATCGATGCAAATGTGTGCATCTCATCGATGCGCCTGCGCGTTGTCGATGCATTGGATGATCGCGCCAGATGTGCGTGGCAGGTGCAGGACGCGGCAATCGAGGCCGGCAGTGATCGAGCGAACACGACCGACACGCAGGCACGCGTTGGATCGAACGAAACTGCGCTCAAGCTTCATGTTCGATCCACTCGGCATCTCACCCGACCGCGCGCCCGTGGCCGTCGCATGCCCTGACAACGTTCAGCGCTGCATGGATGCGGGCGCTGCCGCAGCCCGGCGTGATGCCTCCAATCGCGATGACGCGACCGCAGCGGCCTCGCAGCGATCAGTTGCCGACAGTGCCGGATGCCGCAGCGAGGTGGGAGGCATCGTAATAGATGCGATTGCGGCCGCTGCGTTTGGCGCTGTACAGCGCGGCATCGGCGCGCGCCAGCAATTGCTCCAGGGTTTCGCCGGGAATGAACCAGGCCACGCCGATCGAGCAGGTGACGTGCAACCAGCCACCGTCGATGGCGTAATCGCCGCAGATGCCGCTGTGCAGCGCATCGAGCCGATGCGTGGCTTCGTGCGTCAGCCCCGGCAGCAGCGCCAGCAATTCTTCGCCGCCGTAGCGGCCGATCCGGTCGTCGCCACGCACCAGCGTATCCATCCGACGACCGACCCCGGCCAGCACCGCATCGCCGGCCAGATGCCCGTGCTGATCGTTGACCAACTTGAAGTGATCCAGGTCGATCAACACCACCGCCAATGGCCGCGCCGTTGCATCGGCCCGCAACAGCATCTCGCGCAGCGTGGCGAGAATGCCGGAGCGGTTGAGCAGGCCGGTCAGTTCGTCGTGGGTGGCCTTGAGTGCCAGTTCGGCACGTGCCGATTCCAGGTCGCGCTTGTCCTGTTCCAGCTCGGCAGTGCGCTCGGCAACCAGCTGCTCCAGTTCGCGCTTGCGTCGCAGCAGTTTGGCCGTGCGCCAGCGCAACAGCACGATCACCGCTGCGATCGCCAGCAACACGTACGCGATCAAGGCGGGAATGCCGCGCCACCAGGGCGGACTGAGCACGAAGGCAAAGCGCGTGATCGGGCTTGCACTGCGCTGGCCCGCGTCCACGGCCTGCACCTCCAGGGCATAGCGGCCAGGCGGCAGCAGCGGATAGGTGATGTGGCTGAGCGAGGTGCTGGTCCAGCTGGCCTGGTGGCCTTCCACGCGGTAGCGGAAGCTGATGCGGTCCGGGCCGCCTTCGGCACCGGGCGTACTCAGATCCACATCCAGCGGAACCTGCGACCACGGTACCTGCGCACCGGCAGCAAGGGTCTGCCCGCCACGCTGCACGCGCAGCACCTCCACCCGGAGCGGCGGCGAGGTGAACGCACGCGACGGATCGATCAGATGGGTCAGCCCGCGGCTGCTGCCGAGCCAGACGCTGCCATCGTCGTCCTCGAACAGCGCATTGGCAGACACGTCGTCCCACAGCAGGCCCTCGCTGCGCGTGGCGCGCGACCAGCGTCCACGGTCCAGCAGGTCCAGGCCCTGGCTGCTGCCCAGCCACAGGCGTCCCTTGCTGTCGTGACGCAGGATGAACGGCATCACGCGCGACACCAGCGTGTCGCTCACTGCGGTCAGCGTGACCTGCGCATCGTCCTGCACGGCGCCGTGCCACAGCCCGGTGTCGCGCAAGGACAGCCAAAGCTGACCGTCGTCGGAAAAGTCCAGCAGGAAGTAATCGTGGCTGGGAAGGTTGCCGTGCACCTGCACCTGCAGCCAGCGGCCGTTTTTTTCCTGGCGATACAGCCCTTCGCGCGTGCTGGCCCACAGTCGACCCCGAGCATCCAGCTCGATATCGCCGACGAACGCCGCCGGTACCGCTTCCTCGCGCCTTGCCTGCAGCGGCAGTTCGGGCGGGACGGAGTACAGGCCGCGCGGCGTGGTGACCCACAGCACCCCGCGCGAATCGAACAGCAGCTTGTTGGTGGGCAGGCCGAGCTGCAGCACGTCGATGGTCTTGCCCGTTCGCGGGTCGCGACGTGCCAGGGCTCCGGACGAGCGCGCCACCCAGGCCGCGCCATCTGCCGGCGACAGCGCGATGGAGATCGATTGCAGCAACGGCTCACCGTTGGCCAGTGTCCACGGCTGCATGCGCCCGGTCCGCGGATCCAGCACATTGGAGCCGGCATCGCCGCCTACCAGCAGCTCCCCACTGGGCAGCCGCTGGATGGCCCAGGTTGGCGATTCAGCCAGACCCTGGCTTTCGTCCCAGTGCTCGATGGTGCCGTAGCCCAGCCAGCGCTGCACACCCAGGCCGCGCGTGCCGATCCATAGCTGGCCGGTGCTCTGCATCATCAACGGGCCGACCATCGGGCTGATCGACAACCCCTGATCGTGCCCGAAATAGCGCCAGTGATCGCCTTCCCAGCGCACCATTCCGCGGTCGGAGCGGGTAATCAGGCGGCCCTGCGCATCCTCCGACAAGGTGGTTGCGCCGGACAGGGTGTCGAACCGGGTACCGGCCGGGGGTGCGTGGTCGCGGAACACCCGCTCGCCCGGCGCGCGCGACATCACCAAGCCGCCGCCGCGCAGCCACAGGTTGCCGCGATGGTCGCGGAACACCGCGCGCCATTGCCGTTCCGGCACGCCGTCGGCATCGCCCAACTGGGTGATGCGTCCGTCGGCATCGATGCGGCAGACGCGTTGTCCGCAACTGGCCCACAGCGCTGTGCCGTCGGCCAGCAAGGCTTTACCGGCGGGCAGGGTGGTGCCGTCGTCCAGCCGCAACGGCAGCACCCGGACGCTCCAGCCGCCCGGCTTGGCCGGCAGCAGGTGCAATAGCTGATTTTCGCTGACCACCACCACGCCGCCCGCGTACGGGGCGATCACATTGCCGCTGTCGGCGCGGATCGCGGTGCCATTGTGCAATATCGGGCTGAAGGTGGTGCCGTTGCGCACGAACACGCCGTTGGCGCTGGCCACCCACAGGCGCCCGCGCCCATCCAGCGTCAACGCGCGGATATAGCGTGCGTCCAGCCCGCTTTCGCGGCCGACGGGAATGAGTTGTTCGCGTTCGAAACGATGCAATGCCAGTTCGGTACCGACCCAGACCACGCCCTGTCGGTCCTCGAGCAGGCTGTTGACGGTCATGCCCTGCAGGCCATCGGCCTGGGCGTAATCGTGAAAGCTATAGGTTTGCGCCCATCCGCTGCCCGCGATCAGCCACCCGAGCAGGCACAGCGCTGCCAGGCGCAGCGCCTTGCCGCGCGAACCAGGTGGAACGAACAGCGCAGACACGTTGGGCATCGGTTTCCGCGAGAAGAAGGCAATGCGATCGAATGGGTCAATCGTCCCCAGCGTTGACGGCGACCGGTCGCAAAACTTGAGCGGCCGTACGGTCAGCCCGTCAGTTCTCTGGCGGAGTCGAAGGCGGTGTCGAACATGCGCTGCACCGGTGGCGCGAACTCGCTTGCGAAGCTGGACAACAGGAACAGCCCCAATAAGACCGTCAGCGGCAACCCAAGTTGCATCGGGTTCAACGCCGGCGCCGCCTTGGCCAACGCGCCGAAGGCCAGATTGACCGCCAGCATCGCCACCATCATCGGCAAGGCCAGGGTCAGCCCGCCGCGCAGGATCTGCAGGAACAGGGTCGGCGCCACCTCCGCAAACGCGCCGGCGTCGGGAATGGCCGTGCCGATCGGCAGCGCCTTGTAGCTGTCCACCAGCAGCGAGATCACCGCAAGATGCCCGTTGGCCGCAAAGAACAGCAAGCCGAACCCGATGTAGAACCACTGCGCGATCACACCGGAGGTCACCCCGCGCATCGGGTCGGACATCTGCGCAAACGACAGGCCGGTGGACTGCGACACCAACTCGCCGGCCAGTGCGCCGGCCTCGAAGATCAGCTTCAACATGAAGCCCATGCTGGCGCCGACGGCCAACTCGCGCGCGATGCTCAGCACTGCCTGCGCGGTGAATCCGTCCCACTCCGGCACCGGCGGCAGGATCGGCGCCAGCACCATCGACAAGGTCCCGGCCAGCATCACCCGCACCCGCCCGGGCACTGCGCGCGTGCCGATCAACGGCATGGCCGTGAGCAAGGCACCGGTGCGCAGCATGGTCCACATGATCGCCCCGACCATCGCAAACGCGCGCTGGCCGTCGATCACCATCTGGGTAGCGGAATCCATCCGGTGCAGCCCGCTAACCGATCAGATGCGGAATGCGCTGGAACAGCGCAATGGTGAACTCCACCAGATGCCCCAGCAACATGCTGCCGGTGGCGAACAGGGTCGCGGTCAACGCGACCGCCTTGGCCACGAAGCCGATGGTGGGTTCATTCAACTGGGTGGCGGCCTGCACCACGCCGATAACCACACCGACGATCAACACCGCCAGCAGCATCGGTCCGGCAATCCACAGGACGGTGACCAGGCCACCACGTAGTTCAGTCAGGGCGATTTCAGGGCTCATGGGGCGTGCTGATGCAAGTCGGGTGCCAAAGGGGGCGGGGATTGGAGATTCGGGATTCGGGATTCGTTGTTTGGCTGGCAGTTTCGCGGTTACGGAGACTGCTGTCAGCCGTTGCGGTATTGGTGCCGTTGATTGAGGTGCTGGATTCTGCTGCTGCTTGAACTGCGCTTTGCTGTTGGCTTTCAGGGGCCCCATACCGCAGCGGCAAGGCCGGCAGATACAACCCGCAGGGCGGCGCGCATGGATGCGCGACGTTTTTGTAAGGGACAGGGATGTCCCTTACAAAAATTTCTGCCGGACTTGCGCACCCGCAGCGCCGAAGGCGCGGAGGGCGCGAGGACGGGGTGTGCTTTCTTTTGGTTACTTTTCTTTGCACAAGCAAAGAAAAGTGACTCGCGCCCGACAGGGCGTGAAAGCCTTTGATTTCACTGCGTGGCATTGATAAGCGAAATCAATGCGACGAGGCAACACAGGTGCAAGTGCAAGTGCAAAGCTTTCGTCCCCCTTCGGGGGGCGAGTCACTTTCTTTGCTTGTGCAAAGAAAGTGACCAAAGAAACACACCCCCGTCCTCGCGCCTTCCGCGCTGCGCGCTCCAGGTCCGCAATCCGGGTAGAAATTTTTGTAAGGGACATCCATGTCCCTTACAAAAACATCGCGCATCCATGCGCGATGCCCTTCGGGTTGTATCTACCCGGCTTGCCGCTGCGGTATGGGGGCCCGCACGAGCAAAAAGCTGAAAGCGGAGGCAACAGCAAGAGCGGAGATCGGAAAGCTGAAAGCTGAAAGCGATAAGAGACAGCTGGACACTGCAGCTATGGGACCGGTAGGGAGAGCCGGAACCACCGCGCTCAGGCCTGCTGACGCTATCTGCCGAACTCAGCCAGGCGTAAACACCACTCAAATTGAATGTGGCTCAGCTGGATACCAATGACAGTGCCAGCCACATCGATCGCGCGCAGCGCGCCATCCATACCTACGACGCGTTGAAACTCGCCGCCAGCGTACCGACCACCAGCACCCAGCCATCCACCAGGATGAACAGCAGGATCTTGAACGGCGCGGAGATCAGCATCGGCGACAGCATCATCATGCCCATCGACATCAGCACGCTGGCCACCACCAGATCGATGATCACGAACGGGATGAAGATCAGGAACCCGATCTCGAAGGCGGTCTTCAGCTCGCTGGTCACGAACGAGGCCACCAGCACCGGGAACGGCACCGCGTCCGGACCTGCGTACTTGCCGTCGCCGGCCATGCCCGCGAAGGTCATCAGATCGGTCTCGCGAATCTGCGCCAGCATGAAGGCGCGCAGCGGCTGGGTGGTCAGCGTCCAGGCGGTGGAGAAATCGATCTGGTTGTTGAGGTACGGCTGCAGGCCGGCACCCCACATCTTTTGCCACACCGGCATCATCACCAGCGCGGTCAGGAACATCGCCAGGCCCAGCAGCACCTGGTTGGACGGGGTCTGGCCGGTGCCCAGCGCCTGGCGCAGCAGGCCCAGCACGATGGTGATGCGGGTAAAGGCAGTCAGCACCAGCAGCATCGACGGCAGCAAGGTGATCGCTGTCATCAGCAGCAGGGTCTGCAGCGGCAGGCTCACCGGCTGGTCGCCGATGCGGCCCACGCTCACGTTGGGCAGGTTCGGCAACTGGTTGGAGCCGGGCGGCACCGCCGGCGCCGGTGTGGCAGCGGCAGCGGGGGCAGCGGCCTGCGCCATCGACGGCAACGCGGCCGGCGTGGCGGCGGCCAGCAGCGGGCAGCTCATCACCAGCAGGATCAAGACCAGGCGCAGGCTGCGCCCCCAGCGATTCCAACGACTGAACATGTCACGGGTCCTTGCGCAGCTTCTGAGCGAGCAGCTGGGCGAAATTGGGGAGTTGCTTGAAATTGGGCAGGGTGGGAGCGGGCGCTGGCGGCAGCGGTTCGGGCAAGGTGTGCAAGGTGCTGATGCCGCCGGCGGTGACGCCCAGCAGCAATTGCTGGCCGTTGACCTCCACCACCACCACGCGTTCCTTGGCACCCACCGCCAGGCTGGTCACCACGCGCAGGCCCTCGCTGTTGCGAAAACCGCTGCCGGGCATGCGCTTGAGCAACCAGCCCAGGCCGACGATCAGCGCGAGCACCAACAGCAATGCAAAGACCGCGCCAAACAGGCTGGGCGAGGACGGCGCCTGCGCGCCGACCTGGGTGGCCTTGGCCGCGACCGGCGCGGCGGCAGCCAGCAGGCCGATCACCGCAGCCTCCGGATCCGTTCGCTGGGGCTGACCACGTCGGTCAGGCGGATGCCGAAGCGGTCGTTGATCACCACCACTTCGCCATGCGCGATCAAGGTGCCGTTGACGTAGACGTCCAGCGGCTCGCCGGCGCCGCGTTCCAGTTCCACCACCGAGCCCTGGTTGAGCTGCAGCAGGTTGCGGATCGGGATGCGGGCGCGGCCCACTTCCAGCGACAGCGTCACCGGCACGTCCAGGATGACGTCCAGGTTGAGGTCGGTGGCATTCTGGTCGTGCTCGGCCTGCAGGTTGTCGAAGGTGGCGGGCGCGGCGTCGAGGATGTCGGAGTTGATCATTTGCTGGGGTCCTGGGATGGAACGGCACGCGGGGCTTGCACGCCGGGCGGGCGGACGGCGGTGATCTTCACGGCGTTGTTGCCGTTGGAGACGCCGAATTCGCCGGTGAACATGGGAATGTCTTCCACGCACAGCGGTACCTGCGCGGGCAGATCGATCGGCAGGATGTCGCCGACCTTCAGGCCGGTGAGCTGGCGCAGGCTCATGCGCTTGCTGGCCAGTACGCTCGACAGCGTCACCTCGGCGGTGTTGAGCTGCTCGCGCAGCATGACGTTCCAGGAGTCGTCGCGGTCGTTGCGGTCGCTCTGGATGCCGGCATCGAGCAGTTCGCGGATCGGCTCCAGCATCGAATACGGCAGGGTGATGTGGATCTCGCCGCCGCCACCTTCCAGCTCCACATGGAAGCGGCACACCACCACGTATTCGCGCGGGGTGACGATGTTGGCGAAGTGCGGGTTGATCTCCGAGTTGATGTACTCGAAGTCCACCTCCATCACCGGCGCCCAGGCTTCCTTCAGGTCGGCGAAGGTCTGCTTGAGCATCAGCTGGATCACGCGCATCTCGGTGGCGGTGAATTCGCGGCCTTCGATGCGGGTATGGAAGCGGCCATCGCCACCGAAGAAGTTGTCCACCACGGTGAACACCAGGGTGGGTTCGAACACGATCAGGCCGGTGCCGCGCAGCGGCTTGAAGCGGATCAGGTTGAGGTTGGTCGGCACGTACAGCGAGTGCATGTACTCGTTGAACTTGACCAGGTCGATGCCGCGCACCGACAGGTCGGCCGAGCGCCGGATCAGGTTGAACAGGCCGATGCGCCACAGCCGCGCAAAGCGCTCGTTGACCATCTCCAGGGTCGGCATGCGGCCACGGATGATGCGGTCCTGGCTGGACAGATCGTATTGCCGCGCTTCGCCGGGCAGCGGCTCCGGCTCGGTGTTGACCGCACCCGAATCGACGCCATGCAACAGGGCATCGATTTCGTCCTGGGAAAGCAGATCACTCACGCTCATGGGGCAGCCTTACTGGGTGACGAAACTGGTGAACAGCAATTCTTCGATGCATTTCTTGCCGGTTTCGCTGGTCATGACCTTCTGCGCTTCGGCCAGCGCGGATTTCTGCAGCTTCTGCTTGCCGGCCAGATCGGCCACGTCGGTGGCCTTGACCTGAGACAGCAGCATCAGCAGGTGCGCGCGGATGGCGGGGGCGTTCTCGGTGATGAGTTTGAGTTCTTCCGGGTCGCGGGTGACCAGCTGCACTTCGACCTGAAGATACTGCGGGCCGTCGCCGGGATCGGCCAGGTTGACCACAATCGCCGGGTCCATCGGGAAGTACTGTGCCGGCTTTGGCACTTCGGCCACCTTGGGGGCATCGTGCTTGCCGCCTTTTTCATCGCCCTTGTGGCCGAGGAAGAACCACGCACCGCCGCCGGCCGCGGCCAGCACGACCACGCCAATGGCGATCAGCAGAAGAGGCTTCTTGCCGCCTTTCTTCTTCTCTTCTTTCTCTTCGGTCTTTTCAGGTTTCTTGGCCGCTGCCACGTTCTGCTCCAGGGGAATGCTCACCCATTGGATGCAACTGGCGTGCCAAAACCGCGACGGATTCCTGGCGCCGCGTGGGCGCGTGTGCAAAAACCCCCGCAAGCCTTGCGCTGCGAGGGTGGAGAGCGGGCGGCAAGGTCAGCGCGCGCTGCGTTTTTGCGTTGCGCCGGGCCGTCCCGGCGCGGCGGCTCAGGCGTAGGCGTCCAGCAATCCACGCTGGCGTAACACTACCGACGGAATTCCGACGGGTGGGCTGTCATCCAGGGTGAGGCCGGTGCCGTCGCGCCCGCTGCCGTTGCCGTTGCCGCTCTGGCCTTGCTGCTGTTGCTTGCCCACATCGGCCTGGCCGAGCTGGAAACCGTTCTGGCCGAGCATTTCGCGGAGCCGCGGCAGGCTCTGTTCCAGCGCCTGACGGGTATCGGCACTGGCGGCGGTGAAGCTGGCGTTGACCTTGTCGCCATCCAGATGCAGCCGCACCTCGACCGGGCCCATCTCGTTCGGGGTGAGCTTGATGTGCGCGTGGCCGATCTTCTGGTCGGCCAGCCAGCTCAGCCGCGCGCCGATGGCATCGTCGAAGGTGTCGCTGCCCATCTCCGGGGTCGGCGTGGGCGATGCGCTGAAGATCGGCGCCGGGTCCTGCAGGCGGGTGAGCGTGGGCGCGGCGGTGGGCAGCACGAACGCCGGGGCATTCGGCGCGTCCACTGCTGCGCTGTCGTCGGCCGGGTCCAGTGCCTTGACCGCCATGCTCATCAGCGCGGCGGTCTGCGCATCGCCGCTGACCGCAGTGGCCGAGGTGGGCTTGGCGCCTGCGGCGGCAGCCGGCGTAAGCGCACCCAGGGGGGGCAGGGCGGTGGCGGTTGCGGCAGCAGCGGTTGTGGGCGCGGTGGCATCGCTCGGCAGTGCGGTCGCGGTCGGCGTGGCGCCGGCCGCATTGGCCACACTGGCGGCGAGCGCTGCGGCAGCGGCGGCGAGCACATCGCCGCCCGGTACTGCCTGGGCCAGCAGGCTCATGCCAAAACCGCCCAGGCCGGCGGGCGGCCAGCCGGCCTCGGTGGTCGTGGCCGCATCGGCGGGGGCGTCCTTGCTGTCCTTGCTGGCAGTTGCGTTCTTGCCGCTCGCGGTGGTGGCACTGCTGTCCTTGGCTGCGGATTCCTTGGCGGGCTGGGCAGACTTGGCATCGCCGTCCTGGGCGCGCGGGCGCTTGGTCGCATCGCCGGGCGCGTCGTCGCCCTGTTCGTCGTCGGCGCGGTTCTTGTCGGATTGGCTGGATTTGGCGGCAGGCGGCTTGGCCGGCACGCGCTCGGGCGCCTGCGGCGGGGCGTGGGTGGGCGTGTTGGCCGGATTGAGCATGCGCGCGAACTGGTCCTGCGCCGGATCCTGCTCGGACGACGGGTCGCTGTAGCTGGACTTCTTGCCGGTGCTGGCAAGCGCGCCAAGGCCGGCGGCAAACGCGGACAGGGGGTTCATACGGATTCTCCGTGAGTATCTTCGGCCCGCGCCAGGCGCGAGCGGCGTGCGCCCAGATCGTCCATCTCGCGCTGGTCGCGACGTTCGATCACCTTGTTTTCCTGGGCGCGGTAGCTGGCGGCCAGTTGCTCCAGCACCTGCTTTTCGCGGCTGGCCAGCAGCAGGCGGGTGCGCTCGGATTCGACCTTGGCGATGTTGCTTTCCACGGTCTGGGCCTGCTGCAGCACGGCGCTGTCGAGCCGGTCCAGAAAGGCGCGGCGGTTGCTCAGCGCCACCGCGCTGGTGCCGGCCATGTGGCTGTTGGCGTATTCCTCGGCGTAGCGGCGCAGTTCCTCCAGGCGCGACTGGTGGGTCTCCAGCACGCGCTGGCGCTCGGCCAGATCGCGGGCGACCTTGTCTTCCTGTTCCTGGGCCCGCCGCAGCAGGGGATCGATTCGCTTGGACTGCATCATGGATTAATTCTCGGGTTCCACCAGTTGCTGCAGCGCGGACAGGCTGTCGCTCAGCAGCGATGCCTTGTGGACGTCCTGGCCAAGGAATTCGACGATCTCCGGCCAGCGCGCCAATGCTTCGTCGGTGGCCGGGTCGCTGCCGCGCTGGTAGGCGCCGATGGCGATCAGGTCGCGGTTGGCGGTGTAGGCAGAGAGCAGGCGCTTGAGCTTGCGGATGCGCAGGCGCCAGGGCTCGTCGGCGATATCCTGCACCACGCGGCTGACCGACGATTCCAGGTCGATGGCCGGATACAGGCCGCTGTCGGCAACCCGACGCGACAGCAGAATATGGCCGTCCAGGATGGCGCGGGCGGCGTCGGCGATCGGGTCCTGCGGGTCGTCGCCTTCGGTCAGTACGGTGTAGAAGGCGGTGATCGAGCCGCGGCCCTTGGCGCCGTTGCCGGCACGTTCCACCAGCGCCGGCAATTTGGCGAACACCGACGGCGGGTAGCCGCGTGTGGTCGGCGGCTCGCCGACCGACAGGCCGATCTCGCGCTGCGCCTGGGCGAAGCGGGTCAGCGAGTCCATCAGCAACAATACGTTCAGGCCCTGGTCGCGGAACCATTCGGCAATGGCAGTGGCGCGGTAGGCGCCATGCAGGCGCGCCAGCGGCGGGCGGTCGGCCGGGGCGGCGACCACCACGGCCCGGCGCAGGCCTTCCTCGCCCAGGGTGGTCTCGACGAAGTCGCGCACTTCGCGGCCACGTTCGCCGATCAGCCCGACCACGATGACATCGGCCGAGGTGAAGCGGGTCATCATGCCCAGCAGCGTCGATTTACCGACACCGGAGCCGGCGAACAGGCCCACGCGCTGACCACGGCCGATCGGCAGCATGGCGTTGATGGCGCGCACACCCACGTCCAGCGAGGTGGTGATGGGTTCGCGCGCCAGCGGATTGATCGACATGCCGGCCATGCTGACGCTGCCTTCGCCGCGGATCGGGCCCTTGCCGTCCAGCGGGGTGCCATCGCTGTCGATGACGCGGCCGAGCAGGCCTTCGCCCACTTCCACGCCGCCACGGCGGCGCGAGGGCACCACGCGGGCGTTGGGCAGCAGCCCGTGCAGTTCGGCGCTGGGCATCAGGTAGGTACGTTCGCCGGCAAAGCCGACCACTTCGGCATCCACCCAGCCGCCGTCGACTTCGACCTTGCAGGTGGCGCCCATCGGCGCTTCGCAGCCGGTCGCCTCCAGGGTCAGGCCGACCGCGCGGCGCAGGATGCCTTCGCGGATCAGGGTGCGTCCGGCGGTGGGCTCCAGGCCAAGCGTGCCCAGCCGGGTGGCCAGGCGCAGGTTGCGTGCATCCAGCCAATCGGCCGGGGTGGCACCGAACAGGGCGCTCACAGGCCCGCTCCGGATTTGCGCATGACTGTCTCCAGGGCGGCCCGCAGGCGCGCGTCCAAGGTGCCGTCCACGCGCACGCTCTCGGCGTGCACGCGCAGGTCGCCGCGGCTCAGGCTCAGATCCGGGGCCACGCGGGTGGTGCTGCTGGGCGCCAGATGCGGCAGCAGCGCGGTGATATCGTCCGGGTGCAGTCGCACTTCGACTTCGCGGCCGGCGCCGCCGACCGCATCCACGGCCTCGCCCACCAGGTCGGCCAGCAGCTGCGGTTCGACCTGGTAGGCACGCCCGACCAACTGGCCGGCGATGCGCACGGCCAATTCGCCAAGCGCGCCGACCACCTCGTTTTCCAGCCGCGCCAGCGGACGGGTGAAGTTGTCCAGGATGCCGTCGATCTGCGCGGTCAACCGGCGCACTTCGGACTGGCCCTGGGCAAAGCCCTCGGCATGGCCGCGAGCAAAGCCTTCCTGCTGGGCGGCGTCTTCGATGGCCTGGATCTCTTCCAGGGTCGGCGGGCGCAGCACCGGCTCGTACGCGGCCGGTTCGTCGAACTCCGGTTCCGGCGCGGCCAGGGCCATGTGCAGGTCGGGGGCCAGCCAGCGGGTGACCACGTCGTTCATACCATGGCCTCCGCACCGGCGCCGCCGAGGCTGATGGCGCCTTCGTCAGCCAGGCGGCGGACGATGGTGAGGATTTCCTTCTGCGCCGCTTCCACGTCGGCCAGGCGCACCGGGCCGCGCGCTTCCATGTCTTCGATCAGGATCTCGGCAGCGCGCTGGGACATGTTGCGGGTGATCTTCTCGCGCACCTTGGTGTCGGCGCCGCGCAGCGCCAGGCCCAGGCGCTCGCCGGAGACTTCGCGCAGCAGCGTCTGCAGGCCACGATCGTCCAGGTCCACCAGGTTGTCGAACACGAACATCAGGTCCTGGATCTTGGTGGCCAGGTCGGCGTCGATCTTGCTGATCTCGCCCAGCACGCCCTGGTCGGCGCCGGTGTCCAGGAAGTTGAGGATGTTGGCCGCCACCTTGATGCCGCCCACGTTGGACGACTTCAGGTTCTGGTTGCCGGCAAATTGACGCTCCATGATGTCGTTGAGCTCGCTCAGCGCGTTGGGCGGGATGCCGTCCAGGGTGGCGATGCGCAGCAGCACGTCGGCGCGGGTGCGCTCGGGCAGGTTCTTCAGCGACTCGGCCGCCTGATCGCTGTCAAGATGCGCCATGACGATGGCGATGATCTGCGGGTGCTCGTTGCGCACCAGGTCGGCCACCGCACGCGGGTCCATCCACTTCAGGGTGTCCAGGCCGGTGGTGTTGCGGCCGAGCAGGATGCGGTCGATCAGGCCGCCGGCCTTGTCGGCACCCAGCGCCTGGATCAGCACGTTGCGGATGTAGTCGTCGGCGCCCACGCCCAGCGAGGTCTTGCCGGCCAGTTCGCCGTTGAACTCGTCCATGACCTTCTCGACCTGGTCGCGCGAGATGCCGGTCATGGTGGCCATGGCGATGCCGATCTTCTGCACCTCCTTGGGGTCCATGTGCTTGAGCACTTCGGCGGCGTCGCTTTCGCCAAGCGACAGCAACAGCACGGCAGCGCGTTGTACGCCGGTCATCGGTGGTGTATCAGGCTTCACTGGCGACCCATCCCTTCACGACTTGTGCGACACGTTTTGAATCGGCTTTGACTGCTTCGCGTGCGACGCGCATGCGCTCTTCGTAGGCATCCGGCAGGGCGATCGGGGTCTTGCGTTCCTGCCCGATGCTGGCGGTGTCCTCGCCCATGTGGGGCAACAGCGACTCCTCGTCGTCGACCATCCGCACATCGGCGCTCTGCGGAGTGCCATCGTTGCCGCCATTGCGCTGCTTTTCCTTGACCGCGGTCACGCCGGTGAGCTGGCGCAGGGTGGGGCGCACCACGCCGAACAGCAGCGCCAGCACCACCACCGCACCGACCAGCAGGCGCAGACCGTTCTGCACGCGCGGGTCTTCCCACCACTTGGGGCCTTCCTCGCCCGCAACCGCTTCCCGCACGAACGGGGCATTCATCACCGACACCGTGTCGCCACGTGCCGCGTCGAACCCCACCGCCTGCTTGACCAGGCCCTCGATACGGGTGAGCTCGGCGGCCGTCAGCGGCTGCTCGACCATCTTGCCCTTGGCACCGGGGCGCGGGACGTTGTCCAGCAGCACCGCCACCGACACCCGCTTGATGCGGCCGGCCGGCTGACGGGTGTGTTGCAAGGTTCGGTCCAATTCGTAATTGCGGGTGGCGCTCTTGGAAGTCTCGGTCGGCGCGGCAGGAGCCGCGGCCTGGCCGTTGGCGGCGGCCGGGGTGCCCGGTGCGCCGGCGACGGCCGCAGCCGGCGGCTGGCCGGGACTGTTGCTGGTGGCGCCCGGAGGACCCTGCGGGCCGGTGGCGCTGGTGCTGGTGTCGCTGACCTGCTCGCTGCGCAGCTTGGCCGGCTCGCCGTTGTAGAGTTCGCGGGCTTCTTCGACCACCGAGAAGTCCATGTCCACGCTGACTTCCGGGTTGACCCGGCCCGGGCCGGTCATCGGCTCGAGCAGCTCGCGGATGCGCTGGTTGTAGGAGCTTTCCTGGCGACGCACCTGCTCGAACTGGGCGGCATGCTGGGCGGCATCGCTGTTGGGATCGGCGATGGAGAGCATGCGGCCGCTCTGGTCGACCACGGTGACGCGTTCGGGGGTCATGTCCGGAATGCTGGACGCCACCAGATTGACGATGGCATCGACCTGGTTGCGCTCCAGGCCCTGGCCGCCGCGCAGCTCCAGCACCACCGAGGCGCTGGCCACTTCGCGCTGACGGGTGAACGCGCTGGGCTTGGGGATGGCCAGATGCACGCGTGCCTCGCGCACCGGGCGCAGGGTGCTGATGGTGCGCGAGAGTTCGGTTTCCAGCGCGTGCTGGTAGCGGGCGTTTTCCACGAACTGGCTGACCCCGAAACCCGGGTCCTTTTCCATCAACTCGAACCCGCCGCCGGTTTCCTTGCCGGTCAGGCCGGAGCCGGCCAGCTTCAGGCGCGCGTCGTACAGGCGGTCCTGCGGAACC
This sequence comes from Xanthomonas sp. 10-10, assembly GCF_040182365.1. Lineage (NCBI taxonomy): Bacteria > Pseudomonadati > Pseudomonadota > Gammaproteobacteria > Lysobacterales > Lysobacteraceae > Xanthomonas > Xanthomonas sp. 10-10. The sequence goes on from NZ_CP144460.1 coordinate 2,476,179, forward strand.
GAGATGGCGCCGGTGTTCTGGTCGATCTTGTACGGGATCTGCGCGGTGCGCAGCAGGTCGGCGGCCTCGGCATTGCCCTTGTCATCCAGGCCGGTGTACAGCGACTGGTAGCCGGGCTGCTGCGACCAGAAGAACACCGCCAGGCCTGCACCCACCGCCAGGGCGATCATCGCCATCATGGTCAGCTTGCGGGTGATCTGCAGGCTGCGGACACGGTCGAACCACTGGCCCGCCTTTTCGGCGTTTTGGTTCATGTTTTCTTTGCTGATCGCGAGAGCCATGTGTCGTCAACCTTTACAGCGGCATGTTCATGACGTCCTGGTAAGCCTGGACGAGACGGTTGCGGACTTCCACGGTGGCGCGGAAGGCCACCTGGGATTGCTGGGAGGCGACCATGACCCGGGCCAGATCGGCACTGGGGTCGCCCATTTCAAACGCCTTGGAGAGCGCGCCGGCCTTCTGCTGGGCCTCGTTGACGCCGCCGATGGCGCCGCGCAAGGTCTCGCTGAAGCTCGGCGCCTGGGTGGCCGGCGTTCCCTGTGCGCCAGCCAGTCCCTGGATCTGATTGCCGCGCGCCGCATCGCCCACCGCACCCATCGGGCCTTGGCCCATCTGCGTCTGGTAGCTGCGGATCTGCGAAAGAATCGAGGTAACGGAGTCGCTCATGGGTGCGGTCAGCCAGGGAGGCATCCACACCAATGCAAGCGGCGTGCCGAAATCGTGCCGGGATTCCGGCGCGGGCACGTTCCTGCCGCGCCCTGTCGCGAGCGCGTCGCAGCGATACCGCCCCCCATCCGCCCTTCGGGCACCTTCCCCCGCACGCGGGGGAAGGGAGTCGGTGATGGTCAGTTGCAGTGGACTGACAGATCACTCGCAGCCAAGGTTTTCCCTTCCCCCGCAAGCGGGAGAAGGGAGTTGGAGATGGTCAGCTGCAGTGCACCGACAGAACACGCACAGCCAATGCTTTCCCTTCTCCCGCCAGCGGGAGAAGGTGGCGCGCAGCGCCGGATGAGGGCGGCACCGTCAATTGCCACGCCGCTGCATGCATGGCAACGCGCAGACTGGCGTGTGGTCGCATGCCCCCATCCGCCCTTCGGGCACCTTCCCCCGCAAGCGGGGGAAGGAAGCCGGTGATGGTCAGCAGCAGTGCACCGACAGATCACGCACAGCCAATGCTTTCCCTTCCCCGGCAGGCGGGGGGAAGGCAGTCGGTGGTTATCAGCTGCAATGCACTGACAGATCACGCGCAGCGAAGGTTTTCCCTTCTCCCGCCAGCGGGAGAAGGTGGCGCGCAGCGCCGGATGAGGGCAGCACCGTCAATTCACACGCGGCCAGACACCCGTTCTACCGCCAGCCGGAAAACGCTGAAGCAGCGTCCCCGCGCTAGTCCGGCAACCAGGCCGCTCGCCAGCTGTCCAGATGGCTGCCGCTCAACATCCAGTCGCGTCTCACTGCCTCGCGCAAGGCCGCACCCTTGGCGCGCGCCGCATCCAGGTCGGCCAGATGTTCGCGGATCGCGCCGATCCAGTCGCGATAACGGTTCTTCACCAGGGTCACCGGCAGGGTGCCCTGATAGCAGCGCACGTCGCTGGCGATCACCGGATAGCCGCAGGCACCGTACTCCAGCAGGCGCAGATTGCTCTTGCACTCGTTGAACAGGTTCTGCTCCACCGGCGCCAGTGCCAGATCCAGGTCCAGCGCCGCCAGCGCCGCCGGGTACTGATTGATCGGCACGCCCGGCTGGAAATGGTGAATATGCTGGCGCAGCGCGAACGGGTACATCCCCATGAACACCCAGTCCACCTCGCCGGCGAGCTCCTTCACCACGTCGGCAATCAGCTCCAGGTCGCCGGTATGGCTGGCGCCGCCAGCCCAGCCAATCCGCGGCTTGCCACCCTGGCGTTCGGCCCGCGCGGGCAGATGTTCCCACCAATGTGGCGGCAAGCGGTTTTCCGCCACGCGAATATCGCTATGCAGCCCGGCAAACGCGTCGGCCAGCGCCGGCGTGGAGACCACGAAGCGGTCCACCATGCCCAGCCCGCGCCGCACGGTCTTGAGAATGTCCTTGGGCATCTGCGCGCGGTGGGCATTCTTCAGCGGCAGGTTGGGCAGGTAATCGTCCAGCTCGTAGACCTTGAACGCGCGCGACAGCGCCTTCATCCGCCGCATCGCCTCCAGCCGCGCCTCGCCCACCTGGCGTTGCAGGATCACCGCGTCGGGATCCTGACGCGCCAGTTCGGCAATCTCCAGGTAGCCGTTGAACAGCACGCCTTCGGCCAGGCCGGCCTCGCGCAGGGCGCGCAGTGGCTGGATCACCCGATAGTGTCCGCAGCCTTCGATATCGGCCGGCAGTGCGATCACGCTCGGCAGCGGCCGCCACGATTGCAACGGCCGCCAGCTGGCGCGCGGGTCGGCCAGTTGGAAGCCTGCGTCGGGATCCAGCGAGAAGCCCGGGTTGTAGGCCGGGTCGTTGGCCATCACCGGAAGCCAACGCGCGTACATCGCTTCTTCGTCCAGCGCAGTGGCGGGCATCTGCTCCGGTGGATCGATCAACAGCTGCGCCCGCGCCGCGAACACATTCAGGTAGCCGGCCTGGTGCAGGCGCAGGCACAGGTCGACATCGCTCCACTGCGCCAGTGCCGGCTCCAGCGCAAAACCGCCTGCGTCGATAAACAGCTGGCGCGGCAGCATCAGGCATTCGCCGCTCAAGGCGGTGTAGTTCTGGTCCAGCTGCAGGCGCTGCAGATAACCGGATTCGTCGAACGCATGGCCTTCGAACGCGCGCGCCGCCGGTGCCCCCAGGCCCAGCAGCAGACCGGCGTGATGCACGGTGCCGTCGCCGCGCAGCAACTTGCCGGCAACCGCGCCCACCTCCGGCCGCAGCGCATGATTGAGCAGCTGCTCCAGCCAATCGGCCTTCATCACCGCAGCGCCGGCCGACAGCCACAGCAACATATCCCCACGTGTATGCCCGGCGGCGGCATTGCAGACCGCTTCGCGCGCAGGCTCGGCAGCAAAGCGCAGCACGCGGATCTGCTGCAGGCCCAGCGCATCGATGCCAGCCAACCAATCGCGCAGGTCCGGGGCGGTGCTGTCGCGGTCCAGCAGCAGCACCTCGTAATGCGGGTAGGCGGTGTTGGCCAGGATGCTTTCCAGGCAGCGCTGCACCTGCGGCAACCGGCCATCGACCAGCACCAGGATGCTGACCAGCGGCTGCTGGGCATGCTGGTAATCCACCGCATGCCGACCAGGGCCGGCGCTGTGCACGCGTGCATCCGCATACCCGCGCGCGGCCAGGTGGCGGGCGATGGCACGTTGCTCGTCCGCATCGGATTGCAGTGTTTGGGCTGCGGCCACCAACAATGGCTCGGCGATGTGCTGCACACAGGCCAGGCCGTAACGCTCGACCAGGCCAAGCTGATAGCCGAGTTCGAAGGCCTGCCCAAGGTCTGCCGGAAAACCGCCGTCGGCCACCAGACTGCTGCGGCGGAACAGCCAGTGCCGCGACAGTGTGGACGGCGCGCTCAGCAGCACATCCAGATACAGCGCCGGCCGCAGCGCCAGCCCAAGCTGCGCGGTGTCCAGTGCAACCACTTCATCCGCATAGACAGCCTGGCACTGCTCGGGCAGCCCGATCATGCCCAGCGCCAGCATCGTCAGGCCGCTGACGGTAAAGAGGCTGCCGGCATCCACCAGCAGCACCCAATCGACATCCTGCTGCCCTGCGATGGCCTGGTTGAGTGCGGCCACCAGACCCGCATCGCCAATCAGCACGCCATGCTCGCCTCGGGCGGCCACCTGGTGCGGTGCACTGCTGACCACCCAGGTCTGCCGATTGCGAAAGCAGGCCAACGCATCGATGCTGGCCAGGGTTGCGGCCACTGCTGCGGCATCCCCGTCGCGGTCGATCAGCATCACCGCAATGCGCGGCCCGCCGGCATGCGCCTGTAGGCGCGCATCGATCAACGCGCGCTGCACATCGCTGGGGTGGCGCACGCCCAGCCAGGTGGCCGGCGACACCTGTTCGGCCATGCCGGCGCTGCGCATCAGCGCATTGACCAGATCCACCGACTTGAACACGCGCGCCTTGTGCGGGCTGAGCGGGGCGACCCGCACTTGGCGGTTGTCGCCGGTCTCGCGTCGCCAGCCGAGCTGGCGGATGCCCTGGCGCAGGTCTTCGTGGCCCTGGTCGCCGACCCCGACCTGATCGCGGCCGGCCTGGCTGAACTGCGCGCTGGACACGCGGAAGTGCGTGAGCGGCCTGGCCAGAAACGCCAGGTTGCCATGGCGCAGCAGCTTGACGTAGATCGCCAGGTCGCCAACCCAGTGGATCGGCTTGCCGTTCAACATCATCAGCGCATTGCCCAGCGCCAGCAGGTCAGCGCGTCGTGCAAGCACACAGCTCGGCTCGCCGATGAAGTTGATGGCGTGATCGGCCAGGAACGACACCAGCTCCGGCCCGTCGATCAGCACGTCGTCGGCGAACGGAAAGCAGGTAGCCAAGATGTCCGGCAACGGCGCACCGTCGTCGTCGATGCGCAACCGGCGCGAGGATGCCATCGCCGTGCCGGGATTGCGCTCGATCGCTTCCACCAGCTGCGCAATGCAATCGGGCTCTAGCACATCGTCGTCGTGCAGGAACTTGACGTACTCACCCTGGGCCAGGCCGATACCCTTAAGCGTACTGCCCAGCTCGCCGAGCCGGGTCGGATTGCGATGGTAGCGGATCGTGAACGGCGCGCCCGCCAGCCTGGACGCCAGCAACGCCTCGATGGCGCCATCGGCATTGTCGTCGCAGATCACGAGCTCCAACGCCATGTAGGTCTGCGCCAGCACGCTGTCCAGCGCTTGCGCGAAGTAGCCTGGCTTGTAGGTCGGCATGACGATGCTGACCAAGGCTGGAGAACTCATGCAGGATCGACCATGTTTGTTAGGGACTGATATCTGAGCGGAATCGGCGAACCGAATTCATCTTGCATGCAAAATATATGCCGGATGTGGCCGACTGGTGCGGGGTATCTTCACAGATCCAACTGCTCCTCCACTGATAGCGCATTGGGCCTACGGACATTGTCAAGCTGTCATCGCGTATTCTGTCCGCACTGGAAGCACCAGCAAGGTCGGCCGGCCAGAGCTTATGGCAGCAGTCATCTAGCCGAGTCCATAGAAAGGTGTGTATTGCGCGCTGAATGCCTTGAATCAAATAATTTTTCGTGGCGATTTAAGTGGATTGGGCTCGGTAGGGCTTTTGAAATAAATGTACCTGCATGGATTTTTTGACGTTGAAGAATATTTGTGATATTTTTCGATTCAAATTAACCCATCTTAAATCGCATGTATCCATTCTTTTCTCATCAGCAACTGACAAGAGAGATTTTTGAGCTTCGAGATTTGCTTGTGAAGCCAAACGGAATGTTTCCTGTCTGGTTTAATGAGTCGCCAAAAAGCTTTCTTGAAAATAAAGAATTTATAGTTTGTGGCTCAGGTTGTCGATCTGAAATTCGCGTTTTGGCGAAGTCTGCTAATGTCATTGCTATCGTCGACGATTTTCTTTGCGAAAACCAAAGTCATATATTTGGAATCCCCGTAATTAGCTCTGATGCATGGGTCGCATTGGCGGCTGGTCAGAGTGGCGTGGTTTCTTGTATTCTGGCTCCGTGCGGGGCAGGCTTTCAGCACTTCAGTAAAGTAGCCGCTCAGTGGGGTTTGCCCGCGCTGCTTCCGTTGCAATTTCTACATTTACTGGAGTGTTGCAAGGTTGACCGCAGTGGCGAGACCGGTCGATTCTTTTGGTATGGTTACGAATTTTTTAACTCCGTAATAAAAAATGTCGATCGCCTTGTGGGAGCGGCGGATCAACTGGTTGATGACTACTCGCGCACCACTTGGCTATGCATACTATTGTACCGATTAACTTTGAATCCATTTTATCTCGAGGCGTGTGCAGTAGGTCACGATAAGAAGAAGTTTGGGTTAAATTCTTACTCCACTAACCGCCAATTTTTTGATTTTAATGATCGGGAAGTATATGTGGATGGTGGTGCTTTTAATGGGGATACTATTGAGGGTTTCTTGCGGGCATGTAAAGGTCAGTTCAAGCAAATTCATTCTTTTGAACCATCCGCCAGCAATAATCAGTTAATTCGGTCGCGGCTTAATTTGCTGCAAGATCAGTATCTCAAGCCTCTGGCTGCCTCTATTGTCCTCCATGAAAAAGGGTTGTGGGATATTAATACGACCCTTAGATTTAATCCGGGGCAGATTGTTCCGAACTTTGAAGCCTCTGGGCCTGTTCAACCCCAGTCTGCTCATCTAGTGGAATCCAACATCGTTGGTCATATATATGAGAGGTCGCTTGAAGATAATGTTTCGATAACCGTTCCTGTCACGACTATTGACGATGCTACTGACAGATCGGCAACATTCATTAAGCTAGAAATAGAGGGCTCTGAACTCAAGGCGCTCCATGGTGCAAGACAAACGATTGAGAAGAATCGACCGAAGATAGCTCTTTCTCTTTATCATAAGCCTGAAGACTTGATGACATTGACTGAATTTATTGCTGAAACGGATATGGATTACAGGCTTGGCTTTCGCCAGCATAATCGGCTATGTCCTGATGCAATGGTGTTATATTGTTTCTGAGGCTTGTTTAGAGCTCTGGCTCGCAATAAATTTCTTGGCTGGGCGACCTCACCCCCCCGATTCACAACACTGTTAAGTGGGAGGCGCCCCCTAAAATCCTTGGTCAGTCAATCACTGCAAAGCATTGTCGGCGATACAGGCGTGGCACAACTTCCAGTTATGCAACGACGCTGGTTTTTAGCAATGTGCTCCCATGCGCCCGTAAGCTCCCCCGTCAAGCAGGCACTTCAAAAGTAGAGCTTTCGGCGTGCTTGTTGCGGTACTCGACCGGGGTCATTCCGCCGAGCGAATCATGGGATCTTGCTTCGTTGTAGTCGATCATCCACCAGTGGGCGGCTTCGCGCACATCGTCGAGGCAGGCGAAGAAATTCAGGTCGAGCACTTCCTCGCGGAACGTGCGATTGAAGCGCTCAATGAAGGCATTCTGATTTGGCTTTCCCGGCTGGATGTACTGCAGTGCGACGCCATTCGTCTTGAGCCAGCTGGTGAACGCTTCGCCCAGGAACTCGGGGCCGTTGTCCGAGCGCACCACCTGCGGCAAGCCATGATCGCGTTTGATCTGCTCGAACACACGCACAAGCCGTTGCGAGTTGATCGAGGTGTCAACCTCGATGTGCAGCGCCTCGCGATTGAAGTCATCCACCACGTTGAAGGTGCGAAAGCGTCGTCCGCATGCCAGCGCATCGCTCATGAAGTCGACCGACCAGACCGTGTCTGGCAGCCTCGGCACGTAGAGCGGCACCCGCTCACGCTTGGGAAGGCGACGCTTTGCAGCGCGGCGTAGGTTGAGCTTCATGGCCTTGTAAACGCGATAGATGCGTTTGGGATTCCAGCCTGGTTGCTGCTTGCGAAGGTAGTCGCTGCACTTCCAGAAGCCACGACTGGGGTGCGCTTCAACGTAACGCGCGATCTCGGCAATCAGCTCGGCATCGCGCACCGTCCAGTCCAGAGGCGGTGCGTACCAGGCGGCACGCGACAGCCCGACGCATGCACAGGACCGGCGCAACGGCCGCGCGTGGACCTCGATAAGGAACCGCACCGCCTCGCGCTTACGCGCCGGCCCTAGAGTTTTTTTGCGATCAGGTCCTTCATTGCCGCGTTGTCGAGCGCCAACTCGGCGTACATCCGTTTGAGCTTGGCGTTCTCGGACTCGAGCTCCTTGACCCGCAGCAGCTCGGACGCCTCCAAGCCGCCGTACTTGCTCTTCCACTGGTAATAGGTCGCCGTGCTGATGCCGACTTGGCGACAGATGTCTTTGACTGGAACGCCTGCGTCAGCCTGCTTGAGCGTGGCGATGATCTGTGTCTCGGTGAACTTCGATGTGCGCATGGAACCTCCTGACTTGGGAACGATGCCAGAAAGATCTACTTATGCGGTGTCTGCCGATCGGGGGAGCTTACGCGCCCACGCCGTCCTGCAGCAGAGCAGACGCCTGCTGACAGGTTGTTCCGTTCGCAAGCGGAGAAGCAGATCGACGTGCGTCATCGGCTGGCGCAGTTGAGCCAACGGATGTAGTGGGCACCGTTGGAGCAGGGGCTTTCACCGGACTTTCGGGGCTTGCCGGGCTCCCGAGAGACAATCAGAAACTGTACGCACCGCATGTCCAGGAGAGGGAGCAATTGACAAGATCCAATGTACATCAAACATTTGCGACAAGCGTACGTTGCGACGCAACGGTATTGATGAAGACTGCATCCACCACGCGGCAGTAACCTTGTGCATCGACGCTGGCGGAAAGGCAGGTATGCAACTGGAACCCTTGCTGTTGCATGAAAGAGACCAATTCCTGACAAGTGTAAGAGCCGTGGAAACGCTCGATCACCGACAGCTCCAGCATGACATAGGTCATCTTGCGCAACGACTCGACCGCGCCCCGCAGGATCTGCAGTTCGTAGCCCTCTGTATCGATCTTCAACAAAGTAGTGCGGTCGGTTTCGTGCAACTGTGCGAAGACATCATCCAGGCGATGCAATTCCACCGGCAGGCGGATGATGCGTTCGGCGCCGGTGTCGCGTAGCGAGCTGCTTTCCAGCAGCGAGCTGAGCACCGGTGCGTCTTCGCGATAGTTTATAACTGTCTGTTCTTTGCGGTCTGACAAACCGATCTGCAGATACTGACTGCTGGGGAACTGCTGACGTAGAGTCTCCACCTGCGCAGCGAACAGCGTGACCGGCTCGATGAAGATCACGTGGGCCGGGCTTAGGTTGCGATACAGATCTGGCGTGCCCTCGGCAACGCCGACATCGATGATGGTGTGCACCGTTTCAAGCAGTTGCAGGTTGCGCCATTTCATGAAGCCGGAAGCCGTGGCGGCGGTGCACTGCATCGGCACTTGCCTATAGCCAATCCATTGGCCAAGAGTGCCCTTGGACGCATCTGCCGGTAATAGACTACCGTGTGCTAACGCAAGGTTTTCTTCGTCTAACACCAAGTCCGCCGCTCGCGTGTTGGCTTGCGCGGGCAGGGCTTGGCAACGCAGTGCGGGATAGGCATTGTTGTGTTGCGCAACAAACGTCTGCAATGCCTGATCCTCTGCTTCCAGCAGTATGTAGCGCAATGCTGCCGGTGCTACGATGGTGCCGGACAGCGCGGTGCATAGCGATGCTGGCACTTCGCGCCAGGCCACGCAGCCGAATTGCTGGGCGAGCGCTAGCGTCAGCTTCATGGCCTGTTCGTCTGCGTGGTGTTCGATCACTACAAAACGTCCTGTCTGCGCGTGCCACTGTAACCAGGTGCTCAAGAGCGCATTGATCTGCTGGGGTGCAAAGCCATTGTGGAGGAACCAGCTCATGCTCCAATCGACCGCCCGCCACTGTGGTGGAAGGCGCACGACCGCAACCGTGCTCAGGCCTAGCGCGAGAGCGGCAGCGAGGCGATGTGCGCCGTTGAGTAGTCGCCCGTCGCCGTCGAGCGGAATTGCACAATGATCCTGGAAGCCACGTTCGCGCATGTCCTCGATCAGCTTGGCGAATGCGAGTTCGTAATCGGCCACGCAGCATTTGCCTAACGCGTCGGGCTCCCGGCCTGCGGTGCGCTGCTGGATGTGTTGACGGTAGATGCCGACGGCATCGATTGTTTTGGCTGACGAATGGCCTAGATAGTGCTGCGCAAACTGCAGTTTTGCCGCGATATCCAGGCGGTCCGACGTCCACAGCGTCAGCGGTGCTACTTGTTCCACACTCTGTGGCTGCAACAGGCAAGCTGCCTCAAGCGGCGCATTGTTGCTGCCGAGCCGGTGTGCAGTGACATAACTGTCTGCGGCCTCTTGTGGGGCGGCATCGCGCAGAACGCGTGCAAGTTCCAGGTGCCACTGGGGATTCTCCGGCTCCAGCGCAATCGCTTGCGTTAGCCGTCTCTGTGCGCGGCCTACCAACCCCTGTTTTAGCAACAACATCGCAGCGTGCGCGTGCGCGTACGCGCTGAGCGTGTCGTCGCAACGTCCTGCCTGATAAGCCATCATGCCGCTGGTTCCTCAATCCTGTCGAATACGTAGAACGCGCGTTCGATGATGCCGTCGTCCTTGAGCAGCCCACGCGAATGGACTTGGAACCCTGCAGCCAGCACGTGCTCGATATTGGCGAAGAAGTCCTTGTCGTTGGTGGCCAAGTTGTTGCTTTCCAGGATAAGTCGCCCGCCCGGCGCCAGTAATCCATGTAGCACCTTCGCGTACTGCGCAATGGGTATGCCGATCCACACATGCACTGCAAAGGAGAAGACCACATCGTATCGGCGCCGGTCGTCAACCATGAACTCTGCAAAGCCGCTGCATTCGAATTGGCAGTTGTCGACGCGGCATGCCGCAGCGAGGCGGCGCGCGATGTCGATCAGCGCTTGGGTATGGTCTATTCCGTGGTAGCTACGTATCACCGGCGCCAGTGCCAGCCCGAACATTCCGATATTGCAACCGATATCCAACACGCTGGCCTGTTCGGGCAACCAGCTGTCCACTCGGTATTCGGCAAGGCGCCGCAACGTCGGCCGCTGCCCCGAGAGTTGCCAACCCTCGTGTCCTTGATAGAGCTGGCCACGGCCGAACTGCAGCGGCTCGGCAGCGATCTGCTGCTGGATGGCGTGCAGGCACGCCTGCCACTGTGCATCATCTGGCGGTGTGCTGTTTAACTTCAGGTTCGAGGGTGGCAGAGCTTGGCATGACGATATCGCAGGGAGTGCCCGTTCCAGCACTTCGACACGCTCATGCAACCGCGCCAAGCCGTTGCGCGCGACCGTCTCGTGAGCAAGCGCACGTTCCCAGGTCAGTACTTTGGAATAATCCCACCATTGATCCAGCGTTTCTCGTGCATGGTGATGAATCAGTGTCGGTAGCTCGCTCAGTCGTGGCGGTTCACACTCGGGGGCTAGCACCTGATGCCAGAATCCGGGAGACAGGAAAGACTTAAAATGGATCTGCTGATACGCCTGCGTATCTGCCTCAGAGGCGGCAAGGGGCACGAAGGGCTTGAACAATGTATGCACCACCTTGTCGAACCAAGTTGCCTCCTGAAGCAATCCCGACGAGATACCGATCAATTCGACGTCGTCCTGCGCGCTCAGGATCTGGTAAGCATTCTGCGAGCTGATCACCGCACGCTGCCCGGTGATGCGCTCTAACGTGGCACGCTCTTGCTGCGCGAAATCACCGGCAAAAGGATGCGGCTTGTAGAGCAGGCGTCGCGACGCGCACAACTGCTGCAGCCGCTCGGCAAAATCCTCGCAGCGCAGCGAGCGTCCGTCTTCAGCCAGCAAGGACGCATCGTAGGGCGCTTGGCCGATAAACAGCATCGCTCCACCCAGATCGGTGAAGGTGTAGCCACGCTCGTCCTCCATCCGCTTTTGATGCATGCGGATATTGGCAGCCAGCACTGCCGCCTCAAGGCGTAGCTCTTCGTCCAGGACGGTGTGCGCGGCGATGCGTTCTGCCAGTACTGAATCGTTGCATTGCAGAGCGATGTAGAGGTCGCGCCCAAAACGAAGCGGCGAAACACGGATGTCGATAAAGGTGATGCGCTGCTGATGACATAACGCGATCAGCCAAGGCGGCATTTCGAAGGACAGAAGCAGATCAGCGCCAAGCAGGTGCTGCAGCAGATAGGCATTGGCCTGCTCGTTGATCTGGTGATAGCTGGAGGACCAGGTGCCGACGTCTCCCAGTGCCAGTTGCTGAAATCTGGCGAGATCGAAACCATCACCTCTCTTGCTTGGCGCCGAAGCCCGTGGAACGGTGCCGATATCGATGCCGCATCCTTGACGGATCGGTTCGCGGATCAAATCAAAGAAGCCTTCTGGAAAGGCGCGCGCCTGCCTGAGCAAATCTGGCAGCAGGACAATTGTTGTCTTCATCCGTGGTAGTCCAGTGTTGGCGATCCGCCGCAAAGCCGCGCTGCAAACCGTAAACGAAAAAGAGGCGATAGGCAGGATGCCGGTGCTGACCGCAGAGCGGATGCAACTTGCATGCCTGTTGGTCGGGCCGCTGCAGAGGCGTGCGACGTGAGACGAGTATGGATGGCCGGGGCTCTGCATCTCAAGCAAACAGCAGTGTCACATGCCTGCCGTATCAGGCGTTGGCAGCTTGGCGATGGTTAGCTCCAACCCGGCCGGTGCAGCGTAGCGACAGCAGAATGTATCGGTGTCCAGAACTTTGTCCAAGCAGACCGTTGAGCGACTGGGGCGCGAACTTGTACCGAGCTGAGTGGTCTGGCGGGATGGGGTCAATCTTCAGGGTGATCACGCACTCACCACGATCGAGTGCGAAATCGCGGTCAATCAAACCGATGCCATTGCTCCTTCTGTTCGCCTTCATGCCGGCGCGCGATCGTGAAAAAATACAGTCGACGTGTCATTTGCTACCGCAATATGTGTGCGCCGTCCGGCATCAGTGCGTCAAAAAACGAGCGGTCGGGCAATGTCGGCGGCAGCTTTGCGCCAAGCAACCACTCGCAGTTCTTGCCGACCTTGCTCCCCGGGGCGGCGAAACTACCGGCTCCAAGCGTGGAGCCTGATCCTATATGCACATGATCGGCCAGGATGACGCCTGCGCGCAGGCTCACGCAGGTTCCAAGCCTGACGTCATGGTCCAGAATGACTTGCCGATCCAGCCAGCTGCCCATGCCAACGACACACCCCTTGGCAATATTGCAGCCGGCGCCGACAAAGACATTACCCATCAAGCGCACGCTGTTTTCGACGATGGCGCTTGGCGACACCAGGTTGTAGGTGCGATACCCGGCCAGCCTGACATCTGCGATCAGTTTCTGACGTGCGAAATTGACCGCACGCTCGTCGAGCGCCACAAACACCTCGACCTCTTCAGGGCTGTACGCGCTGCAGAGCAGGTCACGGTCGAAGTTGTGGGCATCGGCACTAGGCAACGCAATACGCACACACCCGGGCAGAAGCTGTTCTGCAAGTTCAAAGGCCTCTTCGAGCGCTCGTCCATGCCCTGCAACGACGCGTAAGGTCACTGTTGCTCTCCCAGCACATGCGTGCGGTACCAAAGATGCTGTTTGACCAGATGTTCTTCGTAATCACCATGTATAAACTGTCGTGATTGTGGGCCGATCCCACTTTGCAGTGTCTCCAACACCACAGTGTCTTCCGCAATTACAGTGCGTTCAACGCGAATCAAGCTGCTCAGCAAGGCAGTGAAATTTGTGCGTTGCTCCTTGCGCCGAGCCGTCATCATCCATAGGTGGTAGTCGGTTTCACCTGGCGCGACTGGCTCGTATTGCTGCAGCAAAAAATGCTCGCCACGTACGCTGCAAAAGTTCACGTTGGGGTAGATAAACCAATTGTAGTAAATCTGTGCGCTTCCGTAGGTGTTGCAAAGTTCACGAAACCAGGACGTGTACTCCTGCAACGGTGCCCTGGTCGGATAACTAAGTGCGCTCAGCGCCGGCGCTCGGGCCTGTCGTAGTAGTTCCTTCACCATCGATGGCTCATCACTGGATGCGCCAGTCGATTTCACAGATGTGGTCATCGCCGGAAGGAACGTTTTTGGATGCACGAACGGAACATGGTTGTAGTCCTTAACGTTCTCCATGTTGAGCTTCCAGTTGTAGCGGACTCGGTGGCGGCTGTGGATGACCTGCGTGTCCAGGTGCGAGGACGCGTCGCGCAATTGGGCCAGATACGCCTCGGAAAACTGCTCCTGCAGCGCGATGGGGCGTTCGGACAGGTTGACGAACAGCAGTTGGCCCACTTCCTCGACATGCAGCTTGTGCAAACAGATGCGTGCACGTTCTTCGTCGTCGAATCGGAACAGGTCCTGATTCGGTATGGCGCGCAGTTCGCCCTCGGGGCCGAACGACCAAGCGTGGTAAGGACATACCATCGGTCGTTGGCCCGTATTGCTGGTCTGGATCGCGGAGAGCCTGTGCGGGCATTGATTGACGAAGGCGCGGATGCCGGCCGTCGTGCGTTGCACCAGCACCGGTACGCCAGCGATCGTTCGAGTGAAGAACTGGTTGCGCTCGCGTACCATCGAGCTGAAGCCGGCGAAGTTCCATAGCCGGCCAAAGATCCGTTCGCGCTCCAGTGCAAAGGTCTCAACGCTGGTGTAGTGCTGCGGGTCCAACGCGTGGCGGGTCATGCAGGCCACCATGTCGCGGCAACCGGCAGCATCGGCGGATTCATGCCTGCGCTCGCGGCTTGTTGAAAATCGAGCGAGCCGGGTTGCCGATTACGGTCTGGCCAGCAGGCACATCGTTGAACACCACCGAGCCCATGCCGACCACAGCACCTTCCCCAATGGTGATGCCGCGTGCGATCAACGCTCCAGTATTGATCACCGCACCGTTGCCGACGGTGACGTTGCCGGCCAGCACGGAGCGTGGCCCGATATGCACATAGTCTCCAATGATGACATCGTGCCCGATCAAGGTGTCCTGGTCTATGAAACCATATCCGCCGATGCGGCAGTCCACGCCGCAATTCACGTCGTAACCGAAGTAGGTAGGGCCGTAGATCGTGCGCGCGCCAAGTGTGCAGCGCGTGCGCACTGAAATGAACTGCGCACCTTTCGCCAACAGCGGCGCGACCTGCCGTTCCCGCATCGCGGGGTCGCCGACGGCGGCGACAAAAATCAGATCGGACGCCGGGACGAAGCTCTGTGGATCGCCAAGCCAGGGGTAATACAGCGCCGGCGAGACGGCGTCAGCGCCGCGTTCGTCGAGAAAACCGGCAATGATCCAATCGATCCCGTGGCTGTAATCCACCTGCAGCTGTGCAAGCACTTGTCGCCCTAGTCCGCCAGCGCCCACGATGACAACACGTTTCATGATCAGTTCCTTACTCAGCTGATGGTCAATCCGCCGTCCATCACCAGGCTGGTGCCGGTGATCCAACGGCTAGCGCCCGACAGCAGGAAAATAGCAGCGTTGGCCACGTCGTCAGGTTGCCCGAAGCCCAACGGATAGTTGTCGCGTTCTGCTTCCAGCGAGCCGACGACTTGCGCGGTGGCATCCAATAACGGTGTATCGACCAACGCAGGTGAGAGGCAATTGACGCGGATGCGGCGCTTGATGACTTCCATCGCAAGACAACGCGAATATGCGATCAGCGCCGCCTTGGAAGCAGAGTACGCGCCGACCCCAGCAACACCGATATGCGCGGCGATGGATGCAATGAACAGAATCGCGCCGTCGGCAGCAATCAGATTGCGCTTTAGGAGGGCCTGGGTAAGCAGCACCGGCGCATCGACATTGGTCGACTGCACCTCGCGCAGGTGCGCTTCGGTGACCATGCGTGCCGGACACAGCCGCGAGATGCCTGCGCTATGCACCACGCCTTGCAGTGATGCACTCAATGCCGCCACCAGCGCATCGCGCTCGGATGCAACGGTCAGATCGGCGAGCACGGCCTGGTGCGGCAGTTCCGAAATGGCTTGCAGCTCGCTCAACGTCGCTTCCAGACGCTGCGCGTCGCGTCCGGTAACGATCAGCTCGCTGCCCATACGTGCGCAACTTAACGCAATCGCTTTACCCAGCCCCGAACTGGCACCGCTCACCAGAACGCGCTTGCCGGTCAGGCTGAAGGGATTGAAAGGAACTTGATCGTTCACGTTTTGTCGTTGTCTGGTTGTTTTGAAAAAAGCACAAATTCCGAGCTCAGGTTTCGATCAAATCAGGAAACACCGCATCGTTGATGTCCAATATGCAGGTGCCCCACGACAGACCGATGCCGAAGCCACACAGCAGCACGCGCTTGGGGCCGGATTCCAGTTCCTTGTTGATGCGTGCGGTCATGGTCACCGGCAGCGAAGCGCCGCTGGTATTGCCGAAGTCGCGCAGCGTGGAAGGCACCTTCTCCACCGGCAGGCCGAGCTTTTTGCGGATGGTTTCGTTGATCATGCGGTTGGCCTGGTGGAACACGAAGTAATCGATGTCCTCCTTGGCCACGCCGGTGTAGTCGAGCAGTTTCTGCACTGCCGGCGGGATGCGCTGGGTGGAGAAACTCAGCACGGCCACGCCATCGAGTTGCAGATCCACACCGCGCTTCCACTGGCCATCTGCTTCCTCGCGGTAGGGTACAAGGTGCTGTATGCCGACCGGTTCGCGGTGTCCGCCTACCGGCAGGATGATCGCGCGATAGCCACTGCCATCGCTGTTGAGGTCGAAATGCATCGGCGGCGCGTCGGCTCTGAACTCCAACGCAGTGGCGGTGCCGGAATCGGAAAAGATCGGGTCTTCCAGATTGGCGCTGCGGTCGCCGACCAGCAGCAGGCCCTTCTTGACGCCGCCGGCGGCGATCATCGAGCCCAGCAGGTTGATGCCGAACGGGTAGGCCGAACAGCCCAGGTTAACGTCGAAGGCGACCGTGGCATGCGACAGCCCCAGTCGATCCTGCAGGATGATGGCGGTGGCCGGGATCGGATAATCCGGCGACTGGGTCACCACGATCAGCGCATCGATCTCCTCGCGCTTCCACTGCAGCTTCTCAAGCAGCACTTCGGTCGCATCGAAGGCCATGTCGGAGAAACACTGCCACTCCGAAGCCATGCGGCGCGTCTCGATGCCGATGTTGCGCACCAGGCGCTCGCGCTCGGAGCGGATCTGCGGCCGGCAGTCGGTGAGATTGGACACGACCCGCTTCGGCACGCAGGTCGCCATGCCGGCAAAGCGGACGTTGTGCAGCGTGGAGGTCGGCATGGTACTTACGCCTCGGTCAGTTTGTAGAGATCGCCGACGGTGACGGCTGCAGTGAGATCTTCGCCGGTGATGGTCTTGCTGTATTCCATGTCGAACATGACGATCACACCCAGCGCTGCCAGCGAGTCCCACTCCGGCAATTCCAGTAGCACGGTGTCCAGTGTGACCTCCACCGGCTCCTGGAAGTCGGTGGCGGAGAGGAAGTTCTCGATAAATGTTGCCTGGGTCATGCGAGCTCGCCTGGTTGCCTGTTGAAGAGATGGGAGTCTGAAATGCAGGTTCAGCGTGGTGCGATCATGTTGCCTTTGCGCCGGCGATCAGGTCGGCAATGGTATCGACCTGTTCGCTGGTCAAACCGGGAAAGATCGGCAGGCACAATACTTGGGCGGCCACCGAGCGCGCTACCGGCAGCCGCGCCGGTGCCGACGAGGGCAGGGCGCGATACATCGGGAAGTCGCTGATCAACGGATAGAAATACCGTCGTGCCAGGATGCCGTGCTCGCGCATCAATTGGTACAGCGCATCGCGCGCCAGCGGGTAGTCGTCCTGCACCAGGATCGGAAAATACGCATGATTGGCGCTGGAATGCTGCGGTGCTGCGACGCAGCGGATGCCACGCACCTCGCTCAATCGTTGCCGGTATTGCGCGTCGATGGCGCGGCGCTGCGCAATGGCCTCGTCGATATGCTTGAGCTGCAACAGGCCGAATGCCGCGCTGATTTCGTTCATTTTGCCGTTGATGCCCGGTGCCACCACCGTGGTTTCGTCGACGAAGCCGAAATTCTTCAGATGCCCGATGCGTTGGTAGGTTCTTTCGTCCGGGCACACGATGGCGCCGCCCTCGAAGGTGTTGAATACCTTGGTGGCATGAAAGCTCAACACGCTCAGGTCGCCGTGGCGCAGGATCGATCCGCCGGCATCGCGCACGCCAAACGCATGCGCTGCGTCGTAGATCACCTTGAGGTTGTAGATGTCGGCGATGCGGGTGATGGCAGTGGTATCGCACGCGGTGCCATAGCAATGCACCGGCATGATGGCGGTGGTCTGCGGGGTGATGGCCGCCTCGATCTTGGACGGGTCCATGTTGAGCGTCACCGGGTCGATATCCACGAATACCGGAGTGATGCTCTTCCACAGCAACGAGTGCGCCGTGGCCACGAAGGAGTAGGGGGTGGTGATGACTTCGCCGGTGATGCGCAGCGCCTGCAGGGCGGTGATCAACGCGGTAGTGCCGTTGGTCAGCAGGGCCAGATGCGGCACTCCCAGGTAGTCGCACAGCGCCTGCTCGAGCGCACGGTGCATCTCCCCCCCGTTGCTGACGATGCGACTGGTCCAGATCCGTTCCAGGTACGGCAGAAAGTCTTCCAGCGGCGGCAGCAGCGGACTGGTGACGGGGATGGGCATCAATGCCTCGCTGGGACGGTGGATGTCGGGGTTCCGCCGCAACCGGCGGTTGCGGACGGAGTGATCCTGTTGAAGCAAGCGCTATGCCAGCGGGCGCTGGCGGAGCGGTGGCCGGCTCAGTTCGCCAGCTCGGTCTGCTCGCGGTCGATGCCGTACTTGCGCAGCTTCTCCACCAGCGTGGTGCGGCGCAGGCCGAGTAACTGGGCTGCATGCGCAACCACCCCCTGGGTGCGTTCCAGCGCCTCGTTGATGAGGGCCAGCTCGATGTTGGCCATATGGCCACGCAGGTCGATGCCATCGTCGGGCAGGCTGGCAGCAGAGACCGGTTCGGCGTCGGCGGTCTTGGGTTGCAGCGTCACCACATTGCTAGGCAAGGCGTTGACGTCGGCAGGCGCCGCCACCAGGGCCGGCTCCGGCGGCAACTCGACCGGAATGGACGATGCGAAGTCGCCGCGATAGCGCGCCGGAAGGTCCTGTACGCGCACCAACCCACCCGGATGCAACACCGCCAGGCGCTCCACCAGGTTGGTCAGTTCGCGCACGTTGCCCGGCCAGTCGTAGCTGCGCAGCGCCTGCAGCGCCTCATCGGCAAAGCGCACTTCGCCGCGACCGGTACGCGCCAGCTGGCCGGCGATCGTCTGCACCAGGCTGGCAAGATCGTCGACGCGCTCGCGCAACGCCGGCATTTCGATCGGGAACACGTTGAGGCGATAGAACAGGTCCTCACGGAACTGCCCGTCGCTGATGCGGGTTTCCAGATTGCGGTGGGTGGCGGCGATCACGCGCACATTGCAGCGGATGGTCTGGCCGCCGCCAACACGCTCGAAACTGCGCTCCTGCAGCACGCGCAGCAACTTCACCTGCATCGGCAGGCTCATGTCGCCGATTTCGTCGAGCAGCAGGGTACCGCCCTCGGCCATTTCGAAGCGGCCCTTGCGGGTGGTCAGCGCACCGGTGAAGGCGCCTTTTTCGTGGCCGAACAGTTCGCTTTCCAGCAGGTCCGGCGGGATCGCGCCGCAGTTGATCGCCACGAACGGCCCATCACGGCGGGGCGAGTGCTGGTGGATGGCGCGCGCGACGACCTCCTTGCCGGTGCCCGATTCGCCCAGCACCAGCACCGTGGTGTCGAACGCTGCCACCTGGTCGATCAGCCGGCGCAGGCGGGTGACCGCCTCGCTGTTGCCGGTCGGCCCGGTGTCCTGTTGCACGCCGGCCTGGTGCTCGGCATCCAGGCGCTTGAGGCTTGCGCGGCGCAGCAGCGCTTCCAGCTGCGCGTGGCGCAGCGGCGTGTCCAGCGCCCAGACATTGGCTTCGTGCAGGCCATGGGTCTGCGCAAACGTGGTCGGGCTGCCTTCCATCAACAGTACCGGCGGCGGCAGCTTGGCATCGGCCAGCCAGTCGAAGAATTTGTCGGCCTGCGCGGCGTCCTGCGCCGAGCCCACCATCACCGCCATCCACTCATCGTGGCGGTGACGGCCAGGATTGATGTCGGCGCCGTCGGTGACCCAGCGGGGATTGAAGTCCATGAACTCGAGCAGCGAGACGGTGCGCTCGGCGCGCACGGCGTCACTGTCGATCAACAGAATGCGGGACTCACTCATTCCTGGCTCCTTCCGTCAGGCCCTCCAGGATTGGCATGACTTCCTGGATATAGGACAGCTTGCTGACAAAATTGTCAGCACCCGCGCGAAGAGCGTGTTCACGATGCTCGGCATCGTCGAAGTGGCTCGCGATGACAATATACGGCGGATCGTCCTGTGTCTTGATCAGACGCGTGGCCTGCAGGCCGCCCATCTCGGGCATGGCCAGATCCATCAACACGACATTGGGGCGCAGCGACTCAGAGCGCTCGATCGCTTCCAGTCCATTGGCGGCACTGCCCACGATGTTGAGCCACTCCACTTTGCGAAAATGACGCATCGCAGCGTTGATGAAGCCCTCGTGGTCGTCGACCAGCAGCACGGTGAGTTTGCTCATAGTAGTCCTTATCCCGCTCGCGCAAGCAGCGGTTTGTTGTTACGGCGGCGCTCGCGGGCCGGGGCGATGTCCAGTTGTTCGCGGTACTTGGCCACGGTCCGGCGCGCAATATTAACGCCCTGACGCGACAACAGGCCGGCGATGGCTTCGTCGGCCAGCGGGCGACCCGCCGGCTCGCTCTCGATCAAGCGACGCACCATGGCCTTGACCGCCTGGCCGGAGACACTGGCGCCTTCGAGCCGCACGGCGAAGAAATGCTTGAGTTCGAAGGTGCCACGCGGGGTTTGCAGGTATTTGCCGGTGGTGATGCGCGAAATGGTGGATTCGTGCATGCCGATCTCGTCGGCGATTTCCTTCAGGGTCAGCGGTGCCATCGCTTCTTCGCCGCGCGCCAGGAAGGCGGCCTGGCGTTCGACGATTGCACGCGTGGCGCGCAGCAGGGTTTCGTAGCGCATCGACAGGCCGCGGGTCAGCCAGCGCGCTTCCTGCAACATGTCGCGCAGCGGCTGTGCGGCATCGCCGGCCTCTGCCAGCGCGCGTTCGTGCACAGGGTTGATGCTGACGCGATGGGTGGTGGCCGGGTTCAACGCCACGCGCCAGCTGCCATCGGCATGCCAGGCGAGCACATCCGGAATCACGCTGGCGTTGCTTTCCTGCAGCAGGTCGTCGCCCGGACGCGGCTGCAGCGACAGGATCAGCCGCACCGCTTCGCGCGCATCGTCCACTTCGGCATCGTGCGCACGCGCCAGCAGCGCGTAGTCGTGGCTGGCCAGCAGATCCAGATCGCCGGCCAGGATGCGCGCGGCCAGATGACGGGCCGGCACGCGGCCGGGCAGGGCGCTCAACTGGGCTTGCAGGCATTCGCGCAGGTCGCAGGCGGCCAGGCCCGCCGGGTCGCCGTGCAACAGGCGGTGGCGGCTCGCTTCCACTGCCTCGACAGTCATACCCAGGCGCGTGGCGCCGAGCTGCTGCAGCGTCGACAGTGCCTCGGTCAGATACCCGGCATCGTCGGTCTGCTCCAACCAGAACGCGGCGGCCCCCAATGCGGCCTCGTCCAGGTCCAGCGCCAGTTCGCGCAGGATGCGCACATGCGGGTCGGTGGACTCGCCGGCGGCCACGCGCTGCATGCGGTCGTCGTCGCCGTCGTTCCAGCTACTGCTCTGCACGTCCCACATCGTGCTTTCCGGCAGCTCGTCGAAGGCGGCGACATCGCTGGCGCCATCGTCGTTGGTGGCGGCCTCGTCCCCGTTATCGGCCAGCTCTTCCAACTCCAGCAACGGATTGGTTTCCAGGGCGCGACGGATTTCCAGTTCCAACTGCATGCCGTCCAGTTGCAACAGACGGATCGACTGCAGCAGCTGCGGGGTGAGGTGCAGTTGCTGGCCAAGCTGGGCGGAAATGGTCGTCTTCATGGAAGCGCTTCCGAAGGGCGCTGCATGCAGCAGCGATGGAACGCATCTTGCAGGACAAAGCGACGGGTTTCTAATCAGGGAGTCAGGTGAGGTGGCTCATGATTTTCCTGACAGTGTGTCGGGAATCCCCTGACAGGATGGGCGAGCTCAAGCGTGCCTGACGGAATTCCGTCACTGTTTTCGTTGCGGCAGCCCTGTGCGGGCCGCGCCGGGTCCTTCGAGCCACCGATACGGCGATTGCGGCTGCAATCGCTCAGACCAGTTCGTTGTGATGCTTGGCGGCCAGCAGGACCAGGTCGTTGGCGCGACGGCAGCCCAGCGACTCCATCATGCGCGCGCGATGGGTCTCCACCGTCTTGACGCTGATGCCCAGGTCGGCGGCAATTTCCTTGTTGCTCTGGCCGCGACCGATCTCGCGCAGGATCTCGCGCTGGCGCGGCGACAGCGCCGCAATACCCACTGGTTTTTCGCGGCCCAGCATCGGCGCAATCATCTTGGACGAGATCTGCGGGCTCAGGAACACCTGGCCGGCAGCGGCAGCGCGCAGCGCCAGTTCCAGCTCCAGCGGCGCAGCGTCCTTGACCACGAAACCGACCGCGCCACGATCGAGCGCATCGCGCACATGCACCGGGTCGTCGTGCATCGACATCATCACCACATGGGTGCGTGGTGCGGCGCGCAGCACGTCGGTCATGGCGTCCAGACCGCTACGGCCAGGCAGGGACAGGTCCATCAGCACCAGATCCGGGCGATGCAGGGATGTCATGTCCAGGGCTTGTTGCGCGTTGCTGGCCTCACCGACGACATCGATGCCGGCAAAGGTTTGCAGCAGCCTGGACAGGCCTGCACGGACAAGGGTGTGATCGTCGACGATGATGACTCGCACGGCGCAGAAGAGACCTTTTTTCGGTATGGGGCACCTTAGCCGACCCGGCGCCCGGCGCCAACCATCGGGATCAGCGCTGGCGGCGGGCGTCGGCGATCTGACGGCGATGCAGACGAAACAGATGACGTTCCAGAGCCTCCTGCAACCCGGGTGAGAGTGGCGCGAACCGCAGCCAAAGCCACTGATCGTGACCATCGCCTGCGCTGGCCAGTACCTCGGCGGGAAGCTGTACCAATTCAGGAAGCCAGTCGGACGGTTGCAGGCAGACGCTGCCGGTCGTGCCCGGCACGTGGCTGGTTGCGCAATTCAGGCGGATCCCGCGGACCGACCAATGCACCATGGTCTGGATCAGGCCGCTGTCGCCCTGGCGCACCAGGCGGCCGATCAGCGCGAGCATCAGATCGAGCTTGGCATCCATCCGCTGCACCAGCAGCGGCAGTTCGCCACGGTCTTCGCTGCTCTCATCGCTACGCAGGTCTTCGACCTGGCCCAGGCTGCGCAGCAGCGTCTCTGCGGCACTGTGCGAGCCCGCATCGGCATCGGCACCGGCGCGGAAGCCGGCCGGCAGACGCAGTTCGCAACTGAGCGTGTCGGCAAACAGCTCGGCATCGGCGGAGGGCGCGAGTGTGCCGAGCGCGGTCATCAGATCCGTCCGACCCGGGCGTAGGCGCGGCTGGCCGACGAGGAGGTGCGCTGGGCGCGGATCAGATCCAGGAGCTTGCGGCGGCGTTCGAGCATCATCCGCATCAAATCCTGCTGCATCGTCTGCAAGGTCTGCAGCGCGTCGCGGTCCTGGCTCAGATCCGCGTGCTGCGCATACTCGCGCAAGTGCAGGTCGTGGCTGTCGAGCAGGAACGGCATCGCCTCGAAATCCTCTTGCGCCATGGCAAGGCGGAGGTCGGCGATTTCGGCTTGGAGGCTTTGCGCGCTGTGCATGGCTGGACTCAGGAAACCGCAGCGAGGCCGCGTTGTTCGAGGGGAATGGAGTTCCACGCCGAATCGATTTCGCTGAGCAGATCCAGCGCTTCGGTCAACGCGGTCTCGTCGTTGTGCAGGTTGGCAGCGGTCAGGCGCTGCATGACGTAGTCGTACAGGGCCGACAGGTTACCAGCGATTTCGCCACCGGCTTCGTGATCGAGCGAGCCGTTCAAATGACCGACGATCGCGCAGGCTTCGCCGATGGCCTTGCCCTTGCGTGCCTGGTCGCCCTGCACCATGCAGGCCTGGGCCAGGCGGATGCGCTGGCAGGCACCGGCGAACAACAGCGACACCAGCTTGTGCGGGTCGGCTTCGGTGACGCTGGTGGACACGCCGACCTTGCGGTATTGCTCGGCATACTGACGATTGGAACCGTACATGGATGACTCCCTCAATTGGCTGGCCTTCGCTGGTCCCGGAGCGGGGTGCTCCTGCGACAACGCTCCTGCCAAGAGGCAAGGCCGACATCACGATAGGTACTTCTTGTATCGGCAACATCGGCGTACGACTTGAGGACTGGCATCACGGAAATCAGCTTGTCAGCAGGCTGCTGAGCGAGCTGGTGCTGCTCTGCAGCTTGCTGATCATGGTTTCCATCGCGGTGAACTGCGCGGTGTAGCGATCGGAGAGCTTGGTCATGCGCGCGTCGAGGTCGTCCAGGTCGGACTCGTAGCCCTTGATGGTCTTGTTCAAGCTGTCCGAACGCAGGGTCAGGGTGCCATTGGTGGCGTTGACGTTGCTGTCCAGCAACTTGGTCATGGCCGAGCCGTATTTGCTGTCCTTGCCGAACACCTCGGCAGCGGCGCCGCCGTCGGCGGCGATGGCGGTGTCGAACTTGCCGCCGTCGAAGCTCATCACGCCATCCTTGTCGATGTTCAGGCCCAGCGCCTTGAGTTCGGTAAGGTTGCCACTGACCTGGCCGCGCAGTTGCTGCTGCAGGCTGCGCACCAGCGAGTCGCCTGTCAACGCCGCGGCGGTCTTGGTGGTGGCGTCGTAGGCGCTGCTCTTGGCCAGCAAGGTATTGGCGGTGTTGTAGGCGGCCGCGTAGGCGGTGAGGTTGGCCTTCAGGCCGCTGGTGTCGGCCGCAACGCCCAGGTTGACCTTGGTGCCTTCGGCGGCCTTGGTCAGGTTGAGCACCACGCCCGGCACGATGTCGCTGATGGTGTTGGAGCTGGACGTGCGCTCGAAGCCGTCCACGCGCACCAGCGCATCGGCGGCGGCCACGGTCTGGTTCAACCCGCCGGTGACGCCGGGGCCATAGGTGAGCCCGCTCAGGCTGGGGTCGCTGGCACTGACGGTCAATGCGCCCTTGGTGCCGGAGTCGACCGCGTTGAACACTAGGTGCTGGCCATCGTTGGCGGTCACCACGCTGGCAGTGACGCCCTTGCCGCCGGCGGCCTTGTTGATGGCGGCGGCGATGTCGGTGAGCTTGTCGGTGCCGCTGATGTCCACGGTGATGCTTTTGTCGCCGTAGCCAATGGTCAGCGTGCCGCTGCCGACGGTGGCATCGGCGGTGAACGCGCCGGAGGCGAGCTTTTGCGCGCTGGCCAGCGAGACCACTTCCACCGAGTAGTTGCCGGGAGCGGCCGAACTGGTGGTGGTGGCGGTAAAGCCGGCATCGGTGGGGACCGTGGCCTTGTAGGCGTTGGTATCGGCGCTGCTGACGACCTTGTCCAGCGCAGACTTGAGCGTGGTCATGCTGCTCTTGATCTGGCTGATGGCCGACAGCTGCGTGGTCGCTGCGGTGCCGGCCTTGTTGATGCGCGCCTGCTCCGGATCCTTCTGACGGGATACCAGGGTGGACACCACGGTGGGGATATCCAGCCCGGAGCTGGACGTACTGATCACCGATGCCATGTTGCATTCCTCGTCTGGGCATCCGGACAGCGGATGCATGGGATTACCAGACGGGTATCGGCCGCATCCGGGGGGACTTGAGCGGTGCCGATACGTCTGGCTGACCGCAACGCTGATGCAACTTCCGTGCCTGCCGCGTCAATCGCCCGGCGTCAAAAAATCCGCGCCCACAAAAAAGCCCCTCCGAAGAGGGGCTTTTGATTCGCTGCAAAGCGCTGCTGATGCCTCAGGCAGGTTACTGCAGCAGGCTCAGCACGTTCTGCGGAACCGACTTGGCCTGGGCCAGCATCGCGGTACCGGCCTGCTGCAGGATCTGCGTGCGGGTCAGTTCGGCGGTTTCCTTGGCGTAGTCGGTGTCGCGGATACGGCTACGCGAGGCCGACAGGTTTTCCGAGGTTGCGCTCAGGTTGGCGATGGTGGAGGTGAAGCGGTTCTGCACCGCACCCATGTCGGCGCGCGAGGAGTTGACCGCTGTCAGCGCCTTGTCGACGATTTCCAGGGCCTTCTGCGAGCCGGAGAACGTGGAGATATCCAGGCTGCTCAGGGTCGACGCGGTGGAGCCGGAAGCGGCCGAGGCGGTGGTGATGCCGGCGCCGACGGTGATGCCGGTGGCGCTGGAGGTACCGGCGGTCAGCGAGGTGAAGTCCTGGCCAGCCTTCAGCGATTCGATCTGCACCGTACCGTCGGTCTTGATCGAGGCGTACATGCCGGTCTGGTCCAGCTTGTCGTTGATGGCCGCAGCGACCTTCTTGTTCACGTCGGCAGCGGTGTCGCCGGAAGCGACCTTGACGTCGGCGATGGTGACGCTCTTGGCCGCGCCGCTGGCATCCTTGAACGACAGGCTGATGCCGCTGACCGAACCCGACGCGGTGGCGGTGCCGGTCACGCCAGCGCCGGAGACGGCGGCGGCGAAGTTGGCCTTGCCCAGCGAATCGACATTGGCGTCGACGATGCTGTTGATGCCGATGGTCTGGCCGGCGTCGGCGCCGACCTGGAACAGCGCGCCGGAGAAGTCGCCGTTCAACAGCTTGGTGCCGTTGAAGTTGGTCTGGTTGGCAACGCGGTCGATTTCGGCGGTGAGCTGCTTGACTTCCGAGTTCAGCGCGTCGCGGTCGGTGGCCGAGTTGGTGGCGTTGGACGACTGCACCGACAGCTCGCGGATACGCTGCAGGTTGCTGCCGATTTCGACCATTGCGCCTTCGGCGGTCTGGGCCAGCGAGATGCCGTCGTTGGCGTTGCGCGAGGCAACGTCAAGGCCGCGGATCTGCGTGGTGAAACGCTCGGAGATCGCCAGACCTGCGGCGTCGTCCTTGGCGCTGTTGATGCGCAGACCAGACGACAGACGCTGGATGCTCGTCGACATGCTGGCGCTGCTGGTGTTGAGGTTACGCTGAGCGTTCAGCGACATTACGTTGGTGTTGATTACCTGTGCCATTTTGATTTCTCCTAAGCGATTTTTCCGGCAAGGGGGACTTGCCCGGAGCCTCCGCAGGGGGGCCATCAAGTTGGCCGTTGCCGCTGCTGAGATGAATAACGGCGTTGCGTCGGGAACCTTTAGCGAAATCCAGTATTTTTTTACTGTTTTTCTGCTGCGGGACGAAATGCGTAAGCGTTGTGTATCAAGGGGTTTGGTTTATTCGGCAGCACCCCGTCAATCTTTAGCGTTGGTATAACTGTTCGAAAAATAAACTCCGTCCGCCTGCGCAAGTGCTCACGCGCAGGAGCGAAGAAAACGCAGGTTTTCTGCTGCAAATCAGCGGATCAGGTTGAACAAGGACGAGGACTGCATCTGCTGAAAAATGGTCTGAGCGGCCTGCAGGGAGGCCTTCTCGAGTTCGTACTGCCCGATCGCCGAGGCGTAGTCCAGATCGCGGATCGACGACAAGGTGGTCTTGAGCGTGACTTCGTTGGATTCAAGCAAGGAGTTGGCGTTGTCGATGGCCGACAACTGCGCGCCGCCGGAGGCGCGCGCATCGATCATCTTCGACGAAGCCTGTGCGATGTCGCGCATGGAGGTCTGCAGCGTATTGATCATCGCCGCCTTCTGCGGCTGGGTCAGCGTATCGGAGTTGAGCGCGCCGACCAGATCGTCGATGGTGGAGAACACGTCCTTGGTGGTGGAGGCGCCGATCTGGAAGCTGTCGCCGACCGCCGGTGCGCCGCTGATGCGCATGCGCACGCCGGCTGCGGTGATGTCGTCGCCATCCTTATAGGTGCCGGTGCTGACCACCGTATTGGTGCTGTCGCGCACCTCGTAGGTGTCGGCGGCGGTGAACTGCACGCTGTAGCTGCCGCCGTTCCAGCTGCCGGTACTGGCATCGCGGCTGAAATCCAGCAACAGCCCGGTGCCGGTATTGGCGTTGGAAGGGTGCGCGTCCACGGTGCCGTCGCCGGTGCGGATACGCATGAAGATTTCGCTGCCAGGCAGGGTGTCGCTGACAAAGGTGTCCGGTGCCACTTCGACCTGCTTCTGGGTCTGGTCGCCGTTGTAGACGACGCCGCCATTGCTCTTGATGAACGGCGCGCTGCCATCGGCGGTGCCGCCGAACAGATAGCGCCCGGTGCCGTCGGTGCTGTTGGCCAGGCTGACCATGCTGTCGCGCAACGCGGTCAGCTCCGAGGCGATCGCCTTGCGGTCGTCGGGGCTGAGCGAGGAATTGTTGGCCTGCACCGCCAATTCGGTGACGCGCGCCATTTTGTCGCCGGCTTGCGAGAGCGCGTTTTCCTGCAGGCCCAGGCGGTTCTGCACGTTGTTGGCGTTCTCGCCGAAACGCGTGATCGCGGCCAGCGCACGGTCCAGGCCCACTGCGGTGCCCGCGGCGACCGGATCGTCCTTGGCGGTGACCAGGCGCTGGCCGCTGGACAGCTGCGACTCGAGCTGGTTCAGCCGCGTCTGCTTGGCGCCCATCGAGGCGATCGACTGGCTGTACATCATGCTGGTGGAGATACGGTCGGTCATCAGCGTACGGCGCCCAGGATGGCTTGGAAGATGGTGTCGGCGGTGGAGATCATCTGTGCGGCGGCCTGATAGGCCTGCTGCAGCTTGAGCATGTTGGCGGCTTCCTCGTCGAGGTTGACGCCGGAAATCGAATCGCGGCTGGCCTGCGCCTGGTCGTTGATGACCTTCTGCGCGTCGGCGGCGTAATCGGCCGCGCGCGCCGCCGAGCCCACCGACGTGGTCAGGCCCGACAGCGCGCCGTTGAGCGTGACGGTGCCGCCGCTGAGCGCTTTGGCATCGTCGATCTTGGCCAGCAACTTGGCATTGCCGTTGTCGCTGGAGCCGGCGCCCATCGGGCCCACGCCGAACGTATCGCCGGCCTTGGGCGCGCCATCCAGCGTGAAGCTCCAGCCGTTGGCGCTGATGGCCTGGCCGGCGGTGTAGGCGAACGGGCCGGTACCGTCGATGGTGTATTGATTGGCGTCGATGAACTCCACCGACGACGGGGTCAGCAGCGCCGGGTTCTGCGCATTGGTGACCTTGACGTCGCTGATCTTGCCCGAGCCCAGGTTGGCGACGGTGGCGGTGGCCTTGACCGGGGTGGCCGCGGCAATGCGCGACGGGTCGGTGATGGCCACCGATAGGGTGCCGGCCAGTCCGGCGGTGGGCTGCAGCAGGAATTTGTCGCCGTTGGCCGGTGTACCGCCAACCACCATGCTCACGCCATTGAGCACCAGCGGGTTGGCAGGGGTACCGGTGCCGGTCATCGGCACCGCCGCGCCGGTGCTGGCGCTGGTGGCCTTCCACGCAGTGCCGTCGAAGCTGAGCGTGACGTTCTGCCCGTCCACCGCCGACATGTTGCTGAAGCTGGCGGTCAGTGACGCGGTGCCGGTGTTGCCCGGGTTGGCCGCAGTGGTAGGCGAACCGATATTGAAGAAGTTGCCGCCCATCGCGCCGTACAGGTCCATGCCCTGCGCGTGACCGGCGTTGAAGGTGCTGGCCATGCCCACCGCAAGGCGGCCCAGTTCGGCCTGGGTCGGCTCCAGCACGCTGCTGCGAAATTCCAGCAGGCCGCCGATCTGGCCGCCCAACGAACTGGCGCTGAGGCTGACGTTCTGTCCCTGGGTCTGCATCGCCACCTGCAGCTTGGTCGGCTGGTAGGGGTCGGCGACGGTGGTGAGCTTGGACGAGGTGGTTCCCACCACCAGCGCCTGGCCACCGGCGGTGAAGACATTCATGAAGCCGCCGTCCTGCATCACCGCGGTGCCGCCGGTGTAGCCCACCAGCTTGCTCACCAGCGCATCGCGCTGGTCCAGCATGTCCGGCGACGCGTTGGCCGCGCTGTTGCCGATGGTGCCGTTGATCTTGGCGATCTGCTGCGTCAAACGGTTGACTTCGTCCACCGAGGACGTCAATCCGCTGTTGACTTCATTGCTCAGGCTGTCCATCTGCCCGTTGAGCTGCTTGAAACGCGTCGCCAGCGAATTGCCGCTGTCGAGCATGCTCTGGCGCTCGGCGGTGGAGGACGCATTGGACGACACCGCACTGGTGGAGTCGAAGAAGTTCGACCACAGCCCGGCCACATTGGTGGCGGTGTTGGAATACAGCGCGTCCACGCGGTTGGACAGCGAGGACAGCTGCTGCAGGCGCGAGAGTTCGCCGCCGCTGTCGAGCAGGCGCGAGATGGCCAGCTGATCCGCCACCCGACCCACATCGGTGATCTTGGCGCCATTGCCCACGAACGCGTAGCCCATGTCGGTGGGCGTGCGCGTTGCAAATTCCACCCGCTGGCGGCTGTAGCCTTCGGTATTGATGTTGGCGACGTTATGGCTAACGGTCGACAACGCCCGTTGGAAGGCGATCAGCGCGCTGGTCCCGGTGGACATGATGGACATGGGCGTTTACCTCAACGACGGGTGGTGCCGAACCCGGCGGGCTCGGCGGTACTGGCGTAACGGTTGGACAGATCTGCCGCTGCGTTGCCGATGGCGGCCACCGCGCGGTCGATGGTCGGCCCGTTGGCGATCGCCGCGATCTTGGCTGCGTAGCCCGGATCGGTGGCGTAACCGGCCTGTTGCAAGCCGCGTGCAAAACCGCTGATATCGGTGCCGGCCTGCAAGGCGCCCTGGTAGCGGCTGTTGTTCTTCAACAGGCGCACGTAGTCGGCAAAGCTCTCCTCGGCCGAGCCATAGGCGCGGAAATCGGCGGTTTCGGTTGTTTTGACGCCGTTGACGTATTCGTGGGTGCCGGTGGTGACCCTGGCGCCGTTCCAGCCGGTGGCCTTGATGCCGAACAGGTTGTTGGAATCGCCGCCGTTGCCGATGCCGCGCCGGCCCCAGCCGGTTTCCAGCGCGGCCTGCGCGACCAGCGCACGCGGGTCCACGCCCAGTTCGCGCGCGGCCTTCTGCGCATGCGTCCAGATCTTGGCGACAAAGCCTTCCGGAGTGCGCTCGCCCAGGCTGGCCGCAGCGCTGCTGGCCGCGCTCGCGTTGACGGCGGCATTGGCATCGGCGGCATCGCTGGCGGCCACGTCGCTCCAGCGGTCGTTGGCCGAGGGCCAGCTCAGTGCGGCTGCATCGTCGCTGCCGGCATCGCTGCTGCCGGTGCGACCGGCGATCATGTCCAGCACCTGGCTCATGCCGACGCCGCCCAGCGCACCTGCGCCGAGCTTGGCTGCCGCGCCCAGGGTCGCGCCGATGCCGCTGGCGGCGCCATCGCGGGCGGGCAGCGGCAACGAGGCATCGCGCTTGCCGGCCACCAGCGAATAGGCCTTGGCGGCGTCGGCGGTGCTCAGCGAGGTGTTCAACGCCGGGCCGCCGGTATCGCCGCTCAGCTGCTTGGAGATCATCGCCGACAGGCCCAGGCCCTTGCCTTCGGTCAGCGCCTTGGCCATCTGCTGGTCGTACATCTCGCGGAACATCTGGTTTTCACCCGGAAACATCGGGTCGCCGGAGCTCGCATCGCGCATGCTCTTGACCAGCATCTGCGCGAACTGGCCTTCGAGCTGACGGGAGACCTTGTCGATCTTTGCCGGATCGGCCTTGGTGCTCGGGTTGAGATCAATGGGCGAGGCTGCGATACGCATGTCAGATCACCTCCAGCTCCGCCGTCAGCGCGCCAGCCTGCTTCAGGGCTTCGAGAATGGCGACCAGGTCGCCGGGAGCCGCGCCCACTTCGTTGACCGCGCGAACGATCTGATCGAGCGTGGTGCCGCCTTCGAACTTGAACATGCGGCTACCCTCGGAGGTGGCCGTGATCGTCGATTGCTGGGTCACCGCCGTGCGGCCGCCGCTGAAGGCGCCCGGCTGGCTGACGTTGGTGTTCTCGCTGATGGTCACGGTGAGCGAGCCATGCGCGATGGCGGCCGGCATCACCCGCACCAGCTGGCCGATCACCACGGTGCCGGTGCGTGCATTGACCACCACCTTGGCCGGCGCGTCGCCAGGCGACAGTTCCACGTTTTCCAGGCGCGCCAGCAGACCGATGCGTGCACCGGGATCGGTGGGCGAGCGCACCGACACGGTCACGCCATCCACCGCACGCGCGGTGCCGGCGCCGAAGCTGTTGTCGATCGCCGCGACCATGCGCGAGACGGTGGTGAAGTCGTTCTGGTGCAGGTTCAGGGTAATCTCGCCGCTGCCGGCAAACACATCCGGCAGTGCGCGCTCGACGGTGGCGCCGTTGGGAATGCGACCGACGCTGGGAATGTTGACCGACACGCGCGAGCCGTCCTTGCCCTGCGCGCCGAAGCCACCGACCACCAAGTTGCCCTGTGCCATCGCATAGACCTGGCCGTCGGCGCCTTTGAGCGGTGCCATCAGCAACGAGCCGCCGCGCAGCGACACCGCGTTGGCGATCGAGGACACGGTGATGTCGATCGGCTGGCCGGGCTTGGCGAACGGCGGCAGTTCGGCGTGGATGGCCACGGCCGCGACGTTTTTCAGCTGCGGGTTGACGTTCGCCGGAACATTGACGCCCAGCTCGCCGAGCAGGTTCTTCAGGCTCTGCACGGTGAAGGGCGCCTGGCTGGTGCGGTCGCCGCTGCCATCCAGGCCCACCACCAGGCCGTAGCCGACCAGCGCGTTGCCGCGCACGCCGCCGACCTGGGCAAGATCCTTGATGCGTTCGGCCGAGGCCGGCGCGGCAATTGCGCACAGCGCAACGGCAGCGGCGAGCAGACGGAAGGGCAGGGAAGACAGATTCATGGTCGCAGGCTCAGTAGGGCGACAGACGGGAATTGAAGAAGCGGCTCAGCCAGCCCATCGCATTGGACTGCGCGATCGCGCCGCGGCCGCCGTAGGCGATGCGGGCGTCGGCCACCTTGCTCGAGGGCACGGTGTTGTCCGGGCCGATGTCGGCGGCGCGCACGATGCCTTGCACCTGCACCAGTTCGTCGCCCTGGGTCAGGCGCAGGTTCTTCTGCCCCTGGATCACCAGATTGCCGTTGGGCAGGCGCTGCATCACGGTGACGGTGACGCTGCCCTGCATGCGGTTGCTCTGCGCGGTGTTGCCCTTGCCGGCAAAGCTGCGGTCGCCGCTGGTGGAGTTGCGCAGCACATCGGTGCCGTTGACGGTGAGCGGCACGCCGAGCAGCGTTGGCGTGCTCATGTCGACCGTGTCGGCCTTGCTGACGCTGGTATTGGCGGTGGACGAGGCGGTGGTGCTTTCCACCAGGTTCACCGTCAGCAGATCGCCGACATCGCGTGCACGACGATCGCCATAGAGATTCAGGCTCGGGCCGGCGGCGTAGATCGCCCCAGCGGTGGGCTGCGCCACCGGCGCGACCACCGGCACGATCGGCGCCAGTTCGGCGAACGGCCGTACATCGCCGGCCGCCACGCACCCACCCAGCAGCGCGCTGCAGGCAATGGCGAGGCACAGGGAGGAAAGGGAGGGCAGGCGTGACATGGCGTGGATTCCTGAGAGGGCAGCGACCGGCGGGCCGATCAGACGTTGTTGTTCAAGTAACCGAGCATCGAGTCGGTGGTGGAGATCGCCTTGGCGTTCATTTCGTAGGCGCGCTGGGTCTCGATCATGCTCACCAGCTCTTCCACCGTATTGACGTTGCTGCCTTCCAGCGCGCCCTGCACGGTGGTACCCAGGCCGTTGAGGCCCGGAGTGCCGTTCTGCGCGGGGCCGGAGGCGGTGGTTTCGACGAACAGGTTCTCGCCCTTGGACTGCAGGCCCGAGGGGTTGATGAAGTCGGTCAGCGTCAGCGCACCGATTTCCTGCGCGGCGGCCTGCCCGGCCAGGGTCACGCTGATGGTGCCGTCGTTGCCGATGGTCAGCGACTGCGCGCCTTCGGGCACCTGGATGCCCGGCTGCAGCGGGTAGCCACTGTTGGTGACCACTTCGCCCTGCGCGTTGATCTGGAAGGTGCCGTCGCGGGTGTAGGCCGAGGTACCGTCGGGCATTTGCACTTCGAAGAAGCCGCGCCCGTTGACCATGACGTCGAGCGCGCGGCCGGTCTGCTGCTGGCTGCCCTGGTCGAAGCCCTTGAAGGTGGATACCACGCGCACACCGGTGCCCAGCTGCAGGCCGGTCGGCAGCTGCGTCTGCGCCGACGTCGAGCCGCCTGGAGCGCGCACCTGTTGATACAGCAGGTCTTCGAACGCGGCACGGTCGCGCTTGAAGCCGGTGGTATTGGTATTGGCCAGGTTGTTGGAAATGACCGACATGCGCGTCTGCTGCGCATCCAGTCCGGTTTTGGCGACCCACAAAGCCTGATTCATGACCCGATTCCTCGTTAGACCCGGGGATGTGTTCCGGGTACGGCTGGGTATATGCACGTGCCGTGCCAAAGCCGCGCCGGATTTTTGCCGGCTGTGCGCTGGATCACGCGGAGCGGGCGCGGCGGCCTGCGCGGGGCAGGGGGGGGCGGATAGGCTGCGGCTAGGCGGAAGCGGTGGAAACCTGCGCCGCAGATCAGGCGCGGCAGAGCGCTCGCCGGTCAGCGAGGAGTTCGACGAGCTGTAAACCCTTGGCGCTGCGTGCGGAAGGGTTCTTGGGATTTGCCGGCTGGCATTGCGACGCAGTCGACAGGGTGGTTGGTCGAGGGCGCGGTGCCCTCACCGCTCGCGGGACACGCCGCAAGTACGTCCATGTAGGCTCGGTGGCGGCATCCATGCCGCCACACGGTCCTGCAAGCGGCGAGGACACCGCACCAGAGCGTTTGCCGGTTGCTTTCAAAGCTTGTCCATTGCTCGGCTTGTATTGAGAAGATGAGGGGTGGCGCCGTTCCTCAGCAACCCATGTCAGGCAGTGTTTGCACCCTGCGGACCGACCGTCTCGACTGGTCCTTGCCCGCCCACCGTCGCGGGACCTTACGCGGCATGGATGCCGCGTAAGAGCCTACAGGGACGTACTTGCGGCGTGTCCCGCGACGGTGGGCGGGCAAGGGCCCTGCAACCAAGTCACAAACCAGCGCTCTGCAGCGAAGGCCCAGATCAGCAGCATTGCCAACCTCACACACCTGGCCGACAAACCATCGGTAGTCAGCGTCAACCGCGTACGAACCGCCTGCGAGACCGCAGGAGTCGGAGTCGAAGGACATGTCACTTCGCGAGCCACGTCCCCCTGGCGGCCGCCATCCAGGTGCGCGGCAGAGCTGCAAAACCAATCGGCGGGAGGGCAGTGGGCGTCAGTCGCGCTTAACCGCTGACACGCAGCAGCGAATTGGCCGACTGGGCGTTGTCGTCGCCGTTCTTGATGATCTTGACCTGCATTTCAAACTGCCGCTGCAGCTGGATCATCTCCACCAGCGCGCCGGCGGCATCCACGTTGCTGCCTTCCAGCATGCCGCTGTTGACGGTCTTGCCGGTGGCCACCGCGAACGCCTGCGCCGGGTCGGTGCTGGTGTTGCGCATCAGCCCGTCGGGGCGCCGCGTCAGCCGGTCGGCGGGGGCATCGACCACCTTCATCTTGCCGACGATGGCCATGGTCTGCGGCCCTTCGCCCTGCGGAATGATCGAGATGCTGCCGTCGCTGCCGATTTCCATCGCCTGGTGCGGCGGAATGGTCATCGGGTTGCCGCCTTCATCCAGCACCGCGTGGCCGTTGGCGGTGACCAGCTGGCCATTGGCGGTGAGCGCCAACTCGCCGTTGCGGGTGTAGGCCTCGCTGCCGTCGGGCGACTGCACCGCCAGCCAGCGGTCCTGCTGCAGCGACACGTCCAGCGGGTTGCCGGTCACCTTCTGATGGCCCTGGCTGCGGTCGAAGCCCTGGTCCACATGCAACGCATCGATCCGCGACGGATAGCCCTTGCCTTGGATCTTGAACGCCTCGGTATTGGCCAACGCGGCCTTGAACCCCACCGTATCGACGTTGGCGAGATTGTGCGACACGGTGCTCTGTGCCTGCAGGGAGGCACGGGCACCGGTCATCGCAACGTAGAGAGCTTTGTCCATGGGGCACCGGGAATCGGGAATCGGGAATCGGTAATGGAGAATCGGGAATCGGGAATCGGGAATCGGGAATCGCAAAAGCGGGATTGCGGGGACTGGGGAGTTGGGGACAAGGCCGGCATCGATTACGCGCGACGCCGGCTCTTACGATTCCCTAATCCCGATTCCCCATTCCCAGCCGTTAACGGATATTGATAATCGTCTGGGTGACCTGATCCTGGGTCGAGATCATCTGCGAGTTGGCCTGGAAGTTGCGCTGGGCCACGATCATGTTCACCAGCTGCTCGGTCAGGTCCACCGTGGAGGCTTCCAGCGA
Organism: Xanthomonas sp. 10-10; assembly: GCF_040182365.1. Taxonomy (NCBI): domain Bacteria; kingdom Pseudomonadati; phylum Pseudomonadota; class Gammaproteobacteria; order Lysobacterales; family Lysobacteraceae; genus Xanthomonas; species Xanthomonas sp. 10-10. The sequence continues at coordinate 2,512,137 of NZ_CP144460.1, forward strand.
GCCGGACTCGATCTGGCCCAGGTCCGAGGTGTCTGGCGCACCGGTGCGGGCGGCGCCGGAGGTGTAGCTTTCGGCCCACATGTTGTTGCCCTGCGACTGCAGGCCCTGCGGGTTGACGAAGCTGCTCAGCGCAACCTGGCCCAGCGGCTTGTCGGCACCGTTGGAATAGCGCGCGAACACCACGCCGCTGGTGTCGATGCTGATCTCGTTGAGCTTGCCGCTGGCATAGCCGTCCTGGCGGGTGTCGCGCAGGGCGAAGGCTTCGCCGTACTGAGTGGAGCCGCTGACGTCCAGGCGCATGTTCAGCACGCCGGCACCGGTGCTGGGGGTGAACGGGTCCATCGTGATGATGCCGTTGGCCGGGGTGGTCAGCGAGCCGGTGTCGGAGAACTGCAGCGTGGTCGGCGCACCGACCGCCGCACCGTCCACGTAGTTGTGCACCTGCCATTCGTTCGGGTTGGCGGTCTTGACGAAATAGGAGGTCTGCACGTGGCTGACGCCCAGCGAGTCATAGACGTTGATGCCGCCGGTGGAATGGCTGTAGGTCTTGTCGTCGGCCGGGCTGAACGGGGTCACCGTCGGTGCGGTGGCATTGCCGGGCAGGGTGAAGGCCAGGTTGACCGTGGAGGTCGACTTGGGCGGGCTGTCGGTGGTCAGCAACTGCAGGTCCGACAGGCGGCCCACGTCGAAGCCATTGCCGCTGGGGTTGGGCGCGAACACCTGCAGGCGCGCACCCTGCGGATTGACCACGTAGCCATTGGCATCGGTCTGGAAGTTGCCGGCGCGGGTGTACATCTTGGCGCCGTTGGAGGTCACGGTGAAGAAGCCCTCGCCGGAGACGGCCAGGTCCAGGCTGCGCCCGGTCGGGTCGATATTGCCCTGCGAGAACTGCTGCGCCACGTTGCTGACCCGCACGCCCGACCCAACCGCATTGCGCGACAGGCCGTAGCTGGTGCTCTGGAACATGTCGGCGAACTCGGCGCGCGATTCCTTGAAACCGGTGGTATTGACGTTGGCGATGTTGTTGGAGGTGACGTTCAGATCGGCATTGGCTGCGTTGATGCCGGACAACGAGGTATTGAAAGCCATGGATGAGTTCCTTTGAGTGTCGGTTGCCGGCTCAGCTGACGCGGAGCACGTTGGCGAGCGGGGACGTACCGAGCCCCGTCAGGTTGAGATACAGGCCGTCCGAGCCGATCGTGACGCTGTCCACCGGTGCATCGACATAGGTGGACAATTTGCTCTTGGAACCGGCGGTGTCGGTCTGGGTGGCGGTAATGCCGTACTTGCCGGCAGCCATGCGGTTGCCGTTGGCGTCGGTGCCATCCCAGGCGAACGACACCTCGCCGGCGGCGCTGGCCGGCACGCTGAGCTGCTTGACGAAGGCGCCGTTGGCATCTGTGATTTCGAAGTTGACGGTGCCGGCCGAGGTCGCCGCGACCACGCCCTTGGCCGAGCCGGTGGCGTCGATGGCGACCTGCGCGGAGGGCACCAGCACGTTGTGCCCGACCAGCGCCGCGCCCTTGAGCACCTGGTCGGCGTTCATCGAATCGGAGAAGTTGCCGACCTTGGTATTGAGGTCGCCAATGCCCTGCACGGTGGAGAACTGCGCCAACTGGCCCAGGAACGCGCTGTTTTCCATCGGTTTGAGCGGGTCCTGGTGTTGCAGCTGCTCGGTCATCAACTTGAGGAAGTCGGCCTGGCCCAGGGACTCCTCCTTCTTTTTCGTGGAGGCGGCGCTGCTGGTGCTCAGCCCGAGACTGGCGTAGAGGTCACTGCCGATCGTGCTCATCTGGAATGGTCCGTTAGTAAAGGTCAGCTAGGATGGGTCAGCGACCCATCGTGAGAGTCGCGAGCGCCAGTTCCTTGGCGGTATTGAGCATTTCCACGCCGGCCTGGTAGTTGCGCGAGGCCGAGATCATGTTGACCATCTGCGAGACCGGGTCCACGTCGGGCGAGAACACGTAGCCGTCGGCATCGGCCAGCGGATGGCCTGGCTCGTAGCGACGGATCGGCGGCGCGTTGGTGGTGGTGATTTCCTTGACGTTCACCGAGGTCAGGCTGGGGTCCTGGCGGCTCTGCTGGGCCTGGAAAATCGGCTCGATCGGCTTGTAGGTCGCTTCTGCAGAACCGGCCACCGAGTCGGCATTGGCCAGGTTGGAGGCAATGGTGCTCAGGCGGACCGACTGCGCATGCAGCGCCGAGCCGGCCACATCGAAAATGGGAAGATTGCTCATGACTTATTGGCCCGTGATCGCGGTGAGCATCGAGCGCACCTTGGATTCGAGGAAGCTCAGCGACGCGCGGTATTCCAGCGCGGCGCGGCCGTAGGCGGCGCGTTCTGCATCCGGATCGACGGTATTGCCGTCCAGGCTTGGCTGGTCGGATTCGCGGGTGATCTGGAACGGATTGAGCCCGGCGCTGCCGCCCACTTCGTAGTGCTTAGCGTCGGTGGCCTGCATCAGGCCGCCGTCCTGCACGCCCTGGGCCGATTTCAGCGCCGCTTCGAAGTTGAGATCCTTGGCCTTGTACCCGGGGGTGTCCACATTGCTCAGATTGCTGGCAATGAGCTTCATGCGCTGCTCGCGCAGCGTCAACGCGTCGCCATGGACGCCGAGGAAGGACGAGAAGGGATTGGACACGGTGCTCTCCCGCGAAGTGTTGCCAGGGAGGAAGCAATGTTTGTGCCAATCGAGGTGGCGCGGGCCGCAGAACGCGGAGAACGATCGGCGCTGCCGACGAACGGCAACTTGCCGTCCGGAAGATGCGATGGAGCCCTGTCCACGAAGTTTGCTTCAATCAAGCGCGGCAAGCCGGAAGGTTCGGCCTTCCCGGAGGCGCGGTCTGGCGTCGCAGGTGCCGCCTCGAGGGCGCGTCGACGCACCGACCCAATTTATCCGCGGCGGTGTGCTTGCAGCCCGGCGCAGCGCGCTGTCCTGCGATCGGCGCCGATCCGGCGGCCGAGCAACTTGCTCAGGCCGCTTCGGCGACGACTTTCAGGCGGGCCAGCACGTAATCGGCCAATTCGTGGGCGCTGTACTTGGCCACGAAGGCATTGGCGCCGACCTGTTCGACCATGGCGTTGTTGAACACGCCCGACAGGGAGGTGTGCAGCAGGACGTACAGGCCTTGCAGGCCCGGCGTGCGCCGGATTTCCGTCGTCAGCGTGTAGCCGTCCATTGCCGGCATTTCAATATCGGAGATCACCATCGCATAGCGGTCGGCCGGGTTTTCGCCCGACGCGGCCACCTGCAGCAGGTGATCCAGCGCCTGGCGGCCGTCGGACAATAAGGTTGCCGACACGCCCAGCTGGTCGAGCACGCTGCGGATCTGCTGACGCGCCACTCGCGAGTCGTCCACCACCAATACCTGGAACTGGCGGTCGTAGGCCACCAGCTGCAGCGACGGGTCCAGCTGCACGTCCTTGCTGACCTTGGCGATGTCGGCCAGCACGCTTTCCACGTCGATGACCTGGATCAGCTCGCCCTGGAACCGCGTCACCGCCGTCAAATAAGTGGCTTCGGCGCCAAGTTCCGGCGGCGGGTGGATATCTTCCACCGCGATATTGACGATGCGCTCCACGCCGCTGACCAGGAACCCCTGGACCGAGCGGTTGAACTCGGCCACCACCAGGTAGCCCGGTCCGTTCTCGGAGTGCGAATCGCGCTCCGGGTGGCCGATGGCCAGGCCCAGATCCAGTACCGGCACCGACCGCCCGCGTACGTCGGCAACGCCGGCGAACTCGGTGGGCAGGCCGGGCACCTGGAACAGCTCGGGCCGGCGCAGCACTTCCTGGACCTTGAAGACGTTGACGCCAAAAAGCTGGCGTCCGCCCAGCCGGAACAGCAGCAGCGCCAGTCGGTTGTGGCCAGCCAGTCGGGTGCGCTGGTCGATGCGGTTGAGCAGATCGTGGGTCATGGGGCAGATATCGACAGCGCCGCCTGGAAACTTGAGGGCTTTGTGGCTGGTCGGGGGTGCTCTCGGGAATGGAGAGTCGGGAATGGGGAATCGTAAAAGCGAGGGATGGGCTTTCCGCAGCAAGCCCGAGGCGAAGGGCAGTGAATTTGCCTGCTGATAGCTTTCACCTAGTAAAAATCGCACGGCAGCAACGAAGGCCGACCACTTCTCAGCCACCCTAACCGATTCCCCATTCCCGATTCCCTATTCGAAAACAGGCACGCCGCTTGCAGTGTCTGTTCCGTCTTCCTCCGGATCTGGTCCCATGCGCCTGCTCCTGCTTGTCATCTTGTTGGCTGCCGCTCCGGCCTGGGCCCAGAGCTATCAGTCTGTCGATTCCATCCGCGCTGCGGCGCTGGCCACCGTCGGCCCGGACGCCGAAGCCGAGGCCACGCTCGATCCGGGGCTGCGCATGCCGGCCTGTCCGATCGCATTGCAGGCCCAGCCCACCGGTACCAATACGGTGGAGGTGGCCTGCCCGCAGCCGGCCGGTTGGCGCCTGTTCGTGCCGTTGAAGGTGCGCCGCAACCAGGATGTGCTGGTGCTGCGTCGCGGCATCAGCGCTGGAGAAACCATCTCGCTGGCCGATATCAGTATCGAGAAGCGTGACGCCGCCCGCATTGTCGGCGCGGTACTTGCCGATCCGGTGGCCGCAGTGGGCAAGTCCGCTCGCCGCATCCTGCCGGCCGGCTCGCTGCTCTCGGCCAACGATCTGGTGACGCAGCGGCTGGTCCGGCGCGGCGACACCGTCCCGCTGGTCTCGCGAAATGGCGGTCTGGAGGTGCGCATGAGCGGTCGCGCACTCTCCGATGCCGGCGAAAACGAGCGCGTTTCCGTCGAAAATTCCTCGTCGCGCCGGGTGGTGCAGGGGATTGTTGAAGCGAGCGGAACCGTTGTGGTCTCCAGGTAAAAATTTTCTATAAAGTTTTTTTTCTGGGTGCCGTTATCCCCTACGACCTGTAGAGGAGTTCCTGACATGACCCAGAAAATCGAAGGCAATCTACCGACCGCTGCCACCCTTCGTACCGCGTCCACGAGCAGCAAGATCGCTTCGGCCGGCGAAGATCGCGCGTCCCCGGTTGCCGCAACCCCGCCCACCGACAGCGTCAAGCTGACCGGCGAGGCGACCAACCTGCAGAACCTGCAGCGCGAGCTTTCGCAGTCCTCGGCGATCGACACCGGTCGCGTCCAGGCGGTGAAGGATGCGTTGCAGAACGGCAGCTACTCCATCAATCCGGATGCCATCGCCAGCCGCATGATGGATCTGAATCAGCAACTGGCGGGTTGATTCCCGACTTAAAGGATGAACGTGAACGAGTTCCTGCAACGTCTCAGCGATGCGCTGGCCGGCGAGCGCCAGGCATTACTCGAGAACGACATCGATGGGTTGATGCGGCACACGCAGGACAAACTGTCGGCGCTGCGCGCGCTTGAAGCGGCAATGCCCGAAGGCCAAGAAGACCGCCTGCGTGAGCTGGCCGAAGCCAACCGTGCCAATGGCGCGCTGCTGGCACGCCGCCGCCGCGAGGTGAACTGGGCATTGCGGCACCTGGGGCGTACCGAAAGCGCGCCCTCGTACGATGCCAAGGGCCAATCCAACGTGCTGCGCGGCGGACGTTCGCTGGCAGTGGCCTGATCCAGCCATCCTGCGTCGGGCGTACGCACCGTGGGTGCTGCGCGCAGATCGATGCGCTGCCAGAAGGCGATGCGGCGTTGCTGCCGTCGACAAGGCCGGCTGGCCGACGTTGCAGTACCGACAGAGAAGAACGGCGTGGAGTGACCGCCGTGAGATCACGCACGCGCGCCACTGCAGATCACCGGCCGCGCCCTCCGGTCGTGCATGAAGTCGTTTCAGCGACGGCCCTAAGACCAAGCGGCGATACGGCCGCCCCAGGGTTGGGCGTATATTGAGGCGTCCTTGCTGCCGCCCTGTCCCGTGACCGTCAAGTTTTTTCTCAACCAATCGTTGTTGCCGTCTTCGACCATCCTGCGCGCATTCGGCGACCAGATGCTTGAAGGCGTGTTGCTGTTCCGCGCCGATGGGCAGCTGATCCTGGCCAACGCCGTCGCGCGTCAAAGCCTGTGCAAGGAAGACCCCGCCGACGATCGCAACCTGGGCGAGCGGATCTCGCAGGTCTTGCCATCGGATGCGCTGAATCAGGCACGCAGCAAGGGCAGTTGGACCGGCAGTCTGCCGGTGGCCGACCGCGTGGTCATCGCGCACCTGTATTACAACGAAGAGCAGGGCGTCGGCCACTTCCTCGCGTTGTTCCACAACATCGAAGGTCAGCAGGATTACGAGCGCGAGCTGCAACAGCGCCATGCCGAACTGCGCCAGGCCTATATGCGCTTGAACGGGGCGCAGGACAAGCTGCTGCAGTCGGAAAAGATGGCCTCCATCGGCCAGCTGGCCGCCGGCGTGGCGCACGAGATCAACAACCCGATCGGTTACGTCCACTCCAATCTGGGCAGCCTGCAGGAATACCTGCGCAGCCTGTTCACGCTGATTGAAGCCTACGAGCGCGCGCTGCAGGCGCCGGACCCGAAGGCCTTGATTCCGGAAATCGACGAAATCCGCAACCGCGCCGACATCGACTTCATCAGCCGCGATCTGCCGCAGTTGATGGCCGAATCGCGCGAAGGCATCGAGCGGGTGACCCGCATCGTGCGCGACCTCAAGGACTTCTCGTACTCGGACCGTTCCGAGTCGTGGAAGATGGTCGACCTGCACGCAGGCCTGGAATCCACGATCAACATCATCTGGAACGAGCTCAAGTACAAGGTGACCCTGGAGCGCAATTACGCCGAGCTGCCGCTGGTGGAATGCCTGCCGTCCGAGCTCAACCAGGTCTACATGAACATGCTGCTCAACGCCGGCCAGGCGATCGTCGAGCGCGGCACGATCACCGTCACCACCGGGCGCGACGAGGCCGAAAACGTCTGGATCCAGTTCCAGGACAGCGGCGCCGGTATCGCTCCGGATCTGCTGCAGCGTATCTTCGACCCATTCTTCACCACCAAGCCGGTCGGCAGCGGCACCGGCCTGGGCCTGTCGATCTCCTACGGCATCATCAACAAACACCACGGCCGCATCGACGTGGAAAGCGTGCCAGGGCAGGGCGCCAGCTTCCGCATCGTGCTGCCGATCCGGCAGCCGAAGTAGCGCTGGCGCGCTGGGAATCGGGAATAGAGAATGGGGAATCGTAAGAGCGGATTGCTTCGCTCTTTTTGATTCCTGCAACGAAAGTGCTGACGCGCTTGCATTGTTAGCGGGAGCTATGTGGTGACCTGCCAACCTTGACTGTCATTACAGGAAGATGGCTTGCGCAAAGCAGTAGCGCAAAGCTCGCCGAAGCCGTCTTCTGCTCTCCCGATTCCCCACTCCCGATTCCCTATTCCCGGCCATTCCGCAATTCGTCATGGGTACGGAACGCCTGGCGAATATGCTCGCGCAGTTCGTCGTCGTTCCAGGGCTTGGTCAGGAAGCGGTAGATCGCGCCGCGGTTGATCGCCTCGGTCACCGTGGCCAGATCCGTATAGCCGGACAGCACCAGGCGTACGGTGTCTGGGTAGAGCATCTTGACCCGGCCCAGGAACTCGGTGCCGCTCATGTCGCTCATGCGCTGGTCCGACAGGATCACCTGCACGTCGTTGGTGGCCAGCAGGTCGAAGGCATCACGTACGTTGCCGGCGGCCAGGATGCGGTAGCCGTCGCGGCGGAACAGGCGCACCAGCGAGCGCAGCACGTTCTCTTCGTCGTCCAGCAGCAGCAGGGTGCGGTCGGGGCGGCTTTCGGCAAACGATTCCGGGCGCAGATAACGCCGACGCAAGGCCATGCCGGCGGACTCGGCCGACATCGGCTCGCCGAACAGATAGCCCTGGAAGATGTCGCAATCGTTGCGGCGCAAAAACCCCAGCTGCGCCTGCGATTCCACGCCATTGGCAATGACCGTCATGCCCAGCTGATGGCCCATCGCGATGATGGCGCGCGCGATCGCCGCCTCGCGGCTGCCGGCCGGCGCGCTCTTGATGAAGCTGCGGTCGATCTTCAGCCGGTCCACCGGGTAACGCACCAGGGCGCTCAGGCTGGAATCGCCGGTGCCGAAGTTGTCCAGGCTCAGGCTGATGCCTTCATTGCGCAGGTTGGCCATCGTCTCGTGGACGAAATTGACGTTGTTGGTCAACGCGCTTTCGTTGATCTCCAGGGTCACGAACTGCGCCGGCACGCCGGCGGTCTGCAGCATCGCCATCACTTCGTTGAAGAAGCCCGGCCGCAACAGCTGCAGCGTGGAGACATTGACCGCGATGCTGAAATCGTCGAAGCCCTGATCGCGCCACAGACGCGCCTGACGCACTGCGTTCTGCAGCACCCATTCGCCGATCTGCACGATCACGCCCAGGCGCTCGGCGGTGCGCATGAAGCGCTCCGGCACCAGCATGCCCAGGGTGGGCGATTGCCAACGCAGCAGCGCCTCCATGCCGACGATGCGGCCGTCGCGCGCGCTGACCAGCGGTTGATAGCGCAGGCGCAGCTCGCCATGCGGGATCGCATCGACGATCTGCCGCGCAATGATGCTTTCGCTATGCGCGTTGGTCGCAGAATTGCGCGTGTACAGGCGCACCGTGTTGCCGCCTTCGCGCGCGGCCTGGTAGCTGGCTTCCTCGGCGTAGTCGAGCAGGATCGAGAGCGAGGTCGAGTGTTCCGGACACAGGCTGATGCCGACCTTGCCGGTCATGAACAAGGTGTACGGCAGCACCGACAGCGGCAATTCCAGCTGCTGGCGAATCTCTTCGGCAAAATCCTCCGGCAACGGGGTGTCGTCGCGGCGCACCGCCACGATGATCATCTCGTCGCTGCCGTGCCGCCACAGCTTGCCGCGCGTGCCAAGAAATTCCTGCAATCGGCGCGCGGCCAGCGTCAGCGCCTGATCGCCGACCTCGCCACTCATGTTCTCGTTGATCGAGGCAAAGTGGTCGATATCGACATGGAAGATCATCAACGGCTGGCCGCCGGACGCGGCCGCGTCGACCAGATGCAGCAATTCGGGATTGCCCGCGCCCAGGCGTGTCGGTTTGACGATTTCCAATCCGGGCGGGATTACGGGGCTCCACATGACTCAACGTCCACCATCTTCGTGGACGGACTCGCCGGCCGGGTGATAGGGCAGGCGCAACGTCACGCGCGTGCCTGCTCCGGGTGCAGAGTCTATCGCGAGCACGCCGCCGACGGTTTGCGCGCGCTCACGCATCACGATCAGTCCAAGCCCGCGCGGGCCTTCCGGCTCGAAGCCATCGCCGTCGTCGCTGACTTCCAGGCGGAAACTCTCGCTGTCGATCGATTGCAGGCTCATGCGAACCTCGCCCGCGCATGCATGCCGCAAGGCGTTGGTCAGGCTTTCCTGCGCAATCCGGAAGCAGGCCTGCTCGATCTCGTTGCCCGGGCGGACGTCGAGCGCCTGGATGTCCAGTTCCAGGCGCACGTGCGAGGCGCGGAACAGCATCGACGCCTGCCAGCGCAACGCCGCTTCCAGCCCCAGCGCGTCCAGTTGCGGCGGACGCAGCAGCATCGACAGGTTGCGCAGCTTGGTCACGGTGCTGTCGGCCAGCGACACCACTTCCAGCAGGTCTTCGCGGCGCGCGTCGGGATCCGGTTCGTCCAGCGCGGCGTGCGCGGACAGCTTCATCGCCGTGATCGCCTGGCCGATATCGTCGTGCAGATCGCGCGAGATCGCGCGGCGTTCGTCTTCCTGCAGCGAGAACAGGCGCTTGGCCATGGCCTGCAGCTCCGCGTTGCTCTCGGCCAGCGCGTCGCGTATGCGCTCGGGCTCGCTCAGGTCGCGCACCACCAGCAGCTTGCAGCTGCGCCCGCCATAGCGGATATCGCCGGCCGACAAGCCCGCATAGAACGTGCTGCCATCGCGACGGCGCATCGCCCGCGCACTGGACACCGGCTCATTGCGATCGCTGCCGGCGCGCAGATACTCGCGCACCACCGACAGGTCGGAATCGCCGACCAGCGTCTGCAGGGGCTCGCCCAGGATGGTTTCGCCCTGGAAGCCGAACTGGATCGAGCCGGCGGCATTGGCGTACATCACGTGCTCGTCGGCGAGGATCAGCACGCCGTCCGGCAGCACCCGCACCAACTCGCGGAACTGTTCTTCGCGTTCGCGCAGCAGACGCCGCGACTGTTCGCGTTCGCTGACATCCTGCAAGGTGCCGTGCACATGCCGCGCGCCGCTGGGCAGGGTCACGCTCTCTGCGCGAAGATGCACGGTGCGCGGTTGCGAATCGCCGCCGGTGAGCGGCAGCAGCACATCGATCTGTACCTCGCCGCCGGTGCACATGTCTTCGATCATGCGTTCGATGCGCGTCTGGGTGGCGGTGTCGGACGCGGTCAGCAGCTCTTCCAGCCGATGTTCGCGGCGATGCATCGGCACGCTGCGCCCCAGGATGCGGTAGACCGCCGACGAATAACGGCCGAGGCCGGTGGTGCGATCAAGCTGCCATGAGCCCAACCGCGCGATGCCTTGCGCTTCTTCCAGCCGCTCCAGCGCTTCGTCGCGCAGATGCTGCGCCTGTCGCTCTTCGCTGCGGTCCACTGTCACCACCAGGCGGGCAGGGCCGCTGGCCAGATGCAGCTGATTGCTGCGCACCTCGACATGCCGCAGCCCGCCGCGGGTCAGCAGATCTTCGTTCAACACGCAGGTGGCATCGCCCTTGCCGCGGATCTGCGCAATGATGTCTTCCAGACGCGCACCATCGGCGTTGGGCCAGATCGCCTGCAGCGTCTGCTGCAGGAATTCGTCGCGCTCCCAGCCGAAGAATTCCAGCGCCGCCGGATTGGCGTCGAGGATGCGCAGGGTGGCCAGGTCGTAGATGAAGGCCGGGCTGGGCAGGGCCAGGAACTTGGCCTGCAGCAGGGCCTCGGACTGCGCCAATTGCGCATGCTCTTCCACGATCAAGGTCATGAAGCGCCGCAGCACCAGGTGGATCACGATGCTCGACACCAGCAGGAAGCTGGCGTCGGACCAGCGCTCCGGTACCGCCGCACCAGCCAGGTTCAGCAGTCGGTTGCCCAGCAGCAGCCACACCACGCCGATCAACAGGTACAGCCCGGTCAGCGTCCACAGGCCTTGCTGCAGGCGTTCGGCCAGGCGAAGTCGGGACACCGGAGGCGACGAGAACGCGGGCGCTGCGACAGGTTGGTGCATGGGTCCGCGGACGACCTCTGGAGCTGGCGATGCGGACATAGTAGCCGTAACTGATCCCGGTTCGGTCGCGCCCCAAACACCCGCCTCAACTAATCCGTCGGGCGGCCGTTATCCATTGCGACCCCGAGGCCGGGGACGATCCTTCGGAGTGTTCCAGAGTGGACTCAGGCGTCATTGCAAGCATGCTGCAGCACCCGCTGACCTCAGCGGTGGTGTTGTTGGATGCGCATGGCCAGCCCCTGGCGGCCAATCGCGTTGCGCAGTCCCTGGGGCTGCCGGCAACCCTTGGTGCGTATGCCGAAGTGCTGGAGAGCAGCCGCGTCCAGGTGGCCGAAAACGGCGGCATGGCGGCCTGCGTGTTGCCTGGAGCCGGGGGCGGACGGCTGGAAGGCTGGCTGCGTGCGGTCTGCGACGAACATGGCCAGATCATGGCCTTCACCCTGAGCATTCCCGAGCCGGTGGGCGCCGATGGCACCAGCCGCTGGGAAATGGGCCTGGACAGCGCCGACCACGGGTTGTGGGACTGGGATATCCCGGCCGACGTGGTGTACCGCTCCGAACGTTGGACCCGCATGCTCGGTTATTCCGAGCAGCCCCTGCCGAACAATCTCACCGCGTTGTCCGGGCTGATTCATCCCGACGACCACGCGCAGGTCAGCGCCGCGGTCCAGGCGCATCTGGACGGGCGTACCGATACCTACGTTGCCGAGTTCCGGCTGCGCCAGCACGACGGCCAATGGCGCTGGATCCTCGATCGCGGCCGCGTGGTCTCGCGCACCGCCGATGGCCGCCCGCTGCGCATGGTCGGCACCCATACCGACGTGCATCACCACAAATTACTCGAGCAGCAGCTGCGCGAGCAGCAGGCCCAGCTCGAAGAGGCCCAGCGCATCGCCAGCATGGGTAGCTGGAGCTGGGATTCGCTGAAGGACAACCTGTGGATCTCGCAGGATTTCCTGCAGCAGCTCGGCATGACCCAACTGCGTTTGAGTGGGATTCGCGATCTGCTGCGCCTGCTTGCCCGGCCCTCGGTCGCGCAACTGCGCGGTGCCTGGCGCAAGATCAAGCACGAAGGCCTGCCGGTGCATTTCGAGCTGGAGGTCAATGGCCTGCTCGGCGTCAATCCGCATCATCTGCGGGTCTGGGCGCAGCCGGTGTTCGATGGCGACGGCAGCATGGTGCGTGTGCTGGGCCAGTTGCAGAACGTCACCGAGCAGCGGCAGACCGATGCGCTGATCCGCTGGCGCACCGAGTTGCTCAATCGCGTGTCCGCGTTGGGCAAGATCGGCGGCTGCGAAATCGAGGTCGACACCCGCCGCATGCAGTGGACCGAGGAGTGCTACCGCATCCACGGCCTGCGCAAGGAAAACATCACCCTGGAGCAGGCGCTTGCGCTGTACACCCAGGATTCGCGCGACGCTTTCGAAGCGGCGCTGCTGCGCATCTCCGATGGCGGCCTGCCCGAGCAGCTGGAGCTGTGCTTCTACCGCAACTCCGGTCAACGCATCTGGGTGCAGGTGCTGATCGAACTGGACCGTCGTGAAGGCCTGCCGCCACGATTCGTCGCCTTGTTCCGTGATGTCACCCGCGAGCGCGAAGCCAACGAACGCATCGAGCTGCTGGCGCACTACGACCGCCTGACCGGACTGCCGAACCGCTTCCTGCTGCGCGAGCAGGCAGAGAACGCCATTCGCGAGGCGCACGAGCGCGGCCAGGTGCTGGCCATGCTGCTGATCGATCTGGACGGTTTCAAGAGCATCAACGACTCGTTCGGCCATGCCACCGGCGACAATCTGCTCAAGCTCGCGTCGGCGCGCCTGCATCAGCATCTGCGCAACAGCGATCTGTTCGGCCGCTTCAGCGACGACGAATTCATCGTACTGCTGCGCGATCTCTCCGAGCCGGAGGACGCCGGCCATGTCGCGCGCAAGTTGATCAGCGCGCTGGGCGAGCCGCTCCGCAAGGACCACGTCACTCTCAAGCTCGGTGCCAGCATCGGCATTGCGCTGCAGGGAGAAGGCCTGTCGGATTTCGACAGCCTGCTGCGCGCCGCCGATGCGGCGATGTATGCGGCCAAGGAATCCGGTCGCAACACCTTCCATTACTACAGCCAGGACGTGCTGCTGCGTGCGCAGCGCCGGCTGGAGCTCGAGCATGCGCTGCAGGGCGCGCTCGAGCGCGAAGAGTTCACGCTGGTCTACCAGCCGCTGGTCAATACCGTGGGCGATGCGTCGCCGGCGATCGAAGCGCTGATGCGCTGGAATCGTCCTGGCCATGGTCCCTGCAGTCCGGTCGAATTCATCCCGATCGCCGAAGAGTGCGGCGAGATCGTGCGTCTGGGCGAGTGGGTGATCGGCGAAGCCTGCCGCCAGGCGGTGGTCTGGGACCGCGCCGGCCTCAATTTCAGCCGCATCGCCGTCAACGTCTCGGCCGTGCAGTTGCGCGAACGCGGCTTTGCCGAGCGCGTGCTGGAAATCTGCCGCGACAACAGCTGGCCGCCATCGCGGCTGGAGCTGGAATTGACCGAATCCGCGCTGATTCGCGATTCGGATTCGCTGCGCCGTTGCTTCGAATTGTTCGAGCAGAATGGCGTGCTGCTGGCGGTGGACGACTTCGGTACCGGCTTTTCGAACCTGCATTACCTCAACCGCTTCCCGGTGCAGCGCCTGAAGATCGACCGCAGCTTCGTGCAAGGCATGCTCGACGATGCCAACACCGCCGAGGTCACCCAGGCCATCGTGCATCTGGGCCATGCGTTGGGCATGCAGGTCGTCGCCGAAGGCGTGGAGACCGTGCAGGAAGATGCTTTGCTACGCCAGCAGGGCTGCGACGAGATCCAGGGCTACTTCTACTCGCGCCCCTTGTCGCCACGCGACATGGCGCAGTGGCTGCGCGAGGCCGAAGCCGGCATGCGGCTGGGCGCACGGCTGGTGATTGCCAGCTAAGCGGTTGGCGATGCTGGCACCGCATATGTGGCGCCGCGCAGTATCACCAGTTATCTGATCGGCTCCGTCCCGCTGCGCTGCGGTATGGTGACAGGTGACAGGTGACAGGTTTGCTGCCTGCCTGTTGCCGGCGATCTGGCGCAGAACCCGACCTGATGTGCAGCACGTGCAGCGCAAGCGGCGCGGATCGCGCTTGCTCGTCACAGGCGACACTGGCATCGTGTAGACACCTCGATGTTGTCGTTGCTGGACAGGGACACAACCCGGTCCAGACGCATCGCCTGATGGGTCGGTGCAAGATGTTATGGATCTCCCCGGAAGCGGTTGGAACATCCTCCGAACGGATCCAGCATGGCTCGATAGCGCCACGAAGAACGAGGGCTGTTGTTCAGTGCATGCATGACTGCCAGCGTACCCGTGTCACGCGATACGCATCGACCGATGTAGCGTGATCGACCGGCGTCGTGCCGGCCTTATTCCGGTTCGAACGACAGCTCGCGCCTCCAGAGCAGCGGCGTGCGCTCTCGCCGTTCATCAGGGAAGAAAAGGGACAGATAGCCGGCTGCGATCGCACGGCTGCGAAGTTTCAAGCCAACGCCTTCTGCTGTCACCACGGTCACCGCGGTCACCGTGCCTTGTGGATTGACCTGCATTTCCCAGACAAGGCGGCCATGCCACTCGGCAGGCGGGATCGCTGTGTCATGGTTCGGGCGGCCAACCACATACGGTGTTCCCGGATCGTTCGACAGTGGCGAGTCTGCCAGCCTGGCATGGACCTGCAACGTCTCTTCCCCGGTGCGCCCATCTCCCGTGCTTGCGCGAAACGTCCACAGGCCAGGCTTGCCTCCCTGGCCCAGATCGGCACCGTAGCAGCGCTTAACGCCCCGGTAGTCGGGGTAATGGTGGTTCGACACTTCCTGCCCGGAGGCATCGAACGCCTTCACTACCAACCCACCTACATCGGTGTCGGCGAGATTGGTCGCGACACACACCTGGTGAGTGTGCTGACCATCGGTCAAAAACTGGATGGTTTGCTGGCGGGCAATCGAATGAGGTGGCCGGGCATCCCAGAGAAATTCAAGATACACCTTGTCATCTGCCGCATTGGCCGAGTGAGAAAGTGCTGCCGCGAACAACGCCAGGCGACCGGCTTTCATGGCATCCAGTGCTCAATCCGAAGAAGACAGCAATGCTGATCGCCCGACTTGGTGACGGGCTCAGGAAGTGAGATGGATGGTAGAGGCCTTGGCCAGGCCTGACAAACCACAGCCGGTGTGAGCGAGTCTCGGCCGGGCAGGGGGGCAAGGAGCGCGTACGCACGGCATCAGCGATGCCGGGAGGAGCGAAGGAAGCGGACGGCTCAGGCACCTGAGATCGGGCAGTCCAACAACACGGCGGGGCGCCTGCCGAGGCACGCCCAGCCGTTGACGGGGTCAGCGGGCCGACGCACCGACGGCGGCGCCGTCCAGGCCGAGGTCCCAGGCCACGGTCGCAAACAGCAGGTCGTCTTCGCTGCAATCGCGGCGCGGGTTGATCAGCGCCTTGACTTCCTCGCGTGCGGCTAGTTCCAGCCGTTCCAGTGCGGCCGGCAACCGTACCCGCCGCAGCACCGGTCTGGCCGCTTCGCTCTGTGCGATGCGCTGGGCATGGGCGGTGGCCAAGGCTGCTGCCTGCAGTGCGGCAGTGGGGTCGGCATCGGTGGTGGGGGCAAGAAGCGTCATAAGCGGAACACCGGGTCGTTACGGAACGACAAATCCCCGGAAGGCCGGGGAATGTCGGGATCAGAAGCCGCGGGGAGACATCGGTCTTAGAACAACTCGACCGTGCCGGCACCCATGCCCTGCTGTGCGACCGGCTTGTGTGGCGGGCGTTCCCACTCCACACGCATGTCGCGCAGACGGCTGGACACCTTGGCCAGCGACGCAACCAGGTCGCTGTCGTAGACGCCTCCATTGCGATGCAGCAGTTCCTGCAGTGCCACCGCCTCGCGGTTGATCGCGGTGAGGCGATCGAGGTGGGTGTGGATCCCGCTCAAGGTCTGCGTGGCAATGTCTTCGAACTGCAGGGCGCGGACCGCTTCGGCCACGCTGCCGTCGATGGACCGAGCGCACTCGGAGATTTCGCGCATGCCATCGCCCAACGAGGCGTTGATCTGGGCGACGTTCTCCAGCATGGCGGCCGATTCATGGCGCGCCTCGCGGGAGCGGTCCATGTGACGCGAGGCCAGCTGCGAGACCGTTTCACGCACCTTGGCGATCGATTCCTTGGAGCTGTGGGCCAGCTTGCGGATCTGTTCGTTGAAGGTGGTGGAGCGTTCGGACAGGTTGCGCACCTCGTCGGCCACCACCGCGAAGCCGCGACCGGCTTCGCCGGCACGTGCTGCTTCGATGGCGGCGTTCAACGCCAGCAGGTTGGTCTGGTCGGCGATCGACTTGACGTCTTCCAGCAACGCGAAGATGCCATCCAGGTGCTGGGCCATCTCATCGATGTGATGGACGGTGTTGGTGCTCTGGCCGCTCACCTGTTCCAGCGCTTCCACCAATTGCTCCATGCGGGAGCTGGCGTGCTGGGCGAAGCGGGCGACGTCGACGCCGGCACTGCCATCGTCGCCTGCGCGGTCGACGATGCGGGCCAGTGCCTGGCTCTGCTGGCGCGACTTGCGGTTCATCGCTTCGAAGCTGCCACCAAGACCGGACACGGCCTGGCGGATCAGTTCGCGGGCACGCTCGACTTCCGAGCGCGAACCGTCGACTTCGTTGCTGACGAACGTACGCAGTTCGTTGAGCAGCTGGTCCTGCTCGCGCAGGATGCGGGTCTGGTCCGGGTTGCGCCGGAACTGGGAATACGTCACCCAGGCAGCGAAAACCAACCAACTAAGGGTCATGGTCGCCAGGATTGCCCAGCGCACCGAGGCGGGCCAGTCGAATCCGACAGCGAAGGGAAACAGCAAGGTCAGAGCCAAAGGAGCGGCTAGACGGATGAGTGGACGTGAATACATGGGCGTTCTCGGCAGAGTCACGGTTGCTGTATCGGCACTACCCCCGTGGTCTTTAGCGACGATCACCATATCGTCCTGCCCATGCGCTTGCGATCGGCGAGCGCTACCGCCTGTTGCGGGCGCCTCAAACCGCCTGGTTTGCCGCTCAGCGCAGCGCGCGGTCCACCGCTTCGCTCATCGCGCGTTTGGCAAACAGGAAATCCCACAGGCTGCCCCCCATCTGCCGCCACAGCACCGCCGAACGCACCGCTGCCAGCAACAATGCACGGATTTCAGCGACCACCCCTGCCTGGCCGAGGTAATGCGGGTTGCCCTGCACCATGACCTTGGGGCGCAGATGGCTGATGGTCTGGGCGTACAGCCCGCCCAGCGCACTGAGCACATCCGGATGAGCGCTATCGTTCAGGTTCTGCGCCTGGCGGGCGGCGGACGCGATGCCGCCGGACACCGTGGAGACGGTCGTGGTGTCGCGTACGAAACGGCGCTCCAGTTGCAGCACTGCCAGCGCCAGGCGCGGCAGCACATCGTCCTGCGCCTGGTTGCGGAAGTAGTTGTGCAACAGGCGCAGACCGGGCGCTACCGCCGCTGCCGAGCCGTACACGGCCTCCGGCGATGCCGCATCCACCCGGAACACGCTGTCCATGGCGGTGCGCACCGTCGCCGCTTCCGAATGGCCGGTCTCGGCAATCCGCCGCACCTGCTGCAAGGCCTGTGCGACGCCGGCAAGCGCCAGCACACGGTGATCCATGGAAGAACTCATCAAGCCACACCCTCAAGAGGAAAAGAAGATCCCGCCAGCTGGCGCTCCAGCGGCGCATCGGTGGCGGCAATGACCGCACCGCCCAGGCATTCCTCGCCGTCGTACAACACCAGCGATTGCCCGGGCGTCACCGCCCGCTGCGGCCGCTCGAAGCGTACCTGCACGCTGCCGTCGTCCTGCACATCCACCGTGCACGGCTCGTCCGGCTGCCGATAGCGGGTCTGCGCAGTGCAGCTGAAGCGGCGCGCAGGCGGTGCACCGGTCACCCAGTGAGCCTGCTCGGATTGCAGCCAGCACGATTGCAGCAAAGGGCTGTCGCGGTCCTGGTCCACGTACAGCACGTTGCTGGCCACATCCTTGCCGACCACGTACCAGGGCGCTGCCGCCCGGCCACGCACGCCGCCGATGTTCAGGCCTTCGCGCTGACCCAGGGTGAAATAGAACACCCCCGGATGGTCGGCGATGCGTTGCCCCTGCGGGTCGCGGATCTCGCCGCTGCGGGCGGGCAGGTAGCGCCCCAGAAATTCGCGGAAGTCGCGCTCGCCGATAAAGCAGATCCCGGTGGAATCCTTCTTGGCGTGGGTTGGCAGGCCAGCGTCCTGGGCGATGCGGCGCAACGTGCTCTTTTCCAGATCACCGATCGGGAACAAGGTGGCAGCCAGCTGGGTCTGCCCCAGTTGATGCAGGAAATAGCTCTGGTCCTTGCCGCGGTCGGCACCGCGCAGCAGGCGCCAGCGACCGCCGCGATGCGCCACCTGCGCATAGTGGCCGGTGGCGATGCGCTCGGCGCCCAGCGCCTGGGCCGCATCCAGAAAGTGCTTGAACTTGACCTCGCGGTTGCACAGCACGTCCGGGTTCGGCGTGCGCCCGGCCGCGTATTCGGCCAGGAAATGCTCGAATACGCCGCTCCAGTATTCGCCGGAAAAATCGCGAAAGTGGAACGGGATACCCAGCACCCCGCAGACCGCCACCGCATCGCGCCGGTCGTCTTCGGCGCGGCAATCGCCACTGCCGTCGTCGGCCCAGTTCTGCATGAACAACCCGGCGATCGGCTCGCCTTGCTGCGCCAGTTTCCACGCCGCCACCGACGAATCCACGCCGCCCGAGACGCCCACCACGATGCGCGGCGTACTCATGCGACGTGCCGCACCAAGGCCAGCGGGTGACGCTGCCCGGCCAGGAAGTCGGCCACCACTTCCCACACCAATGGACTGCGCAGCCGATCGGTCGCCTCGCGCAACTCATCCGGGGTCATCCACAGCGCACGCACCACGCCGGTATCCAGGCTGCGCTCCGGGTGATGGGTCACCGCCTCGCCAACGAACGCGAAGCGCAGGAAGCACTGGCCGCTTGGTGCCACCCACTGGTAGGTGCCGATGAAGTGGGTCAGCCGCACGTCCCAGCCGGTCTCTTCCAGGGTCTCGCGCACCGCCGCGTCCAGCAGGCTTTCGTTCGGCTCCAGGTGGCCTGCAGGCTGGTTCAGCAACAGCCTGCCTGCGATGGTCTCTTCAACCTGCAGCAAGCGCCCATCGCGCACCACCACGGTGGCCACGGTGACATCCGGGTGCCAGCGCTGTTCGGAAGTGCTCATCGGTCGTGCTCCTGGGCGGGCGCGGGGCCGGCCATTGCGCCGGTCACCGCATCGGTGCCGAGGCGACCCGCACGGCCGCGTGGTGCGGACAGGGGCGCGCAGGCATGCCGGGATGCTGCGGAAGACGGCGCCAGTCGCAGCGCGGTCGGGGTATCGGTCATCAAGGGCCAGCCGGGGATATCGGAGACAAATTGTGCGGGCCGCGGCGCAAATCGTCCAATGCGTGCGGCGATGAACCGTATAATGGCTGGATGCCTCGGAAGACCTCTCACGAACACGATCATGGCCTCACGGTCGAAGCCAGCAAGCCTGAAGTGGCGCCACCGCCGCGTTACCAGGTGCTGCTGCTGAACGACGACTACACCCCGATGGACTTCGTGGTGACCGTGCTGCAGCAGTTTTTCAACCTCGATCTGGAGCGGGCCACCCAGGTCATGCTGCATGTCCATACCCGCGGGCGCGGGGTCTGCGGGGTCTACAGCCGCGAAGTGGCCGAGTCCAAGGTGGCGCAGGTCAACGAATTTTCGCGCATGAACCAGCACCCGCTGCTGTGCACGATGGAACAGGCCTGAGCGAGCCTGGAGGTCGTTCCAGCAGCGCAACAGTGTGGCTGCGATCACGTGCTAACGCCGTCTGAACATGCCTATCCGATAGGGTTGTGGAAAATCCCGACAAAAGCCGCATATTGTTGGCAACAGCCGTTCGGAGTTACCAATGTTCAGCAAAGACCTAGAGCAAACAATCGGCCAGTGCTACAAGCGAGCACGCGAGGCGCGTCATGAGTTCATGACCGTCGAGCACCTGCTGCTCTCGCTGCTGGACAACCCTTCTGCGCAAGCCGTGCTCAAGGCCTGCGGGGCGGACCAGTTACGGCTGCACAACGACCTGGAACAGGCAATCGAGGCCTCGGTCTCACGCCTGGCCGAAGACGATGGCCGCGACACCCAGCCCACTCTGGGGTTCCAGCGTGTGCTGCAGCGTGCGGTCTACCACGTGCAGTCCTCGGGCAAGAAGGAAGTCACCGGTGCCAACGTGCTGGTCGCGATCTTTGGCGAAAAAGACTCGCACGCGGTGTATTTCCTGAATCAGCAGGACATCACCCGCCTGGACATCGTCAATTACCTGTCCCACGGCATCGCCAAGCTGGGCGAAGACGGTGAGCAGCCGTCCGCCTCCGACGGCGAGCCCAAGAGCGAGGGCGGGGAGGGCGAGGCCAAAGGCGACGCGCTGGCCGAGTACGCCACCAACCTCAACGAGCAGGCGCGCAACGGCAAGATCGACCCGCTGGTCGGCCGCGCCGATGAGATCGAGCGGACCATCCAGGTCCTGTGCCGTCGCCGCAAGAACAACCCGCTGTACGTGGGCGAGGCCGGCGTGGGCAAGACCGCGATCGCCGAGGGTCTGGCCAAGCGCATCGTCGACAACGACGTGCCGGAAGTGCTCGCCGATGCGGTGATCTTCTCGTTGGACCTGGGCGCGCTGGTCGCCGGCACCAAGTACCGCGGCGACTTCGAAAAGCGCCTCAAGGGCGTACTGACCGCGTTGAAGAAGGTGCCCAACGCGGTGCTGTTCATCGATGAGATCCACACCATCATCGGCGCCGGCTCGGCCTCGGGCGGCACCATGGACGCTTCCAACCTGATCAAGCCGGCACTGGCATCCGGCGAGCTGCGCTGCATCGGCTCGACCACGTTCCAGGAATACCGCGGCATCTTCGAAAAAGACCGTGCATTGGCGCGTCGCTTCCAGAAGATCGACATCGTCGAGCCGACTGTCGGCGAAACCTTCGAGATCCTGCAGGGCCTCAAGCCCAAGTACGAAGCGCACCATGGCGTGATCTATGCCGACGACGCGTTGCAGGCTGCGGTGGACCTGTCGGTCAAGCATATCGGCGACCGCCTGTTGCCGGACAAGGCCATCGATGTGATGGACGAGGCCGGCGCGCGTCAGCGTCTGCTGCCCGATGGCGTGCGCAAGGAGCTGATCGACATCGAGGAGATCGAAACCATCGTGGCCAAGATGGCGCGCATTCCGGCCAAGCAGGTCAGTGCGACCGACAAGGACGTGCTGCAGCATCTGGAGCGCAACCTCAAGATGGTGATCTTCGGCCAGAACCCGGCCATCGAAACCCTGGCCGGTTCGATCAAGCTGGCGCGTTCTGGCCTGGCCAATCCGGAAAAGCCGATCGGCAACTTCCTGTTTGCCGGCCCCACCGGTGTCGGCAAGACCGAGGTGACCAAGCAGCTCGCGCTGCAGTTGGGCATCGAGCTGGTGCGTTTCGACATGTCCGAGTACATGGAAGCGCATTCGATCAGTCGCCTGATCGGCGCGCCTCCGGGCTACGTCGGCTTCGACCAGGGCGGCTTGCTGACCGAGAAGATCGTCAAAACGCCACACTGCGTGCTGTTGCTGGACGAGGTTGAAAAGGCGCACCCGGACATCTTCAACATCCTGTTGCAGGTCATGGATCGCGGCATCCTCACCGACACCAACGGGCGCGAAGCCAACTTCAAGAACGTGATCCTGGTGATGACCACCAACGCCGGTGCCACGCAGGCGTCGCGGCGGTCGATCGGCTTTACCAAGCAGGATCATTCCACCGACGCGATGGAGTCGATCCGCCGCGGCTTCACGCCGGAGTTCCGCAACCGTCTGGACGCGATCGTGCAGTTCCAGCCGTTGGGCTTCGACCACATCCTGCGCGTGGTGGACAAGTTCATCATTGAGCTGGAAATGCTGCTGCAGGAAAAGCACGTCTCGCTGTCGGCGACCCCGACCGCGCGCGATTGGCTGGCCCAGCACGGTTTCGACCCGTTGATGGGCGCGCGCCCGATGTCGCGGGTGATCCAGGAGAAGATCAAGCGTCCGCTGGCCGACGAGCTGCTGTTCGGCAAGCTGGTGGAAGGCGGCCGGGTCAATATCGACGTCAAGGACGGCGAGCTGGTGGTGGAAGCGCATCCGGAACCGGAGCGCTTGTTGCCGGCAACTGTCGACTGATCGCCGTAGCAGGTTCGATGAGTTCCAGAAAAGCCGCTCGGATGAGCGGCTTTTTTTATGCCCGGACGGTGCGATGTCGTGCCAACGGCGAGTGACCGCCTGATTGCCCGAACTCGCTCAGTGCAACACCCGGGTTCTGCAACCAGATCTGGCGACGCAGGATAGACGGGGCGCGGGACAAGCAGGCACTGCCATCTGCTCAAGCGATGCGTTCGAAGGGTGGTGCCCGAGTGCGCGGTTTGAGGTCGGCCAGCGATCGGACATCCGTCAGCAGCTCACCGATCGCATTTGACCAGGGAATATGCAACGCGTTTGCCCACGCTTGGCTAAGACACACGCCCCTCACCAAATCGCGGGCACGACAAAAAGCGGCCAATGACCGCCTTGCGTCTCACACCAGAACCGCTTACTTCATGCGGTAGGTAATACGACCCTTGGTCAGGTCGTAGGGAGTCATCTCAACTTTGACCCGGTCGCCGGTCAGGATGCGGATGTAGTTCTTGCGCATACGGCCGGAGATATGGGCGATGATCTCATGCCCGTTTTCCAGCTTGACCCGGAACGTGGTGTTGGGAAGCGTCTCGCTGACGCTGCCTTCGAATTCAATGGAGTCGTCTTTCGACATGTAATCCTGTGCAATCAAAGCTGGCCCGGAAGGGCCGTAAGGGACGGCATTTTACGCCCCATCTCCCCGTGGTGCAAATTTTATGTTAAGCGGGCTTCACCCAGCGCCGTGACGGACCGTTCGCCGTAGCGTTCGGACCAGCTGCCGGCCGGTTCCGCCAGGCCAACCTGGCGCCGCACGTGCTGCAGAAACTCCGGGCGTGGCATGTGGTGCGCACCCAGGCTGAGCAGGTGCGGGTTTTCCACCTGCGCATCGATCAGCGGCCATCCGCGCGCATGCAGGTCGGCGGCCAGGGCGGCGAGTGCGACTTTAGAGCCGCCGCTTTCCGCGCTGAACATGCTTTCCCCGAAGAACATCCGGCCGACCGCCACGCCGTAGATGCCGCCGACCAGGCGCGTGCCATCGAACACTTCCAGTGAATGCGCGTGGCCGCGATGGTGCAGATCGACATATGCAGCCTGCATCTGCTCGGTAATCCAGGTGCCGTCCTGTCCGGGACGCGGACTGGACGCACAGGCGGCAATGACCTGTTCAAATGCGGTATCGGCACGCAGTGTCCAGCGGCAATTGCGCAACTGTCGCTTGAAGCGCGACGACAGGCGCACGCCATCGCTGCGAAAGACCATGCGCGGGTCGGGGCTCCACCACAGGATGGGTTGTCCGTCCGAAAACCAGGGGAAGATGCCGTGCGCATACGCGGTGAGCAGGCGTTGCGGCTGCAGGTCGCCGCCGATGGCGAGCAGGCCATCGGGCTCGCGCAAGGCCCGTTCGACCGGGGGGAACGGACTGGCAGGGTCAGGTGACAGCAGGTGGGGCAGGGCGCGCGACATGAGCTGAGTCTAGCGGTGCCGCGTGCGCGTGGCACATCGGTCAGTCGCGAAACGGGCTGTGGTCTGCCAGTTCTATCGCATGCCTGGCCACGGCCTCGCGCTCGTCGGCGCACCACTGCGCCAGCGGTTCGCGGAAACCGGGGTCGGCGATCCAGTGGCGGCTGCGGACCAGTGTCGGCAGAAAGCCGCGTGCGATCTTGTGCTCGCCCTGCGCGCCGGGCTCGAAGCGGGCCAGGCCCTCGCGCAGGCAATACTCCAGGCCCTGGTAGTAGCAAGTTTCGAAGTGCAGGCCGGGCAGGGCGTCGCCGCCCCAGTAACGCCCGTACAGGGTGTCGTGGCCGCGCAGGCACAGCGCGCCGGCGATCGGGCGGCCATCGAGATCGGCCAGGAACATCACCAGCTGGCGCGGCATGGCCGTTGCCAGGTGCTGCAGGAACTGCGGCGTCAGCGCGGGCGAATTGCCGTACTCGTTGAAGGTCTTCAGATAGAAGCCGTACATCGCGGCCAGGTCGTCCTGGCTGGCGTCGTCGCCATGCACCACGCGCATGCGGATACCGGCCCGCTGCACCTTGGCCCGTTCCTGGCGGATGTTCTTGCGGCGCTTGTGGTCCATCGCCGCCAGAAAACTTTCGAAATCGCGCCAGCCGCTGGTGTTGTGCCAGTGGTATTGCAGGTCGTTGCGTTCCAGCCAATCGGCATCGAATGCGGCATCTTCATCGGCCAGATGAAAATTCACGTGCGCCGAGGACAGGCTGCTGCGCTCCACCAGCTCGCGCATCGCGGCCAACAGGTATCCGCGCCATCTAGGCGCGCCGAGCAGGCGCGGGCCGGTCACCGGCGAGTAGGGCACCCCGCACAGCCACTTGGGAAAATACTCCTGCCCGTAACGCGCGTACGCGTGTGCCCAGGCGTGATCGAACACGAACTCGCCGTGCGAATTGTTCTTCAGATACCCCGGAGCCGCAGCGACCAGCGTGTCGCCCTGCCACAGGGTCAGATGCAGCGGATTCCAGCCCCAGTCCGGGCGCAGGCAGCCTTCGCGTTCCAGGCCTTGCAGAAATGCAGCGCTGACGAAGGGGTGGCTGCCGTCGTGCAGCGCGTCCCAGGCGCCGGCCTGAAGCTCTTCCAGCCGGCGGCACCAGCGGGCTGTCACGCTCATGCGCGCGGTCCGCTGGTGCTGCTGTCCGCGCGGCGCGGCCGGCGGTCAACGGCCATCTCAGGCGCTCTTGTCGAGGTAACGCTCGGCATCCAGCGCGGCCATGCAGCCGAAGCCGGCCGAGGTGATGGCCTGGCGGTAGTGCTGGTCGGCGACGTCGCCGGCCGCGAATACGCCGGCCACCGAGGTCTCGGTCGCTGCGCCGTTCAGGCCGGAGCGGATTTCCAGGTAGCCGTTGTTCATGGCCAGCTGGCCGTCGAACAGTTGCGTATTGGGGTGGTGGCCGATGGCGACGAAGAAGCCGTGCGCGTCGATGTCGCGGGTGCTGCCGTCGACGGTGGACTTGACCCGCACGCCGGTCACGCCGGCATCGTTGCCCAGTACTTCCTCGATGGCGTGGTGCCAGACGGTTTCGATCTTGCCGGCGGCGACCTTGGCGAACAGCTTGTCCTGCATGATCTTTTCCGCGCGCAGGGTGTCGCGGCGGTGCACCAGGTAGACCTTGCGGGCGATGTTGGACAGGTACAGCGCCTCTTCGACCGCGGTGTTTCCGCCACCGACCACCACCACGTCCTGGTCCTTGTAGAAGAACCCGTCGCAGGTGGCGCAGGCAGACACGCCGCGGCCCTTGAAGGCTTCCTCGCTGGGGATGCCCAGATACTTGGCGGTGGCGCCAGTGGCGATGATCAGCGCGTCGCAGGTGTACTCGGCGCCATCGCCGGTCAGCCGGAACGGGCGCTGCGACAGATCGGCGGTATGGATGTGGTCGAAGATCACCTCGGTCTCGAAGCGCTCGGCGTGCGCCTGCATGCGATTCATCAGGTCCGGGCCCATCAGGCCGTGGGGATCGCCCGGCCAATTGTCCACCTCGGTGGTGGTCATCAGCTGGCCGCCTTGCTGTAGGCCGGTGATCACCACCGGCTTGAGGTTGGCGCGGGCGGCGTAGACCGCGGCGGTCCAGCCGGCCGGGCCGGAGCCCAGGATCAGCAGGCGGGAATGCTTGGCGGGACTGGCAGATGAGGCGCTCATGTATACTCGCGATCTAGGAATTGGTAGGGACGGCGCTCATTAGAGCGCCCCCGTGGCGGCATAGAGTGGCGGTCCCCACCCGGTGAATCAAGGCGGCGCGATGGAACTGCTTGAACCGCAGATGGCATGGTCCGCCCGCAACGCATGCTCGACGCCGCCTTGTGCGGCGTTTTTCGTTGGCCGCCGGGCATGCTGGCAACCGGCGCTCATTCAACTGCTGAAACCGTGGCCTCAGTCGTTTATTATCAACCACTAACAGCATTTTTCTAAGGTCTGGCTACAGGTGGCAAAGCAGGTTCCCGAACGCAGCAAGCCCGCAGAGGGCAAATCGTCGTCGCGCAAGACGGCGGTGGCGGACAATCCGCGTCGGCAAAAGCTCTGGCGCGACCTGGCATTGATCGCGGTGGCGCCGTTGCTGCTGTATCTGCTGGCCAGCCTGTTCACCTACTCGGCGACCGATCCTGGCTGGTCGCGCACCGGCAATCTGGTCGCGCCGATCCACAACATGGGCGGCAGATTCGGCGCGATGGCGGCGGATGTGTTGCTGCAGCTGTTCGGTTACGTAGCCTTCCTGCTGCCGGTGATCCTGGGCGCAGTGGCCTGGATCGCACTGATCGGCGAGCGCGAGGAGCAGAGCCAGAGCGATCTCGGGCCGGCGCTGCGGTTGGTCGGCATGGTGGGCTTTTTGATCTCTTCGACCGGCTTTTTGCACCTGCGCCTGTTCCAGGGCGAGGTGGCGGAGGCTGGCGGCATTCTCGGCAAGCTGGTCAGCGGCTCGCTCAGCTCGGGCTTTGGGGCGTTGGGCGCCAATCTGTTCGTGGTGGTGCTGTTGCTGGTTTCGATCACGCTGGCGACCGGGTTGTCGTGGTTTGCGGTGATGGAGCGCATCGGCAAGTGGGTGCTGGCGCTGGGCCCGTTGATGCAGCGCAAGACCCACCAGGCGACCGAGTGGCAGCAGACCCGCGTGATGCGCGAAGAGCGCGAGGAAGTGCGCAAGGTCGATGCGGTCAAGCAGGCCAAGCGTGAGCCGGTCAAGATCGAACCGCCGCCGGCACCGGTGGTGGAAAAGAGCGAGCGCGCCAAGCGCGATACGCAGATTCCGATGTTCCAGGGCGTGAGCACCGATGGTTCGGACCTGCCGCCGCTGGCCCTGCTGGACGACCCCAAGCCGCAGGCCAAGGGTTATTCGGAAGAGACGCTGGAGACGCTGTCGCGGCAGATCGAGTTCAAGCTCAAGGATTTCCGCATCGAGGCGCAGGTGGTCGGGGCCTATCCGGGCCCGGTGATCACCCGCTTCGAGATCGAGCCGGCGCCGGGCATCAAGGTCAGCCAGATCAGCTCGCTGGACAAGGACATTGCGCGCGGGCTGTCGGTCAAGTCGGTGCGCGTGGTCGACGTGATTCCGGGCAAGTCGGTGGTCGGCTTGGAAATCCCCAACGTCACCCGCGAGATGATCTTCCTGTCCGAGCTGCTGCGTTCCAAGGAATACGACAAGTCGGCCAGCCCGCTGACGCTTGCGTTGGGCAAGGATATCGCCGGACGTCCGACCGTGGCCGATCTGGCGCGCATGCCGCATCTGCTGGTGGCCGGTACCACCGGCTCGGGCAAGTCGGTGGCGGTCAATGCGATGGTGCTGAGCCTGCTGTTCAAGGCTTCGCACAAGGAGCTGCGGATGCTGATGATCGACCCGAAGATGCTCGAACTGAGCGTCTACCAGGGCATCCCGCATCTGCTGGCGCCGGTGGTCACCGACATGAAGGAGGCCGCCAACGGCCTGCGCTGGTGCGTGGCCGAAATGGAACGCCGCTACAAGCTGATGAGTGCGGTGGGGGTGCGCAACCTGGCCGGCTTCAACAAGAAGGTCAAGGACGCCATCGATGCCGGTCAGCCGATGATGGACCCGCTGTTCAAGCCGAACCCGGAACTGGGCGAGGCGCCGCGGCCGCTGGAGACGCTGCCGTTCATCGTGATCTTCATCGACGAATTCGCCGACATGATGATGATCGTCGGCAAGAAGGTCGAAGAGCTGATTGCGCGTCTGGCGCAGAAGGCGCGTGCGGCCGGCATCCACTTGATCCTGGCCACGCAGCGCCCGTCGGTTGACGTGATCACCGGCCTGATCAAGGCCAATATCCCGACCCGCGTGGCCTTCCAGGTCAGCTCCAAGATCGACTCGCGCACCATCCTGGACCAGTCCGGCGCCGAGGCCCTGCTGGGCAATGGCGACATGCTGTATCTGCCGCCGGGCACGGCGCTGCCGGACCGTGTGCACGGTGCATTCGTCAGCGACGAGGAAGTGCACCGGGTGGTCGAGCATCTGAAGGCCAGCGGGCCGGTGTCGTACGTGGAAGGCGTGCTGGACGAAGTGCAGACCATGGGCGATGGCACCGTGGTGGGCGCAACCGGCTTGCCGGAGAGCAGTGGTGGCGGCGGGGACGAGTCCGACCCGCTGTACGACGAGGCGCTGCGCATCGTCACCGAAACCCGGCGCGCATCGATTTCCGGTGTGCAGCGTCGCCTGAAGATCGGCTACAACCGCGCCGCGCGCCTGATCGAGGCAATGGAAGCGGCCGGGGTGGTCAGCCAGCCCGAGCACAACGGAGATCGCACCGTGTTGGCGCCGCCACCGCCGAAGTAAGCGTAGTGGTGACGTCGCTGCGCGGTGCGGCGCGCTGCGTTGGAACGCGGCGCATTGGGAACTCGGCGGGCAGGGGCTCCACTTGCGCAGGGCGCCCGCGTGATCGTGCTTGACCCGCCAGGCCTGCCAGTGCGGGACGCCGCATGCCGCATCTGCATTGTTCAAATCGCCGCAACCAGCGCTGCCGTACGCACCGATGCCGCATTGTTGGAAGCCGATCCTGTCATTGCCGGGCACACCGGCTACCCTAGCGGACAAGTGCCGCTCCGGCCCGTCGTGATCGAGACCCATGCTGCGTCGTCCCTTGTTGCTGCTCGTGCTGTTGATCTGCGCTCCGCTGCTTGCCCAGGCGCAGCAGCGCCCCGCGCCTGCCGCGGCGGCGCGCACCCAGGCCGATACCAACTACAGCTTCGTGCGCTATCGCGCCGACTACGAAGTGCGCGCCGATGCCAGCAGTGTGGAAACCGACGAATACGAGATCCTGCTCAAGACCAAGTCGGCAGTGGAGCAGTTCAGCCAGGTGCGGCTGAGCTACAGCGAAAAGATGGAGACGCTGGAGGTGCTGGAGGCGTATACCGTCACCGCCGAAGGACTGCGTCAGGACGTGGCGGCCGACAAGATCTACACCCAGGAAAGCTATTCCAGCGCCTCGGCAGCGATGTATGCCGACCGCAAGGTCAAGGTCGTGGTGTTCCCGAACCTGGCGCCGGGTGCGCGCATCGTCTATCGGGTGCGACGTGCGCAGAACACGCCGTACTTCCCCGGTTACTTCAGCCTGTGGGAAACCTTCAGCGTCTTCGCGCAGTACGACGATGCGGTGGTGACATTGGTCGCGCCCAGGTCGCTGCCGATGCATCTGTCCGCGCGTGGTCTGCAGGGCAGCACCAAGCCGGTGGTGCGTGGCGATCAGGCGCGCTGGGAATGGCGCTACCAGCGCTCCACGCCGATGAAGAACCAGAACTGGAGTGCGGCGACCTGGGAGTTCAGCCCCACGCTGATGGCCAGCACCTTCGACAGCTGGTCGCAGATGGGCCTGGCCTATCACGTCAAGGGCGGACGCGCCGCCGCGGTGACGCCGGCGATCCAGTCGCTGGCCGACGAGGTGACCCGCGGTATCGATGAGCCGCGCGCGCAGGCTGCTGCGTTGTATGCGTGGGTGGCGCGCAATATCCGCTACGTGGCGGTGTACCTGGGCAACGGCGGTCTGGAGCCCAACAGTGCCGACAGCATCCTGGCCAACCACTACGGCGACTGCAAGGACCACACCGTGATCCTGGAAGCCTTGCTGGCGGCCAAGGGCATCGCCAGCACACCGGTGCTGATCGGCGCGGAAGGCGGTCCGACGCTGCCGGCAATCCCGGTGCTGGGGCGCTTCAATCACGCCATCACCTATATCCCGGCCTTCGATCTCTACGTCGATTCGACCAACCCGTACGCGCGCTTCGGCCAGCTGCCGGCCAGCGATCTCGGCGCGCCTGTCGTGCATACACGCGACGGTAAGGTCACCCAGACCCCGCCCAACGATCGCAAGGTCAACCGATACGTTGCCCGTACCGAATACCGCTTCACGCCGCAGGGCGGCTTGCAGGGCATGACGACGCTGGACAGCGGCCAGACCGGCGAAGTGGGGTTGCGCGCGATGTTCGTGCAACTCAATGCGCAGAACCGCAACCGCATCGAGGAATCGATCATTGCCCAGTCCGGCTTCGTTGGCACCGGGGATCTGCTGATTCAGGGCGATCCGCTGGATCTGGAGGCGCCGTTCAACTATCGCTACAGCTTCCTGGCCAACGATGCGGTGGATTTTTCGGTGGTCGGCGGTATGACCTTGCCGGACATGCCGGGCGCCGAGTCGACGCGCGGGATCTACACCACCACCTCGGCCGAAGACAACCTGACCCCGTTCTACTGCAACGACAGCGTGCGCGAGGAAACCTACGTGGTGACCTTCCCCGACACGGTGCCGATCATCGCCATCCCGCGCAGCAGCACCTTTCGCAATGCCGCCGGCGAGTACGCGGTGGACTGGTCGCGCCAGGGACAGACGGTCACTGCGGTCCATCGTCTGCAACGTGCGGCGGTGCACGGGCCGCAGGCCTTGTGCCAGCCACAGGATTACCGTGCGTTTCGCGAGTTGTATCAGCAGGTGCGACGCGGCTTCCGCGGGCAGATCGTCTACGGCGATCTGTCCAAGGTGCAGACCGCGCACTGAGCCAGGCAGCTGCCGCTGCATGAACGCGGCCGTCCGATAGCGCTCGCCCATTCATCTATGAAGCTTCAGAATTGGCGTACTCCTTCCTGGAAAACCGCGATGCATCGTCAGCTCCGCTATGCCGTCCTCGCCACCGCCCTGTTCGCCGGCACCGCGTTTGCCGGTGCGCGCCAGGAACTGGACACGTTCACCCGTGGCCTGAAGGGCCTGGATGGGCAGTTCAACCAGCAGGTCACCGATGCCAACGGACGGGTCAAGGAGCGTTCGAGCGGGCGGGTGGCACTGTCGCAGCCGCGCCAGTTCCGCTGGGAATACGCCAAGCCTTACAAGCAACTGATCGTGGCCGATGGCAAGAAAGTGTGGGTCTTCGATCCCGACCTGGAGCAGGTCACGGTGCGTGCACAGGGCAACGAAGAGCAGAACAGCCCGCTGGTGGCATTGATCGACCCCGCGCGGCTGGACAAGCAATACGATGTCAGCGAAGAAGCGGCCCCGCGTGATGGCCTGCAGTGGCTGTCGCTGACGCCGAAGGTCGACACCGAGGCCAGCTTCCAGATGGCGTCGCTGGGCTTCGGCAAGGATGGCCTGGCCAAAATGGAAGTGGTCGATGCGGTAGGTCAACGCACTGCGATCAGTTTCAGTGGCTGGAAGCGCAACCCCGCGTTTGCGGCCGACACTTTCCGTTACACCCCGGCCAAGGGTGTGGATGTGGTGGGCGACGCGCAGTAACCCTGTAGTTGCGGGGCACTGACTCCGCATTGTCAGGCTGCCGCTCCTAGCCCCTTGCGCTTTGCCCGCGGATGTCGCGCCTTCCTGCGCGAAGGCGTCTGCGCGGCGCCTGTCGTGCTCCGGATGCGGTCGCCAACGTGCATCAGTGCCGCGAACGCCTCTCCGACCGTGAGAGTCCTGTCGCGTCCGCGCAACACCACATCGCTGCAATGCGATAACGCCCCGCCGCGATAGAATGAGCTGTGGCACGAACCAGATCCACCATCGACAGCACCGCCGATCTGCTTAGCGTGGACGCGGACCATCTGCGCCCGCTCGCAGAGCGCATGCGTCCGCGGACGCTGGACGAAATGGTCGGCCAGAAGCGCCTGTTGACGCCCGACAGTGCGCTGCGTCGCGCGGTGGAATCCGGTCGCGTGCATTCGATGATCCTGTGGGGTCCGCCGGGATGCGGCAAGACCACGCTCGCGTTGCTGCTGGCGCACTACGCGGATGCCGAATTCAAGGCGATTTCCGCAGTGTTGTCGGGGCTGCCCGATGTGCGCCAGGTGCTGGCCGAGGCCGCGCAGCGGTTCGCCAGCGGCCGTCGCACCGTGTTGTTCGTCGACGAGGTGCATCGCTTCAACAAGGCGCAGCAGGATGCGTTTTTGCCGCATATCGAACGCGGCACCATCCTGTTCGTCGGTGCGACCACGGAAAACCCGTCGTTCGAATTGAACTCGGCCTTGCTGTCGCGCTGCCGCGTGCACGTGTTGGAATCGGTGTCGCCGCAGGACATCGTCGAAGCGCTGCAGCGGGCCTTGCACGACCCCGAGCGCGGGTTGGGGCAGGAGACGATCCAGGTCAGCGGCGCGTCGTTGCTGGAAATCGCCAGTGCGGCCGACGGTGATGTACGGCGCGCGTTGACCCTGCTGGAGATCGCCGCCGAACTGGCGGGCGGCGAGGGCGGGGAAATCACGCCGCAGACGCTGCTGCAGGTGCTGGCCGACCGCACCCGCCGTTTCGACAAGAACGGCGAGCAGTTCTACGATCAGATCTCGGCGCTGCATAAATCGGTACGCAGCTCCAATCCGGATGCGGCGCTGTACTGGCTCACCCGCATGCTCGACGGCGGTTGCGACCCGGCGTATCTGGCGCGGCGTCTGACCCGCATGGCGATCGAGGACATCGGTCTGGCCGACCCGCGCGCGCAGAGCATGGCGCTGGAGGCCTGGGATATTTACGAGCGCCTCGGTAGCCCGGAAGGCGAGCTGGCGTTCGCACAACTGGTGCTGTACCTGGCCAGCACCGCAAAATCCAATGCCGGCTACGCGGCCTTCAATCAGGCCAAGGCCGAGGTGCGCGCGACCGGCACGCAAGAGGTGCCGCTGCATCTGCGCAATGCACCGACCAAGCTGATGAAGACGCTCGGCTATGGGCAGGACTATCAATACGACCACGATGCCGAAGGCGGCATCGCGCTGGACCAGACCGGGTTTCCGGATGCGATGGGCGAGCGGGTGTACTACAACCCGGTGCCGCGCGGGCTGGAGATCAAGCTGAAAGAAAAGCTGGATCGGCTGCGCGAGGCACGTGCGCAGGCGCGGGCTGACAAGGCCGGCAAGCCCACGGCATAATCGCCCGCACAGGAGATGGCATTCCTCCTTGAACCGCGCGCACTCTGCGCGCTGATGATGCCTGCCACCCCCGCCGGGGCGGCAGGCCTGTGCCCCGGCATCGCTTCTTGACTCAGGATGGATGACGCCGATGTGGCACGCTATTTCTCCGAAGACTCTCCCCGATAGCGGGGTGCACGCATGAATGCACCGGTGTGGTGGCAACAGCTGTTGCTGGCGATGACTGGCGGTGCACTGGGTTCCGGTTTGCGTTTTGCCATTGGCGCGTCGTTGTTGCAGCGCTTCGGTACCGGTTTTCCGTGGGGAACGCTGGCGGTGAATCTGCTCGGCTCGTTCGTCGCCGGCGTACTGCTGGTCTGGCTGGATGCGCGCGGACCATCGAGCTGGCCGCTGCGGGCCCTGTTGATCGTCGGCGTGATCGGCGGGCTGACCACGTTTTCATCGCTGATGATGGAGTGCCTGGTGTTTGCGCGCACCGATCGGTCCACGATGATCGGCGTGTATCTGGCAATGACGCTGGTGGCCGGGCTGGTGCTGGTGTTTGCGGGTGCGCGGACAGGCCAGTGGCTGGTGACGCGCTAGGCATCGGCCTTGTTGTAGGCGCTGAAGTTTGCCGGCGAAGGCTTCCGGGTGGCGCATTGCATGCGGCGGTTATCTCGGGGTGTGCGGCACTGCGGGCGCGGCGGTTCCCATGATGCAGCCGAGCGTTGCGGTCGCTAAAACAGAGCGCAACAAGGCGCGATCGGCGCACCCACCGGAGATGTCGACTGGTGCAAGTGATTCCGCTCGCAGCGCAGCTCCGGCCGATGACGGGTTGCGGCCATAAAGAAGGCGTGCTTGCGCACGCCTTCGGTCACTGCTGATCGCGTTCGCGAGATCGGCACCTTGGCCGATCTCGTCGAACCCGTGCTTACAACGCTTCGATGATGCCTGCCGCGCCCATGCCGGTGCCGATGCACATGGTGACCATGCCGTACTTCTGCTGACGGCGACGCAGGCCGTGCACCAGGGTGGCGGCACGGATCGCGCCGGTCGCGCCCAGCGGATGGCCCAGTGCAATCGCGCCGCCCAGCGGATTGACCTTGGACGGGTCCAGTTCGCTGTCGCGGATCACCGCCAAGGCCTGCGCGGCGAAGGCTTCGTTGAGCTCGATCCAGTCGAGTTGGTCCTTGGTCAGGCCGGCCTGCTTGAGCGCCTTGGGAATTGCGGCGATCGGGCCGATACCCATCACTTCCGGGCGCACGCCGGCGACCGAGAAGCTGACAAAACGCGCCAGCGGGGTCAAGCCGTAATCCTTGATCGCCTGCTCGGAGGCCAGCAGTACCGCTCCGGCGCCATCGCTCATCTGCGAGGAATTGCCTGCGGTGACGCTGCCGCCGAACTGCCCGTTACGGAACACCGGGCGCAGCTTGGCCAGGCCTTCCAGGGAACTGTCCGGACGCGGGCCTTCATCGGTGTCGACCAGCCGCTTGCGCAGTGCAATGACATTGCCGGCGAGGTCGGGCTGGTGCGAATGGATCTCGTACGGGGTGATCTCGTCGCGGAACTCGCCCGCCGCGATCGCCGCGATGGCCTTCTGGTGCGAGGCCAGCGCAAACGCATCCTGATCCTCGCGCGAGACCTTCCACTCCTCGGCCACTTTCTCGGCGGTGATGCCCATGCCATAGGCAATGGCCACATGGTCGTCGGCGAATACGCTCGGCGACATGGCGACCTTGTTGCCCATCATCGGCACCATCGACATCGACTCGGTACCGCCGGCCAGCATGAGGTCGGCATTGCCCAGGCGGATCTGGTCGGCGGCCATCGCCACGGCCTGGATGCCGGACGAACAGAAGCGATTGATGGTCTGGCCGGCGACGGTGTTGGGCAGGCCGGCGAGCAGCACGCCGATGCGCGCCACGTTCATGCCTTGCTCGCCCTCCGGCATCGCGCAGCCGATGATGGCGTCGTCGATGCGCGACAGATCGATGCCCGGCGCCTGCGCGACCACCGCGCGCAGCACGTGCGCCAGCATGTCGTCGGGACGGGTGTTGCGGAACACGCCCTTCGGCGCCTTGCCGACCGGGGTACGGGTGGCGGCAACGATGTAGGCTTCTTGAATCTGCTTGCTCATGGCTATCTCCGATAGCCGGGAATCGAGAATGGGGAATCGGGAATCGCAAGTGCGGATTCGCCTGAGTTCACCATCTTCATCACCCGGCAGAATTAATGGGGAGAAGCGGGGAGTCGGTTGGGCTTTTACCTATTCCCGATTCCCCACTCCCGATTCTCAGTTCCGCAACGGCTTACCCGTCTTGAGCATGTGCCCAATCCGCGCCTGGGTCTTTTCCTGCTGGGCCAGTTCGACAAAGTGCTTGCGCTCCAGCTTGAGCAGCCATTCTTCGTCCACCAGCGCGCCGCGATCGACCTCGCCGCCGCACATCACCGTGGCGATGCGGGTGGCGATTTCGTAGTCGTATTCGCTGATGAAACGGCCTTCCAGCATGTTGACCAGCAGCATCTTGAAGGTGGCGATGCCGACGTCGCCGGCGACCTGGATGCGGCGTGCCGGCAACGGCGCGCGGTAGCCGCCTTCGGCCAGTGCGCGCGCTTCGGCCTTGGCGATGTGCAGTGCCTCGTAGCTGTTGAAGACGATCTTGTCGGTGGTGCGCAGCAGGCCCAGCTCCTGGGCGTTGACCGCCGAGTTGGAGACCTTGGCCATCGCGACGGTTTCGAAGGTCTTCTTCAGCTCGGCGAACACATCGCCGCCCGGACCTGCCGCCACCGAGGCACGCGCCGCGATCTCCTTCAGGCCACCACCGGCCGGCAGCAGGCCGACGCCGGCTTCGACCAGGCCGATATAGCTTTCCAGCGAGGCCACGGTCTTGGCGCTATGCATCTGGAACTCGCAACCGCCACCCAGCGCCAGCCCGCGCACGGCCGAAATCACCGGCACCTGCGCATACTTGATGCGCTGGCTGGTGGCCTGGAAGTTGGCGACCAGCGCTTCGAACGCATCGACCTTGCCGGCCTGCAGCAGACCCAGCGCACCGGCCAGATCGGCACCGGCGGAGAAGGGCTCCTTCTGCTGCCAGATCACCAGGCCGGCGAAGTCCTTCTCCGCACGACCCACCACTTCCTGCAGACCATTGAGAACATGGTCGGACACGGTGTTCATCTTGGTCTTGAAGCTGACCACGGCGATGTCGTCGCCGTCATGCCACATGCGCACGCCGTCGTTTTCGAACACCGTCTCGCCCGGCGAGAACTGCTCGCCCAGCAGCGGATCGGGGAAGCGCTGGCGCTTGTACACCGGCAGCGCCGAACGCGGCAGCTTGGCGTCGCGCGCAGGGCTGTAGGAGCCTTCGGCACCATGCACGCCGTCGCGACCGTCGAAGACCCAGTTCGGCAACGGTGCGCTGCTCATGCTCTTGCCGTTGGAGATGTCTTCGGCAATCCACTGCGCCACCTGCTTCCAGCCGGCGGCCTGCCAGGTCTCGAACGGGCCGAGCGACCAGCCGTAGCCCCAGCGGATCGCCAGGTCCACATCGCGCGCGGTCTCGGCGATATCGGCCAGGTGATAAGCGCTGTAGTGGAACAGGTCGCGGAACGTGGCCCACAGGAACTGCGCCTGCGGGTGCTGGCTTTCGCGCAGCTTGGCGAACTTTTCGGCCGGGTTCTTGATCTTGAGGATCTCCACCACCTCGGGTGCGGCAGTGCGATCGGCGGCGCGGTAATCCTGCTTTTCCAGGTCCAGCACCACGATGTCCTTGCCCACCTTGCGGAAGATGCCGGCGCCGACCTTCTGGCCCAGCGCCCCCTTGGCGATCAGCGCGTCCAGCCACTTCGGCGACTTGAAATACTGGTGCCAAGGATCGTCGGGCAGGGTGTCGCCCATGGTCTTGATCACGTGCGCCATGGTGTCCAGGCCGACCACGTCGGAGGTGCGGTAGGTCGCCGACTTCGGGCGGCCGACCAGCGGGCCGGTCAGGCCATCCACTTCATCAAAACCCAGGCCGAATTGCTGGGTGTGATGGATGGTGGACAGGATCGAGAACACGCCGATGCGGTTGCCGATGAAGTTCGGGGTGTCCTTCGCATACACCACGCCCTTGCCCAGCGTGGTGACCAGGAAACTCTCCAGTCCTTCGAGCACGGCCTTGTCGGTGCCCTTGGCCGGGATCAGCTCGGCCAGGTGCATGTAGCGCGGCGGGTTGAAGAAATGCACGCCGCAGAAGCGATGGCGCAACTGCTCCGGCAGCACGTCGGAGAGCTTGTTGATGCCCAGGCCCGAGGTGTTGGACGCCAGCACCGCATGCTCGGACACGAACGGGGCGATCTTCTTGTACAGGTCCTGCTTCCAGTCCATGCGCTCGGCGATCGCCTCGATGATCAGGTCGCAGTCGCGCAGCTGTTCCAGGCCGCTCTCGTAGTTGGCCGGGGTGATCGCCTCGGCCAGCGCCTTGCTGGCGAGCGGGGCGGGGCTGAGTTTGCCGAGATTGGCGATGGCCTTGAGCACGATGCCGTCGGCGGGACCTTCCTTGGCAGGTAGGTCGAACAGCACGGTGTCGACGCCGGCATTGGTGAGGTGCGCGGCGATCTGCGCGCCCATGACGCCGGCACCGAGCACGGCGGCGCGACGAACTAGCAACGGATTGGACATAGCAATTAGCCTCTTGGTGGAACGTTTACGGTGTGGAATGAGTGCGGAAACCGGGTTCCGCGAAACGAATGAGTTCGCGCGCGGCCCGCGCACGGTGGTCGGCCTCGCTGACCCCTGCCGGGCGCTTGATCAGCCCGAAATCGGCCATCGCGTAGGTGAGCGCACCGGCCAGAAAGTCCAGCCGCCAGTACAGCTCTTCCTTGCTCAGGCCCGGCACGCAACCGGCAATGGCCTTGCCGAATTCGCGCAGGACATGGCCGTAATGGTCGGACAGGAACTTGCGCAGGTTGTCGTTCTTTTCCGCATAGGCCCGGGCGATCACACGCACGAAGGCGCCGCCGTTCTGGCGGTCCTGCGCCATCGCCAGGGCCGGCTCGACGAATGCGGCCAGCACCGCGGTGAGCTCGCCGGGCTGGGATTTTTTCGCCGCCTCCAGCTGTTGCAGTCGCGCGGCGGTCATTTCGTCCATGCGACGGCGGAACACCTCGTTGACCAGGTTTTCCTTGGAGCCGAAGTGGTAGTTGACCGCGGCGATGTTGACGTCGGCCTGGGTGGTCAGCTGCCGCAGCGAAGTGCCGGCAAACCCATGCTGGGCGAACAGCTCCTCGGCCGCGCCGAGAATGCGGTCCTTGGTGGAGAAGTGGGCGGGCTTGGGCATGCGCTGGGGTCGAACTCAATCAAACGATTGTTTGAGTCTACGGGCTCGGTTGCGGGCAGGTCATGCGGCAATGCAGCACGATTCAGGGGGCGGTGTGCAAACATGCGGGCGACGAGATAGAATTGACCATCGCAAAGAAGCCTAAGCCCGCGTTTTGACGCGGGTTTTTTTCATGATAACCTCGGGCCTTCAGTGGCCCGCCCAACGGAGAATTCCCAATGGCGCTGGAGCGCACCCTGTCCATCATCAAGCCTGATGCCGTCGCTAAGAACGTCATCGGCGAAATCTACAGCCGCTTCGAGAAGGCTGGCCTGAAAGTGGTGGCCGCCAAATACAAGCAGCTGTCGCGCCGGGAAGCCGAAGGCTTCTATGCCGTCCACCGCGAGCGTCCGTTCTTCAATGCGCTGGTCGAATTCATGATCTCCGGCCCAGTGATGATCCAGGCGCTGGAAGGCGAGAACGCCGTTGCCGCGCATCGCGACCTGCTGGGCGCGACCAATCCCAAGGACGCTGCGCCGGGCACCATCCGTGCCGACTTCGCCGACTCGATCGATGCCAATGCCGCCCACGGCTCGGATTCGGTTGAGAACGCTGCCAATGAAGTCGCCTATTTCTTCGCCGCAACAGAAGTGGTCTCGCGCTGAGGCCGAGAGAGTCGAATCGTGAATGAGGTCGTGATCCCCTCCGTGTTGCAGGACGTTCCTGTCCGTACCCCGGAACTGCGCAAGCAGAACCTGCTCGACCTCGATCGCGAGGGACTGGAGCGCTTCTTCGCCGACACGCTCGGCGAAGCACGCTACCGTGCCCATCAGGTGATGAAGTGGATTCACCACCGCTACGTCACCGATTTCGACCAGATGACCGACCTCGGCAAGGCGTTGCGTGCGAAGTTGCACCAGCATGCCGAGGTGCTGGTTCCCAATGTCGTGTTCGACAAGCCGTCCACCGACGGTACCCACAAATGGCTGCTGGCCATGGGCACCGACGGCAAGAACGCCATCGAAACGGTCTACATCCCCGACAAGGGCCGCGGCACGCTGTGCGTGTCGTCCCAGGTCGGTTGCGGGTTGAACTGCACGTTCTGTTCGACCGCCACCCAGGGCTTCAATCGCAACCTCACCACCGCCGAAATCATCGGGCAGGTATGGGTTGCTGCGCGCCATCTGGGCAACGTGCCGCACCAGCAACGCCGCCTCACCAATGTGGTGATGATGGGCATGGGCGAGCCGTTGATGAATTTCGACAACGTCGTGCGCGCGATGAGCGTGATGCGCGACGATCTGGGCTACGGCCTGGCCAGCAAGCGGGTGACGCTGTCGACCTCCGGCCTGGTGCCGATGATCGACCGGCTTTCCACCGAAAGCGATGTCTCGCTGGCGGTCTCGTTGCACGCCGCCAATGACACGCTGCGCGAGAGCCTGGTGCCGCTGAACAAGAAGTACCCGATCGCCGAGTTGATGAAATCCTGCGCGCGCTACCTGCGTGGCAGCAAAAAGCGCGACTCGGTGACCTTCGAATACACCTTGATGAAGGGCATCAACGACCAGCCGGAGCACGCACGCCAGCTGGCCAGATTGATGCGTCAGTTCGACAATGCGGTGCAGTCCAAGGATGCCGGCAAGGTCAACCTGATTCCGTTCAATCCCTTCCCCGGCACGCGCTACGAGCGTTCCGGAGAGACGGAGATCCGCGCATTCCAGAAGATTCTGCTCGACGCGCAGGTGCTGACGATGGTTCGCCGTACGCGGGGCGACGACATCGATGCGGCATGCGGGCAGCTCAAGGGGCAGGTCATGGACCGTACCCGTCGCCAGGCGGAATTCCGCCGCACATTGGAAGGGCAGGCCGATCGAGATGCGGCAGCGTGAACTCGCGTTAATGGCCGCCGTGGCGATCGCGCTGTGCGCGGCCGGCTGCGGTGGTCGCAATGCCAAGCCGGGCAAGATCAGAAGCGTGGAGCAGGTTGCGCCCACCTACGATTTTCGCGACAGTTCGGCCACGCGCGACCGGCTTGCGTTGGAGCAGAAGCTGGGCCTCGCCAACAACCGTCTGCAAAGCGGCGATTACGCTGCCGCTGAGCAGTTGGTGCGCGATGTGTTGAAAAAGACGCCCAACTCGATCGATGCCTTGATGTTTCTTGGCGTGATCCAGCAGGGCCAGGGTAGCCCCGCTGCTGGAGAAACCTACCGCCGTACTGCCGAATTGGCGCCGCAGCGCGGTGATGTGCTCAATAACTATGGGGCGTGGCTGTGCGCAAATGGCCAGGCGGGAGAATCGCTTGGCTGGTTTGATCGCGCTCTGCAGGATTCAAGTTATGCGCCGGCACCGGCACTCGCCAATGCCGGTGGATGCGCACTGCAGGCTGGTCAGCGCGAGCGTGCCTTACGTGATCTGCGCAAGGCGCTGGAGCTCGAGCCCTCCAACGCCTATGCACTGGAATCGATGGCGCGTTACGAGGTTGGCCAGAAAACGTATTTCGAAGCACGTGCCTTTATCGAACGCCGGCTTGCGGCTGCACCGGTAACGGCTTCCGTGTTACAACTCGCCATTCAGATTGAGCAAGGGCTAGGCGACAAGGTAGCTGCCAGCCGTTACCAACAGCGGTTGGTCAAGGAATTTCCTGACGCAGCGACCGCTAACCCCGGGGCCAATGCATTGTGATCAGTGATTCCAATCCGAACCCTTTCGAGCAGGAAAAGGGCTGCGGGCCGCAGTTGCGCGAGGCGCGCGAAGCAGCAGGTCTGAGTGTGGACGATGTCGCTGGCAAGCTACGCATGCCGGCGCACGTGGTGCGATCGCTTGAGCAGGAAGACTGGCAGCGCCTGGGCGCGCCGGTCTTCGTTCGCGGTCAGTTGCGCAGTTATGCGCGGCTGTTGCAGGTGGATCTGGAGCCGTCGCTGCAACAGGCCAGCATCGCGCCGATCGAACCGGTGAAGCTGGTCAGCCACACCCATACCCCGCGTGCGCGCCGCATTCTCGAAAGCACCGCACGCAAGGCGATGTATGTCGTCATCACCGGCGTGTTCGCTGTGCCGGTCTGGTATGCGACACGCTCGCATCTGGATGGCAAGGGGCCGAGTACGGTGTCGCTGGACAGCATGCCGGTCGCAGCGAAGACCAGTGCTCCCGCCAACCCTGCAGCGCCGCCGGCCGCGCCGCGCGAGCAGCCGGCACCGTACATCGCATCGATGACGCCTGTGCCGCGTGCGACGCCTGAGGCCGAGGCGGCACCGGCAGTGGCGGACGCCGGCAAACACCTGTCGCTGAGTTTCAGCGGCGACAGCTGGGTGCAGATCCTGGCACCGGATGGCAGTGCAGTGGAAAAAGCACTGATCCGCGCCGGCGAGCATCGCAGCTATTCGCCGGGGCAGGTGGGCCGCATCGTACTGGGCAATGCGTCGGCGGTAGAGGTTCAGCAAGGCGGCAGTATCGTCGATGTGAAACCGTTCCAGCGCGCTAACGTGGCCCGTTTTGCGGTATCCTCCGACGGCTCCGTGGTACCTGCTTCCGAGTGAAGCGGACTGCGGTTTTTCATTTTCCCCTTTTGATGTTCCGCGCCTCCGGGATGACGGAGCGAGAGTACGCATGGCGATCGACGATCTGCTGGACGAACACGAACAAGGCGAACGCGTTCGTTCCTGGTTGAGAAAGAATGGCGCGGGACTGGTGGGCGGCGTCCTGCTCGGACTGGCCCTGATCCTGGGCTGGCAGTGGTGGCAGAAGCGCACCAACACCGAATTGGTGGAAGCCAACGCGCGGTACGAAGCGGTGGTGAAGTCGATCCAGGCCAAGGACCTAGACAAGGCGGCCAAGGACATCGTGGCGCTCGACGACGGCAAAGGCGGCATCTATGCCGAGCTGGCTGCGTTACGTCTTGCCAAGGCGCAGGTCGATGCGGGCAAGCACGCCGAAGCGATCAAGACGCTGCGCGACGTGCCTGCAGAAGGCGAGCTCAAGCACATCGTGCAACAGCGTCTGGCGCGCGTGCTGACCGAGAGCGGCAAGCCGGATGAGGCGATCAAGCTGCTGGCCGACGCGCAGGATCACGCCAGCCTGGAGATCCGCGCCGATGCGCTGGTCGTTCAGGGCAAGACCGATGAAGCGCGTGCGTTGTACGCCAAGGCATTGACCACGGTCGATGTGGCCTCGCCGCAGCGCCGGTTGCTGGAAACCAAGCTGATGGATGTGGGCGGCAAAGTGCCCGATCCGGCGGAGCAGATTTGATGAAGCAGGACACCATGTACAAGCGCATTGCGTTGATCGCCCTGATGGGCATGTCGTTGGCCGGTTGCAGCACGGTCAAGGGCTGGTTTGCTGGTAAGGATGCTGCTGCCAAGAAGGCGCAGGAACCTGCCGAGCTGGTCAAGTTCGAGCCATCGGTCAAGGTCGACAAGATCTGGTCCACCGGCATCGGCAAGGGTGAAGGACACATCGGCGTGCGTCAGCGTCCGGCCGTCGCCGATGGCAAGGTCTATGCCGCAGCGATCACCGGCGGCGTGCAGGCGCTGGATCTGCAGACCGGCAAGCGCGTGTGGGAATACAAGCCCAAGAAAGAAGAGCGTAACGACCGCAAGTTCAAGCAGCGCCTGTCCGGTGGTCCCGGCGTCGGCGAAGGCCTGGTGGTGATCGGGACGCTGTCTGGCGACGTGATTGCGTTGAACCAGGCCGACGGCACCGAGAAGTGGCGCGCCAAGGTGCCCAACGAAGTGATCGCCGCGCCCGCCATTGCACAGAACCTGGTGCTGGTGCGTAGCAACGACGGCCGCGTCAGTGCCTTCGATGCGGCGACCGGCGAGCGTCGCTGGTTCCATGCCGAAGAAGGCCCGACCCTGTCGGTGCGCGGCAATGCGCCGATCGTGACCGGCCCGGGCGTGGTGTTTGTCGGTAACGACAGCGGCACCTTGAGTGCGCTGGCGCTGCAGGATGGCCGCCCGTTGTGGGAACAGGCGATCGGCGTGCCGGAAGGTCGCACCGAGCTGGAGCGCATGTCCGACGTGGACGGCGCGCCGGTACTGGATGGCACCACCCTGTACGCCACCAGCTTCAAGAACGAAACCCTCGCGCTGGAAGGCCCGAGCGGACGTCCGTTGTGGACGCGCGATCACGGCGGCGCCGGTGGCGTTGGTGTGTCGTCGGCCGTGGTGGTGGTGTCCGACAACGCCGGTTCGGTGTGGGGCCTGGACAAGAGCAGCGGCGCGGCGATGTGGTCGCAGGCTGCCTTGGCGCGTCGCTCGCTGACCGGTGTGGCCATCCAGGGCGATTACGCCGTGGTTGGCGATTACAAAGGCTACCTGCACTGGCTGAAACTCAGCGACGGTGCACTGGCCGCGCGCGCTCGCGCTGGACGCGACACGCTGCTGGCGCAGCCGGTGGTCGTCGATGGCATTCTGCTGGTACAAAACACCGACGGCGATCTCACCGCCTTCCGGTTGGCACAATAAGGACCTTGCGATGCTGCCCCTGGTCGCCCTGGTTGGACGGCCCAATGTCGGCAAGTCCACCATCTTCAATGCGCTGACGCGCACCCGTGACGCGCTGGTCCACGACCAGCCCGGCGTCACCCGCGACCGTAACTACGGCGTCTGCCGTCTGGACGAGCAGCAACCCTTCATCGTTGTCGATACCGGTGGTATCGCCGGCGACGAGGAAGGCCTGGCCGGCGCCACCGCGCGTCAGGCGCGTTCAGCCGCTGGCGAAGCGGATCTGGTGTTGTTCGTGGTCGATGGCCGCGAAGGCGCGTCTTCGCTGGATGACGAGATCCTGGCCTGGTTGCGCAAGCTGGCGCGGCCGACCGTGCTGGTCATCAACAAGATCGACGGCACCGACGAAGAGACCGTGCGCTCGGAATTTGCGCGCTACGGCTTCTCCGATGTGGTGGCGCTGTCTGCTGCGCATCGGCAGGGTATCGATGAACTGCTTGAGGAAGTCGGTGCACGGCTCCCGGAGGAAGGGTCCGGCGAGTTGCTGGACAACGACCCGGCGCGTGTGCGGATCGCCTTCGTGGGCCGCCCGAACGTGGGCAAGTCGACGCTGGTCAATCGCCTGCTCGGCGAGGAGCGTATGATCGCTTCCGAAGTGCCGGGCACCACCCGCGATTCGATCGCGGTGGACCTGGAGCGCGATAATCGTCAGTACCGCCTGATCGACACCGCCGGCCTGCGCCGCCGCGGCAAGGTGGAAGAGGCCGTCGAGAAATTCAGTGCGTTCAAGACGCTGCAGGCGATCGAGCAATGCCAGGTCGCGGTGCTGATGCTGGAC
The DNA here is from genome assembly GCF_040182365.1 of Xanthomonas sp. 10-10. Taxonomy (NCBI): domain Bacteria; kingdom Pseudomonadati; phylum Pseudomonadota; class Gammaproteobacteria; order Lysobacterales; family Lysobacteraceae; genus Xanthomonas; species Xanthomonas sp. 10-10. The sequence goes on from NZ_CP144460.1 coordinate 2,556,992, forward strand.
GCGACCGAAGGTGTGACCGATCAGGACGCGACGATTCTCGGCGCGATTCTGGATGCCGGCCGCGCCCTGGTGGTGGCGATCAACAAGTGGGATGGGCAGAGCGACTACCAGCGTGCGCAGGCCGAAGACCTGCTGTCGCGCAAGCTGGGCTTCGTCAGCTGGGCCGAGGCGGTGCGGATTTCTGCGCTGCACGGCTCGGGCATGCGCGAGCTGTTCCAGGCGATCCATCGCGCACACGCGTCGGCCACGCACGAGTTCAGCACCAGCGAAGTCAACCAGGCGCTGGAAATCGCCTACGAGACCAATCCGCCGCCGAGCATCCGCGGCCACGTTTCCAAGCTGCGCTACGTGCATCCGGGTGGCGCAAACCCGCCGACCTTCATCGTGCACGGCACGCGCCTGAAGGTGCTGCCGGAGTCGTACAAGCGCTATCTGGAGAACTTCTTCCGCAAGCGCTTCAAGCTGGTCGGCACGCCGGTACGCTTCATCTTCCGCGAAGGCGCCAATCCGTACGAGGGCAAGAAGAACACGCTCACCGAACGGCAGGTGGCGCGCAAACGGCGGTTGATGAAGCACGTCAAGGGCAAGTAGGCGGGGTCTGATCACGCCTGGCGAGCTTTCGCCAGGTGGACACAGGGTTGGTACGCGTTCGGCCGGCCCTGATCGAATGTTTCAACAGCTGCGCACGCGAAAGTCACGTGCTTCGGACGACTGCATGGTCGTTTTGCCAGCCGCTCTAAGTCGTCGTGTCGCACTGGTATCCTGCGCGACATGACCGACTATCCCTCCCGTATTGCGTATGCGCAGGCGCTGCAGATTCTGCAGGCCGTTGCAGCCAACAGCCGCCCGCCCGATGAGAACATCGCCACCGCGCGTGCCGATGGGCGGATTTGCGCTGCCGACCTGATCGCGCCGCTCGCCCTGCCGCCATTCACCAACAGCGCAATGGACGGCTTTGCGTTGCGGCATGTCGATATCGCTGGCGGCGATGCGTCGTTGCAACTGGTCGGCGAACAATTCGCCGGCGAACGTTGGACCGGCACGCTGAGCGCGGGGCAATGCCTGCGCATCACCACCGGCGCGCCGCTGCCGGATGGCGCCGATACTGTCATTCCGAAGGAAGATGCCGACGAGCGCGATGGCGTGGTGCGCTTCCGCACGACGCCTGCACCGGGCACGGCGGTGCGGCTGGCCGGTAGCGACGTGCGTGCCGGCGATCTGGTGATCCAGACCGGGCAGGTGCTGACCCCGGCCCGCATCGGGCTGGCGGCGGCGCTGGGCGTCTCGCGGCTGGCGGTCGCGCCGCGACCGACCATCGCGGTGCTGGCGACCGGCGATGAATTGGTGGAGCCTGGCATGCCGCTCGGCCCCGGCCAGATCTACAACAGCAACCGCGACATGCTGATGGCGCAGCTGCGGGCGCTGGGCTATGCGCCGACCGCATGGCCGACCTTGCCGGACGATCCGCAGCGCATCCGCACCATGCTGGAAGATGCGGCGGCGGCCTTCGATGTGGTGATCACCTGCGGCGGCGTATCGGCTGGGGAAAAGGATTACCTGCCGCGCCTGATCCAGGAACTGGGGCGGATCCATTTCTGGCGTGTGCGCATGCGCCCGGGCATGCCGGCGGTGTTGGGGCAGATCGGGCGCTGCCTGGTATTGGGCCTGCCGGGCAACCCGGTGTCTGTCCTGGCGACGTTGATCGCCTACGGTGTGCCGTTGCTGGACGGGCTACAGGGGCGCAGCGAGCCGCGTCCGGTGTGGCACGCGGCGCTGGCAAGTGCCTGGGAAAAGCGCCACGAGCGTCTGGAATTTTTGCGCGGCCGGCTTGAGTGCGGCGTTGACGGGCGCTTGAGCGCGCAGCCGCATCGAGGCGACGCGTCGCATCTGCTGCGTGGGGCGGCCGACAGCAATGCGCTGATCGTCCTGCCGGAACAGGCGCGTCGCTTCGAGGCAGGCGAGATCGTGCAAGTGATTCCGTACGCGTTGTAGCCCTGCAGCGAGGCGAAACGGGTCTAGCCCGGGGTGCCAGGCCGCGCGTTGCGGTGCTGCGAGTGGTGCTGCGAGCGGCGCTGCTAATGCCTAGCGACTCGGCTTCAGGCGCTAACGAGCCTGGTGTGGTGCGACAACGCGGCTGACGGATCCGCTCCATCGGCCAGCTTTCCGGCTTGCTCGGGCAGGGTGAGCCGTGCTCGCACATGCGTCACCGACACGATGTGTGCGCCGATCACGCGTTGCGCATCTGCAACGCCACCTCGGCAGATGCGCTCAACCGACTGCGCTGCCGCAAAAGGACGCGTAGTCCGCATACCCGGGGAATGCGATACCCGGCGCGCACAACGGGCAATGCGGATCGGGCGGCAGGCGGATCTCGCGGAATCGCATCGATAGCGCATCGAAGCTGAGCAGGCGGCCGCTCAGGCTGTCGCCGATGCCAAGCAGCAACTTGAGCGCTTCGGTGGCCTGCAATAGCCCGATCACCCCGGGCAGCACGCCGAGCACGCCGGCGTCCGCGCAGCTGGGTGCAAATTCCGGCGGCGGCGGTTCGGGGAACAGGCAGCGGTAGCAGGGCGCATGCCCGCGGTTGCGACCGGCATCGAATACGCTCACCTGACCTTCGAACTGTTGCACCGCCCCGTACACCAGCGGCTTGCCGAGTTTGACGCAGGCATCGTTGAGCAGGTAGCGCGCGGCAAAGTTATCGGCACCATCGACCACGACATCCACATCTTGCAGCAACGCTTCCACGTTGTCGGCGCTGACGCGTGTCTGTACCGCCTCGACGTGCACGCGCGGATTGAGCGCGCCGATGCGCTGCGCCGCCGAGTCGACCTTGGCGGTACCTAGGCTGTCTTCGGTATGCAGGATCTGACGCTGCAGGTTGCTGCGGTCGACGACATCGTCGTCGGCCAGACGCAGGTGGCCGACGCCTGCGGCAGCCAGATAGAATGCGGCCGGCGAGCCAAGCCCGCCGGCGCCGACCAGCAGCACGCGCGCAGCTGCCAGCCGCTGCTGGCCTTGCACACCGACCTGGGGCAAGCGCAAATGCCGCGAATAGCGCTCAAGGAAATCCTGCTCGTCCGCCGGCAGGCTGGGGCGCACCAGCGGCAGGCCGTCGCTCATCCATGCGGTGGTGCCGCCCACCACCGATGCAACCTGGGTGTATCCCTGCGCACGCAATGTTTCGGCTGTATGCGCGGAGCGTTTGCCGCTCTGGCAGATCAACAGGATTTCGCGTGCGTGGTCGGGCAGATGCTGCGTGGGCGCGGTTTCCAGATCGTGTTGGGCAATCGCCAACGCGCCCTCGGCCTGGCCACCGGCGCGCTCATGCAGTTGCCGGATATCGATCAGCAGTGCGCCTTGCACGGCGCGTGCACGCGCATCGGCGGGAGAGATGTCATGGCTGCTCATGACGCTATTGTCGCGCAAACAGCGCTGTTTTGATGCGTAATGGCCTGCTGCGGAATTGGACGCGCGCAGGCCGATCCTCCGGCCCTTGACGTGCTGCCACCAAGCGCATCCTGCGACGCTACCTTGGGAAGCTCTGAACGACTCCCTCTGATCCTGCGACAATCTCACTGAGCCCAAAGGGATGCCGACGATGCAACTGTCTTTCGGCGACGCCGAGCACAACGGCAAGCGCAAGCAGACGCGGCGCGAGGTGTTCCTGGCCGAGATGGATCAGGTGGTGCCTTGGAGGGACGTGTTGGCGCTGATCGAGCCGCACTATCCGACGTCGGGGGGGGGGGCGGAAGAAGCCTTGTACGACACGGTGTCGATGCGCCGTTTCGCCAAGATCGGCGGGCTGGATGATGTGCCGGACGAGACCACGATCCTCAATTTCCGCCGGCTGCTGGAGACGCACGATCTGGCGCGCAAGCTGTTGAACCGGGTCAATGCGCATCTGTCGCGCAAAGGCCAGAGCCTGTGCGGCGGGACGATCGTGGACGCCACGATCATTGCCGCACCCAGTTCGACCAATAATCAGGACGGCGCACGTGATTCTCAGATGCACCAGACCAAGAAAGGTAATCAATACTATTTCGGGATGAAGGCGCACATCGGGGTGGATGATCACTCCGGCCTGGTGCACCACGTGGAATGCACGGCGGCCAACGCGGCGGACATCACGCAGGCGCACAAGCTGCTGCACGGGAAGGAAGACACGGTGTGCGGTGACAGCGGCTACACTTGACTGGAAAAACGCGAGGAGATGGCCAGCAAGCGCAATCTGTGCTACCTGATTGCGGAGACGCCCTCGAAGCTGAAGCAGATCAAGAACACGCGCGAAATGAAGTGGACCAAGCGTTGGGAGCACGCCAAGGCCAGCCTGCGGGCGAAGGTGGAGCATCCGTTCCGGGTGATCAAGCGCCAGTTTGGCTACGTCAAGGTGCGCTATCGCGGCCTGGCTAAGAATACGGCGCAGGTGCTGACCCTGTTTGCGCTGACGAACCTGTGGCTAAAGCAAAAGCAGCTACTGCCTGCTGTGGGGAGCGTGCGCCTGTAATCCGGGGATTTCCTCGGAACACGCAGGAAATGGCGCAAAATCCGAGGATCCGCACGCGACTCTTCGGAAAAATGCCATATCCCGCGTTCTTAGGTCTCGTTGATCAGAGCATCCCTAGGCGTTATGGGCTGTGTTTGATCAGAAGCCATCGAATCATGGCCTCAGCGGTGGTGGTGCTGGAATGGAGTACTACAGCCTGCTCAAATACTGTTGTGCACGTTCTCGTGCATCGCGTTTGGTTTGATCGCACCGGCGCATAAACCACAGGTCGAAATGAAAGAACAGCAGTGCCAATGGCATGCAAGCGATCAAATATGCAGGTATGCGGAATCGAACAGGAATCGCTGTTGCATCCATGTCCATAAAATTAATCAGTACTGGTGTTAGGAAGAACGCCAGAAAGAAATGCAGACTGAAGATCAGGTATCGGTTGGTCCAGCGCTGCCAGCGCACCGGACTGTCGAACGATTCGGTTGATAACCTGTGGCGTGCAATATACCCGTGCTGATATAGGCCTAGCAGTGCAGAGATGCCGCCCACGGCCAAACCGATAGTGACGCCGTCCATGATGATGGGCTCAGCTCAGAGACAAAGACGACCGCTTCGCGCACGCGCGTAGGCCGAGACGGTATCCGGTGTTGGTGCCCCTGTGACTCAGATTCATGGCTTCCTTGCGCTTGGCCCCGATGGGCCTTCCCCGTGAAGCGGAGTCTAGTTTTCGTGGCCAGCCCAAGTCAACGCAGCTAGATGGCAGGCATCAAAGGTTTCAGAGCCTGAACGATCAGCGTGACAGCTCCATCAAACACATGATGCTTGCATGACGCGCTTATCCCCTATGTCTTGAAAATTTACCAATCTCCCATCAGTAGAAGTCTTGATTTCAATCGGGATACAGCCGCATGAATAATTGCTAATTATGTTTAGGGATGCTCTGATCAACGAGACCTAGGGAACCTCTGAACAACGCATCGCAGATACGCGACACTATCCATTCACGTTGAGGAGTGATGCATGCAACTGACGTTCGGTGACGCTGAGGGCTTGGGCAAGCGTAAGCAGACCCGCCGCGAGATCTTCCTAGCCGAGATGGAGTAGGTGGTTCCGTGGCAGCAATTGCTCGGTCTGGTCGCGCCGCACTATCCGATGTCGGCGCGGCTGGGTCGGCAGCCCTACCTGGCGACGATGTTGCGGATGCATCTGCTGCAGCACTGGTATGCGTTGAGCGATCCGGCGATGGAAGAAGCGTTGCACGAGATCCCGACCTTGCGGCGTTTTGCCCAGCTCGGTGGCTTGGACAATATTCCTGACGCGACCACGATTCTCAACTTTCGCCGTCTACTGGAAACCCATGGCCTTGCCGCGCAGATGCTGGAGGCCGTCAACGCGCATCTGGCGCGCAAGGGGCAGAGCCTATGGTCGGGCACGATCGTCGATGCAATGCTGATCGCTGCGCCCCAGCTCGACCAAGAACGCCGATCATGCGTGCGACCCTGAAATGCATCAAACCAGGAAGGGCAATCAGTGGTATTTCGCGATGAAGGCGCACATCGGCGTGGATGAGTTCTCCGGGTTGGTGCACCACGTCCATTGCACAGTGACCAATGTCGCCGATGTCACGGTGACGCATGCGCTCCTGCACGGTAAGGAAGACAGTGTGTTTGACGACAGCGGCTACACTGGTGCAGACAAACGGGAAGAACTGCAGACCTGCGAGGCTGCATCTTTCATTGCCGCTAAACGCTCGACTATGCAAGCCATTGGCAACAAACGCGAGCGTGCTCGGGAAGAACGTTGGGAACACTTCAAAGCCAGTGTGCGTGCAAAGGTGGAACATCCGTTTCGCGTGACCAAGCGCCAGTTCGGCTACACCAAAGGTGCGCTATTGCGGCTTGGCCAAGAACACGGCGCAGTTGCTGACATTGTTTGCGCTGTCAAACCTGTGGATGAAGCGAAAGTAGTTACTGTCCCCGGGGGAGCGTGCGCCTGTAGTCGGGAGATGAGGTCCGGATCGCGCCGAAAATGCTGCAAATTTTGACGATCCAAACGCAGCTCCTTGGTGAAATGCACGTCCCGCGTCCTCAGGTCTCATTGATCAGACCATTCCTTGGCGAGTGACCGCCGCATGGCCCACGCACGTGTGGCTCGCAATTGATGCGCAGACAAAGGGAAGGGGAGCTTCGACGCTCCGGTGCTGGTGTCGAGCAGGTCATCCAGACTCACGCAGTGGCTGGATGCCGCACTCAATGGCGAGCCCAACAAGAAAGCAGCGCTCCTTCCGAGGCGACCAAACAGCGGTGAGTTTCGATCAACAACTAAGCGCCTTCCTGGCTGGGGCGATGTCAGGCGGCATTGCCTTGCCGCAACGTCCTTGCACCCTTGGTTCCGTTTGCGTGCGACCTGGCATGGAGCATTTGTCATCAGGCTCACCGAGGCAGCGGTAGCGTGGAGGCGTGGCAATGCGGTTGGGATGCGTCAGGCGGTGCAACCGCTAGCTGAGAGATGCGTCATCGCATCGACGTTGACGCCGTCCGGGCTTGTCTGATCATGCTCTCGATACGTGACAACCGCTTTCGATCAAAGAAGGAGATCTTGATGACCCACGACATCGATGCGCAACTGAAACAATTGGCAGAACAATTACCTGAGATCCGCAGCCAGCATCCGGATGATTTCTGGGACGTGTTCCATGCCCGTACCGAAAAAATCAGTGCCGCTGCGCAGTCGCCGGAAGAGGCGGCGCAAATCGTCAAGCGGATCGATGAAATCCTGGTCGCCAATCAGCTGGGGCCGGCAGATCCCGGGGCATGATGTCGCAGGTGTTGTTGTCGATCAACCAACAGCAGCAGCGTCCATGGCTCCATCTTCATCCGGCTTTCTGTGCGCGATGTGCGTCTTCCGGTTCGGCATGATGGCGCGATGTCGGGCGCTGGCCGTGTTGCGGGTGCGCCTGCAGCGCCGAACGGCGGCCTGCCACCTGGGTTAGCTGGCGGAGCAGTGCAATCCCGCGATTCGCCAGCGTACCTGCCGTGATCGAACGCCGTCATCAACGCACAGGCGCGCACCTGTCTATGCTGCGGCTTCACATGTCTTGAGCATCGGCTTCATGCAGCGGCCGCCATGCTGCGGCTTCACCAAGTGCGTAGCGAGCTGTTATCCCATGGCAAGCGTCACACGCAAGATCGCCACGTTCAACATCAACGGAATCGGCAGCCGATTGCCGCATTTGTTGGAGTGGCTCGGGCGCGAGCAGCCGGATATTGTGGGTTTGCAGGAGCTGAAGGCCACGCAAGAGGCGTTTCCGGAGCAGGCGATTCGTGATGCCGGCTATGGGGTGATCTGGCAGGGGCAGCGCGCATGGAATGGCGTGGCCTTGCTGGCACGCGGCGCCGACCCTGTCGAGATTCGTCGTGGCCTGCCGTGGGACCCGAGCGACACACAGAGCCGCTATCTTGAGGCAGCGATCCACGGGGTGGTGGTCGGGTGTCTGTATCTACCCAATGGCAATCCGCAGCCGGGTCCGAAATTCGATTACAAGCTCGCCTGGTTTCAGCGTCTGATCCGACATGCCAAGACACTGGTAGACTTGCCGCATCCGGTGGCCTTGATCGGCGATTTCAATGTGGTGCCGACCGATGCGGACATCTACGACCCCAAGGGTTGGCGCAAGGATGCCTTGCTGCAACCGGAAAGCCGACAGGCGTTTCAGACATTGATGGAGCAGGGGTGGACCGATAGCCTGCTGACCCTGCATGGCGATGCGCCAATCTATACGTTCTGGGATTATTTTCGCCAGCATTTCGCACGCGACCGCGGCTTGCGGATCGACCATTTACTGCTCAATCGCGCACTGGCGCCCGGCTTGCAGGACGCGGGCGTGGACAAGTGGGTGCGAGCTTTGGAAAAGGCCAGCGATCACGCGCCCACCTGGATCAACGTGCGTGTACCGGACACCGCGGTGGAGGCGATCGAAGATCGTGGCGCTGCATCGCCGGTGCGCAAACGGGGGGCGACGAAGAAAGCGCCTGCCCGCAAGGCAGTCGCCAAGAAGGCGGCGACAGTCACTTCGAGGCATGCTGGGAAGAAAAAAGATGCGGCAGTTGCGCCAGTCGCCAAGCCTGAGAAGGCTGGCAAGCAAGTGGCCACGCAAAGCCCAAGGAAGGGTGGGAAAACATAGCAGCGACGAACTGATTTGCGGGGTGACTTCGGGAATGGTGCAATGTAGTCACGATCAAGAAAAAAGCTGCGAGATAAGCAAATGGCAGCACCGCGCAAGCACGTCAGCAGACATGGCTGGCGAGGTGTCGTGTCCCGCACGTCAACCATTGGGCATGGTGCCGTTTCGCAGAGCGACGGTCACACTCCAAGACTGCGACCTACGAGGATGGTGATCCTTGAATCGACATGCGCATTTGCGCTCGATGCTTGAATGCGCCGCCAGGCGCTTCTTGGCCCATGGCGTCTCGCCCACTGGATGTGATCTGCTGCAGCACACAGCCAGTGATTGCTGACGATAGACATGGCATTGCCAACCCGATAGCCACAGCACGGCAGCGCTGCGCTGCTTTTGTGGATGAACAGCCGGCGCGACACGCCGTGGGTTTCATCGCATCTTCGTTGCTTGTGGATCTGGTGGATCTGGCCGATCAGGATGGCGTTGGCTGGCGGCTCAAGCGGTCGAATAAGCCCATGCATCACAATGGTTGAGGACTGCAATTGCAGTTGCGGCGTGCGCTGTGGGCAGCGTCTTCGAGCAGGGGCAAGCCAGGTCGCGTAGACGGGGAGACCGTGGTTGTGCGCCCAGGCCACACGGCGTTGCGATGACGCGACGCGCGGCGCTGTACCGGCTGCGCTGCAGGCCGGTATCCTAGCCAGGTCATTCATCGGTCGGCAGTGCATTGCTCATGATCAGCTACGCCGAAGCACTTGCCATCGTGCACCAGCAGGTCGCCACGCTGGCCAGCGAATGGGTCGATAGCGCTCAAGCCGAAGGCCGTGTGCTTGCGCAGGCGTTGTCGAGCCCGGCCGAGCTGCCGCCGTTCGATAACAGCGCCATGGATGGGTTTGCCATCGCCACACATGGCTTGGGTGTGGCAGCAGGCAGCGAGCATGCGGTGGTTGGCACCATCGCAGCAGGGACGGATGCGGCAGCAGCCGAGCTGGGCGCGGCATGGGAGATCATGACTGGCGCCGGGGTACCTGCGGGCGCCGATGCGGTGGTGCCGATCGAGCAGGTGGATGTGCTTGCGCATCACAACGCACGACCCAGCCGTATCCGCATGCGTGCCGATGTACGTGCGGGGCAGCACATCCGCCGCCGCGGGGAAGATGTGCGCCTGCAGGATGTGGTGATCGAGGCGGGGACGGTCTTGCGTGGTGCGCATTCGATGGTGCTGGCCGGCTTGGGCTGCGCGCAGGTCCAGGTAGTGCGGCGGCCGCGGGTTGCGCTGATCGCGACGGGCCGCGAGTTGATCAGCGACCCTGCGCAGCCGCTGCAGCCCGGCCAGATCCGTGATGGCACCAGCAGCTATCTGCGCAGCCAGGTGCAGGCGGCAGGCGCGGTGTTGGTGTGGCAAGGCCAGGTGGGCGACGACGATGCAGGGTTCGATGCCGCACTCGCACAGGCGCGCGAGGCTGGCGCCGATGTGATCTTGAGTACGGGTGCGGTGTCGCGCGGGCGCTATGACTTTGTGCCCGATGCACTGGTGCGGCATGCAGCGCGCCTGCTGTTTCACAAGGTCGCCGTACGACCGGGCAAGCCGGTGCTGCTGGCGCGGTTTGCCGACGGCGTGTTGTATGTGGGCCTGCCGGGCAATCCCATGGCAAGCGCGGCTGGGCTGCGGTTTTTTGTCGAACCTGCCTTGCGCGCATTATTGGGGATGCCGGCCGAGCGCGGCCTGCGCGTGGCCCTGGAGACGCCGATGCAGGCACGGCCGATCTGGCGCCAACATCTGCGTGCGCGCCTGTATTGCAACGCGCTGGGCGCGCTATGCGTGCAGATCCTGCCGCAGCAGGAATCGTTCCGGGTAGCGCCGTTACTGCAGGCCAATGTGTGGGCGGTGCTGGAGCCGCAGCAGGACGCAGCTGCGCCATGCATGACGGCAGAGGTGTTCGGGTTGGGCCATCTGCAACCGGCAGCTCCGGTGTTGATCGCATGAGCCGGTACGCGCACCACACCGGCGTGTGCGCTGCATGAGCGCGGCATCTCCGTGGACCGGCGTGGTGCTGGCCGGCGGGCGCTCGTCGCGGATGGGGCAGGACAAGGCCATGCTGCTTTGGCGCGGGCGGCCATTGATTGCGCACATGCAGGCGGTGCTGCGCGATGCGGGCGCGCAGGACGTCTTGCTCAGTGGCCAGCGCCCGGGCTATGACGGCATCGCCGACACGCAGCCGGATCTGGGCCCGCTCGGCGGGCTGGTCAGCGTGGTCGGCCAGGTTGCCGACCTGACCACGCTGGTGGTGGTGCCGGTGGATATGCCGCTGCTGTCTACCCAGTTGATAGCGCGGTTGCTGGCGCCCGCACAGCAGCGCTGTGTCGCCTTCGACGAACAGATGTTGCCGATGCGTCTGTGCATCGACGCGACCGTGCGTGAGGCCTTATCGACGTTGATGGTAGGCGAGGCATCGTCACGCTCGCTGCGCGCCTTGCAGCGTTCACTGCAGTGCCATCGCATCGCTGTCATCGATAGCGAACGCGCCGCGTTCGTCAATTGCAATACGCCCGAGCAGTGGAGCCAGCTCATCCATGAAAATCCAGATTGAAGGCCAGCAGGTGCGGTTCCGTATCGACGAGGCCGAACTGGCCGCTTTGCTGGCCGGGCACAGCGTCGACAATCTCAGCCGCCTGCCAAGCGGGCAGGGCGCGCGACTGGTGCGGCATAGCGTGAGCCTGACCGGCGGTCACGCTGCGTGCAATTGCGCCACCGACCATTGGCAATTGCTGGTGCCGCGCGACGCGCTGGAAGAACACGCCCGCCAGCTCCCGAGCCGCGATGGGTTGCGCTTCAGCTTCGATGTGGGCGCCGGGCATGCAGAACAGATGGCGTTGCACGTGACCTTCGATATCGATGTGCGCGACAGTGCGCGCAAGCGGTTCCCGAAGGAGTGAGCCGAGCTGTTGGACGCGCACCCGCCGAATGCGCGTGACTGGCTGCACAGCGATGGAAGGCATGAGGCCCTTCATGCGATCTGCGCAGTCCCAATACGGCCGCAGTGCGTTTGCGCGTCAGGGCGTCAAGAGACGTAGTGCGCAATCGTCGGGCGAGGGTGGATGACCCTCAGGCAGCGGAGTGCATGTGTCACGCATGCGCACTCCTAGCACCCACCGTGACCGCTGGTGGCTGCGTGCTCGTTTCTGTCAGCCGTTTTTAATCACGGAGTGACCTGGTTGCAGCGTTCGGTGCAAATCCCCGGCACGCGCTCGCAGGCCAATCCGTGTGCCTGCAGTGCGGCTTCGATCGGTGCCGTTGCCCCAGCGCAGTAGCCGGTGCCGCTGCGCAGCGCGACCACGTGCAAGCCTTCGCGCGCCAGTTCCAGCAGCAGCGCTTGTTGTGCCTGGGGCTCGGGCGGCAATGCGCGCCGTGAGGCGTCGCGGCGTGCCAGTTCCAGGATCGCCTCCGGGACCTCGGCGTCAACGAGCAGCACATCGGCCAGGTTCATCGCACGCAACGCCTTCAAGGTCAGCAGGCCCGGATCGCCGGGCCCGGTACCGACCAGTTGCACGCTGCCACGCGCCGGCACGGTGCCGGCATCGTCCAGTGCCGCATTGAAGGCCGCTTCGGCTGCGGCATCGTCGCCGGCTTGCAGCAGCAATGGCACCTGCCCATCGATCACGCGATCGAACCAGCGCCTGCGCCGGTTCATATCGGGGAACTGGCTGCGGATCCGTTCGCGGTGGCTCGCGAACAGACCGGCGAAGCGGCCGACCGACGCATCCAGCTCGCGCTCGAGCCGCTCGCGCAGGCGGCGCGCCAGCATCGGCGCCGCACCGGCCGACGAAATGGCGATGACCAGCGGGTCGCGATCCACGATCGCCGGCACCTGATACGTCGACAGCTCGGCATCGTCCACCACGTTGACCAGCCGCTGGCGCGCGCCCGCCGCTGCAGCAACGCGCTGGTTCAGATCGGTGTCGTCGGTGGCCGCCACCACCAGCCAGACCGTGTCGATCCAGGCCGGATCGAACTCCCCGCCCAGCTGCTCGAAGCGCCCGGCGTGCATCAGTTCCGCAAGCTCGGGCGAGAGCGCGCGCGCATACAGGCGAATCTGCGCGCCCGCCTTGAGCAGCGCGAGCACCTTGCGCGTGGCAACCTCGCCACCGCCGATCACCAACACGGCGCGCCCCTGCAGGTTTGCGAACAACGGGAACAACGGCATCAGGCTCACTCCGAAAGATGACTCGCACCGACGGCATGTTGCATGGCACCATCGGCCCACGTCCACACGCCCCGCCGCCGCCAATGCGTGTCTTGCTGGTCAACGATACCGAAAAGCCCATTGGCGAACTGCGCCAGGCATTGACGCGTGCCGGTTACACGGTGCTCGACGATGTGGCATCGGTGAGTGCGTTGCTGCATGCGGTGCAGAGCCAGCAGCCGGACGTGGTGGTGATCGACGTGGATTCGCCTTCGCGCGATACGCTGGAGCAGTTATCGATGCTGCATACCCATGCACCGCGCCCGGTGGTGATGTTTTCCGGCGATGGCGACGATGCCTTGATCCATGCTGCGGTGGGGGCTGGCGTTACCGCGTACGTGGTGGACGGCCTGGCACCGGCGCGGCTGGCGCCGATCGTGCAGGTGGCGCTGGCCCGGTTTGCGCACGAGAGCAGCATGCGCAAGCGCCTGGACGATGTGCAGCAGGCATTGCAGGACCGCAAGCAGATCGACCGCGCCAAGGGTCTGCTGATGCAAAAACGTGGCCTCAGCGAGGCTGAGGCGTACGCCGCGCTGCGTCAGCAGGCGATGAAGCAGGGTGTCAAGCTGGCCGAAGTGGCGCGACGCATCGTGGCCATGGCCGAGTTGTTGGGATGAACAGATGAGCCAAGCCGAACTTCCCGTATTGCGCGTGGCCTACATGCCGCTGATCGATTGCGCGCCGCTGATTGCCGCACAGCGGCTGGGCCTGGATCGTAAGCACGGCCTGCAACTGGACCTGCAACGGCAGGCCTCCTGGGCCGGCGTGCGTGACCGTCTGCTGGCGGGCGAGGTGGAGGCGGCGCATGCGCTCGCGAGCCTGGTATATGCCATCGATCTGGGCATTGCCGGGCCGCAATGCCCGATGGCGTTGCTGATGACGCTCAATCACAACGGCCAGGCGATCACGCTGGCGCCTGCGCTTGCGCAGGCCCTGGAAGAGGGGCAGAGCTTGCCGCAGGCGCTGGCCAGCCTGGGCCGCCGCGCCGTGTTTGCGCAGACCTTCCCGACCGGCACGCATGCGCTGTGGCTCTATTACTGGCTGTCCGCGCGCGGCGTGGATCCGATGCGCGACGTGGAGGTGCTCAGCATCCCGCCGCCGCAGATGCCGGACGCCCTGGCCAGCGGCCTGGTCGACGGCTATTGCTCCGGCGAGCCGTGGGCTGCGGTTGCGCAGGCGCAGGGCAGCGGTCGCCGGGTAATCCGCAGTGGCGAGCTGTGGGCTGGCCATCCGGAAAAGGTGCTGGCCTGCCGGCGCGAATTCGCCGCGCTGCAACCCGAGTTGACCGAACGCCTGACCGCCTGCGTACTGGATGCCTGCCGCTGGCTGGATGCGGACCCGGCCAATCGCGCGCAATGTGCGCAGTGGCTGGCCGAGCCACAGCATATCGGGGTATCGGCCGCGTATCTGGCCGCTTGCCTGGATGCCGATGTCGAAGTCGAGGCACATGCGAAGGATGTGACAGCGCTGGCCTTCCATGGCGATGGCGCGGTCAACATGCCGTGGCTGTCGGACGGCGAGTGGTTCCTGACCCAGTTCCAGCGCTGGGGTTGGCATGACATCCAGGAAGACGACATCGCGCGGCTGCGCGACATCCATCGACTGGACAACTATCGGCGCGCTGCCGCGCGCGTGGGCCTGGTTTCCCCCGAGGGCGACCACCGCAGCAATCGGTTGTTCGATACGCCCTGAGCCCGGGTGCCGAGCGCATCAGGCGGCAAGTCAGGCTGGGGTGCGTTGGATGAGATTGGATGCATTGGATCTTGCGGACAGAAGCCAAGGCAACGGCAACGGCGCGAGGCATGTGGTCTGCGGCTCGGCCGCAGGGTCCTTGCCCGCCCACCATCGCAGGACACGCCGCAAGTACGTCCCTGTAGGCGCTTACGCGGCATCCATGCCGCGTAAGGCCCGCGACGGTGGGCGGGCAAGGACGTGTCGAAATGCTCGGTGTGCAGAGTTTTCAATAAAACAGCCTGCAAACTTCCTGGTGCGGTGTCCTCGCCGCTTGCGGGACCGTGTGGCGGCTTGGATGCCGCCACCGAGCCTCCACGGACGGATTCACGGCGTGTCCCGCAAGCGGCGAGGGCACCGCGCGCTCGACTAACACGGCTTTTGACCTAGATATTTGATCGGTATGCACGCGTCCTAGATGAGGCTTCCGAGCACAGCCGTGCGGTAGCTTTGTTGGGCGCTGTTAGTCATGCCAAGTGACAGAGCCTGCGATACGGGGTGCACGCTGTTGGTGCAAGGCTGCACGAAAGACGGGAATTGTGGGTCGCACCGGCGTGTCGATAGGCTGTCGTGAAGTCGGACGCACTGCATCCAAAACGCTATTTTTCAATGACTTGTATGGTCGTGATGCTCAGGTGAGTAAGTTGGCACGCTGATTGCGTAGTGATTCCGTGCGGGCACAACGGCGTACCTGCAACAACACGAACACGATGCAGCGGATCAACGGCGATCCGCACGCATCCAGGACAACGGCGTCCTTCCGGTTTACCGGAGGGGCGCCGTTTTTTTTTGACCATCGCATTCGAAGAGGTCTCTATGCAGCGCTCGTTCTGGCGATCCGGGCACACGCCCACCTTGTTCGCTTCCTTCCTGTATTTCGATCTGAGCTTCATGGTGTGGTATCTGCTCGGGCCGTTGCAGGTACCGATTGCGCAAGCGCTGGGATTGGACACGCAGCAGCGCGCCTTGATGGTGGCCGTGCCGATCCTGTGCGGGGCGGTGTTGCGTCTGGTGCTGGGCATGTTTGCCGATCGCATCGGCGCCAAGCGCGCCGGCGTGGTCGCGCAGCTCGCAGTGATCGCTGCGCTGTTCGGTGCCTGGCAACTGGGCGTGCACAGCATGGGGCAGGCGCTGCTGCTGGGCGTGCTGCTCGGTATCGCCGGCGCTTCATTTGCGGTGGCATTGCCGCTGGCGTCGCGCTGGTATCCACCCGAGCATCAGGGCACCGCGATGGGCATCGCCGGTGCAGGCAATTCCGGCACGGTGCTGGCGGCGTTGTTCGCTCCGATGCTGGCCGCCGCTTTCGGCTATCAAAACGTGTTCGGGCTGGCGTGCATTCCGTTGGTGCTGACGCTGATCGTGTTTGCGTCGATCGCCAAGGAGGCACCGACACCGGTCGCACGCAAGCAGTGGTCCGACTACGGCCGCGTGCTGGTGGGTAACCGCGACGCGTGGCGCTTCATGTTCTTTTACGCGATTACCTTCGGCGGCTTTTCTGGCTTTGCCAGCGCGTTGCCGGGTTACTTCCACGACCAGTTCGATTTCGACGCGCGTACCGCGGGCTGGGCCACGGCGGCCTGCGTGCTGGCTGGCTCGGTGATGCGCCCGTTGGGTGGCGTGATTGCCGACCGTGTAGGCGGCACGCGTGCCTTGCTGGCAGTGTATCTGCTGGTGGCCACGCTGGTAGGCATTGCCGGGTTCGGTGCCGGCGGCGCCACCATCACGCTGGCGTTGTTCGTGTTGACGTTGTTGTGCCTGGGCGCCGGCAATGGTGCGGTGTTCCAGCTGGTGCCGCAGCGCTTCGGCCAGGATATCGGGGTGATGACCGGCTTGATCGGCATGGCCGGCGGCATCGGTGGCTTCGCGCTTGCGGCCGGGTTGGGCGTACTCAAGCAGCACACCGGCAGCTATGCGTTGGGCATGTGGTTGTTCGCTGCATTCGCGCTTGGCGGCTGGGGCCTGCTGGCGGGCGTCAAGACCCAGTGGCGCAGCGAATGGTCCGCCGCCGGCGCGGCGCGCGTCTGACATGTCGACAGGAATCCAGGCAATGAAGCAACCCAGACTCGTCGTCATTGGCAATGGCATGGCCGGCATCCGCACCGTGGAGGAACTGCTCAAGCTGATGCCGGGCATGTACCACATCACCGTGTTCGGCGCCGAGCCGCATCCCAACTACAACCGCATCCTGCTGTCGCCGGTGCTGGCCGGCGAGCAGGAGTTCGACGACATCGTGCTCAACCCGTTGCAGTGGTACCGCGACAACGGCATCCATCTGCACTTGAACAAGGAAGTCACGCGCATCGACCGCGTGCGTCGCCGCGTGATTGCCGCCGATGGTACCGAAGCCGAGTACGACCGGCTGTTGATCGCCACCGGCTCGGTACCGTTCGTGTTGCCAATTCCCGGCAATGAATTGAAAGGCGTGATCGGGTACCGCGATATCCAGGATACCCGCACCATGATCGATACCGCGCGCACCAGGCAGCACGCGGTGGTGATCGGTGGCGGCCTGCTTGGCCTGGAAGCAGCCAACGGCCTGAAGGTACGCGGCATGGACGTGACCGTGGTGCATCTGGCCGGGTGGTTGCTGGAGCGCCAGCTCGACCCGGTGGCCGGCAATCTGCTGCAGCAGGCACTGCGCGCGCGCGGGCTGGAGTTCAGGCTGAGTACCGCGACCAGTGCCTTGCTGGGCAATGCGCAGGGCGAGGTGATTGGCGTGAAGTTCGCCGATGGCAGCGAGATCCCGGCCGATCTGGTGGTGATGGCAGCGGGCATCCGCCCGAACACCCGCCTGGCCGAAGACGCCGGCATCCATTGCTCGCGCGGCATCGTGGTCAACGACAGTCTGCAGAGCTTCGATCCGCGCGTGTACGCAGTGGGCGAGTGCGCAAACCACCGTGGCATTGCGTACGGCCTGGTGGCACCGTTGTTCGAGCAGGCCAAGGTGTGCGCGAATCACCTGGCGCAGTTCGGCATCGGCATCTACCGCGGTTCGGTGGCCTCGACCAAGCTCAAGGTCACCGGGATCGACCTGTTTTCGGCCGGCGATTTCATGGGCGGCGATGGCTGCGAGGAGATCGTGCTGTCCGATCCGGCCGGCGGGGTCTACAAGAAGCTGGTGATCCGCGACGATGTGCTGGTCGGCGCCTGCCTGTACGGCGACACCAGCGATGGCGGCTGGTACTTCAAGCTGCTCAAGGACGGCACGCCGATCCAGGCGCAGCGCGACCAGTTGATCTTCGGCGAGAGCGCACTCGGCGATGCCGGTACCGGCGGGCAGGACCGCGCCAGTGCGATGGCCGACAGCGACGAGGTCTGCGGCTGCAACGGCGTGTGCAAGGGCACGATTGTCAAAGCCATCAGCGAGCAGGGGCTGTTCACCGTCGATGAGGTGAAGAAGCACACCAAGGCGGCCAGTTCCTGCGGCTCGTGCACGGGGCTGGTCGAGCAGATCCTGATGAACTGCCTGGGCTCCAACTTCCAGGAAACGCCGAAAACCAAGGCCGTCTGCGCCTGCACCGATCTGAGCCATGGCGAGGTGCGACGCGCCATTCGCGAGCACAGGTTGCTGACCCATGCACAGGCCTACGCCTTCATGGAATGGCGCACGCCCAATGGTTGCGCGACCTGCCGGCCGGCGATCAACTACTACATGTTGTCGAGCTGGCCGCACGAGGCCATCGACGATCCGCAGTCGCGCTTCATCAACGAGCGTGCGCACGCCAACATCCAGAAGGACGGCACCTTCTCGGTGATTCCGCAGATGAAGGGCGGGGTGACCAATGCCGGCGAGCTGCGCCGCATTGCCGATGTCGCCGACAAGTACGCCGTGCCGATGGTCAAGGTGACCGGTGGCCAGCGCATCGATCTGCTCGGGGTCCGGAAGGAAGACCTGGTGGATGTGTGGCGCGATCTGGGCATGCCCTCCGGCCACGCCTACGGCAAGTCGATCCGCACGGTGAAGACCTGCGTGGGCAGCGAGTTCTGCCGTTTCGGCACCCAGAACAGCACGCAGATGGGCATCGACCTGGAAACCATGCTGGCCAATATGTGGAGCCCGCACAAGGTGAAGCTGGCGGTATCCGGCTGCCCGCGCAACTGCGCCGAATCCGGCATCAAGGATGTCGGCATCATCGCTGTGGACTCGGGGTGGGAGCTGCATGTCGGTGGCAATGGCGGCATCAAGACCGAGGTGGCCCGCTTCCTGGTCAAGGTGAGCACCGCCGAGGAAGTGCGCGAATACACCGGTGCGTTCCTGCAGCTGTATCGCGAGCAGGCGTATTACCTGGATCGCACCGTGCACTACATCGCACGGGTGGGGCTGGATTACATCCGCGCACAGGTGGTGGATGACGCGGCCAACCGACGTGCGTTGTACGAGCGCCTGCTGTATTCGCTGGAAGGCCTGGTCGACCCGTGGAAGGCACGCATCGCCGGCGAGCGGCGTCAGGAATACCAACCGCTGCGTATCGCGGCGCCTGCGGCAACGGTGGAGGAATGAGCATGCCCAATCACGCATGGGTGCGCGTGTGCGCGCTGCAGGACCTGCCGGTGCTGGGCGCACGCGTGCTGAAGGTCGATGGACTGCCGGCGATCGCCATCTTTCGCACTGCCAGCGATCAGGTGTTTGCACTACGCGACCGTTGCCCGCACAAGGGTGGGCCGTTGTCCCAGGGCATCGTGGCTGGCGACACCGTGACCTGCCCCCTGCATGGCTGGGCGATCGGCTTGCAGAGCGGGCAGGCCTGCGCGCCCGACGTGGGCTGCGCGCCGCGCTATCCGATCAAGGTGGAGGCCGAGGCGGTGTGGATCGTCCTGCAGCCGGTAGAGCAGGACGATGCCGTGACCGAGCCGGCAACATGAGCGAAGGCCTGCAGCCACCGTCGCCAGCCAACGCGGCGCAGCCACCGACGGCAGGGCCGATGCATCGCATCACGCGCTCGACCTGCTGTTATTGCGGTGTGGGTTGCGGCGTGCTGATTCACAGCACGCACGATGTCGATGGCGAACGCATCGTCGGCATCGAAGGCGACCCGCTGCATCCTGCAAATTACGGCCGTCTGTGCAGCAAGGGTCTGGCGTTGCCGCAGACCGTCGCAAGCACGCAGGGGCGCGTTCTTGCGCCGGAGTTGCGCCGGCATCGGCAGGCGTCGCGTGCGCCGGTGAGCTGGGATCAGGCGCTGCAGCATGTCAGCAGCAAGCTGGCCGCCATCATCCAGGAACATGGCCCCGATGCGGTGGCGTTCTATCTGTCCGGGCAGCTGCTCACCGAGGACTATTACGTCTTCAACAAGCTGGCCAAGGGGCTGATCGGTACCAACAACATCGACACCAATTCGCGCCTGTGCATGTCCAGCGCGGTCACCGGTTACAAGCTGGCGCTCGGCGCCGATGGCCCGCCGACCTGCTATGAAGATCTGGAGCTGGCGCACACCGTGCTGTTTGCCGGCAGCAACATGGCATACGCGCATCCGGTGCTGTTTCGCCGGCTGGAAGACGCGCGTGCACGCAACCCGGACATTCGCTGGATCGTGATTGACCCGCGGCGCACCGATACCGCGGCCATGGCCGACCTGCACCTTGCAATCGAACCCGGCACCGACGTCGCCCTGTTCAACGGCATGCTGCATCACCTGATCTGGGAGGGTCTGGTGGATGCGCGCTTCGTTGCGGCAAACACGCAGGAGTTCGATGCCCTCAAGCGAATGCTGCGCGAGTACACCCCGCGCATGAGCGCCGAGATCTGCGGAATCTCGCACGAGGACCTGGTGCAGGCGGCCGAGTGGTTCGGGCGCAGCCCGGCAGCGCTGTCGCTGTATTGCATGGGCCTGAATCAGTCGGCGCACGGCACCGACAAGAATCTTGCGTTGATCAATCTGCATCTGGCCACCGGACAGATCGGCAAGCCCGGCGCAGGGCCGTTTTCGCTGACCGGCCAACCCAATGCGATGGGCGGGAGGGAGGTGGGCGGCATGGCGACGATGCTGGCGGCGCACCGCGAGATCGGCAATGCGGACCATCGTGCCGAGCTGGAACGGCTGTGGGGCGTGCCGGCGGGGCGCATCTCGCCCAACCCCGGCGCGCCGGCGGTGGAGTTGTTCGAGCGGCTGCGCGCCGGCAGCCTGAAGGCGGTGTGGATCGTCTGCACCAACCCCGTGCACTCGATGCCGGACGTGGCGGGTATTCGCGCCGCACTGGAACAGGCCGAACTGGTGATCGTGCAGGATGCCTTCTCCGGCACCGACACCGTGCCCTATGCCGACGTCTTGCTGCCGGCGGCCAGCTGGGGCGAGAAGGACGGCACGGTGACCAATTCCGAACGCCGCGTCACCCGTGTGCGCAAGGCGGTGGAAGCGCCCGGGCAGGCGCGTGCCGATTGGTGGATTGCCAATGAAGTCGCCCGTCGACTGGAGGCGCGGCTGGCACCGGCTACCGGCGCCGGCCTGTTCGCGTTCGACAGCACAGCACAGGTCTTCGACGAGCATCGTGGGTTGACGATAGGGCGCGATCTGGACATCGGAGGGCTGGATTACGCGGTGTTGGACAATGGCCCGCAGCAATGGCCGTTCCCTGCAGGCGCCACGCAAGGGCAGGCGCGTCGCTACACCGATGGGGTGTTCGCCACGGCCGATGGCCGTGCGCGGTTTCATGCAACGCCGTATCGCAAAGTGGCCGAGGCCACCTCGGCGCGCTTTCCGATGCGCCTGCTCACCGGTCGCCTGCGCGACCAGTGGCATGGCATGTCGCGCACCGGGCGCGTGGCTGCGGCCTATTCGCACAGCCCGGAACCCTCGTTGCGCATGCACCCGGACGATGCCGCGCGCCGCGGGCTGGTGGCCGGCGAGTTGGTGCAGGTCGCCAGCAAGCGCGGTGGACTGGTGCTGCCGTTGGAACTGTCGGAGGAACTGCGCTCGGGCACCGTTTTTGCCGCGATGCACTGGAGCGGACAGACGCTGTCCAGCGGCGGCATCAACGAAGTCAGCACGCCGGCGGTGGATGCGCGCTCGCACCAGCCCGAGCTCAAGCACGCGGCCGTGCGTGTGGACAAGGCGGTGTTTGGCTGGCACCTGCTGGCGGCACGGCGCGGCGATGCGCTGGCCTTGCAGCAGTCACTGCAACCGCTGCTGCGCGAGTGCGGCTATGCGAGCCTGCGCCTGCATGCCGAGCCATTGACCGATAACGCCGGGCAGTGGGCGGTACTGCACGCCGCCTGCGCGCGCGCGCCCGATGCCGCGTGGATCGATCGCCTGGTTGCCGCGCTGCAATTGCCCGCTGGTGCCGACGTATTGGAGTACCGCGACCTGCGCCGTGGATTGATGCGGCGCGTCGGTTGGCGCATGCAGGACGGCCACAGCCATATCGATGGCCTGCTCCTGACCGCCGCACAACCCAGCGATGCCAATCAATCGCTGCTGACGGTGGCATTGGCCGGCAAGCCCTGGCCGGGGGCGCGGCTGGCGGTGTTCGCCCAGACGCGCGCCGCGCCCAGCGACCCGATCGTGTGCACCTGCATGCAGGTCTCGGCCGCCGCGATCCACGCAGCCATCGACGACGGTGCCGACGTCGCACAGCTCAAGCAACGCCTGGGCTGCGGCACCGTCTGCGGCTCCTGCGTTCCGCAACTGACCCGGCTGTGTCGCCAACCGCGGCTGGCCTGGTGCACCCCACCCATCCCTACATTGCGAGATCTCTCATGTCAGTCGGACCGTCCTGCGCGCGTGATGTGGTGTTGTTGTCTGCCGGCCCTGGCGATCTGGAACTGCTCACCATCAAGGCGGTGAAGGCGCTATCAGTGGCGCAGGTGCTGCTGCTGGACGACCTGGCCAACCCCGACATCGTCGAGCTGGCACCGCAGGCGCGCGTGATCCGCGTCGGCAAACGCGGTGGTTGTCGTTCCACGCCGCAGGAGTTCATCTGCCGGTTGATGCGGCGTTACGCGTTGCAGGGGTTGCGCGTGGTGCGGGTCAAGGGCGGCGATGCGTTGTTGTTCGGCCGCGCGGGCGAAGAGATCGACTTCCTGCGCCGCGCCGGCGTGGGCGTGCAGGTGATCAATGGCGTGAGCGCTGCGTTCGCTGCCGCAGCATCGCTGGAAGTGTCACTGACCCACCGCAGCCACTGCCACGGCATCACCTTCGTCACCGCGCACACGCACGACCATGGTGAGCCGAACTGGGGGGCGCTGGCGGCCAGCGGTACAACGCTGGGCATCTACATGGGGTTGCGCCGCGCAGACGCGTTGGCCACGGCGCTGCTACTGCATCTTCCGGCCAGCACGCCGGCCGCCATCGTGCAGGCGGCCACGCGACCGGAGCAGCAGCGCAGGCTGACCACGCTGGGCGAGCTGGGAACTACTGCGGCAGCGCTGCTACCAGGTCTGCCCACCTTGCTGTTGGTGGGCGATGCATTGTCCGAAGCATCGCTGGCCTGCGACGACCGCTTCGGTGCGGTGCAGCAGCAGGCGGCAGGGTAAGCGTACCTCGCCATGCCGCCCGGGATCGTGCGGCGTGGCATGAGCTGATCAGACGCGCGTGACGGCGCGAGCGAGTGTGTTGCAACAGGCTTGACCCGATGCGGGACGTGTGCGGGCTTGATCGCTGGTCGATCAGTCGCACAGTGTGCAGACGTATCGCATCCGTGCCACAGCCGCGTGCGGGCGCATGACGCCGGCACCTACGATGCTCTAAGGACGATCCTGCGCACGCTCCGCCTGCAGCAGGAGCGCTGCAGGCTGCCAGCCCATCTCGCGCCTGCGTCCACCATCCGATAGGGCAGGGCACAGTACGGGGCGCGTCGCTTCGCAACGTGCGTCCCGTAGATGATGCCGTTCCCCAACACGCAGGCGTGCATGCCATCTGAGCGCCAGGATAGCCGTCGGCAGCAACTGCGCCGTCATTGGTAGCGCTAACCGTTTCGCGATGCGTTGAGCCCTTCTTTGCCAGGCAAGGTGTGCAAGATTTGCGCAGCGAGCGCAGCGGTTTTTTCCTGCATGTGCTCGTTTGCCACCATTTTTGCTGTATTTGCGGGTTGGCACGAATGTTGCGTTGAGCTCCTCACCGAATGACGTACCCGATGCATCGAGAGGAGGCACAGTGGAAGACGGACAGAACAGTACTCGTAGCCGGCGCGGCTTCGCCGCATTGGACCCGGAGAAGCGTCGCGTGCTGGCCAGCAGCGGTGGCAAGGCTGCGCACGCCAGTGGTAACGCGCACGAATTCACTAGCGACGAGGCACGGGAAGCAGGTCGGAAAGGCGGCCAGGCAGTGAGCCGCGACCGTGATCATATGTCGCGTATCGGCAGCAAGGGCGGGCGATCCAAGCAGGCCAAGCCGCAGGAAGAATCCGCGTAATCAACGGCACGGCGCGCAACCGCGTGCCGTCGGTGATTCAGGGGGCGCAGGCCCTGCGCTGCAGAGCGCAGGGCCTGCTGTTTTTTAAGGCGCAAGCCGCTCAGATGCGCGCCCGCACAAACAATCGATTGCAACCGGATGACCTCGGTGACGGCCATTACGGCGTCCTGTTCATCAGTGCGGCCCTAACCGATTGATGTGCAACGCATTGCTAACGCTTCGGAAATTTTTGCAGCTTTTGCTGCTCTCACTATCGATTGCAGGGCGAATTTTCCGGCTTCCGCTGTTGAGCGTTGCAGCGTCGGCAGAATTTGCAGACCTCGCAAACCCTGCCATGCGGTGACGCTGGCGCTGAAATATCCTGCTATCGACGACAGCCAGGACATCGGGGGCAGGATGGCCGCGTGCGGCCAGGCCAAGGGTGAGGCGACCACCTCCAAGGCCATCGTCGAACGCGCGATGGCGAGCCGCCTGTTCGATCACCTGGAGATCGGCACGTAGACCGCATTGTCGGGCGCGGCCAGGAGGGCGGATGTCGAGATAATTCATGTCTGCAAGCAGATTCTTCAGCGGGAGCCGCCGTGGTGCGCTGGCGGGCGGCGCATCTGCCCCAGGGGATCGAAGGCTGCCCGATTCGCGACGCCACCCTGTCACCTTGCCAAGCAGCAAACCGCGGGTGCGGTACGGTCAGCCCCATGAATGACCGCGCTGCAAGGTTTTTTGCTTCTGCGCGGCAAGCGCTTACCCTTGAACGTTCTTTGGCAACGCAAGTGGATCATGACGACGCATCTCGATTACCCGATCGGTACGCCTGGCCAGCCGTGGGGCGATGGCGAACGCAGTGCATGGCGCGCGCGTCAGTCAGTGCAGCGCAGTTACGCATCGGAGGTGGTACGGCTCATCGAGGCCGTGGATGAGCGCTACCAATGCGTGCACTACGGCACCATCGAAGCAGGCCCCGCGCAGTACCCGCTGCTGGCATTGCGCAGTGCCGTATGGGACAGCACGCTGCCGTGCGCATTGGTGACCGGCGGCGTGCATGGGTACGAAACCAGTGGCGTGCAGGGCGCGCTGCTGTTTTTGCAGCAACGTGCTGCCGATTATGCGGGCAGGATCAACCTGCTGGTTGCACCGTGCGTCAATCCGTGGGGCTATGAGCGTATCCAGCGCTGGAATGCCGAGGCGGTCGATCCGAACCGCTCATTTCGTGCCAACAGCCCAGCCGCAGAGTCGGCGGCCCTGATGCAACTGGTCGCCGCAACGGCGGGCAACATGCTGGTGCATATCGACCTGCACGAAACCACGGACAGCGATGAAAGCGAGTTCCGTCCTGCGTTGGCGGCGCGCGATGGCGTGCCGTTCGTGCCTGGCAGCATTCCGGACGGGTTCTATCTGGTGGGCGATAGTCAAGACCCGCAAGCGGCGTTTCAACAGGCGGTGATCGCGGCAGTGGAGCGGGTCACCCATATCGCACCGGCCGATGCGCAGGGGCAGATCATCGGTGCGCCGGTGACCGGCCATGGCGTGATCAATTACCCGGTACGACGCCTGGGCCTGTGCGCCGGCATCACCGATGCGCGCTATCGCACCACCACCGAGGTGTATCCGGACAGCCCACGCGCAACGCCGCAGCAGTGCAATGCCGCGCAGGTCGCGGCGATTTGTGCGGCACTGGATTACGCGCTCTCACAAGCGTGAAACGACGCAGGCTGCTGCTCGATCGCGTGCTCGCGACGCGCTCGAGCCGCCTGGTGCCGCATGCGGGCAGGCGGTCCCTGCAGGCAAAGGACTGGCGCAACCACGCGGCATTGCTTCAGGGCAGGCGTCGCTGCGCGGTGGCGTCCTGCACATAGGTCGCAACCAGTTGCGCCTCAATCGGCTTGGACAACAGATACCCCTGGGCCTCATCGCAGCCCCAGCTTCGCAGCAACGCAATCTCGTCGGCATGCTCGATGCCCTCGGCAACGGTGCGATAGCCCAGCGCGCTGGCCAGGCGCACCACCGCTTCTGCGCGCATCTGCATGCCTGCCTTGCTGGCGATGCCGGTGACCAGCGAGCGATCCAGCTTGAGCACATTGACAGGCAGTTCGGTGAGGTAGCCGAAATTGCTGTAGCCGGTACCGAAATCGTCGATGGCCACGCTGACGCCAGCGTCGCGTAATGCGCGCAGCCGCGGAATGGCCTCGACATTGCTGCGCAACCAGCGGCCTTCGGTGATTTCCAGCTCGATTCGGCTGGTGGGGATGGCCAGGTCCTTGCAACGATTGATCACATCGGCGGCCAGGTTGATGTTGCCGAAATCGCGCGAGGACAGATTGATCGAGATGGAAAAATCCAGGCCTTGCGATCGCCATTGCGCCAGTTGCAGCAATGCGCTTTCGATCACCCAGTTGGTGACCGTGCACATCAGCGCGGTCTTTTCGAACAATGGAATGAACTCGTCCGGGCCGATCGGGCCCAGGCTGGCATGCCGCCAGCGCAGCAGCGCTTCGAATCCGATCACCGACAGATCCTGCAGGTCGATGCGTGGCTGGAACACCAGCCGGAAATCGCCAGCGTCCAGCGCCTTTTCCGCGTCCAGCGCCAGCCGATACGAGCGCTGGATCGCGTCGTCCTGCGATGCGCTGTACCAGCACATCACCGCATTGTTGCTGATGGCATCGCCCAGCGAGACCAGCCCCTTGCGCATCACATCGTTGGTGTCCGGTTGTTGCGGTGCGAAGCGCACCACACCGGCATGGAACGTCAGCGACATCGGCACACCGGCGGCATCCACCGGCTTGTGCAGCATGTCGCGCAAATCCAGCAACAGGTCTTCCATCTCGTCGGGCGCTGAGTTCAGCAGAAAAAAAGCAAAGCGCATCGGGGCGACGTGATAGACGGTGGCCTTGCCACGCAGGGCGCGTGTCAGCACGTAGCTGGCATGACGGATCAGCTCTTCCAGCGGCTGCATGCCCAGCGCCTGGCGTGCCTCGTTGGCCGCCTGGGTGTCGTAGACCTCGATGAAGGCCGCGATGGTCGGCACGCTGTGGCTGCCGAAGGCCAGGGCATCCAGGTCCGATTGCAGCTGACGCGCATTGAGCAGGCCGCTATGTGGTTCACGCCGGCCCGCGCCGAACTGCAACTCCAGCTGCGCAGCGGCCACATTGGCAAACATCAGCAGCTGCTGGTGTTCCTGGCTGGCAAGGCGGCGCTCGCGCGTGTCGATCACGCACAGTGTGCCTGTGATGCCCGCTTGCGGCGCACCGACCGGGACGCAGGCGATAAAGCGTGCAGGCAGTCCGGGGAAAGCGGAGTCGCCGAGTTGAATCGGCTCAAGCGCGGGATGTTCGATCAACTCCGTCACCCCGTTGGAGGCGGCGGGGGCACGCTGACACAGCGCGATGGCTTGCTCGACCTGATGGGTGCTGATGCCGCGCGATGCGAGCACACGCATGCGGCCGGCTTCGGTAATGGTCAGTGCCGCTGCCGGTGCGACCAGCGCATGGCAGAGCAGGCGAGCGATCTGTTCGAGCGGCTCCATCCCGCCGAGATCGATCGGCACGCCGGACCAGTCGAACTGGCGTTCCGGTGATTTGTCTCCCGAAGCAAGCGTCATGTCGTCAGGTTCCGTGTTGAAGATCACACACTGCATGGCTACTAGAAACAAATCGAAGTCATCGACGAGTGACGAGCGGGAGCATGCTGCCATCGCAAGCGGTCGCGTCTGCGAGCAGCACACCACACTAATTGTTAAGCGCCGCGCGTCTCGCCTCAAGCCTTGGCTTATACAAATATCGCATTGCACCGCCCGGCGTCGACCGTTAATTGGTTTTATCGATCCAAGCGGGCTCAGGCAATCCGGTTGCGCTCATCACATTTTTTTGCAGCACGGAATAAACTTGTCGTGCCCGCTTATAGGGTTCGATTAGCTGTCACGCAATTCGGCACGTATCGGTTCGCGTGATGCTGCGGGCTCGACAAATCAATCAGCGCCTGCATGCGGCGACAGATAGAGGATTTACCCGTAGTGCCCGCTAGAAGGTCTTGCGGGTTGCGTCCCGTGACGCTCGCATTTTCGTCTGAAGCGGGCGCTAGTAAACAGGTCGACAGTTTATGGCCGTGTAATGGATGTGTTTATGGTTAGTGATACTCAGCACAGTTTGATCAAGTTGATTCGCCTATTAATTTGGCAACGCATTTACCAGGGATTGGTATTAATCACCCTCATCCTTAAGTGGCCCATCTGAAGCGGGTCACGCTCTAAATCCATCGGATTGCCATATCCACCTCCGTCTTTCGAAGGCGTGCATATCCGTGTGCGCTGATCTATTGCGGTCAATCAGGGGAATCGGAATGAATCGTGCATTTGCGCTGGTCTGGAACGCAGCCATCGGCAACTGGGTCGTGACGCATGAGCTGGTGCGGCGTCGACGTAAGCCCGGCGCGACGCGTCGGGCGTTGCCGAGTCTGGTGGTTCTGGCGGTGGGGGCCGCCGCTCCCGCATTGGCCTGGGGTGCATGCACGCCCGCACTGCCTGCCGCCGGCGCGACCGTCACCTGCAGCGGTCTGCCGGTCACCAGTAATGCGTTTTCCAGTGGCGCAAATAATCTGACCGTCAACGTGGCTTCCGGCACACAGATGACCGCAGGCTTGCTGGGTGGTACCGCCATCGCGCTCAGCGGCACCAATGCCACGCTCAACAACAGCGGCACCATCGATCCATCTGTGCTTGGCCTGCTGTCGGTATTGAGTACCGGCGTCAGCATGGGCAATGCAAGCTCGACCTCGGTGGTTGCCAATAATCTTGTCGGCGGCACCATCTACGGTACTGGCGGGTTGCTGGGCGCCAACCTGCTCAATCTCGATGGAATGGCATTGGGAATGACCTCTGCCAGCAATGGCGTCGTGCAGATCAATAATGCCGGCACGATCACCAGCCGCTCGCTGCTCAACCTCTCGCTACTGGGTGCCGACACGCCAGTGATCGCCGTCAGTGGCGGTGGCACCGTCAATGCGGTCAACACCGGCACCATCGAGGGACGGGTCGGTTTTCAGAGTTCGGCCACCGGCAACAGTTTCGTCAACTCCGGCACCATCAACGGCAGCGTGTCGATGGGTTCCAACAGTAGCAATACCTTCACCGCAGTCACGGGCGGGAGCATCAACAGCGCTGGCGGACTCGGACTGGAATTGCTTGGCCCAGGCGGCTTGCTGAGCTTTGCCCGCACCGGCGTGGTGGATGGCGGTGCGGGAGGAACCAACACGCTGATCCTGCAAAATTCAGCCACCGGAACCGGCAGCGGCGTGACCGGCGTCGGCACGGCAAGCACCGATCAGTACATCAATTTCGGCAGCCTGCGTGTCAATAGCGGCACCTGGGCCTTGAGCGGCGCGAGCAACTTTGGCAGCAGCGCGCTCAATGGAGGTGTGCTGCAATTTGCGACGCCCGCACAATTGGGCACGACGATCGCGTCCAACGGCGGCACGCTCGAAGCCACAGCTGCCGGGCTGACGCTGGCTCCGGCCGGTGGCATTGCGCTTGCGGCGGGCGGTTTGACCGTGCAGGGCACCAATGCGCTGACGATCGGCAGCACGCTGACAGGGACGGGCGCACTCACCAAGGCCGGTACCGGCGGATTGAACCTCACCGGCAGCAATACCTTCAGCGGCGGCGTCAATCTGGGCGCAGGCACGCTGACCGCAGGCAATAACGCTGCATTGGGAACCGGGACCGTCACCGCCTCCGGCGGGAGCCTGCTGGCCGGTGCCGCACTCGACTTGACCAACGCTTTTGTGTTGAACAACAACCTTGGCATTGGCGGGACCAATACCGTGCGGCTGGGCGGTGTTGTCAGCGGAGCCGGTGCGCTCAACAAGACCGGCACGGGCACGCTCACGCTTGGCGGCGCCAATACCTACTCCGGCGGCACCACGCTGAGCGCGGGCACCACGGTGCTGGAAACCTCCGGCGCGCTCGGAACCGGTACCGTCACTGCGGCAGGCGGGTCGCTGGACACCACCGCACCGTTGACCTTGAACAATGCGTTTGCACTCAATACCACGCTGAGCCTGGGTACAAGTGGCGGTGCACTCAGCTTGACCGGTGCACTTGCAGGAACCGGCGGCATCACCAAGACGGGCTTCGGCACGCTTGCGCTTGGCGGAACAAACACCTATTCAGGCACAACGACGCTGACAGCAGGCACGCTGCAACTGGGCAATAGCTCGGCGCTGGGCACCGGGGTGTTGCGTGTTACCGACAACGCCAGTCTCAGCACCAGCGCATCGCTGGCGGTGAACAACGCGGTCGATCTTGTCGGACCGTTGACGTGGACGGGCGCGCAGGCACTGACCCTGGGTGGCGCCATCACTGGCAGCGGCAGCCTGATCAAGAGCGGTGCCGGCGATCTCACCTTGACCGGTACCAACGGCTATACCGGTGGCACCACGTTGAACAACGGGCGCCTGGTGGTCGGCTCCAACGCCGCACTGGGCACCGGCACCTTGACCGCCAGCGGCGGCGTGCTCGATGCAGGCACTGCGGCGACATTGGGCAATGCGATTGCGCTCACCGGCAATCTGGGCGTGGCCAGCAATGGCACTGCCCTGAACTTGAGTGGTTCGATCAGCGGCACCGGTGCGTTGAGCAAGCTCGGCACCGGCACGCTCACGCTGGGCGGGTTGAACACTTACAGCGGTGGCACCACGCTTGCCGGCGGTACCTTGCAGGTGACCAACAACGGGGCGCTCGGCAGCGGCGCACTCAGCCTCGCCGGCAACGCCAACCTGCAGGGCACGACGCCTACCTCGCTGACCAACGCCATCGCATTGAATAGCAGTGCGTTGACGCTCAACGGCGCGCAGGCGCTGACGCTGGGCGGCGGTATCAGCGGTGCCGGCAGCCTGGTCAAGACCGGTAGCGGCGATCTGACCCTCAGCGGCAACAATCTGTACACCGGCGGCACCTCGCTGAATGCGGGCAAGCTTGTGGTCGGCAGCGACACGGCGCTGGGTGTGGGCGCATTGACCGCAGCGGCCGGCACCACGCTGGACAATCTCGCGGTGAACACGCTCTCCAATGCCATCGCGCTGACAGGTTTGGTCAGCATCGGCGGCAGCAATGCGCTGACACTCACTGGCGGCATCAGCGGTGCCGGAAGCCTGGACAAACTCGGCCCCGCCAGCCTGACCCTGACCGGAAACAACACCTACACCGGTGGCACGCTGTTGACTGCGGGCAGCCTGGTATTGGGCAGCGATGCCGCACTGGGCACAGGCAGCCTCACCGTTGCCGGCGGCCAGCTCGATGGCACCGCGGCACGCGTGCTCGCCAACGACGTGGTGTTGAATGCCGATCTATCGCTCGGAGGCAGCCAGGACCTGGTGCTCAATGGAGGCATCAGCGGGGCGGGCGGCCTGGTAAAAAACGGTGCTGCTGCACTGACGCTGGCCGGCGCAAACACCTTTACCGGCGGCGTGGATCTCAATGCGGGCGCATTGCTGATCGACAGCGGCGCGGCCCTGGGAAGCGGTACGTTGACCGCTGCCAACGGCACCCAGTTGCAGGCGACCACCGCAGCGACGCTGGGCAATGACGTCGTCTTGAACGGTGCGCTGTCGCTGACCGGCAACAACGCGCTGGGCTTGACCGGCACGGTGAGCGGAGCCGGCAGCCTGATCAAGCAGGGCACCGCTGCGTTGACGCTGGCCGGCAACAATGCCTATGCCGGCGGCACGCTGTTGGATGCGGGGTCGCTGATCGTCGGCAGTGACACGGCGCTGGGTAGCGGTGCGCTCATTGCGGCCGACGGCACGCTGCTCAGTGCCGCGATCGCTGCAAGCCTGCAGAACGCCGTCACGCTCAATGGTGCGCTCGGCATCGACGGCCAGGCGCTCACGCTCGATGGCGTGATCGATGGCGCGGGCAGCCTGATCAAGAGCGGTACGCAGACGCTCACGCTCACAGGCAACAACAGCTGGGGCGGCGGGTTGCAGCTGCAAGCGGGCGGGTTAGTGGTCGGCAGCAACACGGCATTGGGGACCGGCACGCTCACCGCTGCAGGCGGCACGACGCTCGATGCCACCACGTCCGTGGCGTTGGCCAATGCACTTGCCTTGAACGGAGCGCTGACGTTGCCCGGTACGCAGGACATCGCGCTGGACGGCGTGATCAGCGGCGCCGGCAGCCTCGTCAAGCAGGGCACGGCAACACTGACCCTGGGCAATGCCAATACCTTCAGTGGCGGGGTCACCCTGGATGCCGGCCGCCTGGTGCTTGGCAACGCTGCAGCCTTGGGCGTGGGCGGACTGTTGGTCGGTGGCGCTAGCGAACTGGATGCCAACACCGCGCTTGCGGTCGGCAATAGCGTGCAATTGAACAGCCAGCTCTCGCTGATCGGCAGCAACGACCTGGCCTTGAACGGCACCATCAGCGGCACCGGAAGCCTGGTCAAGGACGGCACCACCACCGTGTCGCTCAATGGCAGCAACAGCTATAGCGGCGGCACCACGCTCAACGCCGGCACGATTGCGGTGGGGGCCGACAACGCGCTCGGTACCGGCAGCTTGTCGGTTACCGGCGATTCGGCGCTGAGCAATGCCATCGCGGTGGCCTTGAGCAATGGCATCGATCTGTCTGCGGCGCTTACCTTCGACAACGCGGCCGACATGCTGGCCAGCGGTACCATCAGCGGCGCGGGCGCGCTGACCAAGACCGGCCTCGGCACCTTGACGCTGAGCGGCGGCAATACCTACACCGGCCCGCTGGCGATCCAGGCCGGCACCGTGGTGGCCAGCACCGCCGCATCGCTCGGCAATGCAAGCAACGTCGATGTGGCAGCCGGCGCATCCTTGAACCTGACCAACGGCGGATTGATCAACGCACTCACCGGTGCGGGTGGCGTCGATACCGATGCCGGTGCCACCCTGCAGTTGGGCAGCGGCAACTTCGCCGGCAGCCTGGGCGGTGGCGGCAATCTGGACAAGGTCGGCGCCGGCACCGTGAACCTGCTCGGCTCCAGCGTGATCGGCGGCGCCACCCAGGTGAGCGGCGGCACCCTGGACGTGGTGGGCAGCCTGGGCACGAGCGCGTTGAATGTGCTCGCTGGCGGCACGCTCACCGGTACCGGCCCCAGTGGCAGCATCGGCAGCGATGTGACCATCGGCAATGGCGGCCGGCTGGCGTTGAGCAGCGGTTCCTCGCTCAGCATGGGCGGGCTGACGTTGGCACCGGGCGCCTTGATGGACGTGTCGCTTGCGGCGCCCAGCAACACGCGCCTGCTTGCGGTCAACGGCAATCTCACCCTCGACGGCACGCTCAATGTCATCGACATCGGCGGCTTCGGCTCCGGCGTGTATCGGTTGATCGATTACACCGGCGTGTTGACCAACAACGGCATGCTGTTCGGCAGCATTCCCGGCAGCGTCGATATCAGCCAACTGGCATTGCAGACCGCGATCGGCCAGCAGATCAACCTGGTGGTGACGGCGCCGGGCAGCATCGTGCAGTTCTGGGACGGCGTGCAGACCACGGCCAACGGTAGCGTCGATGGCGGCTCGGGCGTGTGGGGCGCTGCCACCAACTGGACCGGCCAGGACGGCTCGGCCAACAGCACCTGGCAGGGCGATTTTGCCGTGTTCTCCGGCACTGCCGGCAGCGTCGGCGTGCAGGGCACGCAAAACATCGGCGGGCTGCAGTTTGCGAGCGATGGCTACCTGTTGAACGATGCCGGTGCGGGCACGCTGGCGGTGGCCAGCCCGCTCACCGCAATCCGCGTCGACCCGGGGGCCACCGCCACGATCGATGTCGCCATCGCCGGCATCGGTGGCGTAGAGAAACTCGACACCGGCACCTTGGTGCTCGACGCAGCCAACAGCTATACCGGCGGCACCGCGCTCAGTGGCGGCACGCTGGTGCTTGGGGATGCGCAGGCACTTGGCACCGGCGCATTGACCGCCGCGGCCGGCACCAGCCTCGATAACAATCAGGCAGTGGTGTTGGGCAATGCGGTGGTGGTGAATGGCGCACTGACTCTGGTTGGCAGCAACGACCTGAGCGTGTCCGGCCCGGTCAGCGGTGCGGGCGGCTTGATCAAGAACGGTACGACCACGCTGACGCTCGATGGCAGCAACAGCTACGCGGGCGGCACCGTGTTGAACGCCGGCACGCTGGCGGTGGGCGGCAACACCGCCCTGGGTGTCGGCAGCCTGTCGGTGCTGGGCAATTCCACCTTGAGCAATGCCATCGCGCTGGCGCTGGGCAACGGCGTCAACCTGGGTGCGGACCTGACCATCGCCAGCGCTGCGGATCTGGCACTAACCGGCACGCTCAGTGGTGCCGGTGCGCTCACCAAGACCGGTCTGGGTACCTTGACCTTGTCCGGCGCCAACAGCTTCAGCGGCCCGGTGGCGGTGCAGGCGGGTGTGCTTGCCACCTCCGCCACCGGCAACCTGGGGGCCGCCAGCGCGGTGGATGTCGCCGCAGGTGCGGGGCTGTCGTTGGGCAGCAGTGCAGCGCTGGGCGCGGTGACCGGGCAGGGTGCGGTCGACATCCTCGGGGGCAACACGCTGCAGCTGGGCGTCAACAACGTCGGCAGCACCTTTGCGGGTAGTCTGAGCGGCGCCGGCAACCTGGACAAGGTGGGCACCGGCACGCTGCAGCTCACCGGTACCAGCGCGCTGGGCGGCACCACGCAGATCCTCGGCGGCACGCTGGATGTGGATGGCACGCTGGCCAGTGCTGGCGGCCTGAGCGTTGGTGCCGGCGGCAGCTTGAGCGGCAGCGGCCTGGTCGATGCGGCGGTCAACGTCAACGATGGCGGCCGTCTGGTGGTGAGCAGTGGCGCATTGCTCACCACCGGCAGCTTGAGCATGGCGCCCAACGCCACGCTCGATGCATTCCTGGGCATCCCGAGCCAGACCGGCGTGCTGGCGGTCAACGGCGACCTCACGCTGGACGGCACGCTCAACATCACCGACATCGGCGGCTTCGGTACCGGTGTGTATCGCCTGATCGACTACAGCGGTGCGTTGACCGACAACGGCCTGGGCATCGGCACGCTGCCCGGCACCGTGGACCCGACCCAGCTGACGCTGCAGACCGCACTGGCACAACAGATCAACGTGGTGGTGCTGGCGCCGGGCAGCAACGTGCAGTTCTGGGATGGTGCGCAAACCGTCGCCAACGGCGCCATCGATGGCGGCAGCGCTGCATGGACGGCCGGCGGCACCAACTGGACAGCGATCGACGGCCTGACCAACGATACCTGGCAGAACAGCTTCGCAGTATTCGCCGGCACTGCCGGTACCGTGGCCGTGCAAGGCACCCAGGGCATCACCGGCATGCAGTTCGTCACCGATGGCTATGTGCTGAGCGACGGCGGTGCCGGTGCGTTGAGCGCCAATGCCGCCAACACCATCATCCGCGTCGACCCTGGTGTAACCGGCACGATCGATGTCGCCATCGGCGGCGCAGGCGCACTGCAGAAACTCGACACCGGCACCTTGGTGCTCGACGCAGCCAACAGCTACACCGGCGGCACCTTGCTCGATGGCGGCACGCTGGTGCTGGGCGATGCGCAAGCGCTGGGCACCGGCACGTTGACCGCAGCGGCCGGCACCAGCCTCGATAGCAACCAGGCACTGGCGCTGGGCAACGCGGTGGTGGTGAATGGCGCGTTGAATCTGCTTGGCAGCAACGACCTGAGCGTGTCCGGCCCGGTCAGCGGTGCGGGCAGCCTGATCAAGAACGGCGCCACCACGCTGACGCTCGACGGCAACAACAGCTACGCGGGCGGCACCGTGTTGAATGCCGGCACGCTGGCGGTGGGCAGCAGCACGGCCTTGGGCAGCGGCACGTTGTCGGTGACCGGCGCTTCGGTGCTCAGCAATGCGATCGCCGCCGCGCTGGGCAATACGGTCAACCTGGGCGCAGCGCTCACCGTCGACAACCCGGCCGATCTGACCTTGTCGGGTGCCATCGGCGGCAACGGCGCGCTGATCAAGACCAATACCGGCACGCTGACGCTGGACGGCAGCAACAGCTATACCGGCGGCACCACCGTCAGTGCCGGCACGCTGGCGGGCAATAGCGGCAGCTTGCAGGGCGCGATCGTCGACAACGCCACCGTGGCGTTCAACCAGGCAGCCGATGGCGTGTTCAGCGGTTCGATCACCGGCACCGGCAACGTGGTCAAGGACGGTGCAGGCGCGCTGTTGCTCAACGGTGCCAATGGCTACAGCGGCGGCACCACGATTGCGGCGGGCAGCTTGATCGGCGACAGCACCAGCGTGCAGGGCGACATCGTCAACAATGCGGCACTGGTGTTCAACCAGGCCACCGGCGGGGTGTATGCCGGTGTGGTCAGCGGGACCGGCTCGCTGGAGAAGGCCGGCAGCGGCGCACTGCAACTGACCGGTGCCAACAGCTATGCCGGCGGCACGCTGGTGAGTGCCGGCAGCTTGATCGGCACGACCACCAGCCTGCAGGGCGATGTGGTGAACAACGCCACGCTGGTCTTCGACCAGTCTGCCGATGGCACCTTTACCGGCATCGTCAGCGGCGCCGGTAGCGTGGTGAAACAAGGTGCCGGCGTGCTCACGCTGGCCGGTGCCAACACTTATAGCGGCGGCACCGCCATTGCCGACGGCACGCTGCAGGGCACCACCACCAGCCTGCAAGGCAACATTCTCGACAACGGTGTGCTGGTCTTCGATCAGGCCGGCGACGGCAGCTTTACCGGCAACATCGCCGGCAGCGGTGCGCTGATCAAGGACGGCAGCGGTGCGGTCACGCTGGATGGCGTCAACGGGTATCTCGGTGGCACCACCATCAACGCGGGTACCCTGATCGGCGACACCGACAGCCTGCAGGGCAACATCGCAAACAACAGCGCGCTGGTGTTCGCGCAGAACGCCAGCGGCACCTACGCAGGTACGCTGTCGGGCACCGGTAGCCTGCTCAAGGACGGCATCGGCACCCTGCTGGTCACTGCAGACAGCAGCGGCTTCACCGGCCCGACCGCCATCACGGCGGGCACCTTGAGCGTCGGCAACCCGGCCAACCCGGGCGCCGCGATCGGCGGGCCTGTGACGGTGGGGCCGGGCGGTACGCTGACCGGCAGCGGCAGCATCGGCAGCCTGACCACGACCGGCGGTACCCTGGCCATCGGCGGCACCACCGGCACGATCAATGTGGGCGGCAACGCCACCATCGGCCCCGGCTCCACGGTGCAGGTCACGTCCGGCACGGGCGGTGTGGTGACGCCGGTAACGGTAGGCGGCGCGGCCACGCTGGCGCCGGGCAGCTCATTGGTGTTGGTACGTGCGGCCGACCTGCCATTGTTCACCGAGATTCCGGTGATCAACGCTGCTGGGGGACTCACCGGGCAATTCACCAACGTCTTCTCCGATTACGCGTTTATCGATCCCGACGTCAGCACCAGCGCAACGGGGTTGTCGGTGTCGCTGGGGCGCAACACCGTCGGCATGGTGGATACGGTGACCACGCCCAACCAGCAGTCCGCTGCCGCTGCGGTCGACGGCCTGTCGATCGATAGCCCGGTGTATCAGGCCGTCGTGCGTCTGCCGGACGACGCGCAGGCAGTCGCCACCGCCTTCGCGTCGCTGTCGGGCGAAAGCCATGCCAGCACCGCGACCGCCATGCTGGACAGCCGCTTTCTCAACAGCGGCATCGGCAGCCATCTGCGCGGCGACAGCCAGGACACCCGCATCGGTGACACCACCGTATGGATCACCGGGCGTAGCCTGCCCAATCGCGTCGACGGCGATGCCAACGCGGTTTCGGTACGCCGCGAAGACAACGGCATCATGGCCGGTGCAGAACGCCGCATCGGCGAGCGCAGCGTGCTCGGTGTGGCGGTGGGCAGCCAGGACATCGAAAGCTGGTCGCGCGAGTGGGGCGACCGCTCCGACATCGACGGCACGCATGTCGGTGTGTATGGCCAGGCCGATTGGTCCGCATTCTCGCTGCAGGGCGCGGTGGACTATGCGGACTACAGCGTGGACGGCGCGCGCCGGGTCGTGCTGCCCGGCGTGCTCGAGGAACGGCTCACCAGCCAATACGACGCCACTGCCGTGACGGTGTCGCTGGAAGCGTCGTGGAATCTGCGTACCGGCAATGCGGTGTACAGCCCGTTCATTGCCGCCGACTACACCCATCTCAAGACCGACGGGTTCACTGAGCGCGGCGGGATCTCCGGGTTGTCGGTCGACAGCGCCAAGGACGAATTCACCACCACTACCCTGGGTGTGCGCGGACGTTGGGAGCTTGGTCAGCAGGCCGCACTCTATGCCTCGGCGGGCTGGCGCCACGCGTTTGGCGATCGCGCGGTGCAGCGATCGGCGGGCTTCATCGGCACCGGCTCGGAGTTCTCGGTGCAAAGCGTCACGCTGGCCAGGAATGCGGCCATCGGCGAGTTGGGCGTCAGCCTGATCACGTCGCCCAACAGCCGCATGTCGCTGTCGTTGCAAGGACTCAGCGGCGATGGACAGACCGCCTACGGCGGACAGGTGACCTGGGGCTGGAGTTTCTGATCGGCTCCCCGCAGTCAACGACAAAGCCCCGGCACGCCGGGGCTCTTTTGCCGATCCGCTCGGCCAGATGCGCACCGAGACGGATGAAGGCCCCGGCATGCCGGGGCCTTCGCAGTCGCTGGCGTTACGCGGCTGGCGGATGCCGTCGCGCAACCGCCGCCAGCGCTGGATCAGAACTGCCAGCGTAGACCGACATTGGCGTTGATGCTGTTGGAATCGGAACGTCCACGCTCGGCGCCCACATTGCCGTACAGCGAGAACGCGTCGTTGACCTGGTACCGCACGCCGACCGAGGCGCGCACGGCCTGCCTGGACACCGGCGTCCCGGCCACGTTGAAGCGCGCTTCCGGCAAGCCGGTGAACCAGGCGCTGAAGTCGGCGTTGGGGTTGCCCAGCAACGAGCGGTAGGCGACCAGACCATCGAAGCCCCACTTGCCGTGTGCCAGATGGCCGCGCACGCCCGCCTCGGCATACCCCGCGCGCAAGGTATCGCTGCCGGCGCTCAGGCCCAGACCGGTCACCGAGGCTTCGCTGAAGGCATCCTGGGTCTGGCTGACCACACCTGCGGCAACGAAGGGCGACAGCCCGGCATGCGGCAGCAGGCCGACCTCCGCGCGCAGCGACCAGTTGGTGTCGTGGCGACGGTCCTGCAAGCGCTCGCCGACGCTGCCGGCCTGCACGTTGCGCTCGGTCTCCACATTGCTCATGCCATACGAACCGATGCCCGACAGGTACGCCTGGCCGATCGGCTGGTACAGGTACGCGGTCATTGCGTAACGGTCCGAGCGCAGACGGCTGGCCGAAGCATCGATGTGCGCGCGGTCCTGACCGGAGGTCACCGCAGCGCCCACCACCGTGCCGACACTGCCGACCGGCACATCCACACCGAAGGTGGTGGCCTGCTGGGTGTAGTCGGCCGATGCAAACCCGCTGCGGCTCAGATCGCCATCCAGGTAGCTGCCCTGCATCCAGGTGGTCAGCGTGGTGGTGTCGGCCAGGTAGGGCAGGCGATCGGCAGCAACACGCGCATCGTTGAGTGCCGACTGGAAGCCCAGCGTGCGCTCGATACCGTGCACCTGGCCGGCCAGGGTCGGCAGCGATGCGGCAACCTGCGCATTGGATGCCGCCAGCAGCGAGCCGGTGGCGCTGATCAGACCACCCAAATTTGCGGTGTCGCCGGATGCCACGCGGGTGTCCAGCACCTTGACCAGCGCATCAGCCTGGGCAGCGCCGTTGACCACGGCCTGCGGCGCACCCGCGGCCTGCGCACTGGCGGCCGACGCATTGCGGGTCAGGGTTGCGGTGACAGTGGTCGGGTCGTAGGAAAGCGATGCGGTCCAAAAGAAATTGTTGGCGTACTGCACGCGGTCGAACGTGCCCTGCAGGACACCGGCCCTTACGATCTTCTCGCTGCTGCCGACGCTGTAGCCGGACGCTTCCGGCAGCAACAGCAGATTGCCCTTCAGGCTGGCCAAGCCTGTGACGGTCAACCCCTTGCCCAATTCGATGGCGGTGGTGCCGGTGCTGTTGACCAGGCTGTAGCCGCCGTTGATCACGCCGCCGCGCGACTCGAAGGTGGCCGAGTTGGCCACCACAAGATCCGAGCGCAGGCTGCCGGACAGCGCCAGTACGCCGTCAGTAATCGTGGTGCCGCCGGTATAGGTGTTGTTGCCGCTCAGGGTGAGTTTGCCGCTGCCATTCTTGGTCAGGCTGCCGCTGCC
Source organism: Xanthomonas sp. 10-10 (assembly GCF_040182365.1). Lineage (NCBI taxonomy): Bacteria > Pseudomonadati > Pseudomonadota > Gammaproteobacteria > Lysobacterales > Lysobacteraceae > Xanthomonas > Xanthomonas sp. 10-10. The sequence continues at coordinate 2,597,245 of NZ_CP144460.1, forward strand.
TGAAATGTCGTTGCTGAAGGTGCTGTCGTAGCCTGCACCCACGGTGGCGGACCAGTTGCTGGCAAACTGGCCCGGGCCCTTGATCGCCTTGGCCGCGTTGACCAGGCCCCAGCCATACAGCGCATCCACGCCCGGGTCGCCCAGGTCGGTAGCGGTGGTCAGCAGGGTCTGTTGCAGGTTGGAGGCGCTCATCCACGGATACACGCCCAGAACCTGCGCCGCGACGCCGCTGACCGCAGCGGTGGAGAACGAGGTGCCGGCGATCTGGCCCTGCAATTCGGTGCCGGCCAGCGCCGGAGCGGTGAAGCTGCCCGGTGCCACCAGGCACCATTGCGCAGCGGCGCCACAATGGTTGGAATAGCTGGTCAGACCGGCCGCATTGCCGGCACTGTCGACATTGATCGCGCCCACCGCCAGCCAGTTGTTGCGCACGCTGGCTTCCTGCACCGGCGTCGCCGCCGGATACGAGGCTTCGGCGGCGCCTTCGTTGCCGGTCGAGGCGACGATCAGCGCGTCTGCCTGCACCAGCGGCGTCAGCGCAAATCGCCAGGCGGCTGCCGCATTGGCGCTGCTGGCGGCGTCGGCATACGAGGCGCCCAGCGACAGATTGGCGATGCGCACGCCGGAGGCGGCCAGATCCACCGCCGCGCGGCGGGCCTGCTGGGTACCGCAGGAATTCTCTGCGCAGATCCGCGCATAGAACAGGTCCGCATCCGGAGCGACGCCACCGGCAAAGCCGTCCTGCGCCGAGCCCAACGCCAGCGCCGAGACGATGGTGCCATGGCCGCGCAGCGCGTTGGACGACGACTCGGGCGTACCCGGGCTGGCGGTGTAGTCGGTGAAGCCATCGACCTTGCCGGCAATCGGCGCGTAACTCGGCATCAGGTTGTCGTCCAGCACCGCCAGCTTCACGCCCTGGCCGCGGGCACCGGCCTGCTGCGCCAGATCGGCATTGATCGGCACCAGCAGATTGCTGCCGACGCCTTGATAACGGGCAGGCGCAGGTGTCGGAACCGGCGCGGTCTTGGGCAGCGGATCGGAGGTGGTGCCCGGAGTGGTCGGCGCGGTCGGCGTAGGTGCCGGCGCAATCACCGTACTCTGCGGCGGCTCACTGCGGACGTTGCCGCCACCGCCACCGCCGCCACATGCGGTCAGGACAAGACAGGAGGCGATGGTGGTTGCAAGTAGCGAGCGATTCATAAGCGTGGTCGATTCCGTTGTAGGCGCGCCGCTACCGCTGATTCTGAAATTTGGCGCAGAAGGTCCCAGCGCTGGCGGTCACCAACGAAGGCGTTTAATTTCACGTGTTATTCACTTCAAACCACAGCGGTCCGTCCCCTCGGAGTTGCGCTGACGAAGTACTCGGCAAATACGTTGATGCACTTGCCGTGTGCCTGCGGTTTGTTTAACGGCGCTAGCCATTAACTCTAAAGTCTGAATGGACAGTTGCTATTCAGAGAAAAAGATCATGCGATAGGCAGCGCCGATTCACCCCATAGCGATATCAGCCTAATAGGCGGCTAACAAATCAAAACACGGAAAATTGTCGGACCGAACGCAACAATAGTCAGTCACATTTCGCAGAGGGCGGCAATCCTAAATGCGATGAAGAGCGTGGGTAATCGGGGAATCACGTCGAAGATGTGGGTAAATCCCTCACGCCTTGTGGCGAATTCAACCGGAAGTTAGGCGCCCTAACGGACTCTGCTGTAAGCAGCGTGATTTTGAATAATTTTGAAGGCGACGATGGTTTAAACGGTCCAGGCGAAATTGTCCCCCGATGTCATTGCGATAAAAACGTCCTCTCACAGCGCCGAGCGGCCTCGTCCGATTGTGCGAAATTCGACGTCTAACGGCGCTGATTGCGCAATCGGTTGCGACGAAAATGAATGATTTGAATAATTTAGTTTATTTTTTGAGGATTTTCTCAAGGTCGTCGCCTTCTGGGACGCCCAGGATGATCTGGGCGTTATTTAATTATCCGATCTTGCAACCCCTTTAGGTTCTTGGGCGAATGCGAGAGGGGGAGGGCGGTGCGAACAAGCTTTTCGCATAGCCAGCGTCCGAAGCCTGCAGAGGTTCAGCCCGCTTGGTGTGGACGCCGGTAACCGCAGCCTCAGACGTATCGCGCAAGGCGGTGAGTCGCGGCTATCAGGTTTGAGCGATCTGCTCAGCCAGGGCCGCCAGTCGTCATGCACGGCACGGCGTGGAGGCCGGCCCGGTGCCCGCACTTTCCGCAGGTGTGGGCGTGGGCGTTCATAGTCGACAGGCCGGTACTGATTCAGCAGGCAAGCACGCATGCAGCAGCGGCGATTTCACGTGGTCAGGTCGCTCCCAGCCACGCAGCAGCGCATCGGGCGAATCGCCCTCCCGGCGGCTGCATCAGCGGATCGGCATTCTCACTGCGTCTTGGCCAAGGCGGCCTTGGCACGGGTGCCGGCGGCCGCACCTACCCGTGTATCCAGCACCTGCGCCAGCGCATTGAGCTGCGCGCTGCTCACACCGATGTTCATGCTGATCTTCAGATGCGACTGCAGTTGCGAGTCCACCCCCTCCAGCGCTGCGAGCATGCTCACCGTTGCCAGCTCGCGGCTGACCCAATCGAGGTTGTCGCGCGCGAAAATGTCGCCGAACAGATGCGTCTTCAAATAGGCATCGATGGCCGGTGCGAACTCGAACAGCGGCCCAGACACCGCCGCCCCCACCAGCTGCGTTTGATTGGCGGTGCCCAACGCAAGCAGTTCCGGGCCGGTCGGCACCGGGCCCGGCAGCTCGCCCTGCGTGTCGGCAAGGCCGCGCTGTTGCCGCGCTTGAACCACCTGCATCAGTGCCGACAGCGCATTGAGGCTGCGCGGAAAGCCGGCATAGGCGTAGACCTGTACCAGCACTTCCTTGCATTCGTTGATGGTCAGCCCGGTGTCCAAGCCTGCCTCCAATGCGGTGGTCAAACGGCCGATATCGCCGGTCGCCGCAAACGCGGCAATCGGTGCGATGGCTTGCTGTCGGGGCAACAGACTTTCCGAGATGGGCATACCGATGGACTCCGGGGAAGGTGTTGCCGCGGGGGAGGGGGCAACCACACAGACAGCGACCGCGCCAAGGACGCTGGCCACGAGGCGCGCGAGCACGTGAGGCCGACGCACCGAAGTGGTCGGTCTGTCAGATACAGATCTAGGGGTCGCTGCGCTGAAATCCAAGCGTTATCTCCTTGAGTGATGCGATAGCCGCAGGCCTGGGCGGCTGCGCGATGGGCCATGCACGCACCGCGATGCGTCTGGACAGGACATGGCGCCAGCATGCCGTATCCGCCTCGCCGTTCCAGCCGCGTGTACCGCATGCAGTTATGAGGTGCGCTCATTACCGCGTGGCGGTAACGGTGTGATGCGCCGAGATCGTTTGATGCGCCGACACTCTCTGCAAGCGGGGCGATGGCAGCCCACGATTAGACAGGCAACGGACCATCCAGCGGTTTGCAGCACGTAAGTGCGCAGCGCTCTGCGCAGACCCAAGACGCCACCGCCTCGCGTGCCAATTCTGTGGTGGCGGGCGCAGCCGCGACAGGTGGTGCAGCACGCGCTACCCCGGCTGCGCTCAATACCGCTGCCAGCAGCACTGCTCCGATCGTCTTCATCTGCCTGCTCCCTGAGTGGATATGGCCAGCCTAAGAGCGCGTGTTCGCTGCACCGAGCACTCCATGACCTGTGGTCGGTGTGCCGGTTCAGTGGTCGTGTGGCGGGATGAGCGGCGAGGTGTCTGGTCGAACTGCGCGAGTGATTATTGATGGATGCCGACAGCATGAGGGTGCCAGCTGGCCTTTGAGCATTGCCAGGCGCAACCGCGCAACGACCCGGCGCGTGCAACAGTGCGTTCATGGCATGGGCAGGGGCGGTGCACGCGAAATCGTCCTGCTCGTCACACGCCAGCTGGCAGCATCGGGGCACGTTTCGCCATTGCCCCAACGAGTCCGCCATGAATGCAGCTGTCGTTTCGCCCCGCCGCTGGGCCATCCATCCATTCCATGCAGCCGTGCTCGGCGGCGTGTGGCCTTTGTTCCTTGGTGCGCTATGGAGCGACTACGCCTACTGGAGCAGCTACCAGATCCAATGGGCCAACTTCGCGTCCTGGCTGTTGGTGGGGGCCATGGTGGTGACCACCTTCGCGCTTGTGGCCGCCATCGTCGGGCTTGTGCGCGGCAGCCGCAACGTCATTTATGTACTCGCATTGGTGGCCACCTGGATCGTCGGATTCTTCGATGCGCTGCATCACGCGCGCGATGCCTGGGCCATCATGCCGGCGGCTTTGACGCTGTCAGCAATCGCCACGCTGTTCGCTTTGGTCGCCACCTGGGCGGGATTGTCTGGTCTGCGCATGGGAGGTGCACGATGAGCCGCTACACACATGTGCTTGCAGTCTCCGTCCTTGCCGCAGCATTGGCCGCCTGCGGCAAGGCGCCCGAGCTCGATCAGCACGGCGCCACGCCGGAATTGCCGGCCCCGGATCGCGGGGTACTGCCCGACATGACGATCGCCGAGCCCACCGCATGGGGCGACCGCAAGCCGACCGTGCCGGCGGGGTATCGCATCACCGCCATCGCGACCGACCTCGGCATTCCGCGCCAGACGCTGGTGCTGCCGAATGGCGACATCCTGGTGGCCGAAGGCCGCGGCGGCTCTGCACCAAACCTCAAGCCCAAGGACATCATCGCAGGCCCGATCAAGGCCAAGGGCACGTCCAAGGCCAAGAGCGGCAATCGCCTCACCTTGTTGCGCGATGCCGACGGCGATGGCACCTATGAAATGAAGACGGTCTTTGCCGACAAGCTCAATGCGCCCTACGGGCTTGCGCTGATCGGCAACGCGCTGTATGTCGCCAATCAGGACGCGCTGCTGCGCTTCGACTATCGCGAGGGCCAGACCAAGGCCAGCGGCGCACCGAGCAAGGTGACCGATCTGCCATCGGCCATCAATCACCACTGGACCAAGGCGCTTACCGCCAGTGCGGATGGTCGCTACCTGTATGTGGCGATCGGCTCCAATAGCAACATCACCGAGCGCGGCATGGTCGCCGAGGTCGATCGTGCGCAGGTCTGGCAGGTGGACGCGGCAACCGGCGCGCACAAGCCATACGCCACCGGCCTGCGTAATCCCACTGCATTGGCCATCCAGCCCGGCACCGGTGCGTTATGGGCAGTGGTCAACGAGCGCGATGAAATCGGCCCGAACCTGGTGCCGGACTATCTGACCTCGGTCCGCGAAGGCGGCTTCTACGGCTGGCCTTACAGCTATTGGGGCAAAAACGTCGACGAACGGGTGATGCCGCAGGATCCGCAGAAAGTGGCCTCTGCAATCACACCCGACTACGCGCTGGGCTCGCATGTGGCCGCGCTGGGCGTGGCGTTCTCGTCGCCGGTGATGGGCGCGAAGTTTGCCGACGGCGCATTCGTCGGCGAGCACGGCAGCTGGAACCGCGACCCGCCAGTGGGCTACAAGGTGGTGTTCGTACCGTTCCGCGACGGTCGCCCGGCGGGTCAGCCGATCGACTTCGTCTCCGGTTTCCATGGCGATGACGGCAAGACGCGCGGCCGCCCGGTCGGTGTCACTGTCGATCCGCGCGGCGCGTTGATCGTAGCCGACGACCTGGCCAACATCATCTGGCGCGTGACGCCCGAAGCAGCCGCAACCGCAACCGCAGCTACGCCACAGTAAGCCGCAATGCGAGAACCGCCCGCGTGCATCATGCGTCGGGCGGGTTTTCTTTTGTTGTCGTGATACGCAAGGCGGCCAGACAGCCAGATGCCTGGCCGTGCGCCCAGCAGGGCAGGGCGCGCGCGCAACAACGCGAGGCAGGTGGCGTGCGCGCCATGCACGCCATGCCTGCGGATGAGTCGCACACTGCGATGTAGTGCGTCGCCAGTTGATCGTCGCGCGCAACCTGCAGGAGATAGCCATCCCCACCGCATTCGCATACAGTGCCGGCCCTGCGTCGGCACTGCCGCGTGGACGTCTGGCGTCAGGACAGCGCCGGGCAAGGCCATCCGGCTGAGGGTGCATACACGGGAAGAACGCATGGACGACTTCTACCGATCGCCAAGGGACGTTGTTGTCGATGTTGTTCAGATGGGTGTGGGGTGTTGTTGGTGTCGCGCTCGTTCTGCCTGCCAGCGCAGCAGAGCTTGTCGGTCGGGCCGCCGTCACCGACGGCGATACCATTACCGTGGCGCACAAGCGCATCCGGTTACGGGGAATCGATGCGCCGGAAAGCGCACAGCAGTGCAATGGCGCGGATGGCGTTGCGTGGCCTTGCGGTCGTCGTTCCGCGGCGGCGCTGGACGGTTACCTGATGGACAAGACCGTGCATTGTCGGCAAACCGATACCGACCGTTACGGGCGTCTGGTTGCCGACTGCTTTGTACAAGGGCAATCGGTCAACGGCTGGATGGTGCGCAACGGCTGGGCGGTGGCGTATCGCCAATACGCCACCGCGTTCATCGCCGATGAGCGCATCGCACAGCAGCAAAAACGCAATCTCTGGCAGGGAACCTTCAAGCAGCCTGCCGAGTACCGCCGCAACAAGCGCCAGCAGATTGCTGCGCGCGCGTCGGCAACTGTATCGGCAGCGGTGCCAGGTGGGTGCGTCATCAAGGGCAACATTTCGGGCAAGGGCAGCAAGATCTTTCACATGCCCGGTCAACGCGATTACGCGCGTACCAGCATCTCGACCGAGAAGGGCGAGCGCTATTTCTGTTCGGTGCAGGATGCGCTCAATGCCGGTTGGCGGCCTGCCGCCCGCTAGGCGGGGAACCGGATCGGTAGGCCGGGCATGAGATGCACACAATGCGGCACGCGCACCGGCCGTGTTCGCTGCGCGGGGTTGCAGTCCCGTGCCTGAGCCGCCATGCCGCGCCGATCGAAACGCGTGGTTTGCTAGCATCGACCGCTCCACGACAACGCGGCGACCCCATGCCACTGCTCCACGTTCCCGAGCCCGATCTGTTCGTGCCTGGCCAAGGCGAGCCATCCCTGCGCTGGGGCGTGCTGGGGCCGGGCGCGATTGCAACCGCCTTCGTGCGTGCGTTACGCAACAATACCCAGCAACGCGCGGTGGCAGTTGCTTCGCGTAGCGGGGAGCGTGCGAACGCGTTTGCGAAGGCATGGGCGATCAAGCGTGCGTACGACAGCTATCAGGCGTTGGTGGAAGACCCGAACGTCGATATCGTCTACGTCGCCACGCCGCATAGCGAGCATCTGGAGCACGGCCTGCTTGCGCTACGTGCGGGCAAGCATGTGCTGATCGAAAAGCCGATCACCACCTGCGCCGACGACGCGCGCCTGCTGGTACAGCAAGCGCGTGCACGCGGTCTGTTCCTGATGGAAGCGATGTGGACCCGCTACCTCCCGCACACCTCGGTGATCCGCAAATTGCTTGCCGACGGCGCGCTTGGCCATGTGCGCCAGGTGTTTGCCGACCTGAGCCAGCGTGGGCCCAGCGACCCCGCGCATCGGCAACGACGGCCCGACCTTGGCGGTGGCGCGCTGCTGGATCTGGGCGTCTACGCCGTGCAGTTTTCCTCGATGATCCTGTCCGCGCCCACCGCGATCGCTGCCGTCGGCGAACTCACCGACACCGGCGTGGATGCCTTTTCCACTGTCGTGCTGTCGCATCGCTCGCAGGCGCAGTCGACCTTGATCAGCTCCATCGTCGCGCGCAGCAGTTCGATGGCCTACGTCGCCGGCACCGAAGGGCGCATCGACCTGGCCGGGGACTTCCACAATCCGTCCAGGCTGCGGATCGGCAGCAACGATGACGCCGGTACGCCTGTCGAATGGACAGACCCGACCGGCATTCAGGGCTACGACGGGCTGTCATGGCAGGCCAACGCGGCCGCACGCTACATCGGAGAAGGCCGTCGCGAGTCGCCGCTGCATCCGCTCGACGAAGTGGTGCAGATCATGACAACGCTGGACCTGGCGCGCGCGCAGCTGCAGGCAGCGGCGGTCAGCGCCGCCGTGGCTTGAAGCGCATCACCCGTGGCAGCGACAGCGCAGCCGATACAACTTAGGCCGCCTGGTGCCTGATGCTTGCGCTGCACCGCAACGACACTGCCGCATCGCGTCAGTCGGACTGCCTGCACTCCCGGCAACCGAAGGCAACGCGGATGTCACCAGTCAATCGCTCTCGCGTCGCACCCGGGTGCGGTAGGCAGACACATTGTCGCCGGCGATCTGCGCGTTGCGCGTGCCGATGATCGTATCGACCTTGATGTCGGTACCGCTCACCGGCTTGGCATCGATCTTGGTTTCGCGCTCGAACGCATGCGATTGATCGGTGTTGCGGTGTTGGCACCACGCCCGGCGTTGCTGCCCTGCGCAACCGCCGCAAACAGCGCCGCCGTGGCCGGCAGGCCCGTCGGTACGGTGTAGAAATCCTTCCACTGGTCGGCCAAGACGCCGCTGACCGTACCCACCACCGCCTGGATCAGACCCATGAGAACATCCTGTCGTTTAATAGACCGGCAGCGTACCTGTCTTGCGCGCGCAACTCTATGCCCTGCAGCAGGTGCAGCGCGGCGTTGACGGCGACACTACAGAGCGATGTGCCGATCCAGCAACGACGGCGACTGCAACGCACCACCTGCATCCCGGCGCCACACATGCAAAGCCCCGCATCTGCGGGGCCTTGCATCATGCATGCGGCGCCGCGGTAAGGCGCGCTACGCGTGTCTGGCGATCACGGTAGATCGCATTTGATCTTGCCGTCCACGTAATACGGTTTGGGAACGTCGGGATTGGTGCTGGTTTTTTCGAACACCACCTCGAACGAGGCCATGTCGACCTTGCCCTGACGTGAGGTGCAGGCATCCTGAAGTTTCTTCTTCACCGCTGCGATACCGGCATCGCGGTTGGCGCCATCGGCACTATTGGTCAGGTTGGCCACCTCCGCCCAGGCCTGGGTGCTCAGGCCAAGCAGGCACCCGGCGAGCAGCATGCTGTGCAGCTTCTTCATACGATCTCCTTTGCAATGTCCATTGTGCAATGTCCCTGGATGCGCAGCAGATGGGCTGCGGCGCGTCGCAAGCATAGGCATGCCACGTTAAGAACCCGTGCGCGGCCATGCGCATCCATGGCGCGCCGCGTCATGTGCGTTGCACGTCCGGCAGGCTTCACCTGCCTGCCGTTACCGCACAAGCGTCAGCGTTGCCCACGCGAGCACACCGTAACGTGTGGTCTTGGCGACCACCACCAACGGCAGGAAGACACGCAGCGGCTCACGCATGACCCCGGCCGCCAGCGTCAGCGGGTCGCCGATGATCGGCATCCAGCTCAAGAGCAGGGACCATTTGCCGTAACTGCCATACCAGGCTTGCGCGCGTGCCAGGGCCTGAGGCGTCACCGGAAACCAGCGTCGCCCCTGAAAACGCACCAGTTCGCGCCCGATCCACCAATTGATCAGCGAGCCCAGCACGTTCCCCACGCTCGCGGCGGCCACAAGCCCCACGACCGAACCGCCATCGAGCAGCAGCGCAACCAATGCCGCCTCTGACTGCGCAGGGAGCAGGGTGGCGGCAATCAACGACAGTGCGAACAGCGAGAGATAGCTCAAGCACGGCCTATGGGTTGGTCATGGCGATTTGAATGTAAAAGAATGCTGGATAGCTTTGGGCCACGCATGCATTGGTCGACGAGCGACAGCCACATCCGCAGCACATCACCTGATGGCTTGGTGTGCAAACGATCCGTCTGTCGTCATGCAGGCGATGGCCTGTTACGCCCATTGCCCAACAGGACCGCGCCCAGCATGCATTACAGCAAGGCCAGCTGTCCCACCGCATTGCGCACGCTTTTCTTGGTCATGCGCACCACCGAGCGATGGATCGTCATCCCTTCGATCAAGGCATCGATGGCACTGGCAGCGGGCTTGGAAAAATGCAGCTCCAGCGCCGCGCGACTGCGTGCCATCCATTGCTCCATGATCGCCGTCATCTCCGGGTGGCGGCGCGCAAACGCGTACAGCTCGTAGCTCAGCAGCAGGATCCGCGGCGAGGCGGTGCTGTCGGCAAAGATGATGTTCACCACCGCATCGCAGGCCTGATCGCGGTTGTTCGCAGCGCGGATCTCGGCAGCGAAGTTTTTCGACACCTCCTGCGAGAAGCGGGTGAATGCCGCGATCAGCAGCTCGTGCATGGAACCGAAGTAGTAGGTGGTCGCGCCCAACGGCACCTGCGCTTGTTCGGCAACCTTGCGAAAGGTCGTCCCGGCCACGCCATGGTCGATGACCACCTGCAAGGTGGCCTGCTCGATGTGTTCTTTTCGATGTGGGTCTTGCTGCCAGGTCCTGCCGCTCATCTGTGTTCGCGCACGTATCGACCAGGCGATGGTAATCCAGAGTTGACTTGCCAATTGGTACGGATGTACAAATTGACGCTAACGGCTTTGCGATGATTGTGAGAAAGCATCGAAGAGCCTTGACTTTTCGTCACGAGGAATACGTATGACGGGTTCGGAAAAACACCAGGTCGATATCGCGCGCAGGGCGACACTGGGCGGCTTGGCCGCTGGTGGCGTGGTCATGGCAACCGGTGCCGGCGCGGCGCCATCAAGCAGCTGGAAGCCAGGACAATGGTTGAACGAGCCCAAATCGCACCGCAGTGTGGACGGCAATGTATTGGAGGTGGTGACCGACAAGGGTACCGACTTCTGGCGCGAGACCCATTACGGGTTCACCCGAGATAGTGGGCACTTTCTCGGCATCGCGGCGCCGGCAGCGTTTACCTGCCAGCTGCGCGTCCGCGCCAAATTCGAGCAACTCTACGATCAGGCCGGCCTGATGATCCGCGTCAATGAGCGCCAGTGGGTCAAGGCGGGCATCGAGCTCAGCGACGGCCGCGCGATGCTCAGCAGCGTTCTTACCGATGGCAAGTCGGATTGGGCGACAGGTCCTTACGAAGCCGATCCGTCGGACTTCTGGATCCGCGCCACCGTCGACAAGGGCGTACTGCGTTTGCAAGCGTCCAAGGACGGCAACTACTGGCCGCTGGTGCGGCTATGCCCATTCCCGGTCGCTGCTCGCTATCTGGTGGGGCCGATGACCTGCACGCCAGAACGCGAGGGCTTGAAGGTCCACTTCTCCGACTGGATGCTTGGCCCGGTGCTGGACAAGGACTTGCACGATCTGTCCTGAGCGCCTGGCGCAGCCCAAAAAAAAGACGGCGGTCATCGCCGGGCGGAAGCGGCCGGTGCGAGGTGCGAGGTGCGAGCCATGCCACGCGGACACTGCGCTGCCGAGTGCGCAGTCACGGCGACCTGACCACGATTCGCCGTCGTTCTTGGTCGCTTCTTGCGCCGTCCGTGCTCGGCAGGCGATGTCTTTGCAGTTGGATCATCGATGACTTCTCGTGTTTCCCACCGTGCGCAACAGCACGCAACCCGCGCCGCATTCTTCATTCCCGGATTCGCCGTGTCGATCTGGGCGCCGCTGGTTCCCTTCGCCAAGCACCAATCGGCATTGGACGAAGCGAGGCTTGGACTGGTCCTGCTGTGCCTGGGTGCCGGATCGCTGCTGGCGATGCCCGTCGCCGGGGTGTGGGCGTCACGCGCGGGCTGCAGGCGCGTGATGCTGGCCACTGTTGCCATGATGTGCGTAGCATTGCCGTTCTTGAGCGCAATGCAATCGGCAGCGGCATTGGGCGCGGTGTTGTTTCTGTTCGGCGCCGCGGTTGGCGCGATGGACTGCACGATGAACATGCAGGCAGTCGCGGTCGAGCGAGAGAGCGGCAAGGTGATGATGTCCGGCTTCCACGCCTTCTACAGCATCGGCGGCCTTGCCGGCGCCTTGCTGATGACGGTGCTGCTCAGCCTGGGCATCGCACCGCCGATCGCTTCGATGATCGGCATGCTCAGCATCGTGCTCGTCGCTGCGCTGGCTGCCCCGCATTGGAGAGCGGAGCAGGGCACTCAGCCAGGCCCGCTGCTGGCCTGGCCGCGGGGTGGCGTCTTGTTGATCGGCATGCTGGCGTTTGTCGTGTTTCTCGCCGAAGGCACCATCCTGGATTGGAGCGCGGTCTTCCTGACGCAGGTTCGCAGTGTCGATACCGCCGTGGCCGGCGCAGGCTATGTGGTCTTTGCATTGACCATGACTGCCACGCGGCTGTTTGGCGATGCATTGGTGCAGCGCGTGGGCCGCGTCCGATCCATCATGCTAGGTGGACTGGCTGCATGCCTGGGCTTTCTGATTGCAGTACTGATGCCCTGGTGGCAGCTCTCGCTATCGGGCTATGCACTGATCGGACTGGGATGCGCCAATATCGCGCCGGCATTGTTTTCGATGGCCGGTCAACAGCGTGCCATGCCCGAGGGCCTGGCGATCACCGCGATGACGACATTGGGTTACGCCGGCGTCCTGGCCGGCCCCGCCTTGATCGGCTTCGCCGCCCACGGTTGGGGGCTGACAGCCGCACTGATGCTCGTTGCCGCCGCCATGCTTGCGGTCGCGATTGCTACCCGCTGGTTGCGATCGGAGTACGCTGAGTAGGGCGGCGCAGAGCTGGACAAAGCCTTGGCTATCAAGGAAGAAGCAGGCACATGCAAGGCTGTTGGCAAGGCCGCCAGCGTCGTTGCGACATGATTAGCACCTCGGCTACGTTCAAGCGATAGATTGGCCCAGACCGCAGCAGCCACTACCGGCAGTCGCCCACTATCCGCAGCGTCTACTGCATGCTTGGTGCTGAGACACCACCACCCGCGGCCAGCGCCTTTGGCGCGAACCGATAACTAGTCGAACGCCATGACGATGCGATGCCAAGTCATAGCCGTAGACCAGATCGTGGAAGTCATAGACGATTTTGGAACGGACTGCGACGGTTTGAACGGAGTAACTCATATCATCGATTCTCCATTCCTCTCGGTTCCAAGGTGGAAGATATATATCAAAAGGTGGCACGGACAACTCTACGTTGGTACGGCGCGTCCAGGCTAACCCCCCTGTATGCCGTGCGAGAGGGAAGGAGCCCAGGCGCGATCGCTTGCGCAAGCGCGTTGCCATAAAAATGTGGGCATCAACGGGGCAGCGGTGCTTTGCATTCATTCACCTTTGCGTCTATCGACGCAAAGATGCTTCAGCCGCACGCGCGCATCCGTTCGCCATGCCGTCCTGGTCATCGACAGTCTCGGCGCGGCCGCGGGCGATCCAGCGCCAGCTACCACATGAACTTCATCTCGCAGCCAACGTAGTTGCTGTCGTGGCCACCGGCGGCACGCACGGTGTCACCCGCCTGGTAATGGACTGCTTCGATGGCGGTCTGCAGCTGTGCATTGAGCTCCCAGTCACCGCGCAGCTGCAGATAGCGGCCCGTCCAGTGAGTGCCGGTGCCTGCCGTGCCGGCCAGCGGGATATCCGGCTGCACATAAACGGCGTCGGCAGTGCTCTGCCGCCATAACAGGCCCAACGCGGCAGTGACACTCAGGCGCGTAGTGGGCCGCAGGGTGAGCATCGGTTTGACCTGCAGCAGGTTGCTGTAGCCGGTGTAGCCCGCCAGGTTGATGTACGCGCCGTTCGGAAACAGCGGGTTGAAGGTTCCAAGCCGTCCATCGCCCGGATGTCGATCGCCGGAAGCGGTATCGATCTGCAGCCCCAGACGTGGCATCAGCAAAGTGTCCTGCAGGGTGTAGCCCGCCTTGAGGCCGAGCGCCCAGGCACGCGCGCGGCTGTTGCCGACCTTTCCACGTTGCCCCATCGCTTCGATATCCCAGTCCAGGCCGGTGTGTACACCTGCGAAGCGGGCATCGAGGATGTCGCGTCGCCCGTTGCCGGCGGCATCGAGAAAGCTGGCGTCGTCCTGCCGATAGCGCGCGTAATACAGCGACAGTTCGTCGCTGCCCAGGACGTGGCGTTCGACGCGCACGGTAGCAAGGCGCAGATGTCGGTTGGAGAGATCGTCGAAACTATGGACATCGGCGTACTGCACCGGCTGGCTGACAAACGCAATCCAGCGCCATGGGCCGGTCTCGTAGTTGACCCACACCGCATCGAAGGACTGGCGCACATTCGGGCCATCGCGCAGCGAGACGAATCGCTGCAGGTCGAAGGCAAACTCCTGCCGGCCCACGCGCAGCCTGATCTGGCCAGTGCCCAGCGGCGCGGTGTAGGCGAGGAAGGCCATGCGCAGGTCGACGCGGTTGGCATCGGCCGGGCCGGTGCGGCGTTTGTCCACTGCGCGGACGTCTTCCAGTTGGGTGAACAGCTGCAGGTGCTCGCCGACCCGCACATCCAGGTGCGCCTGCAGCCGGTGCAACAGATAGCTGTCGCTCTCGCGTCCGATCCCCAACGCTGGCGTGCGGTTGCTTTCGAAGCGTTCGCGCAGGTTGATGCCGAACGAAGCGTAGCCCACATCGCCAAGCGGCACATATTTGAGGCGATCGAACGGGTGCGTGCGCAGCGCCGGATCGGCAAGTAGCGACCAGTCTTCCTGCCAGCGGTTGGACTTGATGGCAGGACGCAGCGGTGTGGCGGCAATGGCATCGACGGAAGCCTGTGCCCATGCATCGGCGCACGGGCACAGCAGCAACACCAGGGGCAGTGTGAAGCGTAACGACATATGCAATCAGGAGTGGAGTTCGGCGTGCAGCTCGGCGACATATCCACCGGGAAATTCCACCATCGCCGACTGTCGACCCGATGCTGTCACGGCAGGCACCAACACCTTTGCGCCGGAAGCGGTGGCGCGGGCGAGCGTTGCCGCAAGGTCGTCGACGGCGTACCCGGTGAGCTCGTGCCCATACGGATAGGGCAGGTGGCCGTCGGTCACCAGCACCTGCAGCGCACCGAAGCCGGAGCTGATGACGATGCTGCGGTACGTGGCGCCAGGCCGGCCGATAAGCGTTGCGTCCGCATGACGGTCATCGTGCAGCAGCTTGCCATGCGAAAACCTCAGCCAGGCTTTGACAAACGCATCGGCGCGATCGGGCGAGACGTAGACGCGGTTCTCCGGAATCGTCGCCAGCGGTGGGTAATGCGGCGCGCTGTCGTGCCAGTACAGCTGCATGCTGACGCCGCCCGGCCAGGCAATCACCGCATCCATGCCGATCGGATCCTTGAACGGTGCAACCAGCACCTCCGCTCCGGCAGCGCGTGCGGCCGCGATGGCCTGCTGCATGTCGGTCACCAGGTAGCCGGTGCGCTCGCTGCCGAAGGGGTGGGGCACCGGTGTGCGGAATCCGAACAACGACACGGTGCCTGCCGGCGTCTGCACCAACTGCGAGCTGGTACTGCTGGGCGTCGGCGTGACTGTGGCGATCACCTGGCGCGTGCTCTGCCCGCCGAAGGTTGCGGCGAAGCTGTGCGCGAACGCATCCACATCGGCAGGTGCCACATAGACGTGCGTGGTGTCGTATTGCGGACCCACCGACACTGGTGCTGCGGCATCGGCAAGGACCGGGAGGATCGCGCTCAACACCAGCGCAGCGGACAGGCTCAGGGAAAGTAACGGACGCATGGAAGTTCCTTCGGGAAAGGTGGAGCGACGGCATTGCCGGCCATGGGTAATCGATGCCATCGCTGCAAGGAGGCATCTGCACGCGAAGCGTTCTTGTACGCCGTTTGACCCGGGACGCCACTTGCTACACGCCGCGTGTGGTGTCGTGTTTGGTTGATCAAGCCGGCGATCCGTTCGGTAGCTCGCGGCGCATCGCCACAGGGAACAATCGACCGATCGACGCGCCGTCGCAGCAAGGCTCCGGCCGGCAACGCAGCCGGGGCTGCGCAGGCGGCATGCACCATCAGGCCGGATAGACAGGTGCGCTTACGTATCGCCCCCGTCGGTTTGCGCGGGTGGCGGCGATGGCGCTTGCGGTGCATCCGTCGATGTGCGTTTGCCTGCGGGCAGATGCCCAAACATATGCGGCTTGACCTGATGGCCGATCCACGAGGCTTCGGCCTGGCTGCGCGTTGTCAGCTGGCGTACAAGAGGCGGCAATTGCTCACCGATCAGGATGCCAAGCAAACCGACCAACGCAATGACCGGTGGCGCTGGCGAGCGCACGTTGAGCAGACTGTAGATCACGCCGACCAGCAGGCCGGCGCCGAGCGAGAGCAAATAGGGCTTCATCGTGCGACTCTCCTGTTTGAAACACGCTTCGCGCACATCTGCAGTCGATGACGTGTTCGAATCGCCGCCAGCCAACTTGCCTGGTCGCGATGCGAGCGCAGTGCACCGGCCGCGAGCGTCCCGCTCTGGCCCGGCAACTCAGACATCGTCATGGACGCGACCTCTCTGGATAGGGAATCGCTGGGTCATGGCGTCGCGTGGCGCCAGCGGTGCCGTCCATGCTGGACGTATCGCGTTCAATCAAGAACACCGCGTCGGGGCAGGGTCCGATGACTCGATCGGGGGATGCATGTGCACACGTCGCACGGCGCGTCGCCAGCATGCGTCCTGGACCGCAGGCCGGATCGGGCGACACCACCGGCATCGCAGATCGGCACCGACACATGGCAGGAAATGACGCAACAGCGGCATTGTTGCCGCAGGGTGGCGGGCGAAGAATGCCCGCACTCCACCCATCTACGGCAGCACATGGCAACCGGCACCTTCTCTGGATTGGTTCGGCACACCGCGTTGGCTGCATGCGTGGTACTAGCCGGGTGCGCTGGGCCGCCATCGAAGGCGACGCCACCTGCAGCCGGGACATCGAGAGCGTCACCCACAGAAGATATGTCGATCCCCGCCTATCGGGCGCGTCCCAACCGCTCGCGCGCAGTGATTGCGGTGGTGGGAGAGAACGCAGGCGTGGAAATCAGCGATTTCCTGGTGCCTTTCGCGATCCTGTCCCGCGCTGGCACGATGGACGTATCGGCGGTGACGCTCGACGCGGGGCCGCTTTCCACATTCACCGATCTTGGCAGGCCCGGGTTCCGGATCGCGACCGATACCACGGTGGCGCAATTCGATGCGACCCATCCACTGGGCGCCGACTACATCATCGTGCCGGCGCAGGCATCCACGCCGCGCCTGCTTGCGTGGCTGAAGCGGCAGTCCCGGCAGGGCGCCACGATCGTCACCATCTGCAACGGCGCCCTGGTCGCCGCGCAGATAGGGATGTTCGATGGGCGGCGCGCCACCGCGCATTGGTCGACCGGCGCGGCGCGGACACGGCAATATCCGGCGATACGCTGGACGCCGAATCGACGCTATGTTGCCGATGGAAACTGGATATCGACCGCTGGCGTCAGCGCCGCCATCCCCGCGTCCATCGCGCTCGTGGAGGCCATCAGCGGGCCTGAGACGGCGCGGAACGTCGCCCAGGGCGTCGGTGCCGTGGCGTGGTCGGCGCAGCATGACAGCGATGTCTTTTCGCCGCGGTTGGGCACGACGGCGGTGCCACTGGCAAAAGTGCTCTACACCAACCCTTGGTTGCACGGCCGCGACCAGGTCGACGTACTGGGCAGGGCGGGAATCGATGAGGGTGCCCTTGCGTTGACGATCGATGCGTACTCAACGACGGGCCGCAGCCAGGCCTCACTCGTGTCTGCCACTGGCGAGCCGTTTGTGACACGTCACGGACTGCGCATCCTGCCCGATCGGGCGCTTAAGGCGGGGACTGCCGCTCCGCTGCTGATCGCTGCCGATCTGGCGCCGGTGGCGGCGCTGGACACTGCGCTCGATGGCATCATGCAGCGATACGGTCGTGCGACGGCCAGGGGCGTCGCGCTGGCGTTCGAATATCCCGATTTCCCGCATTGACTGCACAAGGCGTCCATGTCCGACTCTTCCCCATCGCGTCACGTTGTGCTGCTCGCCCACGACCAGATGAACGTGCTCGATCTCACCGGGCCGGTCCAGGCGCTGCACACCGCCAATCAGTGCCGGCCGCTGGCCGACGGGAGACTGCGCTACACGATGACCGTCGCATCCGAGCACGGCGGCCTGGTGACCACCAGCGCCGGGCTGCAGATCGTCTCTGTGGCATTGGCCAGCCTGGAGAACACCCCGATCGATACGCTGATGGCACCCGGCGGGTGCCGCGGTGACGTGTACCAAGCCTCTGCAGGTCTGGTGGCGTGGGTGGCGGCGCGTGGCCCGACCGTGCGCCGGTTGTGCTCGATCTGCACGGGTGCGTTCCTGCTGGCCGCTGCTGGGCAGCTGGAAGGGCGGCGCGCCGCAACGCACTGGGACTGGGCAGCGCGGCTATCGAATCTGCATCCTGGCGTACAGGTCGATGCCGACCGAATTTTCGTTCGCGACGGTAACGTGTGGTCCTCGGCAGGTGTCACGGCCGGGATCGACCTGACGCTTGCATTGATCGAGGACGATCACGGACACCGGCTTGCCATCGATGTGGCCAGACAGCTGGTCGTGTTCGTCAAGCGCTCGGGCGGGCAGTCGCAGTTCAGTGCGCCGCTGTCGGCGCAGGCCAGCACCGGCGGCGATTTCGCAGAATTGCACGGCTGGATGGCGGCCCATCTGCATGAGGATCTGCGGGTGGACGTGCTGGCCGGCCGCATGAACATGTCGCCGCGCACCTTCGCTCGCGTCTACCGCAGCAAGTGTGGCGTCACGCCGGCCAAGGCAGTGGAAACGCTGCGTCTGGAGGCCGCGCGTCGCCTGCTGGAGTCCGGCACGTTGCCGATCAAGCGCATTGCGGCGCTGACCGGTCTGTCCGACGAACAGACCCTGCGTCGTGCCTTCGTGCGCTTGCTGGGTGTGGCACCGGGCGATTACCGCGAGCGCTTCCGCAGCTCCGTCCCATCGGCTTGAGAGCCGAAGGCGGCGGCGCCATCGCTGGTGCGGTGTGGTGCATCTAGCGCGATGCCGTTGCGGGAGGTTTGGCCGCATTCGGCGCGTGGCCAAACAAGGCTTTGAATGCGCGGCTGAAGCCAGCTTCGGAATCGTATCCGACACGGCGTGCTGCATCGCCAACGCTGATGCCACCGGAGCGGATCAGTTCGTCGGCCACCGTCAGCCTCCAACGTGCGATGTAGCGCATTGGTGGCTCGCCCGCGATCTCGGCGAACTGCGCGGCAAATGCCGACCGCGACATGCCCGCGCAACGGGCGAGGTCATCCACGCTCCAGCGGCGGTAGGCATCGGCATGGATAGCCGCGAGCGCACGGCCGATACGAGCGCTTGCCGGGCTGCCCAGCCAGCGTGCGTGCAGCGGCTCCAATTCGGCCCAACTGCGCAGCACGCGGATGACCATCAAGTCGATGATCCGCGACACCATCAGCGTCGCACCGGCCTGCGCGTGGCGCGCTTCGACCATCAGAGTGCGAGAGTTGCGCCAGCCATTCCGGTACCCGACCGGCATCTTGGGGAATGCGAATGACCTCGGGCAGGGCATGCATGATGGGCGGGAGAGGCCGGCGCTCGTAGCGGAACATGGCACCGATGATGTGTGCGTTTTCCTCGTCGCTGCCGTGGCGCACCCGCAGTGCGTCGCGGTCGAACGCAGCAGCGTCGAATGTCGACGACTGGGGTCAAGAACGGCCGAGTCCGGTTCCATCGTCTGACGCAATCGCCGTTGCAACGCTGTGGTCACTGTTTAGTTCATGCTCGCATCGATCACTCAGGTCGACCGCCAGTTGGCCCCGCAGCTCGCCTTGCTGGATCGGGCAGCATCTTTTGTGGCGAGCTCATACGCACAACTTGTCTCTGGAAGCGGGCCATGAACCAGAGGCTTCTCGCGCGCCGACATGCGAGCGCTGCGATTCGGCCGGAAGGTCGGTGCAGATGCATTGGTGCCGATCCCGGTCGGGGCCGCGTCGCACACGGTGGAGTCAACGTGCCCTGCACGTGAGGGAATTGGATATCTGACTCACTTGGGATTGACGAACCATCGTCTAGGTTGGCTTATGTATCAATCAGCCTTGGCCCGGGATGATCTGCCGGGCATCTCCTCGACCTCTTCGAATTCCGCGCTCGCGCAACGCGTGCATGCGCAATTGCGCTCGATTCCGCAACTACCAAATCCCGGTGCAGGAAATACGCGCGCACGTTGGCTGGCATTGAGCAAGCTGGGTGCCGAGAGCTTGCCGCTTGCCAAGGTGCTGGAAGCGCATTACGACGCGTTGTCCATCTTTTCCGAGGCCGGTCAGCCGTTGCCTTCGAATGGAGCTGTCTGGGCAGTGTGGGCAGCAGGGGGGCCGCACGACACCGCGACGTACGAAGCGGACTCGTGCACTGTATCTGGTATCAAACCGTGGTGCAGCGCCGACTTGGACGTGGTGACGCATGCATTGGTGACTGTCGGCAGCGGCGATCAGCATCCGCTTGCCGCGGTGACACTCACGCGCCCCCACTTTGCGCTGGACGCTAGTCAGTGGCACGGCCCCGGCATGGTCGGCATTCCGACCGGCAGCGGCCATTTTGCAGGTGCGCCGGCAAGGTTGCTGGGTGAGCCGGACTTCTACCTGCAGCGGCCGGGCTTTTGGCACGGCGGGGCGGGCATCGCTGCCTGCTGGTATGGCGCCGCCACGGCCATTGCCGAGCAGGTCCGCCGTTCGCCAAGGGCAATGCACAATCCTTTTTCCGCAGCACACCTGGGCGCCATCGACGAGCAGCTGACGGGCGCGCGACTGATGCTGCAGGACCTGGCGGATACGATCGACAACGCTCCAGCCGAAAGCCATCGGTTCGCAGTTACTCGCTTGCGTAGCTTGATGGACCGCGTCTGCCGGGACGTGATCGAACGCGCTGCATTGGCATTGGGGCCCGTATCGTTGTGTTGCGATGCCGAGCATGCGCAACGGTGTGCAGACCTGGCCGCCTTCATCCGCCAATCCCACGGCGAGAAGGACGAGCAGTGGCTCGGTGAACAGCTGCACGCGCGCGAGGGCAATCCATGGCTGCCGTGAGAGGCGAGCACATCGAAGGTCGAGGCGTCAGCGAAGCGCGCTGGCGCGCATCGCAGCAGTTGATTGAGCTGCCCATCACCAGCCTCGACCAGCTACTGGGCGCCGCCACACGTGTTGTAGTGATCTCTCCGCATCCGGATGACGAGGTGCTGGGATGTGGCGGTCTGCTTGCGATGGCCATTGCAGCCGGGAGGCAGGTGCTGATCGTTTCCGTCACCGACGGTGAAGCAGCCTATCCGCTGGACGACGCATGGGCACCGGCCCGGCTGGCGGCAGCGCGTCGCGACGAGTTGCGTGCTGCGCTGGCATGCCTGGGCATCGCCCCGTCCAACATCGTCAGGCTGGATGCGGGAGATGGCCAGGTGCGCGCGCGGGTCATCGCTCTCGGTGCACAGATCGCCGATCTCCTGCAACCCGGCGATGCGGTGCTCGTTACGTATGCGCGCGACGGCCACCCCGACCACGAAGCGTGTGCAGATGCCGCGAGCAACGCAGCTGCACGCTGCGGAGCGCAGTTGATCCAGTTCCCGGTGTGGGCGTGGCATTGGGACAACCCGGACCAGAGTCAGATGCTGTCAGCGGCCACGCGTCTTCAGCTTGCGCCCGCTGCACACGCTGCAAAGGTGCAGGCAATGGCAGCGTTCAAGACGCAGACCGGCCGCGTCACGCCCGCGCTGGCCAACCCCATCCTTCCCGATTGGGCGCTGGCCAGGTTTCAGCGCGACTTTGAGGTCTATCTCCCATGAACGCCCAGGCCAACGCAGAATATTTCGACAGCATCTACCAACGGCACGATCCTTTCGGTTACGGGACGCGTTGGTACGAAAAACGCAAACGCGACATTCTGCTGGCAACGCTGCCTCGGATGGGATTTGCACGTGGATGGGAACTGGGATGTTCCAACGGCGAGGCCACACGCGGGCTCGCCGCCCGCTGCGAGCGTTTGCTGGCGACCGACATGTCGGAAGCTGCGGTGGAACAAGCCAGACAGCGCGTGGGTGAGCGAAGCAACGTGGAGATCGTGCAAGCCTGCCATCCGCAGCAGTGGCCGGTGGGAAGTTTCGACCTGATCGTGCTGAGTGAGGTTGGCTACTATTTCGCCGCCGCCGATCTCGACGATCTGGTCGCGCGTCTCCAGCTGGCGCTCACGCCGGACGGATTGTTGGTGGCCTGCCACTGGAAGCATCCGTTCGAACAGGCACAACAAGATGGAATCGCGGTCCACGCCTGCATCGCCCGCTTGCTCGGCTTGCCGCTGAGTTATCGCTACGAAGACAGCGATTTCTTGTTGGAAGCTTGGACAGCGCAGCCGCTCTCGGTGGCACAGCAGGAAGGCCTGCGGTGATCGCCGTCATCATTCCCGCGCATAACGAGGCCGAGTGCATGGCCGCGTGTCTCACATCGGTCTTGCGCGCCGCCTCGCATCCCGAGCTGCAGGAGGCAGTGGAAGTGATCGTCGCGGTGGACCGCTGCACCGATGCCACCGCCGAGCTGGCGCTGGCATTCGGCGCGCGCGTGGTCGACGTCCCCACGCCAGGCGGCGTAGGCATTGCGCGCGCCGCAGCCGCATCCCAGGCAATTGCGCTGGGCGCCGACTGGTTGGCCGTCACCGATGCCGACTCGCGTGTTCCGGCCGATTGGCTGCTGGAACAACGCAGGGCAGGCACCGGCGTGTTCTGCGGCGTGGTGGAGGTGGAAGATTGGCTGGACTATTCCGATGAGGTACGCCGCAGATTCGAACAGAGCCAGGCGACCGGCGAAGGCCATGGGCGCATTCACGGCGCAAACCTGGGGGTGAGCACCGCGCTGTATCAACAATGCGGCGGATTCTCCGCACTGACCTGCAGCGAAGATGTCGCGCTGGTCCACGCGCTGCAGGCAATCAAGGCGTCGATCGCGTGGTCGCCACGCTCGGTGGTGTGGACCAGTGCGCGCAGGCATGCACGTGCGCTTGGCGGGTTCTCGGATTTCCTGAAGCAGCTGGAAGTCTCGCCCTGGGTGCCTGCATAGCTGGTGACGCAGGCAGGAGGCGTTGTCTCTAAGAGGGCGATGCCGGCGGCAACGCCGCACTTCCGTGGTTTGCTCAGCGGATGCCGTCGGGCGCAACTGGCTCTGGTTGCCGTGGCGACTGCAAGGCTACTGCCTTGCCGGACAAGCGACGCGGAATGCTTCTGCGCCTTTGCATAGCCTGCGTCGAACGACGGTATTCCACCAACCAACGCCTCCCGTTACTGACCGGCCTTCGACCTCATCTGCACGAGGCGTGGACGAAGCGTGCGCCACCATGCCGGACCGACGGATCAAGGTGTCACATGATCAAGCCAACGCTGTTCTTTCTGCATGCCCTCGGAGGCAGCCGGCATGCGTGGAGCAGTGTCATCGCGCAGCTAGGTGATCGCTTCGACTGTGTTGCCTTGGACATCCCGGGGTTTGGCGATGCGGCTCCGCTGGACCACTTCGACACGAATGCGCTCGTCGACTGGTTCAGCGCTGAAGTCATCAATCGACAGCCGCCATGCTGGTTCGCGATCGGGCACAGCATGGGTGGAAAGATCGCTACCTTGACGGCAGCGCGGGCGCGCGATGGTGTGGCAGGCCTGGCCGGTCTGGCAGGCATGGTGCTGGTTGCCGCCTCGCCACCGGCACCCGAACCCATGGAAGAGTCGCGACGACGCACGATGCTTGCCTGGTTCGAAACGGGTCAGCCCACACGTGCCGAGGCCGTACAGTTCGTGGAGGCCAACTGCGCCTCGACGCTGCCTGACGGGCCCAGGGCGATGGCGATCAACGATGTCCTGCGCACCGCGCCCAGCGCATGGATTGCGTGGCTCACACACGGCAGTCGGGAAGACGTCCGCGCGCAGGCCGGATGCATTGGCGTGCCGGCAGTGATCGTCGCCGGTGACCAGGATGGCGACCTGGGCGAGGCCGCGCAACAGCGCTTGAATGCGCCGCACTATGCGCATGCGCAGCTTGCCGTTGTGGCCGATGCCGCGCATCTGATCCCTTATGAGCAGCCGCAGGAGCTGGCGCAGTTGATCGCGGCGCATGTGGACCGCTGCGTGCAGAACTGCCTGCCCGAAGCCTTCGTTGCGCTGCTCAACTCCGAGCGCGTCGCACCGCGCATGCGGGCGACGCTGCTCGCGCGGCACGCAGGTCCGCCTGCCACGGCCGAGGGCGTGTTGAACCCGCACCAGCTGGCAGTGCTGGCAGCGGTGGTCGCACGCGTCCTGGATGGCGAAGGCGACGCGCGGCAGATTGCGCGGCGCATCGACGTGCAGCTCGCAGACGGTGCGGGCGATGGCTGGCGGCATGCTGACCTGCCGGAAGATCGCCTGGCAATACCGCTTGGGCTGGATGCGCTCGATGCGCTGGCCGGCGGCTTTGCCGACCTGTCGGTAGACAGCCAGGACCACTGGCTGCAGGACATTGCGCAGGCGGCGCTGGGCGACACCTCAGCGCATGGCCTGGATGCCGCCCAGCTGGCGCATTGGTTCGAGGACGTGCGTGCCGAGACGGTCCGCATCTGGACCAGCCTGCCCGCCACGATGGCAGCGCTGGGCTACGACGGGTTCGCCGTTGGCGCTGCCGGCACCGAGAGCCTGGGTTACGCAGAGACCGCAGCGGATCGGCATGAGTCCTGGCAACTCCACGCCTCCGGAGCCGACCGATGAAGGCTGCTGGCACACAGGATGTTGTCGATGCCGTCGTGATCGGCAGCGGTGCTGGCGGTGGCCCCCTGGCGGCGCGGCTCGCGCAGGCCGGCGTTTCGGTGGTCGTGCTGGAGGCGGGCGCGGCGTTCACGCCGCAGTCCCACATCCCCGACGAATTGACCACCGGCATCTACTGGATGGATGAGCGTCTGAGCGGTGGGCAGACGCCGACTGCGTTCGGACCGAACAATTCGGGTTCCGGGCTAGGCGGTTCCACCCTGCATTGGGGCGCCTTCTGCCCGCGGCCGGACAGGCGCGATCTCAGCCTTCTGAACCAGAGCGGCCATGGCGCCGATTGGCCCATCCCATACGAGGAGTTGCTGTCTTACATTCGTCGTGTAGAGACGTTTATCGGCGTCTCCGGACCTGCGCATTATCCATGGGACCCCGCGCGCAGCTATGTGTATCCGCCACCGCAACGCAATGCGTCGGCCGCGGCCATGGAGCGCGGTTGCCGCGCCCTCGGCATCCGGGCGGCCGATGCACCCGCCGCGTTGGTCACCAGGCCCCACCAACAGCCGCATTGGGGCCAACGCGCAGCCTGCAACAACTGCGGCGCCTGCCATCAGGGCTGCAGCAACGCCGCCAAGGTCAGCGTGGATACCACCTGGCTTCCTCTGGCCAGGGCGCATGGCGCGCAACTGCGCAGCGACAGCCGCGTGATCGATCTGGAACGCGATGGCCGCGGTGCGCTCACCGCGGTGATCTACCGCCAGCATGGGCAGGAGTATCGCCAGCGTTGCAGCACCGTCTTCCTTTGCGCGGGCGGGGTGGAGACGCCGCGCCTGTTGCTCAATCTGGGGCTGGCCAACTCCAGCGGGCAGGTGGGGCGCAATTTCATGGCGCATGTGGCAACCCAGGTGTGGGGTGAGTTCGACGCAGACATGCGCATGAATCGGGGATACCCGTCCTCGCTGATGACCGAGGACATGCTGCGCCCGGCCAATGCCGACTTCGTCGGCGGCTATCTGGTGCAGAGCCTGGGCGTACAGCCGATCACGCTGGCGAACACCTTGGCGCGCGGTGCCGGCCTGTGGGGCAGGGAACTGGTCGACACCATGCTGCGCTACAACCGCCTGGCCGGTATCGGCATCAATGGCGAATGCCTGCCGCACGATGCCAATCGCCTGGTCCTGTCGGACGAACGGGATGCGTTCGGCCAGCGCAAGGCGCGCATCGATTTCAGTTACGGGCCGAACGAGCAGGCCATCGACGCCCACGCGCGCGCATTGCTTCAAGCGATCTGGCAAGCGGCTGGTGCCCGCAATATCTTCGCGGCTGCACGTTCGGCGCACACGCTCGGTACTTGCCGAATGGGCACCGATCCCGCGCAGGCCGTTGTCGATCCCGGTGGCCGCGCCTTCGATCTACCAAACCTCTACATCTGCGACAACTCGATTTTTCCCAGTGCACTGGCGGCCAATCCGGCGCTGACGCAAATGGCGCTCGGGCTACGTACCGCAGAACGTTTCCTTGCGCGCTAGCAGCGCCTGCGCCGCAACCTTATTCAACGACCAGGAGTTCAACATGGATCTCGGAATCAACCAGCGCATCGCCCTCATCAGCGGCGGCGACTCCGGCATGGGCAAGGAAACCGCACGCCAGCTGCTCGAAGCGGGCGTGCGCGTGGCGATCACCGATCTTCCCGACGGCACACTCGACCAGGCACTGGCCGAGTTGTCCGGCCTGGGAGAGATCATCGCCATCGAAGGCGACGTGACGCGGGAACAGGATGTCACCGCCATCTGGAACCAGGTGCGCGAACAACTGGGTGAGCCGGACATCTACATCAATGCAGCCGGCGTCACCGGCGCCACCGGCGATTTCCTGGAGGTCAGCGATGCAGGCTGGCTGGAAACACTGGACATCAACCTGATGGGCGCGGTGCGCATGTGCCGCCAGGCCATTCCCGCGATGCGTCGCAAGCAGTGGGGACGGATCGTGCTGTTCGCCTCCGAGGATGCGGTGCAGCCCTACGTCGATGAACTGGCCTATTGCGCCTCCAAGGCCGGCATCCTCAGCCTGGCCAAGGGGCTCTCCAAGGCCTACGGCGCCGACAATGTGTTGGTCAACACCGTCTCGCCTGCCTTCATCGCAACGCCGATGACCGACAAGATGATGCAAAAACGCGCGCAGGAGAACGGAACCAGTGTCGAAGAAGCGATCTCGTCATTCCTGGACGAGGAGCGTCCCGGCATGGTGCTCAAGCGACGCGGCCGCCCGGAAGAAGTGGCCGCGGTGGTCGCGTTCCTGTGTTCGGAGCGCGCCAGCTTCATCAACGGGGCCGGCGTGCGCGTGGATTCGGGCTCGGTGTTTACCATCGCTGGCTGAGCCGGGCGGCGCTACCACGGTAGCGCCGCATGTCTTGAGAGCGCGACGGACAGCCGCTCACCCCGCATCCGCATGATCGTGTGTCTGGGTTGGTTCTGGGAGCCTCTCCCAGTGCCCGGCTGGGTACTGCCGCCGTACTGGATCCGATTGCAGCCGCTATCCATCGCTCTACAGGCCCGTACGTTGGTGGTACCCACCACGCAGTCCACGCTGGTTCGCTCTCCGCCGGAACGATCGCTGCGGTCTTCTGAAAACACCCGGTACGGTGCCGGCGAAAAGCTGGCAGGTTCAAGCAGAAATCGTTCCAGCAGCCAAGCGAGCGGCGGGTCGTTGCCATACTGCCCGCAGAACAAATCCCCCGATTTTGGCGCACCCAATGACGGAATTTCTGGAGTTGGCGTACAGACGAGGCATCGCATGAAGCCGCCTAAAACATGAGGCCCCGTGCACGTGTGTCGGACAGGAAGTCCTCCAGGCTGCCTGGCTCGGCCAGGCCGTTGTCACCGGCAGGCTTTGTATCTCCTTGCTGCCCAGTGACAGTACGAGTTTATGAAGCAGCAGGGGCCGAATTGCGGTTTGCTCATCGTTGCCGGAGGCGGAGGCGACGGGGAATCACTGGATGCCGGGGCAGCCGTCCGACTGCCGCTGCCCCGCCGCGCGCTCCCTCAGGCACGCAGCCGCTGCGTCGCCGCACTGCGGCTGCGCGTTGTGGGTGCACGGTCGCTGCCGGCGCCGAGGATCGGGCGGCGCAGGTGCGGCGGTGGCAGGCAGATCAGCACGCACGGGGTTTTGGCCAGTGCCGATTGCAGCGAAGAGCGCCAGACGCCGCGGCGCACGAGGGCGTCGTGTTCGACCACCAGCACATCGGCGCAGGCGCGCTTGAGCAGGCCGGCGATTTCGCGGCGCGGATTGCCGACCGCGACGTGGATGCGCACGCGCAGGTCGTCATCGTCGGGCAGCTGCTGGACCAGATCGCTGAGCCAGTTGCTGGCTGCGCCTTCGCTCAGCGGCTTGTCGTTGAACAGGCTGTCCACCAGCAGCCCTTCGCTGACCTCCGGCACCACATGCAGCAGGTGCAGGTCGGCGCCGCGACGGCGTGCCAGGGCGGCGGCATCGCGCAGCGATTCCAGGCTGGTTTCGCGGCCGGTGATCCAGCAGGCGACATGGCCGCCGACGGCGCCGTCGCGCGGGATCGCATCGGCATAGGGCAGGGTGAGCATGGGCGTGGCCACGCGCTGCAGCACGCGCGCGCGCAGCGAGACATGCAACGGGCGCGGCAGGCCGGTACGCTCGGACGGCGGCATGATCAGCAGCGCGTCGTCGCGGCTGCGGCAGAACGAGACGATGCCGGCGGCGGCAGGGCCACCGGCGAGGGCGCGCTCGCAGCCCGGGTAGTTGGACGCCTCGGCAAAGAAGGAATCCAGCGACTGCTGGGCCTGTGTGCGCTTGCCCTTGGCGTGCACGTGCAGGATGGTCAGGCGCGCGCGCAGGCGGTCCACCAGTTGCGCCACGGTCGGGATCGCGGCATGGCAGGTTTCGGAAAAGTTGGTGGCGAAGATCAGGTGGGTGGGGGTGGTCTGCATGGCTGGCTCCGTGGTCAGTAGATGAAACCGTCGATGGCGCGCACCTCGCGCAGCGGTACGCGCTGGCCCAGCATCTCGCGCAGGGTCAGTTCGATGCCGCGCGACAGCGCGGTCATCGGGGTGTCGTGCACGGTGTTCTCGAACGGGTCTTCGATGGCGCTGCTGGCGCTGTCGATGGCGATCAGGGTGAAGCTGATCAGCACCGAGGCGATCGGCATGGCCAGGCCCATGCCGGCGATCAGGCCCAGCGGCACCAGCCAGCAATACATGTTCACCAGCGTGCGCGGCAGCGAAGAGAACTGCCGTGGCAGCGGGGTGTTCTTGATGCGTTCGCAGGCGCCCTGGATGTTGGCCAGCGTGGTGAGGTTGGCGTCCAGCGACGACCAGCGCAGGCTGTCGAGCATCCCCCAGTCGCGCGCCTGTTGCAGTTGTTCGCCCAGCCGCAGGGTCAGCGCATTGGGAATGTTGACGTAGCCGCGCAGCTCGTCGGCGCGTGCCTGGCCGAGCAGGCCGGCCAACTCGGGAAACGGGTTCTGCCGGCGCAGATGGCAGCGCAAGGCATGCACGAAGGCGACCTGATGCACCACGATGTCGTCGCGCAGTGCGGCCTGGCGCGGGTCGGCCGGATTCACATCCAGCGCGGTCAACGCCTGGCGTGCGATGGCGCGCGAGGTGTTCACCAGCGAGCCCCAGAGTTGGCGCGCCTCCCACCAGCGGCCATAGGCCGCATTGGCGCGGAACGCCAGGAAGATGGTGAGCGCCGAGCCGAGCTGGGCCAGCGGCAAGGCTTCGATCGACAGCCACTGCCAGCCGAAAAAAGTGTAGAGCACGGCCACGGCGCAATCGAACGCCAGCAACACCAGCAGGCGCTTGTAGGTCTTGGGCCAGATGCGTCGCAACGGAAACGTATCGCGGGTGATCATGGGGAAGGCGACATCAACGTGGGGTAGGGCCATTACACCCAGCCTCCACGGTCGTGTCTGCCATCCTTGCGCCAGCGTTGGACAGTGCACGCACCGTCCGAACGATGCGCGCGGGCTATCTTTCGATAGGGTGAAATCCGCACGCCTGGCCACGATGCTGTGGCATCAACCACAGCGAGAGAGGAGCGGCATTGCAGCGCAAGTGCAGGGGTAGGCAATGGACAGATTGAGACTGCCGTTCAAGTGGCGCGGGCAGGTGGTCAAGCTCAATCGCG
This sequence comes from Xanthomonas sp. 10-10, assembly GCF_040182365.1. Classification (NCBI taxonomy): domain Bacteria; kingdom Pseudomonadati; phylum Pseudomonadota; class Gammaproteobacteria; order Lysobacterales; family Lysobacteraceae; genus Xanthomonas; species Xanthomonas sp. 10-10. The sequence goes on from NZ_CP144460.1 coordinate 2,626,914, forward strand.
GCCCGACGCTGTGGGCCTCGCTGGCGATGCTGGCATCACTGGTGTGGGCGGAGTGGTACTCGCACCTGGGCGTCTCGCTGGGGCTGCTGTACATCCTGCCGGTGGTATTGGCGGCCACGGTGCTGTCGCGGCGCGACATCGTCATCGCCGCGATTGCCTGCGCGGTGTTGCGCGGCTTGTTCGTGACCGACGAAACCCTGGTCGAACAGGCGCTGCGCTTCTTCATGGCGACGATTGCCTATGCCGGCTGCGGCCTGCTCGTGGCCGAAATCAGCCGCACCCGCCGGGTGATCCTGGCCCACTACGTGCAACTGCGCGCCGAGCAGCGGCTGCGCCGACGGCTGGAGCGGCAATTGCGGCTGCTCGCCGAGAGCAGCCCGGCGGCATTGCTGACCGTGGCCGGCGACGGCCGCATCGTGGCGGCCAACCGCGCCGCGCACGAGATCCTGGACATGGCCGAGGAGGGCGGGCTGGAAGGCCGCGCGGTGCGCGAGTTCCTGCCGTTGCTGGACGATGCGCTGAGCATGAGCGCCAATCTGGATGGCATGCGCACCTCCGCCAGCACCTGGGGCTGCCGCAGCGATGGAACCCGCTTCCCGGCCACCACCTGGTTCTCGGTCTACGAAGACAGCGCCGAGCGCCACCTGGCCGCGATCCTGGTCGACACCAGCGAGGAAGTGCGCGCGCGCGAATCGGCGCACTTCGACGATGTGCTCAAGAACAATCGCCTGCTGGCCGGCGCGGTGTCGCACGAGATCCGCAACCTGTGTTCTGCTGCCGGCGTGGTCACCTCCAACCTGGCGCGGCATCCGGCCATCGGCGAAGATCCGGACCTGGCCGCACTGCGCAGCCTGGTGGCGGCATTGATGGAACTGGCGTCCTTCAACCTGCGTCGGCAGCTGCCCGACGAGGCGCATGAAACGCGGCTGCAGACGCTGTGCAGCGAACTGGACGTGATCATTCGCTCGGACTGGGATGACGTCGACGGCCAGCTGGTCATCCAGATCCCCGCCGACTTCCCATCGGTGCATGGCGACCGCCATGCGTTGCTGCAGGTGTTGCTCAATCTGGCGCGTAATTCGCTGCGTGCGGTGCAGGCGCTGCCGCCGCAACGCCGCCAGTTGATCGTCAGTGCACGCCTGGAACAGCAGCGCGCCGTGCTGAGCGTGCGCGATACCGGCACCGGCATCTCCGAGCCGGGCCGCCTGTTCCAGCCGTTCCGCAGCGACAGCGACGGCTCCGGGCTGGGCCTGTACATCTCGCGTGCGCTGATGGCCAACCAAGGCGGCCTGCTGCGCTATGCGCCGGGCGGGCAGGGCGCATGTTTCGAGCTGCATCTGCCGCTGGCACATGCCCCCTATGCGGAGGCGCTGGATGGATGAGTCACGGCGTGCACCGGTGCGGCTTTATCTGCTGGACGACCACACCTTGTTCCGCGAGGGCCTGCTGCGCCTGCTCGGTGCCGATGCCCGCTTCGAGGTGGTGGGGCAATCCGGCACCTTGGCGCAGGCCATCGTGCAGATCGCATCGCTGATGCCGGACGTGGTCATCCTCGACTACGACATGGGCGAGTACAACGCGCTGGACTACATGCGGCGCCAGGCCGAGCAGGCACGCCGCCCGGCCACACTGGTCGTCACCGCCGGCCTGTCCGAACGCGACGCACTGGCCTTGATCCGGCTTGGCGTCTCCGGCATCTGCCGCAAGGACGTTTCCACGGATGAACTGATCGACAGCATCCACGCCGTGGCAATGGGCCGGGTGCTGATCGACCAACGGTATCTGCAATCGCTGGTGGCCCAGGGCACCCACGAAAGCCGACCCAGTTTCACCGACCGCGAGCGCGAAGTGCTGCGCGGCCTGTTGCGCGGGCAGTCCAACAAGTTGATCGCCCGCCAGCTGGGCAGTTCGGAAAGCGCCATCAAGGCGACGTTCCAACAGCTGTTCAACAAACTCGACGTGCGCTCGCGCAGCCAGCTGGTGATGGTGATCCTGCAGGACTATCGTGATCTGGTGTGAGGCGGCATGTCGCTTCAGCCAGCGCCTGATTTGTCGGATTGGCGAGCGAGCCGGAGAGAGAGAGCAGATTCGTGATGGAGCAAGAGCAGGGGCCATCGCCGACGGCATATGGGCAATGGCTGGCAAAGCCGTGCAGCGCATTGAGGCGCTTGCCGCCCACCGCTGAAACGATCTGCCCGCGATGGCTCTCGATCAGGCGGATGTAACCGTCCAGCGCGGCGGCATAGATACTCCCCTGGCTGGCGACGAACACGGCGTTGAGGCCATCTTCTGCCGAGGTCTGCAGTGTTTGCCAACAGACGCCATCGAAATAATGGATATGGCCATCCATCGAGCAGGTGGAGATCCAGTCACCCAGACGATGCGTATGGCTCAGCCAGTGATCGACGTCGAACAATGAGGTAGCACTCAGCCCAATGTCACCCGAAACAGCACTTCGCTGGGGACGTGCCGAACGCGAGGTCTGCCACCCGCAAGGGCGTTGCGGCCTGCCGGTAGCGCATTAGCGGCCACCGGCAGCTCGCTGCGGCTTACATTCCGCGTGCGCGATTCTGTTCCTGCTCGCGATGCTGGTTCTGGCTCTGCTGATTCTGAGACTGCGTATTGGCCTGCTCCGCTTGGCGGGTGCTGGCCTCCACGGTCTGCGAGATCGCCTGGCTGTGTTCGACCAAAGCGCGGCGTGCAGCCGGGTCGGTCATCTCACCCTGCACCGCGAACACGCCGGAGCCGTCCAGTCGAGCGACCACAGAATCAATTCGGTCCATTCCGGCGGCCTTGCTTGCGACCACCAGCTGACCCGCTGCACGCTCGATTTGCTCATCGTCGGTGAATACCGGACGCATGCCGGCTTGCGCACGCTGCTTTTCCATGATCTGCAGCTTGCCGACCGCCTGCTCGAAGCGTGCGTTGTCAAGGTTCGATGCATCACGCATGCTTGGCTCGGCCTTGGGCTGCTGCTTCTCCGCGACCATAGCGTCCAATGCAGCAAGCGTCTTGTTGCCGGCTTTGCCGTCGTCGTTCATCCCATTGGCACGTTGGAATGCCTGGACCGCCGCGAAGGTGTCATCTCCGAAGTAGCCGGTGGTGGAGAGCGGCTTGCCGTCCTTGCCTTGATAGCCAAGACCGGCCAGTTTTTCCTGCATTGCCTTGACCTCATCGCCGCGCTCGGTCTTGGTGAGCATGCCGTCGGCCATGGCGTTCTGCGAAGGCACTGTCCGGGTGGGCGCATTACGGTCCAGGGTCAGACGGTCGTTGAGCATGTCGCCCAGGTATTTGCGGTACTGGTCCGGCTCCAGCTCTATATGGGCATGCACCGCACCCGGCGAACCAGCGTCGGATTGCTTGATCAACGGTGCACCGTACTCGACATAGTCGCCGGACTTGTATGGCGAGCTACCGCGCTCACCATGCAGCACCTGGCCGAGCAGTTCGCGCTCCGGGTGACCCGCCGGATGGCTCCAGATGCTGATGGAGTTCCACTTGTTCTCATTGACTTCCACATAGCCAGCGACTGGATTCGGGATCATCACGTCGCGCAAGCCCTCCTGGTCGGTGAGGATCAAGTCTTTATGCACAAGCGGAATGCCATTGCGGTCGCCAGTGTTGCGGACGGTTTCCAACTCCCCGCCAATCATTTCCGAATGGCGGTCTGCCAGGGCAGCATTACCCGTGCGCACGGCCTCGTGGTTGGCCTTGGGATGGTGAATCTGCAGATCTCGGAACGCCTCATCGCCAGAGGTGCCATGTGGGATGGTCCGATTAGTCTTGTTGTCGGCGCTCCCCATCGGCTCGATCACCTGGATGCGCTCTCCGCGGGCCAGGTCACGGGCTGGGGCAGTCTGCTCCTGCACGGGCGCGGCCGGTACGGTAGGCGCGGGCGCGACGTGCTCAGCAGGTACAACTGGAGCCGGCCCTGCATTGCCCTGCTGGCGCACTGCATTGTCCAGCGCATCAAGCGTGTCTTTGCCAGCCTTGCCGTCCTCTGTCAGGCCGTTGGCTTTCTGGAACTCGCGCACGGCGTACTCGGTGTTGGACCCGTAGTGCTTGTCGGGCGACAGCGGCTGGCCGTCCTTGCCGGTGTAACCGGACTGGATCAGCTTGTTCTGCAGCGCTTCCACCTCAGCGCCACGCTCACCCGACACCAGCATTCCGTCGGCCATGGGGTTGGCACGCGCACGGCCGCGCGACTGCTGCGGTTCTTGCTCACCGAATGCTTGCTGGTAGTCCTTGCCCCGATACGGCTCAGGATTGCGATTGACTGCGTCGTAACGCGCCAGTGCCACCAGATCGCCCTTCTCAGAGACCGCACGATCGCGCAGCCCTGGCCACCAGTCAGGGGAACTCTTGAAGTTGGTCTCGATGTGGCCGACCTTGTAGTCCTGCGCGGCGCGGATGATCTGCTCGTCAGTCAGCTGTGCAAGGTTGTAGTTTTCTCCGTAGGCCTCCTTGAGCCCTGTCTGAAACACCGAACGGGTCAGATCCCGGTACTGGACCGACGTGCTCCACAGCGCATCCTGAACTGCCGCGCCGCGGCCGGACAGGTCAATGCCCACCTCCTGCAAGCGCTGCATCTGCTTGTCGTAGTAAAGGGTCTGAATGAAGTCATGCTGGTCCTTGGCGAAACCTGCAGGATCAGCAGCCGCCACTTCCTGCCACTTCGCACCAAACTCCGGAGTGCCTGGCTGTAGGCCGGCGAACCGGCTGCGGTACGCTGACGCCGCGACGTACTCCGCAGCACCACCCGTGTTGGTCGAGAACTGGTAGGTGCCATACGAGATACCGCCATGATCGCCCACGCCGGTCGACACGGTACCTGGACCACGCCCGCCGGATTCACGATGCGCCGAGGTCTGGCCAATATGCCAGCTGTCCATCTTCTGCTTCGCTTGATCAACTACATCCATTTTCTGCACTCCTTTGCGATAGGGTTTATAGGTTTGCGATAGGTTGGTAGGGTTACTTCGAAATCAACGCCTCAAGTGCATCGGCACGATTGGCGTAACGGTTGATGCGACAGGACTGAGCGTCCAACATCTGCCCCTGGCCCTGGGTGGCTGGATCAAAACGGCAGTAGCGGTTGGTGTCACGCATGTAGGCGTCCTGCTCGTCCGCCACTTTGTCCTTGAATTCTCCGTCCGGGCCGTTGGCAATGGCACCGAACGCAGCACGCATACGTTTCTGCTGCCAAAGGAATTCTTCGTCTGCGCATGCCTGCATCGCCGATATCACCGCATCGCTGGCGGCCGCGCACTTCTTGAACTCTGGGCGCAGGTTGGCCCGATTGTACGAATCATCCGGCCGATAAGGATTTCCTTCCTCGTCGGTGACGGGTGCATCGGCAGCCGTTTTCGGTGACGCGTCCTGTTCGGCGGCAGAGACTACCGCCTCCGGTGCAGAAGCCTGCGACGGGGCAGGGGTTTTAGTCGTGGCCGCTGGTGCGCTCGCCGCTTGCGGCTCCGAAATCGCAGCCGATTCCGTGTGCGGAGCTTGGCATGCCGTCAGCATCACGCTCAGGGCAAGCACGGACCAGCGACGCGTGCAGTCGATCGCGCGGTTGAGAGGGGTACGTGCCTTCAATTCCTGCATCTGTCTGTCTCCTTGAAACTTGTTAGCGATTGGCACGGAACGCCTCGGCCTCACAGACAGGGTTCTGTCTTTTCCGTGGTTGCGTTCGGTGAATTGTAGGGGATCTACGTTAATTGGTGAGGAGCAGCTCTCTAAGCGAGTCGACGATCTTTTAGAGCAAGCGCCCGTGTTGCGATGACTGGTGCGGAGAGCACCCAGGCGCCTTAAAAAAAAGACAGACAGGCCGCTAGAGCGCACAGTAGCGTCAACGCTCGATTTCGCATAATGTATATTATGTCAGAACACATCCAGAGCCAGGCCACAGAAGGCTAAGAAACTTCACCCACCAACCGCCCCACATAAGCCCACGTCGGTGAGCTGTACCAGTTGCAGACATCGATCTCGTGTGTCGCGTGCAACCACTGCACGCCGTCTTCCAGTGCATCGGCTGCCAGCGTGTATCTGCCTTCGGCCAGGTCGCTCTCGAATTCTTGGGCAAATTCGCTCATCGAGGGCGCCAGCAGCAACGCAACAGCATGCTCGCTGTCGAGAAAGACAATTTGCCCAGGAGTACCGCCAACCTCTGGAATCAGGTCGACACACAGGTGGCATCGGGCAAAATCGGTCCCGATGACAATGCGCTGCCGGCCCATCGTCATCACCGGCCGAATTCCTTGGTCCGCAAAGCGCGCTGCGACGGATTCGGTGTTCTGATCGCGCTTCACGGCATCCAGCACTTCATCCACGCTCATCCATCCACGCTCATCAATGAAAATGCGCGCGCAAAGTTGGCTGTTGCATCGGGGTCCAGTCCCGCGCTTTCGCGGTACAACGCTGCCAGGTCCGCGGGCACTGGTTGGCCAAGCGCCGATTCCAGGGCGGCAAGTTGTACTTCGCTGGCCGGAGGCAGCAGCGCGTTGGCGATGTCGGGCGCTATGCGTCGTAACTGTGCGCGAATCCCTTCAAACATCACGGTGCACCTCGTTCCTTCAACGGCTCACGAGTGTAGCGCGCGCGTATTGGCCGCTGCGTTGGCTAGCGGCGGCCGGGTTCAATCGGTCCGGTCATCGCTTTCATTGAAGCTGCTGATACCAGCCAACCGTTATTGATTTGGCGGGCATGCGGTACACGTCAAACGCATGAATCGGCAGCGAGAATTCGGGCAATGCACGTCGCAACTACCCTGCCCCATGGACGTTGCCCTGTCTACGCATCCAGCACCAATGCCGCATCCGGATATCGGGCGCACATGAAATCGACGAAGGCCCGCACCTTCGGTGCAGCCAGTCGCCTGGAGGTATGCAAGACCCAAAGCGATGGCTCCATGCCCGGGATCGTTCCCCATTGCACCAACGCGCCGCGTGCAAGTTGAGTGCCTGCAATCGACTGTGGAATCAGCGCCACGCCGGCGCCGGCAACGACCGCATCGCGCACCATCAATAGCGAGGAGAACCGAAGCTTCGGTATGGGCTCGAGCATCAGGCGGCCGCCGTCGAGCGACCAGGTGGTCGGCTGGAAATTCGTCGTCACCACACCGGGCACCTGTGTCACTGCGCCAGCGCACGGCATTGCGATGCTTGGTGCTGCCACGACAACCAGCCGATCCTTCGCGAAGCACCTGCCGACCAGGCGGCTATCCGGATCGGGATTGATCCGGATGGCCGCATCGAACTGCTCTTCGACCAGGTCGACGATGCGGTCTTCGGCCACCACCTCCAGCGTGATCTCCGGATAGGCGGCACAGAACTCGGCACCAAGCCGCCCCATCGCCAGTTGCGAAAACAGGACTGGCGCCGCCACCCGCAACCTGCCGCGCGGCGTGGACAGTCCCTCACGTGCAGCTGCCATCGCCTCGGCCACTTCGTTCAAAGGTGCTTCGGTGCGATCCATCAGCACCTGCCCGGCTTCGGTCAGCCTGAGCCCGCGTGCGCTTCGCTCCACAAGCCGCACGCCGAGTTGTTCCTCAAGTTCGGCGATACGGCGCGACAACGTCGCCTTCGACCGACCACTGGCACGGCTGGCCTTGCCCAGGCCCTGGTTTGCGGCGACCAGCGAAAAATCGATCAGGGCATTCAGATCCATGGTGTTTCACATTTGAAACCGGGTGTCTGAATTCTGGAGTCTTCGTATCGGATTCGCAACAACATAGAGTCTGTTCACCGCAACGCCAACGCGATGCGCCGGCAACTCCCCAGCAGCGCATCCGCACTGTTCGTCCTTCATTTACAGCAGGAGATTCACCATGAGCATTCTCGTTATCGGTGCCACCGGCACCGTCGGTTCGTTGGTCACCGAAGGCCTGGCCACTGCAGGTGCACAGGTTACGGCGCTGGTTCGCCAGCCGGGCAAACGCAACTTCCCCAAGGGGATCACCGAGGTCGTCGCCGACCTTACCGATGTGGGCTCGATGCGCGCGGCACTGGCATCGGTGCGCACCCTGTTCCTGTTGAACGCCGTTACCCCCGACGAAGTGACGCAGGCGTTGATCGCCTTGAATCTGGCCCAGGAAGCCGGGATCGAGCGCATCGTGTATCTGTCGGTGATTCATGCCGACAAGTACACCAACGTGCCCCACTTCACCGGCAAGCACACTGTCGAACGCATGATCGAAAGCCTGGATATTCCGGCCACGATTTTGCGTCCTGCCTACTTCATGCAGAACGACAGCCTGATCCGGCAAACCATTCAGGACTACGGCATCTATCCAATGCCGATCGGCGCAGCAGGTGTGGCCATGATCGATGCCCGCGATATCGCCGACATCGCCGTAGCCGAGTTGCTGCGACGCGACCGCGCTACCGGCCCACTACCGCGCCTCACGCTCGATCTGGTTGGCCCGCAGGCCGTCACAGGCGCGTCTGCAGCGCAGATCTGGAGCGCGGTCCTCGGACGCGAGATCGCCTACGCCGGCGACGATGTGGCGGCCTTCGAAGCGCAAATGGCGGCATACAGCCCCTCATGGCTGGCCTACGACCTGCGCCTGATGCTGGCCGGTATCCAGACCATTGGCATGCGGGCGGATGACAACGCTACGCAGAACCTGGAAGCCATCCTGGGTCGCCCGCTGCGGACCTACGAGCACTTCGTTCGCGAAGCCATCGCGACAACGTGAGTGCGGTTTACGCTGCACGCGCGGGTTCACCGCGCATGCTGTGCCACGACGATTGCGCGGCCGATGCAGTGTGCTGCGGGACCAAGACCATCACCGCACGTCACCGGCAGTGCGCAAGAACAGTGCCCTGCTCTCTCAGGCCGTCGTCGATGCCGGCCATCCGGCAAGGCGATCATTCGCCATCACCGCACCGCTCCGTTGTCTTCCTGCAACTCGCGCTTGAACGGCACATCCGGCGGCGGCCTGGCGGTGGCGGGTTGATCGTTGAGGTTGGGGTCGCTCAGGCCGCAGCCGCCGCCGAACTGCAGCAGCGACACCACGCAGCTGATCTTGGTGGTGGTGCCAGGAATCGGGATCTCGATCTTCTTCAGGCCGCGGCGCACCCATTCCTGCAACAGCGACTGGTTCGGCATCCAGTACTTGTCCAGCGAAGTCGGCGTATAGCCGTACGGCGGACGCTTGAGCCAGGTGCCGCCCTGGGCGATCTGGTCGCGGGTCCAGGTGTCGGTGTCGCTGCCGGGCGGCCCGCGATCGCCGGCTCCCGTGCCGGCCTCGCCCGCTCCCGCCACCCGCACGCTGCCGTCGCTGTTGAACACGCCATCGCGCTGGCCGTTGCCGCCTGTGGTCTCCCCCCGACGGTTGCGGTCGGATTTGCTCCAGTCGTCGGCATTGGCAGCGACGTCCCAACCGCCGCTCCGGTCCGCAGGCGCTGGACCGGCGGCGGGATTGGAGGCCGGCCTGGAGGGCGAAGAGGCTGCAGCAGTGCTGTCGCTGGACTGCTGGGATTTTGCCGGGGACGCCGCTGTCTGCGACACGGAAGCAGCAGATGGCGGCTGCGGAACAGTAGCGTTCGCTGCCGACGTGGGCGATGCGGCAGTCGCTGCAGCAGCCGGCGTGGACGGCGCGATGGGCGCCGGCGCCGGCGTCGGCGTCGGCACTGGATCCGGCACGTTGGGCAACTCCGTTGTGCGCACTGCCACCTCGGGCATACGCACGCTTGGAGTGACTTCCCTCGGACGCATCACCGGTGCCGCAACCTGCGGCCGGTCCGGCACCACGACTTCGCGCTCGCGCACCGCAGGCGCGTCGGTAGGTCGCACGGCCACGGCTGCAGCCGGACGCTGCAACTCGCGCAGCTGCGGCCGATCGGTCACCGTCTGGATCTCGCGTTGACGCACCTCAACCTGCGGCGCCGTCGGCGTCATCGCCCGGGGCGCCACGGTAATGCTGGGAGGTGGAGGAACCACGAATTCGTTGGTGGCGACCGCAGTGTCGGTCACCTGCAGCGGCGATTCGATGGTCACCGGCGGTACCTGCACCGTCACTTGCGGTACGTCGGGTGTCACCGGCTCGCTGGCAGCGGCGGGGACCGGCTCGGGAGCGATGTCCTGGGCCTGCGCAGTGCTGGTGGCGTCGACTGGCGCCGCAGCAGCAGGCGGCGGTGCCGACGAGGGTGTGGTCGGCTCTGACCGCTCTCCAGGCGCCGCACCGGCCTGCTGCGCGGCAGCCGCGTCGGCAGACGCCGCCTGTGCTGCCGCAGAAGGTTCTGCCTGCCCGCCCCCCTGCTCCGCCGCGCCGTCGCCGATAAAGGTCATGCGCACGCGCGATTCCTCGCCGGGTTTGGTGTCGTCCGGCGCCCAGCGCACGCTGACTACCCAGATCAGCAGCGCAATGAAGCCGAGATGGATCAGCAAACTGCCCAGCATCGCAAGCCAGTGCTGGCGCCGCTGATCGGTCGGGCGCGGCTCCCAGTGCTGCCACCACAGGCTGCGAAATGCCTGGAACGGCGTCAATAGCGCTGCGGCAGCTTCGCTTTGCGCGACGGACGGACGTGCCAACAGCACATCCATCACCTGGTCGTCGTTGAACGGTGCCACCGCGTCGTCGCGATTGCGCATCCAGATGGCCCAGCCATACGGCAGGCCGGTGCGCCGATCCAGAATGAGCTTGCCCGGCATGCGCGCGCGCAGCGCCTGCAGCAGATCGGCAGCCGTTGTCACCGGTGACGCGGAATCAGGCCGCGCTGTCGCGCGGAATGTAGGGCGCGTCGCCGGTGGCGTGGTCGGTGGCATCGCGGACTGCGATCACGCCGGGCACGCGTCCCATCAATGTCTTTTCGATGCCCTGCTTCAGCGTGACATCGGCCATGCCGCAGCCGTGACAGCCACCGCCAAAGCGCAGCAGCACCACCCCGTCGGCCGAAACTTCCTGCACGGCCACACGTCCACCGTGCGAGGCCAGCTGCGGGTTGATCTCGTTTTCCACCACCCAGCGCACGCGCTCCACCATCGACGCCGAATCGGCCGGCGCTTCGCCCTTGATCTTGGGCGCCTTGATGGTCAGTTGCTGGTTGCCGGTGGACTGGGTGACGTAGTCGATCTCGGCACCATCCACCCACGGCACGCTGGCTGCGGCCACATATAACGTGAAGCCGTCGCAGTCGATGGCCCACTCGTCGCCGCTCAGGTCCGCAGGCTCTGCGAACTCGAGCCTGGCGTCCGCGCGAGGGGTGCCCGGGTCCACCGCACTCAGGCGCACGCCCATGCCGGGCACGCCTTCGCGTTCGATGAGCTTGCGGAAATAGGTTTGGGCTTTGTCGGATATCTGGATCATGCGGGTTATTCTACCGCTCAAAGCGCCCTCGCTCATGGAACACCGTGATCCTGGTGGGTGCGCCGTCCGCCACCCCTGCGAGACCGTCATGACCGATCTGATTCCCCTGGAGCAGGCCCATTGCCTTCCGCGCAAGGGCAGCGACCACAAGCTTGGCGAGGCCCGCCTGGCCGAGCTGCTGCCGCAGGTACCCGGCTGGGAGCTGGCCGAGGCCGGCACGGCCATCACGCGCACGTTCCGCTTTGCGGACTATTACCGCACCCTCGCCTTCGTCAATGCGCTGGCCTGGATTGCCCATCGCGAGGATCACCACCCCGACCTGGGCGTGCACTACGACCGGGTGGTGGTGCGTTATTCCACCCACGATGTGGGCGGGCTGAGCGAAAACGACTTCATCTGCGCGGCCAAGACCGCGCAACTCTACGATCTGGGAGTCACTGCATGACCATTTCTCGCGCCGCCCTCGCCGGCCTGTGCCTGGCGGCCGGCCTCAGCGGCTGTGGCAAGTCGCCGCAACAGGCTTCCGCGCCGGCGGTGGCCCCCACCGAACTGGCCGCAGTGAAGACGCCGCCGCCGGAGTACGCACCGGAGCTGGCCTGCGCCGGGGTCGGTGGCACCACCGTGCTCAGGGTCGTCGTCGGTACCGAAGGCACTCCTACCGATGTGGCGGTGACCCAGAGCAGTGGCCAGCCGGTGCTGGACGAGGCCGCACAAAAGCGCGTGCGCGAATGGAAGTTCAAGGCGGCCACCCGCAACGGCCAGGCGGTGCCGCAGACCATCCAGGTGCCGGTCGCCTTCAAGCCGCCGGTACCGCGTCCGGACGAATGCTTCGCCATCGAAGAACGCGCACGCCGCGGCGGCTGAGCGTAATCGTCAGCGCGCCGTTGTGGCTGTGAGCGACGGCGGGCAAGCCGCTCGCCGCCGCGATGCGCCGCTGATCGACCCCGGTCGCACTGGTCGCACTGGTCGGTGGTTGCGCCTGAACACGCGGTCGCCTTCGAGACCACGCCCTCGTCATCCCGGCATGGCCATCCTGCTGCCGCCAGTGGTCGCGTGATTGAGCTGACGACCGCAAGATCGCTCCCATTCCACGAGGTCGTCGCGTCGCATGCTTGAGGTGTCATCACACAACGTCTGGATCGCGCTGGCAGTCACGCTGGCCGCGGGACTCGCCACCGGCCTCGGCAGCCTGATGGTGGTGTTCGCCAAAAAACCCAACCCGCGCCTGTTGGCGTTCGGGCTGGCATTTGCCGGTGGCGCGATGGTGTACGTCTCGTTGTCGGAGATCCTCAACAAGTCGATCGCTGCGTTTTCCAACGCCTACAACGACAAGCTGGGCTTTACCTTTGGCACGCTGACCTTTCTGGGCGGCATGCTGTTGATCATGGTGATCGACCGCCTGGTACCCAATCCGCACCAGAGCCTGTCCACCGACGACCCGCTGTTCCGCGATGACAACCGCGCCTACATCCGCCGCGTCGGCCTGATGACCGCCATCGCGATCACTGCACACAATTTTCCCGAGGGACTGGCGACGTTCTTCGCCACGCTGGAAAGCCCGGCTGTGGGCATGCCACTGGCGTTTGCCATCGCCATCCACAACATTCCCGAAGGCATCGCGATCGCGGTGCCGGTGTACTTCGCCACGCGCAACAAGTTGTATGCCTTCGGTGCCAGCCTGCTGAGCGGCCTTGCCGAACCGATCGGTGCCGGCATCGGCTATCTGGCCTTGTCCAACGTGTTGTCAGAGGCTGTGTTCGGCACGGTGTTCGGGCTGATCTCCGGCGTGATGGTGTTCCTGGCACTGGACGAACTGCTGCCGGCGGCCAAGCGCTACGCGAAAGGCCATGAAACCGTCTACGGTTTGGTTTCGGGCATGGGCACCTTGGCGATCAGCCTGGTGCTGTTCCGCTTCGCGGCGCCTTGAGGCGTGGTGTGCCGATTGCGTGCCACGGCCGGTATCGCCAGCGTCGAGCGCTGAGGCTGTCTGTATCCATACACGGTATCCAGACATGGCCCGGACCCACGCTGGGGCGGGGTGATGCATGCGTCTGCCGGTGCCCGGGCGTTGCGACGCAAGGGCGGTTTTGCGCACACCCTGCAGCCGTGTAATCCGTCCTCGCGCAGCCGCGCTGAATGCGGCCCTGCCAAGCCATTGCTGGCGCAATTTCAGAAAGCTTCCAGACACTGAGTGCGGCGCATCGTACGCGCGTCATCAACGCGCACACAGCGAGGTGCCGTATGCAACGCACAGGGTCACAGGGGCGTCTTGGCTGGGCGCTGGCAATCGCATCCAGCGGCGCGTTGGCATTGATCGGCTGCCAACGCACCGCACCGTCAGCCACCGCGACAGCTACCGTCCAACCGCCCGCCTCCATCGCGACGGCTTACAGCCCGCCGACGGCCGATCAGCTCTATCGGCTGGTTGCGCCGATCGCCCTGTTTCCCGACAAGCTGTTGGCCCAGACCCTGGCGGCGTCGGTTTACCCGGATCAGGTCCTTACCGCACAGGATTGGCTGCACAGCAATCGCAGCTTGACGGCTGCCGACCGCGCTCAGGCCACCGTGTCGCAACCGTGGGATCCCAGCATCAAGGCATTGACCGCCTTCCCCGATGTAGTGGACCAGCTGGCCGGTAATCTCGACTGGACACGCGCCCTGGGCGATGCGTACGCGCACGACCCCAATGATGTTCTCAATGCGGTGCAAATCATGCGCCAGCGCGCTCAGGCCAGCGGCCATTTGCGCAGCACGCCGCAACAGCAGGTCCAGGTGGCGCGGCATGTCGTCGTCACCCCGATCCTGGACGGCGGACGTGTCGCCCCGCCGTCGCAAGTCATCACCATCGAACCGGCACTTCCGGACGTGGTGTATGTGCCGCGCTACGACCCGGGCGTGGTCTACGGCACGCCGGTCGATGTCTATCGCGACTATCGCTATCGCCCGGAGCGCTGGTACGACCAGGGAGATGTGGTCACCACCGGGGTGGTGTCGTTTGGCATCGGCGTGCTGGTGGGCAGCGCGCTGGAGCACCGCCACGGGTGGTTCGGCTGGGCCGCACCGGCACCGGCGTGGCACCGCTGGGGCTGGAACAGCTGGGGCGTGGACTGGAACGCGCCGCCGGCCGCACCGCATTACGTGGTGTACCAGCACCACGTCTATGCACCGCGCACCACCATCATCAACAACAACCGCAGCACCTATATCGACGCCCGCTCGTACTTGCGGCAGGATCTTCGGTATGCAGCCACTAGCGCTGCGGCATCTGCGCCCGTCCCCGCAGTGGCGCCGACAGCACTGGTACCCAACCGCGCAGCCTTGCCGACTGCCGCGACGGCAGGTGCGCAGTCGCTCACAAATTTGCAGCACCCCAATCTCATGGCGCCCTTGCCCGCCAACGCTCCACGGTCGCCCAACTATGCGCATCTGTCGGTGCCGCATTTTGAGCGGCAGATGCTGCAGCCCGGCCGTCCGGTGGCAACGCATGCTGCAGCGTCGGCTCAGGCTCAGGCGACGTTACGCGCACCGAACCTTCCTGCATCCGTGCCTGCCTCGGGCGCGCGTCCGGCCATACGCATGTCCGCGCCAGTGGTTGCACAGGAGCGAATCGCACAATTGCAGCAGGTGCACCAGACCAGCGTTGCAGCACGCATCCCGACGTTCCAGCAGCCCCGTCAAGCACCCCCAGCACTCACTGCGCATGATGCCTTTGCCAGCCACGCTCCACGCAATGTCCCTCCTCGTGCGCCAGAGGCGACGCAGATGGCGATTCAACAGATACATGCGCAGCAACGGACTGCGTCACGTCAGCAAGCGGCCTGGGCGCCGCCGCAACAGATGGAACGTGTGCAGCCACTGCTGCCGCGCGAACAGCCACGGGCGATCACGCAGCCACAGCCGCAGCAGCACACGCAACGCCTGGTGTTCTTTTCACCTTCGCGCCCTGCTCCCGCCCACCCGGCTCAAATGCGCACGCAGCGACCGCCTGCACATGCGCAGGCACCGCAGCATCGCGACCACCACCACGATAGCTAAACCTCACTGACAGACAGGCCTTCGGCGCAGTGGCCAGCTGTGACGGTCACTGCGCTGGGGATCTCGCCAAGACGAGACGACCGCGCCGGCCACGTCCCATCAAGCGATGGTCATCACGCGCCAGACACTTGAAGCAAAAAGTCCGCGCAGTCGGTGATGACTGTGTCAACGCCCCAGCCGATCCAGCGCCTCGGCCAGCTCCGGAGCCAGTGGCGCGCTCAGCACGTAAGGTGCCTTGCCCGCATCCAAAGCAAATTCCAGCGAGGCCGCATGCAGGAACAGCCGCTTCAGCCCGAGTTGGTCACGTAGGCGCTTGTTGACCTCGGCCTCGCCATATTTATCGTCGCCGGCCACCGGGTGACCCAGATGCTGTGCATGCACGCGAATCTGGTGGGTGCGGCCGGTTTCGATGCGGACTTCGCAATACGAGTGCCCGCCGCGTCGTTCGAGCAATTTGAAGTGGCTCAGCGACGGCTTGCCGATCGCATTGACCTGCACATGCCGCTCGCCGCCCTGGCGCAGGCCGATGTGCAGCGGCGCGTCCACCGTCATCACGCCGTCCGGCATCCGCCCCACCAGCAAGGTCAGGTAGCGCTTGGTAATGCCGCGCCCCTCGACGCGGTCGTCCTCGCGCATCAGCGCCTGCAACTCGGTCAGCGCCGAGCGCTTCTTGGCCACGATCAATAGGCCGGATGTATCGCGATCGAGCCGGTGCACCAGTTCCAGGGTCTGGTTCGGGCGGAGTGCGCGCAAGGTCTCGATCGCGCCAAAGCTGATGCCGCTGCCGCCATGACTGGCCACACCGGATGGCTTGTTGAGCGCCAGCAGGCGCGCGTCCTCGAACACGATCGCCGCTTCCAGCCGCGCCAGGAACGAGGACGGCGGCGCAGCCTTGTCGCCTTCCTCGTTGACGCGCACCGGGGGAATACGCACTTCCTCGCCGCCTTCGAGCTTGCGCTCGGCCTTGGCACGCCCGCCATTCACCCGCACCTGGCCGCTGCGGACCAGCTTGTAGATCAGGCTGCGTGGCGCCCCCTTCAGCTGTCCCAGCAGGAAATTGTCCAGCCGCTGCCCAGCGCGGTCTTCCGGAACTTTGAGAATGCGCACGCCCACACGGTCGGCAGGCGGCTTGGGGGGCTGGGGGTCGGTCATCCGGCTCTTTATTCTGTTACACTCGGCGAGCGAGATAAGGGTTTGATTTCGTTGGAAGTTGATTGGCCAGAAGCCTGCCTTCCGATGATTCCGGCACAGTGCGCGACCACCGCCCCCGGGGCGGCCATGTTAGCGGCTCACCGGCCTGCCCGGCCATCGCCAGCGGTTTTTGACCGTTGCGCTGAACATGTCCCGTGCGCTGTCCCGGTCCGTCCGGACGCGGCTGCCGGCCCTGAAACACCTATAAAACTTAAAGACAAGCGCTCCCGCGGCCTGCCGTGGTGTTGCAGCGCTGGAAACCCTGGTCAGGCCTGTCCGCGCGTTGCGCGAAGGGCCGACAAGCTGTTCCAGAGGCGAAACGTCACGGCGTTCCGCGCGGTAGAGCGCGTGAGGAACGCAACAATGAAGCGAATGCTGATCAACGCAACGCAGGCAGAAGAACTGCGCGTGGCGATTGTGGACGGCCAGACCCTGTACGACATCGACATCGAACAGCCGTCCAAGGAACAAAAGAAGTCCAATATCTACAAGGGCCGTATCACCCGGCTCGAGCCCTCTCTGGAGGCGGCGTTCGTGGACTATGGCGCCGAGCGCCATGGCTTCCTGCCGTTGAAGGAAATCTCCCGCGATTATTTCCAGGCCGGCGTCGACCACAACAAGTCGACCATTCGCGAGCTGCTGCGCGAAGGCCAGGAAATCGTGGTGCAGGTCGACAAGGAAGAGCGTGGCAACAAGGGCGCCGCCCTGACCACGTTCATTTCGCTGGCCGGCCGCTACATGGTGCTGATGCCCAATTCGCCGAGCGCCGGTGGCGTCTCGCGCCGGATCGAAGGCGAAGACCGCGCCGCGCTGAAGGAAGCGCTGGACAAGCTCGATATCCCCGACGACATGGGCGTGATCATCCGCACCGCCGGTGTCGGCCGTGACGCCGAAGAGCTGCAGTGGGATCTGGATTACCTGCTGCAGACCTGGAAGGCGATCGCCGAGGCAGCGCTGAGCAAGCCGGCCGCGTTCCTGATCTACCAAGAATCGCGCCTGATCATCCGCGCATTGCGCGATTACCTGCGCGCCGACGTCGGCGAGATCCTGGTCGATACGCCGGAGCTGTACGCCGACGCGCAGGAATTCATGAAGCAGGTCATGCCGCAGAGCCTGCGCAAGCTCAAGCACTACACCGACGACATTCCGCTGTTCAACCGCTTCCAGATCGAATCGCAGATCGAAGGCGCCTACGAGCGCAACGTGCGCCTGCCGTCGGGTGGCTCGATCGTGGTCGATCAGACCGAAGCGTTGACGGCGGTCGACGTGAACTCCTCGCGCGCCACCAAGGGCAGCGATATCGAGGAAACCGCGTTCCAGACCAACCTGGAAGCGGCCGAAGAAGTCGCGCGCCAGCTGCGCCTGCGCGACCTGGGCGGCCTGGTGGTGATCGACTTCATCGACATGGCCTCGTCCAAGCACCAGCGCGAAGTGGAGAACAAGCTGCAGAACGCGCTCAAGTACGACCGCGCACGCGTGCAGCTGGGCCGCATCTCGCGCTTCGGCCTGATGGAAATGAGCCGCCAGCGCCTGCGTCCGAGCCTGGGCGAATCCAGCCAGATCGTGTGCCCGCGTTGCGATGGCCATGGCCGCATGCGCAGCGTCGAATCGCTGTCGCTGTCGATCATCCGCGTGGCCGAAGAGCACGCCATGAAGGAAAACACCGGACAGGTGCTGGTACAGGCCCCGGTGGAGATCGCCAACTATTTGCTCAACGAAAAGCGCAGCGCGCTGCGCGAAATCGAAAATCGCCACGCCTCGCCGATCATCATCGTCGCCGACGAACAGCTGCACACGCCGCACTACGAAGTCACGCGCCTGCGCGAGAACGAGTTGGGCGAAGACAGCGGCAAGCCGAGCTATCAGCGCGGCACCCCGCGCAAGTTGCCGGTGCATGCGCTGACCAAGGCGCAGTTGAACATTCCGGCAGCGCCTGCGGTCACCTCGATCAAGCCGAGCCAGCCGGCTCCGGTGCGTGAAGAGACCCCTGCCCCGGTTGCGCCGACTCCGGCGCCTGCGCCGGTCGTCACCGTGCCGATTCCGGCACCGGTCACCGGCGTGGTCGGCTGGCTGAAGCGCATCTTCGGTGGCGTCGAGCCGGTCGCCCCTGCAGCCGAGTCGACCCCGCGTGCGCGTCCGAACGATGCAGGCCGCAACAATCGCAATGAGCGTGGCGAGCGTGGCGGCCAACGTCGCGATGGTCGCGATGCCCGTAACGGCAACGGCGGCAACCAGCAGCGCGGCAATGGCGGCAATGGCAACGGCGCCAACAAGGAGCGTCGCGATGAGCGCCGCCAGCCGGCCAACGGCCAGAACGGCCAGGCCGCACAAGCTGGCGCGCAGGCCCAGCAACAGGTGCAGGTGCCCAAGCCGCCGCGCAACGAAGCGCAGGCACCGAAGCAACAACAACAGCAGCAAAAGCCCAAGCAGCAGAACCAGACGCCGCGTCCACCACGTGCGCCTGCGCAGCAGGACGGTGTGCCGTCCGAGCGGCAGCCGCGCCCCGCGCGTCAGGATGAGGGCACCGCTTCGGCGCAGACCCTGACATCGACCGCAGCAACCGCAACCACGTCGACGGTCGTCGCAGCCATTGCCGACACCGCTGCAGCGACCGACACGCAGACCATTGCGAACGAAGCCAAGCAGGCCCACCCGATCGACGTCGTGGTGAGCGAGTCAACTGCCGATCGCGGCACCGACGCGAGTGCCGATGGCCAGACCCAGGACGCGTCGGGCGACGATGCGGCCAATGGCGAAGGTGGAAGCCGTCGTCGTCGCGGTCGTCGTGGCGGTCGTCGGCGTCGTCGTGGCGCCGGTGCAAACGGCGAAGGCGGCAGCAGCGTCGATGGTCTGGAAACGGACGATCTGGACGGTGATGCGGACGGCGATCTCGATGGCGACAACGAGGGCGACGATGCAGCCACGCAGAACGCTGCATCGGCCGCTCCGCGTGCAGGCCAGCCGGAGTTCGACTTCGACGATGATGCGCCGGCTCCGGCCGCCCGCATCAAGCCCGAGGCCAATGCTGCCGCAGCGGTGAAACCGCGCCCGGTGCCGAAGGAACGCGCAGAAACGCAGTCCGACAGCGGAACGACGTCGACGACCGCACCGGTCTCCAACGCCGCACCGTCGTTCGAACAGCAGGCATCTGCAACGGCTGCCGCCGCATCGGCTCAGGCAGGCGGTGATGCGAAGGTAGCAGCCACCCCGGCGGCACAGCCGACAGTTGCAGCTCCGGCGGTCACGTCGTCGCCAGCCAATGCTGCAGAGGCTGCAACTGCACCGGTGGTCAAGCAAGCCTCGACTGCTGACGCAACGTCACAGGTCGCGCCGGCTGCTACTGCATCGACCTCGGGCAACCACGCGGGGGCAGCCGTACCTGCTGCAACCTCTACGGCAACCACTGAAGCGGCAGCGGCCACCCCGGTCGCGGTCACCAAGCCAGTCGAGCCGATCGCACCGAGCGTGTCGTCGGCCGAAACGCCCACCGACACGCAGACCAAGTCCGTGCCGAAGGCAACGACCGACACTGCGGCTGCAGTACCGCCGGCCGATTCGCAGGCGCGTAGTGTTCCGGCTATCGCTGCAACGCCTGCAGTGCATAGCGAGCCTGTGAAGCCCGCAGCAGCAACGTCTGTTGCTGGGCAGCAGGCGCCTGCAGCAACGGCACCGTCGGCCCCACAGGCCACCGTGGTCACTGCCAAGGTGCCTGATGCCGAGCCGTCCAATGCGGCCAAGCCTGCTGCAGACGTCACCGTGACGTCCACTACCTCGGTGACGCAGGCTGCCGCAGCATCGGACGAGGCGCCAGCCGCTCCGGTACGCAAGCCGTATGCGCCGGTGCAGACGACCATGCTGGACGCGTTGGCTCCCAAGCCCGACACCGCACCTGCTCCCTCGGCGGCCGTAGCACCGGTACCGCACAAGGCTGCAGAGCAGTCGCCGCCCGCAGCGCCGCAGGCACCCGCCCCTGTGCAGGAACAGGCAACAACCGGCGTGCCGAAGCCGGCCGTGGTCGTCTCCGAAGCGGTCAAGCCTGCAGCACCGTCTGCTGACGCCGGCGGTGCATCCGTGCAGGAAGACGACGCCGACAAGCCGCGCAACGATCACTGATCGTTGCAACGCCTCTCCGCTGGCCCGGAATGCCTGGGCCAGAGCTGCGTCAAACACGGCGGCCCTCGGGCCGCTTTGTTTTTATGCGCGATTGACCACGACAGCAGCGAAGCGCCTGGATGCAATCCAGGACCGCGCGACCAATCGACGCCGTGTCGATTGCTGGGTACTCACGAGGTCGGTCCCGTTCGTTGCAGGTGCCTATGCCGGCGACAGGCTCGGCACGCTGGCATGCTCTGTGAGGCGCGACGCACGCCACTCGCACACATCCTCCCGTCCATGCGCCGCCTCAGGTGTCTGAGGACTGCCAGCCATTGCTCGCTAGCAGCACTGGCCGACCTGCAGAAGTATGGAGGTTCGCCAATGGGCGGTCGGGTCCCTACAGATCGCTCAGCCATATTCAAGCAACACGCAAAGGTGCATGCAGGGACTGGAAAGCGCTACATCGTGCGAGCGGGGTCGGTCAGGCCGTATTGATTGGCCAGGCGCGCCAGCGCGATGTTGTCCTGGATACCGACTTTTTCGAACAAGCGCGCCTTGTGCGTATTGATCGTCTTGGCACTGAGATTCAGGCGCTTGGCGATGTCTTCCTGTCGCAGGCCTTGGGTCAGCAACAAGGCGACCTCCAGTTCGCGCGGCGACAACGCGTCGAATGGCGAGCTACCGCCTTCCAGATTGGACAGCGCAAGATTCTGCGCAATCGTGTTGCCCAGGTAGCGCCGCCCCAATGCAACCTCGCGTACCGCGCGTAACAGCTCATGTGCGTCGCCGCCTTTGCCGACATATCCGGAAGCGCCTGCTTCGAGCAGGCGCTTGGGCAGCGGACCATCTTCCAGCACCGACACGATGATCACGCGCGTGCCGTAATCGCCCTTGACGATGCGCTCGGTGATTTCCAGCCCACTGACGCCGGGCAGATGCAGGTCGCACAGCACGATATCCGGCTTGAGCTGACGAATCTGCGGCAATGCCGCTTCGCCGCTCTCCGCCTCACCCACGACATCGACGTCCACTTCCTTGGACAGGATCATCTTCATGCCGGTACGCACGAGTGCATGATCGTCGATCAGAAAAACTCTGATGGTCATCCTTGTTGTCCTCGCTGTGCGGCTGGCTGGTGCAGCCTAGCTCCGTGAATAATTCAGGGCAAGCTTGATGCGACGTATTACATTCAAGTTAGAGCGAAAAGCTCACTTTTTTCGCGTGTAGCACTGCTGGCTTTGCGCGATGTGCCACTGCAGTGTGGTCGCATGATGCAAGCGCCTGCAAGACCGGCTGCATCGGGCAATGCAGTCGCGCCCGGTCAGACTTTTCCCGGTTCGGCGGTCCGCGCATCGTCCACCAGCGGACGCAGCGCAGGATCGAGTGCGACGCGCTCATCGAAGACGAAACAGCGGCCGTCGTAGCCTTCGCCGCCGACTTCTTCGAAATAGCCCAGGATCCCGCCTTCCAGCTGAAGGACGTTATCCATGCCATCGGCCTGCATCCACAGTGCCGCCTTCTCGCAACGGATACCGCCGGTGCAAAAACTCACCACCGTGGCATCGGCCAATGCAGCGCGATGCGTTTCAAGTGCTGCGGGCAACTCGGTGAACTTGTCGATCGGCAGGGTCAGCGCTCCCTGAAACGTGCCATAGGCCACTTCCTGCGCGTTGCGCGTATCGAGCAACACCAGCGGGCGGCCCCGGTCATCCCGCCCGTTGCGAATCCACTCGCGCAACACCGCAGGCGTCACTGTCGGCGCGCGGCCTTGCAGCGGCGATGCATCGTCGCGACGGAAGCTGATGATCTCCGGCTTGACCTTGACCTTGAGCCGCGCAAACGGCTGCTGCGCGCTCTGGCTGTACTTGATGCGCATCTGCGAAAAACGTGGGTCGCCCTGCAGCCAGCGATAAAACGCGCCGATCCGCTCGGCTTCGCCCGCCAGAAAGAGATTGATGCCCTCTTCGGCCACCAGCACAGAGCCCTTCAGCGACTGCTGTTCGGCGTGCAGCAGCACGTTGTCGGCCAGCTGCTGCGGGTCGTGGATGGCGACAAATTGGTACGCCGCAGTATTGGTGATCATCCGGGTATTTTAAGGCGCCCGACGCCGGGTAGCGAGCGCCTGCCGGATGATCCATCGCCCTGCGGGGAGTGAGAGCGACCGCGCTGCCTCAAGGCCCCCGGGGCAAGGGATATCTCGATTCAGCCCCGATCCCATCATCGGTCACGGCGCGGTGCGCCGTCAGCCACGCAGCAACAGAAATGGCAACAACACCAACGATGCGACGATCAGCATCCCCACCAGCGTGACG
Organism: Xanthomonas sp. 10-10; assembly: GCF_040182365.1. Classification (NCBI taxonomy): domain Bacteria; kingdom Pseudomonadati; phylum Pseudomonadota; class Gammaproteobacteria; order Lysobacterales; family Lysobacteraceae; genus Xanthomonas; species Xanthomonas sp. 10-10. The sequence continues at coordinate 2,649,855 of NZ_CP144460.1, forward strand.
ATCACGAACACCGGTCGCCTGCGCAGCAATGCAACAAAGGTCTCTGCAGTGCCCGCGGCGATCGCTTCCTGCCGCTGCGCCCGCGCCAGCGCGCCACGCTGGGCCTGATACGCATCCAGCACCGCCCTGGCGCGCGGATAGTCGGCATCGTCGCCGAGCCAGATGCCGCCTGCGGAAATGCCCCAGTTGCTGGGCCGGGTTTCGTAGATCTGCACCAGGTGCTCGCGCAGCAGCGCCCGCACCTCCTCGGCTTCGTCGTCGGGAACATTACGCAGATTGAGCAGCAGCTTGGCCATGGCGCGATGATAACGGGACCCAGATGCAATAATGGCCGCCTTCCTTGATGGATCACTCCATGCGCCTTCTGTTGACGCTCTGTGCCGCGCTGTTGCTTGTCAGCTGCGCACCTGCCCTGCCGCCGTCCGGCGGCACCATTGCCAGCTTCGAGCAGATCGACCGCACCGTCGGCACCGGCGCTGAAGCCACGCCGGGTACGATGGTCACCGTGCACTACAGCGGCTGGCTATACGACGAAAAAGCTGCCGACAAGCACGGCAAGAAATTCGACAGCTCGCTCGATCGCGCAGAACCCTTCCAGTTCGTGCTGGGCGGGCATCAGGTGATCCGCGGCTGGGACGATGGCGTTGCCGGCATGCGTGTAGGCGGAAAGCGCACCTTGATGATCCCGCCCGACTACGGTTATGGCGACAATGGCGCAGGGGGCGTGATTCCGCCCGGCGCATCGTTGGTGTTCGACGTGGAACTGCTCGGCGTTCAGCCACGCTGAGTGCCTGAGCAATGATGGACACGAACAGACCGCGACTGGCGGTGATTGGCGGCGGACCTGCGGGGCTCATGGCCGCTGAAGTGGCATGCGCTGCCGGGATTGCGGTCGATCTGTACGAGGCCAAGGGCTCGGTGGGGCGCAAGTTCCTGATCGCCGGCAAGGGCGGGCTGAATCTCACCCATTCCGATCCGATGCCGTTGTTCGCCCAGCGCTACCGCGAGCGCACCTCGGCGGTGGCATCGTGGCTGCAAGACTTCGATGCCGACGCCTTGCGCGGATGGGCACGCGACCTGGGCGTGGAGACCTATGTCGGCAGCTCGGGGCGTGTGTTCCCGATCGATCGCAAGGCTGCGCCGCTGCTGCGCGGCTGGGTGCGCAGACTCAAGGACCAGGGTGTCGACTTCCATGTGCAGCATCGCTGGCTGGGCTGGAGCGACGACGGCGTACTGCGGTTCGCAACGGCTGCAGGCGACATCGCCTGTCATGCCGATGCGGTGGTGCTGGCGCTGGGTGGCGGCAGTTGGCCGCAGCTTGGCTCGGATGGCCGATGGCAGGCAACGCTGCAGCAACGCGGCATCGCCGTCGCCCCGCTGGTGCCCGCCAACTGCGGTTTCGATATCGACTGGAGCGCGCATTTTGTGCAACGGCATGCAGGCGCGCCGCTCAAGCCGGTCGTCGCACACTGGCGCGATGGCGCCGGCGTGCAGCATGCATTGCAGGGCGAATGCGTCGCGACCGACACCGGCATCGAAGGCAGCCTGATCTATGCAATCGCCGCCGAGTTGCGCCACCAGATCGATGTCGATGGCCACGCGGAGCTCGGCCTGGATCTCGTGCCGGGACGGACCCTTGAACGGATAAGCGCCGACTTGTCCCTGCCGCGCAAGGGGCGCAGTTTCAGCGAGCAGTTGCGTCGCCAGGTCGGCATCGAAGGGGTCAAGGCCGCGCTACTGTACGAGCACCTGGGCAAGCAGGCCGGCGACGATCTTGCGCTGGTTGCACGCACGCTCAAGCACCTGCCGCTGCGCCTGCTCAGGCCCCGCCCGCTCGCCGAGGCAATCAGTTCTGCCGGTGGCGTGCGACTGGAAGCGCTGGACGCGCAGCTGATGGCGCGCGCGCAACCTGGGGTGTTCTGTGCCGGCGAAATGCTCGACTGGGAAGCGCCAACCGGCGGCTATCTGTTGACCGCATGTTTTGCCAGCGGACGACGCGCCGCGCTTGGCGCCGTCGACTGGCTGCACCGTCGGCACGATCGCGTCACAGCCGATCGCTGACAGCCGCGCGCGGCCACACCGACTTGACGTCGTACACCACCGAGCCCGGCTTGCCGAGCGCAGCGATGCGCGCTACGTCGTAATCGCGATACTGCGCGTGCGCCACTGCCAACACGACCGCATCGTAGGCGCCCTCGTCCGGCGCCTCGCATAGCTGCACGCCGCCATGCTGTAAGGCTTCTTCCGGGTCTGCCCACGGGTCGCAGGTATCGACCTGCACGCCGGCCGCCTGCAACAGCTGCACCAACTCCAGCGCACGGCTATTGCGCAGGTCCGGGCAGTTTTCCTTGAAGGTGGCACCCAGCACCAACACCCGCGCCTGCGCCAGCGTGACGCCGCGTAGCGCCAACATGCCGCAGACGCGCTCGGCGACATGCCGGCCGACGCGGTTGTTGACCTGGCGCGCGGTATGGATCAGGTCCGGGTGGTAACCCACGCTTTCGGATTTGTGCATCAGATAGTACGGGTCCACGCCGATGCAATGGCCGCCGACCAGGCCAGGCCGGAACGGCAGGAAATTCCACTTGGTGCCGGCGGCTTCGAGCACATCGAGCGTGTCGATTCCGAGCTTGTCGAAGATCAGCGCCAGCTCGTTGACCAAGGCGATATTGACGTCGCGCTGGATGTTTTCGACCACCTTGGCCGCTTCGGCCACGCGCATCGACGACGCGCGCCACGTGCCCGCCGTGATGATGCCGGCATACAGCGCATCGACCGTCTCTGCAGCCTGCGGCGTCGAGCCGGAAGTGATCTTGCGAATATCGCGCAGCCGTCGCTGACGATCGCCGGGGTTGACGCGCTCGGGGCTGTAGCCGCAGAAAAAGTCTTCGTTGAAGCGCAGGCCGGAGGCAGCCTCGAGCAGCGGCACGCAGACTTCCTCGGTGGTACCCGGGTACACGGTGGATTCGTAGATCACCAGATCGCCGGGCTTGAGCGCGGCGGCAATCAGGGTCGTGGCGCTGCGCAACGGCTCCAGGTCCGGCTGCTCGAAGCTGTCGATCGGGGTCGGCACGGTGACGATGAAGATGCTGCAGCTCGCCAGGTCAGCCACAGTTGCGCTGTAGCGCAACTGTGTTGCGGCCGCTAGTTCGGCATCGTCCAATTCCAATGTGGCATCGTGACCGTCGCGCAGTTGCGCGACCCGCTGCGCATCGATATCGAAACCCAGGGTGTCGCGGTGCTGGCCAAACGCTACTGCCAACGGCAGGCCCACGTAGCCGAGCCCGATGACGGCAATGCGCGAATGCAGCAGTGGGAGAAGCGTGTTGCCGGACATGCGGTTCCTTTGGGTCGCGCGCAGTGGGTACCGCGCGGCTGTGCGGCGGCAGCATAGCGCACGCGGCATGTCCGGGCCTTGGGAAGAATCGTCGCCTGAAGATTCACAATCGCCGCGCAATCAGGCACGCTATCGCAATGCCCGGGTGGCGAAATTGGTAGACGCAAGGGACTTAAAATCCCTCAGCTGCAAGGCTATGCGGGTTCGACCCCCGCCCCGGGCACACGCTGGCACGAAAATCCATTGCCAGATGCGATGACATGGCGTCTTTGAGGACGCTTTCCTGCCACTCATGCAGTCGGCATGTCCGCGAGCAACACCACCACCTGCAATCACGGCGGCGCGTGCAATGTCCACTGCGCAGGCAAGCGGTGGCGCATGGTCTACGGACTGAAACCTGCCCGCGGCTTCCATCTTAGTGCTTGTCTGCGAAATGCTCTTGCAGGCGCCTCACGACACGGCAGTCCACACAGGGCGCTCCAAACTCGGGCAGGCAGACGAGAGGCTGACTGCGTTCGAGCGCATGGCATTGGCGGTGCGGCGAACAGCTCCGCTGCTGCAACACCAGTTGCCGCCGAATGAGGAGTCTGTAGGGCCAAGAACTTCGATTCGCCACCCCCGCTGGCCCGATCGCTGGTGCACAGCACGCAGAGTGGCGCGAGGCCACGGCGCGCGTCTGGTCCACTGCATGGCAGACACCGCCGCCACGTGCACAAGCTTGCGGATCTGCATGGGAGCTCTCGGCTCTGGCGTCATGCAGAGAGCTTGCTCAGCCACAAGCCACGTTCAACGACAGCATGCTCGCCGGAGAAAGCTTCCTATGACGGAAAACAAAGACCCCGGATATCGCGGGATATCCGGGGTCTGAATTTGGAGCGGGAAACGAGACTCGAACTCGCGACCTCAACCTTGGCAAGGTTGCGCTCTACCAACTGAGCTATTCCCGCGTGAAACTAAATTGTACAGCTTGTCACTTCGTTGCGCTAGTCCCGCCATCGTTGCCGATGCGAAAAAAGCGACTGCAGTATGGAGGCCTGGGCCGGAATTGAACCGGCGTACGCGGATTTGCAGTCCGCTGCATAACCACTCTACCACCAGGCCGAAACATCAAACCCAAGGCATCCTGCCTTGAAACAACGAGACCTCGGACAGGGGGCCTTGTCTAAATCTGGAGCGGGAAACGAGACTCGAACTCGCGACCTCAACCTTGGCAAGGTTGCGCTCTACCAACTGAGCTATTCCCGCTTGGGAGGCGAAATTCTACAGCGAACAGGATAGCTGTCAACTGTTGCTTTCGATTTTTTTCGGCTTGTTGCTGATCGCCGCTTTTTCGTCAGCGCGCAGACTTGGCCATGCTGCCTGCAGATACTGAAAACCGGACCACAAGGTCAGCAGTGCGGCGATCGCCAATGTCCAATAGCCGGCACGGAAGATCAGATTGCCCAACCAGATTTCGTGCGTGGGCATCTGCCCGGGAGTGACCGAATACAGCAGGCAAAGCAGCGCGACCATCTGCGCGGTGGTCTTGATCTTGCCGATCGCTGCAACGCGCACCTTGGCGCGCTGGCCGATCTCCGCCATCCACTCACGCAATGCGGACACTGCGATCTCGCGGCCCACGATGACCGCCGCCCAGAACGCCATCCACGGCGTGGGATGGCCCTGTACGATAAGAAACAGGGCGACTGCGACCATCAATTTGTCGGCGACCGGATCGAGGAACGCGCCGAATGCGGAATACTGGTGATACCGCCGCGCAACCCAGCCATCCAGCCAATCGGTGATGGCGGCCAGCGCGAACACACCGGCGGAGGCAAAGTTCGTCCAGGTGTAGGGCAGGTAGAACACCACGACCAACACCGGGATCATCAGGATCCGCAGCAGTGTCAGCCACGTGGGGATGGTCAACTTCATTACGGGCTCGACTCGCCTGGCGCATCGGGGAGCGCCAGCCCATGCAGGTTAGCGTAGATTCGTGCGGCAAGTGCGGCATTGACCCCGTCTACCCGCGCAATCTCGGCTTCGCCGGCCGCCTTGAGACCGACCAGGCCGCCGAAATGCTTGAGCAGGCTCGCGCGGCGTCGCGGGCCGATGCCGGGAATGTCCTCGAGCTTGCTGGTCATGCGCGCTTTCTGGCGGCGCCCGCGGTGTCCGGTGATCGCAAAGCGGTGCGCTTCGTCACGCACCTGCTGGATGAATTGCAGTGCCGGCGATGCAGCGCCCGGTCGCAACTCGCGGCCATCGGCCATGATCAGCGCCTCGTGCCCTGCCCTGCGCTCCTCGCCCTTGGCCACGCCGACCAGCACGACGTTCTCCACGCCCAGGTCGGCCAGCGCAGCCTGCGCCTGCGCCAGCTGACCGGCACCGCCGTCGATCAGCAGCACATCGGGGAGGACGCCGTTTTCTTCCACTGCACGTCGAAACCGACGCTCGATCGCCTGGTGCATCGCCGCGTAATCGTCGCCCGGCGTAATGCCGGAAATATTGAAGCGGCGATATTGGCCGCGTACCGGGCCGCTGGCGTCGAACACGACACACGACGCGACCGTGGCTTCGCCCATGGTGTGACTGATGTCGAAGCACTCCACGCGCTTGACCTGCTCGGGCAGGCCCAGCATCTCGCGCAGCGCTTCGCTGCGTGCGTGCTGTGCGCTCTGGCTGGTGAGCTCGGTGACCAGGGTCAGCTGCGCGTTGCGCGTGGCCAGCAGCAGGTAGCCGGCACGCTCGCCGCGCACGTTCCACTTCAACGCCACCTTGTGCTCGGCGGCGGCGCTGAGCGCAGCCTCGATCAGTTCGGCATCGGGGATGTCGCGATCCAGCAAGATCTCGCGCGGCGGCGAGTGTTCGGCGTAGTACTGCGAGACGAACGCAGCCAGGATTTCGTCGGCGCTGTCTTCGCCGTTGGTCTTGGGAAAGAACGACCGCGTACCCAGATTGCGGCCGTCGCGGAAACTCAGCAGCAGCACGCAGGCCTGACTGGACTGGGTGGCGCAGGCCAGCACGTCCAGGTCGGCGGCGCGGCCGTCGACGTACTGGCGGTTCTGCATGCCGCGCAGCGACGACAGCAGATCGCGCAGACGCGCGGCGCGCTCGAATTCGAGCGCTTCGCTGGCCTGCTGCATCGATTGCATGATCTCTTCGCCGAGCTGATCGCTCTTGCCTTCGAGGAACATGGTGGCGCGGCGTACCGACTCGGCGTAATCGGGCGCGGCCACCAGATCCACGCACGGGCCGCTGCAGCGGCCGATCTGGTACTGCAGGCAGGGCCGCGAGCGGTTGCGAAACACGCTGTCTTCGCAACTGCGCAGCTTGAACAGCTTGTGCATCAGGCTCAGCGCTTCGCGCACGCCGGTCACGCCGGTGTAGGGGCCGAAATAGCGCCCCTGCACCGCACGCGGGCCGCGGTGCAGGGCGATACGCGGCCAGTCTTCGCGCGTCAGCAGCACATACGGGTAACTCTTGTCGTCGCGCAACGACACGTTGTAGCGCGGCGACAAGGATTTGATCAGCTGGTTTTCCAGCAGCAACGCCTCGGCCTCGCTGCGGGTCACGGTGACGTCCATGCGCGCGACCTGCGACAGCATCGAGGTCAGCCGCGCGTTCTTTGGCGTACCGTTGAAATAGCTGCCGACACGCTTGCGCAACGCACCGGCCTTGCCGACGTAGAGCAAGGTGTCGTCGGCCGCATACATGCGATAAACGCCGGGTGCGGTGCTCAGCTGCGCAGCAAACGCCTTTCCATCGAAGTCGGCTTTGGGCCTTGCGCTCATTCTTCTATCGCAACATCGCTCAGTGCGCCGCTGGCAAGGTCGTAGCGCAAGACGGCGTGGGCGTCGGTTTCGGCAATCCAGACTGCGCCGGCGGCAACCGCCAACCCTGCCGGGCCGTGCAGACGGCGCGGCAGCTCGACCGTGGTCAGTTCGCCGCCGCCCAGGCGCAGACAACGCAGGCGGCCGTTACCGGTGTCGGCAATCCACAGCAGCGGCGAATCGGCCGCCAGTGCGATGGCTTGCGGAAACTGCAGGCGTGCGGTGCCGCGTGGCCCGTCTTCGTCGCCGAACTGCCAGATGCCCTGCCCGCCCACCAGTGTCTGCACCAGGTCGCCGCGCAACTGCATGGTGCGAATCGACGAACCCAACCCGTCGCAGACGTAGGCGACCTGCTGCACGGCTGCCAAGCCGGCCGGCTGGGCGAATGCGGCGAGGTGGCCGCTACCATCGCGGATTTCGAGGGCGCCGGTGCCGGCACGTGCGCTCAGTGCGGCGCGCCCCAGGTCGTAACTCCAGATCCGGTTGTCGCCGGCCATGGCGATCAACACCTGGTTGTCGGCAATGGCCAGGCCTTGCGGATAGTTCAAGGCGGACGCACCGGCGAACGCCAGCGGCCCCTCGACCGGCTCGCCCGAGCGGCCGGTACCGCACAAGGTGTCCACCTGCCCGCTGCGCAGGTTGATGCGCCGCAGCGCGTGGTTGCCGGTGTCGGCGACGTACAGCTGATCGCGCTCCAGCGCCAGACCCTGCGGGCGACGAAAAGCCGCCTCGCCGGTACCGCCATCGATGAGATCGGCATTGCCGTGGCCGAATTGCCGCAACACCCGGCCGCCGTGCGTGCATTCGAGCACGCGGTGATGCCCGGTATCGGCGATATACAGACGGTCTTCGGTGGCGGCCAGCCCGGTCGGAAAACGCAGCGCCAGCCGCGGCTCGGGTTCGCGCTCCGCGATGCCCTGCAGGTCGGCGTCGGAGGGCGGTTGCTGGCCTTCGCACAATGCGGCCAGGGCCTTGTCCAGATCACCGGTGACGCCCACCAGACGCTGGCGCTCGCGGCCATAGGCATCCAGCAGGACCAGCGTGGGCCAGGATTCGATACCGAAGCGGCGCCAGGTTTCCCAGTCCTTGTCGAGCAGGATCGGTGCACTGACGCCATGCCCGCGCAGTTGCTTGAGCGAGCGTTGCGGCAGGCGTTCGCTATCGAAACGCGGCGTCTGCACCACGATCACCTGCAGCCGCCCGGGGCTGCGCGCCTGCCACTGCGCCAGCTCGGCAAGACGCTCTGCGCACCACACCGAGCTGGCATTGACGAACGCCAGCACGAGCGCGCGGCCGCGATGCTCCTGCAAGGTGGATGGCCTGGCATTGAGCCAGGTGGGAAATTCCGGCAGTTCCTGGGTGAGCTGGGCAGTCATGGCGTAATTATGCCCAAGCGTGATTAGCCGCGGGTGAGTCTGGCGACCGTCTGTCGCGCCGCGGTATCGACCAGCTGCCAGACCTGCTCGAACTCCTTGCTGCCGCCGGTGTACGGGTCGGGTATTTCGTCACGCGCGTCCACGCCGGCCCACGGCAACCACAGGGCGACCTTGTCGCGTCGCGCTGCCGGCGCCAGACGCTGCAGATCGCGCAGATTGTTGCCGTCTGCGCACAGCAGCCAGTCGAAGTGTTCGAAATCCTCCTGGCGCACCTGCCGTGCGCGCAGGCCGGAGATATCCACCCCATGGCCGCGCGCGCAACCGATGGCACGCGGGTCTGGCGGATCGCCGGCGTGCCAGTCGCCGGTGCCGGCCGAGTCGACCTCGATGCGTCGCGACAGGCGTGCCTCGTGCAGCCGTGCGCGCAAGGCACCCTCGCCCATCGGCGAGCGGCAGATATTGCCCAGGCACACGATCAGGACCTTCATGCCGATGCCACGCGCACTTGTGCCCGGGCCAGATCGTCCGGCGTATCGATGCCCGGCGGAAACTGCTCGGGCGTCAGCGCAACGGCGATGCGATGACCGGCTTCCATCGCGCGCAGCTGTTCCAGCGATTCGATCCGCTCCAGCAGGCCGGGCGGCATCGCCGCGAATTGCTGCAGGAATCCGGCGCGATAGGCGTAGATGCCGATATGGCGCAGCCATTGGCCGTGCTCGGGCAAGCGGTCGCGCTGGCTGGCGAAGCTGTCGCGATGCCAGGGGATCGGCGCGCGGCTGAAATACAGCGCGTGCCCGCCGGCGCTGCGCACCAGCTTGACCACATTGGGGTCGAACAGATCGTGTGCGCTCTCCACCTGCGCGGCCAGCGTCGCCATCTCCGCGCCTGAGCGCAGTAGCAGCTCAGCGACCGCGCGAATACCCGCAGCCGGCGCAAACGGTTCGTCGCCCTGCAGATTCACCACGCACACATCGGCGTCCCAGCCGGCGATACGCGCGCATTCGGCCAGGCGATCTGTGCCGGAAACATGGTCGCTGCCGGTCATCGCGACGTGCACGCCAGGCATTGCCTCGATCGCGTCGGCAATCCGTACATCATCGGTTGCCACCCAGACCTCGCGCGCGCCTGCGGCCAGTGCCCGCTCGGCCACGTGCTGAATCATCGGGCGGTCGCCGATCAACTGCAGCGGCTTGCCCGGCAGACGGGTGGATGCATAACGCGCCGGAATGGCGACGACGAAATCGGCAGACGGGTTGTTGGTCATGGGGTCGCGTTCTCTGCAGCAAGGGTGTTGGAGCGGCCGGACGGTCGAGCAGGTGTGGCGTTCCTGGATCGGCAGCATTGCGTGTCGATCGCGACGTTGCGACGGATCGCAACAGTTGCAGTGGCACAGCATGGCGCCTGTGCCGTGTAGCGGCTGTCGCTGGCGCGACTGTACGAGAACGCTGAGGTCGTCGATGTAGCGGCGCCAGGCGCGCCGGCGGAGTGTCTCTGCAAACCGATTGCGACCCGGCGTAAAGCGGTATCCCGCATCCAGCCAGCCTCCAGGATGACGTGCAACCGAGACGTGCGCAGGCAGCACATGCACGCGCAACAAGCGGCCAGGATCAAACGCCCTGCCGGCTGGCTAACTTGTCCAACCGATCCAGCAGGCTCACCCAGAATGCAGCCGGCAACTCCGCCTTGAGCGGCACGCTGTACAGCCACTCATCGGCGAAAGGACGGCACTTCACTGCGTCCTTTTCGGTCATCAACACCGGCAGGCGACTGCCGAAACTGAAATCTGCAGCGCGGTACACGTGATGATCGGGAAACGCATGCGGCACCACGCCGATGCCGCGCGCACGCAACATGGCGAAGAAGCGTTCGGGGTGCGCGATACCTGCCACGGCATGCACGCGCTGCCCGGCCAGCATGCTCAGTGGTTGCGCCCGTTTGCCGTCCATGGGCTGCACGCTGTCGATGCTCAGGCGCATCTGCCATTCGCCGAAACCGGCATCATCCGTGGTCTGTGCGGCAGTGGTGGCGCTGGCCTGCCCGAGATTGACCACGCGGAAATCGCAATCGCGCGCGCGTGCGGCCGGTTCGCGCAGCGGCCCGGCCGGTAGCAGGCGGCCATTGCCGTAGCGGCGCTGACCGTCGACCACCTCGATTTCCACGTCGCGTGCCAGCCGATAATGCTGCAAGCCGTCATCGCAGACGATGATGTCGCAACCGGCCTCGACCAGCGCGCGCGCAGCGGCCACGCGATCGCTGTCCACACGCACGCGTGCGCCGGTTTTCCAGGCGATCAACACCGGCTCGTCGCCACCGAGCGCCACCGCCGTGTCTGCGTCCACCCATCGTGCAGTGCCGGAGTCGTCGCGGCCATAGCCACGGCTGGCAACGCCAGGTGTCCAGCCGGCTTCCTGCAGCTTGGACACCAGTGCGATGGTCAGGGGGGTCTTGCCGGTGCCCCCCGCCGTGACGTTGCCGACCACGATCACCGGCACCGGCACGCCATGCCGTTTACGCCAACCGCGGCGATACAGGCTACGCCGCAGCGCGATGGCCGCGCCATAGATCGGTGCCAGTACGCGTGCAGGCAGCGGAATCGGCGCGTTGTCGTACCAATAGCCCGGCGTACGGGCGCCATGCTTGCTCATGCCTGCCGTTCGCGAAACTGCATGCCGTGCAGGTGCGAATACAACCCGCCCTGCGCCAGCAATTCGGTGTGGGTACCACGCTCGACGATGCGGCCCTGATCCATCACCAGCACCTGGTCGGCATGCTCGATGGTGGACAGCCGGTGCGCGATCACCAGCGTGGTGCGGTCCGGCATCAGTTTGTGCAAGGCGTCCTGCACCAGTCGCTCCGACTCGTTGTCCAGCGCGGCGGTGGCTTCGTCCAGGATCAGGATCGGCGCATCCTTGAGCATCGCACGCGCGATCGCAAGACGCTGCCGCTGCCCGCCGGACAGCCGCCCGCCCTTGGTGCCGACGTGCGATTGCAAGCCCTCGGGCAGTTGCGCCACGAACTCCATCGCATTGGCGCCCAGGATCGCGCGCTCCAGTTGGCCGGCATCTGCGGTGCGCATTTCGCCATAGGCGACGTTGTCGGCGATGCTGCCGTCGAACAGCATGACCTGCTGGCCAACCAGCGCGATCTGGCGACGCAGGTCCGCCAAGGCATACGCCTGTACCGGACGCCCATCGAGCAGGATCTGCCCGGCCTCGGCTTCATAAAAACGCGGAATCAGTTTGATCAGGCTGGATTTGCCGCTGCCGGAGCGGCCGACGATCGCGGTCACTGTGCCGGGTTGCGCGACAAAACTGACATCGGCCAGCGCCGGATTCACCTGGCCTGGGTAGCGGGCGGTGACATCGCGGAACTCGATCAGGCCTTTCGCGCGGGTCAAGGGCTCCGCGCCCTGATCCGGCTCGTCCGGGCTGTCGAGCACCGAGAACAGGCGCTCGGCCGAGGCCAGGCCGCGCTGGACCATGTTCTGCACATTGGTGAGCTGCTTGAGGCCTGGAATGATCGTCAGCATCGAAGTCATCAACACCACGAAGTCGCCCGCGGTCAGGCGCCCGGCCAAGGCCTGCGCACCGGCCACGAACAGCAGCGCCGACAGCCCGATCGCGCCGATCATCTGCACGGTGGCGGTGGAAATGCCGCGGGTGGATTCGACCTTCATCGCCAGGCGCAGGTTGCGGTCGGCCAGCGCCCCGTAGCGCTCCATTTCGGTCTGCTGGGCCCCGTAGATCTTGACCTCCTGGTGACTGGACAAGGTCTGGTCGGCGGCCTGCAACAGGTGCGCACCGCTCTCCTGGATGCTATGGCTGATGCGCCTATAGCGCCGCGCCACCTTGTCCATCACCCAGGCCAGCACCGGTGCCAGTACCACGATGGTGAGCGTGACCTGCCAGCTATGCCACAGCATCAGCGCCAGTGCGCCGATCACCTGCAGCGACTGCTGGATCATCACCTTGACCGCATCCACCGCGGCCTGTGCGACTTGATCGGAATCCGAACCCAGGCGTATCAACATCGATGGCACCGGCTCGGAATCGAAGCGCGAGCCCGGCAGACGCAGATACTTGGACATCACCTTGACGCGCAGATCGCGCGCAATGCTGCGCGCGGATTTGCCCATCGCCATGTCGGTGATATAGCCGGCAACGCCACGCACCACAAACAGCAGGATGATCTGCACCGGCAGCCAGCGGCTGACTTCGGCGTTCTTGTAAATAAAGGTCTCGTCGGTGATCGGCTTCATCAACGCCAGGAAGCCGGTGGTGCCTGCCGCTTCGACCAACGCGGCAATCAGCGCGGCGATCAGCAACAGCCGATACGGCTTGGCGAAGCCCAACAGGCGACGGTACGTGCGCCAGGACGAGACTGGCGCCGGGCGGTCGTTGATGGTGGTCACTGGCGGGTTCCGTTCTTGCTTGTCTTGCCGGCAGTGCCGGTCTGGGGCGCGGTCGCAATGGCGATACGCCGGAAGCCGAGCTGCCCCAACGCATCCTGCGCGGTGACAACGGCCTGATACGGCGTACGCGCATCGGCACGCATCAGCACCGTCTGCTCGCGGTCGTCGCCGGCGATCTGGGCGATGGTCTGCTTCAGCGACTCCACATCTGCGCGCAGGACTTCCTGGTCGTTGATGAAGTAATGCCCGTCGGCATTGACCAGCACGCTGAGCGAGCGCGGCGGCGCGCTGGTGTTCTGGTCGCTGGCAGTTGGCAATTGCAGCTGCAGCGTGGAGCGTGCGTCGAAGGTCGTGGTCACCACGAAGAAGATGATGAGGACGAGAATGACGTCAATCAATGGCACCAGGTCGATATGCGGCTCGTCCTGGCTTCGGTCGCTGCCGATGCGCATCCGTCAGCCCTTCGCCATGGCAGGCTTGCTGCCGGACGCTGCCGCCGCCACAGGCGCCGCGCGGCCATCCATGGTGTCCAGCAACAGCGTGGCTTCCTGTTCCATCTCGATGATGTAGCCGGCAATGCGCCCCTTGAAGAAGCGATGCGCCATCAACGCGGGCACTGCGATGATCATGCCGGTGGCGGTGCACACCAGCGCCTTGCCGATGCCGCCGGCCAGCTGGTTCACATCGCCCACGCCGTGATCGAGGATGCCCAGGAACATCTGGATCATGCCGACCACCGTGCCGAGCAACCCCAGCAGCGGACCGGCCGAGGCGATGGTGCCCAGCGCGTTCAGGTAGCGCTCCATGCGGTGCACCACATGGCGACCGGTATCTTCGATGCGTTCACGCACCAAATCGCGCGGACGACCGCGCACATCCAGCGCCGCCGCCAGCAGCGCGCCCAGCGGCGAATTGCGCCGCAGCGACTCGATGTGGGTGGGATCCAGCGTGCCGCGCGCGGCCCAGTTACGGACTTCTTCGCCCAGCCCCGGCGGCGTCACTTCGTTACGGCGCAAGGCCCACAGACGCTCCAGTACGATCGCAAGGGCGATCACACCCAGCAACAGCAACGGCACCATCGGCCAACCGCCCGCCTTGACCAGCTCCAACACGATTCGATTCCTCCGGCAACGCGGCCGCCTATTCGCTGGCCGATAGGATAGCAGTCGACCGCCGCCGTTCCGCAGCATCCCAAAGACGCGGCTGCCAGCGTCGTCGCTCGCGCAGCTGCAGGCTGTCCGCCCCCAGCCATACCCTGATCGCACCGGACTGGGCAGTGTCGAGCAATTCGGCCCCGCTGCCCGTCCAGCGCTGAACCACCTGTGCGCGGGGATGGCCAAAACGGTTGCCATACCCGGAGGAGACCAGCGCCAGCTGCGCTCCGGTGGCGGCAATGAAAGCGGCGTGCGAGCCGTCTGCGCTGCCGTGATGCGGTACCACCACCACCTCGGCACGCAGCCCCGCAACCTGCTCGCGCATCAGTCGACGCTCGATGAGCTCGTCGATGTCGCCCGGCAACAGCGCACTGGCGTGCAGCGTCTCGACCCGCAGCACGCAGCTGGATTGGTTGCGCAGATACGGAAAATCCGCAGCTGGATGCAGAAAGCGAAAGCGCACGCCATCCCACTCCCACTGACGGCCGGCCTGGCAGCGCGAGCTGACATCCAGCGGCGCCCCTGGCGGTGCAGCCGTCATCGCGACCGGCAGACCCGCGCTCACCGCTGCGTATCCGCCGGCATGGTCGGCGTCGGCATGACTGAGCACCAGCGCATCCAGCTGACGCACCCCGAGCGCACGCAGGGCGGGCAGCACCACGCGCTCGCCGGCATCGAACCCATCGCGCACTGCGGGGCCGGTGTCGAACAGCAGCGCATGCCGCTGCGTGCGCACCAGCACTGCCAGACCCTGCCCGACATCCAACACCTGCAGGTCGGCTTCGCCAGCGCCGGGCAAGGCACGATCCGGCCATAGCAACGGCAGCCACAGCAGCATCGCAACGGCCTTGCCCGGCGTGCCTCGCGGCAGCAATAGCCAGAAGGCGCCCAGCAACGCTGCAATCAGCGCAATCGCGTCGGATTCGGGCACCCACCACAACGCCACCGTGGTCTGCCCAAGCCAGACGAACCCCGGCCAGGTCAACGTGAAGCACCAGCCGGCCAATTGCCATGCCCAGACGCCCGCACCGGCATGCAGCGCTTCAAGCGCTGTTCCCAGCAGGCACAGCGGCACCACGACAAAGGTCCACCAGGGAATGGCGACAAGATTGGCCAACGGCCCCACCAGCGATGCCTGCCCGAACAAGCTGACCGTCAGTGGCAGCAAGCCGACGGTGGCGACGGTCTGCGCAGACAGGAAGCCGCGCAGGAGGCTGCGGTCATCTGCGGGCAGGCACCACACCAGCCAGGCGACGCCGGCAAAACTGAGCCAGAAGCCTGCCACCAGCACGCTCAATGGGTCCCATGCCAGCACTGCAAGCAGCGCCAGCGCAAGAATCTGCGCCGTTGTGGCGCGTCGCCGCGCAACCCGCGCAAGTGCCACGACGGCGATCATCAGCACGGTGCGCACCGTGGGCAGCGCCAATCCTGCAACCACCGCGTACGCAGCGGCGCCGAGCAGCGCGGCGATGGCTGCGGCATGCACGCGTGGCATCACCAGACCCAGACCCGGCCACCATCGCCACAGCCCGGCCACCATCAGTGCAAAGAACGCGGCAACCAGGCCGACATGGAATCCGGAGATGGCGATCAGATGGCTCAGCCCGGTCGCGCGCAGGGTCGCCCATGCCGCATCGTCCAGTCCACGCGTGTCGCCCAGTGCAAGTGCG
Organism: Xanthomonas sp. 10-10; assembly: GCF_040182365.1. Classification (NCBI taxonomy): domain Bacteria; kingdom Pseudomonadati; phylum Pseudomonadota; class Gammaproteobacteria; order Lysobacterales; family Lysobacteraceae; genus Xanthomonas; species Xanthomonas sp. 10-10. The sequence continues at coordinate 2,665,612 of NZ_CP144460.1, forward strand.
CGCAGGTAAGGCGCAGAAGGGCCGGAGACCTGCGCGGCAATCCGCAGCGACATCCGGTCGCGCCAGGCATCCACGCCACGCGGAGCGACAACCTCGCGCGCAGCGCCGAGGTCGCGTACATACCCGGTGGCGACGATGCGCTGCGCCAACGCCTGACGTTCGGCATCGAACCCACCCGGGTTGCGCAGACCGCGCGGTGCACGCAGCTTGAGCTGCAGTTGCCAATGTGCCCCCGCCCGCAGCGCGGCGCGCGGGCCGATCTGGTCGGCACCGAAGGCGTCGTACCAGGCCAGTTGCAACAGTTTGCCGCGCAGGGCCACCGGCTGCGCTCGATCGTGATCGACGCGCAACTGGAACCGCGTACGCCGTTGCTCGGCCACCGGCAGCCCGACGATGCGGCCGCGAACGCTGATCTCGCGCGCTTCGTCACGTGGCGGCAATTGCGACTGCAAGGTCTCGGCCACTTGCCAGCCAGTCAGCCCGAAGCCTGCCGTCGCCGTTGCAAGTGCCAGCATCCACCACGCTGGCCGCGGACGCAGCCACAGGGTGAGCGCAGTGCCGAGCACGCCAGCAAACAGACAGGCGGCATACAGCGCCTGCGGCAACAGCGCCGGCGACCATGCACAAACGACCACGCCCAGCAGCAACGCGCCTGCGACCGGCACTGCCGATGCAAGCCGCGGCGACGGGGCTGCGTGACCTGACACATCCATGTTGCCGCTCAATCCCGATCATCCTGATCCAAAGAGCAACGCTAAACCAGCCGGTGGGTTGGAGGCAGCGGTGGTTTGCGTACAACACGGTCAGAAGAGACCGCATCTGCTGTAGCGCGTTGCCGGCCTGCCGCGATTCGATGCGCATGCTCAACGCTGCCAACGGGTTTCGGCCAGGAGCCTCAGCGATGAAGCTGGCGGTCAGCTCGATCGTCCCCCGCGCATCCCCTCGGTCGAGCCGCACGAAAAAACCGCGTAGAACGATGAAACGTGGCCGATGCAACAATCGCCAGATCACCCCAACAGATCGCACGGCGCCGCATTCGCCCCGATTTCATGAGCGAGCGACTATGTTCGACGCTGTTTTTGAGGAGTTCCCCCACATGCGTAAAGGCATTGCATTGATTGTCGGCGTGACCGGCATCTCCGGCTACAACCTGGCCAACGTGCTGGTCGCCGATGGCTGGACCGTTTACGGCCTGGCGCGCCGCCCGCTGCAGCACGACGGCGTCATTCCCGTCGCCGCCGATCTGCTGGACGCCGACAGCACCAACAACGCGTTGCGTGGCCTGCCGATCACCCACGTGTTTTTCTGTACCTGGACGCGTCGCGACACCGAACGCGAGAACGTCGAGGCCAATGGCGCAATGATGCGGCACCTGTGCGATGCCTTGAGCGCCGCGCCGCTGCAGCACATGGCGCTGGTCACCGGCACCAAGCATTACCTGGGCGCCTTCGAGAACTACGGTAGCGGCAAGGCCGAAACGCCGTTCCGCGAGAGCGAGCCACGCCAGCCGGGCGAAAACTTCTACTACACGCTCGAAGACCTGCTGTTCGCGCACGCCGAGCGGCACGGCTTTGGGTGGAGCGTGCATCGCTCGCACACCATGATCGGCATGGCCAACGGCAGCAATGCGATGAACATGGGCGTGACGCTGGCGGTCTACGCCTCGCTGTGCAAACACACCGGGCAGCCATTCGTGTTCCCGGGCTCGCAAGCGCAGTGGAACAGCCTCACCGACCTGACCGACGCTGGCCTGCTTGGCCGTCAGCTGGCCTGGGCGGGTCTGAGCCCGGCAGCGCGCAACCAGGCCTTCAACACCGTCAATGGCGATGTGTTCCGCTGGCGCTGGATGTGGGGCGAGATCGCGGCGTTCTTCGACCTCGATGCCCCCCCCTGCCCCGACACGCCGCAGCCACTGGAAGCGCGCCTGACCGAGACCGCACCAGCGCTGTGGGCCGAGCTGGCCGCGCAGCACAATCTGGTCGAGTCGGACGTCAATCGCCTGGCCTCGTGGTGGCACACCGATGCCGACCTGGGCCGCGAGATCGAGTGCGTCAACGACATGACCAAGAGTCGCGAACTGGGTTTTCTGGACTTCTACGACAGCCGCGCTTCGTTCTTCGAGCTGTTCACCCGGTTGCGGGCACTTCGCATCATTCCCTGACCGCAGCCAATGCGTCGCTGCAGGTCGCACCGGCCTGCAGCGATGTGAATAAGCGTGGAGCAAAGAGGTTTAGAGCCGCCCGACAAACCGCGTGTGCTCACCGCCGGTGGGACGCAGCCAATGCTCGGTCTGGCAACGGCTCGCCACGTTGCGTCCGCTGGCCCTGGAGCTGCGCACCGGGATTACACCACGGCGGCGACGCACCGAGCTGCCGCGCTGCGCATCCTGCACGCAGCGCGATGGCGCGAGAGATGCGTTTTATTGCGCGAGGCGACCGACAACCCGATCGCGTCGCAGGCACTCACAAGGCCGAGGGCGCCAGCTCGCGCAACTTGCCTTGATGCAGCTCCAGCACCCGATCCAGGCGACGCGCCAGGCTGCGGTCGTGAGTGACCAATACCAGGCTGGTACGCTGCGCGCGGTTGAGTTCCAGCATCAGTTCGAACACCGTGCCGGCGGTCTTGTCGTCGAGATTGCCGGTGGGCTCGTCGCCCAGCACGCATCCCGGCTTGTTCACCAGTGCACGCGCCACCGCACAGCGCTGACGCTCGCCGCCCGACAGTTCGCTGGGCTTGTGCTCGATACGATGGCCGAGCCCGACCGATTCCAGCAACTGCAATGCCTGCCCACGCGCCACCGCCACATCCTTGCCCGACAGCAGCACCGGCATCATCACGTTTTCCAGCGCGGTGAATTCCGGCAGCAGATGATGGAACTGGTACACGAAGCCCAATGCCTGGTTTCGCAGCCTGCCGCGCTCGCCATCGGACAGCGCCGACATGCGCTGTCCTGCGACATACACCTCGCCCGAGGTTGGAATGTCCAGCCCGCCAAGCAGATGCAGCAAGGTGCTCTTGCCCGCGCCGGACGCGCCGACGATCGCGACCGTTTCGCCGGTTGCCACCGACAGATCCAGACCGTCGAACACCGGCGTGCGCATCTTGCCTTCGGCATAGGTCTTGCCCAGACCCTCGGCCCGAATCACTGACTCTGCTTGGTTTGGCTTCTGCACGACCGATTCCCGATTGCCGATTTCCGATTCCCTGATCTCATTCATAACGCAGCGCCTCCGCCGGCTGGGTACGCGAGGCGCGCCATGCCGGGTACAAGGTCGCCAGGAAACTCATCACCAGCGCCACCACGGTGATCACCACCACGTCCTGGGTCTGCATGTCGGTCGGCAGGCCGGTGATGTAGTACACGTCTTCCGGCAGCAGCTTGACGCTGAAGATCGTCTCGATCAGGCCGAGGATGCGCTCCAGATTGAGGGTCAGCACGATACCGCCGATCACCCCCATGATCGTGCCCATGAAACCGATCAACGAGCCCTGCACCATGAACACCTGCATCACCCCGCCGGGCGACAGGCCCAGCGTGCGCAGAATCGCGATGTCGGCCTGCTTGTCGGTGACCAGCATGACCTGCGAAGACACCAGGTTGAACGCACCCATCGCCACGATCAGCGACAGCAGGATGCCCATCACGGTCTTTTCCATCTTCAACGAGTGATAGAGATTGGCGTTTTCCTGGGTCCAGTCGCTCACCCGGTACGGGCCGTGCAACTTCAACGCCAGATCGCGCGCGACGTTCCAGGCCTGATCCATGTCGTGGAGCCGCAGCCGCACGCCGGTGACGCCATCCATGCGCAACACCCGCCCCAGATCCTGCATGTTGACCACCGCCAGGCCGCGATCGATCTCGTTGTAGCCGGCTTCGAAAATCCCGCTGACGGTGAAGCGCTTGAGCCGCGGCATCGCGCCCAATGGCGTGGCCTGGGTATCGCTGAGCAATACGACGACGCTGTCGCCCACATCCACGCCCAGCCAGATCGCCAGCTCCTTGCCGATGACGATGTTGTAGGAGCCCGGAGTCAGGCTGTCGACCGAGCCCTGCTGCATCTTCTTGGCCAGCACGGACACCTTGTTCTCTTCGGCCGGAACGATGCCACGGACGATGGCCGGCTGCTTGCGTGGGCCCTGCAGCAGCGATTCGGTTTCGATATACGGTGCGGCGCCGGCAACGCGCGGGTCGGCCATGGCGACCTCGACCGCATGCTGCCAATCGCGCATCGGCGCGCCTTCGGCGCTGACAGTGGCATGCGCCGCCATCTGCAGCAGACGGTCGCGGATTTCCTTTTGAAAACCGCTCATCACTGCCAGCGTGGTGATCAGCACGGTGACGCCCAGGGCGATGCCCAGGATCGATGCCATCGAGATAAAGGAGATGAAGCCATTGCGCCGCTTGGCACGCAGGTAGCGCAAGCCGATGGCAACCGGGATAGGTTTGAACATGCGGTTCAACCGGGAAAGGGACGCTATGGTGCCACTTGCGGCCGCCCGGACGAAATCGCATGTGCCTGCGCGGCCAGACGCAGTTCACGTCGTTGCGCTGCAGGCAGGGTATCCGGCCAGAAATGCAGGCGTTCGCGGCGCGCATCCGGACCTGTCCACGCCACCACCGCAATCGGTCCGCGCCAGGCGATCTGCAGGTTCTGCACCTGCGTGCCGTCAATGCTGGCGGGGCTCTCGCCCCACGGAACGACCAGTTGCCGCACTGGCGAACGCAACAGCCGCCAGTGCGACCTGCCGACCGAAGCCGACGCAACGATGGACAGGACCACAGCCAGCCAGGCCGGCATGCCGCTGCGCCAGATGGCGCACAACGCCAGCACTGCGAGAAGGCTCAGTGCGCAAACAAGCCCGCGCGAAGGCCGCCACTCAAGCCGGCAAGGCGCGGATATCGGCGATGAGTGCGGCGTTGGCGACATCCGGGCAAGCCTCGTAACCCATGAACCAGCGCCACAACTTATCGTCTTCGCAATCCAGCAGCTGTAGGAAAACCGCGCGCTCGGCCTCGGAAGCCTGCGCCCAGCGCTGATCCAGATAGCGCCCGAACAGCTGATCCAGTTCGCGCATGCCGCGCCGGCAACGCCAGCGCAGCTTTTTCAACAAGGTCTGTTCGTCCATTCCTATCTCCACCCCGCCCTGCGGCGGGGGCGAAAACGACAGCGGCACCTGACCATGAGGCCGGTGCCGCTGCGAACCACATCCCGCCCATGCGAGATATCGGCGCCTTGCGATCAGGCGCGACGGGCCATCATCAATTTCTTGATCTCGGCGATCGCCAGCGCAGGATTCAGGCCCTTCGGGCAGGTCCGTGCGCAGTTCATGATGGTGTGGCAGCGATACAACTTGAACGGGTCCTCAAGATCGTCCAGCCGCGCACCGGTGTCCTCGTCGCGCGAGTCGATGATCCAGCGGTACGCCTGCAGCAGGATTGCCGGACCCAGGTAACGCTCGCCATTCCACCAGTAGCTCGGGCAGCTGGTCGAGCAGCACGCGCACAGGATGCACTCGTACAGGCCATCGAGCTTACGGCGGTCTTCCGGCGACTGCAGGCGCTCGCGATCCGGCGGCGGCGGGGTCTGGGTGCGGATCCACGGCTTGATCGACGCGTACTGCGCATAGAAGTGGGTCAGATCCGGAACCAGATCCTTGATCACATCCATATGTGGCAGCGGGTAGATCGGCACTTCGGCCTTGCCGCAGGCATCGATCGCCTTGGTGCAGGCCAGCGTATTGGTGCCGTCGATGTTCATCGCGCACGAGCCGCAGATGCCCTCGCGGCACGAACGACGGAACGCCAATGTCGGGTCGATCTCGTTCTTGATCTTGATCAGTGCGTCCAGCACCATCGGGCCGCACTTGTCGAGATCGATCTCATAGCTATCGGTGCGCGGGTTGGCGTCGCCATCCGGATCCCAGCGGTAGACCTTGAAGGTGCGCGTGTTCTTGGCGCCCTGCGCAGGGTAATGCTTACCCTTGCCGATCTTTGAATTCTTGGGGAGGGTGAACTCTGCCATAGCTGCTCTCGTTGGCTCAGGCGGTGCGCGGTGCGAACGACAGCCGCACCGTGCGCATGAAGGTAAAGACGATGGATGCCGCCACCGAAGCGGCGGTACAGCGGCCGGCCTGTTGCCGGCGCTGCTCCTGCGTGGTCAAACGCTCCGGCCGCTGCAAGCACCTGCCGCGGCGCCAGGACAACCCGGCGACCGGCTTCGTTACAGCGAGGGAGCCTTGCATGCGCATCGATCAGTAAACGCGCGGCTTCGGCGGGACGACGTCCACGTCCTTGCTCAGCGTATACATGTGCACCGGGCGATACTCGAACTCGCACTTGCCCTTGTCGTCGACGGTGACCAGCGTGTGCTTCTGCCAGTTGACGTCGTCGCGGTCCGGGAAGTCCTCGTGCGAATGCGCGCCGCGGCTTTCCTTGCGCTGCTCGGCCGAATTGATCGTCGCCACTGCGTTGAGCAGCAGGTTGTTCAATTCGTAGGTCTCGATCAGATCCGAGTTCCAGACCAGCGAGCGGTCGGACACCTTGACGTCTTCGAAGGTGGCGAAGATCTCGGCCATCTTGTCCACGCCTTCCTTCAAGGTCTTGCTGGTGCGGAACACTGCGGCGTCGGACTGCATGGTGCGCTGCATGTTGTCGCGGATCACCGAGGTCGGCGTGGAGCCGTTGGCATAGCGCAACTTGTCCAGCAGCCCCAGTGCCTTGTCGCAGGCATCGGCCGGCAGGTTCTTGTGCGGCTGGTTGGGCTTGACCGTCTCGGCGCAGCGGTTTGCCACCGCACGGCCGAACACCACCAGATCCAGCAGCGAGTTGGAACCCAGGCGGTTGGCACCGTGCACCGACACGCAGGCGGCTTCGCCGATCGCGTACAGGCCAGGCACCACCGCATCCGGGTCGTCGCCCTGCTTGCGCACCACTTCGCCGTAGAAATTGGTCGGAATGCCGCCCATGTTGTAGTGCACCGTCGGCAGCACCGGGATCGGCTGCTTGGTCACGTCCACACCGGCAAAGATGTGGGCGCTTTCGGCGATGCCGGGCAGCTTTTCGTTGATGACTTCCGGGCCGAGGTGGGTCAGGTCGAGCAGGATGTGATCCTTGTGCTCGCCGACACCGCGGCCTTCGCGGATCTCCACCGTCATCGAACGCGACACCACATCGCGCGATGCCAGATCCTTGTAATGCGGTGCATAGCGCTCCATGAAGCGCTCGCCGTTGCTGTTGCGCAGAATGCCGCCTTCGCCGCGTACGCCCTCGGTGATCAGGCAGCCCGCACCGTAGATGCCGGTGGGATGGAACTGCACGAACTCCATGTCCTGCACCGGCAGGCCGGCACGCATCACCAGGCCGCCGCCATCACCGGTACAGGTGTGCGCGGAGGTGGCGCTGAAGTAGGCACGGCCGTAACCGCCGGTGGCCAGCACCACGCCGTGTGCGCGGAACAGATGCAGCGAGCCTTCGGCCATGTCCAGGGCCAGCACGCCACGGCAGACACCTTCTTCGTCGAAGATCAGGTCCAGCGCGAAGTACTCGATCATGAAGCGCGCGTTGTGCGCCAGCGACTGCTGATACAGCGTGTGCAGCATCGCGTGGCCGGTACGGTCGGCTGCCGCGCAGGTGCGCTGCGCCGACGGGCCTTCGCCGTACTTGGTGGTCATGCCACCGAACGGGCGCTGGTAGATCTTGCCCTCTTCGGTGCGCGAGAACGGCACGCCGTAGTGTTCCAGCTCGATGATGGCCGGAATCGCTTCGCGGCACATGTACTCGATCGCGTCCTGGTCGCCCAGCCAATCGGAGCCCTTGATGGTGTCGTAGAAGTGGTAGCGCCAATCGTCTTCGCCCATGTTGCCGAGCGCGGCGGAAATACCGCCCTGCGCTGCGACGGTGTGCGACCGGGTCGGGAAGACCTTGGTCAGGCAGACCGTCTGCAGGCCTTTCTGGGCCAAGCCGAACGTGGCACGCAGGCCGGCGCCGCCGGCACCCACCACGACCATGTCGTACTTGTGTTCAGTGATCTTGTAAGCGGACATCTAATCTGGATTCCTGTTCTGTGTGCCCGATGACTCAGGCACCGCCCAGCGCGATGCGCGCCACTGCGAAAATGCTGACGATCGCGCCAAGCACGGCGATGAACTTCACCGTCGTCTGCAACGCCAGCGCCAGCAACGAATTGTGGATGTAGTCCTCGAGCACGACCTGCAGGCCAAGCTGCGCGTGCCAGAACATCGCCACCAGGAAACCGACCAGCAATACGGAGTTCCATGGCTTGGACACTGCGGTGACTGCCGTCATGTAGTCGGAACCGAGCAGGCTCAGCACGAACGCCACGAACCAGATCGCCAGCACGACCAAGGCGGTCGCGGTCAGCCGCTGCATCACGAAATGTTCGGTGCCGGTCTTGGCCGCGCCCAGCCCGCGTACGTTCTTCAACGGGGTGCGATAGCGGCTCATGCGGAAGCTCCAGTGAGGACATACGCCCAGATCGCAGCGGTCAGCACCAGGCTGGCGATCACCGACGTCCAGCTGCTGCGGATGAAGGCGGGAATGCTGAAGCCGCGGCCGAAATCCTGGACGATATGACGGATGCCGTTGGACAGGTGATAGGTGAAGGCCCATGACCAGGCGAACAGGAACAACTGGCCGTACCAGGCACCCAGATGCTGGGTGAGGCAATTCCAGTGGTCCTCACCGAGCATCAGCAACAGCAGCGAGACGGCGATGACCAGCGCGCCTCCGGAAAGGATGACGCCGGTGGCTCGATGCAGGATCGAGGTCGCCATCTGGATCTGCCAGCGATATACCTGCAGATGTGGAGAAGTGGGACGTTCGCGGATCGCCATTCGCTGGGCTCGTTTTCTCGGCTGGGCGGCACTAGGCCGCTGTGGCTAGACGCTGCTCAAAAATCGATGCAGCGTCCATTTTTTTCCCAGTCGCCGTAGCGCGTTGGCTCGGGGCCGTCGCGTCCACCAATCTCCTTCGGCAGTGGCTTCTTCTCGGGAATATGCTCCTGAGGGGAAGGCTGCGTCTCGGAATCCTGCGCTGGGGTGGGGGTTGGATGGCCTATCATAGTGGTCTCACAACGTTGCGATTTTAGTCCTCCCCATCCATGGCTGACAACCTGAATCTTATTCCACAGGGTTTTGGCTCCCTGCACGATATGCAATACGTCCGACTCGTCGGCGCGGATGCAGTGGCGTTTGCGCATGCCCAATTCGCCAATGACGTGCAGGCGCTGGCGATCGGGCAGTGGCAGTGGAACGCGTGGTTGACGGCGAAGGGGCGCGTGATCGCCATCTTCGCACTCCTGCGTGAGGACGACACCAGCGTGCTGATGCTGTTGCCTGACGGCAACGCCGGCGAGATCGCCGCGCAGCTCGGACGCTTCGTGTTCCGGCGCAAGCTGAAAATCAACGCCGTCGCGCTTGTGGCGTATGGCCGCTTCCAGGCGCCCGAGCACGCGCGAGGCGCGCAGGCCGATATCGGAACGCAGCGTGTCGCGCTGGATATGGGCAGCGCCGGCTTGCCGCGCACGCTCTTGCTCATCAGCGACCACGCATTGGCAGCGACTATCGAATTGCCCAACATGGACGTGCAATGGCGCCGTGCGGATCTGCAACTGGGCCTGGTTCGGCTGCCGGATGCGCAGCGCGAACAATGGACCCCGCAGCAACTGGCACTGGACCGCCTACAGGCTTTCAGCGTCAAGAAGGGCTGTTACCCGGGTCAGGAGATCGTTGCGCGCACGCATTTCCTGGGCAAGGCCAAGCGTGCGTTGCAGCTCGTGGAGACTGGAGAGGCCGCCCAGGCAGGCGATAGCGTCGAACTGGACGGTACCGCCATCGGCACAGTGGTCAGCGTTGCCGGCGATCTGGCACTGGCGGTGTTGCCACTGGACTTGGCCGTGGACGCGGCTATCGCCCTCAACGTGGGCGCGCAGGCCGCGCACCCGCGCGCGATCGTTCCCGGGCTGGAGCGTTAAGCCGGCTCCAGCCGCTGCCCGGTTGCCGGGTCGAAGAAATGCAACGCGTCGCTGCGCAATACCAGGCGCAGCGGTTGCCCGACCGCCGGCAGCGCCTGCGGCGCCACGCGGATCACCAGCGGCTGCCCACCGCGATCGAGATTGAGGAAGATCTCGTTGCCGACCGGCTCGATGACCTCCACCTGCGCATCGAAACCCAGGTGCGCATCGCTGGACGGCTGCAGATGCTCGGGGCGCACACCGACAATGACGTCCTGGCCGAACCAGCGGCGATCGACGCGTGCGGCGCCCAGCGGCACCCGCCAGCCGTCGGCCATCGCCAGATGCAGGCCGTCCTGCTCATCCAGCCGACCCTGCAGCACATTCATCGCCGGGCTGCCCAGGAAACCGGCGACAAACAGGTTGGCCGGACGATCGTACAGCGCCATCGGGCTGTCGATCTGCTGGATCACGCCGTCCTTGAGCACCACGATGCGCTGGCCCAGCGTCATCGCTTCGACCTGGTCGTGGGTGACGTAGATCATGGTGGTGCCGAGCTTGCGGTGCAGCTGTGCGATCTCGGTGCGCACGCTGTGGCGCAACTTGGCGTCCAGATTGGACAGCGGTTCGTCGAGCAGGAACACCGACGATTCGCGCACCATCGCCCGCCCCAGCGCCACGCGCTGGCGCTGGCCGCCGGACATCGCCTTGGGCAGCTTGTCGAGCATCGGGGTCAGGCCCAGCAGCTCGGCGGCGTTATTGACGCGCTCGGCGATGACCTGCTTGGGGTGACCACGCAGCTTGAGGCCGAAGGCCAGATTTTCCGCCACGGTCATGTGCGGATACAGCGCATAGCTCTGGAACACCATGGCGATGTCGCGGTCCTTCGGTGCCACGTCGTTGACCACGCGCTCGCCGATCTTGAGCGTGCCCGCGCTGATGTCCTCGAGCCCTGCGATCATGCGCAGCAAGGTCGACTTGCCGCAGCCTGACGGTCCGACCAGCACCATCAGCTCGCCATCGGCCACCTCGAAGCTTGCGCCCTGCACCGCCACCTGGCCGTTTTCATAGACCTTGCGGACACCTTCCAACTGCACTTTCGCCATCGTTCGGCCTCAACGTGTTGTATGCGCCCTGCCCTCGGCCCTCCCGATGGCAATGACGACCGACCCGTCTGCGAGGAAATCCCCTGCAAACGAATGCATTGGTTTATTCTGACATGTAATCGTTTTCACATGGCAACATCGATCTCGGAGGAACCATGCCGCTACCGACCCACGCCGCTGTTTCCGGCCACGTTACCTGCGCCGCGCGGGCGGGCATTCCGCCACGCATGTGCAGGTATGCCGCCCAGGCGCTAACCGCTGACCACCAGTTGCTGCAACAATCGGGGATTGGGCGTCAGCGTCCATCCCCCGCTGCGCGCACGCAAGTGTCGCCCAGGAACAGACGTACCGACCGCCGGGTATCCGGCGCCTTTCCGACAAGCCGCTGATAACGATGTCCCCAGAATCTGAAACTCGGTCCATGCACAACACCCTGATCCTGTTCGGCGCCACCGGCGACCTCGCCCAGCGCTATCTCTTCCCCTCCCTGCTGCGCCTGTTCGTCGACGGCCTGCTGCCGGAGGACTTCCGTATCCGCGCGCTGGCATTGTCGCCGCACGATACCGAGGCCTTCCGTGAAGTGCTGCGTCCCCGCCTGACCGAAGCGCTGCCGATTGCCACCCCGGAGCAGATCCAGACCCTGCTGCAGCGCGTGGACTACCGCTCGGTGGACCTGCGCAATGCCGAATCGGTGGCCGATGCGGTCCGCGAGCTTGCGTCCCGCCAGATCGTAAGCTACCTGGCGATCCCGCCGGGGCTTTACATCAGCACCTGCCAGGGTCTGGCCCTGGGTGGCGCGCTGGCCGCACCGCACCGGCTGATGCTGGAGAAGCCGATCGGCCACGACTCGGACAGCGCCCGCGAGATCCTGCAGTCGATCGGCGCGCTGATCGACGAAGACCGCGTATTCCGTCTGGACCATTACCTGGGCAAGGCGGCGGTGCAGAACCTGATCGCGCTGCGCTTCGGCAATACGCTGCTCGAGGCGGTCTGGAACCGCACCTATATCGAGTCGGTGCAGATCCTGGTTGCCGAAAGCGAAGGGGTCGACGGGCGCGATGCCTATTACGCCCGCTCCGGCGCGCTGCGCGACATGGTGCAGAGCCATATCCTGCAGCTGCTGTGTCTGGTGGCGATGGAGCCGCCGGCCGCGCTGGATGCCGACCGCATCCGCGACGAAAAGGTCAAGGTGCTGCGTGCGCTGCGTCCGATGACCGCCGAGCATGCTGCCCATGACAGCGTGCGCGGCCGCTACACCGCCGGCACCATCAATGGCCAGCCGGCGCAGGCCTACCACCCGCCGGAAGGCAGCGACGTGGAAACCTTCGTCGCGGTGACCGCGCATATCGACAACTGGCGCTGGGCCGGGGTGCCGTTCCATCTGTGCACCGGCAAGCGCCTGGCCGAGCGTTCCACCCGTATCGTGGTGACGCTCAAGCCGGTGACGCATTGGTTGTTCGAGCGCCCGGACCGGCAGAACGCAGTGCCCAACCGGCTGACCTTCCAGCTGCAACCGCAGGAAAACATCGAGCTCGGCCTGATGAGCAGCCTGGCCGGCCCGGAATGGGGTGCGATCGAGCTGCAGCCGCTGGAACTGGAATTGTCGGTGCCGACCGGCCTGCACCGGCGCATCGCCTACGAGCGCCTGTTCGTGGATGCCTTCAACGGCAACCCGGCGCTGTTCGTACGCGACGACGAGGTCAAGGCAGCCTGGTCCTGGATCGACAGCGTCAGCGACGCCTGGGCCGCGGCGCAATTGCCGCTGCAGCCCTACCCCGCCGGTAGCTGGGGCCCGGACACCGCCGCAGCGTTCCTGCCTCCTGCCACCGACGCACAGGGAAACAACGCATGACCGCTCCTTCCAAGCCGGTGCTGGTTGCCGATATCGGCGGAACCAACGCACGCTTCGCGCTGGCCGATGTCGACGCCTCGGTGCCGCTGCTGGACGACACCTCGCGTGAGTTCGCGGTGGTGGAGTTCGCTTCGCTCGGCGAGGCCGCGCGGTATTACCTCGACCAGATCGGCGTGCAGGCCACCCAGGGCGTGTTCGCCGTCGCCGGCCGCGTCGATGGCGACGAAGCGCGCATCACCAACCATCCGTGGGTGATCTCGCGCACGCGCACCGCCAGCATGCTCGGTTTCAGCACCCTGCACCTGATCAACGATTTTGCCGCGCAGGCCATGGCGATCAGCCTGCTGCGCCCGCAGGACGTGGTGCAGGTGGGCGGCGCCAGCTGGCGCCCGGCGCCGATCGATCAACCGCGCAACTACGGCGTGATCGGCCCCGGCACCGGCCTGGGCGTAGGCGGGCTGATCATCCGCAACGGGCGCTGTTTTCCGCTGGAGACCGAAGGTGGCCACGTCAGCTTTCCTCCCGGTACGCCGGAAGAAATCCGTGTGCTGGAAATCCTCTCCGAGCAGTTCGGCCGGGTGTCCAACGAGCGGCTGATCTGCGGCCCCGGCCTGGTCAACATCCACCGCGCATTGAGCGAGATCGCCGGCATCGACCCGGGCCCGCTGGAGCCCAAGGACATCACCGCACGCGCTGCTGCAGGCGACCCGCGCTCGGCGCGCACCATCGATCTGTTCTGCGCCATCTTCGGCGCGATCGCCGGCGACATGGTGTTGATGCAGGGCGCCTGGGATGGCGTGTTCCTCACCGGCGGGCTGGTGCCCAAGGTGCTGGATTCGCTGCAGCATTCGGGCTTTCGCCAGCGTTTCGAGCACAAGGGCAGGTTCTCCGCGATCATGTCGCGGGTGCCGTCGCTGGCGGTCATGCATCCGCATGCCGGCCTGCTGGGCGCGGCAGCGTATGCGGTGGATGCGCAGCGTCAGCATCCGGGAGAGCAGCGATGAACCTGCAGGACAACCCGCGCATCACACTGGTGCGCTACGAAGACCCGGCCGAATGGACCGAAGCGGTCGCCAGCGAGATGGCCGATCTGCTGGAACAGGAAATCTCGCGCCGCGGGCAGGCCCGCATGTTGCTCTCCGGCGGCACCACGCCGGCGCCAGTCTATGAATCGCTGGCCCATCGCCCGCTGGATTGGTCGCGGGTGGAAGTGGGCCTGGTCGATGAGCGCTGGCTCTCGCCGCAGGATCAGGACAGCAATGCCTGGCTGGTCAACCACAGCTTCCTGACCCATGCGCCGGCTGCGACCTTCATCCCGTTGGTGCGCCCCGGCAAGCAATTGCCCGAGTGCGTGCACACCGCCAACCTGCAGGCCACGCATGCCGAGCCGGCTTGCCTGGCGGTGCTGGGAATGGGCGGCGACGGACACACTGCTTCGTTGTTCCCCGGTTCGACCGATCTGCCCAAGGCGCTGGCCAGCCCACAGCCGTATGCGTCGCTGGACGCGACCGGTTGCCCAGGCGCGAACCAGTGGCCGCTGCGGATCACGCTGACACCTGCCGGGCTCGCCGCTGTCCCTACGCGCCTGCTGCTGTTGCGCGGCAAGCAGAAGCTCGACGTGCTGCAAGCCGCGCTCGCCGGCGAAGACATCGGCGAGTACCCGATTCGCGTTGCGCTCCAGCAGCCCGGTCCGCGTCTGCGGGTGCATTGGTGCTCTTGAATGCGCATCCCTCGCAACAGCCGATTGTTGTGCGAATCCCTCGCAACAGCCCGTACATCCATGTGCGGGAATTCAAACATGCGAGTCCCTCGCAAGAGCCCGCACATCCATGTGCGGGTATCTGAGAAAAGAACAGCGTGATTACCTTCCCCGTTTCTCATAGCCGGTAGCCAATGAGCCTGCATCCGAACATCCAAGCTGTCACCGACCGTATCCGCAAGCGCAGCGCGCCGTCGCGCGCGGCGTATCTGGCCGGTCTCGATGCCGCCCTGCGTGAGGGTCCGTTCCGTAGCCGTCTGAGCTGCGGCAATCTTGCGCACGGCTTTGCGGCCTCCGAGCCGACCGACAAATCGCGCCTGCGCGGTGCGGCCACCCCCAATCTGGGCATCATCACCGCCTACAACGACATGCTGTCGGCGCATCAGCCGTTCGAGCATTACCCGCAACTGATTCGCGATGCCGCGCGTACGCTCGGCGCCACCGCGCAAGTGGCCGGCGGTGTGCCGGCGATGTGCGACGGCGTCACCCAGGGCCGCGCGGGCATGGAGCTGTCGTTGTTCTCGCGCGACAACATCGCCCAGGCTGCAGCGATCGGGCTCAGCCACGACATGTTCGACAGCGTGGTGTACCTGGGCGTGTGCGACAAGATCGTGCCTGGCCTGTTGATCGGCGCGCTGGCGTTCGGCCATCTGCCGGCGATCTTCATGCCGGCCGGCCCGATGACGCCGGGCATCCCGAACAAGCAAAAGGCCGAAGTGCGCGAGCGCTATGCCGCCGGCGAAGCCACGCGCGCGGAGTTGCTGGAGGCCGAGTCGTCGTCGTACCACTCTGCCGGCACCTGCACCTTCTACGGCACTGCCAATTCCAACCAGGTGCTGCTCGAAGCGATGGGCGTGCAGTTGCCCGGCGCCTCGTTCGTCAACCCGGAATTGCCGCTGCGCGATGCGCTGACCCGCGAGGGCACCGCACGGGCCCTGGCGATCTCGGCGCTGGGCAATGACTTCCGCCCGTTCGGCCGCCTGATCGACGAGCGCGCCATCGTCAATGCCGTGGTCGCGCTGATGGCGACCGGCGGCTCGACCAACCACACGATTCACTGGATCGCAGTGGCGCGTGCGGCCGGCATCGTGCTGACCTGGGACGACATGGATCTGATCTCGCAGACCGTGCCGCTGCTGACCCGCATCTACCCCAATGGCGAGGCCGACGTAAACCGCTTCCAGGCCGCAGGCGGCACCGCGTTCGTGTTCCGCGAGCTGATGGACGCCGGCTACATGCACGACGATCTGCCGACCGTGGTCGAAGGCGGCATGCGTGCCTACGTCAACGAGCCACGCCTGCAGGACGGCAAGGTCACCTATGTGCCAGGTACAGCGACGACCGCCGACGACAGCGTGGCGCGACCGGTCGGCGATGCATTCGAATCGCAAGGCGGCCTGCGCCTGCTGCGCGGCAACCTGGGGCGCTCGCTGATCAAGCTGTCGGCGGTCAAGCCGCAGCACCGCAAGATCGAAGCGCCTGCGGTGGTGATCGACACCCCGCAGGTGCTCAACAAGCTGCATGCGGCCGGCGTGTTGCCGCACGATTTCGTGGTGGTGCTGCGTTACCAGGGCCCGCGCGCCAACGGCATGCCCGAGCTGCACTCGATGGCCCCGTTGCTCGGCCTGCTGCAGAACCAGGGCCGCCGCGTGGCGCTGGTTACCGACGGCCGCTTGTCCGGTGCCTCGGGCAAGTTCCCCGCCGCAATCCACATGACGCCGGAAGCCGCGCGTGGCGGCCCGATCGGGCGCGTCCGCGAAGGCGACATGGTGCGCCTGGACGGCGAAGCCGGCACGCTGGAAGTGCTGGTCTCGGCCGAGGAATGGGCATCGCGCGAGGTTGCCCCGAACACCGCCGTGGCCGGCAACGACCTTGGCCGCAACCTGTTTGCGATCAACCGCCAGGTCGTCGGCCCGGCCGACCAGGGCGCCATCTCGATTTCATGCGGCCCGACCCATCCGGACGGTGCGCTGTGGAGCTACGACGCCGAGTACGAACTCGGCGCGGATGCTGCTGCAGCCGCTGCGCCACACGAGTCCAAGGACGCCTGACCCTTTTCCCTCTCAGCGGCCGCCCCGACGGTCGCCGTCTAACGGAGTTGCAATGACGATTGCCCAGACCCAGAACACCGCCGAAAAGCTGCTGCGCGACGCCGGCATCCTGCCGGTGGTCACCGTGGACACGCTGGACCAGGCGCGCCGCGTCGCCGATGCGCTACTCGAAGGCGGCCTGCCCGCGATCGAACTGACCCTGCGCACCCCGATCGCGCTGGAAGCGCTGGCCATGCTCAAGCGCGAGCTGCCCAACATCGTGATCGGCGCCGGCACCGTGCTGAGCGAGCTGCAGCTGCGTCAGTCGGTGGATGCCGGTGCGGACTTCCTGGTCACCCCGGGCACGCCGGCACCGCTGGCGCGGCTGCTGGCCGATGCGCCAATCCCGGCCGTGCCCGGCGCGGCCACCCCGACCGAACTACTGACCCTGATGGGCCTGGGCTTCCGGGTCTGCAAGCTGTTCCCGGCCACCGCCGTGGGTGGTCTGCAAATGCTCAAGGGCCTGGCCGGCCCGTTGTCCGACCTCAAGCTCTGCCCCACCGGCGGCATCAGCGAAGCCAACGCGGCGGAGTTTCTGTCGCAGCCGAACGTGGTCTGCATCGGCGGCTCGTGGATGGTGCCCAAGGACTGGCTGGCACAGGGTCAGTGGGACAAGGTCAAGGAAAGCTCGGCCAAGGCGGCGGCGATCGTGCGGCAGGTGCGTGCGGGCTGATTTCTGAGCGCCGCATCCAGCGAGTTGAAAAGCCGAGCTGCGTTGGAAAGCTGATTTGGTGACAAAACGCTGGTTGGCTGAGGAAAGCCTGGTTGGCCAGCGCTTTCAGGTGATTGAGTAAAAGCGCAGTCTGGTTACGCTTTGAATTTGGCTGAGCAAGCCTGATTCGCTGACGCCTTGATCTTGTGCGTGGGAGCGGCCCGCGGGCGCCGGGGCAGGACACGCCGTGAACCCATCCATGGGGGCTCTTACACGCGCCTTGTCGTGTAAGGTCCTGCCCCGGCGCCCGCGGACCACTCTTCGAATGTTCCTGTGTTGGCGGAACGGAGAGCAGAGATCGCCGCAGGGCATGCTCGACCTAGGCTTTGATCGTTGCCTCGGCTATCGAGGCAAAGGCCTCTTCGCATCCCTCTTGAAGGCGGCGGATTGAGAGAGTAGTAGAAACCGTGTGCTTCTAAGTGGTTGGCGTCAGGGCGGTTTATCTGAGAGCTGCGAAGTCGAAGGCCCAGAAGACGTGCAGCGAACCTGGCGGATGATTGGCATGTACCAAATCGAGCACTGAATCGGCTGTCGTTGTTCGTCGCTCAAAGTCACGGCAACGACTCGCCGGGGCGGCAGCGTGGCCGGGGATTGGCGGAGAGCGGCACATGGACGTGCCGCGGCGGCGAGTCAGACAGGATGTCTGACCGAGCCGAGGAGCCGATCCCCGGACGCGCTGTCGCTCTCACCGAAGCCAGCGAATAACAGCCGGATGATTGGCAGTGCCCGGAGAACCCGTACCCTTTCCCCCAACCCCCGCTCCGCGCCCCGGCCCGCGCTTGCGGCGCGGGCGCTCCAAGACACGCGTGCCCATGGCGCCCACGCTGTGCCTCCTCGCTCCGGCGGGAGAGGGGCGTCAGGCGGCTCATGAGGTTCAAGGCCCGAGCACGACGTGACAGCGGCGCCGTCGGCGCACCGCGACAAACTTCAGCCAGGCTGAATGATCAAGACTCCAGCGCTGCGCTCGCCGGGGACGTGTGCGGCACCCCGCGCGCACGTCGTACCAGCGCTGCTGCGCCGCTGCTCATGTCGTCGAGAATCGCGTAGATCGTCGGCAGAAACAGCAGGCTCACCACCGTGGAAAACGCCAGGCCGCCGGCGATGGCGCGCGCCATCGGGAAGTACGGCGGGCCGTCGCTGAACATCGTGGTGCTGGTCAGCGAGATCGGCACCATCGCCAGGATCGCGGTTCCCATCGTCATCATGATCGGGCGCAAGCGCTCGCGTGAGCCTTCCACCAGCGCCTGCGTGCGGCCCATGCCACGGCGACGCAAATTGTTGATGTGCTCGATCATCACGATGCCGTTGTTCACCACCACGCCCATCAGCACCAGGATGCCGATGAAGGACATGATGCCGAACGAGGTGCCGGTGATCCAGAACAGCCAGAACACGCCAAAGATCGAAAACAGCACGCCGCTCATGATGGCTGCCGGGAACAGCAGCGACTCGAACACCGCCGCCATCACCACGTAGATCATCACCAACGCGATTATCAGATTGAATGCCATCTGGCCCATCGCTTCGCCGTCGTTCTGGTAATCGCCGCCGTCGAAGGTGTAGCTGTAGCCGGCCGGGAAACTCATCGCCTTGAGCGGCTTTTCCATCGCCGCACGTGCTTCCGGCACGGTGACTTTTTCGGCCAGATTGGCCTTGATGGTCAATGTGGTCTGACGATTGGTACGCCCGATCTGGGTGGCGGCCGGGCGAATCTGCACGTCCACCAGGCTCAGCAACGGCACGCTGCGGCCATCTTTTGTGCGCACGGTGAAGCCGGCCAGGTCTTCGGGCTTGCTTTGCTCGGCGCCGGCAAAACGCACCCACACCGGCACTTCATTGTCGCCACGACGGAATTCGCGCAACGGCGTACCGCGCAATGCCAGACCCACGAAACTGGCCACCTGCTCCGCACTGAAGCCGAATGCAGCCGCGCGTTCGCGGTCTACCCGAATCGCCAGCTCGCTGGTGCGGTCGCCGGTATCCACATGCACGTCGCGCAACTCCTTGCGTTGCGCCAGCAGCGGAATGACGTCGTCGGCCAGCGACTTGAGCGCTTCGGTGGAATCGCCAACCAACTGCACCTGCACGCCCTGGTTGCCGCTGCCGCCATCGCCCTGGTTGCCAATGCTGTAGTCGGCGCGCGCAGAGCGCGGCAGTTCCTTGCGAATCTTTTCCAGCAACGGCGGCAGATTCTTCACCTTGCTCGCGTCGAAGGTCACCACCGTATTGCTGCCTTCCACTTCGCTGAACCACGAATAGATCTGCGTGATGTGGTATTTGGCGCGATTGGCTTCGAGATAATTTTCCACACGGCCGATCTCTTCGCCCAACTGCTCACGGGTGTAGGAGCCTTTCCACTGATACTGGATGAAGGCCTCGTTGCCCCCATCGCCGCCGAACATGTCCACATTGGTCAGCTTCATCGGCACCAGGCTGATGGCGCTCACCAGGATGATGCCGGTCACGCTCCAGCCGCGATGGGCCAGCGTCCACGCCAGTACCCGCGCATAGCGGCGTTGCAGTCTGGCGATCACGCCATGGTCGGAAGTCACCATGGGCGGCGTCTTCATGCGCGCGGACAGCATCGGGATCAGGCTGATCGCCACCAGCCACGACGCCAACAGCGACACCGAAATGGTGATCGCGATCTGCGCCATGAAGATGGAGATGTTGTTTGTCTCGCCGAACAGGTTCGGCACGAAGACGATGCAATGGCACAAGGTGCCGGCGCTGAGCGCGATCGCCACGCTGCGGGTGCCGAGCAGCGCCGCCAGTTGCGGCTGCCCGGGCATGCGCTCGCGTTCCTGGTAGATGCTTTCCACCACCACCACCGCGTTGTCCACCAGCATGCCGACCGCCAGCAACAAGCCCATCATGGTCAGGATGTTGAGCGTGACGCCGACGAAATACATGAAGCCCAGCGTGATCGCAAAGCAGATCGGGATCGCCAGCGTCACCATCAGCGTCGATGGCCAGTGGCGCAGGAAGAAGAACAACACCGTGATCGACAACAACAGGCCCACCGCGCCGGCTTCGGCCAGTTCGGCCAGCGACGAGGTCACCGCCTTGCCCTGGTTGTCGATCACCTTGATCTGCACGTCGCGCATCGCAGGCTCGGCGCGAATGTCTTCGACCTCTTTCAGCGCAGCCTTGGACACTTCCACCAGATTGGCACTGCGCTCCTTGTAGACATCCAGGCCGATCGCCGGGCGCCCGTCCAGCCGCCGCCCGTAGTTCATGCGCGTGGGCTTGAGGCGTACCTGCGCAATATCGCCCAGGCGCAAGCCCTTGGCATTGAGTACGAGCTCACGCAGCTCCTGCAGATCGCGCAACTCGCCGATCGGCTGCACGCGGATGCGCTGCCCGTTGTCGTCGATCTGCCCGGCGGACACCGAGAAATTGAGCTTGCCCAGCCGCTCGCTCAGGTCATTGAGGCTGAGATCGTGCGCGGTCAGGCGATCCGGCGCGATGGCGATCTCCACCTCGTTGGGCGGAGCCCCGGAAATTTCGACCTTCGCCACGCCGGGAATGCGTTCGATGCGCCGCTTGAACTCGCGGTCGAGCATGTCGTACGCACCGGTCAGGTCGGTCTGGCTGGCCAGGCGCACCTTGAGCACCGGCTCGTCGCTGCTGGACCACTTGAAGATATGGAAGCGCTGCAGATCGTCCGGAAAATCGTCGCGAATGGCATCCAGCCGCTCGCGGGCATCCGATGCGGCGATGGCGATATCGCGGTCCCAGTCGGAGAACTCGATAAAGATGTTGGCGCCGTCGGCGGTAGCGGTGGAGCGCATGCGCTTGATGCCGGTCATCGTGGCCAAGGCTTCTTCGGCCGGCCGCACCAGGTTGCGCTCCACCTCGTCCGGGGTGGAGCCGGTATACGGCAACTGCACGAACAGGAACGGCGCCGAGATATCCGGCAGCGCCTCCAACGGCAATCGGAAGGCGGCGATCAAGCCCACCACCACCAGCGACACGAAGCACATGATGGTGGTGACCGGACGACGAATGCTGAAAGCCGCAACGCTCATAGCGCCTCCAGCCCGTCGGTGGTCTGGTGTGCCTGCGCCTGCTGCCGCGCCATGCGCCGCCCGCGCTCCAGGTAGTAGGCATCGGCGCGGCGATCCAGCAGGTCGTACACCACCGGGATCACCAGCAGCGTCAGCAGCGTGGACACCAGCAAGCCGCCGATCACGGTGATCGCCATCGGTGCACGCACCTCAGCGCCCTCGCCCATCGCCACCGCCAGCGGCAGGAAGCCGAACAGGGTGCACAGCGTGGTCATGATGATCGGCCGCAAACGCGAACGTGCCCCCTCGATCAGCGCCTCGCGCTTGGGCACGCCCTCTTCGCGCAACTGGTTGACCTTGTCGATCAGGATGATGGCGTTCTTGGTCACCAGGCCCACCAGCAGGATCAAGCCGATGAACACCACCACCGACACCGGCTTGCCGGTCATCAGCAGCGCCAGCACCGCGCCCACCATCGCCAGCGGAATGGTGAACAGGATGACGAACGGATGCAGCAGCGATTCGAACTGCGACGCCATCACCAGATAGACCAGGAAGATCGCCAGCCCGAACGCGAACAGCAGCGACTTCACCGACTGCGCCAGCTCCTCGCCCTGCCCGCCGATATGCATGCCCACACCCGCAGCCAACGGGTCCTTGCGCACCAGCGTCTCCACTTCGCGCACCGCACCGCCCAGGTCGATGTCCTTCAGGCTGGCCGACACGATGGCCACGCGGGTCTGATCGGCGCGATGGATCTCGCTCGGGCCGGTCGTCGCCAGCACCTCGGCCACCGCAGCCAGACGTACCGGCCGGCTGCTGCCCGGATTGACGATCAGCTGGCGAATCGCATCCACGCTCGCACGGTCGCTGTGCTGCGCACGCACCAGCACATCGATCTTGCGATCACGGAAGCTGTAGCGCGTGGCGACATCGCCACGCACCTTCTTGACGATGACATCGGCGATCTGGCGCGTGGTCAGCCCCAGCGCACCGGCGCGCTCCTGATCGAAGCGGATCTGGATTTCCGGAAAGCCCTCTTCCACCGTCGACTTGACGTCGGCGTAGTGTCCATTGGCGCGCAGCATCGCGGCCAGTTTTTGCCCTGCACGCTCCAGCTCGCCCAGATCCTGCCCGCGCAATTCCACTTCCAGCGGCGTGGAGAAGCTGAACAACGCCGGCCGTGCGAAATCCACCTGCGCGCCGGGATGCCCGACCATGCTGCTGCGCAACCGCTGCGTCGCCGCCGCTTCCACTTCCGGGCTCCCGCCGCCAGCCATCACCACGGTGAGCTTGCCGATGTTCTCCCCGCTTTCGGTGGGGTTGGCATCCAACCGCGTACCACTGCCGCTCACGCCATACAACGAGGCGATGCCCGGGTCCTTGTCGTGCGCCAGCTGCAACTCGCGCACCAAGGCATCGGTCTGCGCCAACGGCGTGCCGGATGGCAGCTTCACCGTCATTTCGAAGCGATCCTGCGCCAGCTGCGGGATCAGGTCCGCGCCCAGCATCGGCACCAGCAACACAGTGCCGACAAACGCCGCCGCCGCCAGTCCCAGTACCAGACCGGGCCGCCGCAACGCCGCCGGCAGCATCGCCAGATAGCCGCGTTCGGCACGGCCGTACGGCGCCATCGCCAGGTCGCTGGCCTTGCGCATCACCGGCGACACCACCCGCGCGAGGCCACGCCATAGCTTGACCACTGCCCACGCTGCACCGAAGAACGCATAGCGCACGCTTGCGCCCGCACCGCGCCGACCGGCAGCCACCGGCTTGAGCCAGCGTTGTTCGGGCTTCCAGTCCGGATGGCCTGGCTCATCCGGGAACGCCATCGGCGGAGCGCCCTTGAGCGAACTCAGCATCGGGATCAGCGTCATCGACACCACCAGCGAGATCGCGATCGCGATCGCCACGGTCATCGCCTGGTCGCGGAACAGCTGCCCGGCGATGCCCTCCACGAACACCAGCGGCAGGAACACCGCGATCGTGGTCAAGGTGGACGCCATCACCGCCATGCTGACTTCGCGGGTGCCGGCGATCGCCGCATCCAGCACGCTCAAGCCACGTTCGCGCGCCTTGGCGATGCTTTCCAGCACCACGATCGAATCGTCCACCACCAGGCCGGTGGCCAGCGCCAGCCCACCCAGCGACATCACGTTGAGACTCAGGCCCAACTGGCCCATGAAGAAGAACGTGGTGATGATCGACACCGGCAGCGACAGGCTGATCACGAAGGTGCTCCAGCCATCGCGCAGGAACAGGAAGATGATCACGATCGCCAGCACGCCGCCGATTACCGCATCCTTCTTGACGTCGCTGATCGCGTGCTCGATGAAGTGCGACTGGTCCTCGATGGTGGTGATCTCCACATCGCCGGGCAAGCTCGCCTTCAACTGCTCCAGCCGCTTGCGCAGCGCAGCGGCGGTGGAGACGGTGTTGGCGTCGCCTTCCTTGTAGATCGCCAGCTCCACCGCCTCCTTGCCGCCCAGGCGGATGATCGCCTCGCGCTCCTTGTAGCCCTGCCGCACGTCGGCCACATCCTTCAGCCGCACCGGCATGCCGCCGGCGATGCTGCTGCTGGACGCCGACGAGGTGCTCTGCACTTCGGCCGCCGCAGCTAATGCCGCCTGCGAACCGGTGGACGCGGCAATCGCATACATCTGCTGCATCGCCGCCTGCGCCGCGCTGCCGCTGCTGCTCTGCGTGGTGACCAGCATGTTGCGGATCTCGTCCAGATCCACGAACTGGTTGACCGTTCGCACCAGGTAGCGCTGCGAACCTTCTTCCAGCCGGCCGCCGGAGATGTTGACGTTCTCTTCCTTGAGCCGGGTGATCACGTTGTCGATCGGCAGGTTGAGCTGTGCGAGTTTTTGCTGATCGATATCCACCTGGATCTCGTCTTCCAGGCCACCGCCGACCTTGACCGCCGCCACGCCGGCCACCGGTTCGAGCTTCTTTTTCAGGTCTTCGTCGGCATAGCGGCGCAGGCCGGTGAGCTGACGGATCGCATCGTTGTCGGAGGCCGGCGCCTGTTTGGGCGACAACGCAAGGCGCATGATCGGTTCGGTGGAGGGATTGAAGCGCAGCAGCACCGGCGGCTTGGTTTCCAGCGGCAGCGACAGCGCTTCCATCTTGTCGCGCACTTCCAGGCTGGCCTGGTCCATGTTGGTGCCCCAGGCGAATTCCAGCACCACATCGCTTTGCCCGGTGCGCGAGATCGACTTGAGCTTGCGCAGGTTCTTGACCACGCCAACGGCTTCTTCCACCGGCTCGGTCACCAGCGTTTCGATTTCCGCCGGCGCTGCGCCGGTGTATTCGGTGCGCACGGTCAGCGTGGGATAGCTCAGATCCGGCAGCAGATTGACCTTGAGGCTGCGCAGTGCGATCAGGCCGAACAACAGCATGGTCACGGTGATCATCGCGATGGTCACCCGCCGTCGTGTGGCGAAGACCACCAGCCCGCCACCGCCGGGCAATGGCGCATGCGGGTCATGCACGGGTCCGTGCGGGTTGCCGTGATCGCTCATGAGCGCTTCCCATCACTGCCGGTTGCCGGCGCCGCAGCCGCCACCGGCTTGCGGTCGGGCTGGCCGATGACCTGCACCGCAGTGCCGTCGCGCAGCGCCACCTTGCCGGCGGTCACCACCTGGTCGCCTTCCTTCAGGCCCTGCCGCACTTCCAGCCACGGGCCTTCGGCGTAACCGAGTTTCACCGGCACCCGCGCTGCCTTGCCATTGCGCACCACGAATACCGCCGGCTCACCGTCGTCCAGCAACGCCAGACGCGGGATCACCAGGGCATCCTTGCGCTGGTCGTAATCGATGCGGATGCGCCCGAACATGCCGGGCTGCAGCGACTCGGCGCCCTTGCCGAACGCACACACCACGCGGAACGTCCCGCTCCCCGAATCCACCACCGGCGCAATGCGATCCACCTTGCCCATGAACTGCTGGCCCGGCAGCGCATCGGCCAGCAGGGTCACCGGCTGGCCGGATTTCAATGTCGCCAGTTCGCGTTCGGGCACGTTGAGCGTGGCTTCCAGCTGCGAGTCGTCGACGATGCGAAAGATCGGTGTATTGATCTGCACGAAGTTGCCGGTCTTGATCGAACGCGAGGCGATCACGCCGGAAATCGGCGCCTGCACCGTGGTGTAGGACAGCTCCAGCGATGCCAGGCGATGCTGCGCACGGCTGTTTTCCACATCGAACTTGAGCTGGTCCACATCGGCCGCGCTCACCAGCTGCTGGCCGACCAGTTGCGTCGCACGGCGGTAGCTGTTTTCCAGCTTGCGCAGCTGCGCTTCGCTCTGTGCGACGGCCAGATGCGCGCGGTCCGGGTCCAGTCGCACCAGCGCCTGGCCGGCCGACACCTTCTGGCCTTCTTCCACCATCACCGCCAATGCCACGCCGGACGTCTTGGCCACCACCTGCGCCTCGGCGCGCGGCTCCAGCGCGGCGGTACCCGTATAGCTAGCGGCTACTGCGCGACGTGCTGCCTTGGCGGTTTCCACCGGCACCGCGTCCACGGCCTTTTTTTCTTCTGCGGCCTTGGCCTCTCCATCGCCGGTCTTGCAGCCGCCCAACAGCAGGCTGGTGGAGATCAATACTGCGGCGCAGATTCCGCTGCGGCCGGGCAAGAAGAAGAGTGGCGACATCGTCGTGTCCTAGTGGATGCGTGAACAGGTGTTGTAGGCAAGTAGACCACCCGAACATGCATGTCGCCAATGCGCCAAAGGTCATGGTCTGTTCAACTTCGCGTATTCACCCCGTTTGCGCCACGCCAAATCGCAGGCATACTCGGTCCGGTTCCGTCACGCCCCCACGTGCGGACGCTCAATCAGTCTTCCGGATACGAAACCATGCGCCCGCAGCCGCTCGCCGCTTGTCTCGCTCTGGTCGTCTTCCTGCCGTTTGGGGGCGCATCAGCGACACCGTCAGTCACGCCAGCAGTCCCGGCCACGCCGGCGCCTGCCGCCGCACCTGCTGCCTCCGCGCCCGCAGCCCCGACCGGCAATCCCTCCAATGGCCGTCTGCTGGCGTATACCTGCCAGGGCTGCCACGGCGTGACCGGCTACAAGAACGCCTATCCCAGTTACCGCGTGCCCAAGATCGGCGGCCAGTCCAGTCAGTATCTGACCCAGGCATTGACCGAGTACCGCCAGGGCAAGCGCAAACACCCGACCATGCAGGCGCAGGCGCAGAGTTTCTCCGAGCAGGACATCGCCGACATCTCCGCCTTCCTGTCCACCCTCAAGTAAGCGCCCACATGCCGAACGCCCTGCACGCTCCGCGTCTAGCCATCGTCCTGGTCGCTGCCCTGATGATGGCGGCCTGTTCCCAATCCCAGGTCGAATCCACCGATCACTCCGCCGGCGATGCCGGCCATGCCAGCGGCGAACACGGCTCTGGCTCCTCTGCCGGCCTGCCCACCGGTCGCGCCGACGCCGGCGACAAACTCGCGCATGCCAAGGGCAAGGCTACCGGCCAGAGCTGCGTGGATTGCCATGGTGCCGATGGCAATGCACCGATCGACCCCAGCTATCCCAAGCTCGGCGGCCAGTACGGCGACTATCTTGCGCATGCGCTGCAGGCCTATCGCAGCGGCGATCGCCAGCACCCGCTGATGACTGCGCAGGCCACCGCATTGAGCGATCAGGACATCGCTGACCTCGCCGCCTACTTCGGCGCTCGGCCGACGCAGCTGCGCGATCTGCATGGCGTCAAGTAAGTGGCAGGCAGCGCTGCCGAGCGCACGCGCCGTCTCAACCGGAATGAAAAAGCGCTTGCGCGAACATTAACAGGTCGCTATCATTTCGTTCTCAGTTTCGTGGGGCCATAGCTCAGCTGGGAGAGCGCCTGCATGGCATGCAGGAGGTCGGCGGTTCGATCCCGCCTGGCTCCACCACTTCAGACATTAGGCCGTCTGAAATGACAACTCAGGTTTTGATCTGCGTCCCCATCGTCTAGAGGCCTAGGACACCACCCTTTCACGGTGGACACCGGGGTTCGAATCCCCGTGGGGACGCCAATCATCCAAAAACCCCGGCTTTGCCGGGGTTTTTTCTTTGCATGATGCCTGGCCGGCACGCACATGGGTCGCCCCCCCCCCTGCCCGGTGTCGCGCAAAGCCTCATGATTGCGACACCTCGCATCACGACCAACACAGCGATACGCCTGGATGCATTCGTAAAAAGACAGGCAAGTTCGCGGGTTGCACTGACGAAGAAGTCATGCAGTTGGCACACACTTTTGCCGTGAAGCGCGGCGGGTGGCCGAAGTCGCGCCCGGCCATCGCACCTGTTGAATGCAGCCCGCACCGGCAAGGACGCGCTGCATGATGTGCAGCACGCCTTGCCACGAATACCCACGCCCGGCGAATCGCAACCCTGGCGCGCAGGGCGTTTCGCCAAAGTGCCGGCGCGGTCGCATGCACTCGTATACGCCCATTGCGGTGCTCGAACGCGCAAGGAGTGCTCGCCGTCTCTCCTCATCCAGGCGCAGACACCTCAGAAGCCGCGTCAGCGAGGCTCACCCCGTACGAAAAAAGTTGCGACATCGCTTTGCAAACGACGATGAGTTCGCTATGATTGCCGGCTCGCAGCAACGCGGGGCCATAGCTCAGCTGGGAGAGCGCCTGCATGGCATGCAGGAGGTCGGCGGTTCGATCCCGCCTGGCTCCACCACTTCAGACATTAGGCCGTCTGGAATGGACAACGAGTTTTGATACGCGTCCCCATCGTCTAGAGGCCTAGGACACCACCCTTTCACGGTGGACACCGGGGTTCGAATCCCCGTGGGGACGCCAATCATCCAAAAACCCCGGCTTTGCCGGGGTTTTTTTATGCATTGCTGTTCACAGCATACGCAAGACAGCGTTCGGCTGAAGCGGGTTATTCAACCCCTGCAAGTGCGGCTGGGTGCGTGCATGCGACACGCGCATGCTCATCACCATCCAGCACGCTCAGGCCTGCCCGTCGTCCAACGCCTTGCGACCCTCGTGGGTCAGATCGATATCTCCGTCCTCGGCTTGCGTGGCATAGCCCGCACGTACCGCCCAGTTGCCCTCCTCGTCGGATACCGGCTTGGTGTCGTGGATGTCGCGAAGAATGCGCAACTGCTGCGAAGAATCGAAATCCATTAGGGCCATCCGCTTGAAAGAGACCTCCACGGTACGCACCGGGCGTGATGACTGCGTGCCTGCAACGCCATCCGGTACCGCAGCTGCGCGCAGCGAAAACTTGGTTCGGTGAGGCATGACGACTGCCACCAGACGATGGATCGATATCGACGACAGACAACGCAACGACGCCTGCGCAATGGGGCAGCGTTGATGCCGCCCGCTACGGACGGACGCTTCACCAGTACTCGTCGCGCACTTCGCGACCGGGTGAAAGCGCTCGCCTGCACGGCAAGCCGGCATACAGCAAAAAGCCCCTCCGGATTGCGCCGGAAGGGCTTTGCTATTACTGCAACATCTTGGTGCCGAAGGTGGGACTCGAACCCACACGCTTTTAAGGGCGGCGGATTTTGAGTCCGCTGCGTCTACCGATTCCGCCACTTCGGCGTGGCCGCGCAGTATAGCGGCTTGCGAATGAAACGAACAGTGTCAGGACGCTCCTGACGAATTCAGGTGCAAGCGGCATCGGCAGCGCCGTGACCGACCAGCCCCGATATACTGGCCGACTTGGTGAAGGAGTAAGCAATGTCGGTGTTGCGTGGAGTTCGGGTACTCGTGGTCGAAAACGATGACATGAATGCCATGCTGCTCGAGTTGCAGCTTGTCCACGCCGGTGCGGCTGTGGTCGGTCCTGTCGGCGAGGTGCAGGACGCGCTGCAGTTGATTCAGGACGATGCGCCGGATATCGCCGTGCTGGACTATCGCCTGGGCAATGGCCAGACCAGCGAGCCGGTTGCCCGCCTGCTGTCAGAGCGCGGCATTCCCTTTGTACTGGCAACCGGCGTTGCCAGCGGCAGCATTCCCAGCGGCTTCGAACGCGGCGTCATTCTGACCAAGCCCTATCTGTCCGAAGAACTTGTCGGTGCGCTGTCGCGTGCGCGGCAGCTGAGCGGCGCCAGCAGCTAACCGTCCCTGGTTGCCTGGTCGCCCTCTGACCGGGTGTCGGCTGCAGTTGCCAGCTGAGCGGTTGTCACTAGAATCAGGCATCGAAGATTTGCAGGTGGTTGCTGGATGGAGAATGCCGCCTCGCCGTTTGCCGGTCTGTTACCGCAGACGAGCGAAACCGCAGCATTGGTCAGGGCATCGGCATGCGTGGCCGACCCACTGCTCTGCAGCAGTCAGGCACTGCGCACCGCGCTGTCGGTGTGCCTGCACGCAGCGCACCCGATGCTGCTGGTCTGGGGCGAGCACGCACACTGCATCTATAACGACGCCTGCATCGCTTCGTTCGGCCCACGGCACCCTGCTGCATTCGGCCAGCCGCTTGCCGAGCTGACGACAAGCGACAGCCCTGGCAACCCGCCTGCCGGCGCAGGCACTGCATTGAATCTGTCGACATGGTCGTGCAGTCCGATCCTGGATGCCGGCCAGCAGGTAGGTGCGTTGTATGTGGCCACTGCGTCCGCACGCAGTGCGCCCGAGTGGCGTAGCGCTGCAGTGTCGCTTGCAGCGCCACCAGCGCTCGACCAATCGCCGGCCTTCATGGCGGTGCTGCGGGGGCCCGACTACATCATCGAGAGCGTCAACCAACGCTTCCACGATCTTGTCGGCGAGCGCCCATTGCTGGGCCGCCCCTTGCTGGAGGCGATGCCGGAGATCGCCGATCAAGGCTATCTCGGCCTGCTCGACGAGGTGCGTCGTAGCGGCCGGCCCTTCATCGGCGAATCGATGACGGCCTATCTGCAGCGCACACCCGGCAGCATGCTCGACGAAACCTTCGTGGACTTTCTGTACCAGCCGATGCGCGACAGCGACGGCCGCGTCGATGCGATCCTGGTGCACGGCTTTGATGTCACCGCGCAGCGGCGCGTGGAAGGGCGTGACAGTTTTCTGCTGATGCTCGAAGACGCTTTGCAACACGTCTCCGACCCACGGCACGTCATCGACACCAGCGTGCGCCTGCTGGGTGAACATCTGCAGGCCAACCGCTGCGCATTCGGACTGGCGACCGAAGACGGCAGCATCATGCGTGTCATCAGCGACCATGTGCAGGCCATGCCGAGCCTGCAAGGCGACTTTCCGATGGAAGTGGCCCAAGGTCTGCGCGATGCACTGCTGGCAAACCGGCCCTGGTTCACCACCGATGCGATGGCACCGGGTGCGCCGGACTATGTGGCCGAGCAGTATCGCCACTCCGGCCTGCGCGCATCGTTGGCGATACCACTGCATAAACATGGCCGTCTGGTCGCGGCGATCGGGGTGCATCAACGCGCACCGCGACGCTGGTTGTCGAGCGAGATCGAGCTGGTGCGGCTGGTGGCGGCACGCTGCTGGGAGTCGATGCAGCGGGCCAAGGCGCAGCAGCAACTGGCGGCCAACGAAGCGCGTCTGCGTCGGCTTGCCGACACCTTGCCGCAGATCATCTTCATCGCCGGACCGGATGGGCAGCCGCACTACTTCAATCAACGCTGGTACGAGTACACCGGGCTGGATCCGGCCAACAACGAGAGTGCGGCGTGGCATCGGGCCCACACCGCCGATGGCCTGCGGTTGTCTGTGAAAACGTGGCAGGACGCACTGCTCGACACCCGTGCCTACGAGATCGAATGCGAATTGCTGCGGTACGACGGCCAGGCGCGTTGGCATCTGGCACGCGCCCTGCCCGTTCGTGGCGACGACGGCCGCATCAGCGAATGGATCGGCACCTATACCGACATCCACGATCGCCGCACCTTCGAGCAGCAATTGCGCGAGAGCGAAATCCGCTTCCGTGCGCTGTGCGAGACGGTGCCGGCCATGATCTGGATGTCCGATGCGCAAGGCGCCTGCGTGTACTGGAACCCGCGCTGGTACCACTTCACCGGACAAGCCGAAGACCAGGCGCTGGATCAGGGCTGGTGGGACGTGATGCACCCGGACGATGCCGGGCGCGTACGGCTGGCGTTCGAACAGGCACTGGAACGGCGCGGCGAATTCCTGGCCGAGTACCGCGTGCGCCGCCACGACGGGCAGTACCGCTGGTGCATCGATACCGCCTCGCCGCATTTCGCCAGCGATGGGCGTTTTCTCGGGCATATCGGCTCGCTCACCGATATCTCCGAACGCAAGCATATCGAAGATGCCACCGCGTCCGACCGCGCGATCCTGAGCCTGATCACCACCGGCGCGCCGTTGCCGGTGGTGCTGGATGCGATTGCATTGAGCGTGGAGGCGCGCGGTGAGATCGGCCTGTATTGCTCGGTGATGGTGCTGGACGAAGTGCGGCACACCTTGAGCTTCGGCTCGGCGCCGCACTTTCCAATCGCGTATCACGGCAACTTCGAGCCGGTCCCGATCGGTCCGGGTGGCCCGCCCTGCTCGCGCGCCGCGCATCTTGGCCGGCAGGTCATCTGCGCCGATCTCCAGGCCGAGCCAAGTTTCGGCCCTCATCATGCGGTGTCGGCGATGCTGGGCATCGTGGCGTGCTGCGTGACGCCGATCTTGTCCAGCGATGGTCAGGTGTTGGGCACGCTCAATATCTACTACGACCGCCCATATCTGCCGTCGCTGCGCGAACAGGCGATGGCACGCTCTGCATCACACCTGGCCGGCATCGTGATCGAACGCACGCGCGTAGATGCCAAGCTCAAGCTGTCGCTGCAGGCGGAAACCGCTGCGCGCGGTCAGGCCGAACACGCCAGCCGGGTCAAGGACGAATTCCTGGCCACGCTCAGCCACGAATTGCGCACGCCGCTCAACGCGATTTTGGGGTGGTCGCGACTGATGCAGTCGCAGAGCTTCGCGCCGGAGAATCTGGCAAAGGGCCTGGTCATCATCGAGCGGAGCGCGCGTGCGCAGACGCAGATCATCGACGACCTGCTGGACATGAGCGCGATCCTGTCCGGCAAGATTCGTCTGCAGTCCGCGCATTTCGACATTGCCGGATTGGCGCACAGCACCGTGGAACTGATGCAGCCGGCCGCACTGGCGCGCGACATCGCGTTGGAACTGGACGCACCGGCTGGTAGCGAGCTGTGGTTCTTTGGCGATGCCGGGCGCGTGCAGCAGGTGCTCACCAACCTGCTCAGCAATGCGCTCAAGTTCACCGCACCCGGTGGCAGCGTGCGCGTGGGCCTGGATGTGGAGGACGGGCGTCTGCGGCTATGCGTGCAGGACAGCGGGATCGGCATTGCGCCGGACTTCCTGCCGCACGTGTTCGATCGGTTTCGGCAGGCAGATGCCGGCACCACACGCCGGGTTGGCGGCCTCGGGCTGGGGTTGTCGATTTCTCGCCAGTTGGTGGATCTGCACGGCGGCAGCCTTGGCGCCTCCAGTGCCGGTGAAGGCAAGGGGGCGACATTCACCATCGTGCTGCCGTTCCAGCATGGGGTCAGTGGCCTGCGCCCGCAATCGGTGGATTCGAGCCAGCATGGGCCGCTTCCGGCCGATTGCCATGGGCGGCTGGACGGCGTGCGGGTGCTGCTGGTCGACGACGATCAGGATTCGCGCGAGGCGGTGCTGCAGTTTCTGTTACTTGCCGGCGCACAGGTGCAGGCGGCCGGCTCGGTGGATGCGGCCGAACACTGTCTGGCCGCTGCGGCCTTCGACGTGCTGGTCAGCGACATCGCGATGCCGCTGCGCGATGGTTACGATCTGATCCGCAGCGTGCGCGCCGGTCGCGCCGATCTGCCGCGGCATATCCCGGCAATCGCACTGACTGCCTACGTGCACGAAGAAGACCGCGACCGTGCGGTGGCGGCCGGTTTCGATGCGCATATGGGCAAGCCGGTGGAGCCGCCCGGACTGGTCGATCTGATCGAAGGCTTGGTGGTGCCGATGCGTGCGGTACCGTGAGCGGCGTGAGATCGCCCGACAGCGGCTGACAAAAAGAATGCAGGCAGGGAGAAGGACGAAGGCCAACGCCCTGATCGCGAGTGCACACTGTCTTGCGGGAGCGCACCGCCTGGCAGCCGGCACGTTTCAATTGCCGCCCGACTGCATTGCAGGCTGCATGTGCACAACGTCATTCGAGTAGTAGCGTCGCTCGTTGGATGCAGTCAAAAGCGCAGGTCGTCGAGGGTGCGGTGCCCTCGCCGCTCGCGGGACACCGCAGCAACGAGTTGGCTGGTCGCGTTATTGAAAACAATGCGCACAGATCATCTCGACTGGTCCTTAGCCCGCCCACCGTCGCGGGACCTTATGCGACATGGATGCCGCAGAAGAGCCTTATCTGCTCGGATTCTGGCGTTTGGGTGTCGAGAGCCGGCGTAGGTCACTGTGAGCACCTGGATCGTTACCGATCGTCGTGTAGCTGGGTGCCCCCGCCGGTTTCTCCCCTGTGTCGCCCGAACGGTTGCCAGAGTTGCCACTCGTGGATGTAATGCTGGGCAGGCAAGTCACAGGGACGTGTGTCCCGCGATGGTGGGCGGGCAAGGCCCCTGCAGTCACGTTGCACATCAGCCGCTCACGACTGATCTGCAACGTTGCTGCCCCATCACTTCAAGCCAGTCGTCACGCAAGGCAGCATGACTCAGGTGCGCTTGGCGCGGGCGAATGCGGCAGCCAGTGCGTTATCGGCCGGGGGAGCGGTGGTGCGCGGCTTGCTGTTGCCCTGCGCCGGTCCACGTCCACCACCACCACCGTCGCGACGGCCCTGCCCCGGCCCGCCATTGCCGCGCGTATCGCGCGACTGCGCCGCGCCATCGGCCGCCGGCGGCGTGTCGGACAGACGGCAGGTCAGTGCGATGCGCTTGCGCGCCACGTCCACTTCCAGCACCTTGACCTTGACGATGTCGCCGGCCTTGACCACATCGCGCGGATCCTTGACGAATGTGTCCGACAACGCCGAGATATGCACCAGCCCATCCTGGTGCACGCCGATATCGACGAAGGCGCCGAACGCGGCCACGTTGCTCACCACACCTTCCAGCACCATGCCCGGCTTGAGGTGCTTGATGTCCTCGATGCCTTCGGCAAACTGCGCGGCCTTGAACTCCGGGCGCGGGTCGCGGCCGGGTTTTTCCAGCTCCTTGAGGATGTCGCGCACGGTCGGTACGCCGAACTGTTCGTCGGTGAACAGCTCCGGCTTGAGGCCGCGCAGGAAGCTGCCGTCGCCCAGCAACGCCTTGATCGGCTTGCCGGTGTTGGCCACGATGCGCTCCACCACCGGATAGGCTTCTGGATGCACTGCCGACACGTCCAGCGGCTCGTCGCCATCGGCGATGCGCAGGAAACCGGCGCATTGTTCGAAGGTCTTGTCGCCCAGACGCGGCACCTTCAGCAGGTCCTTGCGGCGCTTGAACGGGCCGTTGTCGTCGCGATGGCGCACGATATTCTCCGCCACCGTGCCGGACAGGCCGGACACGCGCGACAGCAGCGCCGCCGAAGCAGTGTTGACGTAAACGCCAACCGCGTTGACGCAGTCTTCCACCCGCGCCTCCAGCGCCTTGGCCAGGCGGTACTGATCCACGTCGTGCTGGTACTGGCCCACGCCGATCGCCTTGGGCTCGATCTTGACCAGCTCGGCCAGCGGGTCCTGCAGGCGCCGCGCGATGGACACCGCGCCGCGCAGCGAGACATCCAGCTCGGGAAATTCCTTGGCGGCAAACTCGGACGCCGAATACACCGACGCACCCGCCTCGCTGACCACGACCTTCTGCAACTTGGTCGCCCCGCACAACGCAATCGCCTCGCCGGCCAGTTTGTCGGTCTCGCGGCTGGCGGTGCCGTTGCCGATCGCGATCAGCTCCACGTTGTGCTGCATGCACAATTTCTTGATGGTCTGCAGCGACTGGTCCCACTGCCGCTTGGGCTCATGCGGATAGATCGTCTCGGTGGCCACCAGCTTGCCGGTGGCATCGACCACGGCGATCTTGCAGCCGGTGCGGATGCCCGGATCCAGTCCCAGCACCACGCGTGGACCGGCGGGCGCGGCCAGCATCAGGTCCTTGAGGTTGTCGCCGAACACGGCAATTGCCTCGGCCTCGGCTTTTTCGCGCGCCTGGTTGAACAGGTCCAGCAGCAGGTGCATGTGCAGCTTGGCGCGCCAGGTCAGCCGGCAGGCGTCCAGCAACCAGCGGTCGGCCGGGCGGCCCTGGTTGGAAATGCCGGCGCTGCGCGCCACGCGGCCTTCGGCGTACTGATGCCCGGCTTCGGCATCGGTACCCGGGTCCAGATCCAGGTACAGAAACTCCTCGCGGCGCGCGCGAAACAGCGCCAGCAACCGGTGCGAGGGAATCTTTGCCAGCGACTCGGCATGGTCGAAGTAATCGCGGTACTTGGCCCCGGCCTCTTCCTTGCCCTCGGCCACGCGCGCGCGGATTACCCCGTTGTCGTTGAGCCAGCTGCGCAGTTCGCCGACCAGCGCGGCATCTTCGCCCCAGCGCTCCATCAGGATCGCGCGCGCGCCCTCCAGCGCAGCCTTGCCGTCTGCCACACCCTTGTCGGCGTCGATGAATGCGGCAGCGGCGACGTCCGGTGTCTGCGTCGGATCGGCCAGCAAGCCATCGGCCAACGGCTCCAGCCCGGCTTCACGCGCGATCTGCGCGCGCGTGCGGCGCTTGGGCTTGTAGGGCAGATACAGGTCTTCCAGCCGCGACTTGGTGTCGGCAGCGGCGATCTCGTTGCGTAGTTCGTCGCTGAGTTTGCCCTGCTCGCCAATGCTGGACAGGATCGCCGCGCGGCGGTCTTCCAGCTCGCGCAGATAGGTCAGGCGCGTTTCCAGGTTACGGAGCTGGGTATCGTCCAGGCCGCCAGTGACTTCCTTTCGGTAGCGGGCGATGAACGGCACGCTGGCGCCTTCGTCGAGGAGGGCGATGGCGGCGCGCGCCTGGGCGGGTTGGGCACCGATCTCATCGGCGATGGTGCGAGCAATCTGCTGGGCAAGCTGGCTATCGTGCATGACGGCGCGGCATGAACCGCTTCACTGAAAAAAAGCATTTTCGCAGTGCGGGCCCGTCACGGAAACCCGTTGACAGCGCCGTCGTAAACCTATGCCGCCGCGCTCAGCTGGCGCGGTGCGCGTAATGGGTGGCGGCGCGTTCGACCAGAATGCTTTCGTGCAGGGATTCCAGTGCCATGACGCGGATCTTGCCGACGTCCTTCAGCGGCACCATCCGTTCCACATACACCTCCGGGCCGGCGTCGGTCATCGCCCGCGACTTGCTGAACCCGTAAGGCACAACGCCCTTGTCGCCATCTTTGCTGCCACCGACGTACAGGACAATCGACATGCCACACCCTCTTGTTGCAGTTGCTGCGTTGGGGCGCGAGCATAACGAGCGCGCCGTGAGGAGCTTTCCACGCACGTTAACGCCGGCTGTTTGCGGTTTGGTGACGGCCTCCAGGCAAGGCTCGCCTCACGGCGACTTCACCGCACTCGGCTGTCCAATCGCGATCCCCAGTTCTCACGACATCGCATGGACCTCAAAAGTGGCTACCCGTTCTGGTCGATCCGAAACGGATTGATGCGTGCCTATCCACGCCTGGAGCAAGACATCCACAGCGAGGTGGTGATCGTGGGCGGCGGAGTGACCGCGGCGCTGATCGCGCACGAACTGCTGCGCAATGGCCATGAAGTGGTGGTGGTCGAACAACGCGAAATCGGCTGGGGCAGTACCTCGGCCAGCACGGCGCTGCTGCAGTATGAAATCGATACGCCACTGATCGACCTGGCCAAACAGCATGGCATGCCGGCTGCCGCGCTTGCCTATGGCGCCTGCGCGCAGGCCATCGTCGATCTGCAGGATCTGTGCGACAGCGTTGGCGGTTGCGATTTCACCCGCCAGGACAGCCTGTATTACGCCAGCCGTGCACGCGACCTGAGCGACCTGCGTGACGAGCTCGACGCACGCCAGACGCATCGGCTGCCGGTGGAATGGGTCGACCGCGAGGCGTTATGGCACGATTACGGCGTGCGCTCGGACGGCGCAATCCTCAGCCGCCTTGCCGCCAGCGTCGACCCGTATCGCCTCTGCTACCGCCTGTTTGCCGAGTGCGAGCAATACGGCGCACGCATCTTTGATCGCACCACCATCGCCGCCATCATCCCGCACGATCAACACGTCCGATTACGCACGCGCGATGGCGTCGTGCTGCACGCCAAGCACGTGATCCTGGCTGCAGGCTATGGCAACCAGCAGTGGCTGTCGCAGCGCGTGGCACGCAATCGCAGCAGCTATGCCTTCGTGACCGACCCGCTGCACGACAGCGAGATCGGCGCGCTCAAGCACACCATGATGTGGGAGACCGCACGCCCGTATCTGTACATGCGCAGCACCCCCGATGGCCGTGTGGTGGCCGGTGGCGAAGACGACAACGTGGACATCCCCGCACGCCGCGATGCGCGCGTGCAGGGCAAACTGAAGACGCTGCTGAAAAAGATCGGCAAGACCATGCCGGACGCGCGTCTACGCCCGGTGTTTTCGTGGGGCGGCACGTTTGCCGAAACCGCCGACGGCCTGCCCTTCTTCGGCACGCATGCCGAGCAAGGCCCACGCGTATCGTTCGCGATGGCCTACGGCGGCAACGGCATCACCTACAGCGCAATCGGCGCCGGCTTGCTGCGTGCGCAACTGGAAGGAAAGCCGCACCCGTTGTCGGAACTGTTCGGATTTTCGCGATTGGGTTGAGAGGGGATGCCGTCTTGCAGCGCAGCCGCTGAGTGTGTGGCTGTCACCACGAGGGACTGACACAGATCGCGAGCAGTCGGCAGGCGGGTATGGATGGTGCGCTCATGACCAGGATGGGCGCAGGCCTGGCGGTGAGGGCGGAAGCGTTGTCAGCCACTGCAGATCCATTGCAGTGCCTAAGACCACCACGGCCACCAACCGCGGCCGTGCATTGCATAAGCGTCGGCCGCCCGCTCCAGCGGATTGCGCACATGGATGCCGCCGCAGATCAGATACACCGGCAGGAACAGCGGCCCGAGCAGCATGTATTGATAGACATGTGCGCGCTCGTGATCGCCCAGGCGCACCGGCGGATGCTCGCAGCGGCCCGCCGCGTGCGCATAGGTGCTGCATTGCAGATCCAGCGATGCGCCCTTGAGCAGGATCACATTGCCCAGCGTCATCGCCCCGCCCGGCCCCCAGGGCCAGCCATGAAAAACAAGCGCAAGCTCGTGGCCCGACCAGCGCGGACGCGCGCCAAAACAACTGCCGACCGCACCGATCAACAGGCCAAGCACGGTGTTGGGCAGCGTCCACAACGCGCCCAGCAGCAGCCATGCCGATCGTGCCTGCCGCAACCGGCTCAGTCGGCCTGATTGGGGATCAGCAGCCACAGGATCAGGTAGACCAGGATGCCGGGAAACGCAGCCGAGGCGATCGAGACGATCACGAACAGGATGCGCAGCAGCGTTGAGCTCCAACCGAGACGGCGCGCGATGCCGCCGACGACGCCGGCGATCATGCGGTCATTGAGGGAGCGGGACAGTGCAGTGGTGGCCATGGGAAGGCTCCTCGAAACGTAGCGCGCAGTCTAAAAAACCGCGCGGCAGCGGGCCGTGATGGGCGGCGATCGCACACGGATCGGCGGTTGCACGCGGCGCGTCAGGCGCTGCGGTCGCGCTCCTGCAACCAGCGATGGATCGCCACCGGCACCTCTCGCTGGGCACGTCCGGACACGTAGATCCCGATGTGCCCGCCGCGAAAACTCAGCTCGCTGTAGTCGTCGCTGCCAACCAGCCCACGCAGTGCACGCGAGGCATCGGGCGGCACCAGATGGTCGTGTTCGGCGTAGATGTTGAGCACCGGCATGTCCACGTCCTGCAGATCCACCGCCTGCCCGCCGATGCTCACCTGGCCGGTGACCAGCCCGTTGCGCTGGTAGAACAACGTCACGAATTCGCGGAACGCCTCGCCCGCCAGATCCGGCGAATCGAAGATCCACTTTTCCATGCGCAAGAAGTCCTCCAGCGCCTGCTTGTCGTCGAGGATGTCGAGCAAGCCGACGTATTTCTGCAGGTTGAGCCGGAACGGCTTGAGCATCAGGTAACTGGCGTTCATCAGATCGGCCGGCACGTTGCCCATGGTGTCCACGAACAGATCCACATCGACCATGCGCGCCCAGTTGGACAGCATGTTGTCGGGCGTGTGGAAATCCACCGGCGTCACCATGGTGATCAGGTTGCGCACCTTGTGCCGTTGCAGCGCGGCGTAGCACAGCGAAAAGGTGCCGCCCTGGCAGATGCCCAGCACGTCCACCGCATCCAGCCCCGATTGCGCACGCAGGTGGTCCACCGCGCCATCGATGTAGCGCAGCAGATAGTCTTCGAGCGTGAGGTAGCGCTCGGAGCGATCCGGGTAGCCCCAGTCCAGCACATACACGTCCTGGCCGTGACTCAGCAGGCCCTTGACCAGCGATCGATCGGCCTGCAGATCCACCATGTACGGGCGATTGACCAACGCATACACGATCAGCAGCGGCGTCTTGGCCACCGGCGCCTGCTCGCCGACAAAGCGATACAACACCACCTTGCCGTCGCGCCAGATTTCCTCGCGCTCGGTCACCCCGTAGTCGACGTCTTCCACACCGGGCAGCAGTTTCAGGCCTTCGCGCAGCTTGCGTTGCAGCGACAGGGTTTCCTGCATCAGGTCTTCGGCGCTGAATCCCAACGGCCCTTTCATGCCTTGGCTCCACGTGGCGGGCGTGCGACCGGCTTACCGGCGGACGCCTTGCCGGACGAGGGTTTCGATGTGGCTTTCGCTGTCGCGGGCTTTCTGGCCGCAGGTTTCCTGGGGGCGGTCGTCTTTGCTGCATCGGTTGCAGCGGCCGGCTTGCGCGCAGCGGCGGATTTGGGCGCCGCTGCGCGCCTTGGCGGGCGCGCGGCCTGCGGCTCGTCCGGGGTGGCGTCGGCAGGCTTGCCCGCCGTCCGGGTGCTGGCGGCGGCGGTACGCAGCATCCGTCGCACCGCGCGCTCCAGTTCTGCGATACGGCGATGGGCGGCATCCATCTCCGAGCGCGTCGGCATCCCGAAGCGCTCGCTGAGTTGCTCTACTTCCTCCTGCAAGGCCGCGCGCAAGCGCATATGCGCGTTGGCGAAACCGCCGTACACGTCGCGGAACTGATCCGACAACGCGACATCGGCATAGGATTCTTCGGCCGCCTCGATCCACAGATCGAACAGGGCGCGCGCGCTGGTCAGCTGGCTGCCGCTGCTTTCGTGCTCGCTCAACTTGGTGGTGAACCGGGTGAAGGCCTGCTCGATCGCGGCCTTGAGTTGCTCGCCATAGGCCTGCGACTGCGCCTGATAGTCCTGTTGCGCGCGCGCCAGTTTCTGCAGGCGCGCCTGATGATTGCGGTTCAAGCCGAAGGCTGGCATGTCCAGCCACGGCGCGT
This sequence comes from Xanthomonas sp. 10-10, assembly GCF_040182365.1. Lineage (NCBI taxonomy): Bacteria > Pseudomonadati > Pseudomonadota > Gammaproteobacteria > Lysobacterales > Lysobacteraceae > Xanthomonas > Xanthomonas sp. 10-10. Next base: position 2,706,546 of record NZ_CP144460.1, read on the forward strand.
TTTCCTCGCGCCATTTGCCCAGGGTCTGTGCCGCCTCCTGCAACCACGGGTCGAAGCCACCCGGGCCGCCGCCGCGCAGCGAGCCCAGCGTCCACTGCATCAGTTGTTCGCCCTGCCCTTGCACCGCACGCCGCCAGGCATCGGAGACTTCATTGGCGGAGGTATCGCGGCCCGCGAACTGCCCGGCCACCTGTTGCATGGTGCCGAACCAGCCGCCAGCCTGGGTCCGAAAGCGATCGATGGCTTCCTGCGCCTGCGGCGCGGCCTGGGTGGGCAGCAACTGCGACCACCAGTCCACCGCCTTGCGCCAGTCCTGCGGGGCGTCGCCGCCGGGCGCCGGCGGTGGCTGCGCGGCGGACCCGGACTGGCCGTGGCGCATGGCGTCTCCCCAGGCGGCCCAATACTGGCGAGCCTTGTCCTCGACATTGCCGTTGTCCGAACCGCTGCTAGCCATCATGCCCTCCTGTGACGATCCACCGAGCCATCCTACCGCGTGAGACCAGGCGTGCCGCTCAGGGTTTGGGAATCCGCAACGTCTTGCTGATCATCAGCGAGCCGGAGATGGCGAACAGCAGCACCAACGGATGGAACTGCCATGGCCCGAGCTGCCACTGGCCCCACCACAGGGATTGGCCGATGTGGCCGGTGCTGGCGGCGACCGCGAGCAGGATCACCAGCACCAGACTGGTCGGAATCGGCGTGCCTTCGAAGTACGGCACCTTGTCGGCCTCGCCGGCGATCTCTTCGGCGGTCACGTTGTAGCGCGCCAGCCGGCTCACGCCGCAGCAGACGAAATAGCTCAGGACCAGCCAGTCCCAGCCGCCACGCATGCCGCAGGCGTAACCAAGCGCCGCCGGCGCCACGCCGAAGGAGATCACGTCGGCCAGCGAATCCAGCTCACGGCCAAGGGTGGAGGACGCCTTGCGCCAACGCGCGACGTGCCCGTCCAGCGCGTCGAAGACGAATGCCAGCGGAATCAACGCCATGCCCAGCAACAGGTCGCCCCGGTGTCCTTCCTGCAGGAACCGCATCGCGGCGAAAACCGCCCCGGTCCCGCAGAAGGCGTTGGCGAGCGTGAACCAGTCCGCAAGTTGGAAATCGCGCAGCATCGAAAAATGGCGTTTCATGCGGAACCTGATCGGAGCGAGGCGCAAAGGGTAACGCGCGCGCGCCATGCAGGCGACCGTTTCGCCCTCGTCCGCTAGGCTGGCGATCAGCGTGGCCGCTCCTGGCCGCGCATCACAGAGAAGGACTCCCGATGCGCAGCATCCTGATCACCGGCGCGGGCAGCGGCATTGGCGCCGGCATCGCCACCCACCTGGCAAGCGACGGCCACCATCTGCTGGTCAGCGACATGGACCAGACCGCTGCCGGGCACACGGCCCAGCGCATACGGAACGCGGGCGGCTCGGCCGAGGCCCTTGTGCTGGATGTCACCGACGACGACAGCATCGCGCGTGCGCTGTCCAGCGCCTCGCAGCCCCCGCAGGTGCTGGTGAACAACGCCGGCCTGCAGCAGGTGGCTGCGCTGGAAGACTTCCCGATGCAGCGTTGGGCGCTGCTGGTCGAGGTCATGCTGACCGGTGCGGCTCGGCTCAGCCGTGCAGTGCTGCCGGGCATGCGCGCGGCAGGCTATGGCCGTATCGTCAACGTCGGCAGCATCCATTCGCTGGTCGCCAGCCCCTACAAGAGCGCGTATGTGGCCGCCAAGCATGGCCTGGTCGGCCTGTCCAAGGTGATCGCGCTGGAAACCGCCGACTGCGACATCACCGTCAACACGCTCTGCCCCAGCTATGTGCGCACGCCGTTGGTGGAGCGCCAGATCGCCGACCAGGCGCGCACGCGTGGCATTGCCGAAGAGGCGGTGATCCGCGATGTCATGCTCAAGCCGATGCCCAAGGGCGCCTTCATCGAGTACGACGAGCTGGCCGGCACGGTAGCGTTCCTGATGTCGCATGCGGCCCGCAACATCACCGGGCAATCCATCGCCATCGATGGCGGCTGGACCGCCCAATAAACGCACTGGCGAAATTTTGACCAGCCAGCGCAAGCGCGTTGCGCCGCAAGGGGGCTGCGCACTTGTCCACAGACTTGCGCAGCGTCCATCCACAGGGCATGTGGAAAACTGTGCGGGCAATCGCGCCTTGCTGATGACGAAGATCGCCGACGGCACCGGTGAGCCCGGCGAGCGCGACGTTACATGCCGGCGGCCCGACGCGTGGCGGCCGTGCAGGACAGCCCAACGGCAATCGATCAGACCCGCGAATAGCTCCACGATTGCATGCGCCCGTCGCGATACGGCATCACCCCATGGAAGGGGCGCGGGTCGCCATCGAACACCAGCGGCAGGAAGTTGCGGTCGCCCTCCCACATCGGCACCTGGTCCATCTGCGCAAGCGGCACCCATTCCAGCGTACCTTCCGGATTGGAGGTTTGCGGGGTGCCGTCGAAGCTGCGGATCAGGAACACGAACCCCAACCAATCCTCGCCCTGCTTGCCGAACCCGGGCCAGCTGATGGTGCCGCGCAATTGCATGTCGCCGCACTCCACGCCGGCTTCTTCGCGGATCTCGCGCCGCATGCAGGCCAGCACGTCTTCGTCCGGCTCCACCTTGCCGCCGAGCCCGTTGTACTTGCCCAGGTGTTGATCGCCGGGGCGAGCATTGCGGTGGATCATCAGCACCTGCGTGCCGTCCGGCGACAACAGGTAGCCAAGCGTGGCGACAATCGGGGTATAGGGCATGGCGCGCGATCTGCAACGAAGCGCATCAGTATGACCGATGCCACGCATCCCGCGTGGCGCAGGCAGCGACCGGCCGATGTGCGGTCGTGGCACATATGCATCGGCTGCGCTTGGCGCGGGCCAGGCCCGACCCGCTTGCAGACGACTTGCCCCCCCTAGCCAACGGCCGCGCTCGCTGATGATGCGCAGGCACCCGCCACTGAGTGCGCTTAACCGACAATTGCCTGCGCGCTGGGCCGCGGCGGCGCCACGTAGTCGGTATCCAGCCGCAAGGTGGCAACTCCGTGGCCGCGTTCGGCCAGGTATTCCAGCCACTTGCCCAGGAAGGTATTCATGCGCATGCGGTGGCTGATCAGCTCGGCCGGCGGCGGAAACATGCCCATCACGTCCTGCCAGCGACGGCCCACGTAGCAATGGGTGGTCTCGGCCTGGCGTGCATCGCGGTACAGACGCACATATGCAGACGGGTCCGGCTCACCGGTCACCGGATCGCACAGGTCGTAGGTCAGGCGCAGCTCGACGGTGTAGCGATGGCATTCGATCACGTCCAGCCGCAGGTTCAGCCCATCGCCGATCGACGACACATACGACCCAGGCGCCAGATCTGCCGGCGCAAACAGGCGGGTGAGATGCTGGAAGTTTTCTGCGTACAACCCCATCAGCCAGCCAAAACGGCTCAGACGGGGGATGATTTCGAGTTTGCTCAATGCTTGGGCCATGCACCGATCCTACACGCTGCGCTGCCGCACGGGCAGCATTGACGAGAGCCCAATGACAGGCCTACCTTGGCGGAGTACTGCCCCGCCCGCTTGATTTCCCTCGCACTGCCAGCAAGCCGTCAGCGGCGTCGCGGCAGCACCCGGATGGTGGACGCCGCCCGGTTGCCCAACCCCTTGCCCAGCCCGCAAGCCCGCCGCGCCAATCCGGGCTCAGAACATCTCGCGCTGCAGCCCCAGGGTCGACAACACCTTGCTGGAGATTTCTTCGATCGACGTGTTGGTGGTGCTGAGCGTGGGAATGCGCTCCATCTGGAACATGCGCTCGGCAGTTGCAACCTCGCGTCGGCAGGTCTCGGCCGCGCTGTAGCGCGAGTTGGCACGACGCTCCTGGCGGATCTGCTGCAGACGCTCCGGGTCGATGGTCAGGCCGAACAACTTGTTGCGGTAGTTGCGCAAGCGCGGCGGCAGGCGTTCGTTTTCCAGATCTTCTTCGGTCAACGGATAGTTGGCGGCGCGGATGCCGTAATGCAAGGCCAGATAGATGCACGTTGGCGTCTTGCCTGCACGCGATACCGCTACCAGAATCACATCGGCCTCGTCGTAGTTGAGCGCAATGCCGTCGTCGTGGCTCAACGCGAAGTTCATTGCATTGATGCGGCGATGATAGGTCTCGAAATCGACCATGCCGTGCGCGCGGCCCACGCGCGAGTGCCGCGGCGCGTTGAGCTCGCGCTCCAGCGGCTCGATGAAGGGCGCAAACACATCCAGCATCAGCGCACCGCTTTCGGCCAGGATCATGCTCAGCTGCGGATCGACGCAGGAATTGACCACCACCGGACGCACCTGGTAACGCTCGCCGGCAGCGCGCACCCGCATCGCGGCGTCGCGCGCTTTTTCTGCATCGTCAATGAACGACATGCGGTCGGTGACGAAGTTGAATCCGCTGAACTGGGTGAGCAGGCTATGCCCAATCGTTTCAGCGGTGATACCGGTTCCATCGGAGACGTAAAACACCGGCCGAATTGTTGACATCAAGACCACCTCTTTGAACTGGTGTCCAAAAGTTACGGGTTCATGCTTGTGCAGGCTCCGCTGTGCACTGCATCATAGCGGCTTCTTCCTACGGTCGCGGCCATTCAGCCCGCTCGGGCGATGGCCTTACGGAGCATCGCGCTTGAACGAGAATATCCTGTGGTTGCATGAGCTACGCCTGGCCGACCTGGCCCGCGTAGGCGGTAAGAACTCCTCGCTCGGCGAGATGATCGGCAACCTGGCCGGGCTGGGCGTTTCGGTTCCCGGTGGATATGCGACCACTGCCGAAGCGTTCAAGGACTTCATCGCGCACAACGATCTGTCCAAGCGCATTTTCGACAAGCTCGCAACGCTGGACGTCGAAGACGTCACCGCACTCACCGCGGCCGGCAAGGAAATCCGCGGCTGGGTGATCGATGCACCGCTGCAGCCGGAACTGGACCGCGACATCCGCACCGCCTACGAGCAGTTGTGCGCAGAAAATGGCGGCGGCGACGTCGCGGTGGCCGTGCGTTCTTCTGCCACTGCAGAAGACCTGCCGTACGCCTCGTTCGCCGGCCAGCAGGAAACCTTCCTCAACGTGACCGGCGCCGACGATGTCGTGCACAAGGTCAAGGAAGTGTTCGCCAGCCTCTACAACGATCGCGCGATCGCCTATCGCGTGCACCACGGCTTCAAGCACGAAGACGTGTTCCTGTCGGCCGGCGTGCAGTTGATGGTGCGCTCGGGCGTGGGCGCGGCCGGCGTGTTGTTCACGCTGGACACCGAATCGGGCTTCCGCGACGTGGTGTTTGTCACCTCCAGCTTCGGCCTGGGCGAGATGGTCGTGCAGGGCGCGGTCAATCCGGACGAGTTCTATGTCTACAAGCCCACGCTCACTGCAGGCAAGCCGGCGATCCTGCGCCGCTCGCTCGGTAGCAAGGCGATCCGCATGGTGTACTCGGATGTGCCCGGCGAGCGCGTGCGTACCGAAGACACACCGGTGGAGCTGCGCAGCACCTTCTCGATCAGCGACGAAGACGTGCAGGAGCTCTCCAAGCAGGCGCTGGTGATCGAAAAGCATTACGGCCGCCCGATGGATATCGAGTGGGCCAAGGATGGCGTGAGCGGCAAGCTGTTCATCGTGCAGGCGCGCCCGGAAACCGTGAAGTCGCGCAGCCATGCCACCCAGATCGAGCGTTTCTCGCTGGAAGCCAAGGACGCCAAGATCCTGGTCGAGGGCCGTGCGGTCGGCGCCAAGATCGGCAGCGGCGTGGCGCGGGTGGTGCGCTCGCTGGACGACATGAATCGCGTGCAGGCCGGCGACGTGTTGATCGCCGACATGACCGACCCCGATTGGGAGCCGGTGATGAAGCGTGCCTCGGCCATCGTCACCAACCGTGGCGGCCGCACCTGCCACGCGGCGATCATCGCGCGCGAACTCGGCGTGCCGGCCGTGGTCGGCTCGGGCAACGCCACCGATGTAATCAGCGACGGCCAGGAAGTGACGGTCAGCTGCGCCGAAGGCGACACCGGCTTCATCTACGACGGCCTGCTGCCGTTCGAGCGCACCACCACCGACCTGGGCAACATGCCGCCTGCCCCGCTCAAGATCATGATGAACGTGGCCAACCCGGAGCGCGCGTTCGACTTCGGCCAGCTGCCCAACGCCGGCATCGGCCTGGCGCGTCTGGAAATGATCATCGCCGCGCATATCGGCATCCATCCCAACGCGCTGCTGGAATACGACAAGCAGGACGCCGACGTCCGCAAGAAGATCGACGCCAAGACCGCCGGCTATGGCGACCCGGTGAGCTTCTACGTCAACCGCCTGGCCGAGGGCATCGCCACGCTGACCGCCTCGGTGGCGCCGAACACGGTGATCGTGCGTCTGTCGGACTTCAAGTCCAACGAGTACGCCAACTTGATCGGCGGTTCGCGCTACGAGCCGCATGAAGAGAACCCGATGATCGGCTTCCGTGGCGCCAGCCGCTATGTCGATCCGTCCTTCACCAAGGCCTTCGCGCTGGAGTGCAAGGCGGTGCTGAAGGTGCGCAACGAGATGGGCCTGGACAACCTCTGGGTGATGATCCCGTTCGTGCGTACGCTGGAAGAAGGCCGCAAGGTGATCGAGGTGCTTGAGCAGAACGGGCTCAAGCAGGGCGAGAACGGCCTGAAGATCATCATGATGTGCGAGCTGCCGTCCAATGCGTTGTTGGCCGACGAGTTCCTGGAGATCTTCGACGGTTTCTCGATCGGCTCCAACGACCTGACCCAGCTGACCCTGGGCCTGGACCGCGATTCGTCGATCGTGGCGCACCTGTTCGACGAGCGGAATCCGGCGGTCAAGAAGCTGCTGTCGATGGCGATCAAGTCGGCGCGCGCCAAGGGCAAGTATGTGGGCATCTGCGGCCAGGGGCCGTCGGATCACCCAGAGCTGGCCGAGTGGCTGATGCAGGAAGGGATCGAGTCGGTGTCGCTGAATCCTGACACCGTGGTCGATACCTGGCTGCGTCTGGCCAAGCTGAAGAGCGAGGGCTGATGGGTATGTTGGGTGCGGTACTGGCGGCAGCAGCGGGAGCTGCTGCAGCAACCACCAAGACGGTAGTCGCTGTCCCGAAGCAACCGACGGGCTGGGATAAGGTCGACTGGGCGCAAATCCTGCTGAACTGGGGAGTTGCGCTTGTCATTCTGGTCGTGGGCATGTGGCTGGCAAAGCAGCTCAGCCAATGGCTGCACCGCGCTTTGACCCGCGCCCGCATCGAGATCACGCTGACCAACTTCCTGCGCAATGTGGTCTACGCATTGCTGCTGGTCCTGGTGTTCGTCAGTGCGCTGAGCAAGATCGGCGTACCGCCAACCTCGTTGATTGCGGTGCTCGGTGCGGCAGGCCTGGCGGTCGGTCTGGCGTTGAAGGATTCGCTGTCCAACATCGCAGCAGGTGTGATGCTGATCGTGCTGCGGCCGATGCGCGACGGCGACCACGTGGTGATCGCCGGCCAGGAAGGCATCGTGGACGAGATCCGGATCTTCCAGACCCGGCTGCGTAGCTTCGACGAACGCATGATCACCCTGCCCAACAGCACCATCACCACCGCGCCCATCGTCAACTACAGCACCCTGCCCAACCGTCGCCTGGAAGTGACCGTGGGCGTGGGCTACGGCGATGACCTGAAGAAAGCCCAGCAGCTGTTGCTGCAGATCGCCAAGGACAATCCGAACATCCTGCAGTCGCCGGCACCGTTCGTGCAGGTCACCAACCTGGGCGAAAGCACGGTGGATCTGATGTTGTTCGCATATGCGACCAACGGCAATTTCGGCGCGGCCAAGAGCACCACGCTGGAACAGATCCGCAACCAGCTGCTGGAGAACGGGCTCAACATTCCGTATCCGCAGCGCGACCTGCACGTGTATCACCACGATGCCGACGGCAAGCCGATCGGGGATCTGTTGCGCAAGGGCATCGCGGACGATGGCGATCTCACCAAGGGGCCGCCGTTGGCGCGCTGAGCGTCCAGGTCACCTGTAAAGAGCAAAAGGCCGCATCGAAGGATGCGGCCTTTTGTGTTGCGTCACCGCGCGCTGTGCTGCTGCTGCGATTTCGACGGCGGCCTTGGCATGGGCGCGATCGAGTCTGGGTGCGCCAGATGCACTGCGTCCTGCAGCAGGATCACCCCTGCGCGCCGGCCTCGGTATCGCCGCCGAGCGCACCCATGAACTGGCGGTAGTGACGCAGTTCGTCGATGGAATCGCGCACATCGCTCAGCGCGGTGTGCGCCGAGCTCTTGGCAAAACCATTTGCCACCGTCGGTGCCCAGCGGCGCGCCAATTCCTTGATGGTGGACACGTCGAGATTGCGGTAGTGGAAATAACGCTCCAGGCGCGACATCTGGCGGTGCAGGAAGCGGCGGTCCTGGCAGATCGAGTTGCCGCACATCGGCGAGGCGCCGGCGCGGATCCACTCGCCCAGAAACGCCACCGTCTGCGCTTCGGCCTGCGCATGGGTGACCTGGCTGTCGAGCACGCGTTGCCACAGGCCGGAACGACGGTGCTGGTTGCGGTTCCACTCGTCCATCGCTTCCAGGGTGGCCAGCGGGTGGGCGATGGCCAGTTCCGGCCCTTCGGCAAGCACGTTTAACTGCGCATCGGTCACGATGGTGGCGATCTCGATGATCGAATCGCGATCGGTATCCAGGCCGGTCATTTCCAGATCGATCCAGATCAGTCGGTCGTTGCCCGCAACGTTGTCTGCCATATCACCGTCCTGTGGAGGCCGTTGCCGGCCGGGGTACTGAAAGGGCGCGCATCATACCGCGGCCGTGCCGCTCAGGGCACGAGCGGCGGCTTGCCACGCTTGGCGCGAAAATAATTGGTCAGCCGCAGGCTCGCCTCTGCCGCCAGCACGCCGCCCGCCACCTGCACGCGATGGTTGTGACGCGGGTCGGCCAACAGGTCGAAGACACTGCCGCAGGCGCCGGTCTTGGGGTCGCTGGCGGCGAACACCACGCGGGCGATACGTGCATGGATCATGGCCATGGCGCACATCGCGCACGGCTCCAGCGTGACGTAGAGCGTGCAGCCGATCAGGCGGTGATTGGCCAGGCGGCGCCCGCCTTCGCGCATGGCCACGATCTCGGCATGCGCGCTGGGGTCGTGACTGGCGATGTTGTAGTTCCAGCCCTCGCCCAGCACGTTGCCATCGGTGTCGATCAGCACCGCCCCGACCGGGATTTCGTCATAGTCGCGTTCGGCACGCTCGGCCAGCTGCAGGGCGTGCTGCATCCACTGCGTATCGATGGCCGCCTGCGACGTATCGACCAGCGGTGCGACCGGCGCACTCACGTCGCCGGACCGCCCTGGCGATCGAGAAACGCGGCGAACGCGGCAACGGTGGCCTCGCTGACATGGTGTTCGATGCCTTCGGCATCGCGACGTGCGGTGGCTTCGTCGATGCCCAGTGCGAGCAGGAAGCGCTCGACGATCTGATGCCGCTGGCGGCTGGAGGCTGCCAATGCCTCGCCGGCCGGGGTCAGGAACACGCCGCGGTACGGGCGCTGCACCACCCAGCCGTCGCGTACCAGGCGCTTGAGCATCTTGGCCACGGTGGGCTGCGCCACGCCCAGGCGCGCGGCGATGTCGACCTGGCGCGCCTCGCCGCCGTCGACCAATAGATCGGAGATCAGCTCCACATAGTCCTCGACCAGCTCGGCGCGGCGCGCTTCGCGCACCTGACGGAAGCTCTCCATATGCACCTGCGCATCGATCAGGGACGGCGTAGCCGCCGCCAGCTTTTCGCTCTTGCCCACCCGCATCCTCGTCGTCGCGTCCGGCATCGGTGCCGGGTGCGTAGTGTGAAGCACGCGGCCGATCAATACGATTGAGTTTGCCAATGCTCAATAGCATAGCACTTGCTATATCATCCATTCCACCGCCCTCGCTGCCTCCCCTGCATGTCCGCCGATACGCTTTCCCCTGTGCGCTCTCCTGCCTCCACCAACGGCGGGCTGGGCGACCACCACGCCAGCGTGGCCGTGCCCAGGAACGGCCATTGGTGGTTCCGTCTGCTGGCCTTTCTGGGCCCGGGCTACATGGTGTCGGTGGGCTACATGGATCCGGGCAACTGGGCGACCGATCTGGCCGGCGGCTCGCAGTTCGGCTATCTGCTGCTGTCGGTGATCCTGCTGTCCAATGTCATGGCGATCGTGTTGCAGAGCCTGTCGGCGCGGCTGGGCATCGCCACCGGGCTGGATCTGGCGCAGGCCTGCCGCGCGCGCTACCCGCGTGGCGTGAACCTGGCGCTATGGGGGCTGTGCGAGCTGGCGATCGTCGCCTGCGATCTTGCCGAAGTGATCGGCACCGCGATCGCGTTGAAGTTGTTGTTCGGTATTCCGCTCACCATGGGCGCGATCATCACCGCGATCGATGTGGTGCTGGTGCTGTTGCTGATGAATCGCGGCTTCCGTGCACTGGAAGCGTTTGTGATGGCGTTGCTGCTGATCATCTTCGTGTGCTTCGGCATCCAGATCGCGCTGGCGGCACCGCCGATCGCCGCCGTGCTGGGCGGCTTCATTCCGCGTGCGCAAGTAGTCACCGATCCGCAGGCGCTGTATCTGGCCATCGGCATCATCGGCGCCACCGTGATGCCGCATAACCTGTACCTGCATTCGTCGATCGTGCAGACGCGCGCCTACCCGCGCACCGACGATGGACGTCGCTCGGCACTGCGCTGGGCAGTCACCGACAGCACCGTGGCGCTGATGTTTGCGTTGTTCATCAACGCGTCGATCCTGATCCTGGCGGCAGCGGTGTTCCATGCGCAGGGCCGCACCGACGTGCAGGAAATCGAACAGGCGCATGCCTTGCTCGCGCCGATGCTGGGCGTGGGGCTGGCCTCGACCCTGTTTGCGATCGCCCTGCTCGCCTCCGGGGTCAACTCGACGGTCACCGCGACGTTGGCCGGACAGATCGTGATGGAAGGCTTCCTGCAATTGCGCTTGCCGCCGTGGGTGCGCCGCTTGCTCACCCGTGGCATCGCCATCGTGCCGGTGGTGGTGGTGACCTGGTTATACGGCGAGGCAGGCACTGCGCGGCTGTTGGTGTTGAGCCAGGTGGTGCTATCGATGCAGTTGCCGTTTGCGGTGATTCCGCTGGTGCGCTTTGTCTCGGACCGAACCCTGATGGGCGTGCTGGTGGCGCCGGCCTGGCTGGTACGCATGGCCTGGGTGATCGCGGCGGTGATCATTGTCTTGAACGGCAAGCTGCTGTGGGACACTGCACTGCACTGAGTGGCGGGCATAACCGGCATGGTCGATGGGACACGGCATCGGCGCGCGCTGCAGAGCCAGTCGGCGATGCACGCTGAGGCTTTGATCAGCGCCGCACTGCGTTCATGCGAGGTGGATGTCCGGAAAGATCCACAACGGCGCATCGACTGCACCGAACGAGCTGATCTGCAACACGGGGGATAACCGCTGTAGAGCGCACGCAGATGCAATCTGCGCTGCAACGCAGGCGGTCTACTGCTCGCATGCACCGGCACGCCCGTGGCCTGCTCGCGATGCGTGGCGCAGGCCCATGCAAGCGCGATGCGATCGCATCGTGCCATTGCCGGGCTGCATGCCCCTCGCCCCCAGGAGTATTTATGGATCCGTTCGAGGCGCATCCGGCCGACGCCGGACGCCGCAGTTTTCTCATCACCGGCACGGTCGCCGTGGCAGCGTTGTCATTGCCAGCGCTCGCCACTGCCGCTGCTCCCGCACGCGCCCCCGCTGCCACCCCGTCCCACTCGTCCACTCACGGAGTCAACCCGATGTCCAATTTCGTCAAACGCCCCGACGGCGCCAACATCTTCTACAAGGATTGGGGCAAGGGCCAACCGGTCGTCTTCGCACATGGTTGGCCGCTCAGCGCCGATGCCTGGGACCCGCAAATGCTGTTCATGGGTCAGCACGGCTATCGCGTGATCGCGCACGACCGCCGCAGCCATGGCCGCTCCTCGCAGACCTGGGACGGTAACGATATGGACACCTATGCAGACGACCTGGCTGCAGTGATCGACGCGCTGGACCTGAAGGACGCGATCCTGGTCGGCCATTCCACCGGCGGTGGCGAAGTGGCGCATTACGTTGGCCGCCATGGCAGCAAGCGCGTGGCCAAGGTGGTGCTGGTCGGTGCGGTGCCGCCGCAGATGGTCAAGAGCCCGACCAATCCGGGCGGCCTGCCGATGAGCGTGTTCGACGGCATCCGCGATGGCGTGGCCAAGGACCGTTCGCAGTTCTATCAGGACCTGACCACGCCGTTCTTCGGTGCCAACCGTGACGGCAACAAGGTCACCCAGGGCATGCGCGATTCGTTCTGGCTGCAAGGCATGCTGGGAGGCCACAAGGGTCAGTACGACTGCATCAAGGAATTCTCCGAGGTCGATTACACCGCCGACCTGAAGAAGATCGATGTGCCGGCGCTGGTGGTGCATGGCGACGACGACCAGATCGTGCCGATCGATGCGTCGGGCAAGTTGTCGGCCAAGATCATCAGCAACGCCGAGCTGAAGATCTACGCTGGCGCGCCGCATGGCTTGACCGTCACCCACGCCGATCAGTTCAACAAGGATCTGCTGGCCTTCGCCAAGAGCTGATTCTTGCTTCACCGCGTCAGGCAAAGGCCGGCTCGTGAGAGCCGGCCTTTCGCTTTGGTGCGCGGGAATGCGTTGCGATCAGGCTGGCGGCCTCAGCGTCGATGGCTTGTTGCCAGTGGCGCCCGTGCCGGGCATCAATGCGCCTCGTGCAGGCGCGATGCGGGTCCGTGCCGTGCTCGCAAGATGTCGAACCAGCAAGTGGTGTGGCAACGGTGCAGCTTCGCGGCATGGTCGCAACAAGGCGCAACGGACCAGCTCCAGGCATGGACTGGCCAGCCACCGGTCAGCGCAGCAGCCAGTACCCGGAAGAAACCGCCACGCAGCGCGACCACCAGCAACGCGACGCTCAGCCGTGGCGGTGCCAGCAATGGCAGGTCAGGCAGCCGGCAGCCGATATCGATCAGCAACGCGAGCGATACGCCGACCGGTGAAAGACACGCGCCCTGCCCTGGCCGACCGTGCGGCCGATCGGCCGCCGCCAGCAAGCAGGTTGCGCCCTGTCCGTTTGGCCAGCAGGCGCTCCAGCACTGCGCCTGCGCAAGCCGTTGCCAGCGCCGGCAACCGCCCTCACGCGCGGCAGGCACGGCCGATCTGGCAGCCGAAAGCGACGTCCATTTCAGCGCCGGGCCGATCGGGAGCGTCGCGGTGTCGAGGTTCTCAGATATCCGCATGCGCATGCGGCGGCACCGCCACACCGCCGCCACCGACGAAGTGGCGCACCACCGGCGCGCGCTCGCCTTGATGCAGTGCGCGGATCTGCTCCTGCAGCTGGCGGTCGTCGCCGGTGACGCGCTCGTGCTGGCGCAGATGTTCCAGCCACGAGGCGACGATGAAATATTCCAGCTGCACGCCGGGTGTTGCCGCGTCTTCGGCGATACCCCAGACCACCGCACCATCACGACGCCGCGCGTTGCCCAGTTGCGTCATCAGCTGCAGGAAGGTCATGCGCGCGTCGGCAGCGATGCGGTATTCGACCGTCACCAGCACCGGGCCGCGATCGTGCTCGACCGCATCCGATTGCGCCGGCACAGGCCAGTGCCCGCCGGGGGCGAGGTCCAGCTGTTCGGTGCCGGCAATGCGTGCGCGCTTGACCAGCAGCGCCGCGATCACCGCACCAACGGCGGCAATCTGCAGGGCGGTCGCGATCGAGGTGCGCTGCGCCAACGCGCCCCAGACCAGCGAGCCGGCCGCCATACCCGCAGAAAACACCACGATGTACAGCGACAACGCACGTGCGCGCACCCAGGCAGGCACCGCCGTTTGCGCGGCGATCTGCAAGGACGACAGCACGCTGATCCAGGCCAGGCCGTTGACCACCATCACCACGCACAGCACTCCGATCTGACGCGACAATGCCAGCCCCAGCAACGAGGCTGCGCACACGATGGTGGCCACAAACACCACCAGGTCGCGGTCGTAGCGCGCACGCAGGCGTGGCAACAGCAATGCGCCACTGATCGCACCGATGCCGATGCAGCCCAGCAAGATGCCGTAGCTACCGGCGCCCAACTGCATGTCGCGACGGACCACCAATGGCAGCAATGCGGTCAACGCGCTGGCGAACAGGAAGAACCCGGCGGCCTTGATCAGCACCGCCTGCAAGCGCCCGGCGCGTGCGGCGTAGCGCAGACCGGCACGCAGGCCCGCGCCGAAGCTCTCCGGCGGCAAGGCAGAGACGTGCGCATCGCGACGCCAACGCCACAACACCAGCAGCATCAGGCCGAAGGTCACGCCGTTGAGCAAAAATGCCCACGGCGGCCCGAATTGCGCCACGATCAAACCGCCAACCGCAGGGCCGATCGAGCGGGCGATGTTCATGCCGATCGAATTGAGCGCCACCGCCGAGGCCAGCATCGGCCGCGGCACCAGCTCCGACACGATTGCCGCCTGCGCAGGCATCGCCATTGCCGCGCCCATGCCCATCGCAAAGGTCAATGCCACCAGTACCCACGGGGTGAGCAACTGCAAATGCGATAGCAAGGCCAACGCCGCGGCCACCAGCAACATCCAGCCCTGGGTGAGCATCAGGTAGCGGCGGCGGTCGACGATGTCGGCCAGCGTGCCCGCCACCAGTGCGAACAACACCACCGGCAAGGTGGTGGCCGACTGCACCGCCGCCACCATCAACGGCGAGCCGGTCTGTTCGGCCATGACCCAGGACGCGGCGACATCGTTGATCCAGGTGCCGATGTTGCTGCCTAAAATGGCCAGCCATAACGCACGAAAGATCGGCTCGCGCAGCGGCGCCCAGGCACCGCTATCGGCGGGTGCGGCAGAAGAAGTCATCGCGGCAAGGCTCCAGTGAACGGGGTGAAACAAACAAGGTGACGGGCCAGGATGCGCCGGCAGGCGCATCGCTACGGGGTCGATCTCAAAACGCGAAACACGCGCAACCCAACCCACCCCAGAAGCCGCGCAAATCATCGCTGGGCGCAGCATGCTGCGCTGCATGTCCATGCGGCCCGTGCGCGCGACAGCCATGACCATGCACGTGCGTGGCGCTGGCAAGCCCGCTGACCGCACCACCCACGTGATAGCCGCCGAAACGATTGACCGGCGACCAGTCCGGCATCGCCGGCGGCAAGGTGGGCGCCAGCGCGGCGAAGTCGCCATCGCCATGGACGATGCGACCACCCAGCACGGTCAGCACGCTGGTGATGTCGGCAATGGCGGCATCGTCGACGCGGAAGTAATCGTCCGACAACACGATGAAATCGGCCAGTTGCCCCGCCGCCAGCGTGCCCTTGTGGCTCTCATCGCCGGAGAACCACGCGCTGCCCTGCGTCCACAGCCGCAACGCCTGCTCGCGGTCGAGCAGGTTCTCTTCGCCGTACAACGCCAGGCCGCCCACGGTGCGTCCGGTGACCAGCCACGACAGCGCCACCCACGGGTTGTAACTGGCCACGCGCGTCGCATCGGTGCCGGCGCCCACCGGTACGCCGGCCGCCAACATGCGGCGCACCGGTGGCGTGTGCCGCGCAGCCTGTACGCCATAGCGCTGGACAAACGCTTCGCCCTGATAGGCCATGCGGTGCTGCACGGCGATGCCGCCGTTCAAGGCGCCGATGCGGTCGATATTGCGTGGCGTGATGGTTTCGGCGTGGTCGATGAACCAATGCAGGCCATCGAAGGGAATGTCGGCATTGACCTTTTCGTAGACATCGAGAATGCGCGCGATGCTTTCGTCGTAGGTGGCATGGATACGGAATGGCCAACGCTTCTCGACCAGCAACCGCACCACCTGCTCCAGCTCGGGCTCCAGTTCCGGCGGCAGCTCCGGGCGCGGCTCGCTGAACTGCTCGAAATCCGCCGCCGAGAACACCAGCATTTCACCTGCCCCGTTGTGCCGCAACAGATCGTCGCCCTTGCGCACCGGCAGCATCTCGGTCCAGCCACGGAAGTCGTCGACTTCCCTGCCCTTGTTCTGGGTGAACAGGTTGTAGGCGATGCGCACGCTCAACTGGTCGGCCGCATGCAACTGCTCGATGACCTGGTAGTCCTCCGGATAATTCTGGAAACCACCGCCGGCATCGATCACCGAGGTGATACCCAGCCGGTTGAGTTCGCGCATGAAATGGCGGGTGGAATTGGCCTGATACTCCAACGGCAGACGCGGGCCCTTGGCCAGGCTGGCGTAGAGAATCAGCGCATTGGGCTTGGCCAGCAGCAGGCCGGTGGGGTTGCCCAGCTTGTCGCGCTCGATGCGCCCGCCGGGCGGATCGGCAGTGGCCTTGTCGTAGCCACAGGCGCGCAAGGCCGCGCGGTTGAGCAGGGCGCGGTCGTACAGATGCAGCAAAAATACCGGTGTCTCCGGTGCGAGTGCATTGATCTCGTCCAGGGTCGGCAAGCGCTTTTCGACGAACTGATGTGCGGTGAATCCACCGACCACACGTACCCATTGCGGCGCTGGCGTGCGGTCGACCTGCGCCTTCAACATCGCCATCGCATCGGCAAGCGAGCGCACGCCATCCCAGCGCAGCTCCAAGTTGTAATTGAGCCCGCCGCGAATCAGATGGGTGTGGCTGTCGTTGAGGCCAGGCAACAGGCGCCGGCCTTGCGCATCGATGCTGCTGGCGCCAGCTGCCAGCGCCATGATCTGCGCGTCGTCGCCCACCGCCACGATGCGTCCATCGGCCACTGCTATGGCGGTGGCGCTGGGCTGACGCGGATCGAGCGTGGTGATGCGTGCATTGCGAACGACAAGATCGACCATCTCAGACTTCCTTGAAGCAGACGAAGCGCCGGGCAAGGCGCCCAACGCAAGACCGGCGGCGGCGCCCTGCATCCACAGGCGCCGCCCGGCATCGTGATCCTTCGGTGCACTGCTCATGCGGCACCACGCCTGCGCAGCCCATCCAGCGACCATGCGCCACCGCCGGCGGCGGTCAGGGCCAGCAACAGCAACAGCCACATCAGCGGATATTCCATGCCACCGTGCATCCAGAACCAGCCATTGGGCACGGCCACCACGACGGTGGTGGCGATGAACACGGCCGCCAGCGCGGCACTGACGCGCGTCCATAGACCCAGCAGCACCGCCAGCCCCGAGAGCGTCTGTACCAAGGCCAGCAGCAACGGCAGCGGCGGTGCGGACGGAAACCCGAATTGCTGTAATTCAGCAGCAAATCCAGCCAGTCCCGGTCCACCGAACCATCCCAGCAACTTGCCCAGACCATGCGGCAGCAGGAAGCCGCCGCCGGCAATGCGTAGCATCAGCAATGCCGATGCAAGACCGGCGCTGCTGCGTGGTACCGATGCGTTCAATGCCCGCCTTCCTGCGCGCCGAACATGGTCTTGGCGTACTGAATGCCGATGCCGTAGCCGCCCGCATGCGCACGCGCGATGCCGGTGGTGAGGTCGTAGGTGTCGCTGCGGGCCCAGTCGCGCTGCAATTCCAGCAGGTACTGCACACTGGTGATGGGCGCGGCGCCGGCCTGCACCATCCGCGTCACCGCGCGCTCGTGCGCTTCGTCGCTGACATCGCCGCAGGCATCGGTGATGACGTAGACCTCGAACCCCTGTTCGATCGCCGACAGCGTCGGGCCGACGATGCACACGCTGGTCCACAGCCCTGCAATCACCAGACGCTGCTTGCCGATGGCGTTGACGCGATCGATCACGCCCTGGTCTTCCCAGGCATTCATGCTGGTGCGGTCGAACACCGGCTCGCCGGCAAAGATCTCCGGCAGCTCGGGAAACAACGGGCCGGAGAACGATTTCTCTGCGACGGTAGTCAGAATCACCGGCACCTTGAAGCCCTTGGCGCCCTTGGCAATCAGCGACACGTTGTTGCGCAGCGCCGAGATGTCGATGGTATGCGTGGCGAACGCCATCTGCGATTGGTGGTCGATCAGGATCAACGCGTGATCGCCGGGCGACAACAGAGACTGACCGGGGACGGCGGTGGCGGTGGTCATACGTGATGCTCCAGGGAGGATGAAAAAGAACCAGCGGCGTGCCGATGCGCACGCGGTGCGGTGCGCGCGGCGCAGGGGGCGTTGGCCACTTGCGCGGCAAAGCGCGCCGGCGTGCAGCCGGTGGCATTGCGGAAGCTGCGCACGAAATGGCTTTGATCGAAGAAGCACAGATCGGTGGCGATCTGGCTGATGGTGTGGCGGCCTTCGCGCAACATCGCCTGCGCGCGTTCGAGGCGACGACGCCGCAAGTACTCCATCGGGCTGGCGCCCAGCGCATCGCGAAACACGCGCGCAAAATGGAAGCGGCTCATGCAGGCAGCGCCGGCCAGTTGCGTCACGCCGATGGGCTCGTACAGATGCGTATCGATGTACTGCAGCGCTCTTGCCACGGCACGTGCGCGTGGGGCATGCGGTGCGTTGGTGGCGTTGCCTGCATGCAGATCGGGGCGACCAGCGGCAGTCAGACGTGCCATGCGGCGTCTCCGGCGGGGAATGACGCCATGGTGGGGCGAACATGCCGATCGCCCCACCCCTGATGGTGAGGCCGATCGCTCACTCTTTCGGGTGAGCAGCATGCGTGCTGCGACAAGCACGCATGGGATCGCATGCGTGCATCGCCATGGCATGCGCCCGCGCATGCAGGCCAACGCAGCGGCGAGACCGCGCGGTTGTTTCTGTCGCGCCTTGCAGTGTCCAGGTCGGCATCCGCACGACACGCAAACCAAGCGAACGCCAGCGCATGGCACGACACGCTACAAGGCAGCGTCATCGCTGCTGCAGCCAACCGATGGCATCCGGCTCAGCGCTCACCGCATCGCAGCGACACGCACGCACCCCACGCCACATGACGATCCATGCGTAGCCGATTTCCTGCCCGACCTGCCTCCCCCGAAAGAGGTGGTGGTGCTTGGCCCCGATCTCGCCCGACAATGCTGCAATGCCGCGCGAGCCCCCCATCCGCCTCCACCTGCTCTGGCGCCTGTGCGCAGCGGTGATCGTTGTGCTGTGCAGTTACGGGTGGCCTTGCACCCCCGTGTATGCCGAAGGCATCGCCGCAACGCGTGCTGGGCTGCTGCAATTCCACCACACCGCCTGGAGCACCGAGCGCGGCGCACCGGCAGATATCTGGGATATCCAGCAAGCCGATGCCGGGCCATTGTGGCTGGCGACCGGATTTGGGCTGTTTCAGTTCGATGGTGACCGTTTCGCGCGGCAGGCGGCGCCGGATGGCGAGGCCTATGCATCGCACAACATGACCGCGCTTGCGCTGGCGCCGGACGACACCGCCTGGATCGGCTACTTCAACGCCGGCATCGATCGCCTTGCCGACGGTCACCTGACGCACTTCAGCCCGGGCAGGGACGTGCCTGCCGGCATGGTGTTCCGCATCGAGCACGATGGAAGTGGGCGCTGGTGGGCCGCCATCGATGGCGGTTTGTGCTGGTTCGATGGACAACGCTGGCAGCGTGCAGGCGCCGACTGGGGCTACACCGCCGAGCGCGCGCATTGGCTGCTGCGCGATGTGCGCGGCACGCTCTGGGTCAGCGACGGCACCCAGATTCTGTCGTTGCGGCCTGGCGCCAAACGCTTCGAACCCAGCGGCCAGCAGGTAGGCCTCTACGTCACCATGGCCGAAAGTCCGGACGGAGCGATCTGGGTTGCAGACCCGTACCGCGGCGTGTTTGCGTTGACCGATGCGCATGGCGACGTGCTGCCCGCCGCGGCCCGTGCCCGGCTGCAATTTCCCGGGCTGTTCGCGCGGCGCATCCGGTTCATGCGCGATGGCGCGCTATGGGGCAGCGACTACGCGGCGCATGGTCTGTTCCGTATCGCCTTGCCCACATCGCCCACGCCGGTGCTGGAACGCTTCGGAACCGTACAAGGCCTGACCTCCGCCACTGCCGGCCCCTTGCTCGAAGACCGCGAAGGCAATCTGTGGGCCGGCACCAATCTGGGCCTCAACCGGTTCCGGCATCGCGCGTTGCTGCCCCTGGCGTCCTTGCTGCCGGGCCAGGCGATGGCGGTGGCGACCTTCAATCCCGCCCCGGGCACCGCCGCACGGCCGCTCCTGGCCAGCCTGCGCGATGGCCGGCTGCTGGCCTTGAGCCGCGATCGCCTCGAAGGCTTGCAGCATGGTGCGTCCCACCACATCCTGGATGTGCCGGCGACCGCCAATGGCTGGGTGCTCGGCGAGCATGCCTTGCTACGTCTGCAGGTCGGCCGCGTGCAACCGGTGGCGCTGCCGCTCGGCCTGCCGACCGGCGCCATCCGCGCCTTCGTCGTGGACAACCGCAACCATCCCTGGGTCTGCCCGGATGCCGGCGGCCCCTACGCTTTCGACGGCAACGCCTGGCAGCCGCTGCCCACTCTGCAGGACAGCCCGTGCACGGTGCTCGCCAGCACGCGCGATGGCGGCGTGTGGGTGGGCACCATCAAGGGCGATGTGCGCCTGCTGCAGGGCCGGCAGGTGACGCGCTACAGCACAGAAGATGGCCTGTCGGTGGGGCCGATCACCGCCATCTGGCAAGGCCCATCGCTCACGCTGGTCGCCGGCGAAACCGGGCTGGCGGCGCTGGGCGCCGACGGCCGGTTCCGGCAAGTGGCCGATCAGACCAATCCGCTCCTGCAAGGCATCACCGGCATCGTGCAGGACCGGCACGGCACGCTGTGGTTGAACGGCAACCGCGGCGTGGTGCAGATCGCTCAACCTGCGCTGCTGCGCAGCGTGCAATCGGGCGTGGTCAGCCCGGCGCTGCGCCTGTACGACATCATGGACGGGTTGCCCGGTGTCGCCCAGCAGGCCACACCGGTCCCCACGGCCATCGCCGCCGACGACGGCCTGTTGTGGTTCACCACCAACCAGGGCCTGGCCTGGCTGGACCCCGAACAGACCTACCGCAACCCCACCGCGCCGGAAGTCTCCATCACCGACGTGGTCGCCAACGACCGCCCCTACCCGCGCACCGCCGGGCTGCGCCTGCCCAGGTGGACGCACCGCCTGCGCATCGGCTACGACGCTGTGAGCCTGACCCGGCCGGAACGCGTGCGCTTCCGCTACCGGCTGGAGGGCGTGGACGCGCAATGGCAGGACGCCGGCAACCGTAACGAGGCGTTCTATACCAACCTCGCGCCCGGCCGTTACCGCTTCCGCATTGCCGCCGCCAACAACGATGGCGTATGGAACGCGCGCGGCGACACCCTGGACTTCGTCATCGAAGCGGCCTTCGTGCAGACCTGGCAGTTCAAGGTGTGCGTCGCGCTCGCCCTGCTGCTAACGCTTGCGATGCTGTGGCGCATGCGCACCCGGCATGTTGCCGGACGCCTGCGTGCACGACTGGAAGAGCGCTACCGCGAACGCGAACGCATCGCGCGCGAGCTGCACGACACCTTGTTGCAGGGCACCCAGGGGCTGATCCTGCGGCTGCATGCCGCCAGCCGCTCGTTGCCGCAGGACGACCCGCGCCGGCTGGAGCTCGAACAGGCGGTCGACCTGGCCGAGAATGCGCTGGTCGAAGGCCGCGACCGCGTCAACGGCCTGCGCGACAGTTATTCGCTGCGCCAGGATCTGGCCGCCGCACTGCAGCGCGCACGCGAGGCCAGCATGCCACCGGCGTCGGCCGACCTGCAGGTGTCGGTGGAAGGACGCCCGGTGGCGCTGCGCCCGCTGGTGGCCGACGAAGTGTTCCAGCTTGGCCGCGAAGCATTGGCCAATGCCGATCGCCATGCCGACGCCACGCGCATCGCGCTGGAACTGCGTTACGGTTCACGTGACTTCGTGCTGCGCATCCGCGACGATGGCTGCGGCCTGGATCCGGACGTGCTGCATGGGCATGCGCGCACCGGGCACTGGGGGCTGACCGGCATGCAGGAACGCGCCAAACGCATCGGCGCCAAGATGCAGTTGTGGTCGCGTCCAGGCAGCGGCACCGCAATCCAGATCACGCTTCCGGCCCGCACCGCCTATGCGACGCCACCGCGCTGGTGGTGGCGATTTCGACCTGCACGATCCACGGAGAGCTCCAATGGCTGAGATGGTCAAACCGACCGACGTGCTGGTGGTAGACGATCATCCGCTGCTGCGCGACGGTCTCAGCGCCATGCTCGCCGCCGAACACGACATGCGTGTGGTCGGCGAAGCCGAGGACGGCGAACAGGCCGTGGCCTGCTACGCCAGCCTGCGCCCGGACGTGGTGCTGATGGATCTGCAGATGCCGCGCGTGGATGGCGTCGAAGCCATCCAGCGCATCCGCCGTGTCGACCCCGCCGCCAAGGTCATCGTGTTGACCACCTATACCGGCGATGTGCGTGCGGTGCGCGCACTGCAGGCCGGCGCCTGCGGCTACCTGCTGAAGAGCGCGCTGCGCCGCGAGCTGGTCGACACCATCCGCGACGTACGCCGCGGCCAGCGGCGGCATGTGCCGGCATCGGTGGCCGAAAACATCGCCGCCCACGTGCTCGACGACGCACTATCCGCCCGCGAGACGGAGGTACTGAGCCTGGTGGCCACCGGCTGCTCCAACAAGCAGATCGGCAACGCCTTGAGCATTTCCGAAGAGACGGTCAAGGCGCATATGAAGAACATCCTGGCCAAGCTCGGCGTGCGCGATCGCACCCACGCAGTCACCGTTGCCCTGCGCCGGGGAATCCTGTCGCTGGAAACCTGAGCCGCCTGCAACCTGGTAGGTCGCAAGCGTCGGTCGCTCTTCAATCGCCGCTTCATCCGGTCATTGCGGTAGCACGGCAAGGGCAGGCGGGATGCCAAGACGCACCCCGCGCATCGGCCGGCTCACCCATGGCGCCGCGATGGATCGCCCCATGGAGGACTCCCCCACCCCGCTGCCCACCACGCTCGCCAGCGCCAACTCTGTAACCCGGTCCACCATTCTTGAACGCAAGGCGCACAAGGCGATCGACACGCACTGTCAAATCGATCGGCTTGAGCTATCTTATGCCCCGCCAAGCGGCATGGGGGCCGCTTCAGCATCTTGTCTGACAGCCGATAACGGCTAGGTCCGACCGCCGCACAGCGCTGCGGCGGCACTCGATTCAATCACTAAACGCGTTCAGGGGAATTGCGATGCTTCGTCACTCTTTGCGGGTGCGCCTGCTGTTGCCGGTGCTGGCCTTGGTGCTGGTCGTGGTGGTGGCCCTCACGGTCATTCTGGCCATTACCGAAGCGAACCGGGTCAAGTTCGAGACCGGCGACGCGATCGAGCGCCAGTCGGTGTCCTTGCAGACCTTGTTCGCCGTCACCCGCTCGATGATGCTCGACCGCGTCAATTCCTCGATGCGCCAGTTGCGCAAGGAAGCCAATGCGCAGGGCGCCCCGAGCATCGGCAGCGAAATCCGCGTCGCCGACCGCAACGCCAACGACCTGCTGCTGGGCCAGCGCCCGCAGGCAAACGCCTTCACCATGCTGGACGACGTCACCGCCATTCACGAAGGCACCGCGACCTTGTTCTCGCGTACCGGCGATGAGTTCGTACGCATTTCCACCAACGTCAAGAAGGACGACGGCAGCCGCGCCATCGGCACCGTGCTCGACCCCAACGGCCAGGCTGCCGCCAAGCTGCGCAACGGCGAGAGCTTCTACGGCGTGGTCGACATCCTCGGCAACCCGTACGTCACCGGCTATGAGCCGATCTTTGCCGGCAACGACAAGCGTGTCATCGGCGCCTGGTACGTCGGCTACAAGGCCGACACCCAGGCCCTGGAAAACGTGGTCAGCAGCCGTCGCGTGCTCGATTCCGGCTTCATCGCCGTGTTCGACAGCAAGAACAAGCTGCGCTTCCAGTCCACCACCGGTGCCACCACCGACACCGCCACCATCGAGCGCATCGTCAAGGACAGCCCGGACGACTGGGTCGTGACCAAGCAGGAAGTGCCCGACTGGGGCTTCACCCTGGTCTCGGCCTATCCCAAGAGCGACGTCAATGGCGTGATCGTGCGCCAGTCGCTGTGGATCGCCGGCATCGGCCTGCTGGTCTGCGCCCTGTTGCTTGGCCTGCAGTGGGCCCTGATCTGGAACCGCGTGCTGCGCCCCATCCAGCATCTGACCACCGTGGCCGAAGAACTGAGCCTGGGCAAGTGGAACCACACCATCGAAGAGGTCAACCTCAAGGATGAAATTGGTACCCTGGCGCGTGCCATCTCCCGCCTGTCCAACAGCGTCCGGTTGGCCATGGAGCGCCTCAGCAAACGCTGAGCCGCTCCGCCCGATTTCGTACCAGATGATGCAAGGAAGACGCCATGTCCAATGAATTCCGTCCGCTGATCGAGGTCCTGCGCGAGCTCAGGGCGCTGGCACTGAAGAAGGCGTCCGGCTTTCTGTTTGTCGTCACCGAAGAAAACCATTCCTGCATCGTCCGCCTCAATGCCGGGCAGATCGAAGAAGTGGTCTTCCGCATGCTGCGCAATGACGAGGCGGTGCAACGCCTCACCATGGTCGGGGCCGCGAAGGCCCGCTTCCAGACCGACCCCGGCGCCGGCCTGGGCAAGCCATCCTTGCTGAGCGAAGACTCGCGCCAGTGGTTAATGGGCGGCTTCGAGCAGGATCTGGGCGGTGCGCCGGCCCCGGTGCGTGCGCCGGTCGCCACCGCTCCGGTGCCGGCACCTGCCGCAGCCAGCGCGGCACCCACAACGCCCGCACCGGCGTCTGCCGGCAACGGCGCAGCGCCGGACGAAGCGGTTCGCCAGGCGCTGGAAAAAGTCGCACTGAACTATCTCGGCCCCATCGCCGGCATGTTGTGCGATGAAGCCTGGGAAGCCTCCAGCGATATCGAGCAGGTGCTCAGCCAGCTCGGCGCCAATCTTTCCACGCCGCAGGAAGCGCAGAAGTTCATGGCCGATGCGCGTGTAGCGCTGGCCAAGCTGCGCTAAGGCGAGGCCAAGCTGCCGGCGGTGCACCAAACCATCCAATGCTGATCTAGTCCTCGTCCACTACTTCACCCATCACTGTCTCCTTCGAAAAAGTAATACTTGAGCAGGAGATCTGCGGGTATTACAGACCAGGCACCGCGTCGGCGGCTTGTGCACTGATTGCGCAGGATTGAGATACGGCCAACTGCTCGGACACGGCGCGTCCCGCCCTATGCGCTGCGCGGTGCAGCCGCCCATTGAGCGATGAAGTCGCCGATACTTTCTGCGATGCCGCTCTTGATCGTGCTTAGGCGAAGGATGGGGATGCCACTTTTCGCCAGAATTCCGTTCTTCAACGCGTCCCGCGCCGCCTGTTCTGGCCGGTCATGGGAACCACCATCGACCTCGATCACCCCTAAAGGCACCTTGCCCACCTTGAAATAGATGACGAAGTCGCAGCTGGCACGTGCCATGAAGGCTCGTTCGCGCTGCGTTAAATCCGGATTACTCGGCGATGCGACCTGATCCAGCTTGATCTGATCGTGGTACATCAACGACCGGTATACCGATGCGGAAAGCGCTTCGCGCAGCAACTGCGCCGCGATCTGTTCGGACTTGTAGCGCGAGTCCTCCGGCCTCAAGCGCGCGTTCAAGCGCGCAAGGGAGTGGTCGTACTCGCGATACAGCAGATCGAAGGCCGACACCACCGGCGCACGCACAATCTGCTCGTCCTGCGCGTAATAGCTGACGTAGCGCATCAGAGCCGCGATCTGGCCGTTGTTGCCGGTGAACACTTCGTCGCCCGTCACCAAGGTGAAGCGGTGCCTGGCTCGCGACACCGCTACGTTGACCATGTGCGGGTCGTCAACGAAATCCAGCCGCTCGCGTTGCTGGTTGTAGCGCTTCTTGTCCAGCACGGTGGAGAACACGATCTCGTCGCACTCCCGGCCCTGGAACTTGTGCACGGTGTCCTTGACGAAATCCTCCGGCAAGCAGGTACCCGAGAGATCAACCTGCGCTCGGAACGGGGCGATGAAGCCACGGCCGTCGCGGTCCATCCCGACGGGCTCGCCCTCGTCGTCAAGCAACTTGAGCAGGGAATCCAGCTCCCTGAGGTTGGTGTTGTTGCGGGTATGGTTCCCCCTGGCAGTCACCACCAGGCGTAGAGGCGACTCACCTTTATCTTCGGTCATTGGTACCAGTGCATTGTCGTAGAACTGCTGGTTGCAGAACTGGATGATCCTGGGGTGGCAGCGATAGTGCTCTTTCAACAGCGTCCTGGGTATCGCAGCCCCGAATACATTGATGCACGAATCGAGCAAACTGTATCGCTCGCAATCGTAGGCAGCGGCGGGCGCAGGCAGGCCGAGAGCAACCGGAATGTGCGCCAACTGGCGGTTATCGCCGACGACGATCAGGTTCTTTGCGCAGCCCAGAGGTAGGATGCCCGGCACAATGTCCTGCAATGAAGCCTCGTCGATGATCACATAATCGAGGATTGCGCCAGACGCGATCGAATTGACAAGGGAGTGCGTACCGCTGCCCAGAATCGGGAAACGCCGCAGAAAGGCATCGAACTGTTGTTGATGCCGGTACGTGTTGGCATCGAAGCTGTCCGAAGACCGCACCTGAGCTTGCAGATGTTGCTTCAGGTGACGCATCGATGCCGCCTTCAACGTCTCCAGCGAAACATCGAAATCAGCCAGTGCCAGCGAGTCGCGGCACTTCTGCAACTCCGCTTCCTTGTCTCGTGACGCCTTGTCGTAATAGTGCATCTGCAGGGCATGGAAAACGCTCAGGCGCGCATCGCCATCGGTGAACGGCTTGGTGCGGAAAATCTTGAACTTGAACAGCAGCTCGATGCGATCTTTGAGGCGGATGCGCTGCTCACCGAGATGGGCCAGGTAGGCCATCAGATCCGTGGTCTTGGGCGGCGACAGTCCGTACTTGTCCAGCGAGACGGTCACCTGCACACCGCTTTCTGCTTGCCACTGCTGCAGATAGCGCCGCTCGACGGTCAGCTCGTCTAGCTCGACCTGCAGTTGCGCCACCCGATTGCGATCGTGTAAGTGCTGTTTCACGCGGTCGAGCAGGACCTGGACTTCCTCCAACGACGGCGCAGGCTCGGATTCGATGGATGGCCACGGCGCTAGATCGGCGAAGAAGTCCTTGCGGTTGTTCTGGTTACCGAGCTTGGCGACCAGGTGACCCAGGCCGCACTTCTCCAGCTTCTCGTAGACGTTTTCCACCGCCGCATTGTTGTTGGACAGTACCGCCACCGTCTGCCCACGCAGCAGGATATTGGCGAGGATGTTGAGGATGGTCTGGGTCTTGCCGGTCCCTGGTGGGCCCTCGATGACGCTTACCTGCGCACGAAACGCCTGCTCGACCGCCGCAAGCTGGCTCTCGTTCAACCCGAACGGATAGATCAGCCCCTGACCTGCCGCTAGTACGCCGTTACGCCCCGTGCAATAGGCCTGCAAGGCAGTGTCGGCACTGGCGGGCAGTTTTCCCAATTGGTGCACGACATTTGCAGCGATTTTGCGGTCAGTCTCGGATTTCGCGCTATCGCGCCGGGCATTCGCCACGACTGAGAAGTAATGGAAGATCGGCGTATCTTTTATCGCCGTTGGCGCGACAAGACCGATACCTTCCATCTTATAGACGTAGGGCCTATTGGTGCCCGGATAGTGCACGACCGCATACCGTTCGTCATAGATCGTCACCTTGGAGATGGGCTTGACGATCGTGCTACCTGGTTTTGTCAGTAACATCGCGCCCAACTCGCGCGTTGGAGAAACGCGACAGTTGCCAAGTGGGCGGGTGTAGGTTTTTTTTGAAGGGTAATGACAAACCAGTTGCAGGGCTTTGTACTTGTCGCTCCAGCAAATCACCCAATCACTGATCTTCGCAGTCTTATCTTCGCCATCCACATGGATAGAAACCATACGTCCCTTATGCGTGCGCGAACGGCATCTTGATTTCGCTTTGCGGCGAACATCCAATGCAATTCTCTGTGCCGATAAGGATTTATCTTGCCATTACCGCCTTGTGGAAAAATATGGCTGTATGGTCAGCAAGAGGCAATCTGTGACGCAAGGCAATTAGCGCGCAGCTGCAAACCGGCGCGCGGGACTCTTCTATATTTCTCAGGCACTGCACCATTGCATGCCTTCAGCGCCACGGCGCCACTTCAGTATGCACGCCCACCGGAATGTCGATCAGAAGCGCTCCGGCGCTGAAAGATTGTTGGCGTCGAGCAAGTTTTCGCGAGCTAGCATCAGCGAGAGGCCGCCACAGCCCCCTGCCCGACCTTGGCAGCCTGTGGGCAGCAAGGTCGGGAGTGTCGTTCTGGCTAATGGATAGTTCCTCCACGCTACACCATCGGTGCGCTCAATCCGCTGCCATCACCGGCTTGCCGCAGTTCGGCTGCGCCATACAGGCGATCCATGCTCTAACCGGTGATAGCCACCACTAGCTCTGGTGACGTACTTTTTTAAAACAATACGTTACGAGGATTTTTCGATAGTCTGCGATAACCCGCCCGAAGGACCAGTCTCACTCCCACTCGATCGTCGCCGGCGGCTTGCCGGAGATGTCGTAGACCACGCGCGAGACGCCGCGCAGTTCGTTGATGATGCGGTTGCTCACCGTGCCGAGGAAATCGTACGGCAGGTGCGCCCAGTGCGCGGTCATGAAGTCGATGGTCTCCACCGCACGCAGCGCGATCACCCACTCGTAGGCGCGTGCATCGCCGACCACGCCGACCGACTTGACCGGCAGGAACACCGCAAACGCCTGGCTGGTCTTGTCGTACAGGTCGGCCTTGCGCAGTTCGTCGATGAAGATCGCATCGGCCTTGGCCAGCAGCTCGGCGTATTCGCGCTTCACTTCGCCCAGGATGCGCACGCCCAGGCCCGGGCCCGGGAACGGATGGCGATAGACCATGGTGCGGGGCAGGCCCAGTTCCACACCGAGGCGACGCACTTCGTCCTTGAACAGTTCGCGCAGCGGTTCGACCAGGCCCAGCTTCATGTGTTCCGGCAAGCCGCCCACGTTGTGGTGGCTCTTGATCACGTGCGCCTTGCCGGTCTTGCTGCCGGCCGACTCGATCACGTCCGGGTAGATCGTGCCCTGCGCCAGCCACTTGGCATTGGCCAGCTTGTTGGACTCTTCATCGAAGATGTCCACGAACAGGTTGCCGATGATCTTGCGCTTGGCTTCCGGGTCGCTCACGCCTTCGAGCTTGGCGAAATAGCGGTCGGCCGCGTTGACGCGAATCACCTTGACGCCCATGTGCTCGGCAAACATCGCCATCACCTGGTCGCCTTCCTGCCAGCGCAGCAGGCCGGTATCGACGAACACGCAGGTCAGCTTGTCGCTGATCGCCTTGTGCAGCAATGCAGCGACCACCGACGAATCCACACCGCCGGACAAACCCAGGATCACTTCGTCGTCGCCGACCTGCGCGCGCACGCGCGCAATCTGGTCGTCGATGATGTTGGCGGCGGTCCACAGCGTCTGGCAGCCGCAGACATCGACCACGAAGCGACGCAGCAAGGTCTGGCCCTGCAGCGTGTGGGTGACCTCGGGGTGGAACTGCACGCCGTACCAGCGCTTGTCCTCATTGGACATCGCCGCCACCGGAATGCGGTCGGTCACGGCAGTAATGGTGAAGCCGGGCGGCACTTGCGACACGTGGTCGCCATGGCTCATCCACACGTTCAACCGCGATGCGCCCGCATGGTCGGTCAGGCCGGAGAACAGCGCATCGGCCGCGACGACATCCACCTCCGCATGGCCGAATTCGCGTTGATCGGCCGCTTCGGTGGCGCCGCCCAGCTGCGCAGCCAGGGTCTGCATGCCGTAACAGATACCGAACACCGGCAAGCCGCTGTCGAACACTTCCTGCGGCGCCACCGGCGCGCCCGGCAAGGTGGTCGACTCCGGGCCACCAGACAGAATGATGCCTTTGGCACCGAAGCCGGCAATCTCGGACGGATCGTGATCCCAGGCCCAGATCTCGCAGTACACACCGATTTCGCGAATGCGCCGCGCGATCAACTGCGTGTACTGCGCGCCGAAATCGAGGATGAGGATCTTGTCGTTATGGATGCTGGTCATTGAGAGCCGGGAATCGAGAATCGGGATTGGGGAATCGCAACAGCAAACGCGGCGCCAGCCGCTATCGGACGAGGAACCGCCGGGCTTTTACGATTCCCGATTCGCGATTCCCCATTCCCGATCATCCAGCGCGATAGTTCGGCGGCTCTTTAGTGATCTGCACGTCGTGCACATGGCTTTCGCGCTGACCGGCGCCGGTGATCTTGACGAACTTCGGCTTGGTGCGCATGTCTTCGATGGTGGCGCAGCCCACATAGCCCATGGTCGCGCGCAGACCACCGATGAGCTGATGGATGATGCCGCCGACCGGGCCGCGGTACGGCACGCGCCCTTCGATGCCTTCCGGAACCAGTTTGTCGGCGTCGGAAGCGTCCTGGAAATAGCGGTCCTTGGACCCCTTCTCCATCGCGCCCAGGCTGCCCATGCCGCGGTAGCTCTTGTAGCTGCGGCCCTGGAACAGCTCGACTTCGCCCGGCGCCTCTTCGGTACCGGCCAGCAGGCCGCCGACCATCACCGTGGACGCACCGGCGACCAGCGCCTTGCCGATATCGCCGGAATAGCGGATGCCGCCATCGGCGATCAACGGAATGCGGTCCTGCAACGCTTCGGCCACCATGTCCACCGCGGTGATCTGCGGCACGCCGACGCCTGCGACCACGCGCGTGGTGCAGATCGAGCCCGGGCCCACGCCGACCTTGACCGCATCGGCGCCGGCATCCATCAAGGCCAGCGCGGCATCGCCGGTGACGATGTTGCCGCCGATCACCTGCAGGTGCGGATAGGTCTTCTTGACCCAGGCCACACGGTCGATCACGCCCTGCGAATGACCGTGCGCGGTATCGACGATGACCACGTCGACGCCGGCAGCGGCCAGCAGTTCGATCCGCTGTTCGGTATCGCCGCCAACACCCACGGCCGCGCCGACCAGCAGCCGCGTGGCGGCATCCTTGGCGGCGTTGGGGTTGTCGGTCTTCTTCTGGATATCCTTGACCGTGATCAGGCCGCGCAGCTCGAAGCTGTCGTTCACCACCAGGATCTTTTCGATGCGGTTGCGGTGTAGCAGCTCCAGCACTTCCTCATCGCTGGCGCCTTCGCGCACGGTGATCAGGCGATCCTTCTTGGTCATGATGTGACGGACCGGATCGTCGAGCTTCTTTTCGAAGCGCATGTCGCGGCTGGTCACGATGCCGACCAGTTCGCTGCCGTCCACCACCGGCACGCCGGAGATGTTGCGTGCGCGCGTCAGCGCGATCACTTCGCCGATTGTGGTATCCGGGCTCACCGTGAACGGCTCGGTAATCACGCCGGACTCGAACTTCTTGACCTTGGCCACTTCGGCAGCCTGCTGCGCCGGGGTCAGGTTCTTGTGGATGATGCCGATGCCGCCCAGCTGCGCCATGGCCACGGCCAGGCGGTGTTCGGTCACCGTGTCCATCGCGGCCGACAGGATCGGCAGTTTCAGACGCAGATCGCGGGTCAGCCGGGTTTCCAGGCTGACATCCTTGGGCAGGACGATCGAATGAGCGGGGACGAGCGAAACGTCGTCGTAGGTGAGAGCTTCAGCCTGGATGCGGAGCATCGGCGGACCCGAGTTTGGGGAAGCGCGGCATTTTAACGCATTAGGGCCGCAATTGGGGAGTCTGGGGTCGGGAGTGGCAAAGACGCCGCCCTGCACCGCCCCGCCGTTCGTCAGGATGCCGATGGCCCGCCGATCCCGCACGCAATCCGGATCGGCCGACGCATGCGCTTGGCCGTCGCCTTTAACGAATCCCCAATCCCTAATCCCCAATCCCGGCCGCATCAGCGGCCTCGATGGTGTTCTGCATCAGCGTGGCCACCGTCATCGGCCCCACCCCGCCCGGCACCGGGGTGATCCAGGCCGCGCGCCTTGCTGCCGCATCGAAGCCGACATCGCCAACCAGGCGTCCGTCTTCCAGGCGGTTGATGCCGACATCGATCACCACCGCACCCGGCTTGACCCACTCGCCGGGAATCAGCCCGGGGCGGCCCACGGCCACCACCAGAATGTCGGCATTGCGCACGCTGGCCTCCAGCACATCGGCCGGGGTGAACTTGTGGCAGCTGGTGACCGTGCAACCGGCGATCAACAGTTCCAGCCCCATCGGCCGGCCGACGTGATTGCTCACGCCAACAATGGTCGCGTTGCGTCCACGCACCGGTTGATCGGTATGCGCGAGCAAGGTCACGATGCCGCGCGGCGTGCACGGGCGCAGGCCGAATTCGCGCAACGCCAGATGCCCCACATTTTGCGGATGGAAGCCATCCACATCCTTGCGCGGATCGATCCGTTGGATCAGCCGATTGGCATCGGGAATCCCCGGCAGCGGCAGCTGGATCAGGATTCCGTGGATCTTGGGATCGGTGTTGAGTTCGTCGATCAGGGCCGCCAGCTCGGCCTCGCTGGTGCCGTGCGGCAGGTCGTAATCGAACGCTGCGATACCCACTTTTTCCGCCGCGCGCCGCTTGTTGCGCACATACACCGACGACGCCGGGTCGCCGCCCACCAGGACGACCGCCAACCCGGGCCGCGCCTTGCCCGCCGCCACGCGCGCATCCACGCGCAGCTTCAGCCCGTCGAGCAGGTCCTCGGCAATGCGGCGACCATCGAGAAGGCGGGCCGAAGCGGAGGCAGCTGGCGCGGAAGCGGTCATGGGGCGTCAGGTGTAGAGTCGAAGGCCGTCTATTGTCCCCGATTCCGTCATGACCGACACCACCTCGCCCACCGATTCGACCACCACCGCCATCGAAGCGGCCGCATTCCGCCGCTTGCTGCAGCATCTCAACCAGCAGCGCACCGATGTGCAGAACATCGACCTGATGATCCTGGCCGGCTTCTGCCGCAACTGCCTGGGCGACTGGTACCGCGAAGCGGCCGAGGCACAGGGCCAGCCGATGAGCAAGGAGCAGGCACGCGAGGCGGTCTACGGCATGCCGTTCGCGCAGTGGAAGCAGCAGCACCAGAAAGACGCCACTGCCGAACAGCTCGAAGCATTCGCTGCGGCCCAGCGCAAACACGGCTGATCGTTGGTCGGGACGCGCGGCTGGCGTGACTGCTACGCGTCCGCTGCGCCTGTCTCGAACCTGCGCGCCATCGGGCGGCTGCGCTGCTCCTTGAGGCGGTTCGCAGCCGTGGCTGGGGGTGACTTGGTGTTGAGTGCACGGCCTCACCTGACTGCTTGCTGTAGGCAATGTCTTGTCGATCACGTCAGGAGCTGGAGACGTTGGTTGTTTGGGAAAGTCGGACGTCGTGGGTAGACGTAGTGCAGAGCACATGATCTGCGCACTGGCTGCAGGCCCCTTGCCCGCCTACCGCCGCGGGACACGCCGTGAATCCATCCGTGGAGGCTCTTATGCGGCACCCATCCCGCATAAGGTCCCGGGGCGGCAGGTGGGCAAGAGCCAATCGAGATGATCGCTGTGCATGGTTGCAAGCAAGCATGAGTGCAGTCGTCTGACTGCTGACGATTCATCGCAGTGAGCTGGAGTGCCGCCAGCTGTTGACGTGGCTGTTACGTGGTCACCGACCAAGGTCCTGGCGCGGTAAGGGCACCGCGCGCCCGACGACTCGACATCACCATCGGGCCACTCCAACAAGCACCAAGCAACTGCACTACCGCACGCCAGGTTCATACGCCCGCACAGCCGGTTCCCGCGCAGCCCCCACACCCACCTGACGATTGCGAGGTGTTGTCAGCCGCGGTTGGTCTCTGCTGCGGTCTCTGCACTGGCCTGCGGCAACGCATCGCGGTTGAGCGACCGGCTCTCCCGGCGCGGCGGCGTAAACGGCGTAGGCTTGGGCACCGTCGGCGTGATGTTGCCGAACATCAACCCTGCCCCGGCACGGACATTCCCCGCGGCGATTTCCAGCTCCAGCCGCTCCGCATCGCGGCGGCGGATCTCGCGTGCGATCGTGCCGGCCTCGTCCTCATCCACGCCCAGCTCGACCAGCGCCATCTGGCCGAAGGTCACCGCCGACTCGAAGGTTTCGCGGATCTGGTAATCCACACCGGCCGCGATCAGTTGCAGCGAATGCTCACGATCGAACGAACGCACCAGCAGGCGCGCATGCGGAAACTCGCGGGTCGCCAGCTCGACGATGCGGTTGGCCGCTTCGCGATCGTCGATGCATACCGCGATTGCGCGCGCACTGTGCGCGCCGGAGGCGTGCAGCACATCGAGCCGCGTGCCGTCGCCGTAATAGATCTTGAAACCGAACTCTTCTGCGCTCTGGATCATCTCGATGTCGTTATCGATGATGGTCACGTCCACGTCGCGCGCCAGCAGCGACTGGCTGGCCACCTGGCCGAAGCGGCCGAAGCCGATGACCAGCACGCTGCCGGTCTGACCGTTGGCCGCTTCCACTCCCTCCAGCGACACCTCCGGCGCGGGCGTCAAACGCCGCTGCACCAGGACGAACAACGGCGTCAGCGCCATCGACAGCACCACGATGGCAGTGAGAGTGGCATCGATCTGCGCATCGATCACGCCCGATGCCGAGGCCGCGGCAAACAACACAAAGGCGAACTCGCCACCCTGCGCCATCAGCACACCACGGTCCATTGCCTGGCGATGATCGCTGCCCATCACCCGCGCCACCGCATAGATGCAGATCGCCTTGCCCACCATCAGCGCCAACACGCCGACGAGGATGAGCCGCCAGTCGGCTGCGACCACGCGCAGGTCCAGGCTCATGCCCACACCCAGGAAGAACAGGCCCAGCAGGATGCCGCGGAACGGCTCGATATCAGCTTCGATCTGATGACGGAAGGTGGATTCGGACAACAGCACCCCGGCGAGGAAAGCGCCCATCGCCATCGACAACCCGCCTACCTGCATTAGCAGCGCCGCGCCCAACACCACCAGCAGCGCCGCGGCCGTCATCACCTCGCGCGCCTTGGACGCAGCCAGGACCCGGAACAGCGGATTGAGCAGCCAGCGCCCGGCAACCAGCAGGCCGACGATGCAGGCCAGGCCGATGCCGATGTCGTGCCAGCGCTGCGACGCGGCCTGCGGGTCGCCACTGGAACCCATCCAGGCCACGATCGCCAGCAACGGGACGATCAGCAGGTCCTCGAACAACAGGATCGCCACGATCTTCTGCCCGGAGGGCAAGGCCACGTCGCCGCGCTCGGCCAGCAACTGCATCACCACCGCCGTCGAGGTCAGCACGAAACCGGACGCGGCCACGAAGGCGACCGGTGGCGGAAAACCCAGCAACATCCCGATACCGGTCAGCACCAGTGCGCACAGGCAGATCTGCACGGTGCCCAGGCCGAAGATTTCCTTGCGCAGGCTCCACAGATGCGACGGCCGCATCTCCAGCCCGATCACGAACAGGAACATCACCACGCCCAATTCGGCGACATGCAGGATCGCCTGCGGGTCGTCGAACAGGCCCAGTCCGAAGGGCCCGATCGCCAGCCCCGCTGCCAGATAGCCAAGCACCGAGCCCAGGCCCAACCGGCGAAAGAGCGGGATAGCAACAACCGCAGCGCCCAGCAGAGCGACAACGTTGATCAGTTCACTGGCGTGCGCAGATTGGCTCATGCCTGGATTCTAACGACACGCACGCGCCGACGCCTTGCATCTGCTTGCTTGTTGCACCGGCCAGCCCGGATGCCGACGTTTCCACGAAGCCTCACCCCCCGTGATCGGGGCGCCAAAACGACGAACGACGCCAGTTGGCGTCGTTCGTGATGAAGCATTCGTGGCGCAATCAGCCGCGCGCGTCGGCCTGGGCCAATGCGTTGCGCAGGATTTCCTTCGCCGGCCCACCATGCTTCTCATGCTCGAGCGCAAAGTGGACGGTCGCCTCGATCAAACCGATGTGCGCGCCGCAATCGAAACGACGGCCTTCGAAACGGAACGCGTCGACCTGCTCTTTCTTCAACAACTCGGCAATGGCATCGGTCAGCTGGATCTCGCCGCCGGCACCTGCACCGGTGGCTTCGAGCAACTCGAAAATCTTCGGGCTGAGCACATAGCGACCGACCACGGCCAGATTGCTCGGGGCCACTTCGGGCTTGGGCTTTTCGACGATCGCATTGATGCGACCCTTACGGCCGTCGAATGCGTCGGTGGACACGATGCCGTAGCTGGCGGTCTTGTCGTGCGGCACGTCTTCCACGGCGATGACGCTGCCACCGGATGCTTCGGCCACATCGGCCATCTGGGTCAGCGCGGCGTCGCCACGGTTCCACATCAGATCGTCCGGCAACAGCACCGCAAACGGCTCATCGCCGACCACGGCCTTGGCACACAACACCGCATGACCCAGACCCAGCGCCTCGGCTTGCGTCACGAAAATGGCGCGCACCCCTTCCGGCAGCGCATGCCGCACCAGCTCCAGCTGCTCCAGCTTGCCCGCACGTTCGAGCTTCTGCTCCAGCTCGTAGGCCTTGTCGAAGTAGTCGGCGATCGAGTGCTTGTAGCGATTGGTCACGAAGATCAACGTATCGCAGCCGGCCTGGATGGCCTCGTCGACGGCGTACTGGATCAATGGTTTGTCGATGATTGGCAGCATTTCCTTCGGCACCGTCTTGGTCGCCGGAAGAAAGCGGGTCCCAAGACCTGCGACGGGGAATACGGCCTTGCGAATACGCTGGCTCATTACAGTCTTCTGACCTCACGTGCGGGGAATGGAACGACCGTATCAGATCGCGCGTCGACTTTCCGTCGAGCAGCCGCAAAATCCGGCATCAGGCTGCCCAGCACAGTCTCCATTGCCTTGATGTCATAGCGATTAACCGCCTCGCGCAGACGCGTCACCAGCTGCAGCACCTGCTCGTGCGAGAACTCACGCACGCCGGCTTCCAGGATCTTGGGATGCGCGGTCGGGCGGTAGTCTTCGTCGGAGTAGAACAGCGTCTCGTGCAGCTTCTCGCCCGGACGCAGACCGGTGTAGAGAATCGCCACATCCTTGCCCGGCTGCTTGCCGGCAAGACGGATCATCTGCTCGGCAAGCAGCCGGATCGGCACCGGCTCGCCCATGTCCAGCGTATAGATCGCGCCATGCGAGGCCGAGGCAGCTGCCTGGATCACCAACTGGCAGGCCTCGGGGATGGTCATGAAGTAGCGCGTCACATCCGGATGCGTCACGGTGACCGGGCCACCCTGGCGGATCTGCTCGCGGAACAGCGGCACCACGCTACCGGCCGAATCCAGCACATTGCCGAAGCGCACGGTGATGAAGCGCGTTGGCGCATCACGCGCGTCAAGACTCTGGCAGATCATCTCCGCGTAGCGCTTGCTAGCGCCCAGCACGTTGACCGGCTCGACCGCCTTGTCAGTGGAAATGAACACGAACGTTTCGATGCGTGCACGCTGACAGGCACGCGCCACGTTCTCGGTCGCCAGCACATTGTTGCGCACGGCCTCGCGCAGCTGCTCTTCCAGCAAGGGCACCTGCTTGTACGCGGCGGCATGAAACACCGCGTCAGGGGCCGCGGTATTCAATGCGTGCGCCACCACGGCCGGATCGCCGCAATCGCCGAGCACCCGTACCACTTCGATATCCGGAAACAACCGACGCAGGTCCGAATCGATGGTCAACAGCGCCAGCTCGTCGATTTCCAGCAGCACGATGCGGCGCGCCCCATGGCGCGCGCACTGACGGCAGACCTCCGAGCCGATCGACCCGCCGGCACCGGTCACCATCACGGTCTTGTTGGTCAGCCAGTCGCGGATCAGGCGCCAGTCCGGCGTCACCGGCTTGCGATTGAGCAGGTCCTCGATGGCGACTTCCTTCAATTCGCCGGGCAGCGAGCGGCCTTCCAGCACATTGATCAGCTTGGGCACCATCCGGAACGGCAGTCCGGTACTCTCGCAGATCGCCACCACGCGCTGCATGCCGGATGCATCGAGCGACGGGATCGCGATCACCAGCAGCTTGGCGGCGGTCTCTTTCGCGATCGACGCGGCCTGATCCAGATTGCCCAGCACGTTGAGGCCCTGAATCTTTGCGCCATGCAGGTTGTTGGCATCGTCCAGAAAGCCGACCGGAACGAAGGTGCCGGTGCGGCGAAGGTCGCGCACCAGACCTTCGGCAGCCCGCCCGGCGCCCAGGATCAGCACGCGTTGCGCCGCATCTCCGGAGTGCGCAATCTGGTAGTCCTTCCAGGCGCGATACAGCAGGCGTGGCGTCCCCAGCAGCGCAGACAGCGCAAACGGATAGACCACCAGAACCGACAACGGCACGCCGTCCAGGCGGTCGTACGACAGCGCCAATACGATCGCCACCAGGCCGAGAAAGCTCGACTTGAAGATATTCCACAGGTCGGGCACCGACGCGAAGCGCCACAGCCCGCGGTACAGCCCCATCTTCCAGAACACCAGGCCCTGTGCCACCAGGACCACGGCGGTGCGCCAGTCCCACAGCGGAAGATCCGGCGCCTCGCGCAACATCGAGTAGCGGCCCGCATGCAGCAGCTGCCAGCACACCCAGACCATCAAAAGGTCGTGTAACACGACTGCCACTTGCGGCAGCGCCTTGGTCAAACGGTCACGCCAGGAAATCATAAGAATCCATTATTCAGGAATTGCGCAATCCATCGCGCAGAAAATACCAGCTGGCACTCGCACCCAGGCCCCACACAACTGCCGCCCAGACTTGCTGACCGAACACATCATGACGAAGTAACACAGACAAGCAGACGGCAGCGAGGCTGAAAGCGAAATAAACGGCGGTTACCGGAACGTGCGTCCCAAGCCGGCGCGCCAGACGCTGATAGACGTGCTGGGCGTGAGGCTCCCACCAACGCTGCCCGGCGAGCATGCGAGACAGCAGCGTGAAGCCGGCGTCGACAAGGAACGCCGTCAGCGGCAACCAGCCGATCCACCAGCTCATCTGCCCGCCCGCCACGCTCAGGGCAAGCAACGCAGCCAGCACATAGCCAAGCGCACCGCTGCCACCGTCGCCCAGGAAGATGCGCGCGCGCGGAAAATTGAACGGAACAAACCCCAGGCATGCTGCCGCCACCGCCAGGCCGGCCAACGACCAACCCGCCGGAGCCACCAACGCGAAGGCCAGCGCAGCCAGCGCGGCCTGCGTGGCGGCCAGTCCGTTGATGCCGTCCATGAAGTTCCAGACGTTGATCAACACCACCGACGCCACCGCGCTGAGAATGCCGTCCACGACGTTGCCTGTGGAATAAATGACCAGCGCACCAAGCGACGCGGAGGCGGCCAGATGGATCGCAAACCGCAGCCTGGCCGACAACGGCCGATGGTCGTCCCACCAACCCACGCCCGCCACCAGGATCAAGCCGATCGCGAACCAGCCGACCACCATGCGCGCCGCCGGCCACAGCAGGCTGGCCGCCACGCACCCCGACAGAATTGCAGCGACGATCGCCATGCCGCCGCCGCGCGGGGTGGCGACCACATGGCTGCGTCGCTCACCGGGTTCATCGAGCAGACGACGATGCAAGGCATAACGGCGCAGCAGCCACGTTCCCAGCGCCGCAACGCTCACGTGCAAGGCGCACCAGAGCCAGATGTGAGGCATCAGCGCCGATCACCGCTTCGGGAACCACAGGCACGGGATCGACGCATGTGCGATGCAGCCACAGAAAAGCAGCACGGCGGCAAGCCGGCCCGGCCAAGCATGAAGTTGACGGGCAAACCAAGGCGTAGGGTTCGCGGCTGCATCTGCACATCCGCGGACCTGCGATCTACGACCCTGCAATCTACGACACAGTGTGATCGCCACCGACGCAGGCTGCGAAGGCGCACCACCCCAGCGTCCAGTGGACCCAATGCACACTGCCGAAAAGACAAAGACACGCCTTACACCACCGCGTAGTTCAACAGCGGCTTGACGGTGCCCCACTCCTTGCAGCTCGGGCATTGCCAATGATGAGTCTTTGCCCCGAACCCGCAACGGGTGCAGCGGTAGCTGGGGTTACGCACCAACAGCTGATCGGTGATGTGCTTGAGATCGTTCAAGGTGCCCACCGGATCACTGCCTTCGGCAAGCGTCAGATCGATCAGCGCCGACTCGCCGCGCACCGATGGCCGGTCCTTGAGCTGACGACCGAGATAGGCCAGTGCGGGCGCAACCCCATCCTGCGCTTCCATCAACTGGGTCAGCGCCAGCACCGGCGCGATACCGCGATAGTGCTCGGTCATCTCCGACAGGAAATTGCGTGCACCGGCGATGTCGCCCACCCGCCGATAGGCGGCCATCAAGGCAGGAATGATTTCCGGCAGGTATTCCGGATCGTGGCGTGCGGCACGCTCGAAGGCGCGCACGGCGGCCTCGTCATGGCCGCGCTCGGCTTCGATACGCCCCTCCAGGATGCCGGCGCGCACGGACGTGCCGTCGGCCTGGTACGCACGCGCAATCGCCTGCAAGGCTTCGTCGGCCTTGCCCAGGCCACGGTATCGATCGGCCAGTTCGCATTCGAACTGCGAGATCAGCTTGCCCATCGGCTCGCCGGTGACTTCTTCGTAGCGGGTGGCGTTGTCGATCGCCTTTTCCCAGTCGCGCTCGGCCTGGTAGATCCCGATCAGGTGACGCAGGGCCTGCGGCGCACGCTGATCCAGCTGCGCAAGCTCGGTAAAGACCGTTTCGGCGCGATCCAGCAGGCCAGACTTCATGTAGTCCTCGCCCAGCGCCAGCAAGGCCTGCACGCGCTGCTGGTCGGTCAGGTCGGCGCGCTGCACCAGCCCCTGGTGCAGCCGGATGGCACGATCGACCTCACCGCGGCGGCGGAACAGGTGACCCAGCGCGACCTGGGTCTCGAAGGTTTCCTTATCCAGCTCGGCGATATGCAAAAACAGCTCGATCGCCTTGTCCGGCTGCTCGTTGAGCAGGTAGTTCAGACCACGGAAATAGGTGCTGGACAGTCGACTGACCTGGGTATCGCCATGACGCTGACCACCGCGGCGGCCGACGATCCAGCCACTGAGCGCTGCCAGCGGTAAAAACAGGAAAAACCAGAACCACTCGGTCAGGAAGTCCATACGTGCTTAGAGTCCATCGAGAGGGCGCGGCTCGACTGCGGCAGGCGTGACGGGCCTTGCATCGGCGCGGCTGACCGCAGCAGCCTTGTTGGCCTGACGCAGCTTGGAATAGAGAGGAATGACTACACTGACCAGCACCATGCCGGCACCGATCAACACACCGAGCAGCAGCGCGACGATGATCGCCACCCCGGAACTGGTGTGGACACTGGAAAACAGGAAATCGAGAGTGATGTCCTGGGAATTGACCGCACCGATGATCAGGCCGACCAACAGGAAAGCCAGCATCACCAGCAAGCGAAACACCTTCATCGCGCGACTCCGTCGGGAAGGCGCCTAGCTTAACCGAGCCGACATAAACGCAGCGCTAGAGCCGTCGTCACTCGGCGGCATCGGCCAGATCGACCGGGACCACGGAGCTGACACGCTCGCGCAATTCCTTGCCCGGCTTGAAATGCGGAACATGCTTGCCTGGCAGCGCAACCGATTCTCCGGTCTTGGGATTGCGGCCCAGACGTGGCGGACGGTAATGCAGCGAAAAGCTGCCGAACCCGCGGATTTCGATCCGATCACCATCGGAGAGCGCCTGCCCCATCATTTCCAGCAGTGACTTCACCGCCAGATCCACGTCGTCCGACTTCAGATGCGCTTGGCGTCGCGCCAGGATTTCAATCAATTCGGACTTGGTCATGGGAACTTGCTTTTTTCGACTGACACATCGGAATCGGCCCGGGCAAGCCCGGGCCGATCCATCACGCTCTTGCGAGCGCTACGCGCTTACTCGGACTTGTTGCTGTTCAACTGTGCACGCAGCAGAGCGCCCAGCTGAGTCATGCCGCCCGACGCAGCGGAGGACTGGTATTCCTCCAGCGTTTCGCGCATTTCGGCATCGTCCTTGGCCTTGATCGACAGCTGCAGGGTGCGGCCCTTGCGGTCCATGCCCACAAACTTGGCTTCGATCTTGTCGCCGACCTTCAGGTGCTGGGTCGCATCGTCGACGCGCTCGTTGGCGATATCGCGTGCAGCGACGTAGCCTTCGATGCCGTCGGCCAGGTCGATCGTGGCGCCCTTGGCATCCACTTCACGCACAACGCCTTCGACCTTGGAACCCTTCGGGTTGGACGCCATGTACTGACCGAACGGGTCCTGCTCCAGCTGCTTGACGCCCAGGCTGATGCGCTCGCGCTCCGGGTCCACTGCCAGCACAACGGCTTCCAGCGTGTCGCCCTTCTTGTAGTTGCGCACGACATCTTCGCCGGTGGTGTTCCAGCTGATGTCGGACAGGTGCACCAGACCGTCGATGCCGCCGTCCAGACCGATGAAGATGCCGAAGTCGGTGATCGACTTGATCTGACCGGACACCTTGTCGTTCTTCTTGTGGGTCGCAGCGAAGGTTTCCCACGGATTGGCGGCAACCTGCTTCATGCCCAGCGAGATGCGGCGACGCTCCTCGTCGACATCCAGCACCATCACCTCGACTTCGTCACCAACCTGCACAACCTTGGACGGGTTGACGTTCTTGTTGGTCCAATCCATCTCGGAGACGTGCACCAGACCTTCGACGCCCGGCTCGATCTCGACGAATGCGCCGTAATCGGTGACGTTGGAGACCTTGCCGAACACGCGGCTGTTGGCCGGGTAACGACGGGCGATGTTGTCCCACGGATCTTCGCCCAGCTGCTTCAGGCCGAGGCTGACGCGGTTACGCTCGCGATCGAACTTCAGCACGCGCACGTCCAGCTCGTCGCCGACGTTGACGACTTCGGACGGATGGCGCACGCGCTTCCAGGCCATGTCGGTGATGTGCAGCAGGCCGTCGATACCGCCCAGGTCCACGAACGCGCCGTAATCGGTCAGGTTCTTGACGACACCCTTCAGGATCGCGCCTTCCTGCAGCTTGTCCATCAGCTGCTCGCGCTCTTCCGAGTGCTCGCTCTCGACCACGGCACGACGCGAGACCACCACGTTGTTGCGCTTGCGGTCCAGCTTGATCAGCTTGAACTCGAGTTCCTTGCCTTCCAGGTAAGCCGGGTCGCGCACCGGGCGCACATCCACCAGCGAACCGGGCAGGAACGCGCGGACATCCTTGATGTCCACGGTGAAACCACCCTTGACCTTGCCACTGATGCGGCCGGTGATGGTTTCGTTCTTTTCCAACGCTTCTTCCAGCTCGTCCCAGACCATTGCGCGCTTGGCCTTCTCGCGCGACAACACGGTCTCGCCAAAGCCGTTTTCGATCGAGTCCAGCGCAACCTTGACCTGGTCGCCCACACCCACATCGATCTCGCCAGCGTCGTTACGGAACTGC
Source organism: Xanthomonas sp. 10-10 (assembly GCF_040182365.1). NCBI lineage: Bacteria > Pseudomonadati > Pseudomonadota > Gammaproteobacteria > Lysobacterales > Lysobacteraceae > Xanthomonas > Xanthomonas sp. 10-10. The sequence continues at coordinate 2,749,845 of NZ_CP144460.1, forward strand.
TCGATCGGCACGATGCCTTCGGACTTCAGGCCAGCGTTGATCACCACCACGTCGCCGCGCACTTCCACGACGGTACCGGTGACGATGGAGCCCGGCTTCAGCTTCGCCAGATTGGCTTGACTGGCTTCGAACAGTTCAGCAAAAGATTCTGTCATTTGGATTTTACTCAGTTGAACACACGGGCGCCGGTCGTCGGGTTGCGACAGAGACGGACCGCCCAGCCTGTTGGTCGACCCCAACAACGAGTCGGTTTAGAAGTAGTAGAACCGCCACGCAGGATGCGCGACGGAGCCTTGGAACGCCTTACGGTCGGCGGGACCTGCCCGCTTGCGGAACGCTTACGACGACGTGCGGGCGGACAACACCCCGACCACACGCTGGACGACATCCTCGATCCCTATGCCGCTGGTATCGATCAGCACGGCGTCTTCGGCCGGCCGCAATGGCGCCACCACCCGCTGGGCATCTCTGGCATCTCGGGCCATGATCTCGCGCAGCAGGTCGTCAAAGATAACCGAAACACCCTTTTCCATCAACTGTTTATGGCGACGGCCCGCACGTTCTTCGGCACTGGCGGTCAGGAAAACCTTAAATGCGGCATCCGGGAAGATCACCGTCCCCATGTCGCGCCCATCGGCGACCAGGCCGGGAGCGCGCCTGAATGCGCGTTGGCGCTCCTTCAGCGCGCTGCGCACCTCGGGAATCGCCGCAATCGCCGAGGCCAGGGCGCCGGTGGTTTCCAGGCGCAGTTCGCCGGTCGCATCCACGCCATTGACCAGCACCCGCAGCCCCGCCTCGCCCGCATCGTCGAACTCGACCCTGGTGTCGAAGGTGCAGCGCACCAGCGCGGCCGGGTCGGAGACATCCAGATCGGCCCAGCTCGCCGCCACGCCCACCGCGCGGTAGAGTGCGCCCGAATCGAGGTAGTGCCAGCCCAGCCGGGCAGCCACGATGCGGCTGACCGTGCCCTTGCCGGCGCCGGAGGGACCATCGATGGTGAGGACGGGCGAGAGGTCGGTCATTCATGTTTCCGGAAGGTCATCAGGCGATAGTGTAGCGCCGCTCGCAGCGATTGCGATGCAACCACTTGAAAGCACGACGAAAAGCCGGTTAGAATTGCCGGCTTAATTCCGGGTGCAGCCTCGATCGCGCGCACTCTTCCATCGAACCCAACCGTTTACGCCGAGGTGTGCCATGAAAGTCCTGTCCTCCCTGAAGTCTGCGAAGACCCGTCACCGCGACTGCAAGGTGGTCCGCCGCCGCGGCAAGGTCTTCGTGATCTGCAAGTCGAACCCGCGTTTCAAGGCGCGTCAGCGCTAAGTAATTGCTGCGCGTGCCAGACCCGAGAAAGCCGCCTCCGGGCGGTTTTTTCTTGGCCGATGCCTGATGCGCCGCCGTCCCTGGCGCGTTGAGACGCGGCCTGCGGCCACACGCTGACGCGGCCGCCGATCGGTATGCACCGCGCCGACGCCTGCTGTGGTTTTTTGCTGTAATCACCGTCCGAATCTTGTCCACTGGGGAGTAGATGACATGCGCAACCGTTTGTTAGTCCTGCCGCTGATCGCGCTGATGGGGATCAGTGCCGCCGCGTCTGCCGAAACGCTGCTGGTCGATCGTGCACAGCAAAAGCCCGCCGCCGCCCTGCCCCTGCGTGGCGACAGCATGAGCCAGGTCGAAGGCCGCTACGGTGCGCCGCAGGAAAAGCTCGACCCGCGCGGCGGTCAGAAGCGCCAGTGGCCGACGATCCACCGCTGGGTGTATCCGGCATTCACCGTGTACTTCGAAAAAAGCAAGGTGATCGATGTGGTGGCCAACCAGGCCGACGCCAACGAGATCGGGCCGAAGCCGCCGATCAAGTAGGACTTGAGATCACCTCGGCCAGTTTGCAGACATCGCGCTGCAGGTCCGGCCCAATGCGTCGCATCACAACGTAGCTGGTCCGTCAGCACTCGGACATGCGTTGCTGCGAATCTGCATCAATGCCTGGCGCGGCAACCTGCGCCAGGATCGCAAGAGCCTGCACTCGGGTGCGGGGTATCGATGAACGTCCGGGCCGCTGTCCGGACACCAAGATGAGTATTGCCTGGCATGACCGACCGTCTTCGCTTTCCCGCCGAGTGGGAACCCCAATCCGCCGTGCTGCTTGCGTGGCCGCATGCCGGTACCGATTGGGCCGAGCGCCTGGCAGATGTGGAAGAGACCTACATCGCGCTGGTCACCGCGATCTCCCGCTTCGAACCGGTGGTCATCTGCGTGGCCGATGACGATCTGCAGATCTATGCCGAAGCGCGGCTGCGTTCGGCGCGGGTGGACATGACACGCGTGCGGTTCGTGATCGCCGCCTACAACGACACCTGGCTGCGCGATTCCGGCCCGATCACGCTGCGCCAGGATGGCGGCTTCCGCCTGATGGACTTCCGCTTCACCGGCTGGGGCGGCAAGTTCGAGGCCGGCCTGGACGACCAATTGGTGAGCTCGCTGGAAGCGGCACAGGTCTTCGTGCCCGCCCCGGTGCAGACGGTGGATTTTGCGCTGGAAGGTGGTGCGATCGAGACCGACGGCGCCGGCACCCTGCTCACTACCTGGACCTGCCTGCACGAACGTCACCCGCAGCGCACCCGTGAGTCGCTGAGCAGCGATCTTGCTGCATGGCTGTCGCAGGATCGGGTGCTGTGGCTGGACCATGGCTACCTCGAGGGCGACGACACCGACGCGCATATCGATACGCTGGCGCGCTTTGCCGGCCCGGATGCAATCGTCTACCAGGGCTGCGATGTTCCGGGCGATTCGCACTACGCCGAACTGCAGGCGATGGGCAACGAGCTGGCAGCGCTGCGCACCGCCGACGGCCAGCCGTACCGCCTGTTCGTGCTGCCGTGGGCCGAGCCGATCCTGGATCAGGGCCGTCGCCTGGCCGCGTCGTATGCCAACTTCCTGATCGTCAATGGCGCGGTGCTGATGCCGGCGTATGGCGACAAGGCCGATGCGACCGCGCAGGCAGTGCTGGCCGAAGCGTTTCCGCAGCACGAAATCGTGCCGGTGCCGTGCCGTGCGCTGATCTGGCAGAACGGCAGCCTGCATTGTCTGACCATGCAGCTGCCGGCCGGCCTGCTCGCCGCCTAGGCGTTGCGTTTGACGCGGCTGCACACGCTGCGTCGTTTCTTGTTCCGGCCGGCAGGCCGGTGTTATGCCATGGCGCGCTACCTTAGTGCGCACCTTTGCAGGATGAGATGCCATGTCCGGTCACGTTCTTTCTGTCGCGCTGATTCAGGAGCGCAACCACGGCGACGCCGAGGCCAACCTGGCCATCATCGAATCGCGCGTGGCCGAAGCCGCCGCACAGGGCGCCAAGCTGGTGCTGCTGCAGGAGCTGCATAACGGCGCATATTTCTGTCAGCACGAGTCGGTGGACGAATTCGATCTGGCCGAGCCAATCCCCGGCCCGAGCACCGAGCGCCTGAGTGCGCTGGCCAGACAGCACGGCGTGGTGCTGGTCGCCTCGTTGTTCGAGCGCCGTGCCGCCGGCCTGTATCACAACACAGCAGTGGTGTTCGAAAAGGACGGCCGCCTGCTCGGCAAGTACCGCAAGATGCACATCCCCGACGACCCGGGCTTCTACGAGAAGTTCTATTTCACGCCGGGCGATCTGGGCTTCACGCCGATCGACACCTCGGTGGGCCGCCTGGGCGTGCTGGTGTGCTGGGACCAGTGGTATCCGGAGGCCGCGCGCCTGATGGCGCTGGCCGGTGCGGAACTACTGCTCTACCCCACCGCGATCGGCTGGGATCCGGACGACCAGCAACCCGAGCAGGAGCGTCAGCGCGATGCGTGGATCCTGAGCCATCGTGGGCATGCGGTTGCCAATGGCGTGCCGGTGCTGTCGTGCAACCGCGTCGGCCATGAGCCCTCGCCGCTGGGCGCGTCCGGCATCCAGTTCTGGGGCAACAGCCATGTGCTGGGGCCGCAAGGCGAGTTCATCGCCGAAGCCGGCCAGGACCCGACCGTGCTGATCTGCGATGTCGATCTGCAGCGCAGCGAGCATGTGCGGCGCATCTGGCCGTTCCTGCGCGACCGTCGCATCGACGCGTATGGCGACCTGCTCAAGCGTTACATCGACTGATCGCATGCCCGTCGAGCTGCGTGCAGTCCGCGATGCGGACATCCCGGCGATCACCGCGATCTATGCGGAGCAGATCGCCGGGTTCAACACCTACGAATACAGCGCGCCGTCGAGCGCGGAAATGCATGCGCGCATGCGCGCGATCGTGGATGCCGGTTACCCGTATCTGGTGGCAGAACATGATGGCGCCGTTGTCGGCTACGCCTACGCCAGCGCCTATCGCGCACGTGCGGGCTATCGCTGGACGGTGGAGAATTCGATCTATCTCGCTGCCGACATGCAGGGCCGCGGGATCGGCAAGGCGCTGCTGGGCGAGCTGATCGCACGCTGCGAGCAGCGTGGCGATCGGCAAATGATTGCGGTGATCGGCGATGCCGGTAACCAGGCATCGCTGCGGCTGCATGAACGTTTTGGATTTCGCACGGTCGGAGTGTTCACCGGTATCGGCCGCAAACAGGATCGCTGGCTGGACGGCGTGCAGATGCAACGCGCGCTCGGCCCAGGCGACACCGTCCCCCCTTCTGATGAATGACCCCATGACCGAGCAGACTCCCCACCTTCTGGACGATGCACTGTCCGGCCAGCCGCACCGCATCGTCGAACGCGACGGCGTGCGCTACACCTTGCTGGGGACTGCCCACGTCTCGCTGGCGAGCGTCGCCGCGGTGCAGCGGGCGATCGGCAGCGGCCGCTACGATGCGGTAGCGGTGGAACTGGACGCGCAACGGCTGCAGGCGCTCAGCGACCCGGACGCACTGGCCCGGCTGGATCTGGTGCAGGTGATCCGCAAGGGGCGCGTGGCCTTGTTTGCCGCCAACCTGGCATTGGCCGCCTATCAGCGCCGGCTGGCCAAACAGCTCGGCATCGAGCCGGGCGCGGAATTGAAGGAAGCGGTGAATCTGGCGCGTGCGCAGGGACTGCCGGTGCACCTGATCGATCGCGAAGTCGGGCTGACCTTCAAGCGTGCGTCCGGGCGGTTGGGATTCTTCGGCAAGATGAAACTGGCTGGCGGCCTGCTCGGCGGCCTGTTTGCGGCCGACGAGGTGGGCGAAGAGGAAATCGAGAAGCTCAAGCAGGGCGACATGCTGGAGGCAAGCTTCGGCGACTTCGCCAGCGAGAGCCCGGAGCTGTACGAGACGGTGATTGCCGAGCGCGATCGCTACATGGCCACGCGCCTGCGCGAGGAAGCCGGTGCCGGTCAGCACGAAGTGCTGGCGGTCGTCGGCGCCGGACATCTGGCCGGGCTTGCGCGGCATCTGGAACAGGACACCGATGCGCCCGGCCCGCTGCGCGAGTCGCTGGAATACGTGCAGCAGCGCAAGCGCGTTCCCTGGATCACGCTGGGCATCCTGGCGGTGATCATTACCGGCATCGGCATCGGCTTCTGGCGCGGCGGCCTGAGCATGGGCACCGACCTGTTGCTGCAGTGGGCGATGTACACCGGCGGCCTGGCCGCGCTAGGCTGCCTGCTGGCCGGCAGCCACCCGCTGAGCATCCTGACCGCAGCACTGGTTGCACCGTTCAAGCCGTTCCGGCTGAGCGTACCGACCGGTGCCTTCGCGGCGTTGGTCGAAGTGCATATGCGCAAGCCGGCTTATGGGGATTTCCTGTCGCTGCGCGACGATGCGCAGACCCTGCGCGGCTGGTATCGCAATCGCGTGTCGCGGGTGGTGCTGACGTTTCTACTGACCAACTTCGGCAGCATGGCCGGGGTGTGGCTGGCCGGCGTGCAGATCTTCAATCGCCTGCATGGGTGATTGAAAACCCTGTGGTCCATCGACGCAACGTAGGAGCGCACCTGGGCGCGACGGGCGTTATCGATAGTGCGAGTCGCGCCCGGGTGCGCTCCTACGACGATGGCGTTACGGGGCAGCTGGCTGATCGGGCGCCAGCTGCAAGCGTACCCACACACCGTAGTGATCCGATGCCCAGCGGCCCTCGGCGTAAGGCGTGTCGAACAGGATGCGGGCCTCGCGGGCGAGCAGGCGGTTCTGCTGGAAGAAGACATGGTCGATCCGCGCCGGCGTGTCGAAGACATGCAGATTCAAGGTGCTGACCGAGGCATCGCTGTTGCGGTGCACGCTGCCATAGCTGTCGCCATAGCCTTTGCGTAGCGCCTCCAGATCCAGCGCGTCGGCGGCAGTATTGAAATCCCCGGCGATCACCACCGGCGCCTGCGCGCTGGTGGCAGCAATGAAGTCGAGCAGGTCCCCGACCTGGCGCGTGCGCGTTGCGGTACCGCGCGCATCGGCGCGTTCGTTGAGATGGGTGACGTAGACATTGACCGGCTGGCCATCCATGTCCACCTGCAGGTGCGCGGCAACCCGGTAGTCGTCCAGCGGTTGCAGCAGGCGCTGATGCCGCGCCAGCACCTTGCGCCGGCTCAGTAACGCATTGCCGTAGCGCTTGGGGGCGCCGGCAGGATCGACCGAGGCGAAGATCACCTCGTACCCCAGCTTGCGCGCCAGCCAGGCAGCCTGGTTTTCCACGCTGCCGCGCCGCTCGATGGCCTCCTGCAAGGCGATGACATCCGGCGCCAGTTGCTTGAGTTCCTTGGCGATGTAGGCGCGGCGCGCGGGCCAGTCTTCGCGATCGTGATGCAGGTTGAGCGTGACCAGGGTCAGTCCACGCGCAGACGGGACTGAAACTGCCCGCCCTGCCCGGTCGCCGGCAGCCGTAGCGCCGCCCTGCCTTGACTGCACCGCAGCGGTCGATGGCCCAGCTTGACGCCGCTGGCCTGCCTGCGCGTGTGCGCAGCACACCGCCAGTGCGACGACGACGGCACCCAGGCTGGCGCAGCGCCTTTGCGGCCCTGCCCGTCCCGGCCAAGGCGCAGGCGTCATTGCGTGGCGCGCTCTGCCCGCCGCACCGCGCCGGGCACATCGATCTGCACGGTGGCCGGCATCTGCTGGATCCGCAGCTCGCCATTTTGCCAATCCACGGTTTCGCCGTTGACACTGGCCTTGCCGGGTTCGCCCTGATACGGCCAGACAAACACCACGCCACCTGGCGGCATCAGCAGGCCGGGTTGCAACTGCAGCGACAGCTGCTTTTCGGTGCGCTGCAAGGTGTAGTTGAGGCGGCCGTACGGGGTGCGCAATTCGGCAATGCCGATGCCCTTGCCTTCGAACCAGCGCGTCGGCGTGCCGGCGGCGATCACGATGCTCTGATCCGACTCGCGCATGTACGCGAACATGTCCAATACCGAACGGACGAAATCCGATGCCACCCAGGCATGCGGCAGGTCGCCGACGAAGAACGGCGTGCGCGGCGTGCGAGAGACCACCTCGGCCCACTGATTCCAGGGCTGCGGTGCGCGATCCTTGAAGAAGAATGCGGTCGCGTCCCAGGCGCGCTCGCGCCAGCCCAGCCGCACGAACGCGGCGACGTTGCGCCACTCGTACGGGGTGTAGTCCTTCCACTCGCGCTTGCCGTCGCGACGGTCGGAGAACTCTTTCCAATAGCGTTCGAAGGTGTTGGCCAGCAGGTCCTGCGGCAGGCGCTGCTGCTCGCCTCCCGGCGTCAGCGCGATGGTGGTCGAGGTCGCATCGAAATCGCCGAGCTCGGCCGAACCGGGCAGGAAATCGAGCTTGTGCTCACGCACCGCCGCACCCAGCGAGGCGATCAGGTCGCCGCTGAACTCGTCGCGGGCAGCGCTGAAACGGGTGACGTCCTCCGGCCTGTCGAGGGCGCCGGCCAGCAGGGTGGCGTCCTTGTAACCTCGCAGTGCCCAGAAGTTGTCCCAGTACGAATGCACTGGCTTGGCCGAATAGCCCTCATGGCTGATCGACACCGGCATCATTCCGTAGAAGGCCGGGTTGCGCATGAAGTTGTCTTCGGTGCGCTCGCTGGCGCGCAGCTTTTCCATGTAGTCGAAGGCACCGGCGACATGCGGCCACATCTTCTCCAGGAACGACCTGTCGCCGGTGTAGCGGTAGTACTCGGCGATGTTGTAGATCAGCTCGCCATGGCTGTCGTTTTCCGGCACCGGGTCGCTGCCGCGGTCGTCCACGCAGCACGGCACCATGCCGTCGGCAAACTGATACGGCGCAAACCAGTCGACGTAGTCGCGCACCACGTCTTCGCGGCCGAGCCGCAGCAGGCCTTCGGAGATCATTGCGCCGTCGCGGATCCAGCTGCGCGAGTACGAGCGTGTGCCCGGCTGCAGACGCGGACCGATGCGCGAGATCAGCATGTGCGCCAGCGCGGTACGCAGCGTATCGACCACCGGCTTGCCCTCGGCCGGCACGCTGATGCGCACGCGATCGAGCTTGCCACGCCATTGCTGGGCCACCTGCCGCTGCGCCTGCTCGGCATCGAAGCCGGCCGGAAGTTGCGCAGCACCGGTCTGCGGAATCACCAAGGCCACTTCACGTTTCTGGCCGGGTTCCAGCGTCCAGCGATACATCAGCACGCCCGACGCCAGGCCGGTTTCGTCCTTGACCTGGGTGACGGTGGGCGGCGTGGCGGCGGTGAGATGGCTGACATCCATACCGCTATCGAAGGCGCTGGCAAAGCCGGCATCCGGCCGCTGCACGGCGAACACGCGCGGCTTGCCGTTAACGCTGACCTGCGCGCCGTCCACCGCCAGTTGTTCGATCCGGCTGACGCCACCCAGGGTATTGAGGAACTGCGCCGGCGGGTTGACCTGGAACGGCCGCACTGCCAACGCCAGGGTGAAGTCGCGCGCCTGCTTGCCGGTGTTGTGCAGCTGATAGCGTGCGACCAGTTGCGCCTGATCCGGGGTGCCCTGCACGAACGCGGTGACGCGCAGGTTCATCAGGTCGTGATGCCAGTCGACGCTGGGGATCGGCAGGTAATCGTCCTGCAGGCTTTGCTCGCTGCTGACGTCGGACCAGTGCAATACTTTGCCGCCGGTGACCACGAACGGCTCGATGCTGAAGCCGCCCTTGCCCACTTCCACCGCGCCGTCCTCGCCGATCAGGCCCTGCTCGGTGCCGCCATCCAGACCCAGGATGGTCCAGTACGGCTGCTCGCCGGAAAACCCCCGTGGATAACTGCCGCGCGGCAACTGACCGGCCAGCGATTTGATGAAGTCGTTGGGCGTTGCCGCAAATGCCAGCGGCTGCAGCTGGACCTCTTTGATGCCGTAGCGCCAGTTCGGGCCGTCCTTCAGGTCGAAACGCAGGTAGCGCGCTTCGGTGTCCGGCAGTGCCAGCCAGTCGGTCCCACCGGCGCCGGCGGTGACGGTGCGCAGATCGCGCCAGCTGCGGCCATCGGCCGATGCACGCACTGCGTACTGCGAGGCCTGCAGGCCGGGCACCCACTGCACCACCGCGCCCCCGAATTCGCGCACCTTGCCCAGATCCAGCGTGACGGTCTGTTGCTTCACCGCGCCGCTGAGCCAGAAGGTGTCGGGCTTGCCATCGGCCAGGCGTTGTTCCAACGCCGGCGCCGTGTCGGTGATCGCCTCGGCCTTGAGCGGCGAGGTGTCTTCCGGCGGCAATGGGGTGAGCGTCAGGCGGTCGAAGCACACCGTGCCCTTGCCGCCGACCTTGTTGTAGATGGTGAACTCGACATCGGCGCTGCTGCGCAGCTGCTTGTCCGCACCCGGTCCCCAGGCCTTTTCGATGTTGCGCTTGCGGTAGTTGAAGGTGGTCCAGTTCTTCGGGAAATTGAAGCCCGGCCGGTTGACCCACCACACGTTGTCGCCGCTGGCATCGATCAGCTTGAGCTGCAGATCGTTGGACGGCGATTCGCCACGCAGCGAAAACCCGATGCGATAGTTCTCGGGGTAGTCGAGCGGCAGTGTGCGGCGGATGCCGACGTAGCCGGACACGCCGTTGAAGTTGTAATCCAGGCACAGCGCATGCCCACCGGAGGGCGTTGCCACCGGGCGCAGCGAGCCGCTGACCTGGTTGGATACCACCAGACGCCAGGCGCCGATGTCGTTGAAGCCGTCGAGCACGCGCTCCTGCGCCTGCGCCGCGCCCGCAGACGTGACGAAAGCGGCCATGGCACACAGTCGCAGGAACACTGGTTTCACCCCTTCACACTCCCCAGCAGAAGACCTTGGATGTAGTAACGCTGCAGCGCCAGGAACAATAGCAGCACCGGAATCACCGTCACCACCGCGCCGGCCATCATCAATTCCACGTCCATGATGTGCTCGCGCGACAACGCCGCCAGCGCCACCGGCAAGGTGTATTGCTCCTGATCGGTCAACACGATCAGCGGCCACATGAAATCGTTCCACGAGCCCATGAAGGTGAAGATGGTCAGGGTGACCAGCACCGGCTTGAGCATCGGCAGCACGATCTGGAAGAAGATCCGCATCTCGCTGGCGCCGTCGATGCGGGCGGCCTCGATCAACTCGTCGGGAATGCTGCGCGCGTACTGGCGCACCAGGAAGATGCCGAACACGGTGGCCAGTGCCGGCACCACCACCCCGCCGATGTTGTTGACCAGGTGCAGCTGCTTCATCAGCAGGAACAGCGGCAGCATCGCCACCTGTGCCGGAATCACCAACGCCGCCATCAGGATCTTGAAGATGCGCTCGCGGCCGACGAACTGCAGCTTGGCGAAGGCATAGCCGGCCATGGTGTTGATCAGCAGCGAGCCCAACGTGATCAGCCCGGACACCAGCAGGCTGTTGGCGAAGTTGCGCGCCATGCCGGTGCGCGCGAACAGCTCGTGGTAGTTGGCGGTGGTGAACGCCGACGGCAGCATCGGCGGCGGAAACCGGCTGGCTTCGCCAGTGGGCATGAACGACACCGACAGCATCCATAGCAGCGGCGCCAGGCTGATCAAGGCCAGCACCAGCAAGCCGCCGTTGATCAGCACGCCGTTCCAGCGCGATTCGCCGACATCACGACTCATATCAGGTCCTTCTTGCGGCCGAAGCGCAGCATCACGGTGGTCACCGCCAGGATGATCAGGAACAACAGGAACGCCACCGCCGACGCGCGGCCGAGGTTCCACCACTTGAAGCCTTCCTCGAACATGAAATACAGCACGCTGACGGTGCTCTGCAGCGGGTCGCCGCGGGTCATCACGTAGGGCTCGGCAAACAGCTGGAAATAGCCGGAGATGGTGATCACCCCGACCACCATCAGCACCGGGCCGAGCATCGGCAGGGTGATATGCAGGAACTGCTTCCAGCGTGAGGCGCCATCGATGCGCGCAGCCTCATACAGGTCCTGCGGAATCGCCTGCAGCCCGGCCAGGAAGATCACCATGTTGTAGCCGAAGTTCTTCCATACCGCGAACAGCATGATGGTGGGCATGGCCCAGCGCGGATCGCCCAGCCAGTCGATGGGGGCGATGCCCAGATGGCTCAGGCCGAAGTTCACCAGGCCGTACTTGATGTGGAACAGGTAGCGCCAGATCACCGCCACCGCCACCAGCGTGGTCACCACCGGCGCGAACAAGGCGGTGCGGAACAGCGCCTTGAAGCGCGAGGCCTTGGCGTTGAGCAGCAAGGCCGCACCGAGCGACACGCCGATCGACATCGGCACACCCAGCAACACGAAGTAGGTGGTGTTCCACAACGACTTCCAGAACAGCGGCGTCTGCAGCAGATCGATGTAATTGCCCAGGCCGACGAAGCGCAGGTGGCTGCTGTCGGCCAATGCGTACAGGTCGAAGTCGGTGACGCTGAGCACCAGCGCGGCGAACACCGGCACGCCGAAGAACATGCCCAGCACCAGGATCGACGGGGCTGCGAATACCCAGCCGGCGACGGAATTGCGCTTCATCATCGTGCCGCCTCCTTGTCCGCTGCTGCGGCTGGCGTCGCGGCTGGTGGTGCGTCTGGTCGTGCGTCTGACCCACCAGCAGGTGCAGTGGATTCACCAGCGGGGCCGACATGCCCGCCCTCCTGTTCGAAGATCCAGCGGCGCTTGGCCAGTATCTCGTCCACGCGTTTGTCCAGTTCCTGCACGGCGGCCTCGTGCGATTGACCGCCGCGCACCACGCGCTCGGTCACCAGGCGCATTTCCTGCACGATGCGCTCCCACTCCAGCACCTTGGGCGTGGCCTTGACCCGCTCCAGCTGATCGCCGAAGGCGTGCGCCAGTTCGTCGTTGGCCAGCGATGGCAGCTTCCAGGTGCTACGACGCGGCGGCAGGTCGCCGATGATGGCGTGGAAGCGCGCCTGTACCGTGGGCTGCGACAGGTATTCGATCAGCTTCCAGCTGGCATCCTTGTGTTGCGACGACTTGAAGATCACCAGGCTGGAGCCGCCGGCAATGCCCGCGCCCAGGCCGTTGGGTCCCGGCAGCGGCGCGGTGCCCCACTTGCCTTCCATGCCCGGCGGCTGGCGCAGCTTGAACTCGCGCACGTTCCACGGGCCGGACAAGTAGAACGCGTAGTAACCGTTGAAGAATTCGTACCAGACGTTGGAGACCTGGGTCTCGGACACCTTCGGCGCCCATCCGTTCTGGTACATGGTGTCGTAGAAGCCCAGCGCCTTGCGGAAGCCTTCGCCGCGGAAGTTGCCGTAATTGTCGTGGTCGCGCAGCAGGCGGTCGTCCTGCTGCAGCGCGAACGACAGCTGCTGCTCGAACTCGTTGAGCGGCATCAGGATGGCGTAGCGGTCCGGGCCGACCTTGCGCTTGATCGCTGCCATCACCTGTTCCATCTCGGCCCAGGTCTTGGGCATTTCGTTGTAACCGGCCTCGCGCAGCAGATCCTTGCGATAGAACAGCAGCCGGGTGTCCACATACCACGGCACGCCATACAGGGTGCCATCGACCAGATTGGTGTCCCACACGCCGGGGAAATAATCCTGCGGGTCGACGATGCTGGACCGCGCCACGTATGGCTGCATCGGCTCCAGCGTATCCAGCAGGGCGAACTCCGGCAGCCAGGTGTTGCCGAGTTGGCACACGTCCGGCAAGCCGTCGGCGGCGAAGGCGGTCAGCAGTTTCTCGTGCGCCGCCGTCATCGGGATGTTCTGCACATCGACCTGGATGTCCGGGTTCTGCTTCTCGAAGTCGGCCACCAGTTCGGCAACCACTTCGGCCTCCTTGCCCATGGCCCAGAAGCGCACGGTGGTCTTGGCGGGATCGGAGCGGTCACATCCCGCCGCACCTGCACACAGGGCGGCGGCCAACATCAACAGTTTCAAAAGGCGCACGGATTACTCGGGTTTTTGGCGTTGCGAGGGGTCTTGCTGGGCCTGGGCGGCGGCGGCACGCGATTCGGCCATGCCCAGCGAGCGTGCGGCGGCCTTCTGCTCGTCCTTTTGCGGCAACGGCTGCGGCTCGCCCTCGGGGGTGAGCCAGCCGCCGGTGAAGCCGGCGCGTTCCAGACCGGCGCGGATGTAGGGGTTCTTCTTCATCACCGTCCAGACGAATTCGTTCTGGTAGTTGGCGATCATCGCCAGGATCGGGCCCTGGTCGATGGCGATGTAGTCGCTGGCCACCCAGCCGCGGTCCGGCACCATGCGCCCGGTCTTGAGCGGGATGTCGTAGTTGAAGCTGGGGTTGAACGAATCCAGGAAGCCGTAGCTGGAATACAGGAAGTCGCCATAGCGCTTGTGCATCTCTTCGGTGGCCGGGATCACTACTTCCGGGGCGAATACGATCGAGGAGATCGCCGCCGATGGCACGATGGTGCCGTCGTCGAAGTTCTCACGCAGGCCGGCGCCGCGCGAGGAGTAGTGGCGGAACTGGCGCTGCTCGCCACGATATTCCTGGCTGGTGTTCTGCGGGCCGTCGCCAGCGGTCAGGCCCCAGACGTTCTCGCCGTAGTCCTTCCACTTCATCGGGTTGTCGATGGCGTAGTCGCGCTGGGCCAGGGTGGCGCGGCGGCTGTTGAGGAAATAGTCGATGCCGCGTTCGCGCATGTACTGGTCCTGGATATCGCGGAAGTCGATCCAGACATGGCTGTACTGGTGGCCGAACAGCGGGCCGAAGGACAGGTACTCCTGCCCCTGGTAGACGCCCCAGTCGTTGTTGTAGGTCCGCGTCCAGCTGGTCCACGCCTCCGGGTCCACGCCATGGGTAGGTGAGCCCAGCGCGAGGATGTACAGCATCATCGCTTCGTTGTATCCCATCCAGTCGTGGTCGATGAAGCCGCTCTCGGGGAACCAGCCCATCGAGATCAGTGGTGCGCGTTGCTGCAGCCAGCGCCAGTCCACGCGCTTGTACAGCGTGTCGGCGATCTGGCGGATTTCTTTTTCGCGCGGGTCGTCGCCGTCGTAATACGACTGGGTGAACAACACGCCCATCATCAGCAGCGCGGTGTCCACGCTCGACAGCTCGACCCAGCTGTCGTAGCGGTTGCCCTGCTGCATATCCAGAAAGTGATAGTAGAAGCCCTTGTAGCCGGCCCTACCGGTCCGCTGCGGCCCCATGGGCGCATCGCGGAAGAATTTCAGCGTGGTCAGGGTGCGATCGATCGCCTGATTGCGGCTGACCCAGCCATTTTCGATGCCGATCGGATACGCGGTCAGCGCAAACCCCACCGAGGCAATGCTGGCGAACGGACGCGATGGAAATCGATCCGGCGCCAGTCCGTTGAGTTCGTTGGTGGTGTCCCAGAAGAACTGGAAGGTGCGTCGCTCGATGTCCGAAAACAGGGGCGGCAACGGCGGTTTGACCGGCTTGGGGGGGATTTGCGCTTCGATCAGGATCACTTTTACGGGTGCCTTTTTTTCAGCGACCTTGGGCTCCTCGGCCTGCTTGCAGGACGCCAGCAACAGCGCTCCCAGCATGAATGGAACGATCAACCACCGCGATGTGTTGCCCCTGTTCATCCGCCCCCCACTTGTGTAATCGATTACATCCCGCACGCCAACCTACCCTATCCAAGCGCCGAGTTCGACCGCCCTGGCCTGCGCCAGGGCGGTCGGGTCCTCACCAGTTCAGGCCAAAGGCCAGCCGGAAGGTCCGCATCGGCGATGCCAGCACGCCGGTTGGCGTGCCGTAAGCCGTGTTCAAGTCACCGAGTGTCCCGGTCTCGCCGTTAAAGTCGGCGTAGTTCACCCAATTGAACACGTTGAGGATATCCGCACGGACGTTGAATTTGACACCGCCGCCGGTATCCCATTCTTTATTGGCCGCAATGCTGAACTCCTTGTAGCCCAGCGTGCCGTCCGGCTTGAACTGGACGATGTAGCACTGGTCGTTGCCGGCCACGCAGTTCTGCCCGTAGCGCGCGGTCTGGCTGGCCAGCGACAGCTTGCCGGACAGCTTGACCTCGTACGGCAGCTCGTAGATGCCGGTGACCACCAGACGGTTCTTGGCGATGCCACCGGCCTCGCGCCAGCCGTAGTCCTGGACGCGCTCGCGATCCAGCGCGTAGTGCTCGCCGAACTGGCGGTTCTCCTTGGCATCGGAATAGGTGTAGGCCACGGTCAGGCCCCAACCGGATTCCTCATCGAAGGGCTTTTCGACCTGCAGGGCCAGCTGGTTGTTGCGGGTCTCCACGCCATTCGTGCCCAGCACGATCGCGCTATAGCCGTCCGGGCCGTCGTTCGGCGAACCGGAGGTGGTACCCGGCAGGAAGAACGAGCCGTCCGGCAGACGGTTACCGCGCACGAACGCGAAACCGTCGTGGCTTTCGATGCGGCTCAGGGTCACGTCGGTGAACCAGTCCTGGCCCCATAGCGGCACCATGTTGCGCATGCCGATGCTGAATTGGTCGGAGTACGGGGTCTTGATGTTGTTGTCGATCAGATAGATTTCCCGCCCGCCGCCGCCAGCGCTGGTCGCCGCCAGTGCATCGAGCCCTTCCTGGGTGTTGTAGGCCGGATTCCATGCGGTGCACGGGTCGCCCAGGCAGGCCTGGCCGTTCTGGGCGTTGGGGTTGGTGAAGTAGTAGCTATAGGACTTGAACGAATTGTTGAGCTGTTCGAGCGCCAGGTAATCGAAGATGTTGCGGTCGTAGGCACGGCCGGCACCGCCGTAGATCACGTGGGCCTGGTCGCCAAACAGGTCGTACGAGGCACCAAGACGCGGCTGCCAGGCATTCTTGAACGCCTTGCGGTTGTTGCCGGTGCTGATGAAGTTGTTGATGTCGTAGTTGGCATTCTGCAGGTTCGGCCAGTTCTGCAACGCACCGGCTACATCGGACGGCGTGACGAAGTCCAGGAACGCAGGGGTTTCTTCGTAGTCGTAGCGCACGCCCAGGTTCAGGGTCCAGTGCTCGTTGACCTCCCAGTCGTCCTGCAGATAGATGCCGTACTGCTTGTTATTGGACACCACCGAACCACCACCTTCGACCAGCGGCGCACCGAAGCGCACCCGGTACGGCGTTTCGAGATCGCCGAGGATGTTGTAGTAGTACTGCGGGTTGGCCGGATTGAACTGGGTCGAATCCAGATCGATGCTCTTGAACTTCACGCCCATCTTGACGGTGTGCGCGCCGTGCCATTCCAGGCTGTTCAAGGTCAGGTCGTCCTGGAAGGTCCAGCCCTTCTGCCCCTTGCGCTGGAAGCTGCTGCCGGCGCCCGCGGACAGCACTTCGTCCTCGATTCCGCGCACTGGCGCATAACTCAGCACATAACCGGTGCCGTTGTTGATCGGCGCCTGGTTCCAGAACGCGCTCTCGTAGCTGAGGTTGGCTTCGTTGAGGAAGTTGGCACCGCTGTACTGCCAACGCAGGTTGGCGCGCTTTTCTTCCTGGCCGTTGATGCTGCCGTGCTCGAGGGTCGAGGTGCCGCCGACATCGTTGAGCTCGTCTTCCTTGCGGTACTTGCCACTCAGCTCGAACAGGTTGTTCTCGCCGATGGTCCAGTCGATCTTGCCGAAGTACAGGTCTTCCTTGAACGGGGTGCTGTAGGTGGCAACCAGCGGCTGCAGCTGCGCAGGCAACTGGTCGACGCGGTCGGAATAGATCGAACCGGGGATCACCACGTTGGGGGTGGTGTATTCCTTGGCCTCATAGGCGATGAAGAAATGCGCCTTGTCCTTGAGGATCGGGCCGCTGAAGGTGGCGCCGTACTGGGTCTCCTCGAAGTCGTCGCGCACGCCGGCCTTCTTCTCCAGCGGGCTCTCTTCGCGCCAGCCGTCGTTGCTGGTGTCCCAGAAGAAGCTGCCGTGGAAATCGTTGGTGCCGGACTTGGACGAGGCCACGATGGCCGCGCCGCTGACCTGGTCGAACTCGGCCTTGTAGTTTGAGGTGATGACCTTGTATTCGCCGATCGCCGACTGCGGGAACGGGTTGCCGCGGCTGGAGTCCTGGCCGCTGACGCCGCCGGTGAGCACGTAGTTCTTCTGGCTCACGCCGTCGATATAGACGTTGGTGCCTTCGGCCGAGGTGGCGCCCGAACGGACCTTGGTGGTGCCGTTGGCATCGCGGGTGAACTGCACGTTCGGCACGGTGTCGGCCAGTTCCAGGAAGTTGCGCGTGGCACGCGGCAGGTTCTGGATCTGCACGTTGGAGATGTACGTGGCGTTCTCGGAGGTGCGCGTTTCCACCAGCACCGGCGGCGCCTTGACCTGCACCGCGTCCAGCGTGGTGGCGTTACCAGCTTCGGCCGTGGCCGGCTCGCCGCCGACGCCCAGGTTCAAGGTCGCCGTCTGGCCGACCTGCACGGTCACATTCTGCGAGCTGGTCTGACCATTGGCGGTGACGTCGATGCGGTACGAGCCCGGCGGCAGACCGCCGACCGAATAACCGCCGTTGCTGACCTGTACGGTGCGGGTCAGGCCGGTCGCCAAGTTGGTGGCCGTCACCTGCGCCTGGGCGGCGGGAGCGGAGTCGACGCTGACCTGGCCGCGGATGGTCGCGGCAGTGCTCTGCGCAAATGCAGGCGCGGCGCCCAGCAGCAGGCAGCTGGCCAGAGCACAGCTGAGCAGCTTGCGCGACGGGCGGGCGGAATGGGGGTGGTGGTGGCGCATTGGTCCCTCCAGGGATCGGTACAGATTGTTGTTGTGGTGTTGCAAACCAGCAGGAACGACCGCTGCGGGGGAGCAGCGGGAGCGGACAGAACGTCCGCGAAAGTCAGGGGCCGGACTCGCCGGCGCCGCAGGAAGTCCGTATCACCAGCTCGGGCGTCAGCAGTTGGCGGCTACCGTCGTCATGGCCGGGCAGTTCCACCAGCCGCATCAATCGGGTCATCGCCTGTTCGCCCAGACGCGCGATGCTGACCCGCATCGTGGTCAGCGCCGGGTGGACGAAGCGCGCCAGCGGAATGTCGTCGAACCCTGCCAATGCCACATCGCCAGGTACCGACACCTCGGCCTGCGCAAACGCGTACAGGCAGCCGAGCGCGGTCATGTCGTTGGCGGCGAACACCGCATCGGGCAATGCGCCGGCGGCCAGCATCGCCAGCCCGGCGCGATGCCCGGAGGCTTCGTCGAAGTCGCCGGCATACTCGATTCCCTGCGCCTGGTCGCCGAATCCGGCAATCGCGTCGCGGAAACCGCGCAGGCGTTCGCGCGCATCGAAATTGAGCGAAGGCCCGCCGATGAAGGCGATGCGCCGGTGGCCCGCACCCAACAGGTGCTCGGTCATGGCCATGGCGCCGGCATGGTCATCGATGCTCAGCACCGGATAACCGGCGCCGGGCAGATGGGCATTGATCAGCACGGTGGGCAGCGCCTGCGGCAGGTTGTCGGTGAGAAATCCCGGCTGCTCGGCATACGGAGAGAGCACCAGCAGGCCGTCGACGCGCCCGCGCATCGACCGCAGCGCCCTGCCCTGGGCTTCCGGGTCGCCGTGATAGCTGGACACCAGCAGGTGCTGGCCGGCAGCGCGCGCCGCGCCGTCGATGCCGCGGATCAACTCGGAAAAGAATTCGCCGTACAGGTCAGGCAGCACCACGCCCAGGGTCTGCGACCGCCGGCTGCTCAGGCTACGGGCTGCCGCATGCGGGCTGTAGCGCAGCCGTTCGGCCACGTCCATGACCTGCTGACGCACCGGCCCGGCAACGTTGTCGTGCCCATTGAGCGCACGCGACACGGTGGCGACAGAGACCTGCGCTTCCCGAGCGACATCTTTGATGGTGACCGCACCCTTGGCCATTCGTGTCGCCCTCCGCGACCGACTTCCCAAAACTGGCGCGGACTGTAAGCGTTTTCATAAGCAGGCGTAAACCCCCATCTTCACACCCGTGAAAACGCTTACAGATCAAGCATCTGCAAGTGATGAATGCGTGAATGAATGTGCTGCGACGCAACAAACCCGCACCCACGTCTCCACAAACGAAGGTGAACGGCGATCACGGTTGGGGATGGCTGGGCCTGCTCATGGATCGGGAGCGGAGGATGGCTTGCCAATCGGTCGGTCGCTCCGGCGCTGCCCAACTTTGCAATGTCCTCCTGCGCAGGAGCGCACCGGGGCGCGACGGCTTTACCGGTAAGGCCCGTCGCGCCCAGGTGCGCTCCTACGACAGCGGTCTGTCGGATTGGCCTACCCAGCCTCGCCCGGCGCGATCGCCTCGATCGACAAGGCGTGAATGTCGGTCTGCATCATCTCTCCCACCGCGGCGTAGACCGCGCGGTGACGCGCCAGCGGCGGCTTGCCGGCGAAGACGGCGCTGACCACGCGCACATTGAAATGGCCGCGGCCGTCGCGGGCGCCGGCGTGGCCGGCATGCCGATGGCTGTCGTCCACCACCTCCAGCTCGGTCGGCGCCAATGCCGCTTGCAACGCTTGGCGAATCCGCTCGACCCGGCTCATGGCAAGACCCTGCGGAACGGCCGGACGTCCGTGCGCACGTAAACGCCGGCGGCCACATAGGGGTCGGCATCGGCCCAGGCGCGTGCGTCCTGCAAGGCGTCGAACTCGGCAATCACCACACTGCCGCTGAAACCGGCCGGACCCGGATCTTCGGCATCGATGGCCGGGCACGGGCCTGCCACCAGCAACCGCCCTGCCGCAGCCAGCGCCTGCAGGCGCGCCAGATGCGCCGGTCGCGCCTGCTGCCGCGCGGCCAGTGCATCGGCCCCGTCATACCCTTCGATTACGTACCACACATGCCACCTCATCCAGGACTTGAAGATCACCGCCGAGATTCTAGCCGCGTCAGCGCTGGACACCGCCCCCGCGCACGCATTACCCTTGGCGCTACTGCACACGCAACCGGACGCAGCGGCCCGTCGGCCCAGGCCCCATGCCTCATTCGACGACCGAATCGCTGCCCACCGCCGGCTCGCGTAGACGACCTCCTCGCTATTCCGTCGCCGCCTGCCACGCGGCGCCTGATGATATGCGGACCGGCGGATGTGAATTTGTGGGATCGTGCCGAAGCAGGCACGACATTGATCGCAATAACTCAAGGCAAAGCCCTGCAGGCGCGGCTTAAGACCGCGGCCGGCGACCGTAAGACCCGATGTCGACCTGATGAATTCCGAACTCGCGCACGTCGCGACTCCGCCAGCCACAAGCGCTCATCCACAGCAGCAGGAAATGCCGCTGGCGGTGGTGCATGGGCAACCGGTACTGCAGATCCCCCAGGATCTGTATATCCCGCCGGATGCGCTGGAAGTGATTCTGGACGCGTTCGAAGGTCCGCTCGACTTGTTGCTTTACCTGATCCGCCGCCAGAACCTGGACATCCTGGATATCCCCGTGGCCGAGATCACCCGGCAATACGTGGACTACATCAATGTGATGCAGGAGCTGCGCTTCGAACTGGCGGCCGAATATCTGGTGATGGCCGCGATCCTGGCCGAGATCAAATCGCGCATGCTGTTGCCGCGCCCACCCAGCCAGGACGGCGAAGAAGAAGACCCGCGCGCAGAGCTGGTGCGCCGTCTGCAGGAATACGAGCGTTTCAAGCAGGCCGCCGAAGACCTGGACACCCTGCCCCGCATGGGCCGCGACAGCGCCCCGGTGCAGGCGCATCTGCCCGAGCGCGCCGCGGTCAAGCTGCCGCCACCGGTGGAACTGAAAGAAATGCTGATGGCCCTGTACGACGTGCTCAAGCGCGCCGAGCTGTTCACCGGCCATGCGATCAAGCGCGAGGCGCTGAGCGTGCGCCAGCGCATGGGTGATGTGCTGAGCCGCCTGGACGACGGCAAGTTCTACCGTTTCGAATCGCTGTTCACTGCCGAAGAAGGCAAGCTCGGCGTGCTGGTCACCTTCCTGGCGCTACTCGAATTGGCCAAGGAGCAGTTGCTGGACATCGTGCAGGAAGCGCCGCTGGCGCCGATCTACGTGAAGTCGCTGGCGTTGGGCAATACCAATGCGCCGCTGCAATTCTCCAGCGAATTCGATGACAGCGACGCTGCCAACGAACCTATCTGAAGCCGATCACCGAATGGATCAAGCGCTGATCACCCGCATTATCGAAGCCGCCCTGTTGGCCAGCAGCCAGCCGTTGACGCTGGCGCAGCTGCAGGGGCTGTTTCCCGAAGAAGAGCCGGCGCCGCCCGGCAGCGTCGAGCGCGCGCTGGAACTGCTGCGCGAGGGTTGCACGGAGCGCGGCGTGGAGCTGGTCGAGGTGGCCTCGGGGTTCCGTTTCCAGGTCAAGGCCGATGTGCACGGCTGGGTCGCCCGTCTGTGGACCGAACGCCGCACCAAGTACACCCGCGCCACGCTGGAGACCCTGGCGCTGATCGCCTACCGCCAGCCGATCACCCGCGGCGAGATCGAACAGGTGCGCGGCGTGGCGGTCAGCAGCAACATCATCCAGGCACTGGAAGAACGCGAGTGGATCCGCGTGGTGGGCCACCGCGACGTGCCAGGCAAGCCGGCGCTGTTCGGCACCACCAAGGGCTTCCTGGATTACTTCGGGCTCAAGCGATTGGACGAGCTGCCGCCATTGTCTGAGTTGAAGGACATTGCCGAGCTGGAACCGCAGCTGCCGCTGGATCGCGACGGGCAACTGGATGGCGCGGTGCCGGCATCGGCGGCGATGGATGCGGAGCTTGCCGAAGCGGGTCCGGATGCGGATGCGGAGCTGGCGGATGCGGAGGGCGCTGGTGCAGCGACCGACGCGGCAGCCGGCGTGCACTCGGAGGCGGATGTTGGCGCGGATGCCGACCCGAGCGACGATGCGCCGGAACGCCGCGATGCGGACGTTTTGCCAGCAGCGGACAGCACGCCCGACGCAACCAGCGACACCGATGATGCAACGCACGTCGATGCCGAGATGGATGTCGATGTCGACGGTCAGGCTGCCGGCACCGCAACTGCAGTCGACGAAGAAAACGAACACCACGCCGACGCGGCCGATGACGATGCCAGCACGGATGCGTCGCGTAAGCAGACAACGCAACACCCCGAGCCTGTCTCGGCGCAGGACCCGAACACGCTGGACCCAGACGACGCCCGTGAGGGCGACCCCGACACCGCGCCGGGAACGCGCGCGGATGCAGTGAACGAAGACGAAGACAACGCCGTCGCGACGACGACCGTGGCTGTTGACGAAGCCGATTCCGACCCAGAGGCCGACCCAGAGCGCGTCGGCCGGAGCCAGACACATGAGTGACACCCCCCGCAAGCTGTCGTTGAACAAGCTTTCCCTCAAGCGCGACAGCGCGCCCGAAGCGCCCAAGCTGGAAGAGCGCCTGCACAAGGTGCTGGCCCAGGCCGGCCTGGGCTCGCGCCGCGCGCTCGAGCAACGTATTGCCGATGGCCTGATCAAGGTCAATGGCGCCGTCGCGCAGACCGGCATGTCGGTGCGCAGCGGCGACAAGATCGAGCTGGATGGCCGCAGTTTCGTGGCCAGCGCGCTGACCGAACCTTCGCGCGTGCTGATCTACAACAAGCCCGAAGGCGAAGTGACCACCCGCGAAGATCCAGAAGGCCGCCCGACCGTGTTCGAGTCGCTGCCGGCACTGAAGGGTTCGCGCTGGATCGCCATCGGCCGCCTGGACATCAACACCACCGGTCTGTTGTTGCTGACCACCGACGGTGAGCTGGCCAACGCGATGATGCACCCCTCCTACGAGGTCGAACGCGAATACGTGGTGCGCATGCGCGCCCCGGAAGGCGAGGAAAAGGTCTCCGACGCCATCATCGAGCGCCTGTCGCGCGGTGTGCTGCTGGAAGACGGCGGCGCCAAGTTCGACGAGATCGAGCGCATCGGCGGCACCGATTCGCACGACTGGTTCCGCGTGGTGGTCAAGGAAGGCCGCAACCGCGAAGTGCGCCGCCTGTGGGAATCGCAGGGCTGCCAGGTCAGTCGCCTCAAGCGCAGCCGCTACGGCAAGATCTCGTTGCCGCGCGAACTGCTGCGTGGGCAGTCGGTGGAAGTGGCGCAGGACAAGGTCGACGCCCTGCGCGCCGAACTCAAGCTCGAAGAAGGCGCGCCGTCGGCATTGACGCTGCAGCCGGTGATCGGCCAGCGTCGCGCTGCCAAGTCGACCGTGCACGTCTCGCGCGATGGGCGCAGCAACGCCTACGTCAACGGCCAGACTTCCGGCGCCGATGAAGGCCGCGAGCTGCGTCGCTTCGACAACCTGCGCGAGGATCGTGGCGGCCGCGGTCGCGGCAAGCCCGGCGGCTTCAAGGGCGGCCTCACCGTCAGCGGCGAAGCGGCCGCCAAGCAGTCGCAGCAGCGCCCGTTCAAGCAGCGCGGCCCGGCCAAGGGGGACCGCTCGTTGCCGGACGGCAACCCGGCCGCGTTCCGTAGCTGGTATGTGCCCGATGGCGTGAGCACCGGCCCCAGCGGTCACCGCAATGCCGGCCCCAGCGGCCCCGGCACCGGCCAGGCGCGTCCTTATGCCAAGAAGGGTCCGGGTGGCGCGCGTCCAGGTGCCGGCGGCCCAGGCAATGCACGTCCCGGCGCAGGTGGCCCCGGGCGCGGCGGTGCCGGTGGCGGACAGGGCCAGTCGCAGGGCCAGGGTCAGCGCAAGCATCCGTACGGGCATCCGGGCAATGCACCGAGCTTTCCGTCCGATCATGCCAATCCGGGCTTCAGCCCGTATGGCGCGGCGCGTCCAGCAGGTCGCCCGACCGGTGCACGCGCCGGCGGCCCGGGTGGTAGCCGTGGTCCGGGCGGCAATCGCGGTCCCGGTGGCCCGGGTGGCGCACCGCGTGGCGCAGGCGGCCCGGGTGGGCGCCCGCCGGGCGGCGGCAACCGTCGTCCGCCAGGCGGCGGCAATCGCGGCCGCTAAGAGGCGGCACGCGCAATAAGAAAACGGCCCTGCAAAGGGCCGTTTTTGTTTATGCACTCAATGGCGCTGCGCGTCATGTTCAATTGCAGCGGCAGTGAAGCGACGATTTCGATTGCAGCGGCAGTGAAGCAACGATGACCTCGCATCCACGCGACGGGGGTCCGATTCGCCAGGCCCATCGCAGCGACGCAGGCAGCAGTCGAACGCCACGCGCCACTGGCACGATGCGCAAGCGCGTGAACTGGCGCAAGGCACACCGCAAACCATCGGTCATCAGACGCGCACGGATGGCGCGAAGACACGCAGCTCAGATGCCGCGCAGGTAGCTGTCGCGCCCATCTGACATCAAGCGCAGCAGGCTACCGGCTGCGCTTACTTGCGGCGTTCGATGACGAAGTTACCGACGTTGATGCCCAGATCGACGCCCTCGCCCGTACCCGCCAGGGCCAGCGAGATATCACCCTTGGTGACCACCTGCGCGGTACTGGACTTGACCACGCCGGCATGCGCCTCGGCAGCGGCGTAGGTGCCGAACAGATCATTCAGGCTGTAAGCGCCGGAGAACGAACCGCGGCCGCCGGTGATCTTGGATTTGCCAACGGTCAGGCCGCCACCCTTGCTGGAGATCTTGACCGGAATGACCGCGCCGTTATCGCAGGTGATGGTGCCGGTGCCGCTGGCGGTCTTGTAGAACACCGACCACCCGGACAGGTTGAACTTCAGCTGGCAATCGATGTTGCCGGCGGCCTGCGCCTGCGGCGCCAGCGTTGCCGCGCCGAGCAGGGCGAAAAGAGACAGTGACTTGATCATGTGTGCGTAGCCGGTGGTGGACGTGGCGCGAGACTAGCAGCGCCGACGTAGCAGCCGCGACAAGGTCACGACAGCTCTCCAACCCGCGTTCAGCGAATGATTATTCCGGCGCGCGTATGGCAGCGCGCTGCAGAAGCAGCGCCGGCATGGGATCATTCGTGCATGTCACACATCGCCCACAGACTCTTCTTCGCCGCCCTGCTGCTGCCTTCGCTCGCGCATTGCAGCGACACGATTCCGACCCGGGGCTACACCGTCGTCAACAGTTATCCGCACGACACCGCCGCCTTTACCGAGGGCCTGTTCTATCTCGATGGGTACCTGTATGAGAGCACCGGCGAACTGGGCCAGTCCAGCGTGCGCAAGGTCGAGCTGGAGACCGGCCGCGTGCTGCAGCAAGCCAATACCCCCGCGCCCTACTACGGCGAAGGCATCGTGGCCTGGGGCGACCGGCTGATCCAGTTGACCTGGCGCAACCAGCAAGGCTTCGTCTACGACCTGGCCACGCTGACACCGCGCTCGCACTTCGCCTATGCCGGCGAAGGCTGGGCGTTGACCAGCGACGAGCGCAGCCTGTACATGAGCGATGGCACTTCCCGCATCCGCCGGCTGGACCCGCAAACGCTGCAGCAGACCGGCACCATCAAGGTCACCGCCCGCGGCAAGCCGTTGGACAATCTCAACGAACTGGAATGGGTCAAGGGCGAGCTGTGGGCCAATGTCTGGCTCACGACCCGCATCGCGCGGATCGACCCGGCCAACGGCAAGGTGATCGGCTGGATCGATTTGAAGGCGCTGGTGCCCGATGCCGACACGCTTACCGATTCCAGCAACGATGTACTCAACGGCATCGCCTACGACGCCAAGCACGATCGACTGTTCGTCACCGGCAAGCGTTGGCCGAAGATCTACGAGATCAAGCTGGGTGAGTAGCCGGGATTGGGGATTTGGGATTGGGGATTGGCAACGGCGGGTGAGCGGAAAGTTATGCCTTGCCTGCTTGCACCAATCCCTAATCCCCAATCTCTAATCCCTGATCTCAAAGGCATCGGCATCCAGCATTGCCGGGAAGCGTGCGCGATGCTCGGCCAGGGCCGCAGCGCTGAGGGTGGTGGTGACCACTTGCGGCTGCTCGCGGATTTCCACCTGCGGCTGGCCGAGAAAATCGATCACCGCGCTATCGCCGGCGTAGTGCAGCTGATTGCCATCCACGCCGACGCGGTTGACCGCCGCCACGAAGCACAGGTTTTCGATCGCGCGCGCGCGCAGCAGCGTTTTCCAGGCATATGCGCGTGCAGACGGCCAGTTGGCGACGAACAATTGCAGGTCGAAATCCAGCTGACCCGGCCGCTCGACATCGAAGCGGTTGCGGCAGAACACCGGGAACCGCAGGTCGTAGCAGACCTGCGGATTGATCCGCCAGCCCTTCCATTCCACGCACAGGCGATCGCGCCCGGCCGCATAACGCAGATGCTCGTTGCCGAAGCGGAACAGATGGCGCTTGTCGTAATACTGCAGCGCTCCGTCCGGCGTGGCCCACAGCAGCCGGTTGAATACGCCTTCGGGCGTGCGCAATTGCACGCTACCGGTGACGGCAGCACCCAGCCGCGCCGCCTGCGCACGCACCCAGGCCACGGTCGGCCCGTCCATGTCCTCGGCCTTGTCGATGGCGTCGTTGGAGAACCCGCTGGTGAAGGTCTCCGGCAGGATCACCAGATCGGTCTGCCCGGCCAACGGCTGCAGCAATGCGCCGTAGTAATCGCGATTGCCAGCCGGATCGTGCCAGCGGGTGTCGCCTTGGATCAAGGAGATGCGAAGGTCGTGCATTGAAGGCTCGGGAATCGGGAATCGGGAATCGGACAGCGGTTTGGTGAGCACGTTATGTCATCGGGCCAAGTGCAGATTCGGATCGAAAAGCGACCAACCGCTCTTACGATTCCCGAATCCCCATTCCCGAATCCCAGCTGTTCAGAGCTTCTGCAACCGCGCGATCGCCGCATCCAAGGTTGCATCGTTCTTGGCGAA
The DNA here is from genome assembly GCF_040182365.1 of Xanthomonas sp. 10-10. Classification (NCBI taxonomy): domain Bacteria; kingdom Pseudomonadati; phylum Pseudomonadota; class Gammaproteobacteria; order Lysobacterales; family Lysobacteraceae; genus Xanthomonas; species Xanthomonas sp. 10-10. The sequence continues at coordinate 2,776,779 of NZ_CP144460.1, forward strand.
GCACAGCCGTGCCAGTCGTTGCCCTTGCGGCGCGGTCTCGTAGAACGGCGACAGCGGAATCGCGGCCACGCCCTTCTCCACCGTCAGCCACTTCACGAATTCGGTGTCGGGCAGATCGCTGATCGCCGAGTAATCCACCAGCTGGAAATACCCGCCGGGCACCGGCAACGGCTTCAGGCGCGTGGTCAGCAACTGCTCGCGGAAACGGTCGCGCTTGGCCTGATAGAACGCGCCAAGTTGCTCGTCGTGCTCGGGCTCGTCGCGGATCATCGCAGCGAACGCATGCTGGGCCGGGCCGAAGCTGGTAAAGGTGTTGTACTGGTGCACCTTGCGGAATTCGCCGCTCAGTGCCGGCGGCGCGATGGCGTAGCCAATCTTCCAGCCGGTGCAGTGATAGGTCTTGCCGAAGCTGGAAATCACGAACGCGCGCTCGCGCAATTCCGGCCAGCGCAGCACCGATTCGTGGCGGTGGCCGTCGAACACGATGTGTTCGTAGACCTCGTCAGAGAGCAGGAAGATATCGGTGCCACGCAGCAGTTCGGTCAGCGTCTGCAGGTCGGCGGCCGAGAGCATCGCGCCGGACGGGTTATGCGGCGAGTTGATCATCAGCAGGCGCGTCTTGGGCGTGATCGCCGCGCGCAGCGCGTCCCAGTCCACGGCGAAAGTCTGCGGGTGCAGCGCCACATGGATCGCGCGCGCGCCGGCCAGATCGATTGCCGGCTCGTAGCAGTCGTAGGCCGGGTCCAGCACGATGACCTCTTCGCCCGCGCGCACCACCGCGTGAATGGCATTGAAGATCGCCTCGGTGGCACCGCTGGTGACGGTGATCTCGCTGTCGGCATCGACCTGCGCGCCGTAGCAGCGCTGCGCCTTGCCGGCGATGGCCTGGCGCAGGGCCGCCACGCCGGTCATCGGCGGGTACTGGTTGTGGCCGGCGCGCATGGCCGCCTCCAGTTCATCGACCAGGCGCTGCGGCACCGCGAAATCGGGGAAGCCCTGGCCCAGGTTGACCGCGCCGTGCTCGGCCGCCAGTTGCGACATGACGGTGAAGATGGTGGTGCCCACCTTGGGCAGCTTGGTCGTGAGGGGCATCGCGCCTGTCCGGTCAGCAATCGGGGACCGCGAGTGTACGCAAAGCGGCCGCGCGGGTGCGCCAGGCCCGGCGCAAAACAGCGTTCCCGGACACATCGCGCCGCTGAAGCGCGCCCGTGCCGCGGCCATCGTCGCTACAATGCGCGCCCTGCCCGCCCTTCCTTATGCCGTCCTGCGACGGGAGCCCGCTGCGCCGATGATCGAACCGCTGCACACTGCGCCTCCGCTGCTGGCGGCGCGCGCGCTGGCTTTCAGCCGCAACGAAGAGCCGGTCTTCGGCCCGCTGGATTTCCATGTCGATGCCGGCGAAGCCCTGCTCGTGCAGGGCGACAACGGCGCCGGCAAGACCACCTTGCTGCGGGTGCTGGCCGGCCTGCTGCATGTGGAACAGGGCCAGATCCAGATCGACGGCAAGACCGCCCGGCGCGGCGACCGCAGCCGCTTCATGGCCTACCTGGGGCATCTGCCCGGCCTGAAGGCCGATCTGAGCACCCTGGAGAACCTGCATTTCCTGTGTGGACTGCATGGACGGCGTGCCAAGCAGATGCCCGGCAGCGCGCTGGCGATCGTCGGGCTGGCCGGCTACGAAGATGCCCTGGTGCGGCAGTTGTCGGCCGGGCAGCGCAAGCGTCTGGCGCTGGCGCGACTGTGGCTGTCGCCTGCGCCGTTGTGGCTGCTGGACGAACCCTATGCCAACCTCGACCTGGATGGCATCACCCTGGTCAACCGGATGATCTCCGCGCATCTGCGCGGTGGTGGCGCGGCGCTGGTCACCACCCATGGCGCCTATGCGGCCCCGCCGGTGCGCACCCGCATGCTCACCCTGGAGGCTGCGGCATGAGCACGCCGTCGCCACAACCCTCGTTGCTTCAGGCCGCGCGCGCGCTGCTGCGCCGCGATCTGCAATTGCTGTGGCGCCGTCGCAGCGACGCCCTGCAGCCGGCATTGTTCGCGTTGTTGATCGTGGTGTTGTTTGCGCTGGGCCTGGGCGGCCGCCCCGACCTGCTGGCGCAGGCGGCACCGGCGGTGCTGTGGCTGTCGGTGCTGCTGGCCGGCCTGTTGTCGCTGGACGCGCTGTTCCGCAGCGACGTGGAAGACGGCTCGATGGAGCAATGGTTGCTGGCACCGGTGCCGCTGGCGTGGTTGATCGCCGTGCGGGTGCTGCTGCATTGGGCGACCAGCGCGCTGCCGTTGATCGCAGTGACACCGTTGCTGGGCGAATTGCTGCACCTGCCACATGACCAACTACCGGTGCTGCTGGCATCGTTGGCGCTGGGCACACCTTTATTGAGTCTGCTCGGCGCCGTGGTTGCGGCACTGACGGTGACGATGAAACGCTCTGGTATTCTCGTGGCGTTGCTGGCGCTGCCGCTGTATGTGCCGGTGCTGGTGTTCGGCGCCGGCAGCGTTGCGGCCAGCGGGCAAGGACAGGATGCGGTGGGTGCGTTGTTGTTGTTGGGCGCCGGGTTGGTGATCGGTATCGTGCTGGCACCGTTGGCGGCAGCGGCGGCGATCCGGATTTCGCTCAGCTGATCGATGTTGCAGATGCGCCGTTGATGGGACACCGTAGGTCGTACGGCGGTGTCGTACCGAGAGCAGTCTCCATGCAAGAAGCCATCGCCATGCCAAGAGCCATCGCCATCGCATGAACGTCGTCGTCCGCTGGTTCCATCAAGTCGCCTCACCTCCGATCTTCGACCGATTTACCGCGCGCTGGGCGCCTTGGTGCTACGCGCTGGCCGCAGTGTTGCTGGGCGCAGGCATGTGGCAGGCGCTGTTTGCAGTGCCGGCCGATTACCAGCAGGGCGACAGCTTCCGCATTCTGTATATCCATGTGCCGAGCGCGTGGATGAGCTTGTTCGTGTTCGGGTTGATGGCGGTGTATGCGGGGATCGCGCTGATCTGGCGCATCAAGGTGTGCGAGATCCTGGCGATGGCCTGCGCACCGATCGGCGCGGCGTTCACCGTGATCACACTGCTGACCGGCAGCATCTGGGGCAAGCCGATGTGGGGCGCCTGGTGGGACTGGGACCCGCGGCTGACCACCGAGCTGATCCTGCTGTTCCTGTATCTGGGCGTGATCGGTCTGTACCAGGCCATCGACGACCGTCGCCAGGCGGCACGTGCGGCGGCGTTGCTGGCGATCGTCGGCGTGGCGCTGCTGCCGGTGATCCGCTACTCGGTGGTGTGGTGGAACTCGTTGCATCAGGGCCAGAGCATTCGTCTGCTCGGCCCATCCACCATCGATGCCAGCATGCTGCTGCCGCTGTGGTTGATGGTGATCGGCACCAAGTTCTGGTTCGCCGGGTCGCTGCTCACCCGCGCGCGCGCCGACAACCTGCGCCGCGAGGCCGGCAAGGCCTGGATCGTGCGCGATGCCGAGGGCGCGGCATGAGCTATCTGCCTTACGTGATCGCCGCTTACGCGGTGTTCGTGCTGGTGCTGCTGTGGGACCTGATCGCCGGCCGCTGGCAGGTGCGTCGCGCCCTGAAGATCGCGCAGGCGCGCCGCCTGCGCGAGCGCAAGCGCAGCGTGCCCAGCGATGCGGAGCTGAGCCGATGAACCCGCAACGTCGCCGCCGGCTATGGCTGGTGCTGGCGTTGGTGCTGGCCGCCGGGCTGGCGACCGCGCTGGTGGCGATGGCCCTGCAGCGCAATGTGGCGTATCTGTACACGCCGTCGGAGGTACTGCGCGGCGACGCCGGCGACCATGCCCGCTTCCGGCTTGGCGGCATGGTCGAGAAAGGCTCGTTCAAACGCGCTTCCGGCTCGCTGGAAGCGCAGTTCCGCGTTACCGATGGCGATGCGCAGCTGGCGGTGCGCTATGACCGCATCCTGCCTGACCTGTTCCGCGAAGGTCAGGCCGTGGTCGCCACCGGCCGCATGCAGCAAGGCGTGTTCGTGGCCGAAGACGTGCTGGCCAAGCACGATGAGACCTATATGCCGAAGGAAGTGGCCGACAAGATGGGCAGCGCGCATCGCAAGCATCAGGTGGCCCCGGGCAAGGTGATGCAGTGACGGTCCGAAGCGATGGCGGCCGACATGAAGACCGGCAGACGCAGGCAATGGAGCCTCAACGCAGCGGCGCGGATCGTACCGTGGCGGCGGCTTGCCGGCCGTTGTTACTCTCGCTCCGGCTCCGCCAGGCAGCACGTCGCTGCGCGGGCGCGCTGACCAAAGAACGTGACACGACGACAGGACCGGCGGGTTCCAACAGTGGGCGCGGCGCGGCGACGGGAAACCCGTGTTCCGCCAACGCCCCTGTGCCCGGCCCTCTCCGGCGCTTGATGGCCGGCTCCCGGCAATGCGCTGCGATGCCCTGCTGCCAACCGCGAGTTCTGCATGCTGCCTGAGCTCGGTACCTTTCTGCTGGTGCTGGCCTTGCTGGTCGCGTTGATGCAGGCCGCATTGCCGCTGGCCGGCGCGCAGCGCGGGCGCGACAGCTGGATGGCGGTGGCGCGCCCGGCGGCGTTGGTGCAGCTTGGCCTGATCGCTGCGGCCTTCGCGCTGCTGACGCATGCGTTTTTGGTGCAGGATTTTTCGGTGCGCTATGTCGCCGAGAATTCCAACAGCCTGTTGCCGGTGATCTACCGCTACTCGGCGGTCTGGGGTGCGCACGAAGGATCGCTGCTGCTGTGGACGCTGGTGCTGGCGCTGTGGACCGGCGCGGTGGCGCTGTGGTCGCGGCAGTTGCCGGCGCAGGTGGTCGCGCGCGTGCTGGGGGTGATGGCACTGATCAGCATCGGCTTCCTGGCGTTTTTGCTGTTCACCTCCAATCCGTTCGCGCGGCTGCTGCCGGTGCCGCTGGAAGGCGCCGACCTCAATCCGCTATTGCAGGACCCGGGGCTGATCATCCATCCGCCGATGCTGTATTGCGGCTACGTCGGCTTTGCGGTGCCGTTCGCCTTCGCCATCGCCGCGCTGCTGGAAGGCCGCATGGATGCGCGCTGGCTGCGCTGGACACGGCCGTGGACCAACGTGGCCTGGGCGATGCTCACCGTCGGCATCGCGCTCGGCAGCTGGTGGGCGTATTACGAACTGGGCTGGGGCGGCTGGTGGTTCTGGGACCCGGTGGAAAACGCCAGCTTCATGCCGTGGCTGGTCGGCACCGCGTTGCTGCATTCGCAGGCGGTCACCGAAAAACGCGGCAGCTTTGCCAGCTGGACCTTGCTGCTGGCCATTGCCGCATTTGCGTTGTCGTTGCTGGGAACCTTTCTGGTGCGCTCGGGCGTGCTGACCAGCGTGCATTCGTTTGCCGCCGACCCGTCGCGCGGGCTGTTCATCCTGGTGTTCCTGCTGGTGGTGGTGGGCGGCGCATTGCTGCTGTACGCCATCCGCGCGCCGGGCATGTCCGCCAGCAACGACCCGCGACGCGCCTTTGCCGGCAGCTCGCGCGAAACCTTGCTGCTGTTGAACAATCTCCTGCTGACCTGCGCCTGCGCGATGGTGCTGCTGGGCACGCTGTACCCCTTGCTGGCCGATGCGCTTGGCCTGGGCAAGCTGTCGGTTGGGCCGCCCTACTTCGGGACCTTGTTCGTGGTGTTGATGGCACCGCTGGTGGCATTGCTGCCGTTCGGCCCGCTCACGCGCTGGCAGCGTGAGCAGGCCTCGCGGTCGCTGGCGCTGCTGGCACCGTGGGCAGGCCTGGCGCTTGCCGCAGGCGCGCTGGCCTGGTTGATGGCGCCGCAAGGCCAGCTGAAAACCGCGATCGGCGTGGCCGGTGCGGTGTGGGTACTGCTTGGCACGGCACGCTTCCTGTGGACCCGTCGCGCGGCCAAGGGGCGCAAGTTCACTGCAGAAATGCTGGGCATGGTGCTGGCGCATATGGGCGTTGCGGTGTTTCTGGCCGGCGCCTTGCTGGTGGAGTCGCTGAGCCTGCAACGCGAGGTCGCATTGGCGCCGGGCCAGCAGGTGCAGATCGGCCGCTACGCGCTGCACTTCGATACCGTGGAAGAACTGCGCGGGCCCAATTACGTTTCAGACCGCGCCAATCTGCAGGTGTTCAAGGACGATGCGCCGGTCGGCCTGCTGCATGCGGAAAAACGCCGCTATGCCAGCGGCGGACAGACCCTGACCGAGGCGGCGATCCGCCCCGGCCCGTTCGGCGACCTGTATGTCGCCCTTGGCGAACCGCTGGGCAACCAGGCCTGGGCGGTGCGCGTCCACCTCAAACCGTTCGTGCGCTGGATCTGGCTGGGGGCGCTGCTGATGGCGCTCGGTGGCCTGGTCACCGCGGCCGACCGGCGTTTTCGTCGTTCTCCGGAGATCCAAGATGGTTGAGTCACGTTCGCCCCGCCTGCCCACTGCGGTCCTCGTGGGCGCCATCGTGCTGCTGCTCGCACTCGCAGCGCTGCTGGTCTACGCGGTGGTGCGCTCCGGTCAGGACGATCGCGATGCCCTGCCCTCGGCGCTGATCGGCAAGCCGGCGCCGGCGTTCGCGCTGCCGCTGCTGCACGACCCCAGCATCGTGGTGCATGCGCGCGAGCTGCGCGGCGCCCCGTACATCATCAACGTGTGGGGCAGCTGGTGCCCGGCCTGCCGCGAAGAACACCCGGTGCTGAGCCGCTTTGCGCTGACCAAGCGCGTGCGCGTGATCGGCTACAACTGGAAGGACGAGCAAGCCGATGCGCTGCGCTGGCTGGAACAACTGGGCAATCCGTATCTGTTGGTGGTGGCCGACAAAGACGGGCGCACCGCGATCGATTTCGGCATCGCTGCCGCACCGGAAACCTTCCTGGTCGACGGGCGCGGCGTGGTGCGCTGGAAATACAGCGGCATGCTCACCCAATCCATCATCGACACCCAGCTGATTCCGATGCTGAGCAAGATCGAGCGCTCGCCCACCGCCGCCCCGGACCTGCACGCCAGCCCATGAAGCGCACTTGGCTGCTGACGCTGCTGCTGTTGCCCTGGCTGGCCCTGGCCCAGCCGGTCGGCGACCCGGCGCCGCTGCAATATCGCTCTGCGGCCGAAGAAGCGCGCTTCCACGCGCTGACTGCCGAGCTGCGTTGCGTGCAGTGCCAGAACCAGTCGCTGGCCGACTCCAACGCGCAGATCGCGCAGGACCTGCGCCGCGAGGTCCTGGCCTTGATGCACGAAGGCCGCAGCGATGCGCAGATCCGCCAGTTCCTGGTCTCCCGCTATGGCGAGTTCGTGCTGTATCGCCCGCAGGTGGAATCGCGCACCTGGCTGCTGTGGTTCGGCCCGCTGCTGGTGTTGTTGCTGGGGGCCGGCGCGGTTGTCTTGGTGGTGCGTCGACGCAGCGCTGCCGCGCCCGCGTTGCCCGCCGATGAGCAGGAGTGGTGATGGTCGGCTTCGTCCTGGCGGTTGCCGTGATCGCGCTGCTCGCCTTCGGCGTGGCGCTGCGCCCGCTGTGGCGCCAGACGCGCGGCCTGGCGGCCAGTGTGGCGCTGCTGTTGCTTGCCGCAAGCGCGTCGCTGTACTGGCTGGTCGGCACGCCGTCGGCGATCGAGCAGGTGGCCGACCGCCCGGCCACGCCACGCACCCTGGACGAGGCAATCGTGCAACTGCGCAGCGCCCTGGCGCGTAACCCCGACCAGGCCGAAGGCTGGGTGCTGTTGGGGCGCTCGCTGTCCAGCCAGCAGAAATTCGCCGAGGCCAGCGACGCGTTTGCGCGTGCGGTGGCGCTGCGCCCGGACGAGCCGGACGTGCTGGTAGCGGCCGCGCAGTCGCGCATGCTCGCCGACGACAGCGGGCGACCGGACCCGCAGGCCATGCGCCTGCTCGAACACGCGCTGGCGGTGCAGCCTGACCATCAACGCGCACGCTGGTTTCTCGGCGTGGTGCAGCGTCAGGCCGGCCAGCCGGCCAAGGCCAGCGAGACCTGGGAACCGCTGCTGAGCGTGGTCGACGCCGCCACCCGGCCCGGCCTGCTCGAGCAGCTCAATGCTGCGCGACAGGAGGCCAAACTGGAACCGATCAAGGCACCGGCTGCGCCTGCCACCAATGCAGCCAGCGGCAAACGCATCCAGGTGCGGGTGACGCTGGATGCCGCATTCGCCAAGCGCGCCGGATTGCCCGGCGATACCAGCGTCTTCGTCATCGCACGCGCTGCAGACACCCCGATGCCGGTGGCAGTGGAAAAACACGCGCTGAGCGAGCTCCCGTTGACCATCACCCTGGACGATGGCGACAGCCCGATGCCGACGCGCGCGCTGTCGTCGCTGGAAAAGGTGCAGGTGCTTGCACGGCTATCGCGCAGTGGCAACGCAATGCGTCAGGCAGATGATGTCGAGAGCGTGCCGGTGATGGTTGAACTGTCGGCAGGCATGCCAGTGGACCTGGTCATCGGCCGCTGATTGCTCGCCAGCCTGCGTTGCAATGCCTGGGGGGCAACGGACGAAGAGCGCCAACCAAACGCAGCGAGCAAGCGCAAGGCAGGTTTGGTCGAATGTGTCCTGCGATGGTCCGGGCAAGGGCCCTGCAGCGGGCGCGAAGACCTCGAGGGCGCGGTGCCCTCGCCGCTCGCGGGACACGCCGTGAACCCGTCCATGGGGGCTCGATGGCGGCATCCATGCCGCCAACGGTCCCGCAATCGGCGAGGACACCGCACCAGACAGTTGGCTGGTGGTTTTGTTGAAGAACGAAACCACCGCCTCGTGCGGTTTGCGGGTTGCGGGTTGCTGTGCTGAAACTTCACGCACCGATCAACTCGATTGGTCCTTGTCCGCTCACCGTCGCGGGACCCTTGGCGGCATGGATGCCGCCACGGAGCTTACAGGGACGTACTTGCAGCGTGTCCCGCGATGGTGGGCGGGCAAGGGCCCTGCAGCGGGCGCGAAGACCTCGAGGGCGCGGTGCCCTCGCCGCTCGCGGGACACGCCGTGAACCCGTCCATGGGGGCTCGATGGCGGCATCCATGCCGCCAACGGTCCCGCAACCGGCGAGGACACCGCACCAGACAGTTGGCTGGTGGTTTTGTTGAAAAACGAAACCACCGCATCGTGCGGTTTGCGGTCTGCTGTGCTGAAACTTTGCGCACCGAAACTTTGCGCACCGATCAACTCGACTGGTCCTTGCCCGCCCACCGTCGCGGGACCTTTGGCGGTATGGATGCCGCCAAGTAGCTTACAAGGCCGTACTTGCAGCGTGTCCTGCGATGGTGGGCGGGCAAGGGCCCTGCAGCAAAGCCGCAGATCAACAGCGTTAAAAGGTGACATCACCTAACGCAAGGGCTCAAACCGAGTCCCCATCCCGATTCACCATGCCGCCCACCGCCACGCCGGATAGAATTGCGGCATGACCGAATTCATTCCCCCTGGCACGCTATACCACTCCCTGCCTTCGCCGTTTCCGATGAAGCGCGGTGGTGAGCTGCATCAGGCTCGTGTGGCTTACGAAACCTGGGGCACGCTGGCTGCCGATCGCAACAACACGGTGCTGATCGTCACCGGCTTGTCGCCCAACGCGCATGCGGCCGCAAATCAGGCCAACCCCGAGCCGGGTTGGTGGGAGGCGATGCTGGGGCCGGGCAAGCCGATCGATACCGAACGCTGGTTCGTGGTGTGCGTCAATTCGCTGGGCAGCTGCAAAGGTTCGACCGGGCCGGCCTCGATCGATCCGGCCACCGGCGAGCGCTATCGGCTGCGCTTTCCGGACCTGTCGATCGAAGACGTGGCCGATGCCGCCGCCGATGTGGTGCGCGCACTGGGCATCGAACAGCTCGCCTGCCTGATCGGTAACTCGATGGGCGGCATGACCGCACTGGCGCTGTTGCTGCGGCACCAAGGCATCGCGCGCAGCCACATCAACATCTCCGGCAGCGCGCAGGCGTTGCCGTTTTCCATTGCCATCCGCTCGCTGCAGCGCGAAGCGATCCGGCTGGATCCGCACTGGAACGGCGGCCACTACGACGACACGCGCTACCCGGAATCGGGCATGCGCATGGCACGCAAACTTGGCGTGATCACCTACCGCTCGGCGCTGGAATGGGACGGCAGGTTTGGTCGCGTACGCTTGGATTCCGAACAGGCCGACGACGACCCGTTCGGGCTGGAATTCCAGGTCGAAAGTTATCTGGAAGGCCACGCGCGCCGCTTCGTGCGCTTCTTCGATCCCAACTGCTATCTGTACCTGAGCCGCTCGATGGACTGGTTCGATCTGGCCGACTACGCCGAGCCGACTCCGGGCGCACAGACGCCATTGGCTGGCGCCCGCGGCCCCGGCGCGCCTGTTGGCATTGCGTCGGCAAGCCAGGGCTCCAGCGATGGCGAGGTGCTGGCCGGCCTGTCGCGCATCCGCATCGCACGCGCGCTGTCGATCGGCGCCAACACCGACATCCTGTTCCCGGTGCAGCAACAGGAACAGATCGCCGATGGCCTGCGCGCCGGCGGCGCCGATGCCCGTTTCATCGGCCTGGATTCGCCGCAGGGCCACGACGCCTTCCTGGTGGATTTTGCACGGTTCGGCCCGGCGGTCCGCGATTTTCTGGACGCCTGCTGATTGCCAGGTCCAGAGCCACATCCAGAGCCAGATCACGCCCCTCGCAGACCGCCAGCAGCGTACTGCCGCGCCGGCTGCTGGCCGGCCTGTTCGCGGTCGGCATGCTCGGCCTGGTGCTCGCAGAACGGCTACCGGCTGCGATTGCGCTCTGGTACGCGGCAACCAGCATTGCCGCGCTGATCGCCTATCGGCTGGACAAGACCGCAGCCACACGCGGCCAGCGCCGCACCCCGGAAGCCACCCTGCATGCCATCGCCTTGCTCGGTGGCTGGCCCGGCGCGCTGCTGGCGCAATCGCTGTTCCGGCACAAGACCGTCAAGACCTCGTTCCAGATCGCGTTCTGGGTCAGCGCGCTCGCAAACGCCGCGGCCCTGGCCTGGGCGGTGTATCTGACGCGCTGAGGCGCGCCATGCCTGCGCTTCGACTGCGCAACAGCGATACAGGCGCGGCCGGTGCTCGGTACGGCATGCCCACGCGTCCCCCCGGTCATGAGCGCGCCATCCACGCCCACCTTACGACTGCGCGCTTCGTTCTGTTGGTCGCTCCAGGACCCAGCCATGGCGAAGGCCGCTCACTCCAGCGGCTGCAGCGTTCCATCACGCATGCGGTAATGCCGGTGCACCACACCGGCAGGCACGCTGTAGTGGGTGATCATCACCAGGCTGCGCTCGCCGAGTGCGGCGGCCAGATCCAGCAGCAAGGCGTGGGCGGTGTCCACGTCCAGGCCGTCGGTGGGTTCGTCGAGCAGCAGGATGGGAGCATCGCGCAACAGCGCGCGCGCCAGCGCGAGGCGACGTGCCTGGCCTGCGGAAAGCGTAGCGCCGTTTTCGCCCACCCAGGTGTCCAGACCACGTTGCGCGCGGGCCCAGTCGTGCAGGCGCACCTGCTCCAACGCCTGCCACATCGCCGCATCGTCGGCAGCGGCATCGCCGATGGCCAGATTCTCGCGCACGCTGCCGGCAAAAACCGGGGCGTTCTGCGGCAGCCAGGCGATGCGGCGATGCCATTGCGCCTGTGCGCAGTGACGCAGATCGATGCCGGCGTAGCGCACCTGCCCGGCCTGCGGATCCCATAGCCGCAGCAGCAATGCCGACAAGGTGCTCTTGCCGCTGCCGCTGTCGCCACTGATGGCGATGCGCTCGCCAGGCGCCAGGGTCAAATCGAGTGCGTGCAGCACCGGCCGTACGCCACCGGGCCACGCAAACGACACCTGCTGCAGTTGCAGCGTGCCAGTCCGTGGCATGTCGATGGCCTGCACGGGATCGGCGACCGACGGGGCTTGATCGACGATGACCTGCAGGCGCCGGGCAGCGACGCGCGCGCTTTGCAGCGACTGCAACGCAAGCCCGGCACCGGCCCATACCTCCAGCAGCGCCATGGTCAGAAACACCAGGCCGGCAGCCATGTCCGCTGCGATCAGCCCTCGCTCGGCGGCGTGCAGCGCAAGCCACAGCATGCCGGCCAGACCGAAGGCAGCGCAGACCGCGTGCAGCAGGTTGCCGGCGATCAGGCGACGCCGTTGCAGGCGGTCGCCCTGCCCCACGGCCGCCGCAGTGGCGTGAAGCCGATGCAGCCAGGTGCCTTGCGCATCGACCGCGGCCAGGTCGGCCGCACCTTCCAGGCCTTCGAACGCCTGCGTGCGCAATGCCGTGCGGTGCTGCGCACGCAACTGCTCGCGCTGCGCGCCGCCACGTGCGACCTGCCAGGGCACCAGCCCGCCGATCAACCCACCCAGCGCCAGCAACAACAGCGCCGCGGGCGGATAGATCAAGGCAGCGGCAACCACGCCGGCCAGCCAGATGCCGAGCAGCGCCGACAGCGGCGCCAGCGCACGCACGCTCAGGCCATCGACTTCGCCGATGTCCGACATCAGGCGCGCCAGCAGATCGCCGGTGCGCGTGGCCGACAGCCGCCCCGGCGCCAGCGGTAACGCACGACGGAAGAACCACACCCGCAGATCGCGGGCGATGCGCAAGGTGGCATCGTGGCCGATCAATTTTTCGCCATAGCGCGACACGATGCGCGCAAACGTCAACGCACGAATGCCGGCCGAAGGCGAGAAGAAATTGAAGCCGGCCCCCATGCCGGCAACGCCAGCCAATGCCGCCGCCGTGAGAAAGCTGCCGGACAGGCTCAGCAGGCCAACCCCGGCCAGCATGGTAACCAGCACCAGCAGCGCAGACAGCAACAGCCGCCAGGCGTGCCGGCGAAACACCCCGCTCAGCCGATCGTGGCGTGTGTCGTTCATGGCGCGCTCGCCGTCACGGTTGTGCCACGCAGATCGATCACCACATCGGCCCAGCGCATCACCGCGGGGCTGTGCGTTGCCAGCACCACCGCGCGGCCACGTGCAAATACGCCAAGCGTGCGCAGCAATTCGGCTTCGGTGTCCGGATCGAGAAACGCGGTGGGTTCGTCCAGTAGCAGCAGATCCGGCTCGCGCAGCAGCAGCCGCGCCAATGCCACACGCCGCGCTTCGCCACCGGACAGGCCGAAGCCGCGCTCGCCGATCAGCGTGTCCAGGCCGGCCGGCAACTGCGCGGCGAAGCGCAGCACCTGCGCGGCATCGGCCACCGCGTGCAGGCGTGCGCTGCTGGCCTGCGGATCGGCCAGCCGCAGATTGTCGGCAATGCTGCCGTGAAACAGGTACGGCCGCTGGGTGGCATAGCCCACACGCGTGCCCGGGCGCAGCACTACACTGCCCGCTTCGGCTGGCAGCCAGCCGGCAAGCCCTTCCAGCAAGGTGCTCTTGCCGCTACCGCTGGCTCCGATCACCGCCACGCGCTGCCCGGGCTGCAGGTCCAGCGAGAATTGCGTGATCACCGTGTGCGGCGCACCGGCCGGACGCAGTGCCAGAGCACGTGCCTGCAGCAACGGCGCATGCGCCTGTGCAGGCTCCAGGGCGTGTTGCGACAGCGCCGAGTCCGGCGCACTGCCATCAACATCGTCGGGGAAGCCTTCCAGCAACCGCTCGGCCTCCGTCACTGCGGCCAGCGCGTTGGCGCGGTCGTGGTAATGCGCTGCCAGACGCCGCAACGGCGCAAAGAATTCCGGCGCCAGCAGCAGGCAGAACATGCCCGCACCCAGCGACGGCAGCCCATGCAAGTCGAGCATGCCCAGATAGCTCAAACCGAAATACAAGGCCACGATCGCCACGCTCACCGAGGCGAAGAATTCCAGCACCGTGGACGACAGGAACGCGATGCGCAGCACCTTGAGCGAACGCTCGCGCACGCCCTCCGCCGCCGCGGCAATGCCGCCCAGTTCGGCCTGGCCACGGCCATACACCCGCAGCAAGCCCAGGCCCTTCAGACGGTCGGCAAAGTGCCCGCCCATCCGTGCCAGCTCGCCGAGTTGCTCGCGACCTGCAGCTTCCGCACCCCATCCCACCAGCATCATGAAAAATGGAATCAACGGCGCGGTGAGCAACAGCACCAGGCCCACCACCCAATCGACCGAAAACACCGCAATCAGGATCACCGGCGGCACCAGCATGATCTCGGTGCGTGCCAGCTGATAGCCGACGAAATACCCTTCCAGCGCATCGGTGTGCGCCAGGCTCAACTCGCCCAGTTCGCCGCTGCGTTGCCGGCGTAGCCAGAGCGGGCCGTGCTGCACCAGACGGCGCGCGATGCGGGCACGCAATTCTTGCTTGGCCGCATCGGCCACCTCGCCGGTCAGCGATTGCGCACAGCCGTTGAGCAGTGCACGCCCGAGCAGCGCGACCAGCAACCCCACGCCCACGTTGCGTAACTGCGCCAAGGCCACGTGCTGCACCAGTACCGCTTGCACCAACCATGCGATGGCCGCCGACTGCGCCAGCAACAACACCCCAGACAACGCCACCGCCACAGCGGACAGCCGACGGGCACGCGCAGCGGGTGCGGCAAGCGCATCCAGCCACTGGCCGCGTTGACGGCGCTGGGCGGGCGTTTCGCTGACTTGCACGCTGGGCTGGCTCACATGGCTCTCTTCAGGCGCTGCATCGCAGGCGATTGTAAGTCGCCACTGCCCACTGCGGGATGGACAGTGTGCCGCACCGGAGCGGGGCCGCATTGATTTGGATCAACGCGCGCGGCGCGGCGGCGGCAGATGATCCGCCATGTTCCTCACCGATACTCAACCAGGCCACCCCGCCATGATCGACTCGACAGTTGTCGAACTGTCGCGGCTGCAATTCGCAGTCACCGCGATGTACCACTTCATCTTTCCGCCGCTGACCATGGGCCTGTCGTTCCTGCTCGGCATCATGGAAAGCGTCTACGTCATGACCGGCAAGCCGATCTGGCGGCGCATGACCATGTTCTGGGGCGTATTGTTCGGCATCAACTTCGCCATGGGTGTCGGCACCGGCATCGTGATGGAGTTCGAGTTCGGCATGAACTGGTCGTACTACAGCCATTATGTCGGCGACATCTTCGGCGCGCCGCTGGCGATCGAAGGGTTGATGGCGTTCTTCCTGGAGGCGACGTTCCTGGGCCTGTTCTTCCTGGGCTGGAACCGCCTGAGCAAGCTGCAGCACCTGATCACCACCTGGCTGGTGGCCTTGGGCAGCAACTTCTCTGCGCTGTGGATCCTGATCGCCAACGGCTGGATGCAGAACCCGACCGGCGCGGTGTTCAACCCGGACACCATGCGCATGGAAGTGGTCGATTTCATGGCGGTGCTGTTCAACCCGGTGGCGCAGGCCAAGTTCGTGCATACCGTCAGCGCCGGCTACGTGCTCGGTGCGGTGTTCGTGATGTCGATCAGCGCGTTCTATCTGCTACGCGGCAAGCACACCGAGATGGCGCGCCGCTCGTTTGCGGTGGCCGCAGCCTTCGGCCTGTTGTCGTCGCTGTCGGTGGTGGTGCTCGGCGACGAAAGCGGCTACGCCGCCAACGAACACCAGAAGATGAAGCTGGCCGCGATCGAAGCGATGTGGGAGACCGAAGCCGCGCCGGCCGACTTCACCGCGTTCGGCATTCCCAACCAGCAGACCCATCGCAACGACTACGCGATCAAGATTCCGTACCTGATGGGCCTGATCGCCACGCGTTCGCTGGATCAGCCGATTCCCGGCATCCTGGAACTGGTCGGCCGTGCCGAACACCGCATCCGCGGCGGGCAGATCGCCTACGGCGCGCTGCAACGCATCCGCGCCAACAAGGACGATCTCGAAGCACGCAAGATCTTCGATGCGCATTGGCAGGATCTTGGCCACGGCCTGCTGCTCAAGCGCTATCGCGACGACATCGGCAATGCCACGCCCGAGCAGATCGCGCAGGCGGCGATGGATACGGTGCCACGTGTGCTCCCGCTGTTCTGGACGTTCCGCATCATGGCAGGCATCGGCGTGTATCTCATCGCCTTCTTCGCCATTGCGTTCTGGTTCGCGTGCAAGCACACCTTCCAGGAAAAGCGCTGGTTCCTGACCCTGGCGTTGTGGACGCTGCCGCTGCCGTGGATCGCCATCGAGTGCGGTTGGTTCGTGGCCGAGTACGGCCGCCAGCCGTGGGCGGTTGAAGGCGTGCTGCCGACCTTCTATGCCGCATCGGGTCTGGATCTGTATGAAATCGTGTTGACCCTGGTCGGCTTCACCGCGCTGTACACCACGCTGCTGGTGATCGCGATCAAGCTGTCGCTGAAGACGATCCGCAAGGGCCCGGACGCGCTGTTTCCGCCGACGCAACGCAGCCCGTCACCGAACGGCGACTCGCCCGACGCGTCCTCACCCCATGCCCCATTGAGCACCGGCGCACTGGCCGGCGGCGCACCGTAAGCCAGGAGAGACACCATGGATTTCATCTTGCTCGACTACACCACATTGCGCGTGATCTGGTGGCTGTTGCTTGGCGTATTGCTGTCCGGTTACGCGGTGATGGGCGGCTTCGATCTGGGCGTCGGTGCGCTGCTGCCGTTCGTGGCGAAAAACGATGCCGAACGTCGTCTGGTGATCAACACCGTCGGCCCGGTCTGGGAGGGCAACCAGGTATGGCTGATCCTGGGCGGTGGCGCGATCTTCGCTGCGTTCCCGCCACTGTATGCGGTGAGTTTTTCCGGATTCTATCTGGCGATGTTCGTGATTCTGTTTGCGCTGATCCTGCGGCCGGTCGGCTTCAAGTTCCGCGGCAAACTGACGGACCAACGCTGGCGCAACAGTTGGGATTGGGCATTGTTCGTCGGCGGTTTCGTTCCGGCATTGATCATGGGCGTGGCGGTTGGCAATGTCGTACTGGGTGTTCCGTTCCATTTCGACGACAGCATGCGCATCTTCTACACCGGCAATCTGTTCGGGCTGCTGACGCCGTTCGCGCTGCTCGCCGGTCTGCTCAGCGTGGCGATGCTGATCGCCCACGGCGCGGCGATGCTGGTGCTCAAGACCGATGGACCGGTGGCCGAACGCGCCGCGCGTATCGGCAGCCTCGCCGCGCTGGGTGCGGTGGCATTGTTTGCCGCAGCCGGCGTCTGGGTGGCGTTTGGCCTGCCCGGCTACGCCGTGACATCGGTGCTGGCGACCGATGCGCAGACCAATCCGCTGGCCAAGACCGCTGCACTGACGGCTAGCGGCGGCTGGCTATACAACTACGGCAGCATGCCGGCCACCTTGGTGGCGCCGCTGGTCGGCCTGCTCGGGCTTGGGATGAGCGCAGTGCTGCTGCGTGCACGACGCGGCGGGCTGGCGTTCATCGCCTCGGGCAGCGCCATCATCGGCATCGTCTTTACCGTGGGGTTTGCGCTGTTCCCGTTCCTGCTGCCGTCCTCCACTGCACCGAGTGCCAGCCTGACGCTATGGGACGCTTCCAGCAGCCGTCTCACGCTGTGGATCATGCTGCTGGCCACCACCGTGTTCATGCCGATCGTGCTGGCCTACACGGCGTGGGTGTATCGCGTGCTCCGGGGCAAGGTGACTGCCGACGAACTCTCCGCCAATCCCAATGCGTATTAGCTGACGCGGTTGCGGCGATGCCGGCATGTCGTCGCAGCTGCGCTCGCCTTCCCACTTCCTCAACGTTTTTCAGGAGCACACACGATGTGGTACTTCGCCTGGATTCTCGGCACCGGTCTGGCGGCATTGGCCGCTGTTCTCAACGGCATGTGGTTCGAGGCGCGCGAGCCCGAGCGTGCGCATCGGCCTCAGGAAAAATAATTGCGATGGATGCTTGCCGATTCCGCATTCCCTATGTAACATACGCGGCTCCTTCGGGGTGTAGCTCAGTCTGGTAGAGCGCTACGTTCGGGACGTAGAGGTCGCAGGTTCGAATCCTGTCTCCCCGACCAGTTTCAAAACACAAAACCGGCCTCGTGCCGGTTTTGTGTTTTCAGGCGCCGTCGCACGGATGTGCACGGTGCGGATGGTCTGTCATGTCTGTTGTCACTGCCGCCTCGTCCTTGTCCGCCCAATCGCGTGGGCGCGCCCTGGTGCTGGCCGCCATTTTGTTGTCCGCCTTCAACTTGCGCACGGCGGTAACGTCGTTGACCCCGTTGCTGGAACGCATTGCCGGCGAATACGGGTTCGGGGCGCCGACCATGGGCGCGCTCGGCATGTTGCCCACTGCCGCATTTGCGCTGACCGGCGTTGCAACGCCTGCGGTGCTGCGTCGCTACGGGCTGCTGCGCACCGCACTGGTATCGATGGCGCTGGCCACGCTGGGGCTGATGGTGCGACCACTGCTGCCGGGCACCGGCGGGCTGCTGACCGGTTCGCTGGTGGCGCTGGCCGGCATGGGCATGGGGAATGTGGTGCTGCCGCCGTTGGTGAAACGCTACTTCGGCGACCGCGTGGGGCGGGTCAGCACGCTGTACATCACCGTGCTGCAGGTCGGCACCCTGCTGCCGGCGTTGATGGCGGTGCCGGTGGCCGATGCGCTGGGCTGGCGCAGCTCGATGGTGGTGTGGGTGTTGCCGGCGCTGCTGGCCCTGGTGGCATGGGCGCTGGTGCAGGCCAGCCAGGGCCGCCTGCGCGCCACCGGACCGGCACCGGTCACGCCCACCTCCGAAGCCGAAGGCCGGGTCGCACGCACCGCCCTGGGCTGGAGCATGGCGATCACCTTCGGCATGACCTCGCTGGTGACCTATTCGATGTTCACCTGGCTGCCCACGCTGCTGCGCGAAGCCGGCGCCTCGCCCGCGTTCGGCGGCACCATGGTGGCGCTGTTCGCCGCGCTCGGCATGGTCGGCGCGTTGACCATGCCGGCCTTGGCAGTGCGCATGCGTAACCCGTTCCCGATCGTGTTGCTGTGCGCGGCCTGCCACCTGATTGCCTTCGCCGGGCTGTGGTGGGCACCGCTGGCGGCGCCGATCCTGTGGGTGACCTTGCTCGGCCTGGGGCCCAGCACCTTCCCGCTGGCGCTGGTGCTGGTCAACCAGCGCAGCCGCACGGCCGCCGGGTCGGCCGCGCTCTCCGGGTTCTCGCAGGGCATGGGCTATGCGGTGAGTTGCCTGGGACCGTTTCTGTTCGGCTGGCTGCATGCGCACAGCGGCGGCTGGAGCTCGCCGTTCGTGTTTCTGGTGATCTGCATCGTGGTGCAGCTGGGCGCCGCCTGGGTGGTGTGCCGCCCGCAGTTGCTGGAAGACGTGTGGGCGCCGCCGGCGCGCGGCGCCCGTGGGCTCAACGCACCGGCAGACTGATGTAGCTGGGCTGCTCCGGCGTCACGTAAACGCGCTGGGTAGCCTTTTGATAATCGCCCGGCTTGGCGAAGAAGATATTCGGCACGTAGGTTTGCGGGTTGCGGTCGTAGAGCGGGAACAGGCTGGATTGCACCTGCACCATCACCCGGTGGCCTTTCTGGAAGGTGTGGTTGGCGGTGGGCAGGCCGAATTCGAACGCCAGCGGCTGATTGGACGCCAGCGGCTTGGGCGCGCTGAAACTCTCGCGATAGCGGCCGCGGAAGATCGCCAGCGAGACCGGCAACTCGTAGCCACCCATCTTGGGGGTGGACGCCATCTCGTCCGGGTACACGTCGATCAGCTTGACCACCCAGTCGCTGTCGCTGCCGCTGGTGGAGGCCTGCAGATGCACATCGGGCGCACCGGCGATCTGCAACGGCTCGGTCAGCGGCTCGGTGACGAAGGTCAGCACATCCGGGCGTCCGTCCACAAAGCGTTGGTCGTGGACCAGCCAGGTGGTCCACATGCTGCGGTCGGCAAAATCCACCGGGCGCGGTGCGAACGGCACCGGCTTGGCTGGATCGGAAACGTATTCTTCAAACGCGCCCTGCCCTGCAGCGGGCTTGTCGAAGGACAGCTTGCCGCCGGCCTGCAGATACAGCGGTTTGCTCGCCGACGCACAGCCCTTGGCGCAACTGCGCGGCCAGGACTGCAGGCGATCCCAGCGGTTCTCGCCGGTGTCGTAGATGAACACCGGCGGCGTGCTCGCCTTGGGCGCGCCATCGACCAGGTATTGATCGAAGAACGGGCGCAGCACATCGCGACGAAACTGACGCGCGGTGTCGCCATCGAAATTCAATGCGCCCAGGGAGCTGCCGTCGTAGTTCACCTGGCTGTGCCGCCATGGCCCCATCACCAGATAGTTGAGCGTGTTGCGCTTGTCGCGCGGCTCCATCGCCGCGTAGCTGTGGATCGCGCCCCACATGTCTTCCTGGTCCCACAGCCCCTGCAGCCACATCGTGGGCACCTTGAGCGGCGTGCGCGCCATCACCTTGTCCAGCGCCTGCTCCTGCCAAAACGCATCGTACGCCACGTGTTCGGTGAGCTTGTGCCACCACGGCAACTGCTCCAGCCCGGCGGCCTTGGCGAAGTCCCCGGCCGAGCCGGCCTGCAGGAAATTGCTGTAATCGTCCTGCCCCTGGCGCGGGATGCCGGCGCCCTTGCCGCGCTTGCTGAGCTGGCCGGTGAAGTAGTCGAAGTTGACCTGGCGGAACGCGCCGTAGTTGAACCAGTCGTCGCCCATCCAGCCATCGATCATCGGGCTTTCCGGCGCGGCCACCTTCAACGCCGGATGCGGGTTGGTCAGTGCCATCACCACGGTGAAGCCTTCGTAGGACGAGCCGATCATGCCGACCTTGCCGTTGGATTCGGTCACGTTCTTGACCAGCCAGTCGATGGTGTCCCACGCATCGGTGGCGTGGTCCACGTCGCCGGGATTGAGCGCGCCGCGCAGCGGGCGGGTCATCACGTAGTCGCCCTCGGAGCCGTACTTGCCGCGTACGTCCTGGAACACGCGGATGTAGCCGCCTTCCACGAAGACGTCGTCGCCGGGCGGCAGCAGGTCCTTCATATGCGGCGAGGCCAGGCGCTCGCTACGGCCGCTGGCGTCGTATGGCGTGCGCGTCAGCACCATCGGCGCGTTGCGTGCGCCCTTGGGCACCACGATCACGGTGTGCAGCTTCACGCCATCGCGCATCGGAATCATGACCTCGCGCTTGACGTAGTCGTTGGCAGCCTCGCTTGCCACGAACGGCTTGCCGGTGATGTCCGGCGTCATCGGCGAGGTCTGGGCGAAGGCACTGCCGGTGGCGGCGGCAATGGCGGTGGCGAGCAGGCAGACAGCAAGGCGGCGCATCGACGACTCCGGAACGGGCGGGGCAATCGACGACTGTAGTGAGGCCACAGGCTGCCGGGGGAGTGTCAAAGGTCGTGGTCGGCGGGTTGGACGTGCGCTGAGTGGCTGCGGATACGGCGGGGTGTGGGCACGGTTTGCACGCACGGTGGCTGCGGACAATGGCGCAGGCAGGGCTGCGTCAGTTCGCGACGCCACGCCTCCACCACCAGGGGCGCGGCAGCGCTGCTTCAGCAGGCAAAGGATCGCTGGCGGGCCGCCACGGTCCTGGTCGGCCGCGTGCCGATCAGTGACGCACCTGGCCTTCGCCACGCACCACAAAGCGCTCCACGGTCAGCGCTTCCAACCCCATCGGGCCATACGAATGCAGGCGCGTGGTCGAGATACCGATCTCCGCGCCCAGGCCGAGCTCGCCACCATCGGAGAAGCGCGAGGAAGCGTTGACCATCACCACCGCCGAACGTAGTGCATGCACGAAACGCTCGGCGTTTGCGGCGTCCTCGGTGGCGATCACTTCGGTATGGTCCGAGCCGTACTGGCGAATGTGGGCCAGTGCGGTGTCAAGATCCGGCACGATTCGGATCGCCAGGATCAGATCCAGATACTCTGCGGCATAGTCGTCGTCGCTGGCAGGCGCGATCTCGGGCACCATCGCACGCGTTGCCGCGTCGCCACGCAGCTCCACGTTGCGCGCACGCAGCGCAGCGGCTGCCAGCGGCAGGAAGCGCTCGGCGATGTCTGCATGCACCAACAGCGTTTCCAGCGAATTGCAGGCCGATGGCCGGCTCGCCTTGCCGTCGACCAACAGGCGCACGGCACGCTCCACATCGGCCGAGGCATCCACAAACAGATGGCACACGCCCTTGTAATGCTTGATCACCGGCACGCGCGCGTGTTCGGCGACAAAGCGGATGAGCCCTTCCCCACCACGCGGAATCGCCAGGTCGATGATGTCGCTGAGCTGCAGCAGCTCCAGCATGGTCTCGCGACGCAGATCCTCGACCAGCGTCAAAGCCGCTTCCGGCACACCCGCCGCACGCAATGCACCCTGCAATGCGCGCGCAATTGCGGTGTTGGAATGGATCGCCTCGGAGCCGCCACGCAGGATCACGCCATTGCCGGCCTTGATGCACAGCGCGGCCGCATCGGCGGTGACGTTGGGACGGGCCTCGTAGATCATCGCAATCACCCCCAGCGGCACGCGCACCTTCTGCACGCGGATGCCGTTGGGGCGCGTGTCGTCGCGTGTGACCTGACCGACCGGGTCCGGCAACTGCGCCACCTCGCGCAATGCCGCCGCGATGCCGGCCAGGCGCACCTGGTCCAGCGCCAGCCGGTCGAGCATGGCTGTGCCGGTGCCTTTGGCGCGAGCGGCTTCAAGATCGCGCGCGTTTGCGGCAAGGATCAACGCGGCATCGGCTTCCAGTGCGGCAGCCATCGCGTCGAGCAGATCCTGCTTGGCCTGCGCGGAAAGTTGCGAGAGCACCTGCGCGGCCTCCCGGCACTGCAGGGCCAGCATTTTCATTTCGGACATGGTGGGAACGTTCGGCCGTCGAGACTGCAGCAGAAAGTAGCGCAAAGCATCGCGGAGAGCCAAAGCGGTCGCGCTTGCAACGATCTCTCGGCGCGCCGCTGCCGCAGCGCAGACGACTGGATCAGGGCGCGTGCGTGCAACGCGCTGGCTCCCGGACGAGCATGGGTAGCGCGTCGCGCTTGCGATGCGCTACAGCACCACCAGGTCGTCGCGATGCACCACGTTCTCCCCATAGCTGTACCCGAGCACGGACTCGATCTCGCGCGAATGGCGGCAGGCAATACGGCGGATATCCACTGCCGAATACTGGCTGACGCCGCGCGCCAGGCAGCGCTCGCCGCTGTCGTCGCGCAGACGGATCTCCACCATGTCGCCACGCCTGAAGTCGCCCTCGGCCCCGGCCACGCCGCCAGGCAACAACGATGCGCCCTTCTCGCTCAGCGCGGTCGCCGCGCCGGCATCGATCAGGATGGCACCGGCTTCCACCGGCGCATGCCGCAACCAGTACTTGCGCGCCGCAATCCGCGTGCGCGCGGCATGGATGCGCGTCCCGCATAGGCGATCCTGCGCCAGCCCGCGTACCACCTCGCTGCTGCGGCCATTGAACAGATAGGTCTCGATGCCCGCGGCGCCGGCCTTGGCGGCAGCTTCCAGCTTGGTGCGCATGCCGCCGGTGCCCACGCTGCTGCCGCTGCCGCCGGCCATCGCCATCACCTGCGGCGTGAGATCGGGGACATCGTCGAGCGGCCGCGCCAACGGGTTGCTGCGCGGGTCGGCGCTGTACAGGCCGTCGATATCGGTGGCGATGAACAAGGCATCGGCATCGACCAATGCGGCGACGATCGCCGCCAGATTGTCGTTATCGCCCAGCTTGAGCTCGTCCACCGATACGGTGTCGTTTTCGTTGACCACCGGCAGCGCGCCAAGCCGCAACAACTCGCCCAAGGTAGCGCGTGCATTGAGATAACGGCGACGGTTGCGCAGGTCGTCGTGGGTCAGCAACACCTGCGCCACCGGGCGCTCGAAAAAGCGTTGCCAGAGCGCGATCAATTGCGCCTGCCCCAGCGCAGCCAGCGCCTGCCGCGCGGCGATCGGCGCGCCGGCCTCGGCAGCTTTGGGCAGGATTGCCCGGCCGGCCGCCACCGCGCCCGACGACACGATCACCAGCTCCCGCCCGGCGGCCAGATTGGCCGACACGAACTGCGCCAGGCCCAGCGCAAAGCGGGGCGACAGGCCACCACCGTCTGCGGCCAGCAGGCTGCTGCCGACCTTGAGCACCGCACGCCGCCACGGCGGCAGCGCTTGCTCGGTGAACGGCGAGGTGTTCGCAGGCGTGGTCATCGTGGCGAAATGCTCAGTGCGTCTTCCATTCGTGGACGGTCAGCGTGGAGGCATCGCGCAGCACCAGCGGATCGCGTGCCACGATCTGCTGCGCCTGCTCCAGGCTGTCCACGTTGACCAGCACGTAGGCGCCGCCGCTGCCGTCGCTGAAGCCGCCGGTCAGTTCCAGCTGCCCGGCCGCCCGCAGCGTATCGAGAAATGCGCGATGCGCCTCCACCACATCCGCCGGAAAGTGCGGTTTGCGCATCGCCAGCACCAGATAGCGCATCGACATCAGCCGGCCTCCTTGTCGGGTGTTGCCTCGCTACGACCGAACGGGGTGGAAATCACCAGGAAGCGCGCTTCCATCGCGGACAGGTTATGCATCTGATGGGTGGAACCGGGCGGCACATGCAAGCCCTGCCCCACGCGCAACACATGCTGTGCGCCGTCCAGCTGCAGCATCACCTCGCCGGCCAGCACATAGAAGAAATGCCGCGCGCGACTATGCCGATGGCGCAACTCTGCAGCGCCTGGCGGCATGTGTTCCTCGAGCACGCTCAAGTTGGGGTCGCGCAACAGGTGCCAGCCGTGGCTGGCTTCGCCCCAGGGGTAATGTTCGGCGGTGTCGGTGCTGATCATGGCCATCAGACCAGGGCCTCCCATCGGGCACGCAGCACGTCCAGCTGCAGGTCCGCTGCGGCACCTGGCGAGACACGTGCAGCCAGGCTGCCTTCCGGCGTGCGCCCCTGCCCTGCGGTTTCCGATGCTTCCGCTGCAGCCTTGTAGGCATCGCGGAACGGGACGCCGGCCACGGCCGCTTCCACTGCCACGTCGGTGGCGTACATGCCCGAGTCGATCGCCGCATGCAGCTTGTCCCGGCGCCATTCCAGATTGGCGAGCAGCGCCGGCAACAGTTCCAGCGCGGCCAGGCCACGGCCGAAACCGTGCACGATGGCGCCCTTGCTGCTCTGCAGATCGCGGTGGTAACCGGACGGCAGCGACAGCAGCTGTTCGATCTCGGTCCGCGCGGCCGCCACGCTGGCATGGGTGGCGCGCATCAGTTCGATGACATCGGGGTTGCGCTTGTTGGGCATGATCGAGCTGCCGGTGGTGTACTGCGCCGGCAACGCGACAAACGCGAATTCGCCGCTGGTGAACAGCGACAGATCCCAGGCGATACGCCGCAAGTCCAGGGTGGCGCTGCCAAGCGCCTCGAGTGCGGCCAGCTCGTACTTGCCGCGCGACAGTTGCGCGTAGATCGGCGAGACCTGCAGACGTGCAAAACCGAGCTCGGCGGTGGTGTGCGCGCGGTCCAGCGGCAGATTTACGCCGTAGCCGGCAGCGGTGCCGAGCGGGTTGCTGTCCACCAGGTGCAAGGTGTCGGTCGCGCGCACGGCATTATCGATAAACGCTTCTGCCCAGCCGGCCCACCACATGCCCGCCGACGACACCACCGCACGCTGGA
This sequence comes from Xanthomonas sp. 10-10, assembly GCF_040182365.1. Classification (NCBI taxonomy): domain Bacteria; kingdom Pseudomonadati; phylum Pseudomonadota; class Gammaproteobacteria; order Lysobacterales; family Lysobacteraceae; genus Xanthomonas; species Xanthomonas sp. 10-10. Next base: position 2,802,155 of record NZ_CP144460.1, read on the forward strand.
TATGCGTGTAACCCGGCACCGGCAACGCGGCTTCGGCCTGCGCGCGATCCAGCGCCACCTTGGCGATCTCGCCGCTGAGCTCGGCCACGCGCCGCAGTTTGTCCTTCAACCATAGCCGCGTTGCGACCAGGATCTGATCGTTGCGACTGCGTCCGGTGTGGATCTTGCGGCCGGCATCGCCCAGGCGCTCGGTCAGGCGTGCTTCGATCGCCGAATGGCAATCTTCGTACTGGGCATCGAGCACGAATGCGCCGCTACGGAAATCGTCCGCCAACAGATCGAGTTGTTCGCTCAGGCCGCCCAGCTCCTGCAACGACAGGATGCCGATGTGCTGCAGCCCCTGTGCATGCGCCTTGCTGGCCGCGATGTCGTGCAGGAAGAACTCGCGATCCAGGATCACATCGTCGCCGGCCAGGAAGGTCTGGATTTTGGCGTCAACCGCAACACCGGGTTTTTGCCACAACAGATTGGTCATCGGAAAGCGTCTCGAAGTAAAGCATCAGGTTAAATCCCCGCACATGGATGCGCGGGCTTCTGCGAGGGACTCGCATCTTTGAATCCCCGCACATGGCGGTGCAGGCTTCTGCGAGGGACTCGCATCAACAAATCGCGGTTAATTCGTCCCAGCCCAATGCCAGGTTGAGGTTCTGCATCGCCTGGGTCGCCGCGCCCTTGAGCAGGTTGTCCAGCGTCGCCACCACCACCACCCGCTTGTTGCCGGGCGCCAGGGTGATGCCGCCGATCTGCACGCCGTGCTTGCCGGCAATGCGGCTCACCCACGGCGCCTCGTCGACAAGCTCGACCAGCGGCTCGCCCGCATACCGCTGCGCATAGCGCGCCTGGATCTGCTCGCGTGTCAGCGCTTGCTGCAGCCACAGGTTGACGGTCATGGTGATGCCACGGAAATGCGGCGCCACGTGCGGCATGAACTCCACCGGCACGCCAAGCTGCGCCGACACTTCGCGCTCGTGCATGTGGTTGGTCAGCGCATACGGCATCAGGTTATCGGCGAGCAGCTCGGGGTTGTTCTTGTCCGACGGCGTGGTGCCCGCACCGGAATAGCCGGACACGCCAAAGCATTGCGGCGGGCCGGCCAGCTGATCCAGCAAGGGGGTGATCGCCAGCTGCATCGCGGTGGCATAGCAGCCAGGGTTGCTGATACGGCGCTGCCCCGCATACCTGCCACGGGTGAGCTCGGGCAAGCCGTAATACCACGCCGGGTCGAAACGATAGTCCGCCGACAGATCGATCAGCAGCGTCTGCGGCCGGCTCGCGTCGATTGCGGCAACGAACGGCTCGGCCTTGCCGTTGGGCAGCGCCAGGATCACCACGTCGGCGGCCTTGGCGGCCACCGCGTCGGCGTCCAGGCTTTCGAACCGCAGATCGCCGCGATACCCGTCGTTGTGGTCGGCCACGGCCTGCCCGGCCAGTTCGCGCGATGACACGAACACCAACTGCAGGTGCGGATGCGCCGCCACCAGCTTGATCAATTCCGAACCGGTATGCCCGCGGGCGCCAACGATGCCGATGGTTGTTGCTTGAGCACTCATGCGTTTGCTTCCAGGCGGAACTGCAGGTGGCGTTTCACCCCCGCCCATTCCGTATCGATGATGGAGAACATCACGGTATCGCGCGGCGTACCGTCGGCGTGGCGGGTGTGATTGCGCAGTACGCCGTCCTGCTTTGCGCCCAGCCGCGCGATCGCCGCGCGCGAGGTGTGATTGAACCAGCTGGTCTCGAACACCACGCTCAGGCAGCCCAGCGTTTCGAAGGCGTACTGCAGCAGCATCAGCTTGGCTTCGGTATTGACGCCGCTGCGCTGCACGCGCGGCGCGTACCAGGTGTAGCCGATCGACAGCTTGGGCACTGTCGCATCCAGCCCGTAATAGCGTGTGCAGCCGACGACCTCACCGGCCGCATCGCGCACCGCCAGCGGCAGTGCCGTGCCCTCGGCGCGGGCCGCCATTGCCGCCGCGAGGTAGGCATCGACCTGGGCCGGTGCCGGCACCCCGGTGTACCACAGGTGCGACAGCGCACCGTCGCCCAGTGCCGCGCGCAGACCATCGGCATGCGCTGGCTGCAGCGGCTCCAGGGTTGCGTGCTGCCCGCGCAAGACGGGCATCTGGCTCCAGGCCGAGGGCAAGGCGATGGGCGTCATTATGCTCAGCCCAGCAGCGTCGGCTGGCGCGTCGCACAATGCGCCACGCAGTGCTGGATCTGCTCGAAAGTCTCCAGCCCGTACCAGAACACCTTCCACTTTTCCTGCTTGATGCAGCCGTCGGATTCGGCGTAGTAGAAGATGTTGACCTGGTTGTTGTGACGCGAGCGCCAGAACAGCTGCGGAGTTTCCTCGCGCATCACGTTCCACACTGCGCGGCCCAGGCCCTCGCCCTGCGCATCGTCGAGCACGGCAAACTTGTCCAGATAGATCAGCGCGCTTGCACCCAGCATGCCTTCGTCGGTGAGGATCACCGCGGCGCGATAGTTCTCGCTGACATAGGCACGCAACAACTTGGTGTTGCTGAAGTAATCCGGCACCAGCGTGCGGCCGAAGCTGGATTCGATCAGCGACTTCAGGCGAGGCAGATCCAGTTCGTCCCAGGAGGTCGCGCGTAACACGCGCTCGCCACGCCGCACCAGCGTGCCCGAGCCCTTGTGGGTGAACAACTCTTTGGCCAGGTCTGCCGGCCGGGTGATCGACACCGACGATTCCAGCGGCAGCCGGTCGAGCAGATCCTTGATCTGTTCGATCTTGACCCGCATGCCGCCGTTGATCCACGGCTGCTGCATCAGATGATCGTATTCGGTGGACAGGTTGATCGAATCGATCAGCTTGCCGTCGGCATCCAGCAAACCGCCGGTACCGGTGAGGAAGATGATCTTGTACGGCTGCAGCTCCTGCACCAGTTCGTTGGCGGCGAAATCCGCATTGACGTTGAGGATCTGCCCACTCGGCGTTTCGCCCAGGCTGGTGATCACCGGGATCGAGCCGGCCTGCAGGCTGGCTTCGATCGGCGCCAGATTCACCGCCTTGACCTCGCCGACCAGCCCATAGGTGTCACGGTCCAGATACTGCGCTTCGAACACGCCGCCGGTGATCGATGTGGCACGCGCACCGTTCTGCTGCAGCGCTTCCACCAGCTTGAGGTTGGAGGCCTGGAACACCTTGCGCACGATCGCCAGCGCTTCCGGCGACGTCACCCGCAAGCCGTTGACGGTCTGTTTTTCGATGCCCGCTGCAGACAGCTCCGCATCCAGCTGCGGGCCGGCGCCATGCAGCACGATCGGGGTCAGGCCCACCTCCTGCAGGAACGACAGCGACGAGGTCAGCGCGTCCAGGTCGTCGCGCAGCACCGCGCCGCCCACCTTGACCACCGCAAAGCGCTTGGCGTCCAGCTGCGAAAAACGCTTGAGGTACTGGCTGATTTCCTTGGCGCTGGCCATGCTCGAAAGCAGGCGCACGATGGTCTGGCGGGTCTGTTTGTGGGGCTGTGCGGAGAGGGACATTGCGGTGATCGATAGGAGGAATGGCCGCGCCAGGCGCGGAACGCGGCGTCAGTGCGCGCCGTTGATGATGCGGTGTACCGAGTCGGCATAGCGCTGCAGTTGCTCCAGCGTCACGAATTCGTCGGCGGTATGCGCCTGGGCGATATCGCCCGGGCCATAGACCAGCGCGGTATAGCCGCCGGCGGAAAACAGCGAGGCTTCGGTCCAGAAATCCACCGCGTTGCCGATCGGCAGGTCCAGCGCATCGGCCACATCGCGTGCGGCCAGGCGGCGTTCCTCCGCACGTGCGATGTCACCCGACGGCAGGCTCGGCCCGCGAAAGGTTTCTTCGAAATGCGCTGCCACGGGATCGGCAAAGCCGGCAAACGTGGCCAGCAAGCCGTCCACGTCCATCGACGGCAGCGGACGAAAGCCAAACCGTAGCTCCGCCGCCGGCGCGATCATGTTGGCCTTGATGCCACCGTCGACGCGGCCGATGTTGAAGCGCAAACCGGTCAGGCCGCCGAAGCGCGCATGCGCCAGCGACTCGACATGGTCCAGCGCCTTGCCGCCCCAGCGCATCGCCTGGTGCAAGGCACTGGCGGACGGATCCTGCTTGCCCGATGCGTGCCCGGCACGGCCGGCAAAGCGCATCAGCACCGAACTGATGCCGCGATGCGCCAGCACTGCCTCGCTCATGGTCGGCTCGGCCACCAGCACCGCCTCGTAGGGCAAACCACGCGCCAGAAACGCAGCGATGCAGCGCGGGTCGTTGGCCTCTTCGTCGGAGGAAAACAGGAACGCGGCATCGCCATCGCCGGCATTGGCCGCTGCCACCAACGCCGCCGCCGCGCCCTTGATATCGCACACCCCCAGACCGATCACCTGGTCCTCGTTACGCCGCATCACGTGCGGATCGGCACTCCAGTGCGGCGAATCCGGCACCGTGTCCAGATGCACGTTGAACAGATACCTGGGAGTTCCGCGCACAGCATACAGGCTCACTGCACCGGCGCCGTGGTCGATCACCTCGACCTGGAAACCGGGCAGCTGCGCGCGCAGGTAGTCGAAGATGCCGCCCTCGGCAGCGATCGCCCGCGGCGGATTGCGGGTGTCGAAGGACACCAGCTTCTGCAGATGCGTCAGTGTGTTGTCGAGCAGTGTGGTCATTGATCGCGTCTTATTGCGTCGGGTCGCGTGTGGTTGGTCTTTCTAGCGCCCATCTAGCCGCTTCCACGCCTGCAGGGGAAGCGGCCCGAGAGGGCAGATGGGGCATGCGGCAGGTCGCCCTCATCCGGCGCTATGCGCCACCTTCTCCCGCGTGCGGGAGAAGGAACATAGGCTGCCTGCGGCGGTCGTCTCAGCGGTTGACCTGCGCATAGAGCGTCGAGCTCATCCCGAACAGCTTGATGAAGCCTTCGGCCTCTTCCACGCCCCAGTCGGCCGACTGCGCGTAGGTCGCGCCCTTGGTGTTGAGCAGGTGCGGCGAGCGCACCGCCACCGCATCGACGCGGCCGCCGCGGGTTTCCAGCGTCACTTCGCCGTTGACCTTGGCCTGCGAGGACTTCAGGAACGCCTCGATGTCGGTCTTGAGCGGGTCGTGATAGAAGCCTTCGTACACCAGCTCCACCCACTTGCGCGCCACGTCCGGCTTGAAGCGGTTCTGCTGCTTGGTCAGCACCGCATCTTCCAGCGCACGGTGCGCGGTAAGCAGCGAGATCAGGCCCGGCGCCTCGAACACGATGCGGCCCTTCAGGCCGATCACGGTGTCGCCGGTGTACACGCCGCGGCCCACGCCGTACTGGGCAAACAAGGTATTGAGCTTGGCCAGGATCTTGGCGCCCGGAAGCGGCTTGCCGTCCAGCTCCACCGCCTCGCCTTCGACGAACTTCAAGGTCACCGTCAACGCTTCGGTCGGCCACGCACTGCGCGGGGCGCACCAGCCACGCGCCCCTTCGCCCGGCGCTTCCCAGCGGTCGATTTCGCCGCCGGACATGGTCAGCCCCAGCAAATTCTCGTTGATGGTGTAGGCCTGCTGTTTGGCGCGCACGCCGAAGCCGCGCGCTTCCAGGTACTTCTGCTCGTAGGCGCGGGTCTGGGTGTGTTCCTTCTGGATCTCGCGGATCGGCGCGACGATCTGGTAATCGCCCAACGCCTTCACCGCCAGGTCGAAACGCACCTGGTCGTTACCCATGCCGGTGCAGCCGTGCGCAATGATGCGCGTGCCCAGCTCTTCGGCGCGCTTGAGCGCGGCATCGACGATCAGATAGCGGTCCGACACCAGCAACGGGTACTGGCCCTGGTAGCCCTCGCCCGCCCACACGAACGGCTTGACGAAGCCTTCCCAGATCGCCGGGCCACCATCGACGGTGACATGGCTGGCGGCGCCCAGTTCGGCGGCGCGCTTCTCGATGAAGTCGCGCTCCTCGGCATCCACACCGCCGGTATCGGCAAACACGGTATGCACCGCATAACCACGCTCCTGCAGATACGGAATGCAGAAGCTGGTGTCCAGGCCACCGGAGAAGGCGAGAACGATGTCCTTCTTGCCGCCGGGAATCGGGAGTTGGGAATCGGGAATGGTGGAAGCAGTGCTCATCATTGTTTCCTTGGTACGTAAAAGTGGGGATCAACGTTCTTGCTGTTGCGATTCTCTATTCCCGATTACCGATTCCCGCTTGCGAAGCGAGCGCCGCCATGATCGCCTTCTGCACATGCAGGCGATTCTCGGCTTCATCGATGGCGATGCAGTTGGGCGAATCCATCACCGCGTCGGTGGCCTTGACGTTGCGACGCAGCGGCAGGCAATGCGAGAACACGCCGTTGTTGGTCAGCGCCATCTTGCGTTCGTCGACGATGAAGTGCTGGTACTGGTCGCGGATCGGCTTTTCCGGCTCCCAGTTGCCGAAGAACGGCAGCGCGCCCCAGCTCTTGGCATAGACGACATCGGCGCCGGCGTAGGCGCTGTCGATGTCATGGCTGACCTGCAGCGAGCCGCCGCTTTCGGCCACGTTCTGCGCCGCCCAGTCCATGTAGCGCTGATCCAGGATGTAGTCCGGCGTCGGGCACAGCAGGGTCACGTCCATGCCCAAGCGGGTGGCGATGGTCAGCGCGGAATTGGCCACCGCAGTGTTGAGCGGCTTGGGGTGATAGGTCCAGGTCAGCACGTACTTCTTGCCGCGCAGATCCGGCGTACCGAAGTGCTCCTGCAAGGCCAGCGCATGCGCCAGCTCCTGGCACGGGTGGGTGATCGTCTCCATGTTGATCACCGGCACCGGCGAATACTTCGCGAAGCTTTTGAGCACCTGGTCCTCGCGGTCCTTGGACCAGTCGACGAACTTGGGAAACGCGCGCACACCGATCAAATCGACATAACGGCCCAGCACCCGCGCCACTTCGGCGATGTGCTCTTCGGTGTCGCCATCCATCACCGTGCCCAGGTTGAACTCGATCGGCCAGGCATCCTTGCCCGGCTGCAGCACCACCGCATGCCCACCCAACTGGAACGCGCCCAGCTCGAAGCTGGTGCGGGTGCGCATGGACGGGTTGAAGAACACCAGCGCGATCGACTTGCCCTTCAGCTCGCTTCCCAGCTTGTTGCGTTTGAACAACGCGGCCTGGGTCAACAGCGCGTCCAGTTCGGCGCGGCTCCAGTCCTGGGTGTTCAAGAAGTGCTTCAGTGACATCGATCGATCCTTTGCTGCGTGCTTCTGCTGCGTGGTCCGCCAGGAGCGACGGGGTGCGCGACATGCGCGTTTCTTGCGGTTGAAACTTTTGTGACGCCAAAACGAAAAAACCCAGCCTGTGGGCTGGGTCTTCAGAACGGACAGCAAAACGCCCCGGTTACCCAGCGAAAATGTGGGATTCCGGTCGGCGGGCACGCGAGGTCATGCCGGAGGCCATCCGGGCGGCGCTGATGTCGTGCTGAAAGGGGATTGCTTGCATAGGGCGCGAATCCTCGCATGCATGCGGGCACGGCGCAACCGCCATGCGCCTCAGCGCGGCGGTGCGACGATGGCGTCGGGAATGTACGGGGTCACCGACACCCGGATGCGCAGCCGGTTGCCCGGATCTTCCGGCAGCCGCGAGCGGTACTTGGTGCCCTTGTAGACGTAGTCCACGTCGAAGGCGATCGGGCGCCGGAACTCGCGCGGCACTTCCACGACCTTGCAATTGCGGCGGGTGCTGGTGGGCGGCACTGCCGCCGGCGTCGCCGGCTCGGGCCGACGCGAGAACATTTCCTTGACCGAATCGACCATGCGGTTGATGCGGCCCTCGTCCTCGACAGCGGCAACCGGCACCGGCGTCGCCTGTTCGGCCTCGCACTGTTCTTCGATGCGGGTGGCGCGCAGGGTCTGGTAGACCGGCTCGACATTGAGCACCTGCGCGTAATCCAGCTTGACGTTTTCGATCACGACGACCCGGTTTTTGACATCGGGCTCTGCCGCATGTGCCGGCAATGCCTGCCAGGCCAGCACACACAGCGTGGGGAACAGAAGAAGTCGCATCAGGACCGGAGGGGCGAAGCCAGGCAGTACGTAAGTGTATGGAGCTTGCGATCTCCGGGGCTGAACGCAGCCCATCCGGTCGCGGGTGTCGGCGTGCCGGTTCGCCATCTTGCCGCAAGGGGCTAGAATCGCGCGGTTACCCTTTTTCAGATGCCGATGAGCCTGCGCCTGCACAACAACCTGACGCGGCGGGTCGAACCGTTCGCGCCGCTCGATCCGTCCTGCCCCACCCTGTATGTGTGCGGCCCTACCGTCTACAACTACGCGCATATCGGCAACGCCCGCGGCCCGGTGGTGTTCGACGTGCTGGCCGCGCTGCTGCGGCGGCGCTATGGCGCGCTGCGCTACGCACGCAACATCACCGACGTGGACGACAAGATCAACGCTGCCGCACAGGCGCAGGGCGTGCCGATCTCCACCATCACCGACCGCTTCGCCGCGATCTATCGCCAGGACATGGCCGCGCTCGGCGTGGTGCCGCCGGATATCGAACCGGAGGCCACCGCGCATATTCCGCACATCGTGGCGATGATCGAGCAGCTGATCGAGGGCGGCCATGCCTATGCCGCCGAAGGCCATGTGCTGTTTGCAGTGGCCAGTTTCGACGGTTACGGCAAGCTGTCGCGGCGCGACCCCGACGAAATGCTGGCCGGTGCGCGCGTGGACGTGGCGCCGTACAAGCGCGACCCCGGCGACTTCGTGCTGTGGAAGCCGTCCAGCGACGAGCTGCCCGGCTGGGAGTCGCCGTGGGGCCGCGGCCGCCCCGGCTGGCATATCGAATGCTCGGCGATGGCCGCCGCGCACCTGGGCCCGACCATCGACATCCATGCCGGCGGCGTGGACCTGCAGTTCCCGCATCACGAAAACGAAATCGCGCAAAGCGAATGCGCGCATGGCGGCGCCACCTTCGCCCGCTTCTGGCTGCACAACGGCATGCTCAATTTCAGCGGCGCCAAGATGAGCAAGTCGCTGGGCAACATCGAGACCGTGCACGACCTGATCGCCAAGCACCCGCCCGAAGCGCTGCGGCTTGCGCTATTGAGCGCGCATTACCGGCAACCGCTGGATTGGTCGGATGCGCTGATCGAGGATCAGGTCAAGCGGCTCGATGGCTTGTACGGAACCTTGCGGAGCCTGAAGGCGATCCAAGCGCAGGCAACGATTCCCGAGCAGATAGAAGACGCGCTCAGCGACGACCTCAACACACCGCTGGCGCTCGCGGTGCTGGCAAAGCTTGCGAAGGATGCGAACCGGGCGCTGCTGGAGCTCGCACCGGCCGGTGGCGCAGGCGATGGGCTCAGCGCGGAGAATCTTGCAGCATTGCAACGTGCCAAGGCCGAGCTGCTCGGGGCCGGAATGGCGCTGGGCCTGCTGCAGCAGGACCCGGCCACCTGGTTCTCGCGCGGCACCGATGCCGGCGACGATGCGCGCATCACCGTGCTGGTCGAAGAACGCAATTCTGCCAAGAAAGCCAGGGACTTCGCCCGCGCCGACGCCATCCGCAAGCAGCTCGCCGACGAAGGCATCGTGCTGGAAGACACCCCGCAAGGCGTGCGCTGGAAGCGTGCCTGACCGTCGGGAGAAGGTGCCCCACAGGGGCGGATGAGGGTACGGGCGAAGTCACATGCATGGCTTTTTTTGAGATGGGCGAAGCCACCCGCATCCAATTCCAGCCAGGCTTCGCCCGCACCCTCACCCCAACCCCTCTCCCGGAGGGAGAGGGGCTTTGACCGAACGCCCCTGGATTTTTTGCGACCGATTCTGGAATTTTGATGACCACCACCCCCTTCCCGCTAGAACCCACCGCCACCGATGCGCAGGCCGCGATCGCCGAGGAGTTCTCCTTCTTCGGCGACTGGTCCGAGCGCTACCAGTACCTGATCGACCTGGGCCGCAAGCTGCCGACCTTCCCGGAACAGTGGAAGACCGAAGAACACCGCCTGCATGGCTGCCAGTCGATGGTGTGGATCGTGCCCGAAGGCAATGCGCAACGGCTGGACTTCCATGCCGTCAGCGATTCGGCCATCGTGTCCGGGCTGATCTATCTCGCACTGCGCGTGTATTCCGGGCGTAGCGCGCAGGAAATCCTGGCCACCGAACCGGACTACATCGCCGGCATTGGCCTGGCCAAGCACCTGTCGCCAACGCGCAGCAATGGGGTGGCCGCCATGCTGGCCTTCATCCGTGAAACGGCCCGCGCACAACAGTGAGTACGCCGACGCCCTCGCCCACCGACTCGCTGCGCACGCTGTTCGCCCATCCTGGCTTCGGCCTGGTGTTGCTGTACCGCGTCGCGGCGATGCTGTCGTATCAGGTCGTGGCAGTCACGGTCGGATGGCACATCTATGAGATCACGCGCAATCCGCTGTCGCTGGGGCTGATCGGCCTTGCCGAAATCCTGCCGTTCTTCTGCATCGCGCCGTTTGCCGGCTATCTGGTCGACCATCTGCCACGCAGGCGCCTGGGCATGGTCGCAGTGCTGGGGCTGGTGACCACGGCACTGCTGTTGATGGCAGTCGCGCAGGGCTGGCTACCCATCCAGGGCGTATGGCCGATCTACGCTGCCATCGCATTGACCGGCGCGGCGCGCTCGTTCCTGTCGCCGGTCTACAACGCCTTGTTCGCGCGTGCGTTGCCGCGCGAAGCGTTCGCACGCGGCGCCAGCATCGGCAGCGTCACCTTCCAGGCCGGCATGGTGATCGGCCCGGCACTGGGCGGCGTGCTGGTCGGCTGGGGCGGCAAGGGACTGGCCTATGGCGTGGCCGCCGGCGTGGCGCTGGTGGCGATCCTGGCCCTGGCGCTGTTGCGCGTCAGCGAGCCGGTCAACGCCGGCCCGCGCGCACCGATCTTCCGCAGCATTGCCGAAGGTGCGCAGTTCGTGCTCTCCAACCAGATCATGCTGGGCGCGATGGCGTTGGACATGTTTTCGGTGTTGCTGGGCGGCGCGGTCTCGATGTTGCCCGCCTTCATCCAGGAAATCCTGCATTACGGCCCCGAAGGCCTGGGCATCCTGCGCGGTGCGCCGGCGCTTGGCTCGATCGTGGTCGGTGTGTGGCTGGCGCGGCACCCGCTGCAGCGCAATGCCGGACGCATCCTTATGCTGTCGGTGGCCGGCTTCGGGCTGTGCACCATCGCCTTCGGCCTGTCGCGGCACTTCTGGCTGTCGGCGGCGATCCTGCTGGTCTACGGCATGTGCGACGGCGTATCGGTGGTAGTACGGCAAACCATCCTGCAGCTCGCCACACCGGACGCGATGCGTGGCCGGGTGTCGTCGATCAACGGCATCTTCATCGGCTCGTCCAACGAACTGGGCGCGTTCTACGACGGCGTCATGGCACGGCTGGTCGGGCTGGTGCCGGCAGTCGTCATCGGCGGCTGCGTCACCCTGGGCGTGGTGGCGACCACGGCCTGGAAGGCCCCGCGGCTACGCAAACTGGATTTACGCGACCTGCAATAAGCGCAGCTCACCAGACGGCTGCGCGCAGTGCAGGACGGGCGCAGTCGGTGCTCGGCGCGGCAGCGGATACCGCGTGCGCGGGTGATGCGCGCGGCGGCTAGGCCCGCCCATGACTGCCCGCCACGTGTTGCCGGACGCCCCGAGCCTAGTCTGGCGAGGCAACCCCGGTTGCAGATCCCGCCGGTGCCTGTGACAACGGCTACGTGCGCGTTATCGGACGCTCCGCTCCAGGCCAGGCCAGGCCAGGCCAGGCAACGGTTGCACATGCCGCCGTTGCCTATGCCCAGTGCTTGCTACGTGTTGTCAGACGCTCAAGCCAAGCCTGGCGAGGGGGGCTGCGTATGCCGCCAGTCCCTGCACCGCTTGCGCGCGCTCGCGTTGCGGCAGTCGATGCAACCGCATTAAGCGGCCACGCAAGACGCGGCGTGACCTGACACCTGCAACGGCGCGCCACCACAACGGCCTGCGGCACCCCACCGCCACACAAAAAACCCCCGCACATGGCGGGGGTCTTCAATGCGAACGGAGGAAGACGATCAGTCGCCCTGCTGCTTCTGCAGGTGCTCCCAACGCTCCTGGGCGTCGATGGTGCGCTCGGCAGTCAGACGTGCGTCCAGACGGTCCAGGCCGATCTCTTCGCCGGTATCTACGCAGTAGCCGTAATCGCCGTCTTCCAGACGCTTGAGCGTGCTGTCGATCTTGGAGATCAGCTTGCGGGCGCGGTCGCGGGCGCGCAGTTCCAGCGAATTCTCGGTCTCACGCGTGGCGCGTTCGGCTTCGTCGCCGATATCGCGGACTTCTTCGCGCAGGTTTTCGATGGTCTGCTTGGATTCCTCGACCATCTCGTTGCGCCAGCTCTGCAGACGCTGACGGAAGTATTCCTGCTGCAGCTTGCTCATGTACTCCTCGTCCGCCGAAGGCTTGTAGCCCTGCGGGAGGATCGGACGACCGGTGGTCTCGTCGATCTTGTAGTCGACCACCTTGTACTTGGTCTTCGGCGTCGGGCTGGAGGACTTGGCAGTCACGGCCACTGCCACCTTGCCGACCGGACGGGTCGCGGCGGGCTTGGCGGGGGCTTCGGTTTTGGTTGGCGTTTTTGCGGAAGATTTCGAAACGGGCACGGGATTCTTAAGTGGCGGGGTCGCAGGCTTTGCCGGCTTCGCAGGGACGGCCTTGGGGGCCGGTGCGGGCGCGGGCTTCTCAGCCTTGACCGGGACTGACTTGGCCGGAACCGGCTTGGCGGCCGGCTTCGGTACGGACTTGGACGCCACCGGCTTGGCAGCCGGTTTGGCGGCAGCCGGAGCTGCCTTGCTCGCCGCCGGCTTGGCAGCGGTCTTGGCGACAGGTTTCACGGGCTTGGTCGCTGCGGTCTTGGAGGCCGCTGCCGGCTTGGCAACGGTCTTGGCCGCAGCTGCCTTCTTGGCAACCGGTTGCTTGGGAGCCAGCGTCGCCTTCTTGGCGGCCGGTTTTGCAGCAGCGGGCGCCGCTGCCTTCTTCGCAGCGGGTTTGGCGGACTTCTTGGCGGCCTCTACGGCCTTTTTTGCAGGTTTTTTAGCAGCCACGAAACGCTCTTCCTTGGTTCCCCCGGGGCCCGGGAAAGCGGGCCTTTATAACGTACCCCGCGGACCCCCGGCAACCACCTATTAATGCAACTGGCATATGATTGGCAAGTGATCGGACGCCTGCTCATCGCGCTGTTGCGCTTCTACAAGCTGTTCATCAGCCCGCTGCTCGGGCCGCGCTGCCGTTTTGCGCCCAGTTGCTCGGAGTATGCGATGACCGCCATCGGCCGCTTCGGCCCGCTACGCGGGAGCTGGATGGCCGCGCGCCGGCTGGGCCGCTGCCATCCCTTCCATCCGGGCGGCTTCGATCCGGTGCCTGACGCGCCCGCCTCCGCTGCCCCTTCCCCCTCTTCTTCCTGCAGTTGCAAAGGACCTCATCCATGAGCCGAACCGTCATCATCAACGCCCGCCTGGTCAATGAAGGCAAGGAGTTCGACGCCGATCTCCTGATCGAGGGCGGTCGCATCGCCAAGATCGACAGCAAGATCACCCCGGATGCAGGCGACACCGTGGTGGACGCGGCCGGGCGCTGGGTGCTGCCGGGCATGATCGACGACCAGGTGCATTTCCGCGAGCCGGGCCTGACCCACAAGGGCGATATCGCGACCGAATCGGGCGCAGCGGTGGCCGGCGGCCTGACCAGCTTCATGGACATGCCCAACACCAACCCGCCCACACTGGACGCGGCCGCACTGCAGGCCAAGTACGATGCCGCCGCCGGGCGCGCCTGGGCCAACTACGGCTTCTACATGGGTGCCAGCAACGACAACCTGGCCGCGATCCAATCGCTGGACCCCAAGACGGCTCCGGGCATCAAGGTGTTCATGGGCGCCTCCACCGGCAACATGCTGGTCGACAATCCCGAGACGCTGGACGCGATCTTCCGCGACGCGCCGACGCCGATCATCACCCATTGCGAAGACACCCCGACCATCGATGCGACGCTGGCGCAGTACAAGGAAAAATACGGCGACGCGTTGACCCCGGAGATGCACCCGGACATCCGTTCGCGGCAGGCCTGCCTGAAGTCTTCGCAGCTGGCGGTATCGCTGGCGCGCAAGCACAACACCCGCCTGCACGTGCTGCATATCTCCACCGCCGACGAGTTGGGGCTGTTCGAAGCCGGCCCGCTGGTGGACGCCGACGGCAAGCTGCGCAAGCGCATCACCGCCGAGACCTGCATCCACTTTCTGCGCTTCGACCGCAGCGACTACGCGCGGCTGGGCAACCTGATCAAATGCAACCCCGCGATCAAGGACGCCGACGACCGCCTGGCCCTGATCGAAGCGCTGGCAGAAGACGTCATCGACGTGCTCGCCACCGATCACGCCCCGCATACCTGGGAAGAGAAGCAAAAGCCCTACGCGCAGGCGCCCTCCGGCCTGCCGCTGGTGCAGTACGCGCTAGTCGCCGCGCTGGAGCTGGTGCACGAGGGCAAGCTGCCGATCACCCGCATCGTGCAGAAGTTCGCGCATGCGCCGGCGCAGCTGTTCGATGTGGAGGAGCGCGGCTTTCTGCGCGAAGGCTACTTCGCCGATCTGGTGATGATCGACAACACCCCGTTCACGGTGAAGCGCGAGCAGGTGCTGTCCAAATGCGGCTGGTCGCCGTTCGAAGGCACCACCTTCCGCTCGCGCATCGCCGCAACCTGGGTCAACGGACAGCAGGTGTGGGATGGCGAACAGCTGGTCGGCAGCGCCGCCGGCCAGCGCCTGACCTTCGACCGCTGATGCGCGCAGCCTTCCTCGGTGCATGGCTGGCGCTGATGCCGGCCATGCTGAGTGCGGGTGCGGTGCAGGCGCAGGCCACAAACGAGGCTGGCGTGGTGTTCCCGGCCAGCGCGTCGCAAGGGGCGATGGTGATCGGCAAGGTGCCTGCCGGCAGCAGCGTGCAGTATGCGGGGCGCACCTTGCGTGTCAGCGGCTACGGCAGCGTGGTGTTCGGCATTGGCCGCGATGCCACCGGCCCGCTGCAGGTGCGCATCACCCTGCCCGATGGCACCCAGCGCACCAGCAGCATCGCGGTGACGCCACGCGACTGGCCAACCGAGCGCGTCAATGGCGTGCCACCCAAGACGGTGAACCCGCCTGCAGCCATTGCCGAGCGCATCAAACGCGAGCAGGCGCAAGTCACCGCCGCGCGCGATCGCGACGATGCACGGACCGATTTTGCGCAGCCATTCATCTGGCCAGTGCAAGGCCGTATCAGCGGCCGGTTCGGCAACGCGCGCGTGTACAACGGTCAACCGGGCGCGGGACACTCGGGCATGGACATCGCCGTACCGACCGGCACGCCGGTCAAGGCGCCGGCGGCCGGCGTGGTGACCTTTGCAGCGCCGGATCTGTATCTGACCGGCGGCACGCTGCTGCTCGATCACGGCTTTGGCATCAGCTCCAATTTCCTGCACCTGTCGCGGATCGACGTCAAAGTAGGCGATCGGGTGGAACAAGGCCAAGTGATTGCCGCAGTGGGAGCGACGGGGCGGGCGACCGGACCGCATCTGCATTGGGGGATGAATTGGTTCGATGTACGCATCGACCCCTTGCTGGTGCTTGAGCGCGGGAAGTAGGTCTGCTGATCTGCTGACTCGTAGAACACCGGCGCGGCAACCATGCCGGCAGCCAACGCTCTCTGCGGCGCGGTTCGATATACGCATCGACCCCTTGCTGGTGCTTGAGCGCGGAAAGTAAATGCAGTTGGGCAGCTTCTCCCTTCTCCCCTCGGGAGAAGGTGGCGCGTAGCGCCGGATGAGGGTGCGGCGGCGGTGGGTTAACTGAGCAACCGTACCCTCACCGCAACCCTCTCCCAGAGGGAGAGGGGCTTTCAGCGATTGCGGCCGCACGGCGACCTGTCAGCGATTCCACCCACTTGTCGATTGATCGGATGGATTTGCTGCGCGTGCGAAGCTATGCGGCACTAAAAGCGTGAGCCAATGACACGCCAGCGCCACTGTGTAAGCACAGGCAGACATGCTGAACTCGCAGACAAGACCAGACCGGGAACCGGTAACCGGGAGCTGCGCTTGTCCCTCCGGAACCGCAGGTCAAGCATCGGGAAACTTAATAAAGATCGGAACGCCGCCACGTTCCGCCACACCTACCCGCTGCGCTTGTGTCCGTCGCCGGGCTTTGGGGTATAACCGGGAGAGCGTCGATCATTGCCGATGACAGCGACCGGTCAGCCAGCGATGGTCGATTGGTGTCGCGGCCCAGTCCCGGCAACCGGCGTGCTTCGTCTCCCCTCCCCCCGACTGCAGGAGATGTGCGACATGCGCAACGAGCAACTCAAGCCCACACTCGGTACCTGGCAGCTGTGGGGCATTGCAGTGGGTCTGGTGATCTCCGGCGAATACTTCGGTTGGAGTTATGGCTGGGGCACCGCCGGCACGCTTGGATTTCTGGTCACCACCGTGCTGGTTGCGGTGATGTACACCTGCTTCATCTTCAGCTTTACCGAGCTGACCACCGCCATTCCGAATGCGGGTGGGCCGTTCGCCTACAGCCTGCGCGCGTTCGGGACGTATGGCGGGATGCTGGCAGGCCTGGCCACGTTGATCGAATTCGTCTTTGCACCGCCGGCCATCGCGATGGCGATCGGTGCGTATCTGAATGTGCAGTTCCCCACGCTGGACCCACGTATCGCAGCCATCGGCGCGTACGTAATCTTCATGAGCTTGAACATTGTCGGCGTGGCGATTGCGGCCACCTTCGAGCTGATCGTCACCTTGCTGGCAGTGATCGAACTGCTGGTGTTCATGGGCGTGGTGGCACCGGGTTTCAGCGTGGCGCGCTTCGCCGCCAATGGCTGGGCCGGCAGCGACGTCTTTGGCCCAGCGGCGATCTCCGGCATCTTTGCCGCGATCCCCTTTGCGATCTGGTTCTTTCTGGCGATCGAAGGCGCGGCGATGGCCGCCGAGGAAGCCAAGGACCCCAAGCGCACGATCCCGCGTGCCTACATCGCCGGCATTCTCACCCTGGTGGTGTTGGCGCTGGGGGTGATGGTATTTGCCGGCGGCGTGGGCGACTGGCGCCAGCTCTCCAACATCAACGATCCACTGCCGCAGGCGATGAAGGCGGTGGTTGGCACTAGTTCGACCTGGCTGCATATGCTGGTGTGGATCGGCCTGTTCGGCCTGGTGGCCAGCTTCCACGGCATCATCCTGGGCTATTCGCGGCAATTCTTCGCGCTGGCGCGTGCCGGCTTTCTGCCGCATGGGTTGGCGACGTTGTCGCGGTTTCGCACGCCGCATCGCGCGATCCTGGCCGGCGGCGCCATCGGCATTGCCGCAATCTGCAGCGACAGCGTGGTGAAGATTCAGGGTATGTCGCTGACGGCGGCAATGATCACCATGTCGGTGTTCGGCGCCATCGTGATGTATGTGATGAGCATGCTCAGTTTGTTCAAGCTAAGGCGCAGCGAGCCCGGCCTGGAGCGTAGCTTCCGCGCGCCGGGGTATCCGGTGGTGCCGGCGATTGCGCTGTTGCTCGCGCTGGTCTGTCTGGTGGCGATGGTGTGGTTCAACCCGATCGTGGCGCTGATCTTCGTCGGCCTGCTGCTGTTCGGCGCGCTGTGTTGCGTGCTGAGCCTGCGCAGCCAGGCCTCGACTGTGGCCAACAGCAGATGAGCGGCTTTGCCTGCACCGTTGGCGGCCAGCAGTTCCGCTTCGCCGATCTGAAGACCCTGCTGGCCAAGGCAACGCCGGCGCGTTCGGGCGATCAACTGGCCGGGCTTGCGGCCGACTCGGAGCGACAGCGTGTGGCGGCGCAGATGGCGCTGGCGGATCTGCCGTTGCGCCATTTCCTCGCTGAAGCGGTGGTGCCGTATGAAAGCGATGAAGTCACCCGGCTGATCGTCGACCAGCACGACGCCAACGCATTCGCCGCTGTCGCGCACCTCACCGTCGGCGGCTTTCGCGATTGGCTGCTGAGCGCGCAGGCCGACGAAGCCGCGCTGGCCGCACTGGCACCCGGACTGACTCCGGAAATGGTGGCCGCCGTGTCCAAGCTGATGCGCGTGCAGGACCTGATCCTGGTGGCGCAGAAGATCCGCGTGGTCACGCGCTTTCGCAATACCTTGGGGTTGCGCGGGCGGCTGTCCACTCGCCTGCAGCCCAATCACCCCACCGACGACGCCACCGGCATTGCCGCCAGCGTGCTCGACGGGCTGTTGTACGGCAATGGCGATGCGGTGATCGGCATCAATCCGGCAAGCGATAGCCTGGCGGCCACCACGGCGTTGTTGCGCATGCTCGATGCGGTGATCACCGGCTACCAGATCCCCACGCAGTCGTGCGTGCTGGCCCACATCACCACCACCATCGAGGCCATCAACCGCGGCGTACCGGTGGATCTGGTGTTCCAGTCCATCGCCGGCACGGAGGCGGCCAATGCCAGCTTCGGCATCAACCTGGCGTTGTTGCAGGAAGGCCATGAGGCGGGCGTGTCGCTGCGACGCGGCGGTGTCGGCGACAACGTGATGTATTTCGAAACCGGCCAGGGCAGCGCGCTGTCGGCCAATGCGCATCACGGCGTGGATCAACAAACCTGCGAAGTGCGTGCCTATGCGGTAGCCCGACAGTTCAAACCGCTGCTGGTGAACACCGTGGTCGGCTTCATCGGCCCGGAGTATCTCTACGACGGCAAGCAGATCATTCGTGCGGGGTTGGAGGATCACTTCTGCGGCAAATTGCTTGGCGTGCCGATGGGGTGCGATATCTGCTACACCAACCATGCCGAAGCAGACCAGGACGACATGGATGTCTTGCTGACCCTGCTCGGCACCGCCGGCATCAACTTCATCATGGGCATTCCCGGCTCGGACGATGTGATGCTGAACTACCAGACGACCTCTTTCCACGATGCGCTGTACGCGCGTCAGGCGCTTGGCCTGCGGGCGGCGCCCGAGTTCGAGCAATGGCTGGAGCAGCACGGCATTTTGCGATTGCACGAGGATGGACGGTTTGCACTGGGCAGCGAGGTGCCCGCGGCATTTCGCCGCGCGTTGTCGCACTTTCCCAGCGGGGCGCCGCAATGAGCGAGCGGACAGACTCCCCGCACGATGCCTGGGCGCAACTGCGCCAGCTCACCCCTGCGCGCATCGCACTCGGACGGGTCGGTACCAGTCTGCCCACCGCAGCCCATCTGGATTTTCAGCTGGCGCATGCGCAGGCGCGCGATGCGGTGCATCTGGCATTCGACCCGGCGCCACTGCAGGCCGCGCTGGAACAACGTGGGCGCCGCAGCGTTCTGCTGCACAGCGCTGCGGCGGACCGGCACACCTATCTGCAACGGCCGGATCTGGGCCGTCGCCTGGCCGACGACGCTGCCACGCATCTGCGCGGACTCACCGCCGTTCATGGCGGCGGGCATGATGTCGCGGTGGTGGTCGCTGACGGGCTCTCTGCGCTGGCCGTGCATCGGCATGCGGCGAACATGCTCGAACAGATCGATGCCCTGGCCGCGCATGAAGACTGGTCGTTGGCGCCGGTGGTGCTGGTTGCACAAGGACGCGTCGCCATTGGCGACGAGGTCGGCGAGCTGCTCAACGCGCGCGCCGTGATCGTCCTGATCGGCGAGCGGCCGGGACTGAGTTCGCCAGACAGTCTCGGCCTGTATCTCACCTACACGCCACGCGTCGGCCTGACCGATGCCGCCCGCAACTGCATCTCCAATATCCGCGCCGAAGGACTGAGTTACGCCGACGCCACGCATAAACTTGCGTTTCTGTTGCGCGAATCGTTCCGCCGCAAGTTGTCCGGTGTGCAACTCAAGGATGAAGCAGAGCAACCGGCGCTGCCGTCTGCCGGGCCTGCCGATGCCGCTCCGCGCACGTTCCTGTTGCCGGATGCGTGACATTCTGACCGACGGATATGGAAATCGGTCATGAGCAAGGCAGCCAGCCGAGCGCGTACTCCGCGTCACGCATCACACGCCATCCTGCGATCCTGGGGATGCGGACAGGCCGATGACAGCCTGCGTGCGGTCATCTTTCGCGCAGCGCCGGTTCACTGACGACTCCGTTGTCGTAAACGGCCAGCGATGCTGGATGCACACCGTCGTTCGTCTCGAAATCGAAGCGGATATCGCGCTCGATCGCAAAGAAACGCGTCGTCCATTCGGGATAGAGCGTGGCCGAGAAACTGCCGGCAACCAGTTCCAGGTGGTTGCCATCGACGGTCACCGCAATGTCGCCGACATGGATTGTCGTTGGCAAATCGGATGCAACCGCGTCGACTGCGGCAAGAAGCGACAAGGCGATGAATAAATTGGCGAGTTTCACGCCGGATCCCGCTGTGGTGGAGTCCGACGGTAACCTTAGCCCAACGTCTGGCGCCGCCCGGAAGTCACCATGCCCGCTGGCCGCCGAGCCGAGCGATCGGGCCGCGATGCAACGTGCAGTGCATGGGCAATTGCAAGGCGCATCCATCTCGCAGCGCATCCATCTCGCACATCCGTCATCAGCCCACGGCAACCCGCTCATGGATGCGCATGACGATTATGGCAGCGCGCCATCGTGCGGATTGCTTGCGGCATACGTGCTGGTCTGCAGCTCGCTGTCATGCACATGACGCAATGCATTGCGCACGTTCTCGGGCAACCGGTCGACATCCAGCAACACTTTACCAGAATGCACATCGCGTACCGCCGATGCCTGCAGCACAAAATCGCCACCGTTCTCGATATTGACCACAAGCTCGGCACCGTCGTTGCGAATCTCACGTACCGCGCCAACGCCAACCTCGCCGTCGCGCAAAAATACCATCTGGCCGATTTCGATCTGCTGCATGTCAGTCTCCTGGCTGATCGCTGCGGCACAGCCGCGCTGTGCCTTGGCAGACGATCATTGCGCCGTCCGCTGTTGTGTGCCGGTGAAGCGCAGATCAGCGCCGCGTGGGCGCGCGCAACAACGCATCGACTGGCACATCCTGGCACATCGTGCGGACGGCTCCGTCAAGCGCTCCAATCCTGCAACGCCATGCGAACGCTAGCGCGTTGTCGGCAGGTGTCGGTGACCACCGTGCAGGGAACTCAGCACACACGCGGCCAGGCAGGCCGCATGTGCGCGTGGACATCAACGCAGCGGGACGTCCGCCACCTTGTCTTGATAATCCTTCTTCGGGTCCACACCGAACAACACCTTGATGCCGGCGAGCAGGCTTGACCCGTTGAGCCAGATCTGTGCGTGGTCGGCGTCCAGACGCAACAACGCCAACTTGGGATCCTCCTTGCCGCCTTCGTACCAGGCTGCGACGTACGGGTTCCACAAACGCTCGACCATGGCCGGATCGGTGTCCTCGATCAGCGAGCCGCTGATACTGGCAAACAAATCATGGCCCTTGCTGCTGAAGGCGCCGATGACGCGACGGCCCTGCCCCAGCATCGCGATCAAGGCATTGTCCTTGGAGGTGAAAAACCAGATGGGGCCGCCGCTGTCGCCTTCGATCTGTGCGGTCATCGGACGCGCATGGCCATCTTCGACGCCATCCAGGCCGAGCATAACGGTGCGATCGGATTTCAGGGCCTTCCAGAATTTTTCCTGCAGTTCTTTGGGATCTGTCATTTCGGTTCCTGACATACGCGTTATTACGCGGGCCGCTGAGTCTGGAAGGCCGCATGCCCACGGCATGTGAGGACGCTGCGTGCAATGCAGCGGCAACCCAAAGCCACGTCGACAACGCGACGCAATGGCGCGCGTTGCGACCTGCACCCGATGCAAAGCGTGACCACCGCGCACATCCTGCACATTGCTTGGCACCATCGGCACCCGCAAGCGAACCCGGCAGTACCATCGCTCCTGCACCACATGCGAGGCGAGGTGAACTTCGACACGCCCGTGGCGCAAGCTCCATCGCAGGCAACCGCGCTCGACGTTCACGCCGCGCCCTGCATCTGCGATATCCCACGTGTCTGATGCGTCCCTTTCCGAGAGAGCGCCACACCATGTCCGTCTCGCATATCCGCACGACCTGCATCGCCGCTGCACTGCTCAGTCTTGTCAGCGCCAATGCGGCCGCACTCACCGGCACCGCCTCACGCCCGCAGCTCACCAGCAGCGAAGCAGGCAGCTATACGATCGCCAAGGCCCTGGCCAAGGCCGGGCCGCTCACGGCCTTGGTCACCGACAACTGGAACCCCACCGCCGGCGTCGCCTTGCTCAGCGCGGACTATGCAGTGGCCGCCGATGGCTCAACGCGCTATCGCACCGTGCAGTCGGCGGTCGATGCGGCAGTGGCAGCAGGCGGCAGCACGCGCCGCTACATCAGTATCAAGGCCGGCACCTATACCGAACTGGTGTGCGTGCCGACCAACGCGCCGCCGCTGACGCTGTTCGGGCTGGGCACCGACGCCACCGATACCGTCATCCGCTTCAACAACGCCAACCCGACGCCCAAGCCGGCTGGCACGGCAAGTCACCCCTGTGCCAGCAATGCGTCGGCGACCACGGTGGGCACCTCCAACAGCGCGACCGTGACGGTGCGTGCAGCGGGCTTCCAGGCGCGCCACCTGCGCGTGCACAACAGCTATGTCGAAGGGACCTATCAGGACAACAACCAGTCGGCCGTCGCCCTGGCGGTGCGTGGCGACCAGGCCAGCTTCGAAGACGTGCTGGTGACTGGCAATCAGGACACCTTGCTGATCAGTGCGACCAATGCCGCCAACGTGATTCGCGCCTATTTCAAGAACAGCACGATCGAAGGCGATGTCGACTTCATCTTCGGATCGGGCATAGGCGTGTTCGACAACGCCCTGATCCGCTCTGCGGGTACGCGCCTGGGCAGCAGTCGTGGCGGCTATATCTTCGCGCCGAGCACGCGCCCGGGCAGCAGCTATGGGTTCCTGGCGATCAACAGCCGCTTTGTCGCCGGCTCCGGTTCGCCCGACAACCAGACCTATCTGGGCCGCGCCTGGGACGAAGGTGTCAGCAATCTGGGTGCTTACGTCAATGGCACCTCGCCCAATGGCCAGGTGACGGTGCGCGACTCCAGCCTGGGCAGCCATATCCGCAAGACCGCGCCCTGGAATGCCTCCACCGCCAGCCGCCCCTATTGCAGCAGCGGCTGCACCAATTCGGCAAACCGCCTTTACGAATACGGCAATACCGGGGCCGGGGCCGCCGACTGACCCATCGCCACGACAGCTGCGTTTTTTTGTAGCGTCCTGGCAGCAACATTTAGGCCTGGCACCGCTAGCCATCGCCTGTTGGCAATCCGCGTGATGCGGTCTGTCGACAGGCGATGGTGTTGACCGCTCATCCGCTTGCGCGATGGCAACACTTTATCGAAATGGGCACTGCATTGGGTGACTTCGGGGACGCGGCGTCGAGTTCGCCCCTCCGACGTCGGCCGCCCACATCAGGCACCAGGCTTGCCGCTCCCTTGCGCAATCGACATCGCAACATCGATACCTGCACTGCATGCCCGGCGTACCAGGCACGGTCATACGGCTGTCATGCAACGTATCGCCTCTGCGCGCAGATCGCACCGTCGCCACGCCCCATCGGAGCCCTCCCCCAATGCAATCTCCTTTCGCCTTTCCCGCCATCGCAGCACTGACGCTCGCCGTGTTCGGCATGACAAGCTTGCAGGCCGGCGCAGCGCGGCCGCACGGGCAGGATGTGCCCGACACCGCGCACAGCATCTCCACCCGTTGGGGCGTGGTCCGGCAGCCGACCTTGCCGACCCAGATCTGCGCCACGCTAAAAGCCGCACTGATGCCAGTGGCCGGTTCGTTGGACACGCTGGATCAGGACCCGGCCCACTCCAAGCGCGATACCGCGCGCCTGCAGGCAGCCATCGACGATTGCCCTGCCGGCAGCGCAGTGCATCTTGTCCCCGGCGATGCCGGCGAATCCGGCGTGCTCAGCGGGCCGTTGACCATCAAGAGCGGGGTCACGCTATGGATCGACCGCGGGGTCACCTTGTTCGGCTCGCGCAATCCGCAGGACTACGACAACGGCCTGGGCAGCTGCGGCACCGCCACCAGCGACAAGGCCAAGTCGTGTAGTCCACTGATCCATCTCTCCGACACCGCCAACAGCGCCATTGTCGGCGCCGGCAAGATCGACGGCCGTGGCGGCAGCACGCTCACTGCCGGGCCCAATGCCGGCAAGGCCAGTTGGTGGGATCTTGCCTATCTCAACGTCACCCAGGGCTTGAGCCAGCACGTGCCGCGCCTGCTGCAGATCGACGACAGCACCGACGTCACCTTGTACGACATCACCCTGGAGAACTCGCCCAATTTCCATGTCATCAGCGACAACGTGGTGGGCCTGACCGCGTGGGGCATCAAGATTCTGGCGCCCAGCCTGGTCTATTCGCGTCCCGGCTACCGCTGCCCGGCAGGCAGCACCCCGGACGTCAATCCGCACGCGACCTGCTTCACGCCGGAGACTGCCAAGAACACCGATGGCTTCGACCCGGGCCAGTCGAAGAATGTGCTTCTGGCGTACTCGTATATCGGCACCGGCGATGACGGTGTGGCGATCAAGGCGCACGCCAACAGCAAGCGCAGCATCGCCTCGGAAAACATGCTGTTCGCCTACAACCAGTTCTACTACACCCATGGTTTTTCGCTGGGCAGCGAAACCGATTCGGGCATGCGCCATATCTCCGTGCGTGGCTTGAGCATCGACGGCTTCAACGCCAACGATGTGCAGCGCGATCCCTACTCGGCCAATGGCCTGCGCATCAAGTCCGATGCCTCCCGCGGCGGCCAGGTCTACGACATCAGCTTCGAGAACATCTGCATGCGCGGGGTTGCGCGGCCGCTGGTGTTCGATGCCAACTACGCCAACCCGGCCACCCGCGACAAGCCCCCGCAGTTCAACGGCATTTCGCTCAGTCACGTGCATTCGCTGGGTTCGACCACCTTCGGTGGCGGCGAATTGAGTTTCTATGGGTATCGCGACGCCGGCACTACCCGGCCGATCACCATCTCGCTGGACAATGTCGTGCTGGAAGGCGGCAAGGTCAGCTTCGCGCAGCCGCATTTCGGCGGGCCTGCGAGCAACCCGGGCGCGACGCACTTCACCTTCAAGGGCGGGCCGGTGAGCTTTTACGATCAGCTGACCGAATCGGTGCCCAACGATGTGCAGCTACAAGGCAAACCCGGCCCGGGCACGCCACTGCAATGCAATGACGCCTTCATTGCCTATCACTCGGTGCTGCCGGATTCGCCGATTTGAATCCCAAGTGCCGAGCGCCACGGCAGTCACATGCGGATGCAACGCTTGCTGCGGTCTGCCGGTCGCAGCAAGCCATCGGTCCCAAGCCAACGATGTAACGGGCTTGCAACCGCCGCATCCGGCCAGCGGCGTAGCAGTGCGCTTGCACGGTACGGCCATGCGGCCGTCTCGCTTGCGCTCAGTCCGCGCCGCTAGCTGCGCGCCAGCTATGCCACAGCTGCTGCACCGGCGGCGGATAGGCTGCCTTGCCGCCCAGTTCGCGCTGCAGACGCAACCGTGCCAGGCGCGACCACACCCGGTGCGGCCGTGCCAATGCCGGCTTGCGTGGCCACGCACGTAGCAGCTGCGTGCGCCAGGCAACCGTGGTGACGCCGCCGGGCGCGGCGCTGTCACCGGCCACGCGTTGCCGTGCGTCCAGCCATTGCACCGACACCGCACTGGCATCGCTTGGCTGGCTGCGCGCAAACAACACCGCTTCCACAGCGACCACCGCCCCGGCAAAGCCACGCAGTTGATCCAGCGCCTGCTGCAGCGATGCCGGCTGCGCACGTGCCACCTGCATCGCCGGCAAGGTCTCGGCCAACTGCGCCCACGGCGCACGCACCGGCTCCAGCACGCGCCCCAGCGGGTGCCGCGAGCGTTGACCGGACCAGTCGCGCAGTTCCTGCTGCCACCACGCCAGCTTGGCATCGGCCGGCAGCGGGTCGCCGGCGATATTCATGATGTCCTCCCATTCCTGCAGCAAGGCGAACCAGGCCGCGGCCAGGTGCCGCTGCGGTTCGGGAACGAAAGGCTCGGCAACCGACCATTCCGGCCAGCGGGTTCGCCACTTGTCGAGAAAACTGTCGAGGGCGCTGGATTGGCTCATGGCGGGTCCAGAAAAAAGTCAAAAAGAATCAGGTCTGCGGCCACGTCGCCGGGTTCCACAGCAGCTGCGGCTGGTCTACCAGCACATCGGCCTGCCAGCGCTCCGGCACGTCGTCATGCAGGCGATAGCCCCACAACACCGCCATCGACGGCATGCCCGCCGCGCGTGCCGCAAGAATGTCGCGCTCGTCGTCGCCCACATAGACGCACTGCGCAGGTGCAACGTCGATACGCTCGGCCGCAGTCAGCAATGGCAGCGGATGCGGCTTGCGCTCGGGCAAGGTATCGCCGCCGATCAGCACGGCGCAACGCTGCTGCCAGCCCAGTTGCGGCAGGATCAACCGGGCCAGGTATTCGGGTTTGTTGGTGACGATGCCCCAAATGCAGCCGGCGCTTTCCAGTAGCACCAGCAGCTCTTGAACACCATCGAACAGCTGCGACTGCGTGCCGATCAAGGCTTCATAGCGGCTCAGGAATTCCGGCACCAGCGCCGCGCGCGCCGCGTCATCGAGCTCGGCGAAGGCCACGCCCAACATTGCACGCGCGCCCTTGGACACCACCGGCCGCAGCTGCTCCAGCGCCACCGGCCCACGCTCCCGCGCGGCCAGCATCGCGTTGACGGTCGCCAGCATGTCCGGCGCGCTATCCAGCAAGGTGCCATCCAGATCGAACAACACCGCGCGCGGAAACCTCGCAGCCGCCCCGTCGCTCTGCAGTCGTGTGCCGCCATCGGGACGGTGGGACTCGGCAGACATCAAGCACGCACTCGCTGTTGCCAATCCCAAATCCCGGCTCCCCAATCCCTGCTCGTCACGGCCTCACCGCGTACGCCAGATAATTGACCTCGGTGCGCGAGGACAAGCGCGCGCGATTGCGCCACGGCTCGTACACCATGCCGCTGACGTCTTGCAGCTGCAGCTCGGCGCTGCGCAACCAGGCCGCAAGTTCTGCCGGCTTGATGAAATCCTTGTAGTGATGCGTGCCCTTGGGCAGCAGCCGCGCGATGTACTCGGCGCCGACCACCGCCAGTGCGAACGCGGCCGGCGTGCGATTGAGCGTGGACAGGAACAGCTTGCCGCCCGGCTTGAGCAGGCTGGCGCAGGCGCGGATGATCGCGGTCGGGTCCGGCACGTGTTCGAGCATTTCCATGCAGGTCACCGCATCGAAGCTACCCGGCTGCTCGGCCGCCAGGTCTTCCACCGACTGCACGCGGTAATCCACCTGCACGCCCGATTCCAGGCTGTGCAGCCGGGCGACTTTCACCAGCTCCGGTGCCAGGTCGATCGCCGTGACCTGCGCGCCCAGGCGCGCCATCGACTCGCTGAGCAAGCCGCCGCCGCAGCCCACATCCAGTACGCGTGCGCCAGCCAGCTCCTGGCGCGCAGACACGTAGCCAAGGCGCACCGGGTTGAGCGCATGCAGCGGCTTCTGCGGGCCATCGGCGTCCCACCAGCGGTTGGCCAGCGCGGCGAATTTGTCCAGCTCGGCCTGATGGAAATTGCTGGAGGTGGATTGGGTCGTGGGATTCATGCGGAACTCCGTGATGCGATGACGCGCGGTCAGGCGCGGACGGTGCGGATGCGTTCGCGCCATTGCCGCGCATTGGCGACCAGGGCAGCGGTATCCATGTCGATCAGCTCGCGCTGCACCAGCTTGGGCTTGCCGGCGATCCACACATCGGTGACCTGATGACGGCCGGCGGCATAGATCAGTTGCGACAGCACATGATGCAACGGTTGTGTCTCCAGTGCAGACAGATCCACGCAGACCAGATCGGCCTGCTTGCCGACTTCGATCGAGCCGATCCTGTCGCCGAAGCCCAGCGCGCGCGCGCCGCCCAGCGTGGCTGCGCGCAGCGTGGTGGCCGCATCCAGCGCGGTGGCATCGTTGGCCACGGCCTTGGCCAGGATCGCGGCGGTTCGGTTTTCGCTGAACATGTCCAGGTCGTTGTTGCTGGCGCAGCCGTCGGTGCCGATGGCCAGGTTCACCCCGGCACGCTGCAATGCGCAGGCCGGGCAAAAGCCCGAGGCGAGCTTGAGGTTGGACTCGGGGCAATGCACCACGCTGACGCCGCGTTCGGCGCACAGATGGATTTCTGCATCGGTGAGCTGGGTCATGTGCACGGCAATCAGGCGATCGTTGACCAGGCCCAACCGATCCAGGCGCGCCAGCGGGCGCTGGCCGTATTGCTTGACCGAATCGGCCACTTCCTGCGCGGTTTCATGCGTGTGCAGATGCACCGGCATGTCCAGCTGGTCGGCAAGCATGCGCACGCGCTCGAAGTTGGCATCGTTCACCGTGTACGGCGCATGCGGTGCGAACGCAGTGCCGATCAACGGATCGTCGCGCCATTGGTCGTGCAGCTCGCCGGCCCGCGCGAAGTATTCGTCGTCCGACGACGCCCAGGCAGTGGGGAAATCGATGATCACCGCGCCGACCAGCGCACGGAAACCGTGTTGCTTGTAGACCGCGGCCTGCACATCGGCAAAGAAGTAGTTTTCGTTGACGCAGGTGGTGCCGCCGCGCAGCATTTCGGCGATCGCCAACGTGGTGCCGTCGGCCACGAACTCCGGCCCGATCACCGCCGCTTCCACCGGCCAGATGTGCTGCTGCAGCCACACCATCAGCGGCAGATCGTCGGCAACGCCACGCAGCAGCGTCATCGGGTTATGCGTATGCGCATTGACCAGGCCCGGGATCAGGGCGGCCTCCGGGCGCGACACGGTCTGCGTCGGCGCAAACCGCAGGCGCGCCTCGGCGGTCGGCAGGATCGCCACGATGACGCCGTTGTGCACCGCCACCGCGTGATCGTCGAGCACCACCGCGTGCGGCTCGATCGGCACGACGTAACCGGCTTCGATCAACAGGTCGCAGACTTCGGGAGGGGCATTGGTCATGAGCGGATCCATAAAAGGTTAGTTGTCGAACGGCCAGCTGTGATCGCCACCGGCCACAGGCACATAGCGCTGGCCGTTGTAGCGCAGCACCTGGCGCACGCGACGGGTGCGTTCGGTATCGGTGTCGCTGCCAGCGGCGCTCTCCACGGTAGACACGTTGGCTGTCAGCACGATGTCCGCATAGCCGGCATGTACCTGCGGCGCCATGCTCACGCTCAGATTGGCCACTTCGGTGATCACATCGCCCTTGCTCAGACTGCACGGCTCGCCTTTCACACGTTGCCACGCATAGAGATCGCGTTGCAGCACCGGGCGCAGGCTGCGCCCCTCGCGCACCAGCAGGGTCAATGCTTGGTTGCTGTAAAAATCCGGGCAGCTGGGCCCGCGCGCGGCACTGCGCACCACCACGCCGATCGCACGCACGCCCTTGGCCAGGTCGTAGCGCGCGGTGTCCAGGCGCAGGCTGTCGGCAGCCAGTTCAAAGGCGGCGTCCTCGCCCATTGCCTGCGCGTAGAACGCCAGCACCTTGCCGCTGGCGGCATCGAGCATGGCCACGCGCAACTCGAGGTCGCGCTCGCCAGGCACGCTCTCCGCATCGCCGGCAAATGCGATTGCCGCCAACCGGATCGCCGCATCGTTCGGCCACGGCTTGCAGCTCTGGGCCACCACCCGGTCGACCGACAGCGCAGTTGCGGCGCCGCCCACCCGGCCAGACGTCGCAATGGCCGCAACGGCGGCCACGTCATCGGCGTCGCAGGTTGCGGCAGCCGATTGCGCAAACGCCGGGCACGCGAGCAGCGCACCCCACAGCCCCAACACGACACTGGCACCGCGTCCCGCTCGATCAGGCCAGTGTTCCGGACGCATCGTCTTACTTGACGCGCGCCGAGTATTCGCCCGAGCGGGTGTCGACCTTGATGATTTCGTCCTGGTTGACGAACAGCGGCACGCGCACCACCGCGCCGGTTTCCAGCGTCGCCGGCTTGCCGCCGCCACCGGAAGTATCGCCGCGCACGCCCGGGTCGGTCTCGGTGATCTTCAGCTCGACGAAGTTCGGCGGCTGCACCCAGATCGGCGTGCCGTTCCACAGCGTCACGATGCAGTCTTCCTCGCCCTTGAGCCACTTGTCGGCGCCGCCCATGCCGGCCTTGTCGGTCTGCACCTGCTCGAAGGTTTCCGGGTCCATGAAGTGCCAGTACTCGCCATCGCTGTACAGGTAGCGCATGTCGGTATCGACCACGTCGGCCACTTCCACGTCGTCGGTGGCCTTCATGGTCATTTCGACCACGCGGCCGGACTTGATGAAGCGGTACTTCATGCGGGTGAAGGCCTGGCCCTTGCCCGGCTTGACGTATTCGGTCTCGGTGATGACCGCCGGTTCGTTGTTGACCAGGATCTTCATGCCGTTCTTGACGTCGTTCATGCCAACAGTGGCCATGGTGCAGCTCCTCGATAAGACCACGACCCGCCACACGGTGGCCGGTCGGATTAGAATGGGGCGCCCGCCGCAACCGGCGGGCATTGGTTTTGTGACCGCACATGATAACCGCAGCCCCCGTCGCCTTACAGCCATCCCCGCCCACCGCCCTGCAGCCGCCGCGTTGGCAGCAGCAGTGGCGCGACGCCGTGCGCGACCCGCGCACGTTGCTGGAACTGCTGGGCCTGGACGCGCAAGCGGCCGGTATCAGCGCGGACGCAGCCGCGCAGTTCCCGCTACGGGTACCGCAGGCATTCGTGGCGCGGATGCGGCACGGCGACCTGCACGACCCGCTGCTGCGGCAGGTACTGCCGCTGGATGCAGAAATGCAGCCGGTGCCGGGCTACGGCCTGGATGCGGTCGGCGATGCCGCCGCCAAGACCGCCGCCGGGGTGATCCAGAAATACCGCGGTCGCGCCCTGCTGATCGCCACCGGCAGTTGCGCGGTGCATTGCCGCTACTGTTTCCGCCGCCACTTCCCGTATGCGGAAGAAACCGCCGCGCGCGATGGCTGGCGTGAGGCGGTGGCGGCGATCGCTGCCGACCCGGATATCGACGAAGTGCTGCTGTCCGGCGGCGACCCGCTGTCGCTGGCCACACCCAAACTGGTCGAACTCACCGATGCCCTGGCCGCCATCGGGCACCTCAAGCGGCTGCGCATCCATAGCCGCCTGCCGGTGGTACTGCCCGCACGCGTGGA
Source organism: Xanthomonas sp. 10-10 (assembly GCF_040182365.1). NCBI lineage: Bacteria > Pseudomonadati > Pseudomonadota > Gammaproteobacteria > Lysobacterales > Lysobacteraceae > Xanthomonas > Xanthomonas sp. 10-10. The sequence goes on from NZ_CP144460.1 coordinate 2,833,292, forward strand.
CGCGCCCTTGCTGGCCTGGCTGCGCAGCCTGCCGTGGCCGGTGGCCTTCGTGATCCACGCCAACCATGCCAACGAATTCGATGCCGACGTGGACACCGCCATGCAGGCATTGCGCGGTGCCGGCGTGCAACTGCTCAATCAGGCGGTGTTGCTGCGCGGGGTCAACGACAGCGTGGACGCGCTGGCCGCGTTGAGCGAACGCAGCTTCGCCGCCGGCGTGCTGCCGTACTACCTGCATCAGCTCGATCGCGTAGCCGGCGTGGCGCATTTCGAAGTGGACGACGCCCGCGCACGCGCCCTGCATGCGGAACTGGCCACGCGGCTGTCCGGCTATCTGGTCCCGCGCCTGGTACGCGAAATCCCCGGCGATACCGGCAAACGGCCGCTGTAACCCCAACGCCCAACGCACTCTCTCGTAGGAGCGCACCAGGGCGCGACGAAGCCTTACCGATAAAGCCCCATCGCGCCCAGGCGCGCTCCTACAGGGTTATCGGGCACCGTGCCGCGCGCGAAATCCTCGACGAAAGGCCACGGCAACCACCCAGACCCAACGCACCCTGCCGTAGGAGCGCACCCGGGCGCGACGGAGCCTTACCGACAAAGCCCCTTCGCGCCCTGGTGCGCTCCTACGCTGTTCAGCCCGCGGCGATCAGCTTGACCATGTCGGCCGGGCTCAACGGCCTGCTGAACCAGTACCCCTGCCCCAGGTCGCAACCGCGCTCGCGCAGCAGGTTGAATTGCGCTTCCTGCTCGATGCCTTCGGCCACCACGGTGATCCCCAGCGAATGGGCCATGTTGATGATGGCGGTGGTCAGCGCCAGATCGTCCGGGTCGCGCTGCAGGTCGGCGATGAAGCTCTTGTCGATCTTGACCCCGTCCACCGGCACCTGGCGCAAATGGCTCAAACCGGAGAAGCCGGTACCGAAGTCGTCCAGCCACACCTTCACCCCGGTGCGGTGCAGCTGATCGAGCAGGCTGGCGGCCATCATCTCGTCGCCGATCACCGCCGTCTCGGTCAGTTCCAGGTGCAGCCGCGCGGCCGGCAAGCCGGACTCGGCCAGGCACTCGGCCACGGTGTCGATCAGTTCGCCGCTGCGCAGCTGGCGCGGCGACACATTGACCGAAATGAACAGGCCCTCGCCCACTTCCGGCCATTGCGCCGCTTCCAGGCAGGCCGCGCGCAGCACCTTGGGGCCGATCGTCTCGATCAACCCGCTCTGCTCGGCGATATCGATAAAGGTAGAGGGCGCAATCGTGCCCAGCGCCGGGTGCTGCCACCGCAGCAGCACCTCCACGCCCACCAGTACGCGGTCGCTGGTGCGGTAGATCGGTTGATACACCAGCCGCAATTCGTCGCGCTCCCAGGCACCGCGCAGCTCGTGCTCCATGTGCACGCGACGCTCCACCGCATGGTCGGCCGCGCGGCTGTAGAAGCGGTGGCAGTTCTTGCCGGCGACCTTGGCCTGGTACATCGCGATGTCGCCGTTCTTCAACAGCGCGGTGGCATCGTTGGCATCGTCCGGAAACAGTGTGATGCCGATCGAGGTGCCCAGGAACACTTCACGGCCCTGCACGTTCAACGGGCGGCTCAACTCGTGCACCAGGCGGTCCGCCAGCTGTGCGGCGAGCAGGCTGACATCGCCGCTTTGCAGCAGGATCACGAACTCGTCGCCGCCGAAGCGCGCCAGGATCGCATCGTCGCCACCCAGCGCGGAAACCGCGCGACTGATCCGGCTGGCGAACTGCAGCAAGGCCTCGTCGCCGGCCTCATGCCCTAGCGTGTCGTTGACGCGCTTGAAGTCGTCGATATCGGCGAACAGCAACGCCAGCTTGCTGTTGCTGCTGCGTGCGGTGTTGAGCAGGTGGTCCAGTCCTTCGCGAAAACCGAGGCGATTGGTCAGCCCGGTCAGCGCATCGGTGTAGGCCATATGACGCACTTCGCGGTCGTGCCGGGCGATGCTTTCGCTCATGCGGCCGAAGGCGGAAATCAGCTCGCCGATTTCGTCGTTGCGCGGATGCGGCGGCAGTTGCACGGCATAGTCGCCACGCTCGATCTGGCGTGCGGCCGCAGCCAGCAACCGCACCGGCGCCACCAGGGTGCGCTGCACATAGATCGCCAGCAGCACGCCCAGCGCCACCAGCGCGGCCAGCAGCACCAGCAACCAGCCCAGATCGCGTTTGCCGATCGCATTGAGGTTCTCGACCAGGGTCAGGTTGGCGCCAGATTCGATCTTGCGCACCCGCTCGCGCGACATGCCCACGCGCACGCCGCCGATACGCTGATCGCCGACCTTGATCGGCACCGTCACGTCCAGCACCTCGGGCGAGGATTGCAGCAACATCGCCTGCGCCGCCACCGCCCTGGCCGCGAGCGGGTCGTTCATGCGCTGTCCGTAGCGCTGCAGGTTGGGCGTGCCGTCGTGCACCAGCAGGCCGCGCCGGTCGAACACCAGCACATACGTCACCACTTGCTGACGCGACGCATTGCGCACCAGCGCCCCCACCGCGCCCAGGTCGGAGTAATACAGCGGGTTGGCCAGCCCGGAGGCCAGCTCGGTCGCCAGCGTCTCGCCGCGGGTGCGCAGGCTGCGATCGAACAGCTCGTGCAGGATCTGCGCGCTCAGCCCGCGCACTTCGCGCTGCATCGCACTCTGGCGTTGCAACAGCGACGCCAGGATCGCGCCGACGAGCAACAGGGTCAGCGCCATGACCAACAGGAAACGTGCCTGCAACCCGAAGCGCACCTGACTCATTCCATTTCATTCCTGACGTGCTGCAGGCCGGTGCTCAATGCATCCAGACGCCTGCGACTCTCGCTATCCAGCGGGTAAAACGCGGTGGTGCCGAAAAAACGTTTGAGCGCCGGTGCGGCCTTCGGGTCGGAGGCGGCCTGCAGCAACACCGCGCGAAGGCGGCGCTCCACTGCCGGGTCCATGCCGGAGCGCACCATTTCCACCGCCCGCGGCACCGGCGCGCTGCGGTACACGATGCGGAAATCGCGTTTGAATACCGGCGGCAGATGCCGCTCGTCGTCCCAATCGAGATTACTGAAGGCCCCGGCATCGATCAGGCGCTTGTGCACGAAAGCGGCGATGTTCAATTTGGAGCCGACCATCAGATAGCCGACCGAACCAGGCACCTGGGGGTCGTCCGGCGACAGCAGCACATCGCAGGCAATGCCGTTGCGCATCAGCTCCAGCATCGGCACCAGATAGCCGCTGGTGGACGATGCATTCTGCAACGCCAGGCTATGCCCGCGCAGTTGCGTGAGCGAGCGGATCGGGCTGTCGCGGCGCACGAAAAACACCGTATGGAAGTCGCGCACACCGCCCCGCTCGGTCATCAGCAAGGGATGTACGCCGCCGCGCCGCTCCAGCAGCATCGCCGCACCGGTGGTCTCGCTGACCCAGTCGACCCGGCCACGCCGCAGGTAACTGGACATCTGGCGCGCATCCGGCGCCATCAGGATTTCGCCCCGACGGATGCCCACCTCGCGCATGCGCGGCACTACGTAGTCCAGCAGCGGTTTGAGTTGATCGTAATGTGTGGCGGGGTCATCGCTGATCCGCCCGAGCACCAGTACCGAGGAGGGCGCTGCCGCAGCCGTCACGGCCAAGCCTGCACCGGCCACCAGCCAGCAGGCAATCAGACACCATTGTAGACCGCGCAAAACGGACACTCCCCTAGAGCCGCGGACAGCCTAGCCGAATCTTTGAAGATGTGACAGACGTCAGTTTCCGGCACGCCTGGCCAGCATTGCCATGCGCTGCGCATCGGACAGGATGCCGCGGATCAGCCGCACCTCCTGCTCGGTCATCTCCGCGCGCAGCAGCAACCGCCGCAACTTGCGCATCGCCGACTCCGGCGCGCGGCCCTTGTGGAAGTCGATCTCGTCCAGGGTCTCGCCCAGCTGGCCGAACATGCCTTCCAGCTGCGCATGGCTGGCCGGCCCGTCGCGCAGGCCGGAGGCCGGTACCGGCACGGGGTTGGCCTCGCCGGCGGCCAATTGCGCCAGCCGCACCTCATAGGCCAGCACCTGCACCGCCGCCGCCAGATTGAGCGAACTGAACTGCGGGTCGGACGGGATATGTACCGCCGCATGGCAGAGCTGCAATTCGTCGTTGGTCAGGCCGGTGCGCTCGCGGCCAAACACGAACGCCACCTCGGCCGGCTCGCCCGCCTTGGCCAGGGCGCGCTGCGCGCCTTCGTCCGGCAGCAATTCTTCCAGCGCCACACGGCGCGCCCGTGCAGTGCAGCCGATCACCAGCGTGCAGTCGGCCACCGCCTCGCCGAGCGTGTCGAACAGCGGCGCATTGCCCAGCACGTCCTCGGCACCGGCCGAGCGCCGATAGGCGTCTTCATCGAGCGCGCGCTCGGGGGCCACCAACACCAGCCGCGAGACACCCATGGTCTTCATCGCACGCGCGGCGGCGCCGATGTTGCCTGGATGCTGGGTACCGACGAGAACAAAACGGATGCGCTGACTGACGGACATGAACGGAGATTGGGGAGCTGTTCGGCCGTAGATGGTAAACTGCGCGGCCGGCTTTCGCGCCGGACCGCTCTTTTACCTTCGCCATTTCCGATTCTGCCTTCACGGGAGCTTTAACCATGCAGAAACCCGCCGTCACCGTCATGGTCAAAGCCGCCCGCCTCGCCGGCAATGTGCTGTTGCGCGGTATCAACAAGCTGGATGCACTCAACGTGGTGCAAAAGGGCCGCATGGACTACGCCAGCGAAGTCGATGCCGATGCCGAGAAGGTCATCATCAAGGAACTCAAGCGCGGTTACCCCGAGTACGCCGTGTTTGGCGAAGAAGGCGGCGTGCAGGGCGGCAAGAGTGGCCGTTACACCTGGGTCATCGACCCGCTCGATGGCACCAGCAACTACCTGCGTGGGTTTCCGCACTACTGCGTGTCGATCGCCCTGGTCGAAAACGGCGAACCTACCGATGCGGTGATCTTCGATCCGCTACGCAACGAGCTTTTCACCGCCAGCCGCGGCGCCGGCGCCGTGCTCAACGACCGCCGCATCCGCATCGCCGAGCGAAAGGATCTGGACGGCGCAATGATCCACACCGGCTTCCCGCCGCGCGAGCGCGCACGGATCAGTGCGCAGTTGAAGTGCGTCGATGCCCTGCTGGTCCAGGCCGAAGACGTGCGCCGCACCGGCTCAGCCGCGCTGGACCTGGCGTATGTGGCCTGCGGTCGCGCCGATGCCTACTTCGAAGCCGGCGTCAAAGCCTGGGACATCGCCGCGGGCGTGCTGCTGGTACGCGAGGCCGGTGGCCGCGTCTGCGACTACAAGGGCGCCACTCCGCCGCGCATGGACAACATGGGCCCGGAAACCCAGCAGATCGTGGCCGGCAACATCAAGATCAGCGACGCGCTGCAGAAGGTCATCGTCAACACCGGCTACGCCCGCGAGTTCGACGCCAAGTTCTGATTGCCTGCAGGCAAACGCAGGAGCGCACCTGGGCGCGATGGGGCTTTATCGGTAAGGCTTCGTCGCGCCCAGGTGCGCTCCTACACGACAAACCGCAGCAACCGAAGAAGGCCGGGATCGATTCCGGCCTTCTTGCGTTGCAGGGTCAGCATCGGCTGCGCCCGCGAGTTGGACGCCAGGCTCATGGGTTCCCTTGCAATCGTAGGAGCGCACCCGGGCGCGACGGGGGCTTTATCGGTACGGCTTCGTCGCGCCCAGGTGCGCTCCTACACGACAAACCGCAGCAAACAAAGAAGGCCGGGATCGCTCCCGGCCTTCTTGTGTCATAGCCTGCGCGCAGGACTCAGGCGATCGCAGCGTGGTAGCGGCGCTCGACTTCTTCCCAGTTCACTGCGTTATAGAACGCGCCGATGTATTCCGGGCGACGGTTCTGATACTTCAGGTAGTACGCGTGTTCCCACACGTCCAGGCCCAGGATCGGGGTATTGCCCTCGAACAACGGGCTGTCCTGATTGGCGGTGCTTTCCACCACCAGCTTCTTGTCCGGGGTCACGCTCAGCCATGCCCAGCCCGAGCCGAAGCGGCTGACGGCGGCCTTGGTGAAGGCTTCCTTGAACTTCTCGAAACCACCGATGTCCTTGTCGATCGCCTTGGCAACTTCGCCCTTGGGCCCACCGCCGCCATTGGGCGACAGCACGGTCCAGAACAGCGAATGGTTGGCGTGGCCGCCACCGTTGTTGCGCACCGGGCCCTGCAGGTTTTCCGGCAGGCTCTTCAGCTTGGACACCAGCTCGTCGATCGGCAGGTCGGCGTATTCGGTCCCTTCCAGCGCCGCGTTGACGTTGTTGATGTAGGTCTGGTGATGCTTGGTGTGATGGATTTCCATCGTCTGCGCATCGATGTTCGGTTCCAGCGCGTCGTAGGCGTAGGGCAACTGCGGAAGGGTGTAGGCCATGCGTGTCTCCTGGACTTGCCGCCCGGCGAAGACCGGGCGTTGCGGGGTAGATGGTAAGGACGCCGACGGCGCTTACCAAGGGCAGCGGCAGGGAAACTTCATCCCATTCGAGCAGGGACCGCGCCCTGTTGGCTGCACACCTTGCACCAGCCCCCGGTTACTTGGATGTGAATCGCGCAGCCGCCCGGCCGCGTTCAAAGTCGACACAGTCGCGCGACGGCATACTTGCTCTGCCGCACACTCTTCGCTCCCGGAACGTCTTCATGCGCAAGCCCGCTTTGCTGATCGTCGCCATCGTGCTGCTCGTCGCCGGCTTGTGGGGCATGCGGGCATTGCAGACGCCCAAGCCGCAGTTTGCGCCGCAGCTCAGCGCACCGATCGCCGCCACACCGCCAGCGCGTCAGGTGCCGCACTTGCCGGCCTTTCTGCCGATCGAAGCCATGGCCACCATCGTCCTGATCCAGCGCGGCGGGCCGTTCCCGCATGCGCAGGATGGCGGCGTCTTCGGCAACCGCGAACACCGGCTGCCGGAGCGCCCGCGCGGCTACTACCGCGAATACACCGTCGACACACCTGGCAGCACCGACCGCGGTGCACGCCGCATCGTTACCGGCGGCACCCCGCCGCAGACCTGGTACTACAGCGACGATCATTACCAGAGCTTCAAGTCGTTCCAGGGCCCGACACCGGAGCAGGCGCCATGAGCGCGGGCGACTTTGCGCTGGACCTGTCCGACCCGCAGCAATCGGGCGTCTATCAAGCCGACACCGACGATCTGGACACCATGGCTGCGCTGGCACGCGATGCCGGCCTGCGTATCCTGCGCGTGGATCTGGCCACCTGCAGCGACAAGCGCATGCTGTTGATGCGCCTGGCCACCCAACTGGACTTCCCCGCCGGCTTCGGCCGCAACTGGGATGCGTTGAGCGATGCGCTGCGCGATCTGGCGTGGCTGCCCTCCCCGCGCGGCTACGCGCTATTGATCGACGGCGCCGAGGCATTGGCGCAGGCAGCGCCGAGCGAGCGCGATACCTTGCTGGACATTCTGGACGAAGCCGCCACCAGCTGGGCCACGCGCGGACTGACGTTTGCAGCGTTCGTGGCGCCGGCCAGCGCTTGCGATTGAGTGAGCCGGCTCACCATTGCTGCCTGAAGATGACAGACGCGTTACCTGCATGCGCGGCGTCGCTTGCTTGTAGCTGAGTGCAATTTGCAAATGACGGTATGAGGCGCGGCCTGCGAAGCGTAGTCATCGCCCGCAGGGACGCAGCGATGCCTGCGCGAACAAACAGCGCAGCGCGACACCCAAGGCCGGCACGCAACAGCGCGCCGGCGGACTACTCCAGCTCGCTCCAGCGCGCGTATGCCGCATCCAGCTGCGCCTGCGCGTCGCTCAAGGCTGCGGTGTGCGCGGTCATTGCCGCACTGTCGCGCTGATAGAACCCCGGGTCGTTCATTGCCTCGGTCAGCGCGGCAACCTGCTGCTCCAGCGTCTCGATCAAGCCAGGCAATTGCTCCAGTTCGCGCGCCTCCTTGTAGCTCAGCTTGCGCTTGGGCGCGGCATCCACCGCTGCCGCCGCAACTGCCACGGGCGTGGTCGCTGCAGCAGTCGCCGAGGCCTTGGCGACCGCCATCGCGTTGGGCGCCGGGGTGCGCCGCTGGCGCAACGAATCGCTGTAACCGCCGACGTAATCGCCGATCAGGCCATCGCCTTCCATCACCAGCGTCGAGGTCACCACGTTGTCGAGGAAGTCGCGGTCATGGCTGACCAGCAGCAAGGTGCCGGTGTACTCGCCCAGCAGCTCCTCCAGCAACTCCAGCGTCTCCACGTCCAGATCGTTGGTCGGTTCGTCCATCACCAGCAGGTTGGACGGCTGCGCGAACAGCCGCGCCAGCAGCAGGCGATTGCGCTCGCCACCGGACAGGCGGGTGATCGGCGCGCGGGCGCGCTCGGGCGTGAACAGGAAGTCCTGCAGATACGCATGCACATGTTTGCGCTTGCCGTTGATCTCCAGGAAATCGCGGCCTTCGGCCACGTTTTCGATGGCGCTCCAGTCCTCGCGCAGGGTCGAGCGGTACTGATCGAAATACGCAATCTGCAGATTGGTGCCGATGCGGATTTCGCCTTCCTGCGCCTGCAGGTCGCCCAGCAGCAACTTGAGCAAGGTGGTCTTGCCGCTGCCGTTGGGGCCGATCAGGCCGATGCGATCGCCACGCTGGATGATGGTCGAAAAATCCTTGACCATCGTGCGTGCGCCGAACGCAAAGCCGACCTCCTTGGCCTCGATCACCTTCTTGCCGGACGACTCGCCCTGCGAGACTTCCATGCGCACATTGCCGGTCAGATCGCGCCGCTGCACGCGCTCGTTGCGCATCGACTCCAGACGCCGCACACGGCCTTCGTCGCGGGTCCGCCGCGCCTTGATGCCCTGGCGGATCCAGATTTCTTCCTGTGCCAGCATCTTGTCGAAGCGCGCGTTTTCCTGCGCCTGCGCATTGAGCCGTTCTTCGCGGCGGCGCTCGTAATTGGCCCAGTCGCCCGGCCAGCTGGTGACCTGGCCACGGTCGATCTCGACGATGCGGGTGGCCAACGCACGCAAAAAGCGCCGGTCATGGGTCACAAACAGCACGCTGCCGTTCCAGCCTTTCAGGAACGACTCCAGCCAATCGATCGCTTCGATATCCAGATGGTTGGTCGGCTCGTCCAGCAGCAGCACATCCGGCGAGGACACCAGCGAGCGCGCCAGCAGCACGCGTCGCTTCATGCCGCCGGACAGCCGCGCAAATTCCGCATCGCCGTCCAGTTCCAGCTTGGTCAGCGTCTCGCCGACGCGCTGATCCAGCGCCCAGCCCTCGGCCGCGTCGATCTTGGCCTGCACCTTGCCGAACGCGTCGGCGTCGAACACCTCGGCATGGCTGAGCTGGTGGAATTCGGCCAGCCAGTGGCCCAGTTCGCCCAGCCCATCGGCGACCACATCGAACACGCTGCCGCCGGTGCCCTGCGGCACCTCCTGCTCCAGCCGTGCAATGCGCACGCCCTGCTGCACGCGCACTTCGCCGTCATCGGGCTTGAGCTCGCCGGCGATCAATTTCATCAAGGTCGATTTGCCGGCGCCGTTGCGACCGATCAGGGCGATACGCTCGCCCGGCTCGATCGTGAGGTCGGTTTTTTCCAGCAACAAGGGGCCGCCGACGCTGTAGTCGACGCTTTGCAGAGTGATTAAAGGCATGGCGCAATTGTACGGGAATCGGGAATGGTGAATCGGGAATGGAAAAAAGCCTTCGCCGTTGCGATTCCCGATTCCCTACTCCCGATTCCCGCTAAAATGCGCCATGAACGAATTCTCCGCGCTGCCGCTGTCGCCGGCCCTGGCCCCCGGCATCGACGCCCTTGGCTACACCGTCCTTACTCCCATCCAGGCGCAGAGCCTGCCGCCGATCCTGCAGGGGCTGGACGTCATCGCCCAGGCGCCGACCGGCAGCGGCAAGACCGCCGCCTTCGGGCTGGGCCTGCTGCAGAAGCTCGACCCGGCGCTGACCCGCGCGCAGGCGCTGGTGCTCTGCCCCACGCGCGAACTGGCCGACCAGGTTGGCAAGCAACTGCGCAAGCTGGCCACCGGCATCCCCAACATGAAGCTGGTGGTGCTCACCGGCGGCATGCCGCTGGGCCCGCAACTGGCCTCGCTGGAAGCACATGACCCGCAAGTGGTGGTCGGTACGCCCGGCCGCATCCAGGAACTGGCCCGCAAGCGCGCCCTGCACCTGGGCGGGGTCCGCACGCTGGTGCTGGACGAGGCCGACCGCATGCTCGACATGGGTTTCGAAGAACCCATCCGCGAGATCGCCAGCCGCTGCGACAAGCACCGCCAGAGCCTGCTGTTCTCGGCCACCTTCCCGGACATCATCCGCACGCTGGCGCGCGAGATCCTGAAGGACCCGATCGAAATCACCGTCGCAGGCGCCGACAGCGCGCCGGAAATCGACCAGCAGTTCTTCGAGGTCGACCCGACCTATCGGCAGAAGGCCGTCGCCGGCCTGCTGCTGCGCTTCAACCCCGAATCCAGCGTGGTGTTCTGCAATACCCGCAAGGAAGTGGACGAGGTGGCCGGCTCGCTGCAGGAATTCGGTTTCTCAGCGCTGGCGTTGCATGGCGACATGGAACAACGCGACCGCGATGAAGTGCTGGTGCGTTTCGTCAACCGCAGCTGCAACGTGCTGGTGGCCAGCGACGTGGCCGCGCGCGGACTGGACGTGGAAGACCTGTCGGCCGTGGTCAACTACGAGCTGCCCACCGATACCGAAACCTACCGGCATCGCATCGGCCGCACCGCGCGCGCCGGCAAGCACGGCCTGGCGCTGAGCCTGGTGGCACCGCGTGAAGCGGCGCGTGCGCAGGCACTGGAGGCCGAACAGGGCCAGCCGCTGAAGTGGTCGCGTGCGCCGCTGGCCACCGCCCGCCCGGCGCAGCTGCCGCAGGCGGCCATGACGACCTTGCGCATCGACGGTGGCAAGACCGACAAGCTGCGTGCCGGCGACATCCTCGGCGCATTGACCGGCGAAGCCGGACTCTCTGGCGCGGCGATCGGCAAGATCGCCATCTACCCCACCCGCTCCTATGTCGCCATCGCCCGCGCGCATGTCGCCAAGGCGCTGGCGCACCTGCACGCAGGCAAGATCAAGGGACGCCGGTTTCGGGTCAGCAAGCTCTAAGCAACAGTCGCAGCCTGCGCGGGCGCACGAACCTTGCAGCGGTGCTGGTCGAGTCCAGCGAGTCTTGCTACACACGAGGCGGCCGGTGCAATGCCGGCCGCGTGCCAGGCGTTGTTGGCGTGACGGCGTTGCATGCACCGGCAACCAGCGCCTGTCGCAAGCCACGATCAAGACCGACCAAACGCACACCAGCGATGAGCGCTTGGCAGGCAGCCGAGCATGGCGGAAAGCCGCGATGCAGGTGCGTGCGGCACAGTCCGAACACCGATCGCGTCGATCTTCTGCAAAGCGCGCTCGGCCGGTCGGTCGACCTCAGTAAGCCAAGGTCGCCAGCAGCGGCACATCGTTGGCCCATTTCTCGCGGCCCTGCAGCGCCTTCAGCTCGACCAGCACCGCCGCGCCGACGACCTCCAGCTCCAGCTGTGCGGCCAGCGCCAGCGCGGCACGCAGCGTGCCGCCGGTGGCCAGCACGTCGTCGACAATCAGCACGCGCGCGCCGCGCGGCAGCGCGTCTTCATGCATTTCGATGCGATCGGTACCGTATTCCAGCGCATATTCCTGGATCAGCGTCCGCCCGGGCAGCTTGCCCGGCTTGCGCACCGGCACGAACCCGGTACGCAGTTCGCGTGCCAGGGCTGCCCCGAGGATGAAGCCGCGCGCCTCGATGCCCAGCACCGCATCCAGCGGCGTGGTGCGCCAGGGCTGCGCCATTTCATCCAGCGCAGAGGCAAAATCCGGGCCGTCGGACAATAGCGGCGTGATGTCCTTGAACACGATCCCCGGCTTGGGAAAGTCGCCAATGTCGCGAATCCGTTCCGACCAGTGATTGGGGCCGGAGGCGTTGCTGCCGGCGCAGCGGGTACAGTCTGTCATGGTGGGATGGCGTCGTTGCCAGTGGGGACAGCCCTATTCTAGGCTGCGCAGCCCTTGGCGCGGCAGTTACAGCGCCCGTGCGTCTGAGCGCGTCAGGAACTGCAGGACAGCATCGAACACCCGGCGCGATCGCGCGCCCACTCCGGCCGGCGGGCTGCGAACGCGGCATTGCCTGGCTGGTCGTCATACGGCCGGCGCATGACCTCCAGCAAATCCTGTACGCCCGATGGATCGCCCTGCTCGGCCTTGTCGATCGCCTGCTGCGCCAGGTAATTGCGCAGCACGTAACGCGGGTTGGCCAGGCGCATCCGCTCGCGCCGTTGTTCCGGCGACAAGCTGTCCTGCTGCAACCGGAGGGCATAGCGCTGCAGCCAATCGTGCAGCTGCGGCGCATTCGCCTGGCGCTTGTCGTCGTCGTAGAACGCATCGCGCAGCAACTGCGGATCCGGATGCTCGGGTGTGACGTCGAGCAAGGCGCGGAAGGCCAGCGTCATGTCCATTTCCGCGTCGCGCATCAGCGCGCGCAGTGCATCGATCAGTTGCAGGTCCTCGTCGCGGCACTCGGCCAGCCCCAACTTGGCGGCGGTGTCGTTGCGGTCGCAGGCCAGATACGTATCGCGAAAGCGATCCAGCCCCTGTTGCAAGGCAGCGGCGTCGGCGAACAGCGGCGCCAGCGCCTGCGCCAGCCGGCCCAGGTTCCAATACGCCACCTGCGGCTGGGTGCCGAAGCGATAGCGGCGGCCCTGCGCGTCGGTGGTGTTCGGGGTCCAGTCCGGGTCGTAATCGTCGACCCACCCATACGGGCCGTAGTCGATGGTCAGGCCCAGGATCGACATGTTGTCGGTATTCATCACCCCGTGCACGAAGCCCACCCGCATCCAGTGCGCCACCATCACCGCCGTGCGTTCGCAGACCTGCGCGAACCAGGCTGCGTACAACGCCTCGCCCGTACCTTGCAGTTCGGGGAAATCGCGCGCGATGGTGAAGTCCGCCCATTGCCGCAGCAGCGCCATGTCGCCGCGCACGCTCGGCAATTCGAAATTACCGAAACGGACGAACGATGGCGCCACCCGGCATACGATCGCTCCCGGCTCCCGCTGCGGCCGGCCGTCGTAGAACATGTCGCGCACCACTGCATCGCCGGTGGTCACCAGGCTCAGCGCACGCGTCGTCGGCACGCCCAGGTGATGCATCGCTTCGCTGCACAGGAATTCGCGAATCGACGAACGCAACACGGCCCGGCCATCGGCGCCGCGCGAATACGGCGTGGGGCCGGCCCCCTTGAGCTGCAATTCGTGGCGCCCGCCATCCACACCGACCGCTTCGCCCAGCGAAATCGCCCGGCCGTCGCCCAGTTGGCCGGCCCAATGGCCGAACTGGTGCCCACCGTAGTTGACTGCCCATGGCTGCATGCCCGGATACAGCGCATTCCCGCCAAAGACCTCGGCAAAGCGTGTGCCGGCAATCTCGGCCGCATCGAACCCAAGCAGCTGCGCCATCTCCGGCGAGTAAGCGATCACGCGCGGTGCGGCGACCGGCGTCGGCAACACCGACGACCAGGCCGCGCCGACCTCGCGACGGCGCGGCCCGTGCTCCGGGTCGCCGGGCAACTGCTGGCGCAGGCGATTATCAAAATGCAGGTCTGTCATGCGCCAAGCCTAGGCCAGCGACGGTGAACTTGGCATGGGCGGCCGCCGCATCCGCGCTGGCGGGCCCCTCGTATTCTCCACTTCGCATGCCGACACCAAGCGAGCTCCTCCTGCACATGCTGGCGACAACAGATCAACCCTAATACGCAGCGCCATCGCCATGCTCCCGCAGCTGCGACGCACTTGGCGGATGCCACGACTGAACGAGGCGGAACGATTCAACACGCGTCGCCCGTCATTAGCCGCCTGGCTCCACACCTCTCCCCTCAACCGACATCGCCCATGCCTCTTCGCGCCTCCCGCTGGATCCGTCCCGCCATCCTGCTGCTTGGCTCCCTCACGTTGACGGCCTGCAGCAGCGTGTTTTTTGGCGGCATCAATGCCGTCTCCAGTCGCGAGGGCGTCGTCGAACATCCCAACCAGGTGTTCGATCCGGGGCACGGCCTGGCCCTGGATGTCTACCAGCCACGCGGTGCGGTGGGTGCACCAGTGGTGGTGTTCTTCTATGGCGGCACCTGGAAACGCGGCAAGCGCGCCAACTATCGCTGGATGGGTGAGGCCCTGGCCCGTCAAGGTGTGGTCGCAATGGTGGCCGACTACCGCAAGTACCCGCAGGTGGGGCTGGAAGGCTTCATGGCCGACGCCGCCCGCGCGACCGCATGGGGCGCCCGGCATGCGCGCGAATATGGCGGCGACCCCAAGCGACTGGCGGTGATGGGGCATTCGGCCGGCGCCCATATCGCCGGTCTGCTGGCGACCGATGGCCGCTGGCTACAGGCGCAAGGCCTTCGGCCCCAGCAGCTATGCGGCTTTGTCGGCCTGGCCGGCCCCTACGATTTTCTTCCAATGACCGACCCCGAACTTGTCCAGATCTTCGGCACCTCGCAGGACGAGCAGGCCAGGTCGCAGCCGGTCCTGCATGTCGACGGCAACGAGCCGCCGATGCTGTTGTTGCATGGCGATGCCGACCGCGTCGTTGAGCCACAGAACAGCACCGCGCTGGCTTCGGCCATGCGTGGCGAGGGCAAAAACGTACAGGTCAAGCTCTACCCAGGAGTCGGCCACATGGGTCTGGTGCTCGCCTTCCGCAAGCCGCCGGCCGACTCGCCGGAACTGCGCGACACCCTGCACTTCCTTCGTCAGTGCCAGGCACCCTGAGGTGGAGCTGGCGCACGTCATGTGCCACTGAGCAACTGCTGCCTCGGCAAGCCTGCTGGTTCAGCAGGCGCCGCCGGTACAGCAAGCACGCGGCTGGCAACGTCATGCCGTTGCCGCCCCTGGCATCAGTCGTTGCTATTGCGGCCCATCAGCGCATAGGGGCCACCCTTCTTCAGTGCAGCCTGGTACGCAGGGCGCGCCTCGATCCGCTCCAGGAACGCGCGCAATTGCGGGTAGCTCTCCAGCCCGCCGCCGCGTGCGGCGGCAGCCTGCGCCGGAAAACTCATCTGGATGTCGGCAGCGGTAAAGCGTTCGCCGGCAAACCAGGCGTTGGCCTGCAGCGACTGTTCCATCCAGTCCAGATGCAACTTCACCTGCGGGCCGACAAAACCCGACATCGCCTTGTCCACGATGGCACGCGCGATGGGTTTGGCAAAGAACGGCATCGGCGCGCTGCGTATACGAGCGAAGATCAGCGTCATCAGTAGCGGCGGCATCGCCGAGCCTTCGGCGTAGTGCATCCAGTAGCGGAACTGCTGACGTTCGGGTGAGTCGATGGGGCGTGCAGGCGGCGACAACGCGCATTCGGTGTCGTAGCGCTCGGTCAGGTAGTCGAGGATGGCGCCCGACTCGGCGATGGTCAGGTCGCCATCGACAATGATCGGCGACTTGCCAAGCGGGTGGATCGCGCGCAACTCCGCCGGGGCCAGCATGGTCTTGGGATCGCGCTCGTGGCGCACGATCTGGTAAGGCAGTGCCAACTCCTCGAGCAGCCACAGCACGCGCTGCGAACGGGAGTTGTTGAGATGATGAACAGTGATCATGGCAAGCGGCCGCACACGGAAAGCGTCATCCTAACCATCCGGACGTCGTTGCCGTGCGCAAGCCGTGCCGCGGCCGCGATGTAGTGCGCCGCGCAGTGGCCCAGCCATTTGCCTGCTCGCGGCGAGCAACGCTCCACATGCGGGCCGGCGTCTGTTGCAGGCGGTGCCACGTAGTCGATGACGCCGGGACGAAAATTCGGCAGGCCGCAGAAATCACCCACGGCCTGGATGCAGAAGACCAGCCATCTCCGATGACACAAGCCCCGCTGCACGGGGTACGCAGCGGACAATAAAAAACGCCGGCCGCTTGCGCGACCGGCGTTTTTGGCAACCCTAAGGTTGCAGACGGATTAGACCGCCTGCACCTGGTCAGCCTGCATGCCCTTCTGGCCCTGCACGGCGACGAAGGTGACCTTCTGGCCTTCCTGCAGCGACTTGAAGCCGGTGCCCTGGATGGCACGGAAGTGCACGAACAGGTCCGGGCCGCTTTCCGGGGTGATGAAGCCGAAGCCCTTGGCATCGTTGAACCACTTCACGGTACCGCTCTGACGTGATGCATCTGACATTTTACTAACTCCTGAACTATAGATGGATAAATCGCAGCGTCCGAAAAGCCGGAGCTGAGACTGAGTTGCAGGCGTTGGTAAAGCGGAACGATGAAGCGAGATCTGTAACGATCCGGCTGCACCAGGCCACGATTCACGGTGACCCTTGCAAACACAGTGCGTGCACAGTACTCGTGTTTTCGGCAAAAAGCGACACCTTGCGTCAAATCTTTTGCCGTCAGGCCAAATCCGACTGTCTGTCGGGCCCATCCCCATCCACAATCACTCGATGAATACGCCTCCAACACCGAGACGCGCACAGATCTGGGTCGATGCCGATGCCTGCCCTGCGGTGATCCGCGACATCCTGTTCCGCGCCGCGGCGCGCACCGGCATTGCCGTGACCCTGGTCGCCAACCACTATCTCAGTACGCCTTCCCTGCCCCATGTCCGCGCCCTGCAGGTGCCCGGCGGCCCGGACGCGGCCGACGATGCGATCGCCGAACGGGTGGCCGCGGGCGACCTGGTGGTGACCCAGGACATCCCGCTGGCTGCGCGCGCGCTGGAAGCAGGCGCCGTGGCGGTCGGGCCGCGCGGCGAAGCGTTCACCAGCAACACCATCGCCGAGCGCCTGTCGGTGCGGGGCTTCATGGAAGAGCTGCGCGGTGCCGGCATCGCAACCGGCGGGCCAGCGGCGCTGCATGCCCGCGATCGCCAGGCCTTCGCCGCCCAGCTGGACCGCTGGCTGGCCGCGCAACCGCGCGCGCAGACGTAACGCGCCGTAGCTGGGGCGGCCGCGTATCATGAGCGCCCTTTGCAATTGGCATCCTGATGGCCCTCACCGCCACCGTCCGCAGGGCGGAGCTCCAGATCAGCGACATGGACCGCGGCTACTACGCCAACCATTCGCTGACCCTGGCCCAACACCCTTCCGAAACCGACGAGCGCCTGATGGTGCGCCTGCTCGCGTTCGCCCTGTTCGCCGATGACCGCCTGGAATTCGGCCGCGGTCTCAGCAACGACGACGAGCCCGACCTGTGGCGGCGCGACTACACCGGCGACCCGGACCTGTGGATCGACCTCGGCCAGCCCGATGAAAGCCGCGTGCGCAAGGCCTGCAACCGCTCGCGCGAAGCGGTGGTCATCGGCTACGGCGGTCAGGCTACCGAGACCTGGTGGAAGAAGCACGCCAACGCCATGGGCCGGCACCGTAACCTGCGCGTGATCGAACTCGACTCCCAGGCCACCGAAGCGCTGGGGGCGCTGATCCAGCGCGGCATGCGCTTTGATGTGATCATCCAGGACGGCGAAGTGCAGATGCTGGCCGACCACGGCAGCGTCACCCTGACCCCGATGGTGCGACAAGCGCCGGCCGAATGAACATGCGGTGCGACGTGCTGGTCATCGGTGCCGGGGCTGCCGGCCTGATGAGCGCCTTCACCGCCGGCCGGCGTGGCCGTCACGTGCTGGTGCTGGACCACGCCAACAAGGTCGGCAAGAAGATCCTGATGTCGGGCGGCGGGCGCTGCAATTTCACCAATACCGGGACCGCGCCGGGCAACTTCATTTCCGCCAATCGCCATTTCTGCAAATCTGCGCTGGCGCGCTACAGCCCGGGCGATTTCGTCGAGCTGGTGGAGCGCCATGGCATCGCGTATCACGAAAAAGAGCTGGGCCAGCTGTTTTGCGACATCTCGTCCAAGCAGATCGTGCGGCTGCTGCTGGACGAGTGCGAGGCGGCCGGGGTGCAGATCCACACCCAGTGCGAGGTGCGCTCGGTCCGTCGCGACAGCGACGGTTTCACGCTCGACACCAGCCTGGGGCGCGTGCAGGCGCAATCGCTGATCGTCGCCACCGGCGGGCTGTCGATACCCAGCATGGGCGCCAGCGGCTTCGGCTACACCCTGGCCAGACAATTCGGCCATGCGCTGCTGCCGACGCGCGCCGGGCTGGTACCGCTGACCTTGAGCGGCAAACATCAGGAACGTCTGCAGGACCTGTCCGGTCTCGCCCTGCCGGTGGAAGCGCACTGCAACGGCGCCAGCTTCCGCAACTTCATGCTGCTCACCCATCGCGGCGTCAGTGGGCCGGCGATCCTGCAGATCTCTTCGTATTGGCAGCCTGGCGACGACTTGCGGCTCGACCTGCTGCCGGGACACGACGCGGGCGCGTGGCTGCGCGAGCAGAAACAGCAGCGCGGCGCCACCGAGCTGCGCAATGTGCTGGGCGATGTGCTGCCGCGACGCTTTGCGCAACGCCTGTGCGAGGTGTGGTTGCCGGACAAGCCGGTGCGCCAGCTGGATCCGCCGCAGTTGCAGGGCGCGGCCGAGCTGCTCTCTGCCTTCCCGCTGATCGCCAGCGGAACCGAGGGCTACCGCACTGCTGAAGTCACCCTCGGCGGTGTCGATACGAATCAGGTCTCCAGTGCGACCATGGAGTCGCGGCTGGTGGCTGGCCTGTACTTCGTCGGCGAAGTGCTGGACGTCACCGGCTGGCTTGGGGGATACAACTTCCAGTGGGCCTGGGCATCGGGCCATGCCGCCGGCAGCGCAGCCTGACCACGCCGCATGGCATTGCGCAGCACCGACTGCGCACGCAGTGAGCAATGCAGCGTGATTGCCGTGGCATCCGCAAGGATCGACGCACCAAGGCCCGGTCGCGTCCCTGCGCGAGTTCACCGGCGGCCCATTACTTGCGCCACGTCTCACACTGGATGCGGCATGATCCACACACATGGACGTGCCAAACCCCTTCGTGTATTAAAGCCCGTCTCCAGGGAGCCGCGCATGCAAAAAGGCAAAGATCTCACCCTCCGCCTGATGATCGTCGATGACAGCGTGGAGAGTGCCGAGACCATCGTCACCGCGCTGCGCAACGGCGGCATCGCGGTACGTCCGTCGCGGCCGCAAAACCAGGAGGAACTGGCCAGCATGCTGTCGGGCCAGATCGATCTGGCCATCCAGGGCCAGGCCCAGCAGGTGCCGATGAGCGCGCTACAGGCGCAGATCGCCGGCAGCGGCAAGGACATTCCGATCATCCTGCTGGCCGAGCGCATCGAGGAAAATGCAGTGGTCGAGGCCGCTGCGCATGGTATCCGTGCGATCGCGCTGCGCCAGCGTCCGGAACATCTGCTGGCCCTGGTGCGTTCGGAGTGGGCCGACCTGCAGGCGCGTCGCGGCCTGCGCCGCATCGAAGCGCAGATGCGCGAAACCGAGCGGCGCTGCGATGCGCTGATCGCCTCCTCGCGCGACCCCATCGCCTACGTGCACGAAGGCATGCATATCCGCGCCAACGAGGCCTATCTGGAGATGTTCGGCTTCGAGTCGTTCGACGATGTCGAGGGCGTGTCGTTGCTGGACATGATCGCCGCGCAATACGTGGACGACTTCAAGCAACTGCTCAAGGCCATGGCCAAGGGCGAGCCACCGCCGGCGCAGTACAAGGTCGACGCACGCCGGCTGGAAGGCGACACCTTCCCGGCGACGATGGAATTTGCCACCGCCACGTATGAAGGCGAGCCATGCATCCAGGTGGTGTTCCGCCGCCGCGAGGAGTTCGACCCGGAACTGGCGCGCGAGGTCGAAGACCTGCGCCAGCGCGACCAGGTCACCGGCCTGCTCAACCGTCCCACCTTCATGGTGGCGCTGGAACAGGCGGTGGCGCGCGCCGGCCGCAGCGAAGGCCAGTCCGGCTTCCTGCTGATCGAGCCGGATCACTACAGCCGCATCCTTCCCGAGATCGGCCTGGACTCGGCCGACGCCTTGATCGCGGCCATGGCCGCGCACGTGGCCGGCATCGTCGATGAGAGCGTAGTGGCTGCACGCTTCGGCGAGCACAGCTTTGCCCTGTTGCTGGACGGCAACTACGCACGCACCCACGCGCTGGCGGAAACGGTGCGCGATGCATTCGCGCAGCATGTTTTCAGCGTCGGCTCGCGCTCGGCCACGGTCACGGTGAGCATTGGCGGCGTGCAGATCGGCGAAAAGATCGCCAGCATCGGCCAGGTGCTCAATCGCGGGACCGAAGCGGTGCGCACCACTGCCGAACTCGGCGGTAACGCGGTCAGCATCTACGACCCGGCCGCTGCCGACCGGGCCGAGGAAGAGCGCATCGAGCGTTGGGTCGCGCAGCTGCGCGAGGCGCTGGTCGGCGATGGGTTCCTGCTGCATTACCAGCCGGTGCTCAATCTGCAGGGCGAGCCGCTGGAGCTGTATCAGGCGTTCCTGCGCCTGGATCGCAACGGCGAGATGATGTCGCCGAATGCCTTCATGGCCATCGCCGAAGAGCACGACCTGATCACCGAAATCGACCGCTGGGTGGTGGCGCGCGCCATCCGTCAGCTCGGCGAGCGGCAACGCGCGGGACACACCACGCACCTGCTGGTGCGCATCGGGCCGAACTCGTTCTCCGACCCGCAGATGATCGACACCATCCGCGAGCAGTTGGCGGTGTACGGCGTGCCGGGCGAGCGCCTGTGGTTGCAGACGCCCGAATCGAAGGTGTTTACGCATCTGCGTAATGCGCAACAGTTTCTGGCGGCGGTGTCGGCGATGGGCTGCAAGGTCGGGCTGGAGCAGTTCGGTTCGGGCCTGGATTCGTTCCAGCTGCTCGCGCATTTCCAGCCGGCCTTCCTCAAACTGGACCGCGGCATCACCGGCGACGTCGCCTCGGCCCGCGAGAGCCAGGAAAAGATCCGCGAAATCACCTCGCGCGCGCAGCCTGCCGGCATTTTGACCGTGGCCGAATTCGTGGCCGATGCGCAGTCGATGAGCAGCTTCTTCAGCGCGGGCGTGGATTATGTGCAGGGAGATTTCGTCGCACCCACCGGCCCGCTGATGAACTACGAATTCGGCTGATCCAACCGAAAGCCGGTCACACAGGACAACAAAAAACCCGCAATGCGCGGGTTCTTTGTTGTCTTTCAACCCGATACCTGGTCGGCTGGTTTCCGACCAGTCCATGCAGCGGGCACTGTTTGGCTGAACCCGGGCGGCGCGCTCCTGTAGCCATTGCACCAATGACCGATGCTGATTGCTGCAGCGGCTTCCGCATCACACGGAGCCGCCGCGATCTTGCGGTGCCGCTTACAGTGCCGCAGCATTGGCCGCCCGCAGCGCGGTGATGCGCTCGGTCAGCGGCGGGTGGCTCAGGAACAGGCGACGCAAGCCGTCGCCGACGCCACCGGAGATGCCGAACGCCTGCACCTGCGAGGGCAAGCTGCTCTGGCCATGGTTGAGCGACAGCCGCTCCAGCGCGGCGATCATCTTGTTGCGTCCGGCCAGCTGCGCGCCACCGGCGTCGGCGCGGAACTCGCGACGGCGCGAGAACCACATCGCGATCATGGTCGCGAACATGCCGAGCACCATCTCCAGCGCGAACACGATGATGTAGTACGCAAAGCCGCGGCCGCCCTCGCGGTTGCCCGACAGGGCGCTGTCGATGACGCCGCCGACCACACGCGCCAATACGATCACGAAGGTATTCAACACACCTTGCAGCAGCGCCATGGTCACCATGTCGCCATTGGCGACGTGGGCGATCTCGTGGCCGAGCACTGCCTCGGCTTCGTCCTGGCTCATGTTCTGCAGCAGCCCGGTGGAGACCGCGACCAACGCATTGTTGCGATTGGCGCCGGTCGCGAAGGCATTGATTTCCGGGCCCTCGTAGATCGCTACTTCCGGCATGCCGATGCCGGCGGCCTGCGCCTGACGCCGCACCGTCTCCAGCAACCAGCGCTCGGTCGGTGTGCGCGGCTCGGTGATCACCTGCGCGCCGGTGCTGCGCTTGGCCATGAACTTGGACAGCAGCAACGAGACGAACGCGCCGCCGAAACCGAAAATGGCGCCCATCACCAGCAGGCCGCTCATCTGTGCGGAATTGACGCCCAATACCGACATCACAATGCTGGCGAGGAACAACACCGCCAGGTTGGTCAGCAGGAACAGGAAAATGCGGTTGAACATGACGCGCTTGCTCCACTCATCGGGGGTGACCTGCTGCGGATCTGCGGCCGTCGCGGCTTGAAATCAAGCAAGCACCTGACCGACGATTCAGCTGTCTATGCCACAGCCTCCCTACCGCGGCCGCTTCGCGCCCTCCCCGACCGGCCCCCTGCACTTCGGCTCGCTGCTGGCGGCATTCGGCAGTTGGTTGCTCGCCCGTCATGCCGGTGGGCAGTGGTGCGTGCGCATCGAGGACATCGACCCGCCACGCGCCGAGCCGGACGCGTCCGAACGCCAGCTGCGCAGCCTGGCCGCGTTCGGGCTGACATCCGACCTGCCGGTGATCCGGCAATCGGACCGCGATGCGCACTACAACGACGCAATCGCCACACTGCTGGTGAGCGGGCTGGCGTTCGAATGCAGCTGCAGTCGCGCCGATCTGGCCCGGATGGGCGGTATCCACCACACCTGCGTGGCGGCGCTGGGCGACCGGCGCGCGGTGCGCCTGCGCGTGCAGCCTCAGGACCCGGTCGGCTTCGACGATGCGCTACAAGGCCACGTACGGCAGGACGTCTACGCCGACGTCGGCGATGTCGTGCTGCGTCGCGCCGATGGCTACTGGGCTTACCAGTTGGCGGTGGTGGTGGACGATGCTGCGCAGGGCATCACCGATGTCGTACGCGGCGCGGACCTGCTCGACTCCACCCCGCGCCAACTCCTGCTGCAACGCGCCCTGGACTTGCCCCAGCCACGCTACCTGCACCTGCCGCTGATCCTGGATGCCGATGGCCGCAAATTATCCAAATCGCACGGCGCGCCCGCACTGGACGATACCGACCCGTTGCCGGCGCTGCATGCCGCCTGGCAGGCGCTGGGCCAGCCGCCGTCGGCCCTGCCGCAGCAGGCAGGCATCGATGCGTTGCTGCGGCGTGCCGTGCAGCATTTTTCGCCCGAGCTGCTGCCGCGCACCGCCACCCTGGGCAGCGATGGGCGCGCATCGCAGCCCGGGCGTGACTAGAATTGCGACCCAGCACCGGCATCCGGGCGCGGCGTCTGCGCCGGCACCCCGATCCCCCGGCCTTCCCCGCTTAATGGAGTCGTCATGACATCTCGCGTCGCATTGGTCACCGGCGGCACCGGCGGTATCGGTACCGCCATCTGCAAGCGCCTGGCCGACCAGGGCCACAAGGTGGCCAGCAACTTCCGCAACGACGAAAAGGCGCGCGACTGGCAGCAGCGCATGCAGGCGCAGGGTTACGCATTTGCCCTGTTCCGTGGCGATGTGGCCTCCTCCGAGCACGCGCGCGCCCTGGTCGAGGAGGTGGAGGCCTCGCTGGGGCCGATCGAGATCCTGGTCAACAATGCCGGCATCACCCGCGACACCACCTTCCACCGCATGACCGCCGAGCAGTGGCACGACGTCATCAACACCAACCTCAATTCGGTGTTCAACGTCACCCGCCCGGTGATCGAAGGCATGCGCAAGCGCGGCTGGGGCCGGGTCATCCAGATCAGTTCCATCAACGGGCTCAAGGGCCAGTACGGCCAGGCCAATTACGCCGCGGCCAAGGCCGGCATGCACGGCTTCACCATTTCGCTGGCGCGCGAGAACGCCGCCTTCGGGGTCACCGTCAACACGGTCTCGCCCGGTTACGTGGCCACCGACATGGTCATGGCGGTGCCGGAAGAGGTCCGCGCCAAGATCGTGGCCGATATCCCCACCGGCCGGCTGGGCCGCCCGGAAGAGATCGCCTACGCGGTGGCATTCCTGGTGGCGGAAGAGGCTGCCTGGATCACCGGCTCCAATCTGGACATCAACGGTGGCCACCACATGGGCTGGTAACGTTTGCTGCAACTTTGCGGTGCAGCATGGATTTTGGATAAAAACCATGCTGCGCAACATTTTTAATGTGTCCGCTTAAGCAAATAAGGCCGTTTGGCTGTTGCAACCGCTGCTGCGCTGCGCCATCCTGCGCGCACTATCAGTGTGAGTGAACGTTCCATGGCCGGACTTCGCATCATCAAGAAGTATCCCAATCGCCGTCTCTACGACACCGAGATTTCCAGCTATATCACCATCGAAGATGTGCGTCAGTTGATCATCGACGGCGAGGAGTTCGAAGTCCGCGATGCCAAGAGTGGCGAAGATTTAAGTCGTGCCGTCTTGCTGCAGATCATCGCCGACCGCGAACAGGACGGCGAGCCGATGCTCTCCACCCAGTTGCTGAGCCAGATCATCCGCTTCTACGGGGACTCGCTGCAGGGCTTCATGGGTAATTACCTGGAACGCAGCATGCAGGTGTTCCTGGACCAGCAGCAGCAGTTCCGCCAGCAGATGGGCAACCTGCTCGGGCAGACCCCGTGGGCGATGATGAACCAGCTCACCGAGCGCAACCTGGAGTTGTGGCAGGAATTCCAGCGCAACTTCGGCGCCGGTTTCGGTCGTCCGGGCGGCCCCGGCACGCCGCCGACGCCGCCTGGCGCCGGCAGCATGGGCAGTGGCCCGATGGGCACCGGCACGCACGGTGGCGCATCAAGCAGCACCACCGGCAAGGCACGCAACCGCGGATGAGCTCGCTCCTCGCGCCTTCCAGCCTGCGTGGCTGGAGGCGCGACCAGACGCTTGATTAGTGGCCGGCCTGCTGCGCGCAGGCCGAGCAGATCCGCTGCACGTGGTAGCCACGCGCACGCAAGCGCTCCACGACTCCGTCGTTGCCCAAAAGATGCAGGGCGCCCACCACCACCAGGGTGGTTCCACTGTGCTTGCCCAGCTGTTTTTCCAGCCGCGGCACCCAACGCGCATTGCGCTCGACGTTGATGTCCTGATACAGCGCCGGATACTGGCGGCGCATGTCTTCTGCCATCTGCGTCGATAGCGTGTGCACGTCGCCATCGCGCCAGGCCGCATGCAGCCGACGCAGCTGATCGGTGGTATCGGCCTCGTCCAGCGCCTCTTCCAGCAGCTGATGCTGCTCGGTGGGCGACATGCCATCCAGCAGGGCGATCTGTTCTTCGGCGCGCTCCAGGCCGTCGGCGGGCTTGCCCCTGGCCTGCGCCTGATCCATCAGGTAATGATCCAGGCCCGCGTTCGGCTCCATGCCTTGCCGGGTCATTTCGGCCAGGCTGACCGACAGTGCGACGAACCACGGTTTGAGCGACTGCAAGGCATCGATCGACATGCCGTACTTGCGCGCGTAGGCACTGAGTGCCTGCCAGGTCTTTGCATCCAGCACATCCTGCAGAGTGCGACCATCGGTGCGTCGTGCCACTTGCAGCATGCGGGTGGCCAGCTGCGGCGATTGCGCATCGGCCGGCGGCAGCTCGAACAGCAGACGGTCGGCCTTGGCGAATGCCTGCATCACATCCGGGGAAAGCGGGTAATCGCTGGGTTTGAGCACGTGGAACGAGCCCAGCAGGTAGAGCGTGCCGCCCTTGCCATCGACCTTCCACAGCAGCGGCACCGGCGGGCCGGCAGGCGCCCGGTCGGCACCACGCGCCCAGGCCGGTGCCATCGCCCCACCCCACAGCGCCAGACCGATCATCGCCCCGCCGCACCACGCGGCAACACGCGCGCGCAGGCGCAGGCTCATCGCATCACCTCTCACCGGGTCCACCTCATCACGTCAGTGCGGCACCTTGTAGGTTTTCTCGCCGGCCGTAACCGCCAGGTCGATCCGGTTTTCCGGCGGCGGCAACGGGCAGGTTGCAAAGGGGGTAAACGCGCAGGGCGGGTTGTAGGCGCGATTGAAGTCCACCACGACATGACCGGACGCATCCGGCACGTCCAGATCCAGGAAGCGCCCGGCCGGATAGCTGCCGTGCCCACTGGTGCGGTCGGCGAACACGACGAACGCCGGCCGCCCGGGTTCGCCGATCGTCTCCAGGCGATAGGTCTTGCCGTCGCGCTCGAATTCGACGGCACCGGCATTGGATTGCTCGCTGCTGATGCCGACGATGTCCACGATCGGAATGGTCTTGCCGACATCGTTGGGGACGTAGCGCGCGTCGATGCGCCAGGAGGGATCTGTCGGCCAGTACTCCAGCCCGGCGAACTGGCTGCGCGATGGCGCGTCGGCATGCTTGACCCGCAGTGCGTATCGGTCGCCGCGATGGATCAGGCTGAGCACGCCCTTGCCATCGTCGAAATGGATCAACGTGGGCTGCGGGTCGCGATCGGACTGGAAGCGGATCCTGCTAGCCAGCGGCTTGCCACCCACGGTAAGCGCGGCGCCACGTTCGGGCACGAACCACACCGCCCCGCCCTCGCTGGACACCATGCCCATCTTCGGCGACCCGACCGCAAGCCGGATGCCGCTATCGGCGCTACTGCCGATGTAATGCGCCTTCAGCGACAGCCAATGCAGACCGACCAGGCTGGTCCAGCCATCGGGGGCGCGCAGTTCGTTGATCCGGCTTTCGCGCCAGGCGGCATTGTCGGCCAGAAATGTCTTGTCCAAGGCAACCGGTGCGGCCGGTGGCGGCGCATCGCGCCCACATCCGGCCAGCGTCGCTACCACCAGCATGCCGAGCAGCCAGCCCTTCCCCATGTGCACCGCCATCACCGCCCCCTGAGAAACCAACGATCGATATCGCTCAGCGTAAACCGAGCCCAGGTGGGTCGGCCATGATTGCACTGACCCGAGCGCTCGGTGGCTTCCATATCGCGCAGCAAGGCGTTCATTTCCGGCACGGTGAGGCGACGGTTGGCGCGCACCGCGCCGTGGCAGGCCATGGTCGACAGCAGTTCGTCGCGCGCGCTGGCGATGCGGCGGCTCTGGCCGTGCTCGCGCAGGTCGCCAAGCACATCGCGCAGCAACGCCTCCGGCTCGGCATTGGCCAGCAAGGCCGGAATACTGCGGACGTGCAGCGATTGCGGGCCGGCGCGGGTGATCTCGAAGCCCAGGCTCGCCAGCGTCTCGGCTTCGCGTTCGGCGGTGTCGGCCTCGCGCTCACCCACTGCCAGCGTCATCGGCACCAGCAACGGCTGCGCATGCAGGCCGATGCTGTCGTGGGCGTTCTTGAGCCGCTCGTAGCCGATGCGTTCGTGCGCGGCATGCATGTCCACCACGATCAGGCCTTCGGCGTTCTCGGCCAGGATGTAGATGCCGTGCAATTGCGCCACCGCATAGCCCAGTGGCGGCACGCCGCTGTCTTCGGCCGTCGCTGGCAAACCGTCCCCGGAAAACTGCGGCACGCTGGCGGACTGCTGCGCATGGCCCGACGACGGCGCATACAACGCGCTATAGGCTGCGCGCGCTTCGTCCACACGCAGGCCCAATGGCGTCTGCGAGGGCGTCCAGTTGGCGTAGCTGCCCGAGCCGCCGCCACTGCCGGATGCGCCGGCATGGGTTGCGGAACCGCCGCCAACGAGGTTGCCCATTCCGCCAGCAGCCGCGTAGCCGGCGCCATCGCTGCCGATGCTGTTGGGCGTGGCGCCGGCGCGCGTCTGTGCCAGCGCATCCTGCAAGGTGCGATAGACGAAGTCGTGAATCAGCCGCGCTTCGCGGAAACGCACCTCGTGCTTGGCCGGGTGCACGTTGACGTCCACGCGCGCCGGGTCCAGCTCGAGAAACAGCACGTACGCAGGCTGGCGGCCATGGAACAGCACGTCGCCGTAGGCCATCTTGACCGCATGCGCCACGCTGCGATCGCGCACCGAGCGGCCGTTGACGTAGAGATATTGCTGGTCGGTACTGGCCCGCGAGTAATGCGGTTGCGCGACCCAGCCATGCAGCCGCAGGCCGGCGCCGCTGTGATCCACACGCAAGGCCTGCCGCGCGAAGTCCTCGCCCAAGGTTTCGCCCAGCCGCGCATCCGAATACAGATCGCCTGGCTTGTAGCGGCGCGACGGTTTGCCGTTGTGCGCCACGCGCAATTCCACATCCGGGCGCGCCAATGCCAACGAGCGCAGCCACTCTTCGATATGCCCGAGCTCGGTACGCTCGGCACGCAGAAACTTGCGCCGTGCCGGCACGTTGAAGAACAACTCGCGCACTTCCACCGTGGTACCGGGCGCATGCGCGTGCGGTGTCACCTCGCCAAGCCGCCCGCCTTCGATCTGCAGCGCCGAGCCGTGTTCGGCATCGTGCCGGCGCGAGATCAGCGTAAAGCGGCTGACCGAGGCGATCGAAGGCAAGGCTTCGCCGCGGAAGCCGAGCGTGGCGACGGTTTCCAGATCGTCCAGCGAGGCGATCTTGCTGGTGGCATGCCGCGATACCGCCAACGGCAGCTCATCGGGCGTAATGCCACCGCCGTTGTCGCGGATGCGGATCAGGCGCACGCCCCCCTCTTCCAGATCGATGTCCACGCGGGTGGCACCGGCATCGAGGGCGTTTTCGACCAGTTCCTTGACCACCGACGCGGGACGCTCGACGACCTCGCCGGCAGCGATCTGGTTGATCAGGATCTCGGGCAACTGACGGATCGCCATCAGCGCGCGCTTGAGCGCTGGCAGCGCAAAACAGGGTGGATGTCGGGGGTGGCAGGCAAGACGAACGTCGGCACGGCAATCCGGCGGCGCGCAGGCGCCGTCGCTCAGGGAATCAGTGCGGAATGATAGCCGAGCGGGTCAGCGACTGCCGCCGGCCACGGTGCCGACGGCATCGGCCTCGGCCTGCGCGCGCGCGGCGAACAAGGTGCCCGGCGGCGGCTGACGGGTGAAGAAGGTATCGATGCCATCCAGCACGGCGGCGGCGATCTTGCGCTGGTAGGCCGGGTCGATCAGGCGGCGTTCTTCATCCGGGTTGGAGATGAAGGCGGTTTCGACCAGCATCGCCGGCATGTCGGAGGTGCGCAGCACTGCGAAATTGGCGCGTTCCAGCTGCGGCTTGTGATTGTTGCCGATGCGCTTGAGGCCACCGAGCACATGGCCGGCGGCATCCTCGGAGGCCTTCATGTGGCCGCTCTGCGCCAGGTCCAGCAGCACATTGGCCAGCGTGCTTTCGGTCTGTTGCAGACGCACGCCACCGACCAGGTCGGCGGCGTTTTCCTTATCGGCCAACCAGCGCGCGCGTTGCGATGAGGCGCCCTTGGTCGACAGCACGTAGACCGACGAACCGGTCGCACTGCGATTTTCTGCAGCATCGGCATGGATGGAAATGAAGATGTCGGCCTTCGCAGCTCGCGCCTTTTGCGCACGCATCGGTAATGGAATGAACACGTCGGTGTCGCGGGTCAGGTACGCCTTCATACCGGGCGTGGCGTTGATCTGGCGTGCCAGTTCGCGGCCGACCGCCAGGGTCACGTCTTTTTCGCGCTTGCCGGTCGGGCCCATCGCACCCGGATCCTGGCCGCCGTGGCCGGGATCGATGGCGACGATCAACGGCCGCATGCCCGGCGCCATCTTGACGCGCGATGCCTCGCTGGGCAGCACCGGGCGCGGTGGCAGGTCGTCGTCTGCAACGGCGCCGGGCGCAGTACCGGAGACCACGGCGCCGGCGCCGGCAACTGCCATCGGCGTGCTGCCGCCATTCAAAATTGCAGCGGCGGATGCACCGCCTGCGGACGTTGCACCGGCCGCAGGCGTGGCGGGATTCACGGCGACCCGATTGGCTGGATTGCCGACCGCAGCCGCCTGCGTGGCAGCAGCGGGCGTTCCCGGGCGTGGCGTCGGCACACCGGTGGCAACCGTGGTTGGCACGGCTGCGGGCGTGACCGTCGGCATCGCCGCCGCAGGCACGACGGCCGGCGCTGACGGCGGCGGCGGTGTTGACGGCACGGACAAGGCACGTTGCGCCGATGCGGCCAGGGCAGCGGTTGCACGCGCGGCCTCGGCTTGTGCGTTGAGCGGACGTGGCGGCGGCAGTGCGGCAGGCGTACTGGCCGCAACGGAAGTGGCAGCCGCAGGCGCCGGATCGCCCGGCCACTCGATCACAAGGGTCGAAGCACTGCCCAGCGTCTGCATCTGCGGCTTGAGCGCGGTAACCGGGCTTGCCAGCTCGAACACCACCCGGAACGTGCCCGGCACCGGCTGCCCGGTGCGCACCGAGGTGACCAGGCCGTTGGCCGGCGGCAACTTCAAGCCACGTGCGGCTGCCGACTCGGGGAAATCCACCACCAAGCGATTGGGGTTGGCCAGTGTCAGCGTCTTGAACCCGCCGCTGCCGGCCAGCTGGATTTCTGCACGCGTGCCGGTGGCGCCGGTACTGACGCCGACGCTCTTGATCTCGCCGGCCCACGCAGCAAAAACCGCCAGGCTGAGGCTGGCGGTCAGGGCGGAAGCGCAGAAGTGTCGGATCCCCGGTGTCATGGCGCTGGATTCAATCATCCAACTGTGTGAATTGCAAGGTGATTTCCCTTAATA
Organism: Xanthomonas sp. 10-10; assembly: GCF_040182365.1. Taxonomy (NCBI): domain Bacteria; kingdom Pseudomonadati; phylum Pseudomonadota; class Gammaproteobacteria; order Lysobacterales; family Lysobacteraceae; genus Xanthomonas; species Xanthomonas sp. 10-10. The sequence continues at coordinate 2,863,695 of NZ_CP144460.1, forward strand.
ATCCGTAACCTGGCGTTCATTCTTCTTGTCCGCTGACAAAAAGGGGCTGCAACTCGGCCTGTTGGGCCGCGGCATGCAGCCAGTCGCGTCCGGCAGGGCTGCGAGCCAGCAGCCTTACGCTGCGCCCGTCGCCATCCACGGCCAGTTCCACATCCAGATCCACCGGGGGCAGGATGCCTGCGCCGCGCTCCGGCCATTCGACCAGCCACAAACTGGCACTACCCTCGTCCAGGCCGAGGAAATCCAGCTCGCCGGCATTGCCGATGCGGTACAGATCCAGATGCCAGGCTTCGTCGCCGCTGCTCAGCGGATAACGCTCGACCAGGGTGTAGGTCGGGCTGCGGATCGGGCCGGTGACGCCAAGCGCGCGCAGTAACGCGCGCGCAAGCGTGGATTTGCCCGCGCCCAGGTCGCCATGCAGCTGGACCATGGCCGTGGCGGGCCGTACCGCTGCCAGGGCGCGGCCTAGCGTTTCGGTCGCCTCGGCGTCGGTAAGATGTGCATCGAGCTGATTCATGCGTCGGCTCCGGCATTGGCGAGGCGACGCAGCTGCGGCAGCAGATCGGTAGGCAACAGGCCGCGCTCGCCATCGCGCGCGGCCGCATCGCCGGCACAGCCGTGCAGCAACGCGCCAAGGCTGGCGGCATCGAAGGCTGACCAGCCCTGCCCCAGCAATGCGGCGATCACCCCGGTCAGCAGGTCGCCCATGCCGCCGACGGCCATGCCGGGGTTGCCGGCGTCGATGATGCGCGGGACCACATGCGGGGCAGCCACGACCGTGCCGGCCCCTTTGAGCACCACCACCGCATCGAAGCGCTGGGCCAGCGCGGCGGCAGCGGCCAGGCGATCGCGCTGCACCTGCGCGGTGGGCAGTCCCAGCAGCCGCCCTGCTTCGCCGGGATGCGGTGTCAGTACGCGCGGGCCGCGCCGTGGTGCGGCGGTGGCCGCCAGCAGATTGAGGCCATCGGCATCGATGACCACGGTGCTGTCCGACCCCAGCACGCCCTGCCACAACGCCCGTGCCCAGTCGTCCTGGCCCAGTCCCGGCCCAAGCGCAACGACATCGGCGGCTCCGGCCAGTGCGGCGATGTCGTCGTCGGCCTGCGTGGCGCGCACCATGGCTTCGGGGCAGCGCGCCAGCAGCGGGGCGACATGTTCGGCACGGGTGGCGACCTGCACCAGCCCGGCGCCGCTGCGCAAGGCGGCTTCGGCGGTCAGCATGATCGCGCCACCGCTGCCGAGATTGCCGCCCACGCACAGTACCCGCCCCGATTCGCCCTTGTGCGTATTGCGCCGACGCGGCCGCAACTGCGTGGCCAATGCATCGATGCCCCAACCGTGTGCGGCCGGGTGTAGCCCATCGAAGGCGGCGGCCGGCACGTCCAGCGAGGTGATGCCGCGTTCGCCCGCATGGTCCAGTGCGTCGCCGGTATACAGGCCAATGTGCGGCACGATGAACTGCAAGGTGCTATGCGCGCGCACCGCGGTCCCGAACGCCACGCCGTGGTCGGCATCGATCCCGCTGGGCACATCCAGCGCCAGCACCGGGGCGCCTGCCGCGTTGATGGCCTCGATCAACGCGGCAGTCTGCGCATCCGGGGCGCGGTTCAGGCCGATGCCGAACAGCGCATCGACGACGACATCGGCCTGCGCCAGCGCGTATGGAAACAGCTCGATCGCACCGCCAACCGCCAGATAGTCGGTGCAGGCGCGCTGGGACAGCGCCGAGGCCGGGCCGTACTCGGGCAGATGCACCACGCACACTCGGCGCCCGGCCCGCTGCGCCAGCCGCGCCAGCACGTAGCCATCGCCGCCGTTGTTGCCGGTGCCGCACACCACCACGATGCGGCGCGCCTGCGGCCAGCGTTCCAGCAACCATTGCCAGGCCGCCTGCCCGGCGCGTTGCATCAAGGTGTAGCCATCGCCACCCAGCAGCGTGGTGGCCTGCGCATCGAGCGTGCGCGCGGCAGCGGTGTCGTAAAGAGCGAGCGGTGCGTACATGCCGGGAATTCTATACTTGCCGCCATGTCTGCCGCCGTCACCCGCCCCGACCCCACCGACGCTGCCGCGCGCATCCGTGCGCTTGCACGCGAAGCGGGCTTTCAACGCTGCGGCATCACCGGCATCGAGCTGGGCGAAGACGAGGCGCACCTGCGCAGCTGGCTGGAAGAAGGCCTGTACGGAACGATGCACTGGATGGCCCAGCACGGCGACAAGCGCTCCCGCCCGCAGGAACTGGTGCCGGGTACCTTGCGGGTGTTGTCGGTGGGCATGGATTACGGCCGCAAGGACGACAGCGAGGCCTGGACGACCTTGCACGATGGCACCCGTGCGTACGTGGCGCGTTATGCACTGGGCCGCGATTACCACAAGTTGATGCGCAACCGGCTGCAGAAACTGGCCGAGCGCATCCAGGGCGAGATCGGTGCGTTCGGCTACCGCGTGTTCGTCGATTCCGCTCCGGTGCTGGAGCGCGCGCTGGCGCGCAACGCGGGGCTGGGCTGGATCGGCAAACACACTTGCCTGATCGACCGCAATGGCGGGTCTTGGTTCTTTCTGGGCGAGATCTACCTCGATCTGCCATTGCCCATCGACACGCCCGCCACTGCGCACTGCGGCACCTGCACGCGCTGTATCGACATCTGTCCGACCCAGGCCATCATTGCGCCGTATCGGCTGGATGCGCGCCGCTGCATCGCCTATCTCACCATCGAGCACGATGGCCCGATTCCCGAAGACATGCGCAAGCCGATCGGCAACCGCATCTTCGGCTGCGACGACTGTCAGCTGATCTGCCCGTGGAACAAGTTCGCCCAGCGCACCGACGAGGCCGACTTCCGCGCCCGCAACGAGTTGGATGTGGCGACGCTGCCGCAGCTGTTTGCCTGGGACGAATCCGAGTTCCTGCGCCGTACCGAAGGCAGCCCGATCCGCCGCAGCGGCCACGCGCGCTGGCTGCGTAACATCGCCGTGGGCCTTGGCAATGCGCCAGGTACGCCGGAGGTATTGGCGGCACTGGAAGCGCGTCGCCACGATGCCTCCGATCTGGTGCGCGAACACGTGGGCTGGGCACTGGCACAGCACGGTCTTTGACGCACAGACCAACGTGCTCACCCATGGCGTGCGCCACTACGGGATAATGCCGCGATGGCCGACCGCAACCAACAGATCCTCACTCCCAGCCAGCTCAATACGCTGGCGCGCGACCTGCTGGAAGGAAGCTTCCCGCTGGTGTGGGTGGAAGCCGAACTGAGCAGCGTCACCCGCCCGTCCTCGGGCCATCTGTATTTCACGCTCAAGGATGCGCGCGCGCAGATCCGCTGCGCGATGTTCAAGCCCAAGAGCACCTGGTTGAAGTTTCAACCGCGCGAAGGCCTGCGCGTGCTCGCACGCGGCCGTTTGACCCTGTACGAGGCACGCGGCGACTACCAGCTGGTGCTCGACCATATGGAGGAAGCCGGCGAAGGCGCGTTACGGCGGGCCTTCGACGAACTGCGCGCGCGGCTTGCGGCAGAAGGCCTGTTCGATGCCGAGCGCAAGCAGCCCTTGCCTGCCCACGTGCGGCGGCTGGCGGTGATCACCTCGCCCAGCGGCGCAGCGGTGCGCGACGTACTCAGCGTGCTGGCGCGGCGCTTCCCGCTGCTGGAAGTGGACCTATTGCCGTCGCTGGTGCAAGGCGACAGTGCCGCAGCGCAAGTTACCTCGCTGCTGCAGCGCGCCGATGCCTCCGGGCGCTACGACGTCATCCTGATCACCCGTGGCGGCGGCTCGCTGGAGGATCTGTGGGCGTTCAACGACGAACGCCTGGCGCGTGCGATTGCCGCCGCGCAGACGCCGGTGGTGTCGGCGGTCGGCCACGAGACCGACTTCAGCCTGAGCGATTTTGTCGCCGACGTGCGTGCACCGACGCCGTCGGTGGCGGCCGAATTGCTGGTGCCCGACCAGCGCGAACTGGTGGCACGGGTGCGGCGCGCGCACGCGCGCATCGCCCAGCTGCAGCAACATGCCTTGGGCGATGCGATGCAACGCGCCGACCGGCTGGCATTGCGCTTGCGTGCGCATAGCCCGCAAGCGCGCTTGCAGCTGCTGCAGCGCCGCCAGGAAGAGGCCGGCCGGCAGTTGCGAGCGCGCATGACCCAGCTGCTGGAACGTCTGCAGGCCCGCATGCAGCGCGGGCAGACGCACCTGCAGGCGCACAACCCGCAACGCAATCTGGCCAGTTTGCAGCAGCGGCTGCGCGCATTGCACCCGCAGGCGGCCATGCAACGGCGGCTGCAGCACGATCAATTGCGATTGCGCGGGCTGGCGCGCTCGCTGGAAGCGGTCAGCCCGCTCGCCACCGTGGCGCGCGGTTACGCCATCGTGACCCGCTCCGCCGATGGCGGCGTGGTGCGCAGCGCCGCCGACGTGACGCCTGGCGAGCGCCTGCGTGCGCAACTGGCCGATGGCAGCATCCAGGTGCGCGTCGAACGCGGCGATGACTGAGAGCGGCTGAAAAACCTAGCGAGCGCTTGCCCGTCAGTGAGTAGTGAGTCTCGTGTGCCGTTGGCATCGCGTCGCCCCTCACCCCCGGCTGGGCCTGGGCGTCTGCACCGCATGCTGCCAGCCCTGCATCAGCACGCCGGCCAGCACCACCGGATCGTGATCGAAGTGATGCCCACCGGGCCGCATCACGACTTCCACGCCGCGCGTACGCAGCTCCGGGCACAGCGTGTCTTTTTCTTCGCTGCCGTAGATGCACTGCAGACGCTGCGCATCCAGCGACTGGATCGCAGGCTCGACATCGCGCTCGGCATCGTTATGCCAGCCCAGCCAGCCGCCGACACGGACCTTGAAGTCGGCCTGGTGGGCAAGCCCCAGCAGGCTGACGAACTGTACCGAGGCGCGCCGCTGAGGCGAGATTTCCGGATAGGCGAACGGCAGCACGTCGGCGCCGAACGAGTAACCGACCAGCGCCACGTGATGGATATGCCAGCGTTGCTGGTAGGTGGCGATCACCCGGTCCAGATCCGCGCCGACCTGCTGCGGGGTACGGCTGGCCCAGAAGTAGCGCAGGCTGTTCCAGCCCACGACGGACACGCCCTGCTGCTGCAACTGCGCGGCAATGCCCTTGTCCAGCTCGCGCCAGCCGCCATCGCCGGACAGCATCAACACCAGCCTGTCGCTGCCGGGTGCGCGCATTTCGACCAGCGGCAGATCGCCAAGACCCTGCGCCTGCGCTGCCTGGAAATGGCCGCGCGTGGCTGCAGCAATCTGCATCGGGCTGGCATCGTCGACCAGATCGTCCAGGAAGCCCTGGTTGGCATCGGGCATATCGCGCGAACAGGCCAGGCCCGCATCCTTGGTGCCGGCGTCGGCCACCACCGCGCCGCCGAGCACGTCCGGCGCCGCAGACGCCAGAGCCTGACGCGCCAGCACGGCGCCATCGCCCTGTCCCACCAGCACCGGCGGCAGGAACGCATCCACGTGTTCGGCACGCAGCACTTTCTTGCCCAGCCGCTCGGCGTCGTCGGCCAGCGAGCTGCACGCGGCGCGGTGCGAGCGCACGCGTTCGCGGTAGCTGGCGGTATCGATCACTGCCACCAGCGCGCCGTCGTTGCTCAGCATGTCGGCCAGCTGCTGCGCCTGCTGCGGATGGCCGCTATCGGGCAACAGCACCACCATTGCCTTGGGCGCGCCTTCCGGACGGACCACTTCCACCGAGCGGTAATGCCCGGCGATGTTGCCGTCCTGCATATGCCGCGCCACGGCGAAGCCACTGCCGCCGATCAGCAGGATTGCCACGACCCAACGAAACAGTTTGATCCCCATGCCCATCGCAGCAGTCCTTCAGAAGCGCTGGCGCTTCGACCTCGGTCCGCGCCAACGGTTCCGGCCTGGAGCAGGCGAGTGTTCGCTGCGGTTAAGCCATGCGATCCAGCGCCACTCCGGCGCAACATTCCCCGCACCCCGCGCGCCTAGATCCCGCGTGCCAGCCGGAAGCCGATGCGCGCACTGGTGGTATCGGAGTCCTGCGATTGCCGCCAGGCCGCACGCGTCTGCTGCGGCGAATTGGCCCAGCTGCCGCCACGGATCATGCGCTGCCGGCAGCCCGGGTTGAACCACGCCGCGCCATCGGCCGGTGCCCGCCGGTAACTGGCGTGCCAGCAATCGGCCACCCACTCGCTCAGGTTGCCGCCCATGTCGTGCAGGCCCCAGGCGTTGGCGCGGAAGCTGCCCACCGGTGCCGGGCCCCAGAAGCCATCGCCGTAGCCGACAAAGCCGTTATTCCAGTGCCGGCCGCTGCGCGAGACGTCGTTGCCGCCGGTGAAATTGCCCGCATCGCGCGGTGGCGAGCCGGCATTGCCCCAGGGATAGCGCCCGGTGGTGCCGGCGCGCACCGCGTACTCGAACTCGGCCTCGCTGGGCACGTGGTAATGACGTCCGGTCTGTTCGGACAGCCATGACGCATAGGCTTCGGCGTCGCGGATGCTGACATGCATGACCGGGCTGTTGGGCGCGGCCTGCGCGCCGTTGTAGTCGGACTGCCAGTCCACGCCGCTGCGGCGGATGAAATTGCCGCTGCGCTCGTCGTACACCACTGAATGGCCGCGCCGGGTGGCGCGAGGACGCGCGCCGGTGGCTTCGACGAATTGACGGAACTCGGCCACCGTCACCTCGGTGATCGAGAGCGCGAAGCCGCGCGCAAAGCGCACGTAATGCGCCGGGCGCTCGGTGTCGGATGCGCCCGGTTCGGCATCGCCCGCCCCCATCTGGAACGCGCCATGCGGCACCACGATCATCTGCGGCCCGCGGCCACCGACCTTGAGCCCGTCGGTGAAGACCTGTCCGGGGCGGAAGCTGCCGTAGTGGGTGGCCAATTCCAGGCGACGCCGCAGATCGCCGGCCATCGGGTCGCCGGGGTCGGCAATGCGCAGCACTTCGGCGAGTTTCTCGCCTGCGGCCTTGAGCCCGCGCGGCGAGGTCAGATCGTGAAGCCCGGCATCGTGCAAGGCCGCGATCTGCCCGCGCCGGGTGCGCTCGATGCGCGCGCGTGCGTCGGCGATGGTGGGCGCGCGGTCGCGCACCTGCCCGGCCATCTGCAGCCAATAGCGCGCGCCGATGAAATCGGCGGCGTCGGCAGCCAGTTCGGCACGTTCCAGCAGGCCGCTTTCCACGGCAGCCAGTCCCTGGCGTGTGCGTGGGTTGTCCGGGTCCAGCTGCGCGGCGTCGCGAAAATTCGCCAGCGCGCCATTGCCGTCTTCGCCCAGGCGACCACCGCGCAGGTCTTCTTCACCGGCGCGATTGAAACCGAGCACGCGTTGCGCAGTTTCCACATCGCTCTGCAAGGCGCGCACCTTCGGGTCCTTGGGTGCGAGCGCCAGGGCCACGATGGCGAGCTCGCGCGCCTGTTCGAGCGCATCGTCCTGCCGATCGGTCTGTGCAACCAGCGCCCGGCCGCGTTCGATCAAGCGGGCGCGCGCCTGTTCCAGGCCGCGCCGACTGGCCGCATCCTTGCCGCCGCTGCGTTGTTCGATTGCCAGGTACAACGGGATCGCAGCGTCCGCATCGCGATACAGGCGGTCGTCCTGCAAGGCCTGGTCGGCGCGCTTGCGTGCCTGCGCCACTGGCTCCTCGCCCAGATCCACCGTCGGCGGTTGCCACTGCGCGACCGTCTCGGCGGATTCTTCGCCACCGATGGACACATTCGGCTTGCTCGCTTGCGCGGGCGCTACCGGCTGTCGCGCAGCGGCAGGCGCCGGCGCGGGGGCACGCGAACAGGCGCATATGCTCAGCACGACCAATGCCCACGCCGCGATCCGGTTGCCGCACTTGCCCACCACCTGCTCCTTCCAGTGCTCTGCCGCACGACAGGCGATCGCGACGTTAGGCTATTCTGCGCGTTCTGCGCAAACCTCGCTGTCGACGGAAATCACGTGCCCCATTGGATCACCCACCCCTCCGAGCTGAGCGAACGCCTGCAGGCATCGCGTCCGTCCCGCATTGGCCTGGATACCGAGTTCATTCGCGAACGCACCTACTGGCCGCAACTGGCGCTGGTGCAGATGGCCATCGGCGAGGAGATCCTGTTGATCGACCCGCTGATCCCGGGCATGAACGAAGCGCTCAAGGAGTGGTTGACCGCCACCGACATCGTCAAGGTGATGCATAGCGCCAGCGAGGACCTGGTCACCTTCAAGTGCGCATGCGGCGTCTTGCCGCGTCCGTTGTTCGACACCCAGATCGCTGCCGCGCTGGCCGGTATAGGCGGCGGCATGGGCTACCAGAAGCTGGTGCAGGAAGTGACCGGCACCTTGCTGAGCAAGGGCGAGACGCGCTCGGACTGGATGCGTCGCCCGCTGTCGGCATCGCAACTGGAATACGCCGCCGATGATGTGCGTTACCTGTTCGCGATTCACGACGAGCTCACCGCCCGCCTTACCGAACAGGATCGCCTGGGCTGGCTGGCCGAAGACGCCGAGCGCCTGCTCGCCACGGTCGAGCACGATGACGGCGAGCGCTGGCCGCATGTGAGCCTGCGCACTGCACAGTTTCTGGAGCCGGCGGCGCAACGTCGGCTGCTGCGGCTATTGCGCTGGCGCGACCTGCAGGCGCGTCAGAGCGACCGCCCGCGCAGCTGGATCCTGGACAACGAACTGGCCAGCCAGCTGGCACGGTTTCCGCCGGCCGATCTGGACGCCCTGCTGCGCCAGTTCGACAAGTTTCCCAAGGCGCCACGCAAGCTCGCCAATGCGGTGTGGGACGCGCTCAACACGCCGTTGCCCGACGAAGACGCCGCACCGCTGGCGCAGGCCGCCACCGACGGCAACAAGGCCGTGCTCAGGCGCTTGCAGGATGCGGTGGCGCAGCGCAGCCGCGAGCTTGGCTTACCGGATGGTCTGCTCGCCTCGCGCCGGCATCTGGAAACCCTGATCGAGCAGCACAGCTGGCCCGCCGCACTGGGCCAGTGGCGTCGCCAGATGCTGGAAGCGCAGCTGATGCCGCTGCTGGCCGACACTACGGCGCCATAAGCCCCGCCTGAGGCGAACGCAGACGACAACAGCCCGCAGCGATGCGGGCTGTTCCCAGGTGCGGTGCGCTGCTGGCGACGCGTTCGGGTCAATCCTTGCCTTGCCCAACGGGCCAGGTCTTGCTGAAGACGATCGATCCCTGCCCCCGGGCCCTTGCGCCGACGCCGCGACTTCTCCGGCACATCGCGCAAGCTGAAGCCATCGATACGGTGCAGCCTGGATCATTCCGACCACGGCAGCGGCAATGCGACCGACGCACCGTCCCCAAGTGTTCATCGCATGCGCCTTGCTCCGGAACCGCAGCGCATCGATTCCGTCGACAACAAAGCGATCGCAGGCGCGTAAGCCGGTGCTTCACGTGTCCTCGCTCGTTGCGTGCTCCTGTATCTTCATGGCCGGGGTCGCTGGCCTGCGTGTAAGCTGGGCAGCGCCCGCAACGACAATGCGAAAGCGGCCGAGCAGCGCTTGTGAAAAGGCTGTTCACGCCACGTGCAAGCACCAGCACACGCAGCGGTCTCCCCCGGGCCGCATGCCATAATGGCGCTCGCCCTAGGGCGGCGTCTCCACTCTTTATTCCGAGGCCATACCTCTGTGAGCAATACTTCTTCGAAACTGGATTCCATCGCGCAAGCCAAAGCCAAGCTGCTGGACGAGCTGCAGAAGCTGGAAGAACAGGAGAAAACCGAGCGCGCGAGCGAGGCATCCTCTGCGCATGCCACCATCGTGTCGCTGCTCGAGCAGTTTGCCGGCCATTTCAACACCAAGCAGCGCAACGATATCGCGGCGTATCTGGGCGCCACCTCTGCGCGCAAGGAAGTGGTCAAGAGCGGCCGTAGCGAAGTGAAGCCGAAGTACGAACTGCCGCACACCGGCGAGACCTGGTCCGGCCGTGGCCGTACCCCGAAGGCCTTCGCGGCCTGGGAAGGCTCGGTGTCGTACAAGGAATGGAAGGCCAAGAACCCGGACCTCAAGTTCCCGCTGGTGCGCGAGTAATTCCTGGCGCTGGTGCGTCGGTTGGCGTGGTCCGCTGCCGGCCGCATTGGCGAACCGCGCGGCATGTGGTTAGAATCCAAGCACGTGGGGCGGTAGCTCAGCTGGGAGAGCGTCGCGTTCGCATCGCGAAGGTCGAGGGTTCGATCCCCTTCCGCTCCACCACCGCATCAAACCAAGAGCCTCGGACATCCACGTCCGGGGCTCTTTCGTTTCTGCCGATGCAAGCCAGCCGGACGGCCGGGGTGCAGGCCATGCCGCCGGTATCACATCGCGCGCGCTAACGTCCGCCTCTCCATCACAGCGGACCCTTCGCCATGAGCAACCAACAGCGCCAACCCGACAATGCCGGCGACGACGCCAGCGGCGTTTCCGACAGCCAGGAATCGCGCAAGCAGGACGAGGCGGCCAAGCAGCGTCCGGGCCAGGAAGACCTGAAAGTGCATGACGAGCACAGCCGCCGCCCCAAGGGCAATGCCGGCCAGGGCGAATGACTGCCATGCCCGAGGCTGGCAGGACTGCGGCGTCGGAGTGGAATCGCCAGCGCTTACCGCCGCCTGCCGATGTGGCAAGATCTTCAAACGTCGGCCGCCGGGGGTAGCCGACGTTTCAACTGACGGGATGGCGCACGCGATGGCAGCGACCATTGATGCAGACATTTGATCGCCTTGACGGCGCTTGTTGCAAAGGCCTTGCATGCAGCTTCCAGACGCACCCGCGTTGCACCTGATCCACGCGACCTTGTTGCCGGGCGACGTTGGCGCCTTGCTGGGTGCGCGCGCACCGGCCAATGAAGACGAGCGCCTGGCCACGCTGCACGCCTACCGGCTGCTGGATACCGCGCCCGAGCCGCAGTACGACGCGCTGGCCGCCGATGCCGCTGCGCTATGCCGCACGCCGATGGCGCTGATCTCGCTGGTCGACACGCAGCGGCAGTGGTTCAAGTCCAGAATTGGGATGCAGCCGAGCGAGACGCCACGCACGCTGTCGTTCTGCGCCCACGCCATCCTTGCGCCCGATCAGCTGATGGAAGTGGCCGACACGCATCTGGATGCGCGCTTCGTCAACAACGCGCTGGTCACCGGCGAGCCGCAGATCCGCTTCTACGCCGGCGCCCCGTTGCTGACGTCCGATGGCATTGCGCTGGGTACCTTGTGCGTGCTCGATCGCACGCCGCGGCGGCTGTCCGGTGCCGAGCGCGATGCGTTACGGGCACTGGCGCGGCAGGTGGTTGACACTATCGAATTACGGCGTGCGGCCGAGCTGGTTGAGCTGGATGGGTTGCGCGATACGCTCACCGGTCTCTGGAACCGTGCAGGGTTGGAGCATGGCTTGCAAATGCTGCAAGACCCATGCGCCGCAGGGTCGGAGCAGTCGCTGGGCTGTTTGCTGATCGATCTGGATGGCTTCAAGCGGCACAAGCTGCAAGCCGGCGTTGCCGCAGCGGAAGCGACGCTGATGCAGGCAGCGAGACTGGTCGAAGCGCAGCTGCCGCCTGCCTCCATCGTGGCGCGGCTCGACTGCGATCGGTTGTGCGTGGCGCTGCCGGCTGCGGCAGCGCCTGCTGCCATGCAGGCTGCCGAAGACATCCGCCAGGCGGTCGAGACCGCACGCTGGCCCACCGGTACGCTGACCGTCAGCATCGGGGTGGTCGATGTGCCCGCCGGCGAGACGCTCGACAGCAACACCTTGCTGGCACGTGCACGGCATGCGCTGCAGGGCGCGATCTGCGCTGGACGCAATCGCGTGCAGCGGTTCAGCGGCTGGCATCTGCAAGGCTGATACCCGCTCGCGCTGCATTGCCTGAACTAACCTTACTTCGTGCAGTGAGCGGCAGTGGGCGCACGCCAGGCACGCCGGACCGCCCACACACGCAGCTGCGTGACGCGTGCATCGACGCGCCCTCGGAGATCTGAGCCAGAGTGCCACCGTACGTCGCCAGTTGCGTGGGCGAAAAACGACGGGCGACCTGTTGCCTGCGTACGCTGCCCAACCGACGCGACCCGGTCACGGCTCAAGGCGACTCACGCTGCGCAGTCTGCTCCCTGCACGCTGACAGTCGCCTGCACGCTCAATCGACCGGCATGGCGCGCCATGACTCACGCGACCCTCAGGCAGCCAGCGCGTCGGCGTTGCCGGCAATCTCGTCCACCTGTAGCACCTGCTCCATCTCCAGCAGCACCACGAAGCGCTCGCCCACCTTGCCCATGCCACGCAGCAGGTCGCGGCGGATATGCGTGCCGAAGGCCGGCGCCGCTTCGATGTCCTGATCGGCCAGTTCGATCACCGCGTTGACCGCATCGACCAGCACCCCGATCACCTGCGGTCCCTGCGCCTGTTCGGTGGCCAGGATCACGATGCAGCTGCGCTTGTTGATGGCGCTGTCGGCACGCCCGAGCCGCGCCTGCAGGTCCACCACCGGCACCACTGCGCCGCGCAGGTTGATCACCCCGCGCACGCAGGCCGGCATCGATGGCACCGGCGTCGGGGCGCGGTACTGGATGATTTCGCGAATGCCAAGAATGCTGGTGGCGAAGGTTTCGCCGTCCAGCTGGAAGGTCAGGTACTGGGCCGCCGCGTCGGCGTCGCCAGGCATCACATCGGGGGTCTGTGCAGTCATCGATCGGTCTCTCAGAAGCGGGCGAACTGGCCTTCGTCCGGGCCCTCGGACATCGCGTACGCCGGTGCGGCATTGCTGCGCCAGCCGCGCGCACCGGTCGCACGTACCGGGCGTGCGACCGCCGCCTTGCCGCGCTTGGGCGGCGTGCTCGCAGGCCCCTGCCCGCCCAGGCGGAAGAACGCCATGCTCTGCTGCAGCTGCTCGGCCTGCGCGCTCATTTCTTCGGCGGTGGCGGCCAGCTCCTCGGACGCGCTGGCGTTCTGCTGGGTGGTCTGGCTCAACTGCACCACCGCCGAGTTGATCTGGCTCACGCCCGAGGATTGTTCTTCGGATGCGGCGGAAATTTCCTGCACCAGATCCGAGGTGCGCTTGATGCTGGGCACGATGGTGTCGAGCAGGCGGCCGGCGCGGTCGGCCAGCTCCACACTGGAACTGGCCACCTCGCCGATTTCCTGCGCGGCCACCTGGCTGCGTTCGGCCAGCTTGCGCACTTCGGCGGCAACCACCGCAAATCCCTTGCCATGCTCGCCGGCACGCGCCGCTTCGATGGCGGCATTGAGCGCCAGCAGATTGGTCTGATAGGCGATGTCGTCGATGATGCCGATCTTCTGCGCGATCTGCTTCATCGCCTGGGTGGTGGCGACCACCGCTTCGCCACCTTCGATGGTTTCCCTGGCAGCCTGGGTGGCCATGCCATCGGTGATGCGGGCGTTCTCGGTGTTTTGGCTGATCGATGCGGTCATCTGCTCCAGCGAGGCGCTGGTTTCTTCCACGCCGGCCGCCTGTTCGCTGGCGGCCTGCGACAACGACTGCGCAGTGGCGCTGACTTCTTCGGAGGCGCTGGCCAGGGTCTCGGCGCTGGTATTGACCTCGCCCACCACCTGCGACAGCTTCTGCACCATGGTGCGCATGGCTTCGAGCAGCTGCGCGGTCTCGTCGCGACCATGCACGTCGATGCGCATGGTCAGATCGCCCTCGGACAAGCCGTTGGCGACCGTGACGGCGCGCCGGATCGGGCCGGTGACGCTGCGGCTGATCACCACGCCAAGCACCGCGCCGAGCAGCACGCCGCCGCAGATGATGGCTACCAGCAGTTTGGAACTGCGCGCGTGGATGGCGCCGGTTTCGGCGTTGGCCGAGGCCGCGCTGCGCTCGCGCAGGCCGCTCAGGTCCGTCATCAGGTTATCCACCTCATCCGAGCTTGCGCGGACCGCACGCGACAACGCGGCCAGTTCCGGATTGGCTTCGCGCAAGGCCTCACGGTTGGCGGCCTCGATGAAACGGCCGCGCTCGTCCAGATACTTCTGCCAGGCGCGGTCGAACTGCGCGAGCTTGTTCTTGCCCTCTTCGGTCTGGAAGCTGCCGCGCGCACGGGTCATGTAATCGACCACCTTGGCGGTGTACTTGTCGATGTTCTGCACATGCGACTGGCGCTCTTCCGCGCTGCTGGCCAGCAGCAGGTTGGCGCGCGCGCGGCCGGCATAGATCAGGTTGATGTTGGCTTCCTTGACGTTGGACAGGCCCAGCAATTCGCGCTCGTACAGCGAGGTCGACAGGTCGCTGATGCGTCCAGAGTTCGAATAGCCCACCCACCCGATGCAAGCGCCGATCGCCGAGACGATCAGAAACGCCACGATCAGCCGGGTTCCGATTTTGAAGTTGCCTAACATTGGGGAGTTCTCTTGAGTGATGCGTGGGCTGCATGCGGTGCATGGGCAATCGACGGTGCTGCGCGTGCCGATCGCACGCTGCGGACTCGTCTAACCAATCGTTGATAGCTATCGGCGATGGCGAAACACGCTTGAGATGTAGCCCCTCGTACAGCGCCCATTTATGCAGACGGATATGCGGTTTTGTGACAGGGCTTGCGCTCCTGACCTGGCTTGTTCGGAAAAACCCTACCCCTGATTAACGGACCGTCCGGGACAGTCCGCAGAGACATCACGAGCGTGTGGCTAGACTGGCGCGATGCCGTACAGGACCCTGCCCCGCGCGTTCTACACCCAAGATGCGCGCCAGGTTGCGCCGCGCCTGCTCAACAAGGTGCTGGTCAGCGCCGATGGCCGCCGCGGCCGCATTACCGAGGTCGAGGCCTATTGCGGCAGCGAAGATCCCGCCGCCCATTCGTTCCGCGGCATCACCCCGCGCACCCAGGTGATGTTCGGTCCACCCGGACATCTGTATGTGTATTTCATCTATGGCATGCACTGGGCGATCAATGCGGTCTGCGGGGGCGCGCCTGGGCACGCTGTGCTGATCCGCGCACTGCAGCCGTTGGCCGGGGTGGAAGCCATGCAGGCTGCACGCGGCACGGCGCCGGCCAAGGCACTGACCACCGGGCCCGGCCGTCTGGCGCAGGCGTTCGGCGTAACTGCGGCCGACAACGGGCTGGACCTGACCGATGCCGACGCGCGGCTGTGGATCGAGGACGATGGCACCCTGCCGCCGACTGTGCCGCTCGCGACGCCGCGCATCGGTATCCGCAAGGCCATCGATCAGCCATGGCGCTGGGTGGTGCCCGACAGCGCCTATGTGTCGCGTCCGCTCCCGCGCGTGACCGGCACGCGGGCAGCGCTGACAGGCGACTGAGCCAGCCACTGCTCCATCGGCGTCAGCTCGGCCGCACCCGGCCCGCGTTGCAGGATGCGCAATGCCTGCTCGCCCTGTTCGGCAGTGAGCGCGTGCAACGGCTGGAAGCGATCAGCCACCCACACCGCCATCGGCAGGCCATCTAGCGATGCGACGCGATTGCCCGGCACACGCGCCACGCGCTCGCCGGGCAGGATGCTGCCCAACAGATTGCTCGGGTCGCTTGCGCTCACGCACACCCAGCGCTGCTGCGGCACCTGTGCGCGCACGCGACGCAAGGCCGCGATCGCATCCGGCAACGCGAACTGCTCGCCAGACAGGCCGGCGATGAAGCGGCCGCCACGGATTTCGCCGCGCGCTTCCAGGCGTTGATACATGCGCAGCAGTTCGCGCCAGGGCGGCAACCATGCCGCCTCGCGTTCGAGCAAGCGCCAGCACACCACGCCGTAGCGGCGTAGCAGCGTGCGCGCAACGTGTTCGAGCATCTCCTGATGCCGCTCGCCGGCTTCGGCCTGCGGCAGATCGGCCGGCGTACGCACCGGCGCCCAGCGCCCGGCATCGCGGATACCCAGGGCGCCGCTACGCCGCCGCTGACGCGAGAGCGCCGACGGCCGCTTGGACGCCGGTACCAGCAGCGCGCGCAGTCCGGCATAACTGTCGCAATGCGCACGGCCACGCATCACCAGTTCGCTCAAGGCATCTTCCAGTTCGGTGCTCATCAGGTGTGCGGCATCGGCGATCTCGTCGAAGAACAACGCGCCCTGCTGCTGCAGCACCTCCACCACGCGCTGCGCGCGCGACCCCAGCGGCGCGTCGTCTGCTGCGCGTGCCAGCCCGCTCCAGCGCTGCGCCTCGCGGCGTGGCAACAGCACGATCGGAGTGGCCCGCAGCGCGGCGCCGCTGCGCCCGCCGCCGGGGCGCAGGCGCGCCCACGTGGTACGTCCGGCGGTGCACAGTTCGTCCAGCCACGCGGGTTGATAGTCGCGCACACGCGCCGGCAGCACTTCGCTTTCCCACAGCACGGCCGGCGCTTCGAAACCTTCCAGTTGCCCGACAACGCCAGCCAACGCGTCCGGTCCGGCAACCCGGCTATCGCTGTCCAGATGCTGCCACTCGAACAGGAAGCGCGCGTAATCGCGCTGCGACACCGGCTCGATCTCGCGCCGCAGACGCCCCAGCGTGTAGCGGTGGATGCGCGCCAGCAGATGGCGTTCGCACCACTCTTCCGAGTGCGCGTGCGCACTGAACTGGCCGGCCATGACATAGCCCTCGCGCTGCAGTGTCAGCAACGCCAGCGCGATTTCGTCCTCGGGCAAGCGCAATGCGGCGGCCAATGCCGGCACCTGCGCCGGGCCAACCGCCGACAGGCGCCCGCGCAACAGCTCGCACACCGCCCAGTCGCGCTCCCAGTCGGCCACGCGGCAGTCATCCGGTGCCTGCAACGGCGGCTGCGCCGCTGCATGCGGATACAGGCGCATGAACCAATCGATGCGCTCGGCGCTGATCCACAGCGCCGGCGCGCCTTGCATGAGCAGGCAGCTGGCGCGGCCATCGGCGGCAAGCACGCTCAACCATGCCTGCCACTGCACATCTGCCGCCTCGGCGACCGGCAGCACGCCCAGCCCGACCAGGGCCTCGTGCATCTCTTCGGCATCGCGGGGCTGCGGCCAGGCTTCCTCGCGCACCGACGCGATGGCCAATGGGTCCAGCCGCCCAAGATCGTCGCCGCTCTGCGGGCTGTAGCGGCGGCTCTGCACGGCCTGGGTGCGGCGCTCTTCCAGCGGCGCGTCGTCCAGGAATGCGTACGGACGCGCATTCAAGGCTTCCGCCGCCAGCGGAGAGGGCGCCGCCAGATCGTGCGCCACCAGGGTGATGGCGCCCGATTCCAGCCCACGCAACACCTGCAGCCAGCCTTCACTGTCCATCGCCTGGTGCAGGCAATCGTCCAGCGTCTGCGTGACCAACGGATGGTCCGGCACCTCGCGCTCGCCGACCAGGTTCTCCGCACAGGCCACCTGATCCGGAAACACGGTCGCCAACAGGTCTTCGGACTTCATCCGCTGCAACTGCGGGGCGACCTTGTTGCCGCCGGTGAAACGCGGCAACGCCATCGCATTGGTGGCGTTCCAGCGCCAGCGCACGCCGAACAATGGCGCATCCAGCAGCGCCTGGATCAGTACATGTTCGGCCGACGACGAATGCAGGTAGCGGCCAACCTCTTCCAGCGCAAAACTGTGGCTGGTGGACAGCGACAACACGATCGCATCCTCGGTCGCGGCTGCCTGCAATTCGAAATTGAAGGTGCGACAGAAGCGCTTGCGCAGTGCCAGCCCCCAGGCACGATTGATGCGGCTCCCATAGGGCGAGTGGATCACCAGTTGCGTGCCGCCGCTGGCATCGAAGAATCGCTCCATCACCAGGCACTGCTGCGTGGGCATGGCGCCCAGCGCCGCACTGGCATGCGCCAGATAGTCCACCAACTGCTGCGCTGATTCTGCAGAACAGCCAAGCGCACTGCATAGCCAATCGCGTGCCGCCCGGTGCGGTGCATTGTCGAGTCGGGAAGCAATCTCGCCGCGCAGGCGCGACACCGCCGCCGACAACTCGTCGCTGCGGCCAGGCGCTTCGCCCAACCAGAACGGGATATTCGGCGGTGCGCCTTTGGCATCTTCCACGCGCACGCGCCCGGCCTCCACACGCAGGATGCGGTAGCTGGCATTGCCGAGCTGGAACACGTCGCCGGTGAGACTTTCGACCGCAAAATCTTCGTTCACCGTGCCGATCTTTTCGGCCTGCGGCTCCAGCACCACACTGTAGTCGCCGGTTTCGGGAATGGTGCCGCCGGAGGTCAGCGCGGTCATGCGCGCACCGCGGCGCGCATGCAGCCGCCGGTGCACCGCATCGCGATGCAGATACCCGGCACGCGGCCCCAGCCGCGTGCTGAAACCCTCGCACAGCATGCGCACCACACTGTCGAAGGTGGCGCGACTCAACTGAGCGAACGGCCATGCGCGCCGCATCAATGCGAACAGCGCGTCCTCGTCCCAGTCTTCGCATGCCGCCTCAGCCACGATCTGCTGTGCAAGCACATCCACCGGCGCCACTGGAATGCGCAGCGCATCCAGTTCGCCACGCCGGATGCCGTCCAGCAATGCCGCGCATTCGACCAGCTCGTCGCGGGTCTGCGGAAACAGCCGCGCCTTCGGCGTGCCGCCGACCTTGTGACCGGAGCGGCCGGCGCGCTGCAGGAAGGTGGCGATCGAGCGCGGCGACCCGAGCTGGCAGACCAGATCCACGTCGCCGATATCCAGGCCCAGCTCCAGCGAGGCGGTGGCCACCAGCACGGTGAGTTCGCCTGCCTTGAGCCGTTGCTCGGCCAGCAGACGGGTCTCGCGCGACAGACTGCCGTGATGGGCGGCAACGCGCTGCTTGCCCAATAGATCGCCCAGATGCCGCGCCGCACGCTCGGCCATGCGCCGCGTGTTGACGAACACCAGTGTGGTGCGATGCTGCTGCGCTAGCGCGGCCACGTCGGCATAGACCTGCAGCCATTGGTCGTTGGACATCACCACGCTCAGCGGCGTAGGCGGCAACGCCAACGCCAGATCGCGCTCACGCGTGTAGCCGATATCGACGATCTCGCAGGGCGGCGCCGCGCCGTCTTCGTCAACGCCGACCAGAAATTGCGCGACGGTTTCGATGGGTTTCTGGGTTGCCGACAAACCGACCCGCGTGATCGGCTGATCGGCAAGTCGCTGCAGCCGCTCCAACGTCAGGCTCAGATGGCTGCCACGCTTGTCCGCCGCCACCGCATGGATTTCATCGACGATGACCGTGCGCACATGCCGCAACGCACTGCGCCCGGATGCCGAGCCCAGCAACACGTACAACGATTCGGGCGTGGTCACCAGGATGTGCGGCGGCACCCGCCGCGCCTGAGCCCGCTCGCGCTGCGGCGTATCGCCGGTGCGGACCGCCGTGCGCACTGCCACATCCGGCAGGCCGTCGGCAGCCAGGGCGGTGCGGATGCCCTGCAGCGGCGCTTCCAGATTGAGATGGATGTCGTTGGACAGCGCCTTCAACGGCGACACATACACCACCCGCGTCTGGTCGGGCAGCGCACCGCCATTGTCCAGCCCGTCGCGGATCAGCGCATCGATCGCCGCAAGGAACGCGGTGAGCGTCTTGCCCGAACCGGTGGGCGCGGCCACCAGCGTATGCCGGCCGGCCTGGATCGCCGGCCACGCAGCAACCTGCGCCGGCGTGGGCGCAGCGAAGGTCTGCGCGAACCACGCAGCGACCACGGGATGGAAATGCTGCAGAACAGGATGCATGGGCGATGTCAGTAACGGATGGCCGGCCAAATGCGTTCAACCCGTAGATGTACTGTCAGATGGCGCTTCTGTGGCGCGGATGCAAGCCGGCGTCGGCAAGGCTGGTGAACCCATTCACGCACATTCACGGAAACATGGGGTGACCTCCTCCGCACGCTGATTGAGAACAGCGGCCGTCATGCGATTGTCGGGCAGGCGACGCCGTGGCACATTGGCGACATGCCCAGCCTCATCCTCTTCATGATTGCCGGCGCAGCGCTGTTCGCGTTCTGGAACTCGTCGCGTGCCGCAGCCGAACGTGCCGACATCCTCGGCCGCAATGCCTGCCGTGCGGCCGATGTGCAGTGGCTGGACCAGAGCGTGCATTCCACCAATCTGCGCGTCTGCAGACTGCCCAATGGCTGGCTGGGCTTCGAGCGCACGTTCCGCTTCGAGTATTCCTACGATGGCGCCGATCGCCACAGCGGCAAACTGGTGCTGCGCGGCGATCAGTTGATTGCGTTCACCGGGCCGCAGGTCGCGACGGTGCGGGCGCTGCATCCGGAGCATGAGCGGCTGGAGTGAGCAGGCTGCGCTGGCACCTGCATCTGGCAGGTGCCGATGTCTGTGGCTGATGCCGGCTTAGAGCGGGTGGCAGACGCAGTGAGCAGTCGCCAGCCCGGTGTGGACGACGCGCCAGGAACCGCAGGGTCTGCGTGACGCTGCCGAACAGGATTCCGGCCGCCGCCCGCGTGGCGACGAGCGCAGTCCTGTGTCAGCCGTTCTTAGGCGCGCTGTCGTCGTCGGTTGCCCTTGGCTCACTCCATCAGCCGACGAAGTGCATCCATCCACCCGGATCCGGCCGCTGCCGGGCCGTCCGGCACCGGCTCGTATCCGTTGCCCCGGCCGCTCAACCAGCGTAGCTGCTGCTTGCCCTCGCGACGCAGCTGCGCCTGTGCGAACAGGCACAGCGGGCGCAGCATGTCGGCCTTCTTCAACAGGCGCGACCTGCCATTTATCTCGATGCTGAGAAAGTGCGCTTCATCGGGCGTATCGACGTAGCTGCGCGCGACAAGACAGCGCCTGCCTTGCACGAAACGATAAATGTCGTACTCGTAGTGGTAATCGACTGCGCCGGACGCATCCGGCGCACTGCAATCGACATGACGGGCGCGTTCCACCCACACGGGAACGCGGCTGTCAGCCACCGTGCGCGCTTACTTGACCACGCGCAGGTGCGGGCGCTTGCCACCGCCGGGCGGCTCGTCGGGCGTCGGCGCGCTAGGCGGCGGTGCGCCGGGATCCGGCGGCTCGCTGCTGGTACCGGGGATGTCGTCCGGCAATGCCATGCCCTGCCCGGTTTCGCGCGCGTAGACCGCCAGCACGGCAGACATCGGCACCATCACCGGATAGCTGACACCGCCGAAGCGCGCAGTGAAACTCACGCTCTCATTGTCGACCTGCAGCCCGACCACGGCGCGCTCGGCGATGTTCAACACCACGCGGCCGTCCTTGACGGCACTGGCCGGTACTTGCACGCCGGGCAGTCCTGCGTCCACCAGAACGTGCGGGGTCATGCCGTTGTCGTTGATCCATTCGACCAAGGCCCGCAACAGATACGGGCGATGGCTGGTCATGCGGGGGAAATCTTCGCTCATGACGTCATTTTACCCGGACATGGCCCGCAACGGCGGCGACGAGATGGGGCGTCGGTCTGTTGGCATACAGCCGTCACATCAGCCCGGCAAATCACGCAGCTTTTTTTCCTGCTCGGTGAGGCTGCGAATGAAACCGGGATTGCGGAAGATCCGGTTGCCGTAGTCCTCGATCGCCTTGCCATCCTTGGGCAGGCCGATCTCCAGTGCATCCAGTCGCCAGATGATCGGCGCCATCGCGCAATCGGCCAGACTCATTTCCGGATTGAGGAAGAACTTGCTGGCCTTGAACAGCGGCACCGAGGCGGTGAGCAGTTCCTTCAGGCGCTTGCGGCCGGCCTCGGCCTGGGTCTTGTTGCCGAGCTGGATCGCCTGCACCTGCGGCACCCAGTCGTGTTCGATCCGCAGCATCGCAAGGCGAAGGCGCGCCCGCGACAGCGGGTCGACCGGCATCAGCGGCGGATGCGGGTAGCGCTCGTCCAGATACTCGCTGACCACCGATGCGGCGTACAGCACCAGATCGCGCTCGACCAGGGTCGGCACCGAATGATAGGGATTGAGATCGATCAGATCTTCCGGGGGGTTTTGCGGGTCGACCGGCACCAGGTCGTAGGTCACCCCTTTCGCCGCCAGGACCAGACGGACCCGGTGGCACAACACGTCGTCGTTGGACGAAAACAAAGTCAAGGTATTCCGCATACGCACACTCGTCGCCATTCAAGGCTCTCCGACGACCGGAATCCGCCGGCCGCATCGGCGCGGCCGGCCCAACGCCGACCGTCACCACGGTCCTTCGAGTGTGCAATCACGTCACGCAAAAGCCAAGGGTGATAGGGCCTCAAAAACACCAACAAGCCATATTGTCGCCTCCCATGTCGGGCGCGGCCGGCGCTGACGCATCATCGGCAAGTAGGTCCGCGGCTTATCTGCGGATTCTGTGCAGGGCCCTTGTCCGCCCACCATCGCGGGACACGCCGCAAGTACGTCCTTGTAGGCTCCGGCGCGGCATCCATGCCGCTCAGGGTCCCGCGACGGTGAGCGGGCAAGGACCAGTCGAGATGGTCGGTACGCGAAGTAAGAGCAGTGCTGGGTGCGCCTTGTTCGATCGTGAAGCATCGGCACCACGCCTGATGCGCAGCGCGCGACAGACGGCTTTTCGAATGAGCACCGACCAATCTGTCTGGTGCGGTGTCCTCGCCGCTTGCGGGACCGTGTGGCGGCATGGATGCCGCCACCGAGCCCCCAGGGACGGGTTCACGGCGTGTCCCGCAAGCGGTGAGGGCGCAGCGCCCTCGACGCTGCGAGTTTGCTGCAAGGCCCTTGCCCGCCCACCATCGCGGGACACGCCGCAAGTACGTCGAAGTAGGCTCCTGAACGGCGTCCATGCCGCTCAACGACTGCACGACCGCCGACAGACGCGGCCCATGCTCGAAATCGGCAAGCAGCATGCATACACCCTGGTCCTGCGCGGGGCTTGCATGCACCGGGCGACCAGTCTGCTGCTCCTAGGCGGCCGCGGCATTGCGCGGCCGCCTCGGGTTCACAGCACGATCAATGCACGTCCTTCCAGTATTCCTTCTTCAGCAGGTACGCCATGAAGGTGAGGAACACCAGGAACAGGATCACCCACACGCCCATGCTCTGCCGTTTCAGCGCCGCCGGTTCGCCCGCGTACTCGAGGAAGTTGGCGATATCGCGCACGGTCTGATCGAACTCCACCGGCGTTTGTCGTCCCGGCTGCCCAAGCTTCAGTGCCTCCACCGGTTTGTCGCCGGTGGCCTTGTCGGCCGGGCCGAATTGCGCCTGCTGCAGACCTTGCAGTTCCCAGAGCGGATTGGGCATGGATGCGTTCGGGAACAACTGGTTGTTCCAGCCCAGCGGACGGGTCTGATCCAGATAGAACGACTTGAGATAGGTATAGACCCAGTCGGTGCCGCGGACGCGCGCGATCAAGGTCAGATCCGGCGGCGCCTTGCCGAACCACTTGGTCGCCGCATCGTGCGGCATGGTGCCTTCGATATGCTCGCCGATCTTGGCCCCGGTGAAGTTGAGGTTGGCCATGACCTCGGCTTCGCTCAATCCCAGATCGCTGGCCATGCGCGAATAGCGCAGGTACTTCAACGAGTGGCAGCCGGAGCAGTAGTTCATGAACAACTGCGCGCCGCGTTGCAGCGATGCGCGGTCGCCCAGATCATTGCCGGCCTGCTGCACCTTTCCGCCCTCGGCCGCCATTGCGCCAAGGGCCAGTGTCAGTCCGCAGAGCACAACCGCCACGCGCGACTTCCATGACATCACGATGCGCTTAGTCATGGGTCGTCACCCGCTCCGGTACCGGCTTGGTCTTGTCCAGCCGGGTCCACACCGGCATTGTGATGAAGAAGGCGAAGTACAGGAAGGTCAGCACCCGCCCGACGTAGGTCTCGTGCGCGTCGGTGCCCGGCCCGGAGCCGATCACACCCAGCCACACGAAGCACACCACCAGCACGCCCAGCGCCACCTTCGAGATCCAGCCGCGATAGCGCACCGACCGCACCTTGGCGCGATCCAGCCACGGCACCAGGAACAGGATGGCGATTGCCGAGAACATCACCAGCACGCCGCCCAGCTTGTTGGGCACCACGCGCAACATCGCGTAGTACGGGGTGTAGTACCAGACCGGTTTGATGTGCTCGGGCGTGACCAGTCGATTGGCCTCGGTGAAGTTGTCGTGTTCCAGGAACAGGCCGCCGAACGCGGGGGCGAAGAAGATGATGAAGGCAGCGATCAGCAGCAAAAAGCCGACACCGACCAGATCCTTCACCGTGTAATACGGATGGAACGGAATGCCGTCGGCGGGCTTGTGCGCATCCCAGCGATTGCCCTTGGGTCCCTTCTTGATCTCCACGCCATCGGGATTGTTGGAGCCCACCTCGTGCAGTGCGCCGATGTGCAGCACGATCAGCAGCAACAGCACCAGCGGCAGTGCGATCACGTGCAGCGCGAAGAAGCGGTTGAGCGTGGCATCGCCGGGCAGGTAGTCGCCCATGATCCACTCGGTCAGCCCGTTGCCGATCACCGGAATGGCGCCGAACAGGGAGATGATGACCTTCGCGCCCCAGAACGACATCTGGCCCCACGGCAGCACGTAGCCCATGAAGGCTTCGGCCATCAGCACCAGGTAGATCAGCATGCCCAGGATCCACACCAGCTCGCGCGGCTTCTGGTAACTGCCGTACATCAGCCCGCGGAACATGTGCAGATACACCACGATGAAGAACAGCGAGGCGCCAGTGCTGTGCATGTAGCGGATCAGCCAGCCCCACTCCACGTCGCGCATGATGTATTCGACCGACGCGAACGCATCGGCCGCACTGGTCTTGTAATGCATCGTCAGGAAGATGCCGGTGACGATCTGATTCACCAGCACCACGATGGCCAGCGAGCCGAAGTAGTACCAGAGGTTGAAGTTCTTCGGCGCGTAGTACTCGCTGATGTGCTTGCGGTACGTGGGCATCAGCCCGGGTGCGCGTTCGTTGACCCACTCGAACACGCCGTTGGCGGTACGAACCAGGATATTGCTCATCAGGCAGCCCCCGTGCTTTTGGCCGACGTACCGGCACCATCCGGATCGACGCCGATCACCAGGGTGTTGTCGTCCACATAGTGATGCGGGGGCACCAGCAGATTGATCGGTGCGGGCACGCCGTCGAAGACGCGGCCGGACATGTCGAAGCGCGATTTATGGCACGGACAGAAGTAGCCGCCCTTCCACTGCGGGTCGTAGGGCTCGGGCCGGATTTCGGCCACCATTTCCGGCGAGCACCCCAGATGCGTGCACAGCCCGACCAGCACCGAGATATCGGACTTGATCGAGCGGTACTCGGGGTTCTTCAGCACGTAGTCGGGCTGTTGGTCCTTGTTCTCGGACTTGGGGTCCTTGAGCCGGTCGTCCAGCGACGGCAATGCGTCGAGCATCGCCTTGGAGCGTTTGACGATCCAGATCGGCTGACCGCGCCATTCCAGAACCAGCCGTTGCCCTTCCTGCAAGGCGCTGATGTCGGCGGTCACCGGTGCGCCGGCCAACTTGGCGCGTGCACTGGGATTCCACGACTTCACGAACGGAACTGCAACAAATCCTGCTCCGACCGCACCGACCACGGCCGTCGTCGCGGTCAAAAACCGGCGACGCCCGATATCAGCAGGTGCGTTAACCCCATCGTTGGCCATCCGGCTCTCCGATCTTGATTAGGTAGCGTGAGGCTGCCAACGGCTGGCGGGGGGTCCAGCCGCGATGAATCGACCGCAGTGTAGCGGAACGCTTAATGCACAGACAATGCAATGTACGCAGTCGGGCATGTGCGATGCAATGGCCGATGTGTGCGGGCGCCTGGGACGATGCAGGCCAAGCGCGATGGCTTATGCAGTGGCTGTGACGCAGTACGCGCGCGCAGCGCATTCGTTCGAGGGGGGATGACGCAGCGGCGGCATCGCAACGCATGTGCAGCATTGGCGACCACGCGAATGACAAGACCTCATGGAGTGGCCACCACAGCGCCGCATGCCGCATCTGCAAGCGCCGGGACCAACGCGTTGCTCAGTTGGCAGTGGTGCTTTGACCGCGATAACGGCCGGCCAGCAGGCCGACGCGTTGCACATAGCGCTGGGTCTCGCTGTAAGGCGGCACACCGCCATAACGATCCACGGCCCCCTCGCCGGCGTTGTAGCCAGCGGCCGCTAGCGTGAGGTCGCCATTGAAGCGCTTCAGCAACCACGAAAGATATTGCACGCCACCGCGGATATTTTGCGATGCGTCATAAGCATCGCTGACGCCGAAGCGGCGCGCAGTGCCCGGCATCAACTGCATCAAACCCTGCGCACCGGCGCGACTGAGCGCCAGCGGGTTATATGCCGACTCGGCATGGATGATGGCGCGCACGATCGCCTCTTCGACCCCGAACTCGCGCGCCGCCGACGCGATCTCCTGCTGATAGGCCGCGGTGTTGAGCCGGATTGCGCCGAAGTTTACGCCCGGCTTGGCGCCGCAGGCGTAACAGGTCTCGATGAAGCTGTAGTGGATGGTGCGCAGCCCTTCGATGCTGGCCACCTGGCGCGGACGTGCGCTGGTGTAGTGGCGCACGCCGTCCTTCATATAAGAGTAGACCTGTCCGCTAACCACGCGGCGCGGGTTGACCGCAGCGGCCGGCGCAGCGGCGGGCATGATCGATGTCGCACGCTCTGCCACCGGCAGCGTAGGCGGCGCGGCCATAGCCGTCCCGGCAGCGCGGCGTGGTGGCGGGCTGATGATGGTGGCAGGTGCACCGCTGTCGATCGTGGCGACGGAACGGGCCGACGTGGTGGACACTGCCGCTGCCGGAGGCAGTGGCGCAACTGGCACACGGCGGGCCGAGCGCTCGGGGGTGAAGCTGCTGATGACGCTGCAGGCCGCACCGCTCTGGCGCTTACTGAGGTAGCTGGTGATGCCGTCGCCGCTGACACACTTGTACAGCGTGCCGGCGCTGGCCGGCGCAGCCGACAACGCGACAAACAACAGCCCCAGCAATCTTGACGTCCCCTTCATGCGGCGGAGTGTCCCAGCTTGCCCCGGGCTTGCCAAGAGGCAGTAGCGCTCAGGCCGACGGCCGGTGCAGTCGCGTCCGCAAGGCGTCCAGCGCATCGAGCAGCGGTTGCCGCATGGCGGCCGGTGTAATCGCCTCGAAGGGCAGCTCGAGCAGCAGCAGATTGGCGGCAAGCGCCGGCATGGTCGGCGCGCCCAGCCCCAGCCAGCAGTGGTCAGCGCCGTCTGCCTCCAGCGCACCCAGCCAGGGTGGAACCTGCGCGGCCAGCATCTCCAGCGTGCCAGGCAACCGCACCCGCGCACGACACGGAAACGGCGCTTCGCCGATGGCCTTGCGCAGCAGTTGCAGCGGATCTTCCGGCAGCGCCCGGGCCTCGAACCTGGCGCCGGTGGGCACCGCCAGATCGATACGGTCGGCGCGCAGCGTGCGCCAGTCCTGTCGTTCGCAGTCCCAGGCCAGCAGGTACCAGCGCCGGCCGTAGTTGACCAGCAGCGCCGGCTCGACGCAGCGGGTGATGGCCGCGCCAGAGTGACGCCGATAGTCCAGCCGAAGCGTGGTGCGGTCGCGACAGGCGCCGGCAAGCTGGGCCAGCAAGGCCGCATCCACCCGGGTTCCCGGCTCGGCGATCGGCATGCTTGCCATGGCCGCGTGCGCCGCGCTGGCGCGTTGACCGCTGCGCCGCGGCAGCAGCGGGTCCAGTTTTGCCAGCACGCGGGCGGCGGCGGCATCCATGCCGGCGATGGCCGGCGCCGCCGCGCGCAAGGCGATCGCCACGGTCAGCGCCTCTTCCTCCTCGAACAGCAGCGGCAAGGCGGCCGCCCCCTGCCCGAGTCGGTAACCGCCGCCGGATCCCGGCGCCGCATGCACCGGGTAGCCGAGCTCGCGCAACCGCTCGATATCGCGCCGCAGGCTGCGCGGGTGGACCTCCAGGCGCTCGGCAAGCGCAGCGCCCGGCCAGCTGCGCCCACCTTGCAGCAAGGAAAGCAGTCGCAACAGACGAGCAGCGGTCGAGGCCATGCCCAGACGGTATTGCGGACAGAAGCTGTCCGCAATAGCTCCGTAGGATCGTCATACCAGCAATGACCCTGCACCCGCCCCATCACCACCTGATCCCAAGGAGACAGCCATGCCCGACGACCGCCATATCACCCTGTTCCACAATCCCCGTTCGCGCTCGCGCGGTGTCCTGGTGCTGCTGGAGGAGTTGCGCGCCAGCTACAGCCTGCAGGTCATCGATCTGGAAAAGGAGCAGCAGCTTGCGCCGGACTTCCTTGCGATCAACCCAATGGGCAAGATTCCGACGATCGTGCACGGCGACAGCGTGGTGACCGAACAGGGCGCCATCTACCAGTATCTGGCCGAGCTGTACCCCGAGGCCGGCCTGTCGCCCGCGCCGGGCGATGCCGACCGCGGCGGCTACCTGCGCTGGCTGGCCTTCTACGGTGCGGCGTTCGAGCCGGCGATCGTCGACCTTGCGCTCAAGCGCACGCCCCCACCGCGCTCGCTCTCGCCCTATGCGGACTGCGACACCGTATTGAACGTGGTCTACACACAGCTGGCGCAGGGCGACTACCTGCTGGGCCCGCGCTGCAGTGCAGCCGACGTGCTGTGGGGCGGCGCATTGGCATGGATGGTGCAGTTCGGCCTGATCGACCCGCCAGCCCCGACCCGCGCCTACATCGCACGGATGGCGGACCGCCCGGCGGTCGCGCGTGCCACCGCCATCGATGGGCAGGCAGCCGACAGCGCAGGCACGGGCATCAGCGGGTAAACTGGGCGGCTATCTCACCCGCCTGGAATAAGCGCCATGCCCGGGACATCCGTTTCCGATCTGTCTGCGGCCACCGCCGTGGGCGCCCCTGCCCTGCTGCCGTTGCCGGTCGCCCGCCCGGCGGCGCCTGCCGTGGTGCGCGGCAAGCTGTACATCAAGACCCACGGTTGCCAGATGAACGAGTACGATTCGGCCAAGATGGCCGACGTGCTTGCCGCCTCCGAAGGGTTGGAGCTGACCGACAACCCCGAAGACGCCGACGTGGTGCTGGTCAACACCTGCTCCATCCGCGAAAAGGCGCAGGAAAAGGTGTTCAGCCAACTGGGGCGCTGGCGCTTGCTCAAGGAAAGCCGGGCCAAGGCCGGCGGCACGCCGGTGATCATCGGCGTGGGTGGCTGCGTGGCTTCGCAGGAAGGCGAGGCCATCGTCAAGCGTGCGCCGTATGTGGATCTGGTGTTCGGGCCGCAAACCCTGCATCGCCTGCCGGAACTGATCCGTGCACGGCGCCAGTCCGGCAAGTCGCAGGTGGATATCAGCTTCCCGGAAATCGAGAAGTTCGATCGCCTGCCCGAACCGCGCGCCGATGGTCCATCTGCCTTCGTGTCGATCATGGAAGGCTGCTCCAAGTACTGCTCGTTCTGCGTGGTGCCCTACACGCGCGGCGAAGAAGTCAGCCGCCCGTTCGAGGATGTGCTGGTGGAAGTGGCGCAACTGGCAGCGCAAGGCGTGCGCGAGATCAACCTGCTGGGCCAGAACGTCAACGCGTATCGCGGTGCGTATGGCGCCGATGCGGGTGAAGCGCCGCAGTACGCCGATCTGGGCCTGTTGATCCGCACCATCGCGCAGATCGAGGGCATCGGCCGCATTCGCTTCACTACCTCGCATCCGCTGGAATTTTCCGATTCGCTGGTGGATGCGTATCGCGATGTGCCACAGCTGGCCAACTATCTGCATCTGCCGGTGCAGGCCGGCAGCGACCGCATCCTGTCGGCGATGAAGCGTGGCTACACCGCGCTGGAATTCAAGTCCAAGATCCGCAAGTTGCGCGCGGTGCGTCCGGATATCTCGATCAGCTCGGACTTCATCGTCGGCTTTCCCGGCGAGACCGAAGCGGATTTCGAAAAGACCATGAAACTGATCGAAGACGTCGGTTTTGACCAGAGCTTTTCGTTCGTGTATTCGCGTCGCCCCGGCACGCCGGCCGCGGATCTGGAAGACGACACGCCCGAGGCGGTCAAGCAGGCGCGCCTGGCCCGCTTGCAGGCGCATATCAGCGCACATGCGGCGACCATTTCGCAGTCCATGGTGGGCAGCGTGCAGCGGGTGCTGGTGGAAGGCCCGTCGCGCCGCGACCCGAACGAACTGACCGGCAAGAGCGAGAACATGCGCCCGGTGAACTTCCCCGGCAGCCCGCGCCTGATCGGGCAGTTTGTGGATGTACTGATCACCGAGGCGATGAGCAACTCGCTGCGGGGCCGCATCCAGCTGGACGACAGCACCAGCTGACATACGCGCCGCATCTGTGCGGCGCTGCATTGAAGATGCGATCGCAGCGCACCTACGTCGTGCCTGCGCTGCAGGCGTGATGCCTCGTGCGCAACGGTTGAACGTTGCATGCAGGCTGCTCGGAGTAGTGCGTGCCTGCGCCGCGCTGTGCGACCCATGCATTGACACGCGTTGCGCCCGCGTCGATGCAACCCGGTGCACTCGCTGCCTACGGTGACTGGTGGTCGATGCACGCGGGAGTGCAGCCGTGTTGCCGCAGAACAGCAAGGCCCCGCCCCACGTATCCGACGCTGCCTGTGCAGCGACTGCATCGTGTGGCCAGGAGCGCATGGCCTGGTTGCGGCAGTGATCAAAAATTCACCACACAGGTTCAACACCTTGCAGCGCAAGGCGTGGTGACACTTACCCACAGGCTTTGCCGAATTCGATCCACACCGCGTGTGGACAACCCTGCGCGCAGTGGCGACTTTTTCACCACTCACCCATCAGACCTTATGCCAGTAGGGCTGACGCAATCTATCCACAGGTTAGTGATGCGTGACTCCACAGCGCTTGTGGAAAAGCTGCTCGCCCCGTATCGACCACGCCGCGACGCCCGGCATGTTGGTGGGATCACATCCTGCGCGCTACCCTCACCTGCCGCCCTACCGACGCTGCGCGCGCTGTCCGATCCGACCATGAACTCACCTGCCTCCCGCGATTTCACCCTGGAACCCGACGACACCGAGCGCCTGGCCAATCTGGCCGGCCCGTTCGACGCGCACCTGCGCCAGATCGAACTCAAGCTTGGCGTGGAGATCGCCAACCGCGGCAATATCTTCCGCATCACCGGGCCGGAGCCGGCGATCACCGCCGCGCAGACGCTGTTGACCGCGTTGTACGACGAAGCCGCCTCCACCACCTTCGATAACCACGCGATCCACCTGCGCCTGAACGATGCCAATGTCGAGCATGTGGTCGATCGTTCCTATGTGGCACAGGACGTGGCGATCAAGGTCAAGCGCGGCACCGTGCGTGGCCGTGGCGCCAACCAGGCCAAGTACCTGCACGCGATCACCACCCACGACATCAATTTCGGCATCGGCCCGGCCGGCACCGGCAAGACCTTCCTGGCGGTGGCCAGCGCGGTGGAAGCCTTGAACGAATCGCGCGTGCAACGGCTGATCCTGGTGCGCCCGGCAGTGGAAGCCGGCGAAAAGCTCGGCTTCCTGCCCGGCGACCTCAGCCAGAAGGTGGACCCCTACCTGCGCCCGCTGTACGACGCGCTATACGAAATGCTGGGCGTGGAAAAGGTGATCAAGCTGCTGGAGCGCAACGTGATCGAGATCGCACCGCTGGCGTATATGCGCGGCCGCACGCTGAACGATGCGTACGTGATCCTGGACGAGGCGCAGAACACCACCATCGAACAGATGAAGATGTTCCTGACCCGGCTAGGCTTCGGCTCCACCGCAGTGGTCACCGGCGACCTGACCCAGATCGACCTGCCCAAGCACGTCAAATCCGGCCTGCGCGATGCGATCGAGGTGCTGCGTGACGTGGAAGGCGCCAGCTTCACCTTCTTCGAAGCGCGCGACGTGGTACGCCACCCGCTGGTGCAACGCATCGTCACTGCTTATGAAAAGCGCGATCTGGCCGAAAAGCCTGTCGAACCTGCGGCATGAAGCAAGCTGGTGGGAGGTAACCGCGGATACCCTGCTCGGCACGACTCGGTGCAACGCAGGGCAAGCCGGGAAACCTCAGGTAGCGCGCGGTCATCGCACAGCCTCTCGCGCCGGTTGGTCTACAGCGGTACCGAGCCCCACACACCAACCGGCCGCGTCACGGCGATACACTTGCGGCATTGTTCTGCACAGGAGGTGCACATGGTCGGATGTCGCGTGTTGTTCTTCGCCTGCATGCTGGGTGTTGCTCCAGTTGCGTTATCGGCCGCGCCGGATGAGCCCCCGGCAGCCTCGCGCGCTTACATCGAAACCAGTTACCTGGCCGCGCCGAGGAACGTTGGTCCATTTACGCTCGCCCGCAGCTCCTACAACCCGGCAGCCAAGGTCTCTGGGGCTGGATTCCATTACGCGATGGCTGAGCATCCGGAATTGAATATCGATGTGTTCGTTTACCCAGCCGGGCAACGCGCTCAAGCCGAGGCCATCGAGCACGGCATGATCGCCTTTCGCAAGGACCTCGCCGCGGCGCGCACACAAGGCACTTATTCGCGGCTGGACGAGCTGGACCAGAGCAGGTTCGTATTGACCAGCGACGATGCCCCGAAAAACATCCCGGCCAATGCAGTGGATGCTAAGGTGATCGCGGCCATCGCGGATGCCGAACGCATCGTTGGGGAAAAGTTGCAGCTCAGCATGGACCTGTCGTCGTCCGGCATGCCGCTACTGTCCAACGGCTACCTGTTCTACAAGCAGCTGTACTACATCAAGGTGCGGGTATCGGCAGCACAGCAAGCAATCGCGCAGGCCAGGTTCGACGCACTCGCCGACCAGGCTGCGCGCGCGCTCGTACCTGCCATCCAGGTCAGCAATGTTGGCGGGTGCGCGGACCTGACCGTCCACCTCGATGCCAAAGCGACGCCCGATCAAGGCGCCGTAGAGATGGCGCGCCAAATCAAGACTCATCTGGGCTTCAATTGCCACGGCTCGACCAAGCAAGCCGGCATCGAAGAGCTGGTCAAGACAGCCGAGGTGATCGAAATCGGCTATGACCCCAGCGAGTGGAAGTCGCAGTGAGGCAACGCACGCGCGATACTGTGGCTCCCGTCTGAGCTCAATGCTGGTATCGCCATGACCAAAGGCCCCATCCGCCTCGACGTCGCCGTCAGTTACGCGTTGCCGCGCGCCGGCCTGCCGTCGGCGGTAAGTTTTCGCAAGTGGGTGGCTGCGGCGCTGAAGGGGCGCATCCGCGAAGCCGACCTGGCAGTGCGCGTGGTCGACGAGAAGGAAGGCTGCTCGCTCAATCATCATTACCGCGGCAAGGATTACGCCACCAATGTGCTGAGCTTCCCGGCCGAACTGCCCGAAGGCTTGCCCAAGGGCATTAAGATGCCGCTGCTAGGCGATCTGGTGATCTGTGCGCCGGTGGTGGCGCGCGAGGCGGCCGAACAGGGCAAATCGCTGGCGTCGCATTACGCGCATCTGACCGTGCACGGCACCTTGCACCTGCTGGGCTGGGACCACGAAGACGACAAGGAGGCCGATGCCATGGAGCAACTGG
Source organism: Xanthomonas sp. 10-10 (assembly GCF_040182365.1). NCBI lineage: Bacteria > Pseudomonadati > Pseudomonadota > Gammaproteobacteria > Lysobacterales > Lysobacteraceae > Xanthomonas > Xanthomonas sp. 10-10. The sequence goes on from NZ_CP144460.1 coordinate 2,896,927, forward strand.
AGCGGGAGATCCTGGCCGATCTAGGCATCGACGACCCGTATGCGGGGGAGCGCTGATGCGCGCGTTGCTGGCCATGAGCGTCCTGCTGCTGAGCCCGTCGGCGGCTGTTGCCCAGACCGCGCCGGTGCGTCCGGACCTGCCGGCGCTGATCGAATGCCGCCAGCGCATCGGCGACTTCAATGCCCTGGCGCCGGTGCTGGCCGACCCGCTCAAGGCGGTCGCGCTGGGCTGGACGCCGCTGGATCAGTCCAACCTGTTCATGACCGAATACACGCTCAACACGCCGATCAGCGTGTTCGGCCACAGCACCACGCATATCGCGTTTTCCGGCGCCAGCATCATGGCGCTGCTGGACCTGCCCGACCCGCGCCCGCTGGCCAAACAGCTGAACCTGGAGCTGGGCGTGGATAACGCCGACAAGGTGATGTACGGCCGCGAGCTGGTCAGCGAAGACACCACCAACCCGAAAACCGGCGAGGCGATGATCGAATCGGTCGTGCTCAGCGTGACCAACGTCAAATCGCATCCGGGCAAGACCGTGGTCGGCTGCGGCTATAGCCTGGACCTGCCCTGACACCCCGGCGCCCGGCAGCGGATCCACAGCGCCTTGCCGGCTTCCTGCTAGACTGCAGCCTAACGCCTGGTTTGCCGGGTGCCGTTCCCCGTCACGATGTCCGAAGACGACAGTAGCCATACCTCAGAACCCTCCGAAAAACGCCGCAGCTGGCTCGAACGCCTGAGCGCGGCCTTCTCCGGCGAACCCCACACCCGCGACGAACTGGTCGCGCTGCTGCGGACTGCCGAGCAAGACGGTCTCATCGCCGCCGACACCTTGCGCATGATGGAAGGCGCGATTTCCGTGTCAGAGCTCACCGTGGGCGACGTGATGATTTCACGCTCGCAAATGGTCTCGCTGCCGGTGGAAGCGCGCTTCATCGACCTGATGAAGCAGGTGGTCGAATCCGGCCATTCGCGCTTCCCGGTGCACGGCGAGAACAAGGACGAAGTGCTCGGCATCCTGCTGGCCAAGGACCTGTTGCGCGGCGTGGTCGCCGACAACGGGCCCGGCAACGTGCGCGAGCTGCTGCGCCCGGCGGTGCTGATCCCCGAGTCCAAGAAGCTCAACGTGCTGCTCAAGGAATTTCGCCTGTCGCGCAACCACATGGCGATCGTGGTGGACGAGTACGGCGGCGTCGCCGGCCTGGTCACCATCGAAGACGTGCTGGAGCAGATCGTCGGCCAGATCGACGACGAGCACGACGATGCCGAAGAAGAAAATTCGCTGATCGCGATCCAGGCCGATGGCCGCTACGTGGTCGATGCGCTGACGCCGATCGAGGACTTCAACGAGCGCTTCGGCGCCGAGTTCCCGGACGACGAGTACGACACCGTCGGTGGTTTGGTCACCGATGCGATCGGGCACCTGCCGGAGACCGGTGAAGAGCTGACCCTGGGCCGGTTTGCGTTCCGCGTGGCCAAGGCCGACGCGCGCCGCGTGCACGCCTTCCACGTCACCATCCTGCCGCCCGACCCGCAGGACGACGCTTGAACCTCGCACGCCGTTCCGCCACGGTGCGCTACCGCCGTGGTGCCTGGCAATGGGTCGCGTGCTGGGCGCTGCTCCTGCTGACACTGCTGGTGGCACCGCTTGCCTCGGCGCAGGCTCTGCCCACTGCTGTGCCGACCAGCGCACCGCCACCACGCGTCGGCGTGGTCACCATGCAACCGGGCGAGGTGTTCTTCGAACGCTTCGGGCATGACGCCATCGTGGTAGTCGACCCGCTCACCCAGCAGGCCACCTCGTACAACTTCGGCTTCTTCGACCCGAGCGAACCGGACTTCGTGCCGCGCTTTGCGCGTGGCGAAATGATGTACTACCTGGTGGCGCTGCCGCTGCAAGAAGACCTGTCGCAGTACCGCAACGTTGGCAGGGGCGTCAGCATCCAGTGGCTGGATCTGCCGCCGGAGCAGGCGCGCGCGCTTGCCGATGGGTTGGCGGTCCGCAGCCGGCCGGAAAACGCCCGGTATCACTACGATTATTTCGAAGCCAACTGCGCCACCATGGTGCGCGACACCCTGGACCGTGCGATGGGCGGCGCGCTCAAGTCGCAACTGGCCGGGCGCTCGCGCGGCAATACCTTCCGCAGCGAAGCGGTGCGCCTGGCCTCCCCTGCCCCGTGGATGTGGCTGGGCTTCGACCTGGGGCTGGGGCCGTATGCCGATCGCCCCTTGTCGCGCTGGGAAGAAGCCTTCGTGCCGATGCGCTTGGCCGACAGCCTGACCCAGGTGCACAACAGCGCCGGCCGCCCCTTGGTGCAAGCCACGCAGGTGCTGCTGCCGCATCGCATCGCGCCGGAGCCTGCCGAACAACAGCGCCATTGGTGGCCGTGGTTGTTGACCGGGCTGATCGTTGCCGCCGGCATGCTGGCGCTGCGCCGCAAACCCCGATTACTGGCCGGCCTTGCGCTGCCATTCTGGCTACTGTGCGCCATCGGCGGCAGCTTGCTGGTGTATCTGTGGGGCTTCACAGCGCATCAGTCCGCATGGGCCAATCGCAATCTGTTGCTGGTCAATCCGCTGTGCGCGTTGCTGTTGATCGGCAGCCTGCAGTCGCTGCGTGGTCTCCGGCCCGGACGCTGGTTCGATGGGCTGCGCTGGGTGGTGGCTGCCGGGGCTTTGCTGGCTCTGGTCATTCACTGGCTCTCATTCCAGGCGCAGGACAACCTGCAATGGGTGATGCTGCTGTTGCCGATCCATGTCGCGCTCGCGATCGCTCTGCAGCCGCGCGACTTGTCGCTGCGTACGCGCTGATCCAGGATGCGCCCATGAACAATCACGGTCGCCATCCAGACAACCCGTCCTGCGTCATCACCTGCGCCTACTACGACGGCGACGGCAAGCGGCACGACATCAGCCTGGAGCAGATCAGCGATGTGCTGCAGCGCCCGGACGGCTTCGTCTGGGTTGGCTTGTACGAGCCGCAGGAGTCGGTGCTGCACAAGCTGCAGGAGGAATTCGGCCTGCACGACCTGGCCATCGAGGATGCGCTCAAGGCGCATCAACGCCCCAAGGCCGAGAGCTACGGCAATTCGTTGTTCGTGGTGGTCAACACCGCGCAACTGGTCAACGAACGCATCCGCTACGGCGAAACGCATGCGTTTCTGGGCGCACGCTTTTTGCTCACCGTGCGCCACGGCGCGTCGCTGTCTTACACGCCGGTGCGGCACCGGGTCGAACGCGAACCGGCGATGCTGCGCATGGGCGCGTCGTTCTGCCTGTACGGCGTGCTGGACTTTGTGGTCGACAACTATCTGCCGATCATGGACGAGTTCCGCGACACGCTGGAAGGCCTGGAAAAAGACATCTTTGCCGACAATTACAAGCGCGAAACCGTGGTGCGCCTGTATGAGCTCAAGCGCGAACTCAACAAGATGCGCCTGGTGGTCGCCCCGCTGCAGGACGTGTTGTCGCACCTCAAGCGCAATCCGGGCTCGCTGATCCATGACGAGGTCGGCATCTACCTGCGCGACGTGCTCGATCACGCCGTGCGCATCAACGATGCCATCGATACCTTGCGCGAGATGCTGGGCACCGCCTTGAGCGTCAACCTGTCGATGGTGACGCTGGCACAGGGCGAAACCGTCAAGCGCCTGGGCGCCTGGGCCGCCCTGCTCGCCGCGCCCACGCTCATCACCAGCTGGTACGGGATGAATTTCACCCACATGCCCGAACTGGACAAGCCCTACGCCTACCCGTTGCTGGTAGGCGGTGTGGTGGCCTCGTGTCTGGTGCTGTATCGACTGTTCAAGCGGGCGCGGTGGCTTTAGGCCGCTTTGCGGCCCGGGATTCGAGAGTTGGGATTCGGGATTGGTTAGAGCGGGTTACTGACTGCTGATTGTTGTTTTGGCACTGAACTGCTTGAGGTTCCCGCACTGCAAGGGCGCGCCAGCTCTGTACTGGCTGATTTGAAGGCATCGGCATCATCGTGTGCTGCCCGTGCCCTCATCCGCCCTTCGGGCACCTTCTCCCGAGGGGAGAAGGAAGGCCTGCTCTTACGAATCCCGAATCCCCAATCCCGGCCCTCAAGCCACATAGATCGTCTTGATGTTCATGAACTCGTGGATGCCGTGATCGGCGAGCTCGCGGCCAAAGCCTGAGCGTTTGATGCCGCCGAACGGCAGCCGTACATCGCTCTTGACCACCGAATTGACGAAGGCGGCGCCGCACTGCAGTTGCTGCGCCACGCGTTCGCCGCGCTTGGCATCTGCGGTCCACACGCTGCCGCCCAGGCCGAAGGTGGTGTCGTTGGCCACGCGTACCGCGTCGGCTTCGTCGGCCACGCGGATGATCGAGGCCACCGGGCCGAAGAATTCTTCGTCGTACGCCGGCATGCCGGGGGCGACCTGGTCGAGGATCGTGGCCGGGTAGCCCGCATGCGAGCCCGGTACTGGTTCGCCGCCAAGCAATACCTTGGCGCCCTTCTGCACGCTGGCCTGCACCTGCTTGTGCAATTCGTCGCGCAGGTCGGCGCGTGCCATCGGTGCGAGCGTGGTGGCTTCCTGCTGCGGGTCGCCGAGCACGCGCTTGGAGGCAGCGGCGACGAAGCGTTCGATGAACTGGTCGGCGATGGCATCGACCACTATGAAGCGCTTGGCTGCGATGCAGGTCTGCCCGCTGTTGTCGAAGCGCGACTGCACTGCCGATTGCACGGTGTGCTCAAGGTCGGCGTCTTCCAGCACCACGAAAGCATCGCTACCGCCCAGCTCCATCACGCATTTCTTCAGCTGATCGCCGGCATTGGCGGCCAGCGAGCGGCCAGCACGTTCGCTGCCGGTCAGCGTGACTGCGGCAATGCGGTCATCGCGCAGCACATCGGCGGCCTGATCATTGTCGATATGCAGCACGTCGAACACACCCGGCGGAATCCCGGCAGCATCGAGCACCTGCTTCATTGCATCGGCGCAACGCGGCACGTTGCTGGCATGCTTGAGCAGCGCCACATTGCCGGCCATCAGACCCGGTGCAAGAAAGCGAAACGCCTGCCACAGCGGGAAATTCCACGGCATCACCGCAAACACGCAGCCCAGCGGTTCGTAACGCACATAGCTGGACTGCGCTTCGGTCGGAATCTCGCGCGGCGCCAGGTACGCGGCGGCATGCTCGGCGTAATACGCGCAGGCCTGCGCGCACTTGTCGACCTCGGCCAGCGCCTCACCGCGCAGTTTGCCCATCTCGGCGGTCATGATGCGCTGCAGATCCTCGCGCCGCTTGGTCAACTCTTCGCCGACCCGGCGCAGCAGTGCACCGCGCTCGACCAAGGGCAGCGCTGCCCACTGCGGAAACGCCTTGGCCGAAGCAGCAAGACGCGCCTCGATGGCGGCGGCGTCCAGCGTCTGCTGGGTGTGTTCGACCTGGCCATTGGCCGGGTTGACGGTGTCGTAGGACATGATGGTCTCCTGTTACAGACCCCTCATGCTAGTCGCCGGGAAGTTGCAGCCGCGTCACAACTCCCTGAAATCTGTGCAACGCTGTGTTTACCGGCGCCGCGACGCAATGCCGCACCTCCAGCGCGCAGCCCGCGCACGAACAGCAGCGGGGATCACACTCCGGACAAGGCCATGAAAACCGCCCTGCCCTGTTCCAACGGTCCAACGGTCCAACGGTGCAACGGTGCAACGGTGCAAGATGCTCTAGCATTGCGCAGTGGCATAGCTATTCATTCATGGAAGACCACCACGATGCGCAGGGATCTCATTGTTCTGGTTGTACTTGGCAGCAGCGCGTGCCTGCCTGGATGCGCCGCCTTCCAGGACCTGTTGGGTGGCCCGCGTCCCGGCCCGGCCGGGTTTGTCACTGTGAGCTGCACCAGCCTGCAGGCCGATCCCGCGCAACCCTGCGAGGACGAAGCACTGCGTGCGTGCTCGGACACGGCCATCCGCCAACTCATCACCGCGCAGTCGTCGCCGAACTTGGTCACGATCTTTCCAGATAAGCGAAAGTCCAAGGACGACAACAAGAACGACCGCAAGGACCGCGCCGACGAACAACCCCGAGTCGAGCAACACGGCTATGACATCCGGGCCGAATATCAGTGCTACCTGACCAAACCGGAGCCCTGGGACAACGGTTACACGCCACCAGCCAGGTAAGAGCCGCACATCGAATTGTTGCGCGCATCGGCCAGCAGACACGTCGAGCGGCCTGACGCGACGTGCAGCCTTCGCACACGTAGGTGGCTCAAGCGTTTGCGTCTATCCGGCAGCGGGCCTCCGCGGTTCATCGGCAGCCTGGCGCTGGCGCGCGCTCAGGGAATAGCTTGCTGCGCCAGTTGCGCATCGCGCTGCCGGCGCTTTTCGCTGCGTGCCAGCAGCCACCACCCGATGACAGCGGCAACCGACACCGCCAGCACCATGACCGTGGCCAGTGCGTTGATCTTGGGGCTGATGCCCAGCCGCACCGAGGAGAACACCTTGATCGGCAGCGTGGTGGAACTGGGCCCGGCCAGGAAGCTGGCGATCACCACATCGTCCAGCGACAGCGTGAACGCGAGCAGCCAGCCTGACGCCAGCGCGGGAGCAATGATCGGCAAGGTGATCAGGAAGAACACCTTCAGTGGGGTGGCACCCAGGTCCATCGCGGCTTCTTCCAGCGAGCGATCCAGCTCCTGCAGACGCGAGGAAATCACCACGGTGACGAACGAGACGGTGAAGGTGACATGCGCCACCCAGATCGCCACCGCACCGCGCGGGGCGATACCGAGCACGCCGCCCATCGAGACCAGCAACAACAGGATCGACAAGCCGATGATCACCTCCGGCATCACCAACGGTGCGGTAATCAGCGCGCCGAACAACGTCTTGCCGGGAAACCGTCGCATGCGCACCATCGCCATCGCGGCCATCGTGCCCAGCACCGTCGACGCACAGGCGGTCCAGAACGCGACTTCCAGGCTGACCCAGGCCGCCTCCAGCAACTGGCGGTCGCGCAGCAGCTCGCCATACCAACGTGTCGAAAATCCGCCCCATACCGTGGCCAGGCGCGAGGCATTGAACGAGTACACCATCAGCAACAGGATCGGCAGATACAAAAAGCCGAACCCCAGCGCGAGCACGCTGCCGCCCAGCACGCGCCCACCGCGCGAGGCGCGCATCATGTCAGCCGCCCTTCCAGCTCGCGCTGCTGGTAACGGTGGAAGATCACGATCGGCGCGAGCAACAGCACCAGCATGACGGTGGCCACTGCAGCAGCCACCGGCCAATCGCGATTATTGAAGAACTCGCCCCACAGCACGCGGCCGATCATCAAGGTGTTCGGGCCGCCCAGCATCTCGGGAATCACGAACTCGCCCACCGCCGGGATCATCACCAGCATGCAGCCTGCCACGATGCCGTTGCGCGACAGCGGCAAGGTGATGCGCACAAACGCCTGCCACGGACGCGCGCCCAGATCGTAGGCCGCTTCCAGCAAGCGGTTGTCGTGCTTGACCAGATTGGCGTACAGCGGCAACACCATGAAGGGCAGATAGCAGTAGACGATGCCGATGTAGGCGGCGATGGGCGTATACAGCAACTGCAATGGCTGCTTGATCACGCCCAGTGCCAGCAGCGCCTGATTGAGCAGGCCGTTGCCATCGAGTATGCCGATCCACGCGTAGACGCGAATCAGGAACGAGGTCCACGACGGCAGCACCACCAGCATCATCGCCACGTTGCGCGTGGCCAGCGGCAGGCGCGCGATCACATACGCCATCGGATAGCCGAGCAGCAGCGCCAGTGCGGTGGAGATGGCCGCGATCCTGATCGAGCTCAGGTAAGCGGCCACGTACTGGCTGTCGCGCAGCAGTGCCAGGTAATTGCCCAGATGCAGCTTGACGCTGACTGCGCCATCGGCCGCATACGCGAACAGCGGCGTATACGGCGGCATCGCAGTGGCGCGTTCGGCAAACGAAATCTTCAGCACGATCAGGAACGGAATCGCGAAGAACACCAGCAGCCACAGGTAGGGCGCGGCGATCACGCCCCAACGCGCACCCGGCAAGCCGCGACGGAAAAGACGCGGTCTCATGCGGTGAGCACCACGCCATCGTCCTCGCCCCACCCCACCCACACCGCATCGCCCCAGGTCAGCGCTTCGCTGGCCCAGCGCTGGCGATTGGCGAAGTTGGCCATCAGCTTGACCCCACTGGGCAGGCGCACGTGGTAGACCGAATGGCTGCCGAAATAGGCGATATCTTCGATCACGCCCTGCGCCTTGTTGCAGGCCTGCGCCGGCTCATCCTTGCCGATGGACAATTTTTCCGGGCGCAGCGCAAACGCCACCGCCTGTCCTTCGAACCCGGTGATGCCGTGGCCGATGCGGATACGGGCGTCGAAGGCCGGCGTCTTCAAGGTGACGTAGTCGGGCGCGTCTTCGGCGATGACGGCGTCGACCAGATTGACCGAGCCGATGAATTCGGCGGCAAAGCGATTGGCCGGTTGTTCGTAGATTTCATCGGGCGTGCCGACTTGCTGGATCCAGCCCTGATCCATCAGCGCGATGCGTGTGGCCATGGTCATCGCCTCTTCCTGGTCGTGGGTGACCATCACGCAGGTAACGCCGGAGGTTTCGATGATGTTGACCAGTTCCAGTTGCATCTGCGAGCGCAGTTTCTTGTCCAGCGCGCCCATCGGTTCGTCCAGCAGCAGCAGCTTGGGCCGCTTGGCCAGCGAGCGCGCGAGCGCAACGCGCTGCTGCTGGCCGCCGGAGAGCTGATGCGGCTTGCGCCTGGCCAACGCGCCCAGCTGCACCAGCTCCAGCATCTCGCCGACGCGCGTGGCGATGGCGGCCTTCGCCAAGCCTTCCTGCTTCAGGCCGAAGGCGATGTTCTGCTCCACGCTCATGTGCGGAAACAGCGCGTAGGACTGGAACATCATGTTGATCGGACGCTCGTACGGCGGCAGCGCGTCGATCGGCTGGCCATCGAGCACGATGCGCCCCTTGGTGGGTCGCTCGAAGCCGGCCAGACAGCGCAGCAAGGTGGATTTGCCGCTGCCCGACCCGCCCAGCAACGCGAAGATCTCGCCCTTGCGGATCTGCAGGCTGACATCGTCCACCGCGACAAAACCATCGAACTCCTTGCGGACCTCGCTGATGGACAGGTAGCCGGCATCCGCAGGGCTGGACAGGGGCGGCAGGGCGTCGGTCAGTGACATGGTTCCTCTCGATGACGGCGAGCGCAGACTCCGGGGCCAGAGCCTGCGCGCCATGATGGCAAAAGCGTGTGTCGGCTGCCGGGCGCGTGCAGGTCTGCGCGTCTACGGCTGAGAGTGACGGTCAGGCGGCATTGCGGCAAGAGCACGTGACTGTCTCGTTGGTGCCCTGCCTCGATTGCCGCAGACATCGACGGGCATGCCAGTCAATCAAGCGCAGCCAGCGCTGAAGTTGGTCTGATCAACCGCCTGCCCGGATGCAAACCGCACGCCGTCCGAGCCTATGGCGATGCGCAGACCGGCATGTAGGTCGTCATCGTCCGTGCGTGGTTGACTCCAGCAACGTCCAGGCCCGACCACTGATTGACGCGACGTCTGCCCCCCCATCAACCGACGGCATCCGTGCGACCAAAGACCGCACTGTCGACCGCACGCGCAACCATCACGGACGGGCGGCAATGGGTTTGGGAGCGCAGGCATCCATACTGGAGCGCTTCATCGACAATCGGCACTCAACGCGTCTGCTCCGGCGCCTGGCTCCAACCCAGGCCCAGGCTCTTCTGTAGCGCGACATAATTGACCAGCAGCTGCACCTGCGCCTGCGCGGCGGCGTCCTGCGCGGACAGTTGCTGGCGCTGTACGTCGAGCAGATCGATCGACGACGTCGCTCCGGCATCGCGCCGTTGTTGCATCAGCCCGGCCGAGCGCGTGGCCGACGCTTCGGCCTGGCGTGCGACCACCAGTTGCTTGCGCGCCGAGCCGAAACGCGACAGCGCGGAGTTGGCGTCCTGCAACGCCGCCAGCACCGCACCCTCGTAAGCCGCCTCGCGGCCGGCGTTGCCGGCACGCGCCTGCTCCACCTGCGCGCGGGTCTTGCCGAAATCGAAGATCGACCAACGCAGCATCGGCACCGCCAGCGTGGTCAACGCGTCGGAGTTGAAGTCGCTGGGCGAGCCGGCGACCCAGCTCAGGCCGCCCAGCAAGGTCACCTGCGGGAAATAGCCATTCAACGCCTCGCCGATCTGCGCGCTGGACGCCGCCAGCTCGCGCTCGGCCTTGCGCACATCGGGGCGGCGGCGGATCAACGCGCCGGCATCGTCCACGCGCACGTCGGTGGGCAACATCGGCAGCGGCCGCACCGCAGCCAGTTGCGCGTCCAGCGCACCCGGCTCGCGGCCGACCATCAAGGCGAGCTGGTCCAGCGCTTCCTGCAACTGCATGTCCAGCGGCAGGCGCTGGGCTTGCTGCTGCTGCACCTGGGTGGCGATCTGGTCGACCTGCAGGTCCGAGGCCGCACCGCGCTCGCGGCGCTGCCGGGTCAGCGCCAGCGATTGGCCGATCTTGTCCAGGTTGGCATCGGCAATGGCCAGCCGTGCCTGCAGCCCGCGGTAGTTCAGATACACCTGCCCCACTTCGGCAGCCAGTTGCACCTGCGCATCGGCCAGCTCGGCTTCGGAGGCCTGCGCTTGCGCCAGCGCACCTTCGGCGGCACGACGGCGGCGGCCAAAGAAGTCCAGCTCCCAGCTGGCATCGAAGCCGGCGCTGTAGATCTGGGTCTTGTCCAGATCCAGCGCCTCGCTGCCCTGTGCCGGTGGCTGGCCGTTCTCACCGTTCTGCAAGCCGCCCAACGTGTCGACGATGGTCTGCGGCGGCTCGGCATACGCATACACCGCGCTCGCGTTGAGCTTGGGCAGACGCTCTGCACGGCGCTGGCTGGCCAGTGCACGGTTGGCGCGCAGCCGTGCCTGCGCCGCACGCAGGTTGGGACTGTCGGCCAGGGCCTGGGTCACCAGCTGGGTAAGCTGCGCATCGTTGAGCTGCTCCCACCAGTGATTCAACGGAGCGGCGGCAACCACGTCGGCGCCACCGGCGCGATGCAATGCGGGCGCCTGAATCGCCGCATCGGCCACGGGCGGTGCCTTGGTGTAGTTGGGGCCGAGCATGCAGCCGCCGAGCAACACGGCGCTCAACGCCGCCGCCAGCGGCATGCGGACCAGGCGCATGGAATCAGTGCATTGCAAGGTGCGCCCCCTTGGGTAACGGCTTGAGCAAAAAGGCCAGCGGAATCGTGCAGACCACGATCACGCCGAAGATCCAGAACAGGTCGCTATAGGTCATCACCAGCGCCTGCTGCTGCACCAGGCGCGCCAGCTGCGCAACCGAGCGGATGGCCGCCTCGCCGCCGGCGCTGCCCTGCATCTGCGCGGTCAGGCCGGACAGAAACTCCTGCGCGCGTGTCGCATTGGCGGTGATCGCGCTGCCGATGGTTTCGGTGTGGAAGGTCATGCGGCGCTCCTGGAAGGTGGAGATCAGCGCAAGCCCCACCGAGCCGCCCAGGTTGCGGCCGGCGTTGAACAGGCCTGACGCATCGCCGGCCAGCTCCGGCGGTACCGAAGAGATGGCCGCCTGGTTCAGCGACATCATCGCCAGCGCCAGGCCGCAGCCCTGCAGCAACTGCCCGGCGACAAAATGCGTGCCGACGGTGTCGGCGGTCAGCGACAGGTTGACGAAACAGGCCGCGGCAAAACAGATCAGCCCGGCGATCACCAGGATGCGTACGTCCACCACCTCCAGCAGCTTGGGCATCATCGGCATCAGCAGCACGGTCGGCAGGCCCGACAGCAGCAGCACATAGCCGGCCTGCTCGGTGTTGTAGCCGGAGATCACCGCCAGGAACTGCGGAATCATGTACATGACGCCGAACAGGATCATGCCCACTGCCATGATCATGATGAACACTGCGCCGAAACTGCGGTGCAGCAGCAGCGACAGGTGAATCACCGGCGGCCGCTTGCGGAACTGGCCGATCACCAGGGCGATGAAGCCGCTCAAGGCGATCACGCTCAGCATGTTGATCTCGCTGGATTCGAACCAGCGCTCACGCTGGCCTTCTTCCAGCACCACGGTAAGCCCGCCCAGGCCGGCGGTCAGGCCGTAGATGCCCAGCCAGTCCGCATTGAGCAGGCCGGCCCAGTCGCCTTTTTCATGCTTCAGGCCGAGCAGCAGCAAGGCCACCAGGCCCACGCAGATCGGCACGTTGATGAAGAACGCGTAGTGCCAGCTGACGTTCTCGGTGAGCCAGCCGCCGAGCAGCGGGCCGATCACCGGGCCCATGATCACGGTCATGCCGAACAAGGCCGTGCCCATGGTCTGCTGGCTCGGCGGCAGCCGGGTCGCAACGATGGTCAGCGCGGTGGGAATCAGCGCGCCACCGGCCAGGCCCTGCCCCACGCGGCCGATGATCATCATCGTCAACGAGGTCGACAGCCCGCACACCACCGAAAACGCGGTGAACATCACCGCGCAGATCAGCAGGAAGTTGCGCAGGCCCAGCGTGCGCACGAACCAGCCGGTCAGCGGGATCATGATGATCTCGGCGACCAGGTAAGCGGTGGAGATCCAGGTGCCTTCGGTACCGCTGGCGCCGACCTCGCCCTGGATGGTGGGCAGCGCCGCGTTGACGATGGAGATATCCAGCGTCGCCATGAACGAGCCGATGGTGCCGGCCAGCACCGCCAGCCAGGCGCCCGGCTCGGCCTTTTCGCTGGCAGCGCTGCCGCCGGCGCTCTGGCCGGTGGCTGCCGCTGCACTCACTGCGCGCGCTCCTGCTCCTGCACGCGGTCGGATTCTGCTTCGGCCCGCTGCTTGGCGTCCTTGGCCGAGCGCGTATCCACCGTCACCTCCACCGACATGCCCGGCACCAATACCTTGCGTGCCTCTTCGCCGGCCAGCACACGAATGCGCACCGGCACGCGCTGCACCACCTTGGTGAAGTTGCCGGTGGCATTTTCCGGCGGCAACAGCGCGAACTGCGAGCCGGTACCGGGCGAGAGGCTTTCGACCTTGCCGTGCAGCTTCACGCCGGACAGCGCATCGACCTCGATTTCGGCCGGCTGGCCGGGACGCATCAGGCCGACCTGGGTTTCCTTGAAGTTGGCGATCAGGTACAGCGATTCCTGCGGCACGATGGTCATGGTGCGGGTGCCTGCGGCCAGGAACTGCCCAACCTGCACGGTCTTGTCGCCGACGCGGCCGTGGATACGGCTGGTCAGGCGGGTGTCTTCCACCGCGATGCGGGCCTGGTCGGCGTCGGCGGTGGCCTGCTTCACGCCGGCCTGAGCCTGCTCCAGTTGCGCGGTGCTGGCCTGGATCTGACTCTGCGCTGCCTTGGCCTGCGCCTGGGCGGCGTCGTACTGGGCGCGGGCGCGGGCCAGGTCGTGCTGCAGGCTTTCCTGGTGCTCGTGCGTGTCCGCGCCGGAGGCCGCCAGCGGCGCGAAGCGCTTCACCTCGGCCTGGGCGAACGTGAGGCTGGCAGCGGCGGCAGCGACCTGGGTGCGCGCCTGCACCAGCGACGATTCCTGCGCGGACACATTGGCCGTGGCGGCAGCGATGTCGGCCTGGCGCGCGGCGATCGCGGCCTCGGCCTGCTGCAGCGTGGCCTGGTAGGTGCGGTCATCGATCTGCAGCAACGGCTGGCCGGCGTCCACGATCTGGTTGTCGCCCACCATCACCCGGGTCACGTAGCCGCTGACGCGCGGCGCCACCGCCACCGAATCGGCCTGCAGATAGGCGTTGTTGGTGTCCTGCATGTAGCGGCCCTTGATCAGGTAATAGGCCAGCCAGACCACCAGCAAGACCAGCACCAGCACGCCCACCAGGATCAGCGTCCACTTGACCTTGGGGTTCTTCAAGGGTGAAGGCTTCTGCTCCTGGTCGTCGTGCGCGTCTGCGGCCTGGCTGCGGCCATCGTTGGACTGGCGGTCTTCTTGGTTGCTCAAAGGAAGCGTCCTGTAGGTCGTGGGCGAGGCGCGCGGCGGCATGCCGGATCAGCGGCAGGGCGAAAGCGGCAGAACCATACAATTATTTGAACCCGTCAGTACAGGTTGCGTGACGAGCCCAGTCAGCTGGTGCTGAGGCTGGCCGGACGTGCGCTATCGGCCGGTTGATTCACGTCGGCCAGCCGCGTGCTGCGCGCCAGCACGCGCTCGCAGTGCAATCGATGACGATGGCCCAGCTGCGCGCTGCCGCGACCGGGTTTGCAGTCTCTCAGCCAATGATTGGCGATTGATGAAGATGCGGCCACCTGCGCCGCATCGTCGCCCCGCCCCGTCTCAACGGCCGGTCTTGATCTCGGTCCACAGCCGCGTGTACAGGCGATCGACGTCCGGCGAATTGATCGCATAGGTGAACATCTTGGCGGTCACCTCCGGCGGCGGGTAGATGGTGGGGTCGTTGCGGATCGCCGCATCCACCAGCGGCGTGGCGGTGCGCACCGGGTTGGCGTAGTGGATGAAGTTGCTGTTGGCCGCGGCCACCTCCGGCTTCAGCAGGTAATTGATGAAGGCGTAGGCGTTGTCAGGATGCTTGGCATCCTTGGGGATGGCCAGCATGTCGAACCATTGCGGCGCGCCTTCCTTCGGAATGGCGTAGGCCACATTGACGTTGTTGCCGGCCTCCTTGGCACGGTCGCGCGCCTGGATGATGTCGCCCGACCACCCCACCGCCAGGCAGGTATTGCCGTTGGCCAACGAGGTGACGTATTGGCTGGAGTGGAAGTTCTGCACGTACGGGCGGATGGTCTTGATCAGCGCCGCGGCTTTCTCGATCTCGGCCGGCACGCTGCTGTGCGGGTCCAGGCCCAGGTAGTTCAGCGCGATCGGGATCATGTCCGAGGGCGTGTCCAGAATGGTCACACCGCAATCCTTCAGCCTGGACAGATTCTCTGGCTTGAACACCAGATCCCAGCTGTTGGCGACATCGGTGCTGCCGAAGATCGCCTTGAGCTTGTCGACGTTGTAGCCGATGCCGGTGGTGCCGATCATGTACGGCACGCCATAGGCATTGTTGGGGTCCTGTGCGGCGATGCGGCGCATCACGTCAGGATCCAGATTGGCCAGATTCGGGATCTTGCTTTTGTCCAATGGCAGGAACACACCGGCCTGGATCTGCCGGCCGAAGAAGTTGAGCGTGGGCACCACCACGTCGTAATCGCTGCCACCGGCCAGCAACTTGGTTTCCACCATCTCGTCGCTATCGAACACGTCGTAGGTGACCTTGATGCCGGTGCTCTTTTCGAACGCGGGGATGGTGTCTTCTGCGATGTAGTCGGAGTAGTTGTAGACGTTGAGCACCTTGGCCTGCGCCTCGGCCTTGCCCGGGGCGCCACCGCCGCCGCAGCCGGAGAACAGGGTGATGGACAGGGTCAGTGCGAGCAGTCGCAGCGTCATGTGGGTCTCCAGGGCAGCGCGATGGGGCGGCCCGGCATCGCGGCCGGTCTGCGCCCAGCCTACCCACCGCGCCCGGGTTTGCACAGCGTGCGGTGTGTGGGCGGCGGTGCGCGGGTGCGATGCGCTGCAGCGTCGTGATTGGCGAAGGTCATTGCCGTCGGTGGCGCTTGCTGCACGGCAGCTGCGCGGCCCTGGGGCCGAAGGCATGCCGCCACGGCTTACCTGCCCAAGGCCTGGGCGGTATCGTCCAACGCCGCCCAGGCCTTGTCGAACAGCTCATCGACCTGGTCGCAGGTGATGATCAACGGCGGCGACAGCAGCATCGCATCGTAGGTCGCGCGCAGGATCAGGCCCCGCCGCAGCGCGAAGTCGCGACACATCGCGCCGACCCGTCCGCGCCCGGGGAAATACCTGCCGCGCCGGCGCTTGTCCGGCACCAGTTCCAGCGCCCCGACCAGGCCCGCAATCCGCGCCTCACCGACCAGCCGATGCGCGCCCAGCTCGGCCCAGCGCTGCGCCAGATACGGCGCGATCTGCGTGCGTGCGGTGTCCACGATGCCTTCGTCCTGCAGCAGGCGCAGATTCTCCAGCGCCACCGCCGCGCACACCGGATGCCCGGCATAGGTGCCGCCATGCGCCAATTCGCCGCCTTGCTGCTTGAGCACCCCGGCCACGCGATCGCTGAACATCGCCGCCGCCAGCGGGATGTAGCCGGAGGTGATGCCCTTGGCCAGCGTCATCACATCGGGCTGGAAGCCGAAGTAATCGGCGCCGAACCATTCGCCGGTACGTCCGAACCCGCAGATCACCTCATCGGCCACCAGCAACACATCATAGTGCCGGCAGATGCGCTGGATTTCCGGCCAATAACTGCGCGGCGGGATGTACACCCCGATCGCACCCATGATGGGTTCGCCGATGAAGGCCGCCACGTTTTCCGGACCGATCTCGAGAATCCTGGCTTCCAGACGGCGCGCGGCAAGCAGCCCGTAGTCCTCCGGCGCCATGTCCCCGCCATCGCCGAAATGATTGGGCGGCTCGATATGCACGATGCCCGGTATCGGCAACCCGCCCTGCTTGTGCATGCCCTGCATGCCACCCAGGCTGGCACCGCCCATGGTGGTGCCGTGATAGCCATTGTGGCGACCGATGAAGACCTGTTTCTGCGGCTGCCCCTGCACCGCCCAGAAATGCCGCACCAGGCGCAGGATGGTGTCGTTGGCCTCCGATCCGGAATTGGCGAAAAAGGCATGATTCAAGTCGCCCGGCGTCAGCTCCGCCAGCTTGGCGGCCAGATGGATGGTGGGCTCGGTGGTGCACTGGAAAAAGCTGTTGTAGTAGGCCAGCTGCTCCATCTGCCGCGCCGCGGCCTGCGCCAGTTCGATACGCCCATACCCCACATTGACGCACCACAACCCTCCGAACGCATCCAGCAGTTTGTTGCCGTCGGCATCCCACACATACACGCCCTCACCGCGCGTGAGGATGCGCGTGCCCTTGCCCGCCAAGACCGCGTTGTCGTTGAACGGATGCAGATGATGCGCGGCATCGAGCTGCTGCAACGACCTGAGCACAGAAGAATCCACGACCTGCTCCACGCATGAGGAACCAGGAGCATACCCACGCCCTGTTGCCGGACCGTGGACGGCTCTGCAGAGTGCCCTGCCAATCCCCTGCGTGCCCGACAGACAGGTGGGCCGCGAGAACTTGCCCTGCCACCGACGTCGCCCTCATCCGCCCTTGGGGGCACCTTCTCCCCCATGAAGGAGGACAATGTCCCGATGGGAGAAGGAAACGTCTGACGACGTAGGTGGCCTGCACATTTCGACTACGCTTCCGGCCTCCTGCCCGGCACTGCCTGGCATGCGTATGGCATCGCCGCACCTTCGAGCTGCGCCCGTTGCAGCGCTTGCCTTGCCTCGCCTTGCTTCGCCCTGCCTTGCCTTGCTTTGCTTGCGCTTTTCCGGGGCCCCATACCGCAGCGGCAAGGCCGGCAGATACAACCCGCAGGGCGGCGCGCATGGATGCGCGACGTTTTTGTAAGGGACATGGATGTCCCTTACAAAAATTTCTGCCGGACTTGCGCACCCGCAGCGCCGAAGGCGCGCAGGTCGCGAGGACGGGGTGTGCTTTCTTTTTGGTTACTTTTTCTTTGCACAAGCAAAGAAAAAGCAACTCGCGCCCGAAGGGCGTGAAAGCTCTGCTTTGGGTTCAACTATCCAGAACATCCCAACGGAGGTGAAGCCCTGCTCTGTTTTAAACCCCCAGAACCGCGCAAGCACACAAACCACGCCACGCTTCAACATCACCCAGCGCCGTACCCTCATCCGTCCTTCGGGCACCTTTTCCCGGCGGGAGAAGGGAAACGCCCGGCACGGGCTTCGACTACGTTGCTCACACATTCAACAACAGGAATTCGCGCTCCCACGAGCTGATCACCCGGAAGAACGTCTCATATTCCTTCCGCTTCACCGAGATATAGGCCCGCACAAACCGTCGCCCCAACATCTCCTGCAACGCATCGCACCGCTCCAGCCCATCCAGCGCCTCGCCCAAGGAGCGCGGCAGATCGTAGCCCTGCTCCTTGCCGTTGCTGCTGATCGGCGCGGTCGGCTCCAGCTTTTCGCGGATGCCCAGCAACCCGCAGGCCAGGGTCGCCGCCATCGCCAGATACGGATTGGCATCGGAACCGGCAAACCGGCTTTCCACCCGCATGTTCTGCGGCGCATCGATCGGCACCCGCAACCCGCAGGTACGATTGTCGAAGCCCCACAGCACATTGCTTGGCGAGACTTCGCCGAACATCAGCCGCCGGTACGAATTGACGTTGGGCGCCAGCAGCCCCATCGCCAGCGGAATGTATTTCTGCAGCCCGCCCAGATAGTGCGCGAAGGTGTCGCTGAACCCGCCCTCGCGCTTGCCGCTGAACACGTTCTTGCCGGTGCCGGCATGCAGCAGGCTCTGGTGGATATGCATCGCACTGCCCGGCTCGGTTTCCATCGGCTTGGCCAGAAACGTGGCATAGACGCCGTGTCGCAACGCGGCCTCGCGCATGGTGCGCTTGAACAGGAATACCTGATCGGCGCGCGACAAGGCATCGGCGTGGGTGAAATTGACTTCCAGCTGCGCGGCGCCGGATTCGTGGATCAAGGTATCCACGTCCAGCTCCATCGCATCGCAGTAGTCGTACATCAGGTCCAGGATCGGGTCGAACTCGTTGACCGCATCGATCGAGTACGACTGCCGCGCGGTTTCCGGGCGTCCGGAGCGCCCGGCCGGCGGCAGCAAGGGGAAATCCGGATCAGTGTTCTTCTGCACCAGAAAGAATTCCAGCTCCGGCGCCACTACCGGTTGCAGCTTGACCTGCGCATACGCATCGAGCACGCGACGCAGCACATTGCGCGGTGCCAGCTCGTGCGGCTGGCCATCCTTGGTGTAGCAATCGTGGATGACCTGCGCGGTCGGATCGGCTGCCCACGGCACCATGCGCACGGTGGACGCGTCCGGGCGCAGATGCATGTCCGAATCCGATGGCGAGGTCAGCGCGTAATAATCGTCTGGGAAATCGCCGGTGACGGTGGTGGCGAAGATGCCTTCCGGCAAGCGCGTGCCGTAGTCGTGCGAGAACTTGTCTGCCGGAATGATCTTGCCGCGCGCATTGCCGGTGATGTCCGGCACCAGGCATTCGACCTCGGTGATGTGGCGGTCCTTGAGCCAGCGGCGCAGTGCGCTTTCCGGCTGCTTGGGTGTGGATTTGCGCGAACGTGTGCGGATCGACATACAACCTCACTGACCGCGCTGAGCGGCATAACGGCGACAGGCCTCGCCGAAGGACTGGAAGATGGCACGGTAGAACGGATGCTGTGTGACATGCCATTCCGGATGCCACTGCACGGCGAGCAAGAATCCCGGTCCCGGGCCGCGAAAGGCCTCGATCAGGCCATCGGGAGCGGTCGCCTCGACCAGCAGGCCATCGGCCAGCGTGGCGATGCCCTGCCCGTGCAGGGAATTGACCCACACCTCGGCTCCGTCGCTCATCCCGGCCAGCCAGCCGCCGGGCTGCAGCCGCAGCGGATGCGCGGGGCCGTATTGCACCTCCAGCGCCGCGTTGCGGTCTTCGCGATGGTCGGCCAGTCCTAGCACCGCATGTACGCGTTGATGCAGGCGCCCGCCAAGCGCGACATTGACCTCCTGCAGGCCACGGCAGATCGCCAGCACCGGCAGGCCGCGCGCCAGCGCCTGCGGAATCAGCCCCAGGCTGGTGGCATCGCGCGCCGCATCGTGCGGATTGCCCTCCCAGCTGGATTGGTCGCTGTAGTGGTGCGGTTCGATATTGCTGACCGCCCCGGTCAGCAACACGCCGTCCAGCCGATCCAGCCACACGCCGGCATCCAGGCTGGGCTGCAGGCTCGGCAGCAGCACCGGCATGGCACCGGCCGCGTCCACGACCGCGCGGATGTATTTTTCGCCGGCCGCCAGAAACGGATGCGGCCCTTGCGCGATGCGATCGGTCGGCAATCCGACCAGCGGTACGACAGCCATGCAGACATCCCGATGCGGTGCGTTGAACGGCAGATGCGTTCGAACTTACCGCGCCGCTGCTGCCATTGCCACCGGCCGCGCCCTTGCATGGCCGCAAAAGATCACGCGTGCTTTGCTAGGCTGGGCGGCGACTTCGCAGGTGGTGCCCATGGCTTCCGAGACTTCCGTCGCATCGCTGCCCGCTGCCGATGCCGCCACCCTGGCGCGCATCGCAGGCTGCCATTCCGTCGACCTGTTGTTGCCCGACACCAACGGCGTGCTGCGCGGCAAGCGCGTCACTGCCGATGCGCTGCACAAGGTCTACCGCGATGGCGTGTGCCTGCCGATGTCGCTGATCGCCACCGACATCACCGGCAACACCGTGGAAGAAACCGGGCTTGGCTATGCCATCGGCGATGCCGACCGCATCTGCCGGCCGATCCCCGGCTCGCTGCGCCCGGTACCGTGGGCGCCGCAGCCCATGGCGCAGCTGCTGCTGGCGATGCACACGCCGGACGGCAGCCTGTTCGAGGTCGCACCGCGCGCAGTATTGCAGCGGGTGGTGCACGGCTTTGCCGCACTCGGGCTGACCCCGGTGGTGGCGGTGGAGCTGGAGTTCTACCTGTTCGATGCGGTGCCCGATGCGCAGGGACGCCCGCAGACGCCGCGCGACCCGGTCACCGGCATCCGCAGCGACAGCACGCAGGTGTATGCGTTGCAGGACCTGGACGATCACCGTGGCTTTACCGATGCGGTCACCGCTGCATGCCGCCAGCAAGGCATTCCCGCCGATACTGCCGTGGCCGAGTACGCACCGGGCCAGTTCGAGATCAACCTGCAGCATCGCGCCGATGCGGTGGCCGCCTGCGACGAGGCGATCCTGCTCAAACGCACCATCAAGGCCATCGCACAGCAGCAACGCATGCTGGCCAGCTTCATGGCCAAGCCCTTTCCCGGGCAGGCTGGCAGCGGCCTGCACCTGCATGTCAGCCTGCTCGATGCCGACGGGCACAACGTGCTGGCCGGCCCGGCCCGGATGCCTGCCGAGAGCCTGCGCCACGCCATTGCCGGGCTGCAACGGCATGCAGACGCGTCGCTGCTGTTGTTTGCCCCGCACGCCAACAGTTACCGACGCTTCGTCAGCAACGCCTTCGTGCCGCTGGATGCCAGCTGGGGCTTCAACAACCGCACCGTGGCGCTGCGTATCCCGCATAGCGATGCCCGCAACACGCGTATCGAACATCGCATCGCCGGCGCCGATGCCAACCCGTATCTGGCCGCGGCCGCGGTGCTGGCGGCGATCCTGGATGGCCTGCAGCAACCCGCCGAGCCCACGCCGCCCATCAGCGGCAATGCCTATGCGCAAGAGGTCTTCGAGCCACGCACCTGGCAGGGCGCGGTCGATGCGTTCGTGTCCAGCGAGTTCATCGGCACGCAGTTGGGCACACAGTTCCGGCATGTGTTCGGGCAGCAGAAGCAACGCGAGCTGCTCGACTATCAGGCGTTGGTGCCGGACATCGATTACGCCCGGTAT
This sequence comes from Xanthomonas sp. 10-10, assembly GCF_040182365.1. Classification (NCBI taxonomy): domain Bacteria; kingdom Pseudomonadati; phylum Pseudomonadota; class Gammaproteobacteria; order Lysobacterales; family Lysobacteraceae; genus Xanthomonas; species Xanthomonas sp. 10-10. The sequence goes on from NZ_CP144460.1 coordinate 2,918,397, forward strand.
CTGCGGACCGTGTGATGGGCAGCCCGGCCAACCCGCTGCCGCATGCCGACACCGCGGTTGGCGGCTATCCGGACAGCTGGTACGCGCACAGCGCACCTGCCCTGCCCGCGCAGCCACGCCTGCGCGGCGCCGAACACGCCGACGTCTGCATTCTCGGTGCCGGCTATACCGGCCTGACCGCAGCGCTTGTACTGGCCGAAGCCGGCTACCGGGTCGTCGTGCTGGAGGCACGGCGCATCGGCTGGGGCGCTTCCGGTCGCAACGGCGGCCAGGCCATCGTCGGCTACGGCTGCGAACAGGAAACCCTGGAAGCACTGGTCGGCGATGCAGATGCGCGGCTGCTGTTCGATTTCTCGCGCGATGGCATGCGCCTGCTGCGCCAGCGCATCGCGCGCCATGCCATCGCCTGCGACTGGCGCGATGGTCATGCCCATGTCCCGCTCAAGCCGCGCCAGGTGCGGGCACTGCAGCACGGCATCGTGCGCATGGCCGAGCGCTACGACTATCCGCTGGAGTGGTGGGACCGCGCCCGCACCCGCCAGATGCTGGACAGCCCGCTGTATCTGGGTGCGATGTTCGACCCCGCCAGCGGCCATCTGCATCCGCTGGCCTACGCCTTCGGCCTGGCGCGGGCGGCGCTGGCGGCCGGCGTGCGCATCTTCGAGGACGCGGCGGTGACCCGGCAGGACGCTGGTGCACAGGTGACGATGCACACCGCCGAGGGCAGCGTCACCGCGGACTTCGGTGTGATTGCCGGCAACGCCCTGCTGCACGGCATCGCCGCGCCGCTGGAGCAGCGCATCATGCCGGTCGGCACCTATGTCGGTGCCACCCCGCCGCTGGGCCAGGCGCGTGCGCGTGCCCTGATCGGCAACGACATGGCGGTGGCCGATACCAACTGGGCGCTGGACTATTACCGGCTCAGCGCCGATCACCGGCTGCTGTTCGGCGGGCGTGCCAGTTATTCCTCGCGCCCGCCACCAGGCCTGCAGCGCCTGATGACCCGGCGCATGCACACCGTCTTCCCGCAGCTGCGCGATGTGGAGCTGGAGACCGTCTGGGGCGGCTATGTGGACATCTCGCGCAACCGCGCGCCGCATTGGGGGCGGCTCGCGCCGAATGTGTATTTCGCCCAGGGCTTCTCCGGCCACGGCGTGGCGGCCACGGGTCTGGCCGGCCAGGTGATCGCCGAAGCCATCGCCGGCCAGAGCCAACGACTGGATGTGTTTGCACGTATCCCGCACCGCCCGTTCCCTGGCGGGCAGCGGCTGCGCACCCCGCTGCTGGTGGCGGCCATGAGCTGGTACCGCCTGCGCGATGCGCTGTGGTGACCGCCACCGGGAGAATCGCAAGCTGCGACGAAGCGCTCAAGTTTTGACGAGCAGAGCCGTTAGCTGATCTGACGGTTCGATCCACACGGCCAGCCGATGTCCCCAGGTACCCTACATCGCAATAGTGAGAGCGCAGTCCTGCCGCAACGCGTGTTGCTGGTGGAGAACTCGCGCACGTTCACCAGCATGCTGCGCGAAGCCATCGAGCAACGTGTGGAACTGCCGGTCACGGTCGTATCGACCCTGGCCGAAGCCGCACGCGTGCTCGACGAAGAAGACGGTTGGTTCCTGGTCCTGACCGGCCTGGTGCTGGTCGACGGCGACCGTGACAAGGTGGTGGAGTTCTTCCTCTCGCGCAACCTGCCGACCGTGGTGGTCAGCGGCGTGTACGACGAGGATCTGCGCCAGCGCGTGCTGCAGCAGCAGATCATCGACTACGTGCTCAAAAACGCACCGGGCAGCATCGAATATCTGGCCTGGCTGGTGCAGCGCCTTGAACGTAATCGCCGTATCGGCGCGCTGGTGGTGGACGATTCCTTGTCTGCTCGCACGTATGCCGCCGCCCTGCTGTCGATGTACGGCTACCGCGTGGTGCTGGCCGCCGACGGCGCCGCCGGCCTGGAAGCGATCGAACGCGACCCCGGCATCCGCCTGACCATCGTCGACCAGGAAATGCCGGGCATGGAAGGCGTGGAATTCACCCGCCGGTTGCGGGCGCTGCGCTCGCGCGACAAGGTTGCGGTGATCGGCATTTCCGGCAACAGCGACTCGTCGCTGATCCCGCGCTTCCTGAAGAACGGCGCCAACGACTTCCTGCGCAAGCCGTTCTCGCGTGAAGAATTCTTCTGCCGCGTCTCGCAGAACGTGGACCAGCTGGAATTGATCGGTACGCTGCAGGACCTGGCCACCCGCGATTTCCTCACCGGCCTGCCCAATCGGCGTTATTTCCTGGAACAGAGCCAGCGGGTGATCCCGCAGTTGCTGTCGCAGGACCAGACGGTGACCGCGGCCATGCTGGACATCGACCACTTCAAGCACATCAACGACACCTGGGGCCACGAAGCCGGCGACCAGGCGTTGCGCGCGGTGGCCGCATCGGTGTCCGGGCATGCCCGCCCGCAGGACCTGGTGGCGCGTTTCGGGGGCGAAGAATTCTGCCTGCTGGTGCCAGGGCTGGATGCAGCCAATGCCACCAGCTACTTCGAAGCCCTGCGCGAAAGCATCAGTGCGCTACGTGTGCGCATCGGCGACGACACGCTGAGCATGACGGTGAGCATCGGCGTGTGCATCGCGACCGAAGGCGACCAGTCGCTGCACCACCTGTTGAACGAAGCCGACAAATATCTGTACCTGGCCAAGGCCGGCGGGCGCAACCAGGTGCGCCTGGCGAGCTGAGCGCCGCACGCCCGCACCAACAAGGCCGCTGGCCTGGACGCAGCTCAAAGTGCGTCTTCTCCAGCACCGCAGGAACGCAGCGGGGCGCGACCAGGCGTTAGCGATCACCCACCATCTCAGGCCGACACCCGCGCTTACCGCAATCGCGTATCGAAGAGCATCGAGCGACGCGAACGCCGCGCCACCATCAGCGCGAGCAGGCTCAGCACCGCGGCTGCGCCAAGGTAGTAACCCACCGCCTGCACCCCGTAGCGTCCCGCCAATTGCGTGGCCACGTACGGCGCCGGTGCCGCGCCAAGGATGCTGGCCAGATTGAAGGACAACGACGCGCCGGTGTAGCGCACCTCGGTGGGATACAACTCCGCCAGCAAGGTGCCGCAGGGACCATAGGTCAGCCCCATGAAGAAGAAGCCCAGCCCAAGGAAGGCCAACACCTGCAATGGGTGATGGGCCTGGAACAACGGCGCAAACGCCAGCCCGAACGCAATGATGGCGACGCTGGCCAGCATCATCGCCAACGGTGCGCCGTGCCGATCGCCGAACCTGGCCGACAGCGGGATGCCCAGCGCAAAGAACACGATACCGGCCATCTGCAGCAGCAGGAATTGTTCCTTGTCGTAGCCCAGCGTCTTTGTGCCATAGCCCAACGCGAACACGGTCATCAGATAGAACAGCACGAAGGTGGCGAACGCGCCCAACGTGCCAATGATCAACGCCGGCCAGTGCTGCGAGATCACGGTACCCAGCGGCAGCCGCACGCGCGTCTTGCGATCCAGGGCTTGTTGAAAGTCCGGCGTTTCGGTGATGCTCAGGCGTACCCACAGGCCGGTGATCACCAACAGGGCGCTGGCCAGAAACGGCACCCGCCACCCCCATTGCATGAAGGCCGCATCGTCCAGCAGCGCGCCCATCCCCAGGAAGGTGCCGGTGGACAGCAGAAAGCCCAACGGCGCACCCAGCTGCGGAAACATGCCGTACCACACGCGCTTGCCCGGCGGTGCGTTCTCGGTGGCGAGCAACACCGCTCCGCCCCACTCGCCGCCCAGGCCCAACCCCTGACCGAACCGGCACAGCGCCAGCAGCAGCGGAGCCCAGACCCCGATCTGCGCATAGCCGGGCAACAGACCAATGGCGACCGTGGACAGGCCCATGGTCAACAGCGCCGCCACCAAGGTGGCCTTGCGGCCTACCCGATCGCCGAAGTGGCCAAAGACGGCCGAGCCCACCGGACGCGCGATGAAGGCCACCGCAAAGGTCGCCAGCGACTGCAGCATCGCCGCACTGCCGTCGCCGGCAGGAAAGAACAAGGTCGGGAACACCAGCACCGCAGCGGTGGCATAGATGTAGAAATCGAAGAACTCGATGGTGGTGCCGATCAGGCTGGCGAACAGCACGCGCGCGGGTGAATTGATGGGTGTGGCGAGCGGCGCGGCGGCAGTCATCGTTGATCGGCATCCAGACAAGACAAGACGGCCGATTCTGGCAGATCACAGCAGTGGTTTGCGCAGGCCAACCTGCCTGCAAAAAGTTACAGACGTGACCGCTTGTTTTGTCGACAGCAAGGCAATGAGATCTCGGTTGTCTTGGGGGTAATCGGAGTGCGGATAGATCACTTGCGAAGCGGATGGTCTGCGACCTGGCTGCAGGGTCCTCGTCTGCCGCCTAGCATCGCGGGACCCGCCGCACGTAAGAGGCGTTTATACAAAGCAGATAGGTCACTTGTAGAGCCGATGATCTGCGGTTTGGCTGCAAGGCCCTTGCCCGCCCACCATCGCAGGACACGCTGCAAGTACGTCCTTGTAAGCTCTTACGCGGCATCCATGCCGCGTAAGGTCCCGCGACGGTGGGCGGGCAAGGACCAGTCGAGAGGGTCGGTATGCATGGCTTTCAACAAAACAGCCAGCAAACTGTCTGGCGCGATGTCCTCGCCGATTGCGGGACCGTTGGCGGCATGGATGCCGCCATCGAGCCTCCACGGACGGATTCACGGCGTGTCCCGCAAGCGGTGAGGGCATCGCGCCCTCGACGCTGTGAGTTTGCTGCAGGGCCTTCACCCGTCCACCATCGCGGGACACGCTGCAAGTACGTCCTTGTAAGCTCTTACGCGGCATCCATGCCGCGTAAGGTCCCGCGACGGTGGGCGGGCAAGAGCTGGTCAAGATGGTCGGTATGCATGGCTTTCAACAAAACAGCCAGCAAACTGTCTGGCGCGATGTCCTCGCCGATTGCGGGACCGTTGGCGGCATGGATGCCGCCATCGAGCCCCCATGGACGGGTTTACGGCGTGTCCCGCGAGCGGCGAGGGCACCGCGCCCTCACCGCTGTAACTTTGCTGCAGGGCCCTTGCCCGCCCACCATCGCAGGACACGCTGCAAGTACGTCCTTGTAAGCTCTTACGCGGCATCCATGCCGCGTAAGGTCCCGCGACGGTGAGCGGGCAAGGGCCAGTCAAGATGGTCGGTGTGCAGGGTTTTCAGTAAAGCTGCCAGCCAACTGTCTGGTGCGGTGTCCTCGCCGCTTGCGGGATCGTTGGCGGCATGGATGCCGCCATCGAGCCTCCACGGACGGATTCACGGCGTGTCCCGCAAGCGGTGAGGGCACCGCGCCTTCAACTGACCAAGCTTTCAACCCTAGCCGCCAACGATCCCACGATGGTGGCTGGGCAACCAGCACATTGCTTAGTCGACGTTCGGCGCTGGCGCCATCCCGCGCTGCACATGCGCTGCCAACCCAGCGGACGTCAACACTGCAAATTGCCGCTCATTGCGGTCTTCCACCCGAATCCAGCCCGGACCGGGCTGCCCATCCAGACTGGCACTGCCCAGCCAGGCCAGTGTTCGCAACAGCACGCTCATGCGCACGCCTAGCTGTTTGCACAGCCGCGCCAGCGACACGCCGTCGGGCGTGTCAGCCAGCGCGGTGAGCAACTGTGCTGTGAGCTGTGGATCAGCGGACAAGCACCGCTCCGATATCGCGCGGCGCCGCATCGGCAGTCTCGGCGCGATGCGGCAGCACGATCACCGGAATCGACTTGGAGGTGGGCGTGCGCGCTTCGTCGGCGAAGCTGGACAGCGGCACCAACGCGTTGGTTTCCGGGTAGTACGCCGCCAGGCAGCCACGCGGGATGTTGTAGTCCACCAGCAGGAAACGCCGCGCCTCGCGGCGTACGCCGTCCTCGCACAGGCTTTCCAGGTCCACCCAGTCGCCGGCCTTCATGTTCAGTGCCGCGATGTCGGCACCATTGATGAACAGCACGCGGCGCTCGCCGAACACACCGCGGTAGCGGTCGTCCAGGCCGTAGATGGTGGTGTTGTATTGGTCGTGCGAGCGCGTGGTGGCCAGCGTAAACACCATCTGATCGCCACGCGAACGCCGCGCACGATGGATCGGGTTGTCGGTGGGCACCGCATGCGATTTGAACACCGCACGCTGTTCGGGCGTGATCCAGTTGCGGTCGCGCGCAGTGTTGGACAGGCGGAAGCCGCCCGGCGTGCGCACGCGCTGGTTGAAGTCGGCAAAGTCCGGGAACACCTGGGCGATCAGGTCGCGGATGCGATCGTAGTCGCCCACCAGCCAGCGCCAGCGGATCGCACTGCGCGCCCCCAGGGTGGCTTCGGCCATGCGCGCCACGATCGCCGGCTCGGACAGCAGGTCCGGCGAGGCTGGCGGATTGATGCCGGCCGACAGGTGCACCATGCTCATCGAGTCTTCCACCGTCACGCCCTGCGAGCCGGCGTCCTGGATATCGATTTCGGTACGCCCCAGGCACGGCAGGATCAGCGCATCGCGTCCATGTACCAGATGGCTGCGATTGAGCTTGGTGGTGACGTGGACGGTGAGCTTGCAGTTACGCAGCGCACGATGCGTGGCGTCGGTATCCGGCGTGGCGGCGGCAAAGTTGCCGCCCATCGCGAAGAACACCTTGCCGCGCCCGTCCAGCATCGCTTCGATCGCGCCGACGGTGTCGAAGCCGTCTTCGCGTGGCGGCGCAAAGCCGAACACCGACTGCAGCTTGTCCAGGAATGCGGCCGGCGGTTTTTCGTAAATCATCATCGTGCGGTCGCCCTGCACGTTGCTGTGCCCGCGCACCGGGCACACGCCTGCGCCGGGACGACCCAGGTGGCCGCGCAGCAGCAGCAGGTTGGTGATCATGTGGATGGTGGCCACCGAGTGCTTGTGCTGGGTGATGCCCATGCCCCAGCAGGCGATCACGCGCTCGGCCTTCAGATAGATCTCGCCGGCCTTGCGCAGCGCCGCCTCGTCCAGACCGGACTCTTCGACGATGGTGCTCCAGCTTTCTGCATGCACATCGGCAGCGAATGCCTCGAAATTGGCAGTGTGCTCGGCGATGAAATCCAGATCCAGCAGACGCGGCGTGCCGTCGCGCTGGGCCTGCGCATCGCGCTCCAGCACATGCTTGATGATGCCCTTCAATGCCGCCAGGTCGCCGCCGATCTTGAGCTGGAAATAATCCGAGGCGATGCGGGTGGAGCCGTTGTGCAGCATCTCCAGCTTGTCCTGCGGGTCGGCGAACTTCTCCAGCCCGCGCTCGCGCAGCGGATTGAACGCCGCAATCGCCGCGCCGCGCTTGGAGGCCTGGCGCAACTCGCCGAGCATGCGCGGGTGATTGGTGCCGGGATTCTGGCCGAAGATGAAGATGGCATCGGCCAGTTCGAAATCGTGCAGCGACACCGTGCCCTTGCCCACGCCGATCTGCGAACGCAGCGCGGTGCCGGACGGTTCGTGGCACATGTTGGAGCAGTCCGGGAAGTTGTTGGTGCCGAATTCGCGCACGAACAATTGATACAAAAACGCCGCTTCGTTGCTGGTACGCCCGGACGTGTAGAAGATCGCCTCGTCCGGCGTCGCCAGTCCGTTGAGATGGCCGGCGATCTGCGCAAACGCGTCGTCCCAGCTCACCGGCACGTAGTGGTCGGTGGCGGCGTCGTAGCGCATCGGCTGGGTCAGCCGGCCCTGCCCTTCCAGCCAGTAGTCGCTGTACTGCGACAACAGGCTGACGCTGTGCGAGGCGAACAGTTCCGGCCCGGCGCGGCGCGCGGTGGATTCAGCGGCCACGGCCTTGGCGCCGTTTTCGCAGAATTCGAAGGTGGAGGTATGGTCGCGATCCGGCCAGGCGCAGCCCGGGCAATCGAAGCCGTCCGGCTGGTTGGCGTGCAGCAGCGTCTTGGCGCCCTGCACCGCGATGTCCTGTTCCATCAGGTGCTTGGCCACCGAGCGCAATGCGCCCCAGCCGCCCGCGGGATTGTCGTACTGCTTGATGGTTTTCTTGCTCATGCGGGCTCTCCCACGGCAACGCCCAGATCCAGGCGTTGTGGATGGCTGTAAACGACACAATCGTGATTGCGGGCAAACCCGATCAGGGTCAGTCCCGCGCTGTCGGCCAGGTTGATCGCCAGCGCGGTCGGCGCGGAAATCGCTGCCAGCAGCGGAATCCGGGCCTGCGCGGCTTTCATGGCCATTTCGTAACTGGCGCGGCTGGTGACCACCGCAAACCCTTGCGATGCATCGATGCGCGCGCGCGCCAATGCACCGATCAATTTGTCCAGGGCGTTGTGGCGCCCGACGTCTTCGCGCACGAGCTGCACCACCCCGTGCGCATCGGCCCAGCCGGCCGCATGCACCGCGCCGGTCTGCGCGGCAATCGGCTGCTGCGCATGCAACGCGTCCAGCGCACGCGCCAATGCATCGGCATCGATCTGCAGCGTCGACTGCAGCCGCGGCGGCACGCGCAGCACCGCCTCGATCGATTCGTTGCCGCACACGCCGCAACCGCTGCGTCCATCCAGGTTGCGCCGCCGCTGATCCAACGCGGCCGCGCGCTCGGGCGGGATTTCGATCTGCAACGAAGCGCCTTCCAGAAAGGTTTCCACCGCGACCACGCGCAGGTCCTGCGCATGGTTAACGATGCCCTCGCTCAATGAGAAGCCGAGCGCGAAATCCTCCAGGTCCTCCGGCGTGGCCATCATCACCGCGAACGGCACCTGGTTATAGATCAGGGCAACCGGCATTTCGGCCGCCACCATGTCCTGCACCGTGGCACCGCGACCGCCACGGTGGCGCACCACCGTGCGCACCACACTACCGGGGCGCACTGCGCGGGAAGACGGACTGGTCATCTCACCTCAATGGAACAGCACGAAGGCTTTCTGCAGCGTCACCCAGATACCGAACGCCATCGGGATGCCGACCGCCAGCCAAGCGAACGCGACCAGCGCGGGATTGCCGCCATGCCCGATGCGCGCCATCTGTTCCGGCGGCAGCACCGCATGCCCGCTGCGGTCGACCTTCTCGTGCGCCAGCTGCTTTTCGCGTGCCAGTTCTTCCGGCGTCATGAAATGACGCGCGGCCACCGGGCGCACCAACAGATTGCAGATCAGGCCGAGCACGAGCATGCCGGCGAGGATGTACATGGTGGTGTTGTAGACCTGTGACGGCGGGCTGCCGTGCGCCAGCTGGTACTCGCGCATGTACCCCACTACCACCGGGCCCAGGATGCCGGCGGTGGCCCAGGCGGTCAGCAGACGGCCATGGATGGCGCCCACCATCTGGGTGCCGAACAGGTCGGCCAGATACGCCGGAATGGTGGCGAAGCCGCCGCCATACATCGACAGGATGATGCAGAAGATGCCCACGAACAGCGCAATGCCGCCCACGCCACCGGCCGACGGCGCCGCCGCATACAGGCAGATGCCCAGCACGAAGAACAGCGTATAGGTGTTCTTGCGGCCGAGCTTGTCGGACATGCTGGCCCAGAAGAAACGGCCGCCGATGTTGAACAGGCTGAGCAGGCCGGTGAAGCCGGCCGCGATCGCCGCGATGCTGGCCAGCTGGGTCGGATCCAGGCTGCCGAAGCCGATATCCACGCCGATCAGGCGGCCGCCGAACACTTCCTGCAGCATCGGCGAGGACATGCCGATCACGCCGATACCGGCCGAGACGTTCAGGCACAACACGCCCCACAACAGCCAGAACTGCGGGATGCCCCAGACCTTTTTCACGTGCACGTGATTGGCGGTGATCATGGCGTTGTTGCTGGCTACCGGCGCGGTCCAGCCGGCGGGCGTCCAGCCGCTCGGCGGCACGCGGTAACCGAAGGCGCCGGCCATCATGAACACGAAATACAGCGCAGCCATCACCAGGAAGGTTTCCATCACGCCCACCGAGGTCGGCGTGGCGAAGTGGCGCATCAGCGCATCGGCCAGCGGGCTGCCGATCATCGCGCCGCCACCGAAGCCCATGATGGCCATGCCGGTCGCCATGCCGCGGCGGTCCGGGAACCATTTGATCAGGGTGGACACCGGCGAGATGTAGCCCAGACCCAGACCGATGCCGCCGATCACGCCCGAGCCCAGCCACAGCATCCAGATCTGATGGAAGTGGATGCCGGCTGCCGAGATCACCAGGCCGCCGCACCAGCACAGCGCCGAGACCACGCCGGCCTTGCGCGGACCGGCGCGTTCCAGCCAGCCGCCCCAGATCGCCGCCGAACAGCCCAGCAGCACGAAGAACAGCGTGTACATCCACTGCAGCTCGCTGATCTTCCAGTCGCAGGTGGTCGCCACCATGCGCGCGAACAGGCCCATGTCGGCCGGACACGCGATCGACTCGGTGATGCCCAGCGCCTTGGACAACGGCAGCCAGAACACACTGAAGCCATAGGCCATGCCGATGCACAGGTGGATCGCCAATGCAGCCGGCGGCACCAGCCAACGATTGAACCCCGGACGCGCAACGATGCGCTCCTTGGACAGCAGACCGGCGTCAGCGCCGCTGGCTGTCGCCACGGTGGACCCTTGCGTCATTCCCATTTCCCCCAAATAAAAGTGCGATGAACTGCGATGAATACGATTGACGGCTGCGATGGAGTGGCGTGCTGCGATCAGGCCGGCGACAACAATCAGCCCCGACGGGCGCCGGTCTGGCGCATCATCGGCGATCCTCGCGTCATTGCAATGCTCGGCATCGCCTCGCAGCGTTCCATCGCGCTGCCACAGCCGCGCCACGCAAGCCTTCCTTGACGTTAGCGGCAGGCCTTGCGACTAATTGACTAGTTCTTATGGACTAGATCGCGCGCCCCGCCCGGCCCGGCTGGTGCGGTGCCGCGGTCGGCCAGGGTGACCGCCACCGCACAGGCTGCCGTAGAGTCGTGGCATCCATGTCACGAAGACCGCGATGCACGACCACCCTTCGCACGATACCGCCGGCGCGCTGGCGGCGACGCCGCAGCTGGATGCATTCTGGATGCCGTTCACCGCCAACCGCCAGTTCAAGGCGCGTCCTCGCCTGCTCGCCTCCGCCGCGGGCATGCATTACCGCGATGTCGACGGCCGGCAGATCCTGGATGGCACCGCCGGCCTGTGGTGCTGCAATGCCGGACATGCGCGCGAGCGCATCGTGGCGGCGATTCGCGCACAGGCCGGCACGCTGGATTTCGCCCCGACCTTCCAGATGGGCTCCCCGCTACCGTTCGAACTGGCACAACGCCTGGCCGCCATCGCACCGCCCGGCCTGGGCCATGTGTTCTTCACCAACTCCGGCTCGGAGGCGGTGGATAGCGCGATGAAGATCGTGCTGGCCTACCACCGCCTGCGCGGCGAAGGCCAGCGCACCCGTTTCATCGGCCGCGAGAAGGCGTACCACGGGGTCGGCTTCGGCGGCATGTCGATCGGCGGGCTGCCCAACAACCGTAAGTGGTTCGGCCCGCTGCTGGCCGGCACCGACCATCTGCGCCACACCCTGGACCTGCAGCGCAACGCCTACTGTCGGGGGCTGCCGGCGCACGGCGCTGAACTGGCCGACGACCTGGAGCGGCTGATCACCCTGCACGACGCCTCCACCATCGCCGCGGTGTTCGTCGAACCGGTGTCCGGCTCGGCCGGGGTGATCCTGCCGCCGGACGGCTACCTGCAACGGCTGCGCGCCATCTGCGACCGCCACGGCATCATCCTGGTGTTCGACGAGGTGATCACCGGCTTCGGCCGCGTGGGCGAGGCGTTTGCCGCGCAGCGCTTCGGCGTCACGCCCGACATCATCACCGCCGCCAAAGGGCTGACCAGCGGCACGGTGCCGATGGGCGCGGTGCTGGTGGCCGATGCGATCCATGACGCCTTCATGCACGGGCCGCAAAACGCCATCGAGTTGTTTCATGGCTATACCTACTCCGGCCATCCGCTGGCCTGCGCGGCCGCGATTGCGACCCTGGACACCTATGCCGAGGAAGGGTTGTTTTCGCGTGCGATCACGCTGGGGCCGCAGTGGGAAGACGCGCTGCACAGCTTGCGCGGGCTGCCGCACGTGATCGATATCCGCAACATCGGCCTGATCGGTGCGATCGAGCTGGCGCCACGCGATGGCGCGCCCGGCGCACGCGGCTATGAGGTCTTCGAGCGCTGCTTCCACGACGGCGGCCTGCTGGTGCGCGTCACCGGCGATGTGATCGCACTGTCGCCACCGTTGATCGTCACCGCCGAGCAGATCGGGCAGATGGTCGAGATCCTGGCCGGCATCCTGCGCCAGGTGGACTAGTGCGGCGGCCGGCAGGAGTGCGCTGCAGCCGGTGACAGGCGGTCACTGATCGAGGCCGCATGGCCGCGTCGCACTGGCTCCCGGCACACGCGCCGATTTGCTGGCCAGCCCCACCGCGGCGCGTCGAGGCCGCGCCCGACGTCGCTCGCGTGTCACGGCGCGGGTACCACGTCAAGCGCGCAAAGCCGGAGCAGGCTCTCTACAATGCCGGCCCCGTACTCCCCCGCAGTTGCCACATGAACCTCGTTGTCAAAGAAGAACTCAAGGCCTACATCGACCCGCTGACCCCCGACGAGCACGAGGCGCTGGAGCGCAGCCTGCTGGCCGAAGGCTGTCGCGATGCCTTGGTGTTGTGGGGCGATGTACTGGTGGACGGCCACAACCGCTACGGCATCTGTCAAAAGCACGGGCTGCCGTTCCAGACCGTGCAGAACCCGCGCTTTACCTCGATGCAGGACGTGCACCTGTGGATGATCGAACAGCATCTTGGCCGGCGCAGCGTGTCGGACTTCCAGCGCGGCGTACTGGCGCTGCGCAAGCGCGAGATCCTGGCCGCACGCCAGCGCAGCCAGCGCGACGCCGATGCCGCCGCCGAAGCGCCGGTGGTGGACGCCGAACAAGCCGACACCGGCCTGGACGACAGCGCGGCCCGTGTGGCCGACGACACCGACAGCCCACCGTGGGAGGAAACCTCCACCCCGGTGAGCCGCGCCGAGCTGGCACGCGAAGCGCGCCTGAGCAGCAACCAGGTGGTGATGATCGAGCGCATCCACAAACAGGCCGCACCGGAAGTGGTGCAGGCAGTGAAGGCCGGTGAGATCTCGATCAGCGCCGCGGCCGCCGTGGCCACCTTGTCGGAAGACGAACAGCGCGCCGCCGCGCAGGCCGGCAAGGCCGAACTCAAGCAGGCCGCCAAGCGCGTGCGCGACGCCAAGCGCAAGCCCAAGCCGGACGAGGCCGAAGGCGGCGAAGCCGAGCGCCGCGACGTCAAGGCCTTGCAGCGCCGCGTCACCGAACTGGAAAACGAAAACGCCGCGTTGCAGGCCAAGGTAACGGCATTGCAGGCGCAGCTGGAGCGCCTGCGCGGCTGAGCGCGCGCCCACCGGCCAACCGCATCCCGTGGGAGCGCACCTGGGCGCGACAGGCAGTCCCGATAAAGCCCCTCGCTCCCAGGTGCGCTCCTACAACGGCAAGAGTCTCGTGGTCGCTCCGTTGCAAGCGCAGCGATTACATCTGTGCGGCTGAGCACGCCCCCGCCCGCCAACCGCATCCCGGAGGAGCGCACCTGGGCGCGACAGGCAGTCCCGATAAAGCCCCTCGCGCCCAGGTGCGCTCCTACAACGGCAAGAGTCTCGTGGTCGTTCCGTTGCAAGCGCAGCGATTACACCTGTGCGGCTGAGCGCCCCCTCCCGCCAACCGCATCCCGTAGGAGCGCACCTGGGCGCGATAGGCAGTACCGATAAAGCCCCTCGCGCCCGGGTGCGCTCCTACAACGGCAAGAGTCTCGTGGTCGTTCCGTTGCAAGCGCAGCGATTACACCTGTGCGGCTGAGCGCCCCCTCCCGCCAACCGCATCCCGTAGGAGCGCACCTGGGCGCGACAGGCAGTCCCGATAAAGCCCCTCGCGCCCGGGTGCGCTCCTACAAAGGCAACAGATACCTGCTCGCCCCGTTGCGAGCGCAGCTGGAGCACAGGCACAGGATGCTCGGCCACCACCAACCGCGTGCGACCGCGCCATCTGCCGTGGACATGCCCTGGTCAAACGACTGGGTACACTTCGGGGATGGAACCCAGTCTCGGCACTCCCCGCCCCATCGATCCCCGTCGCGCCCAGCTGCAGCGCATGAAGCTGCTGGCGGTGGCCTTGCTGCTGGCGATGTTCGCCGGCTTCGTCGTCAGTCACCTGATGGGCGAGCAAGGCATCTGGGCGTGGGTGTCGGCCTTCTGCGAAGCGGCCACCGTCGGCGCATTGGCCGACTGGTTTGCGGTGGTGGCGCTGTTTCGCCGCCCGATGGGGCTGCCGATCCCGCACACCGCCATCCTGCCGCGCGGCAAGGAACGATTGGCCGACGGGTTGGCGGTATTCGTGCGCGACCAATTCCTCGCCCCGGCCGCGTTGATGGAAAAACTGCGCGTGTTCGACCCCGCCACCCGCCTTGGCGAATGGCTGGCCAAGCCCGAGCAGGCGCGCATGCTCGCGCAGATGGCGCGCGGCTGGATGTTGCAGGCGCTGGAGCTGCTGGACGAAGCCGCGGTACGCCGCGCCATCCAGCGCTTCGTGGTCGACCGCCTGCGCAAATGGAATGCCGCCGCCACTGTCGGCGATGTGCTGGCCTTGCTGACCACCGACGGGCGCCATCAGAAGTTGCTGGACGAAGTGCTGCTGCGGCTGGGCGAATGGCTGGACCAGGAGCAGGTCAAGACGCGCGCGTCTGCGTTGATCGTGCGGTATGCGCGCCGCGAGTGGCCCAAGCTGGTCGGCACGGTGAACTGGGTCAAGCCGATCGAGGAGATCGGCGACAGCCTGGCCGACCGCATGGCGCGGGCGGCCATCGAAGAACTGCAGGACATCCTCAAAACGCCCGAGCATCCAATCAGGCTCGACTACGAAGCGTGGTTGCAAGGCTACATCGCGCGCCTGCGCGACGAGCCGGACATGGCTGCGCGCGTCGAAGAACTCAAGCAACGTGCGATCGAACATCCCGCGCTGCAGGAATACGTGCAGGGCCTGTGGGGCGAGATCCGCGATGCGCTGCGCAACGATCTGGCACGTGAGGACTCGTCGATGGCCGCGCACATGGAGCGCTCCATGCAATCGCTCGGCCAGGCCTTGGCGCAGGATCCGTCGCTGCGTGACGCACTCAACCAGCATATGCTGCAGGCAGCCGACAAACTCACCACGCGCCTGCGTGCATCGGTGACCGACCATATTGCATCGACAGTGAAAAGTTGGGACGAACGTCACCTCGTCGAACAATTGGAATTGGGTGTGGGCCGCGATCTGCAATACATTCGCTTCAATGGGACCTTGGTCGGTGGATTGATCGGCCTTGCCCTTCACGCATTATCGATCTGGCTATCGTTCTGATGCATTGAAATGACGTTGATCGCCCAACAGGCCGGCATGCAGCGACTGGGGGACACTGCACGCAGCCGGATGATCGTCAGGCGGTACCACGAGGTCGACGTTGCCGTCGGCCAGCACACTGGGCACGCAACAGGCAAGGCGAAGGAACGAAAATGCCGAATGGCCGCTGGGATCTGCGCAGGAAATACGGGCGCCGCGCCTTTATCAGCGCACTGCTGATCCTTACCGCAGGTTTGATCGCCGCCATCGTGACCGGTGTCTGGCTGCAGCGGCATAACGAGCTCGAGCGCGAGCAACGCTTCCAGTATGTCGTGCGTGCCCTGGCGCGCAACATCAGCGAACGCATGTACACCTTCGAGCACGGCTTGCGCGGCGCCCGCGGCGCGGTGATCGGTGCCGGCAGCGGGGTGATCAGTCGAGAACGCTTCACCCTGTACAGCCGTTCGCGCGATTACGCACGCGAGTTTCCCGGCGTACTGGGCTATGGCTATATCCATCGGGTTGCGCCTGCCGATGAAGAGGCGTTTCTGCAGACCGCGCGCGCCGACGGTGCGCCGGATATCCATCGCCGCGTGCTGGCACCGTGGGATGGGGAGCGCTACATCGTGCTGTACTTCGAACCGGAGTCCTCGGGTAACCGTCCCATCGGCCTGGACATCGCGTCAGAACCCCGCCGCCGCGCCGCCGCATTGCAGGCCGCGCGCAGCGGCGAGCCGATCATGACCTCGCCGATCTCGCTCTCGGGCTATCGCGTCCCCACCGAGAGCGGGTTTCTGGTGGTGTTGCCGGTGTATCGCGAAGGCATGCCGTTGCAAACGCCGCAGCAGCGCATGGCTGCCACCAACGGCTGGGTGTACGCGCCTTTCAGCGTCGAGCAGATGGTGCAAAGCGCGCTGGGCGAACGCGACGACGTAGCGCTGGACCTGTCCGACCGCAACGAGCCCACGCACAACTTCTACCGCAGCGGCACCCCGGCCGCCGCCAGCGCGCGCTGGCGGCCGGTGGTGCAACAGTTGCCCATCTATGGGCGCACCTGGATCATCACCGCCCACCCCACGGCCAGCTTTGTGGCATCGCTCAATCAGACCTCGCCGTGGCTGGTGGGCAGCCTGGTCATGGCAGCGTCCGCCTTGTTTGCTGCGTTGCTGGGGCTGTACTTCAGCAACGGGCTGCGCCGCGAAGAAGTCTTGCGCAAGCAGATGGAGCTGGCCGCACTGGTCAGCCACTCCAGCGAAGCCATCGTGGCCGAAACCCCGGATGGCCGCATCACGCACTGGAATCCGGCCGCGGAAGCGATGTTCGGTTACACCGCCGAGGATGCGATCGACCAGGACCTGACCCTGCTGCTGTCGCCGCAACCGTATGCGATGCCGCGCATCGACCACGCCGATGAAGCGTTCCCGGCCAATCCCTCGGCTGCGCAGAGCATGCGGCACCGCGATGGTCATCACGTGCATGTGCTGGCGAGCAAGGCGCCGATCATCGAACCGGATGGCACGCTCAGCGGGCACTCGCATTTTTTCCGCGACATTTCCGAGCGGGTGCGCTCGCATCAACGCATCCTCGACCTCAATGCCTCGCTCGAACATCAGGTGGCCGAGCGCACCAGCGAACTGGTGAAGTTCTCGGTCCTGCAGCGCGCGATCCTGGCGCATGCCGGGTACGCCATCATCGCCACCGATTCCAGCGGTTTTGTCACGCTGTTCAATCGCGCCGCAGAAAAGCTGCTCGGCTATCACGCAGAGGACGTGATCGGCCGGCGCAAGGCCAGCCAGTTCGTCGAACCGGAAGAACTGCAGGAACGCGCGCACCTGCTGTCCGAGCAGACCGGGGTGCCGGTGGCGCACACGCTGGAAGCGGTGGCCGCCCTCACCAGCCTGGGCCGCAGCGACACCAGCGAATGGACCTATGTCGGTCACGACGGTCGCCGCCTGCCGGTGCTGCTGACCTTGAGCACGCTGCGCGACGACAACGATCAGGTGATCGGTTACCTCGGCGTTGCGGTGGATCTCACCGAGCAGAAGATGCACGAACAACAGCTGCGTCTGGCGATGGATGCGGCCAAGAGCGCCAATCAGTCCAAGTCCGATTTCCTGGCCAACATGAGCCACGAAATCCGCACGCCGATGAACGCCATCCTGGGCATGCTATACCTGCTTCAGCGCAGCGAGCTGCCTGGCGCGGCGCAGGACATGGTCACCAAGATCGACCGCTCCGCACGTACCTTGCTGGAAATCATCAACGACATCCTGGACTTTTCCAAGATCGAGGCCGGGCGCATCGATCTGGAACGCGCACCGTTCGATCTCAATCAGTTGTTCGACAACATCGCCGACCTGATGCGCTCCTCGCTCAGCGCCAAACCGGTGGAGATGATCGTCGAGCCGTTGCCGCGCGACAGCCGCTGGCTATTGGGCGATGCGCTGCGGATCAACCAGGTGCTGGTCAATCTGGTCGGCAACGCGATCAAGTTCACCGAGCAGGGCGAAGTGGTGCTGTCGGTGCGACGCTTCCCCAGCGGCGATCCGAACAAGGTCAAGCTGCTGTTCTCGGTGCGCGACACCGGCATCGGCATTTCCAAGGAAAAGCAGAGCCTGATCTTCTCGCCGTTTCTGCAGGCCGACACCTCTACCAGCCGGCGCTATGGCGGCAGCGGGCTGGGGCTGACCATCAGCCGACGCCTGATCGAACTGATGGGCGGCGAGCTGGAAGTGGAAAGCGTGCCCGGCCGCGGCAGCGAGTTCTATTTCGTGGTGACCCTGGAAAAGGCCGCGCCACCCAAGACGCAGCAGGACCTGCCTGCGCTGCCGCCGGAAGCGATGCCGCGCGTGCTGATCGCCGACGACCACGATGCCGCGCTCAGCAATCTGGTGCGCATCACCACCGACCTGGGCTGGCGCGTGGACGCAGTGGCCAGCGGCCAGGCCGCGCTGCAGGCGATCGAAAAGGCCAGCGAGCCGTACGACATCTTCCTGCTCGACTGGCGCATGCCCGACATCGACGGTGTGGCGATCGCACGCGAAATCCGTGCACGTGCCGCCCCTGGCCCGCATCCGGTGATCGTGATGGTCACCGCCTACGAGCGGCGGCTGCTGGAGCAGCATCCCGAACAACAGGATCTGGACGCGGTGATGACCAAGCCGGTGACCAGCGCCGCACTGCATCGCCTGGTGGAGCAATTGGTCGACGAGCGCCCGGGCGCGCGCCCGGTCACGCCTACCTTCGTGAGCCGACGGCTCGAAGGCACGCACCTGTTGCTGGTCGACGACAGCGAGATCAACTGCGAAGTGGCGCAGCGCATTCTCGAAGGCGAAGGCGCCATGGTCACCGTCGCCCACGACGGCGAGCAGGCGGTCAGCACGCTCAAGCGCGCGCCGGATCTGTTCCATCTGGTGTTAATGGATGTGCAGATGCCGGTGGTGGATGGCTACGAGGCCACCCGGCGGCTACGGCAGATCCCTGCCCTGGCCAGCCTGCCGGTGATCGCGTTGACCGCCGGCGCGTTCCGCCCGCAGCAGGAAAAAGCGCTGGAGGCAGGCATGAACGGTTTCATCGCCAAGCCATTCAACGTCGAGGAACTGGTCACCGCCATTCGTCACTTCATGCATCCCGGGATCAAGCGCATTCCCTCGCTGCCGCACGAAACCGACCTGGCCAACGGCCCCGAGTGGCAGCACGACGACCCCGAGCTGCTGGACGCTGCGCGCGCGCGCAGCCTGTGGCGCGAGCGCGAGCCGTATGCGCGTTACCTGAGCAAGCTGCTGCGCGACAATCCGGACCCGGCCGAGGTCGCGGCCGAGCACCTGCGCCGCAACGAGTTGTCGGCCATCGGCGCAATGGCGCACAAGTTGCGCGGTGCGGCGGGGTCGCTGGCGCTGCCGGCACTGGCCGGGGCGGCAAGCGACCTGGAAACGCGCATCGAAGACGGTCACGACATCAGTGCGTCGCTGATCGCGCTCAAGGACGTCATGCGCCGCACCGCCGAGGCGATTGGCGCCTTTCTGCAACACGACCAAGCCACTGCAGCAGCCAACGAAGACGATGTCGCACTGGACGCCAGCAGCCTGCAGATCCTGGAGGCCGCCCTGTCCACCGACGACGCCGACAAGATCGACCAGGCGCTGCTGACGTGTGCGCCGCATCTGCCACCGACGTTGCAGGAAGAACTGCAACGCGCCGTGGAAGATTTCGACTTCCGCCGTGCCCAGGCCACCCTGCACGACTGGCAGGCCACCCACCCACGCTGACGGCGATCTCGCGTGCCGTCGGCAAGGACTTCCCATGCCGTCCCGTCCCCTGCTGTGTGTCGACGACGAATCCAGCAACCTGGCGACCCTGCGCCAGCTGTTGCGTGACGACTTCCCGCTGGTGTTCGCCAAGACCGGCGGCGAAGCGCTGGATGCGGTGGCGCGGCATGCGCCTGCGTTGATCCTGCTGGACGTCGAGCTACCGGACATGGATGGCTACGCGGTGGCACGCACGCTCAAACAACATCCCTCCAGCAATGCCATCCCGATCCTGTTCGTGACCTCGCGCAACAGCGAACACGACGAGCGTGCCGGGCTGGACGCCGGCGCGGCCGATTACGTCAGCAAGCCATACTCGCCGGCCCTGCTCAAGGCACGCATCAACACCCAGCTCAGGCTGGCCGAAAACGCGCGCCTGGCACAGCAATACCGCGATGCGATCCATCTGCTGGGCACTGCAGGCCAGGGTCAGGACGCTGACACCGGCGCGCATATCTGGCGCATGGCGGTGTATGCACGCGTGCTGGCCGAAGCCGCCGGCTGGTCGCCGCAACAGGCGCAGACACTGCAGGATGCCGCGCCGCTGCACGACGCCGGCAAGATCGCCGTGCCCGGCAGCATCCTGCACAAGCCTGACGCACTGGACGAACACGAACGCTCGGTGGTGCGGCAGCACCCGCAGGCCGGGCACGACCTGCTGCGGCACGGCCGTGGACCGGTTTTCCAGCTAGCCGCCGAAATCGCGCTGCATCACCACGAATGCTGGGACGGCAGCGGCTACCCCAGCGGCCTGGCCGGCGAGGCAATTCCGGAATCGGCCCGCATCATCGCAGTGGCCGATGTCTTCGACGCACTGTGCGGACGGCGCGCATACAAGGCGCCGTGGACGGTAGAAGACGCAATGCGCAAGCTCGAAAGCATGTCGGGCAAGCAACTGGAACCGCGCCTGGTGCAGCACTTCCGCAATGCCCTGCCACGCATCCTGGAGATCAAGGACGCCTGGGACAGCCGGAGCGCGCAGCGCTGATCCAGCGCTTCAAGCTGCATATTGCGTGGTACGTAGTACTTGCTGCTTGGTACTTGCTGCTTGTTACATGGTGCAAGATGCTGGGCGGTGAGTGCTCGCGAGCGAGCCACGATCGGCATGCACATCACTTCCCTTCTCCCACGGGAGAAGGTGGCGCGTAGCGCCGGATGAGGGTACGACTCAACCATCGTCCCCCTCGTCCCCCGACATCGCCCTCACGCAATACGGTCGCTTCGCCGTACACGCTGCCGCACGACGAACGCTGGCAGCTCCATTTCGGCTGAGAACAGGACCATGGCGACAAAGAGCCAGCGATCCAGCGCGCTTCATCAAGCCCTTGAAGACCGACCCACCGTGCCTACGCCACCCAGCGGCTCGCCCGCCAGCCAGCGTGCAACCGCGCTCTCAAACGCACGCAGCGTTGCCGACACGCGCTTGAACCGCGCGCCACACCGGCGGACAATGCATATGTTGCGCCGCACAACACCGTGCGACGCGGGCCGATCCAGCGCTGTCAGGTGCCGTGGACACGGCCCGGCAACCGAGAGTCCGATGTCTTCCAGCGTGTCCGAGGCCGGCGTGACGCCGCCGCGTTATCCCGATTACCGCATCATTTCGCTGATCCTGGCGTGCGCCATCTTCATGGAGCAGATGGACGCCACGGTGCTGGCGACCGCGCTGCCGACGCTGGCGCGCGACTTCGGCGTGGCCGCGCCGGCGATGAGCATCGCCATGACCAGCTATCTGCTGGCGCTGGCGGTGCTGATCCCGGCCAGCGGCGCCATCGCCGACCGCTTCGGCCTGCGCCGCGTGTTCGGCGCCTCGATCTGGGTGTTCGTGGGTGGCTCGATCCTGTGTTCGCTGGCCGACAGCCTGCCCACCATGGTGGCCGCACGCGTGCTGCAAGGCGCCGGCGGCGCGATGATGGCCCCGCTGGGACGGCTGATCCTGCTGCGCACCGTGGAGCGCCGCCATCTGGTGTCGGCGATGGCATGGACGCTCGTCCCCGCCTTCATCGGCCCGATGCTGGGCCCGCCGCTGGGCGGCTTTTTCGTGTCGTATCTGGATTGGCGCTGGATCTTCTACATCAACGTGCCGATCGGCATTGCCGGCTTTTTGCTGGTACGCCGTTTCATCCCGGAAATTCCCACCGAAACCGCGCCGGCACGTTTCGACCTGCGTGGTTTCGTGCTGTGCGGCACGGCGCTGGGCTGCCTGCTGTTCGGCCTGGAAATGGTCAGCCAGCAGGACGGCATCGGCATGGCAAGCTGGTTGCTGGCCATCGGCGCCGCCGCGTCCGTGGGTTATCTGTGGCATGCGCGTCACCACCCGGCGCCGCTGCTGGATCTGACCCTGCTGCGCATCGACTCGTTCCGGCTGTCGGTGATCGGCGGTGCGCTGATGCGCATCACCCAGGGGGCGCACCCGTTCCTGCTGCCGTTGCTGTTCCAGATCAGCTTCGGGTTCAGCGCCGCACACAGCGGGCGGCTGATTCTGGCCACCGCACTCGGCGCGTTGCTGATGCGCAGCGTCACTCCGCAATTGCTGCGCCGCTTCGGCTACCGCAACAGCCTGATCGGCAACGGCATCCTCGCCAGCCTGGGCTACATGGTGTGTGCGCTGTTCCGGCCCGACTGGCCGCCGGCGCTGATGTTCGGCCTGCTGCTGTGCTGCGGCGCCTTCATGTCGTTCCAGTTCGCCGCCTACAACACCATCGCCTACGAAAACGTGCCCGGCGCGCGCATGAGCCGCGCAAGCAGCCTGTACACCACCTTGCAGCAACTGATGCTGTCGGTGGGCGTGTGCGCCGGCGCGATGATCCTCAAGCTGGCGATGCTGGCCGGCGATCACACCCAACCGGCGCAACGCGATTTTTCGCTCGCGTTCTGCGTGGTCAGCCTGATTTCGCTCAGCGCCACCTGGTGGCATGTGCGCTTCGACAAGAACGCCGGGCAGGAAATGAGCGGACACCGCGCTTCGCGTGGCTGACACAGCTGTTGCGTAAACGGTGGGCTGCGGTGCGGTCAGCCGGCCTTCGCGCGTCCTCCGCAGCTGCTGCACTCCGCCAGCATCCTGGATTGCCGGGTGCCCAGCACCGTGGGTCAGCCACCCATGGCACCTGCGCATGCCCATCGATTGCATGACGGTACCCACCGGGTGCCGTCATGCCTCGATCAACGCGCGTGGTTGGCGCGTCGCTGCACCGCTTCGGCACGCGTCACCAGCAAAAACGCCAGCGGAAACGCGATTTCGATGGCAACCGCCGGGAAGATACCGGCGTTGACATGCCCGGCCGCCCATTCCGACACGCCCAACACTGCCAGCAACAGGCACGCGGTGGCAAAGCCGGCAATCACCGCGCTGCGCCCCGGCGATGGCGGCGCAGCGCGCACCAGCAACAGCATCACGCCGATGGCCGCATACATCGGCGCGGCGCGTCGGCCGACCACGCCCAGCGCATCGCTGTCGAAGGCGACGCCCCAGTTGGCGAGCATGCTTGCAGGCGCCAGCAGCCAGGCCGCGCCCAATGCAAAAAACAACAGTGCCGACAGCGTGGCCAGGTAGCGGAATGCACGCGATGCAGTTGGCGCGCTCATGCGTTCACATCCACGACCGTGCGCCCCTTCACCTTGCCGTCCAGCAGCTGGGCGGCAGTCTGCGCCACCTCCGCCAGAGCGATGGTCGTGGTGGTCAATGCCAGCTTGCCCAGCTCCAGGTCGTGCGCCAGACGCGACCACGCCTGCAGGCGTACCGCCTGCGGCGCGTTGACCGAATCGATGCCGGCCAGCGTGACGTTGCGCAGGATGAAAGGCAGCACCGAGGCGGGCAATTGAACGCCTTGTGCCATGCCGAACGAGGTCACCACGCCGCGGTACTGCGTCTGCGCAAGCGCATTGGCCAGCGTGTGGCTGCCCACCCCATCCACCACGCCTGCCCAGCGCTCCTTGCTGATCGGCGCGCCGGGTTCGGACAGAGTGCTGCGGTCGATGACCTCGGCAGCGCCCAGGCTGTGCAGATATGCGGCCTGTTCCGGCCGGCCGGTGGAAGCGACCACGCGATACCCCAACCCTGCCAGCAAGGCGATGGCCACCGAACCGGCGCCTCCATTTGCGCCGGTGACCAGGATGTCGCCGCGTTCGGGCGTCAGCCCGCCGTGCTCCAGCGCCATCACCGCCAGCATGGCGGTATAGCCGGCCGTGCCGATCGCCATCGCATCGTGGGTGGAGAACGCCGCTGGAATCTTGATCAGCCAGTCGCCGGGCAGCCGCGCCTTTTGCGCATAGCCGCCGTGATGGGTCTGGCTCAGGCCCCAACCATTGACCAGTACCCGGTCTCCCGTCGCAATCCCGGGGTAGCTGGACGCGTCGACCACACCGGCAAGATCGATACCGGGAATCAGCGGAAAGCGGCGAATGATCGGGCCACGTCCGGTGATCGCCAAGGCATCCTTGTAGTTGACGGTCGAGTACTCGACGGCGATCGTCACCTCGCCTGGCATGAGGTCGTCGTCGTCGAACTGCACGCGCTTGGTCACGACGATGTCGTTGGTTTGCGTGGCGAGCAATGCAGTGAAGGTCATTGTCTTCTCCTGTCTGGATGAACGCCGCCGATCACGGCGCCCCTGATAGCGGTGAGTGACCGGTTGGCGTCGCGCTGCGGCTGAGTGAGATGGCTGAGCGGTGCGGAATCCAGCGGCGATTGCGGTGCAAGGCTTCTTGAGTTGTTGCGGCAGCAGGCGTGCCCGCGTCGGCCTGAAATGGACGGTGTCGATCGCCTGCAACGCTTGCCAGGGTCGTTTGCGTGTTTGCAGGTTCGCGATGCAGCGGCGGCGCGCCAGGCAGATGACGCTCCCGAGGGATCTGCACGAACGCTCTCGCGTTACGTGGCGTGTCAGGCATGTGTGTATTGCTCAAACGCTCCTTACCGGCCAAACCCGCGATACGCGGCGCGCTGATGGATCGCTCTCGGCTAGTTGGACGGTTGCAACGACGACAGCACCCGGTCGCGGCACACCGCAATGATTTCGTCGGCCAGTGGCGAATCGTCCGGGCACGACCGCGACAGCACGATGGCGCCGATGGCGTGCGCCATCATGTCCAGGTTGCTGGCGCGCTCCTGCGTCGCCTCGGCAGTGCCGGGCGCAGCGCCGCTGCGGTCGAGCGCAGCCAACAGGTTTTCGACCCCCACAGCAAACGCTTCGCGCACTTCCTGTGGCTGACGTGCGGCGTCGGCGCCCAGCGCAGCCATCGTGCAACCGGTGGCAGGGCTATCGCGATGCCCGCGCGACAGATAGAAGTTCACGAAATCGGGCTTGTCCACGTGCTCGGACTGCGCGGCGATGTTGGCCAGACCGCAGGCGGCCGACTCGGCCATCAGATCCGCCTTGGAGCGGAACTGCTTGTAGAACCCACCGTGGGTGAACCCGGCAGCGGCCATCAAGTCGGCGATGCCGATCCCTTCATAACCGCGCTCGCGAAACAGCAACGAGGCTGTTTCGACGACGTGCGCGCGATTGGCCTGCGCCTGTGCCTTGGTCACTTTCATCGTTGGACCCTCCGTGGGGTGTTCGGGCTGGGGAGAGCTCCAGCATACTTTGATGTCACCTATCATCAAAGCATTGACATTTTAGATTTTGGTCGTAATCTTTGATGCGCTTCTTCCACGCGTTGCCACGGCGCCACGTTCGGCCATTCGATCCCACGCCATGGGCAACCTGCCCCTGGCCAACCGCAAGGAACTTCCATGCCCACACTTCCCGCTGTCCTCATCACTGGCGCCTCCACCGGTATCGGTGCGGTCTATGCCGAGCGCTTCGCCCAACGCGGCCACAACCTCGTGCTGGTCGCTCGCGACAAGCAGCGCCTGGACACCCTGGCAGCGCGCCTGCGCGACAGCCACCGCGTCAGCGTCGATGTGCTGCAGGCCGACCTGACCCAGCCCGCCGACCTGACTGCCGTGGAAACCCGCCTGCGCGACGATGCGCTGATCGGGATCCTGGTCAACAACGCCGGCATCGCGCAATCGGGCGGCATCGTGCAGCAGGACGCTACGGCGATCGATCGCCTGATCGCACTCAACATCACCGCGTTGACACGCCTTTCCGCCGCCGTTGCGCCGCGCTTTGCGCAATCCGGCAGCGGCGCCATCGTCAACCTCGGATCGGTCGTGGGGCTGGCGCCCGAATTCGGCATGAGCGTCTATGGCGCCACCAAGGCCTTCGTGCTGTTCCTGTCGCAGGGCCTGCACGTGGAGCTTGGAGCCAAGGGCGTGTACGTACAGGCTGTCCTGCCGGCCGGCACCCGCACCGAGATCTGGGAGCGCGCCGGTATCGACATCAACACGCTCAGCGACTTGATGGACGTTGGCGAACTGGTCGATGCCGCGCTGGTCGGCTTCGATCGCCGCGAACTGGTCACCATTCCGCCGTTGCACGTGGCCGAACGCTGGGACGCACTGGATGGCGCGCGCCAGGGGTTGTTGTCGGACATCCGGCAGGCCAATGCCGCAGAGCGTTATCAACCGGCGGCCTGAGCGACTTTGACGCAGCGCCGGTCTCGATGGCCAGCGCTGCGCGCCTGCGGCATCGGCCATGCACGCGCAGCGCTGCACGACTCATGACCCGCACCAGTCCGCATGCAATGACGCAAAAGGCCGCCCTCGGGCGGCCTTTTGCGTCACAGGCAACAACATCATGCTGACCGACAACGCGACGGTAGAGCGAGCGCTCCACCGTCGCGTCGCGGCACGCAATCACACCCCGTGCGCGGCCAACTGGCCCAGCCGCTGCACCGCCACCGAGACGGTCGGATAGTCCAGCGTCTTCTGCTCGGCCACGTCGGCGAGCATGGCCAGGGTGAAGCGCAGGCTAGAATCGTCGCGCGCCAGCCAGTTGGCCACCTTGTCCTCGGCACTGCTGCCGGACATGGTCAGCACCTGGCCCACCAGCGCACGCTGATGCGCGGCCAGTTCGTCGCGCAGCACGCCACGTGCCACTGCATGCCAGCGGCCGTTGACCTCGAGCGCGTCGATCTGCTCGAACAACCACGGCAGCCGCAGCGCATCGCCCAGGCGGAAATGCACCTTGGACACTTCCACCGGCTTGAGCTTGCGGGTGCGCGCGGTCTCGATGATGTCGAAGGCCGGTTCCAGATAACGCAACTCGCACAGTTGCTGCGCCAGTTGCGGCGGCAGGCCCTTGTCCTGCCACTCCCTCACGCTGCCTTCGTACTGCGGACGCTGCGCATCCGACAACACGCCCGAGGCCACGCGGATATCGTTGAACGGGCCGTGATAACGCTCCACCGCCGCAGTGATGCCCGGCATCTGGCCCGGACGCAGCAACAACCAACGCACGAACGAGCGTTGCAGGCGCCAGATCACTTCCAGTGCATCGATCTGCACCGACTCGGGCACCTTGCCGTCCAGCGCATCGATCTGCGTCCACAGCGCGCGCGCATCCAGCGTTTCGCGGCTGATGGTGTAGGCCTTGGCGACCTCGCCGATGCTGCGACCGGTGTCTTCCTGCATGCGCATCAGGAAGGTGGCGCCCATGCGGTTGATGGTGGTGTTGGTGACCGCAGTGGCGATGATCTCGCGCTTGAGGCGATGGCGCTCCATCGCATCGGCGTACTTCTTCTGCAGCGGCTGCGGGAAGTAGCGCTGCAATTCCTTGGACAGGTACGGGTCTTCGGGAATATCCGATTCCAGCAGCTGCTGGAACGCCACCAGCTTGGAGTACGACAACAGCACCGACAGCTCCGGCCGGGTCAGGCCCTGCCCGCGCGCCTTGCGTGCGGAGAGTTCGGCATCGGACGGCAGGAACTCGATCTGGCGGTCCAGCAGGCCCTGCAGCTCCAGCGTGCGGATGAAGTGCTGCTTGGAACCCAGGCGCTTGACGCTCATGCGCTCCATCAGGCTGATCGCCTGGTTCTGGCGGTAGTTGTCCCACAGCACCAGATCGGCCACTTCGTCGGTCATCGATGCGAGCAGTGTGTTGCGCGCGTCGTAGGTGAGCTTCTTGGCCTGCACCATGTCGTTGAGCAGGATCTTGATGTTCACCTCGTGATCGGAGGTGTCCACGCCGGCCGAGTTGTCGATGAAGTCGGTATTGAGCAACACGCCGGTCTGCGCCGCTTCGATGCGGCCGAGCTGGGTCAGGCCCAGGTTGCCGCCCTCGCCCACCACCTTGCAGCGCAATTCGCCGCCATTGACGCGCAGGCCGTTGTTGGCGCGGTCGCCCACATCGGCGTGCGACTCGCTGGACGCCTTGACATAGGTGCCGATGCCGCCGTTCCAGAACAGGTCCACCGGCGCCTTGAGGATGGCATTCATCAGCTCGTTGGGCGAAAGCTGCTTGACGTTGGACTCCAGCCCAAGCGCCTCGCGTACCGGCGCGCTGATGTCGATCGACTTGAGCGTACGCGGATAGATGCCGCCGCCGGCGCTGATCAGCCTGGCATCGTAATCGGCCCAGCTGGAACGCGGCAGCTTGAACAGGCGCTCGCGCTCGGCGAACGAGGCAGCCGCATCCGGCGACGGGTCGAGGAAGATATGCCGGTGATCGAACGCGGCCAGCAGGCGGATATGCCTTGAAAGCAGCATGCCGTTGCCGAACACGTCGCCGGACATGTCGCCGATGCCGACGACGCTGAAATCCTGGCTCTGGCAATCGCGGCCCATCGCGCGGAAATGGCGCTTGACCGATTCCCACGCGCCGCGCGCGGTGATGCCCATGCCCTTGTGGTCGTAGCCCACCGAGCCGCCGGAGGCGAACGCATCGCCGAGCCAGAAGCCATGATCCAGCGCCAGCCCGTTGGCGATGTCGGAGAACGTGGCGGTGCCCTTGTCGGCGGCAACCACCAGATACGGGTCGTCCTGGTCATGGCGCACCACCTGCGGCGGCGGCACGAGCTTGCCGCCGACGATGTTGTCGGTGATGTCGAGCAGGCCCTGGATGAACAGCTTGTAGCAGGCGATGCCTTCGGCCTGGATCGCATCGCGGTCGCCACCCACCGGCGAGCGCTTGACGTAGAAACCGCCCTTGGCGCCGACCGGCACGATGACCGTGTTCTTGACCATCTGCGCCTTGACCAGGCCCAGCACCTCGGTGCGGAAATCCTCGCGTCGGTCCGACCAGCGCAGGCCGCCACGCGCGACCGCTCCAAAGCGCAGGTGCACACCTTCCACGCGCGGGCCGTAGACGAAAATCTCGCGGTACGGGCGCGGCTTGGGCAGGTCCGGCACCAGTGCCGAATCCAGCTTGAAGCTGATGCAATGGCCGTGCTTGCCGTATTTGTCGGTCTGGTAATAGTTGGTGCGCAAGGTCGCATCGATCACGTCGATGAAGCTGCGCAGGATGCGGTCTTCGTCCAGGCTGGACACGCGGTCCATCAACTTGAGCAAGGTGGCGCGGGTGGCCTCCTGCTGCGCGGCGCGGTCGCTGCCGCGTGCTTCCAGCACCGGCTCCAGTGCCTTGAGCGTGGCTTCGTCGCTGCCTGCCAGTGCGGACAATTCTTCGCGCAGGCGCTCCTGGCCGGCGAAGATCTGCGCCTTGGTTTCCGAGCCGGTGGACGGGTCGAAGCGCGCTTCGAACAGCTCCACCAGCAGGCGTGCCAGCAGCGGATAGCGGGTGAACGTGGCTTCCACATAGGCCTGCGAGAACGGTACTGCGGTCTGCAGCAGGTACTTGCAGTAACCGCGCAGCAGCGCGACCTGGCGCCAGTGCAGGCCGGCGGCCAGGATCAGACGGTTGAAGCCGTCGTTTTCGGCGTCGCCATTCCAGATCCGCTCGAACGCTTCGCCGAAGCTGGCATCGGCGCTTGCTGCATTGATCTTGCCGGCGGTCGATTCGACCTCGAAATCCTGGATATACACCGGCGTCTCGCCTACCTGCAGCCGATACGGCCGCTCGGAGATCACGCGCAAGCCCATGTTTTCCATCATCGGCATCGCATCGGACAACGGGATGTCGTCGAGCTGGCGATACAGCTTCAAACGCAGGCCTTCGCCGGCATCCAGCCGCATACCGTCATCGCGGCGGATTTCCTGCAGGCTCAGATGCAGATCGTCCGGGCCATCCAGGGTTGCCAGATGTTCGACGTCGGACACCGCCGATTCGATCGAGGAGTCTTCGATATAGCCGGCCGGCAACGCACGGCCGAAATTGGCCGCCATGCGCAGGCCGTTGGCTTCGCCATGCCGCGCCACCAGCGCCTCGCGCAAGGCGTCGCGCCAGTTGCGCAGCAGATGCGCCAGCCGCGATTCGAGCTCGGTGGTATTGAATTCCAGCGCTTCGCCGCTCTTGGGCCGCACGATCAAATGCAGCTGCGCCAGCGGCGACTCGCCCAGCACCACCGACGAGTCGATGTATTCGCCGTGCAACGCATCTTTCAACAAGGCTTCGATGCGCAGACGCACATCGGTGTTGAAACGCTCGCGTGGGATGTACACCAGCGCCGAGATGAAGCGGCTGTACTTGTCGCGGCGCAGGAACATGCGGCTGCGCACGCGCTCCTGCAGGCCGAGAATGCCGATCGCGGTGCGATACAGCTCTTCCTCGTTGGACTGGAACAGCTCCTCGCGCGGCAGCGTCTCAAGGATGTGCCGCAGCGCCTTGCCGCTGTGGCTGCTCGGGGTCAGCCCGGACTTGCTCATCACATATTCGTGGCGCTGCCGCACCAGTGGAATTTCCCACGGGCGGCGGTTGTAGGCGCTGGAGGTGAACAGGCCCAGGAAACGCTGCTCGCCGACGATGCGGCCCTTGGCGTCGAATTCCAGGATGCCGATGTAATCCATGTAGCCAACACGGTGCACGCGCGAGCGCGCATTGGTCTTGGTCAGGATCAACGCGTCCTTGAGCTTGGACGAGGCGTTCAGGCCGTGTGCCGCCAGCGTGGTGACCGGGCGTGCCGGCGAGGTGTCGTGGCCGCGCATCAGGCCCAGGCCGGTTTCTTCCACCGGTGCCAGCACGTCCTGGCCATCCTGCTTTTCCACGCGGTATTCGCGGTAGCCGAAGAAGGTGAAATGGTCGGCAGCGGCCCAGCGCAGGAACTCCTGCGCTTCGTGACGGCTGATGTCGTCGATCGGCAGGCGGCGGGTGGCCAGGTCGTCGGCCAGCATCACCATCTTTTCGCGCATCGATGCCCAGTCGTGCACGATGGCGCGCACTTCGCCCAGCACCTTGCGCACCGCCGCTTCCACCTTGGCCATCTCATCGGCGGGCTGACGGTCGATCTCCAGCACCATCAGCGACTCGCTCTTGCCCTCGCCCACGGCGGTCAGCTTGCCGGCCTTGTCGCGCGCGATGCGCAGCACCGGATGGCCGAGCACATGCACGCCGATGCCCAGGTCCGACAAGGTCATGCTCACCGAATCCACCAGGAACGGCATGTCGTCGTTGACGATCTGCAGCAGCGTGTGCGGCGACTCGTAGCCGTGGCTCTTCAGGGTGGGGTTGAACACCCGTACATTGACCGTACCGGCCTTGCGCACGCGCGCAAATTCCAGCATGTCGGCCGCCAGCGCCGCCCACTGCTCCGGCGGATGGTTCGGGAACTCGTCCTCTTCCATCCGCCGGTAGAAGTCGGCGGCGAACGCCTGCACTTCGGCCTGGCGGGCGGCCGGGTAGCGCTTGCGCAACGCGGCAAACACCGGCTCCAGGGTGACCGCCTGCGGTTCGGTGGCGAGCACGGGGACGGCACGTTCGGCGACCGGTTTGACCGACGTCGTGGACGATTTCGAAGCGGCTTTCTTGGCTGTCATGAGAGAGCTGGGATGCTCGGTGGAAAACCTGAATTGTACCGATGCACCGTGACAACGCCTTGCTGCATAGCGCAAATGCCGAGCCTCCAGCAGGCGCGACAGCGGCGCCAAAGCAATATGGCTCTGTAGTTTCCACACGCTTGGCCGGTTGGCGGGTCGCTGGATCGCCAGATCCGGCAAAGTCCGGCCCGATGCTTGGCACACAAGGCGTTGCGCAGACCAAACTGCGATCGTCAAGGCTGTTTAAAAACTAAACTGGACGGTATAGTCTACCGCCATGACCCCTCGTTCCCCCCGTGCTGCCCGGCGTTCGGACTGCGATCGCCGCATCCATGCTGCCGTGCATACCTTGCTTGCCGAGCGCGGAATGCGGCTGAGCATGGACGCGGTGGCCGAACGCGCCGGTTGTTCCAAGCAGACGCTCTACAGTTATTACGGATGTAAAGAGAATCTGCTGCGCGATGTCCTTCAGGACCACGTGCACCTGGCCACGGTGCCGCTGGGCGCAGTGTCCGGCGATCTACGCGAGGATCTGCTGGCCTTTGCACTGGCCCATCTTGACCGCCTCAACAGCCCGGATGTGTTACAGACCTGTCGTTTGGTGGAGGCCGAGTCGCACCGGTTCCCCGATCAGTCGCAGCAGATCTTCCATGAGGGCGTCGTCGGCATGCAGCAACGCCTGGCGCATCGCTTTGAGCAAGCGATGGCCGCCGGCCAGCTGCGCCATGACGATCCGCACTTCATGGCCGAACTGCTGCTCAGCATGATCGTCGGCCTGGATTTCGATCGCCAACGCTTCCAGGTACCCCACCGCGCCGGCCTTGCCGCCAGGCAGCAGTGGGCGCAGTTCGCCGTCGAGACCTTTTTGCGGGCGTTTGCCGCGGCCAATGCCGCGCCTGCGCCGGCCCCGCTTGCTCTTCTCTCTTCAAGACCCTAACGGAGTTCCTCCTGATGATTGCCCCGCTCCGCACCTTCGGCCTGGCCTTGGCCATCACCGTGGCGCTCGCTGCCTGCAGCAAGCCCGAACAACAGCAGGCGCCCCCGCCGCCGGAAGTGTCGGTGCTGGAAATGAAACCGCAGACGCTGCCGCTGGAACGCGACCTGGTGGGCCGCCTGTCGGCGTTCCGCTCGGCCGACGTGCGTGCCCGCGTGGACGGGGTGCTGCTCAAGCGCCTGTACACCGAAGGCACCGACGTCAAGGAAGGCCAGCCGCTGTTCGAGATCGATCCCATGCCGCTGCGTGCCTCGTTGCTGCAGGCCCAGGGCCAGCTGGCCGCCGCCGAGGCGACCTACGCCAACGCCCAGATCGCCGCCAAGCGCGCGCGCAGCCTGGCGCCGCAGCAGTACGTCTCGCGTGCCGACATCGATAACGCCGAAGCCACCGAGCGCTCTTCCGGCGCCAGCGTGCAGCAGGCGCGCGGCGCGGTCCAGGCCGCCCGGATCCAGCTCAGCTTCGCCAGCGTCACCTCGCCGATCACCGGCCGCGCCGGCATCCAGCGGGTGACCGAAGGCGCGCTGGTCGGCTCCGGCGAAGCGACCCTGCTGACTACGGTGGACCAGATCGACCCGTTGTACGTCAATTTTGCGATGAGTAGCGAAGAACTCGCCGCGCTGCGCCAGGCGCAGAGCAGCGGCAACGTGCAGCTCAGCGGCGACGGCAAGTCCGCCATCAACGTGGAGCTGGGCAACGGCACCCTGTACCCGCACCCCGGTACGCTGGACGTGTCGGCGGTGACGGTGGACCCGAGCACCGGCGCGGTGTCGCTGCGCGCGACCCTGCCCAACCCGGAACTGGCGCTGCTGCCGGGCGCGTTCGTGACCTTCAAGGCCAGCCTGGGCCAGCGCAACAACGCCTACCTGCTGCCGCAGCAGGCGCTGCAGCGCGATGCCACCGGCGCCTATGCGCTGGTGCTGGGCAAGGACGGCAAGGTGGTGCGCAAGAACCTCACCGTCGACGGCCAGCAGAAGGGCCAGTGGATCGTGACCGGCGGCGTCACCCCGGGCGACCAGGTCATCGTCGATGGCGTGCAGAAGGCCAAGGAAGGTCAGCCCGCCAAGGGCGTGCCGTGGGATCCGAACAAGCCGGCCGCCGGCGCCCAGCCGGGTCAGCCCGGTGCAGCTGGCGCGGCGCCCGCCGCAGGCCAGGCCGGCGATGCCAAGGCCGCACCGGCTGCCAACGCTGCCGATGCCGCAGCACCGGCAGCGCAGGAGCAGCCCAAGCAGGATGCGGCGGCGCAGCCGGCCGACTCCCAGTCCAAGCAGCAGTGACGGAACCCGGACATGCCTAAGTTTTTTATCGAACACCCGATCTTTGCCTGGGTGGTGGCGATCCTGATCTCGCTTGCCGGCGTGATCTCGATCCTGAATCTGGGTATCGAGTCGTACCCGACGATCGCCCCGCCGCAGGTCACCGTCACCGCCAACTTCCCCGGCGCCAGTGCCGATACCGCCGAAAAGGCGGTGACCCAGGTCATCGAGCAGCAGCTCACCGGTATCGACCACCTGCTGTACTTCAACTCCTCGTCGGCCTCCAACGGCCGCGTGACCATCACGCTGACCTTCGAAACCGGCACCGACGCAGATATCGCGCAGGTGCAGGTGCAGAACAAGGTGTCGCTGGCCACGCCGCGCCTGCCCTCGGAAGTCACCCAGCAGGGTGTGGTGGTGGCCAAGGCCAACGCCGGCTTCCTGATGGTGGCCGCGCTGCGTTCGGACAACCCGTCGATCAACCGCGACGCGCTCAACGACATCGTCGGCTCGCGCGTGCTCGAGCAGATCTCGCGCGTGCCCGGCGTCGGCAGCACCAACCAGTTCGGCGCCGAGTACGCGATGAACATCTGGTTGAACCCGGAAAAGCTGCAGGGCTACAACCTGTCGGCCACCCAGGTGCTGACCGCGGTGCGCAACCAGAACGTGCAGTTCGCGGCCGGCTCGGTCGGTGCCGACCCCACGCCGGACGGCATCAGTTTCACCGCCACGGTGTCGGCGGAAGGCCGCTTCAGCTCGCCGGAAGAGTTCGAGAACATCATCCTGCGCACCGACAACAACGGTGCCACCGTGCGCCTGAAGGATGTGGCGCGCGTCACCGTGGGGCCGAGCAACTACGGCTTCGACACCCAGTACAACGGCAAGCCCACCGGTGCCTTCGGCATCCAGCTGCTGCCGGGCGCCAACGCACTGAACGTGTCCGAGGCGGTCGGGGCCAAGCTCGACGAGCTGCAGCCCACCTTCCCGCAGGGCGTGACCTGGTTTGCACCGTACGAGTCGACCACCTTCGTGCGCATCTCCATCGAGGAAGTGGTGCACACGCTGGTGGAAGCCATCGTGCTGGTGTTCCTGGTGATGTTGCTGTTCCTGCAGAACTTCCGCGCCACGGTCATCCCGACCCTGGTGATTCCGGTGGCGCTGCTGGGCACGTTCTTCGGCATGTACGCCATCGGCTTCACCATCAACCAGCTGACGCTGTTTGCGATGGTGCTGGCGATCGGCATCGTGGTGGACGACGCGATCGTGGTGATCGAGAACGTCGAGCGCATCATGAGCGAGGAACATCTGGAGCCGAAGGCCGCCACGCAGAAGGCGATGACCCAGATCACCGGTGCGGTGGTGGCCATCACCGTGGTGCTGGCGGCGGTGTTCATCCCCTCCTCGCTGCAGCCCGGTGCCTCCGGTGCGATCTACAAGCAGTTCGCGCTGACCATCGCCATGTCGATGGGCTTCTCCGCGTTCCTGGCGCTGACCTTCACCCCGGCGTTGTGCGCCAGCTTCCTCAAGCCCACCCATTCGGACAAGAAGAACTGGGTCTACCGCACCTTCGACAAGTACTACGACAAGCTGGCGCATCGCTATGTCGGCGTGGTGGGTCACACGCTGAAGCGCTCGCCGCCGTGGATGATCGTGTTCGTGGTGCTGGTGGTGCTGTGCGGCTTCCTGTTTACCCGCATGCCGGGCAGCTTCCTGCCGGAAGAAGACCAGGGGTTTGCGGTGGCCATCGTGCAGCTGCCGCCGGGCGCCACCAAGATCCTTACCAACGAAACGTTTGCGCAGATGCGTGCGGTGCTGGAAAAGCAGCCGGCGGTGGAAGGCATGCTGCAGATCGCCGGTTTCAGCTTCCTGGGCTCGGGCGAAAACGTCGGCATGGGCTTCATCCGGCTCAAGCCGTGGGAAGACCGCGACGTCACTGCCGAGCAGTTGATCCAGCAACTCAACGGTGCCTTCTACGGCATCAAGGGCGCGCAGATCTTCGTGGTCAACCTGCCCACCGTGCAGGGCCTTGGCCAGTTCGGCGGCTTCGACATGTGGCTGCAGGACCGTTCCGGCGCAGGCCAGGAAGCATTGACCCAGGCGCGCAACATCGTGCTGGGCAAGGCGGCGCAAAAGGCCGACACCATGGTGGGCGTGCGCCCGAACGGCCTGGAAAATTCGCCGCAGCTGCAGTTGCATGTGGACCGCGTGCAGGCGCAGTCGATGGGCCTGGAAGTCAGCGACATCTACAGCTCGATCCAGCTGATGCTGGCGCCGGTCTATGTCAACGATTACTTCTCCGAAGGCCGCATCAAGCGCGTCAACATCCGTGCCGACGATCAGTTCCGTACCGGCCCCGAGTCGTTGCGCAACTTCTTCACTCCCAGCAGCACCGCCACCGGTGCGGACGGGCAGCCCGGCATGATTCCGCTGAGCAATGTGGTCAAGGCCGAATGGACCTACGCCTCGCCGGCGCTGAATCGCTACAACGGCTATTCGGCGGTGAACATCGTCGGCAACCCTGCCCCGGGCGGCAGCTCCGGCCAGGCGATGACGGCGATGGAAGAGATCGTCAACAACGATCTGCCGCCAGGCTTCGGCTTCGACTGGAGCGGCATGTCGTACCAGGAAATCATTGCCGGTAATGCGGCGACGCTGCTGCTGGCGTTGTCGGTGGTGGTGGTGTTCCTGTGCCTGGCCGCGCTCTATGAGAGCTGGTCGATTCCGGTGGCGGTGCTGATGGTGGTGCCGATCGGCGTGCTGGGTGCGATCGTGTTCTCGATGCTGCGTGGCCTGCCGAACGATCTGTACTTCAAGATCGGCATGATCACGGTGATCGGCCTGGCGGCGAAGAACGCGATCCTGATCGTGGAATTTGCGGTGGAGCAGCGTGCGGCGGGCAAGACCCTGCGCGAGGCGACGCTGGAGGCGGCGCACCTGCGCTTCCGCCCGATCCTGATGACCTCGTTCGCCTTCATCCTGGGTGTGTTGCCGCTGGCGATTTCCACCGGTGCCGGCGCCAACTCGCGTCACTCCATCGGTACCGGCGTGATCGGCGGCATGGTGTTCGCCACCGTGCTCGGCGTGATCTTCATCCCGCTGTTCTTCGTGGTGGTGCGGCGCATGCTGGGCGACAAGCTGGACGAACAGTCCAAGGAATACCTGACCGCACAGAACGACTCGGGTACGCATCGTCCGGATCGCTAAGCCAAGGCGTTTGTTGCAAACCAAAAGCCCCGGCAGTGCCGGGGCTTTTTTGTGCCACCCACCAAGGACCCCGTAGGAGCGCACCCGGGCGCGACAGGCCTTATCGATCGTGATCACGCTATCGGCAAGTCCCTGTCGCGCCCGGGTGCGCTCCTACGGATCGCTGCGGCGGTGCGCGGCGTTGGTTGGCAAGCGAGTAGCAATACAGATGCGCTACTGACGCCGGAGCGCAACGCCACTGTAGGAGCGCACCTGGGCGCGACGGGGCTCCATCGATCGCGATCGGGCTATCGGCAAGGCCCTGTTGCGCCCGGGTGCGCTCCTACGGCGTGACGGGGATTGGTGACATTCCGCGCTTGGGCAGGACCCGCTTCACGTGCAGGCTGTTGACCAACGGCACAGCGTGATCCACGACAAACGCCACGCCGTTGTAGGAGCGCCCTTGGGCGCGATGGGCCTTACCGGTAAATCCCATCGCGCCCAAGGGCGCTCCTACATCGTCAGCTAGATGCGCGTGCGTGCACCTGTGGAGCCACGCACCACGCAACGCCCGGTCATCACCATGCGGCGGATCGGCAGCTGCGGGTTGCCCAGGCGTTCCAGCAGCAGCGACATCGCCGCGCGGCCCATGTCCTCCACCGGCTGTTCCACCACGGTGATGCCCGGCTCGACCAGGTCGGTCCAGCGCTCGTTATCGAAGCCCGCCAGGGCGAGATCCTGCGGCAACCGCAGGCCGGCGGTGCGCGCGGCTTTCAATGCGCCCATCAGCAGCAGGCTGTTACTGGTGACGATGGCTTCCGGGCGGTGATCGCTGGCAAGCCAATGGCCTAGCTCGGCAATCGCTGCTTCGGCAGTCGGCGCCACTTCGCGGTAGTCAGGCTCCAGCCCCTGCGCACGCATCGCGGCCAGATAGCCGTCGCGACGCTCGGCCGCGGTGGTGCTGGTGCTGCCGAACAACCCGCCGATGCGTCGATACCCCTGCGCCTGCAGATGCGCGACCAGCTCACCCATCGCTGCCGCATTGTCCAGCACCACGCTGTCGTAACGGCTGCCGGGGCCGGCGCGATCGACCAGCACGGTGGGGTAATCCAGCGCCAGCTCATGCATCCGCCCCACGGTCACCCGGGTCGGAGCGAAGATCAGTCCGGTGATGCGTTCTTCCTGCATCAGCTCCAGATATAGCGCCTCGCGCTCGGGATCTTCATCGGTATTGCACAGCGTGACGCGCATACCGGCACGGTA
Source organism: Xanthomonas sp. 10-10 (assembly GCF_040182365.1). Taxonomy (NCBI): domain Bacteria; kingdom Pseudomonadati; phylum Pseudomonadota; class Gammaproteobacteria; order Lysobacterales; family Lysobacteraceae; genus Xanthomonas; species Xanthomonas sp. 10-10. Next base: position 2,956,484 of record NZ_CP144460.1, read on the forward strand.
AGCGACCTCTTCCACCGCTCGGATCAAGGCAGTGAAGTACGGGTTGCGGATGTCGGCAACGATCACGCCCAGGATGCCGGACTGCTGCGATCGCAGCCGCCGCGCCATCAGGTTGGGGCGGTAACCGGTCTGACGCACAGCCGCCTCGACCTTGGCGCGCACTTCCTCGCTCACCGGGCCAGTGCCCAACGCGCGCGAGACCGTGGACTTGGACACACCGGCCACCCGGGCCACGTCATTGATGCTGATACTCACTGGGACCGTTCCCGCTCCATTTGCGCACCTGACCTAGGCGCCGTGTCTACTCCGATGCTAACCCGAAAGCACTACAAGGATTTTGTGCACTGCACATTGACCTAGATCGTGGGAACGTTCCCACTATACTTCCCAGCCTGATCCCCCAATCGGAGCCCGCCTTGTCTTCTCCGTCGCCTGCCCCCGTCACTCCCGAGCTCATCCGTCTGCGTGCGCAGGCCCGCGACAAGGACGATGCCATCGCCCAGGCCGCCCAGTTGCTGGTCGCCGCCGGCTGCGTGGCGCCGGGCTACGACGCCAGCATGCGGCGCCGCGAAGGCCTGGCCAATACCTTCCTCGGTCACGGCCTGGCGATCCCGCACGGCGTCGGCGAAGACCGTCACCTGGTGCGCCGCGACGGGATTGCGGTGCTGCAGCTGCCTGAGGGCGTGGAGTGGAATCCCGGCCAGACCACCCGGCTGGTGGTGGGCATCGCCGCCCAGTCCGACACCCATATCACCCTGCTGCGCCGGCTGACCCGCCTGATCCAGGACCCGGCGCAGCTGGAAGCGCTGTTCACCACCGACGACCCCGGCGTGATCGTGGCCGCGCTCACCGGCGACCGCGCGCCGGACACCAGCGCCGCACCGGCCACCGACCTGGCCGAAACCTTCGCGTGGACCATCGCCTACCCCAGCGGCCTGCACGCCCGCCCCGCCACCCGCTGGGCCGAGACCGCACGCGGCTTCTCGGCGCGTGCGCAGGTGCGCGCCGGCGACCAGGCCGCCGATGCCAAGAGCCTGGTCGGCCTGCTGCAGCTGGGCCTGCGTGCCGGCGACAGCATCACCGTCTCGGCCGAAGGCCCCGATGCCGCTGCCCTGCTCAAGCGCCTACGCGCGGTGATGGACAGCCTGACCGCGCAGGAAAAGGCCGATGCCGAACGCGCCGCGCAACGCCGCGCCGCGCCGGTGGCGGGCTGGACGCCGCCGCAGGCGCAGCCGGCCATCGTCGGCATCGGCGCCAGCCCGGGCGTGGCGATCGGCATCGTGCACCGGCTGCGCGCGGCGCAGACCGAAGTGGCCGATCAACCGGTCGGCCTGGGCGATGGCGGCGCGCTGCTGCACGACGCGCTGACCCGCACCCGCCAGCAGCTGGCGGCGATCCAGGACGACACCCAGCGCCGGCTCGGTGCTTCGGACGCGGCGATCTTCAAGGCCCAGGCCGAGCTGCTCAACGACACCGACCTGATCACCCGCACCTGCCAGCTGATGGTCGAAGGCCACGGTGTGGCATGGTCGTGGCATCAGGCGGTGGAACAGATCGCCTCGGGCCTGGCGGCGCTGGGCAACCCGGTGCTGGCCGGGCGCGCGGCCGACCTGCGCGACGTCGGCCGCCGCGTGCTGGCCCAGCTCGACCCGTCTGCGGCGGGCGCCGGCCTCACCGACCTGCCCGACCAACCCTGCATCCTGCTCGCCAGCGACCTGTCGCCGTCGGATACCGCCAACCTGGACACCGCACGCGTGTTCGGCCTGGCCACCGCGCAGGGCGGCCCGACCTCGCACACCGCGATCCTGTCGCGCACCCTGGGACTGCCGGCGCTGGTCGCCGCTGGCGGCCAGTTGCTGGAGATCGAGGACGGCGCCACCGCCATCATCGACGGCAGCAGCGGGCGCCTGTACGTCAACCCGTCCGCGCAGGATCTGGACGCGGCCCGCACGCATATTGCCGAGCAGCTGGCGATCCGCGAGCGCGAAGCCGCACAGCGCGCCTTGCCGGCCGAAACCACCGACGGCCACCACATCGACATCGGCGCCAACGTCAACCTGCCCGACCAAGTGGCGATGGCACTCACCCAGGGCGCCGAAGGCGTCGGCCTGATGCGCACCGAATTCCTGTTCCTGGAAAGCGGCCGCACGCCCAGCGAAGACGAACAACACGCCACCTACCTGGCGATGGCGCAGGCACTGGAAGGCCGCCCGCTGATCGTGCGTGCGCTGGATATCGGCGGCGACAAGCAGGTGGCGCATCTGGAACTGCCGCACGAAGAAAACCCGTTCCTGGGCGTGCGTGGCGCGCGCCTGCTGCTGCGTCGCCCCGACCTGCTCGAACCGCAACTGCGTGCGCTTTATCGCGCTGCAAAAGATGGTGCGCGGCTGTCGATCATGTTCCCGATGATCACCTCGGTGCCGGAGCTGATCGCCTTGCGCGAGATCTGTGAACGCCTACGCGCCGAACTCGACGCGCCCGAGGTTCCGATCGGCATCATGATCGAAGTGCCCGCCGCCGCCGCGCAGGCCGACGTGCTGGCGCGGCATGCGGACTTCTTTTCGATCGGCACCAACGACCTCACCCAGTACGTGCTGGCGATCGACCGCCAGAACCCGGAGCTGGCCGCCGAGGCCGACAGCCTGCATCCGGCGGTGCTGCGCATGATCCGCAGCACGATCGAGGGCGCGCGCAAGCACGACCGCTGGGTCGGCGTGTGCGGCGGCCTGGCCGGCGATGCGTTCGGCGCCAGCCTGTTGGCCGGCCTGGGCGTGCAGGAACTGTCGATGACGCCCAACGACATCCCCTCGGTGAAAGCGCGCCTGCGCGCGTCGTCGATCGGCCAGTTGCGGCAGTTGGCAGAACGGGCGCTGGACTGCGAAACCGCCGAGCAGGTGCGCGCACTGGAAGCGCAGCGCGGGGACGTGGCATGAGCCTGCAGGCCATCACCGTTACGCTGAATCCGGCAATCGACCAGACCATCCGGCTCGACAGCCTGCACCCCGGCGCCGTGCATCGCGCCAGCAGCGTGCGCAACGATGCCGGCGGCAAGGGCATCAACGTGGCTGCCTGCCTGGCCGATTGGGGCACCGATGTCGCCGCACTCGGCGTGCTCGGCGGCGGCAATGCCGGCGTGTTCGAAGCGCTGTTCCGCGAGCGCGGCATCGTCGACCACTGCCAGCGCGTGGCCGGCGAAACCCGCACCAATCTCAAGCTGGTGGAGGCGCGCAGCAACGACACCACCGACATCAACCTGCCCGGCCTGCAGCTAAGCAGCGCGCATCTGCAGGGCGTGGCCGATCAACTCGCCCCGCTGCTGCGCCCCGGCCTGCCGGTGGTGCTGTCCGGCAGCCTGCCTGCCGGCCTGCCGGACGACAGCTGGGCGCAGCTGCAGGCGCAGGCCAGCGCCGCCGGCGCACGCGTCCTGCTCGATACCAGCGGTGCGCCGCTGGTGGCCGCATTGGGCGCCGCCCGCGAGGCCCTGCCGTACGCGGTCAAGCCGAACCGCCACGAACTGGAAGCCTGGACCGGCCGACCGCTCACCGGACGCGCCGCGCTCAGCGCCGCTGCGCACGAACTGCTCGCGCGCGGCATCCAGCTGGTGGTGATTTCGATGGGCACCGACGGTGCGTTGTTCGTGCAGCGCGACCAGCGACTGATCGCGCGTCCGCCGCGGCTGGCGCAGGGCAGCAGCGTGGGCGCAGGCGATGCGATGGTGGCCGGCCTGGCCGCCGCACTGCTGGATACGGCCACCGATCTGGAGCAGTGCGCACGGCTGGCCACGGCGTTTTCGATGTGCCGGCTGGAAAGCGGCGACGCGCGCAGGCTCAGCGCCGACGGCGTGCGACGTGCTGCAAGCCAGGTCGTGATCGAGACGCTGTCGTGAGCGCGGCCTTGCACCAGGCGGCGACCGCCACGCAGGTCTCCGCGCGTCGTTCCGACCGCCGCCGTCCCGGCACGCGTCACCCGTACGCGTAACGCCCCAATTCCCCCGCCGGCCTCACCGGCGACCGCAATACAGCAGGAGTTTTGCCATGTCCTCTTCCATCGTGGTCATCGCCGCCGGCGAACGCAGTACCGAAGCCGTCCTGGCGGCCGAAGCGCTGCGCCGCGCGGCCACCGCCGCCGGACGCAGCGTGACGATCGAAATCCGCAGCGACCAGGGCGTGCTCGGCGCGCTGCCGACCGAGCTGACCAGCGGCGCCGCGCAGGTGCTGGTCGTCGGCGATGCCGATGCCGACACCGCTCGCTTCGGCGATGCGCAACTGCTGCACCTGAGCCTGGGTGCGGTGCTGGACGATCCGGTCGCCGCCGTCAGCCAGCTCGCTGCCCCCACCGCACCAGCCAGCACACCGGCAGCGACCGACGCATCCGGCGCAGGCGGCAAGCGCATCGTTGCGATCACCTCCTGCCCCACCGGCATCGCGCACACCTTCATGGCCGCCGAAGGCCTGCAGCAGGCCGCCAAGAAGCTTGGCCACCAGATGCGCGTGGAAACGCAAGGTTCGGTGGGTGCGCAGGACGCATTGACCGACGAGGAAATCCGCGCGGCCGATGTGGTCATCATCGCCGCCGACCGCGAAGTGGACCTGGCCCGTTTCGCCGGCAAGCGCGTGCTCAAGAGCGGCACCAAGCCGGCCATCAACGACGGCCCGGCCCTGATCAACAAGGCGCTGGCCGAGGCCGGCGTGCACGGCGGCGCGGCACCGGCCACCGGCACCGCCGCCAGCACGACCGCAAGCAAGGGCAACGGCCGCACCGGCGCCTACAAGCACCTGATGACCGGCGTGTCGTTCATGCTGCCCTTCGTCACCGCCGGGGGCCTGTTGATCGCCTTGGCATTCGCGCTTGGCGGCATCTATGCCGGCGACGATGCGCACCAGGGCACGCTGGCCTGGTCGCTGTTCCAGATCGGTGCCAAGGCCGGCTTCACCCTGATGGTGCCCGCGCTGGCCGGCTATATCGCCTACTCCATTGCCGACCGCCCCGGCATCGCGCCCGGCATGATCGGCGGGCTGGTCGCGGCCAATCTCAATGCGGGTTTCCTCGGCGGAATTATTGCGGGCTTCATCGCCGGCTACGGTGTGGCCGCGCTCAACCGCTACATCCGCCTGCCGCGCAACCTGGAAGGGCTCAAGCCGGTGCTGATCCTGCCGGTGCTGGGCACGCTGCTGGTCGGCCTGGCGATGATGTACGTGTTCGGCCAGCCGGTCGCCGACCTGCTGGCCTGGCTCACCGCCTGGCTGCGCGGCATGCAGGGCAGCAGCGCGCTGCTGCTGGGCCTGTTGCTTGGCGGCATGATGGCCTTCGACATGGGCGGGCCGGTCAACAAGGCCGCCTATGCGTTCTCCACCGGCCTGATCGCCAGCCAGGTCTACACCCCGATGGCCGCCGCCATGGTCGCCGGCATGACCCCGCCGCTGGGTATCGCGCTGGCTACCTGGGTGTTCCGCAACCGTTTCACCGTCGAAGAGCGCGGCTCGGCTACCGCTGCCGGCGTGCTCGGGCTGGCCTTCGTCACCGAGGGTGCCATCCCGTATGCCGCCCGCGACCCGCTGCGCACCATCCCGGCGCTGGTGATCGGCTCGGCCGTGGCCGGTGCGATCTCGATGTCGGTCGGCGCCGAACTGAAGGCGCCGCACGGCGGCATCTTCGTGCTGCTGATCCCCAATGCCGTCACCCATCTGGCGATGTATGTGCTGGCCTTGCTGGCCGGCGTGGTGGTCACCGCCATCGCCCTGCGCGTGCTCAAGAAGCCGGTGGCCGACGTCGTCGCCTGAGCCAACCCGCGGTGGCAGGCATCTGCCGCCGCATCCGACGCGCCGGACGCGCGTCACCGCTGATTGCTGTTACCGCCGCGCCGCGCATTGATCGCGCGCCGCCAGCGGCTTGCCCATCCCCTTGCTGTCGCGTCCGCCATCTCGGGCGCACCCTCTTTGTTCGGAGTCCTGCCATGTCCGCCCTGCTCTCCCACCGCGCTTCCCATCGTCTGCTGTGCCTGTCGCTTGCCATGGCGCTGGCCCCCTTGGCCCACGCACAGGAGGCCGCCGATGCCTTCAAACTCAAGCTGGGTTACACCGGCGAAGCCGCCTCGATGATCGACGGTGGTCGTAAGAGCGGCGACGCCTACGCCGGCCAGCTGATGGTCGGCACCGATGTCGACATGGACCGCCTGTTCGGCTGGAACGGTGCCACGGTCAAGCTCTATGTCACCAACCGCCACGGCACCAACCTGGCCAACAGCAGCATCGGCAACAGCACATCGGTGCAGGAAATCTACGGCGGCCAGGGCACGCGCCTGGCCAACTTCACCCTACTGCAAAAACTGTTCAACGACCGCCTGGAACTGGAAGCCGGCCGCAGCGTGGCCAACATCCACTTCCTCGGCTCGGACCTGTGCCAGTACTTCCAGGGCAACTCGGCCTGCGGCAACCCCACCTTCGTGTTCCGCACCAGCAACTTCACCTATTGGCCGGTGTCCAGCTGGGCCGCGCACGCCACCGCCTGGGTCACGCCCAAGGTCTATGTGCATGTGGGCGCGTATGAAGTGAACCCGGTGCAGGCCCAGGACGGCCAGCACGGTTTGAAGTGGAGCACCGACGACACCACCGGCGTGGTGGTGCCCTACGCCATCGGCTACAAGAACAAGGGCGGCGACGGCACCTTGGCGGCGATGTACGAACTCGGCGGCTGGCAGGACAACTCCGACTACACCGACCCGCTACGCGACCGCAACGGCAACCCCGCCGTCCTCAGCGGCCTGGGCTATGAAAACAAGCAGGGCCGCTCGGGCCTGTTCGGCCGCTTCGAGCAGCAGGTCACCAACCCCGACCCGTCCGGCACCCGCGGCCTGACCGTATTCGCCGCCATGCTCAAGAGCACCGGCGGCCAGGCGATCGAAGACCACTTCGTGCAACTGGGCCTGGTGCAGAAAGGCACCTTCGCCAGCCGCCCGCAGGACAACATCGCGTTTGTGATCACCCAGCAGAAGTACAGCGACGAAGCCATCGAAAACCTGCGCCTGGCGCGCGCCTCCGCCGGCGGAACCGGCACCCCGGCCGACAACCAGATCATGATGGAGCTCAGCTACGGCATCCAGGTCACCAAGCGCCTGCGCATCGCTCCCAACCTGCACTACGTGATCAACCCCGACCAGTTCAACGAACCCACCCGCACCAGCGATCTGAAGAATGCATTGATTGCGGGCATGCGGATCGACTGGAATCTGTGACCCATAGAGAGGCTGCGCGCGTTGCTCGCATGATTGACCGCCACCATTGCCTGAAGGGAGTGGCGGGTGCGTTGCATTTGACTGCAGTGCAACGCATTGCGTCGACTCGGTTGGCAATCGCACGTAATGAGGCGTTATCTGCCCACCTGGCCGCGCAAGCCAGTTGCTGGGCACGCAAGATCACGCGACAGCGGATGCCGAAGCTGTAATGAACCACCACTGCCTAACGTTTGAATTAAGCCGCGCCGCGAAGCGGTGTCAGCTTGAATGAATTGTTAGACCGCGATCCCAAATGCGGTGGTGCGACCTAAGCGGGGAAGTAGCTCTTCTAGTTGCTCGCGTGGAAAGTCACGATCTAGAGGGCTGCCCCCAATCCTCTCGGACTGCTGGAGACTCGACATAAGGTCAGGGGCGCGCGTGACTTGGACTCTGAACTCGTCGGAATGCACAAGAGCGCTAGCCCCTAACACATCTACGTAGTGCAGATTGTTCGCGCGCCCGGTTGGCGGGATAACAGCAGGGAAGTGGACTAGATCAAGATAGTTGACGCAAGTGGATGGACAATCCAAGTTACAAAGGTGGGAAGAGTCGCTTGCCTCAGGGACAGCGTAAGCCACGAAACGAGGGACGCCGGCTGACTGCAGAAGCAGATCGATGTTCTTCAACGCTTGCATCTGGTGGTGTGGTGCATCAAAGCGTCTGGCACCAGTTTTCTTTAAAGTTTTGTGGAAGCGCTTCATCTGAATGATGAGAAGCATTCCACCAGCGCTCGTGCAATGGTCAAAGCCAAATTTCTTCTCTTCTTGTTGCGTTAGACCCAGCCAAAAGACGTTAAGTCCAAGAACACTTGGCAGGCCCTTGCAGAAGTTCAACTCTAATGTCTTTTCCGAGAGACGCATCAGATTTCCTTAAGCGGTCTAACGCCTGAATTAAGCCGACCCGCGAAGCGGGTTCGGCTTGAATGAATTGTTAGGGCCCATTAGCGGAAGAAGTTCTCGGGCCACAGAAAATCTGGCAGACGCTGCCGGATTAAGTCAGCCTGAGTCTGGTACCCGCGCGCCTCGAGCTCGCGGAGGAATACAGGCCATGGCGGAATGTTGCTCATGTACACGTTGGTAGCAGACGTGGACATGCCGCCGCCTTGAGAGCTGGATAGACCGCCGTACTGTGAAGTAGATAGACCGCCGTACTGTGAGGTCGACAAGCCTCCGTACTGGGAAGTGGACAAGCCACCATACTGCGAGGTGGAGAGGCCACCGTACTGCGATGTGGACATGCCGCCATACTGCGACGTGGACATGCCGCCGTACTGCGATGTAGACATGCCACCGTACTGTGAAGTCGACATACCGCCGTACTGGGATGTGGACAGCCCACCGCCTTGAGATGTACTCAAGTTGCGAGGCCACAATCTCATGTTTGGAATGACCGGCCTGCTCAATGGACTCTCCTTGAAGTTTGGTATGGGCCCTAACGCTGGAATTAAGCCGAGTTGCGAAGCAACTTCGGCTTGAAGAGTTGTTAGGCAGTGAGTGGCCGCAAAGGTTGGATGGCGCAACCATGCTCCCCAGCACTGCCGCCTGGACCCAGTGTGCCACAGCTTGCCGGATGGAGCTTACCCAGCGATGCAGCGGCGCGTGATGCCTCCGAGGCCAAGTGCACCGAGCGCAGCGCGGGAACGACGTACCAAGGCGAAGCACCGAACTTACCGCAACCAGCAACGGTGATGACTGCTGTCCGGAGCCAACCGCATGCACGCCTGCGAACTCACCGAAGCGGCAACCGACAACGCATTTGCTCCGCGGCCTAACACCTGAGTTAAGCCAAGCCGCGCAGCGGTGTCGGCTTGGACGAATTGTTAGATCGCAGTCCCGGATGTTGCAATAAGCCCATCTTGTATGTGCTGGTGTTCCGTCAGGGCGCAGAAGAAGCGCTGCTTGGTAATGAACCGATCTCGGAGCTCTGTGAACCAGGGCGTGGAACTGTCCAGAGGCACGGCGGCCCCCAAACAAAGACTGCTCACCGTTGACCTTGAGTTTAAAGTCAGAGTAACTCCCCGAGAAGGGTGGAAGATCGGTGCTTTCAACCTTGAAGCAGTCAGCGATAGCGTACCCAGTTGGGATATCCGTGTTGCCTTCAATTACCCAGACAACATCACCATGACAGAGTTTTGGCTTGCTCTTGGTGCTGAATACAGTGGACGCACCAAGCTCAGCATAAGCGTGGCCCATGGATTTTTGACTGTGGTAAACGTACCAGTGCATTGAATCCTCAATTGCAATCTAACGCTTGAATTAAGCAGAGACGCGAAGCGGCTTCAGCTTGAATGAATTGTTAGGCCGTGTCACCGAACTCCCGGACATGCGGCACATACGCTGAAATAACCGAAATGCAGAGGCACTCTGAGACTATGAGCCATTCTTGCATAGTGGTTAACGACGCAGTCACGTGTAGGAACTGGCCTGCGGCACGCTCCCGCCAGCCCCCAGAGGCGACCTTGTAAAGAACATGGCCCGTAGTGAGAGGATTCTGCCAATACTCAAGCATGTCTCCCTCATCCATGACCTGGAATGCCCGGACGAAGGGGAAGTGGATCTCAAGATAGCGGTCAATACTTTTCTGTGCGGCTAGAACAATGCGCAGGCCGGACCTGGTGTTGCTGATCTCGGTAACGTCCGAACCTACTTGCCATTCGATCTCGGAGCCGACAGGTTTTAGAAGTGTCTGCATACGGCCTAACGCCTGAATTAAGCCGAGCCGCGAAGCGGCTTCGGCTTGAATGAATTGTTAGATTGCACTGCTCGAGACAATTCGGCCGCCAAAGACTTTGATGATTTCCTCAGTAGCCTCTAGGCCACCGCTAGGCCAAGCAAGTTGCTCAAAGTGCAGTTGTCCAGACCCGTCAGGATTTAGGATGAGCGAATGGAACAGTAGCCCACGGTCGGCTAGAGCATCCACCCATGAGCCGAACTCCTAAGGTAGCGGTGTGCCTCGATCTTTCTGCCACTTCTCTAGCAAGTGTTGAATAAGCTCTGGGTCGCTTATGAACTGCCTTATATGCTCCCCGAGCACCTCGCGCAGCGTACCCTCGTCAATCTCGCCGCTCTCTTTGCCACTCTTAATGAGCTCGAATGCGCGCGTCAATGCATCAGCATTTGCTGTTGGAATGCCTGAGAACGAGATTGTTTCCATGTGCAATCTAACGCCTGAATTAAGCCGCGCCGCGAAGCGGCGTCGGCTTGAATGAATTGTTAGGCGGCATGCGCGATGTAGTGAAGGATGTACCCCGAGTACACCAGCGAACTAGCCGCCACTTCTGCTTTGAAACAATCATTGAGCGCAGCCTCACTAGCGAAGCCGTACTCCGACAGCCTTGGGCCGGCAAAGCTTGCCAGCAGCCAAACGTCAAATCCATCAATCTCTCCTCGCTCGCCGAAGTCAAAGTCCACCGCCCCGCCAAGCAATCTGACCGAGCAGCCGTAGCCATGCTTGAAGTACGGAATGCCACCTTTGAGCGTGCCGCGCTGAGGGATGCCGTTAGCCGTCCAATCTGCATTAGAGGCAGGCAGTTCTATGCCCGAATCGCGCATGACCGCAACGGCCTCACGAACGGCGGTTTGATAGTCTGAGATCAGACGAACGAGATTGCTGTTCATGCCGCCTAACACCTGGGTTAAGCCGACCCGCGAAGCGGGTTCGGCTTGAATGAATTGTTAGGCTCCAGCCGAAGCCACTTGGAGGCAAGTATCCCAAAGTACGAAGTTATCCGTCTCTGCCGACCTCAAGGACGTGAGTGGGCTTGGGTCGACGCCCCAACGCCTAAAGACTACCAGGAGTTGCCGAACTGTGTCAGCGCTGACTGGTGAGACTAACTCCAAGTCCAAGGTGGTGCCCGCACCAAGGATGTTCTTGTACTCGGGTAGCGAGTATAGCCAGTTGAAGAATCGATCCTCATCCTCAGGGACAAAGAATGTTGGACCTTTGAAAGAAACGATCATGGGCCTAACGCCCGAAATAAGCCGAGCCGCGAAGCGGCTTCGGCTTGATTGAGTTGTTAGGCAGAAACACGATCAACTCTCCATTGAAATTTCATCGATCTCTCCGGCGCCGTCAAAGCGGACAGAGAGAACGTAGTCCGTCACGTCCCCAGGGAGTGAGAAGTCAAAGTTTTCAATATTACCCTCGCCCCAGTTGGACTTGAGCTCAAGTAGCCCGAGTACAGCAGCTGGATCCGGAGCGCCAGTACCGGTGTGCTCTTGCCAGTAGTCCTGAGGGAGTTCTTCTAGGTGGTGCCCGACGAACATAGTGGTGCTGAACTCGCCTGCCTCTGTTCCATGCGCTTTTCGGATTGCATCAAGAGCCAGCTTTGTCCGCTTATCAACTTCGTCTGCCATGGTCTATCCTTGTCTGCCTAACACCGGAATTAAGCCGACCCGCGAAGCGGGTTCGGCTTGAATGAATTGTTAGATGCCGCACGCATGAGGCTTGCTAACGGCATGCCGTACTTTTGCCCATCAGGCAGGAATACATCAAGTACGTTGTTCTCCCATCGACCTAGAGTTGCGCCAGCTGAAAACAATCTCGCAACATCTTGATAGGGATTGCTAAGCGAAGGGTGTTTTTGTGCCCACATCTTTGAAGACACCATTACCCTCTCGAGAGCGCTGTGCGCAACTGTAGCCTCTACTGAGCGCTCAACCCAAAAGCCATGCAGCCCGTTCTTGGCAGCAGTAATGTCGTATCCGGCCGTCTGGAATTTGCGAAATGCTTGTACTAAGAGGTCAGATGGATCAGACATGGCTCTCTCAATTGCGGCATCTAACGCCTGAGTTAAGCCGACCCGCGAGGCGGGTTCGGCTTGAATGAATTGTTAGGCGCGACCCCAGAAGTTCCAGAAACTGCGCAAAGCTGCAGGATCTCATCTAGACCCTCCATTAGCCATTCCGGGTGAGGTAATGCCGTGGGTCCGCCGTAGCGTAGAAAATGACGTTTGTGCTGATCGCTGAGGGTGGTAATCAACGCCCGAGTTTGGCTGCTGATTGTGACGAGGCCGGAAAGCATTTCTGCAAGCTTTGCAAGGTTGTGCCTAGTATCAGCCGCTTTAAGTTCCTGCGAAGTAACGTCGCGTTTGAGCAAAGCAGCCTTTAGAAGAAGCTCAATCACATGCGAAGCCAGGTAATAGACTGGAAGACAGGCCATTTTTGCGGGTAGGCCATTTTTGTCTTTGTCCATATCTGCGAGAAGCACGTTGATGCAGTGTCGAAAGGCTCCAGCGTGACCAAGGTACATAGCTCCGAGGAGATGAGTATCTTCCATAGCACCTAACGCCTAAGTTAAGCCGCCCCGCAGCGGGGCGGCGACTGCATGCTAGCGTAGCGTATCGCACCCTGGCACCGCCACGATGCGGGGTCGGCTTGAACGAATTGTTAGGCCTGTGCCTGCGAGTTGACCGCTAGCTCGCATCCGGCTAAGTTGTCAGCTGGTGCTGAACACACCTTCTCGAAGCGGCAACCGCGCCCGAAAGCCATGCGGTTTTTTTTTGTCCATTGTTTTTATGGCCGGGCGGCGCGCAGCTATACAACACCCGAAAGGGGAAATCTGCGGGCCGTCTTCGAGCGGTGTTCAAGCGCCCGGCCGCCTCTCTGAACAGGAGGCGAAAATTGGACAATCTCGAAGGATGCCATCATGGCTAAGCAACACCGCACAGCGCCGAAGCCGCGCTTTTTGACAATTGGCTATCAGTACTACGAAAGCCAGCACAAAGACAAAGCCAGCACAAAGACATAGAGCGTCGCACCCAGCCACGACAAGTTCCGTTTTTACGGTTGAGCGGCGATTGGTTGCAAGCGGCAGGTTTTAGGGTAGGCCAGAAAGCACGAGTTCAAGTGACTAAACGTGGCATCACGATCGTTGCCGAAGAGTAATGCGAACGATGCTGTGAGTGGACAAACATCCGCTCACGGCATTCTACTTTTTAATGGCCTAACGCTTGAATTAAGCCGCGCCGCGGAGCGGCGTCGGCTTGAATGAGTTGTTAGCCCTCAGTGCCGCAGATTGAGTTGGCCCTGCTGAGCTCATCGGGCGCGAGATGGGTCTTGAATTCTGAAACTGCGTCTCTGAGCTTGCGAAAAGACGATTGACTTGCGTCCAGACGTGTCTCGAACTCAGCCAGTGTGGCCTCATCAGCGTCTCGTAGCTTATGAAGGGTGCTCACAAGGTTATCCAGATTGGACTTGAAGCCTCCAAACTCCTCAAGTCCGTGCCGCGTATTTGTTGCCTGGAAGAGGCAAGTGACTTCGCTGTATGTGCGTCGATGAGCCTCAAGTGTTGCAAGTGCGTCGCTCCGAAACGCGGACCATCGCGATTGAACTGAAGCCCTCCGACTCTCAACAAGGGACCACATGGAAACAAGCAGCGCAATGGCAGAAAGCGTAAGCGCTAGCTTTTCTCCAACGGACACCTTTGATCGCTTCATGAGGACTAACGCCTGAATTAAGCCGAGCCGCGAAGCGGCTTCGGCTTGAATGAGTTTTTAGCCTGCACCGCCACCTTCTGATAGTTGCCAGCACCGGACATCGAATACTTGGCCTTTTGCCTCACTTGCGTTCAGAAGCCGCTCTGCCATGGCGAACTTGGCCAGAATATCCTGCCCCTCGCGCTCTGCTTTAGTCTTCGTCCTGTTATCTATTAGGACTCCGTTGTGGGAGCAATTCTTCTCAAGGCGAGCGGCAAGATTGATGGTGTCGCCTAACAAGGTGATCTCCAACTGATCGGCGCCGATATTAATTGGCCAGATGTCGCCAGTGGCAATGCCAACCCGCGTGCCAGTTGGGATGTTGGCATTTAAGTCATCTTGCCAAGTCGAGAGGACTTCTTGTCCGATCGATATGAGCTCATTACCAAACTTGATCGCGTTCGTGGAGGCACTGCCTCCTGCTTGCGGGTAGCCAAATACTGCTAGCACTGCGTCGCCGATAAACTTATCGAGCATCCCGCCGTGGCTAAAAACTGCCTCCCGCGCTAAGCGATAGTACTTTTCCATAGCGGACCGAAGGTCTTCGGGTCGAGATGCCGTTACAAGGCTTGAAAAGTTGACGATGTCTGTCAGTACTACCGTGACCTGCTCAACGCGCTTACCTAAGCGTAGCTTCTCTTCAAGCAAAGAGGGCTCTTGGTACAGATCAGCTACGCTGTGGTGGTTGAACTGTCTGGCCAAAGAGGATAGTTGCTGGTCTGCTTTTGTATCAAACGGCAAGACCCCGATAGGAGATCCAGAGTACCTCTCAACGCTCTTAATGAGGGATCTTGTCTGGACCCGCGACATCGTTTCTGGTGACGAAAGATCACCCATGGGCTCAGTGCCAAGAAAGTCAGCAAGTTCACTAAGGTCAATCCAAGTCGCGTCATATCCCATGGCGGAGGCTTTTAGCGAGAAGCGCTCTCGATCTTTGTCATTTACCTCTGATTTGTTGGTTGTGATTAGGGCAATTTTCGCCCCTTTGAGGTCGAGGCGGGAAAGATTCTTTAATAGACTGACGAGTTGAGCTTCCCCAGGCTTCCTGGCCTTGATCTCAAGAATGTAACGCTGCCCCCCCTTTCTTACCTCAAAGTCCGCACCAGCTCTTAGCGGTCTGAAGTTTTCATAGCCAACCGTGGATGCGAGATAGTTCGCAACGGTATTCTCAATTAGCGAATTTATCGTGACTTCCACGAAACACTCCTGTGCAGGCTAACGCTTGAATCAAGCCGAGTTGCGAAGCAACTTCGGCTTGAATGAGTTGTTAGGCAGTGAGTGGCCGCAACGGTTGGATGGTGCAACCATGCTCCCCAGCACTGCCGCCTGGACCGAGTGTGCCACAGCTTGCGAGACGGAGCTTGCCCAGCGATGCAGTGGCGTGTGATGCCACCGAAGCCAACTGCAACGAGCGCAGCGCGGGAACGATTTGCCAAGGCGAAGCACCGAACTTACCGCAACCAGCAACGGTGATGACTGCTGTCCGGAGCCAACCGCATGCATGCCTGCGAACTCACCGAAGCGGCAACCACCAACGCATTCGCTCCACCACGGCCTAACGACTGAATTAAGCCGACCCACGAAGCGGGTTCGGCTTGAATGAATTGTTAGGGGACGGCCAAGCGTGGAGCTGCAACACCTTTCTAAGTCGCGCTGCCATCTGAGGATTTGACTCGCACTTCATATGTAGATCCGGTGCGAACGCGCTCATTGCTGCAAGAATGCCAATGAATAGATCTGCGATGTTTACCGCAAGATAGCGCCCGCTCTCGATTTTTGCAGTTCTCTGGATGAAGTCGATTGCAGCAGGGTGCGTGCTGTCACCATTGTAGTAAACCAACTCTTTGGCGTGACCTGCGCGCGACAAGTCTGACTCTGAAGTTGATGTGTGTAGAACGGCGCACCGAGCAGCCCAGAAGTCGACCGCTGTGAAGTTGATGCCACACTGAGGAAGCAAGTATTTGGTAGTCCAGTCCTTGAAGGAACTGCCACTAGAAGAAACTTGAGCTGGTGGTGCGTCTAAGAGACCAAATGTATCGACTGCTGAGTACGCAATCACAAGCGCTTGCCCGATGTGGTTCTTCTCGGACAAGTCTCCTAAGCACTCCGTAGTCGATCCGAAGTACTTCTCGATGGTTCTTTGAATCGCGAGAGACTCCATTCCGCCCCCTAACACCTATTGGACCGCCGAAATGCGGCGTTGCGCTGAGTATCTTCGATCGCTAGCGCTTTGTGAACGGGGGAAATCCTAGCCGGGGTAACGGATTGCACGATGGTAAGCGGCCGCGACCATGCGAATGCTTGCGGTGTTATCCAGCAAGGAAGCAGCCGTATGAAATACACCCCCAAAACAATGGCGTAACAGGATCTCCACCGCTCCGGCTACTCGATCGGGTGCGCGACCGCCTGCGGATTCGGCACTACAGCCTGCGCACCAAGCAGGCCTATCCGAGCCGGATACCGCACTCCATCCTGGCCAGCGGCAAGCGCCATCCGGCGCAGATGGGCCAGGCGGAGGTCGAGGCGTTCCTCACCCGCTTGGTGACCGATGCGCAGGTGACTGCGGGCAGACAGAACCAGGCGTTTGGCGGCGCTGTTGTTTCTCTGCCGCAACGTATTGCGTATCGATCGGCATCACGTATGCGGCGAAATCCCTAATGTTCACGATCTTGAGTCGTGGCGTCACGGTGAACAACAGTGCAGTCACAAGGTCCAACGCCAGAAACGAAAAAACCGCGCACTGCGCGGTTTTTTCGTCACACCTTTTGCCAGCCGATCAAGGACGACGCGCCAGCGCCTCCACGTCCTTGGCCTTGGGCAGCAGATCCTGCTTGGTCACCGCAAACGGGCCGATGCTCAGCATCGGCACGGCCACGATCACCGAGGAGATCACCACGATCACCGCGCCGATCATGTGGGTCTCGGCCAGGCCTTCCATCGACTCGCCGCCGTACATGTACAGCGCCAATGCCGAGAGGAAGAACATCACCGCGGTGATGATCGTGCGCGACAGCGTCTGGTTGATCGAACGGTTGAGCACTTCCAGCGGTTCCACACGCAGCGCACGGAAGTTTTCGCGCACGCGGTCGAAGACCACGATGATGTCGTTGATCGCAAAGCCCATCACCGACAACAGGCCGGCCAGCACGGTCAGATCGAACTCGCGACCGGTCAGCGATACGAAGGCCACCGTCACCAGCAAGTCGAACAAGGCCGTCAGGCTGGCCACCACCGCAAATTTCCACTCGAAGCGGAAGGCGATGTAGATCAGAAAGCCCACCAGCATGAACACCGTGGCGTACACGCCGTTCAAGGCCAGGTCCTTGCCAACCTGCGGTCCGACGAATTCGCCCGGCTGCACGGTGGCCGGGTTCTGTTCGGTGCTCACGGCCTTGCGCACTTCTTCGGCAACGGTGCGCGCCGCATCGTCGCGGTTATTGTGCTGCTCGCGCGCCTGCAGACGGATCATCACTTCGTTGCCGCCGCGGGCGTTTTGCACCTGGGCGTTTTCGAAGCCGGCCCTGGACAGCTGCTCGCGCACCTGGTCCACGTCCACCGTTTTCTGGAAGCTGGTCTGCACCAGCGTGCCGCCAGTGAACTCCAGCGCGTAATTGAAGCCCTTGCCGACGATGATGCCGACCGACGCAACCGCCAGGATCAGCATCAGGATCAGCACCGGCTTGCGCGGGCGCATGAAGTCGATCCTGGTGTCGTTGGGAATCAGGTGAAGCGGAAAAATTTTCATTGAAAGATCTTCCTAAGAAGTCCGCACATGGATGTGCGGGCTCTTGCGAGGGACTCGCGTTACAGACGGGCTCTTGCGAGGGACTCGCATCAAATAGCCACGGTCTTCAGCTTCTTGCGGCTGCCGTAGATCAACACCGCCAGCGCACGCGACACGGTGATCGCGGTGAACATCGAGGCGAAGATACCGATCATCATGGTCAGCGCGAAGCCCTTCAACGGGCCGGTGCCGAACGCGTACAAGGCCACCGCCACGATCAGACCGGTGAGGTTGGCGTCCAGGATGGTGCCGCCGGCCTTTTCATACCCTGCGGCAATTGCCGATTTGGCAGGCACGCCCAGCCGCAATTCTTCGCGGATACGCTCGTTGATCAGCACGTTGGCGTCCACCGACAGACCCACCGACAGGGCAAGGCCGGCAAAACCCGGCAGCGTCATGGTGGCGCCGAACAGCGACATCACCGCCACCACGATCAGCAGGTTGAACAGCAGCGCCACCGAGGTGATCGCACCGAACACGCGGTAATAGATCGTGAAGAACACCAGCGTGAACAGGAACGAGTAGACCACGGCAGTGACGCCACGCTCCACGTTCTCCGCGCCCAGGCTCGGGCCGATCACGTATTCCTCGACAAAATCCATCGGCGCAGCCAGCGAGCCGGACTTCAGCAGCTTGGCCAGGTTCTCCGCTTCCACCTTCTCCAGACCGGTGGTCTGGAAGTTCTTGCCGAACACGCCGGCAATGCGGGTCGGCGACAGGGCTTCTTCCTTGACCCGAACGCTGCGCACTTCCTTGCCGTCGACCATGGTCACGGTGGGGATGCGCTCGATATACACCACCGACATCAGCTTGCCGACGTTGGCGCTGGTGTAGTCGAGCATGCGCTGGCCGGCAACGTTGTTGAGCGTCACCGACACCGCCGGCATGCCGTTCTGGTCGTTACTGACGCTGGCGCTGACCATCTGATCGCCGGTCACCAGCGCGCGCTTGTTGAGCAGCACCGGCGCGCCGGTATCGCGCACGCGGTAGACCTTGGCTTCCGGCGGAATGCTGCCGCTGCGCACCGCGTCTTCGGCATTGCCTTCGACCACCGCACGGAATTCCAGCGAGGCGGTGGCGCCGATCAGGCGTTTGGCCTCGGCGGTGTCCTGCAAGCCGGGCAATTCGACCACGATGCGGTCTTCGCCCTGGCGCTGGATGGTCGGCTCGGACACGCCCAGCGCGTTGACGCGGTTGCGCAAGGTGGTGAGGTTCTGCTCGATCGCGCCGCTGGCGATCTGCTTGAGCTCGGCCTCGGGCACCTTCACTGCGATGTTCTGGCCGCTGACGTCGTAGGTCAGCGTCGGCTGCGCCTTGGCCAGCGCGGTGCGCGCCGCGTCGGCGCTGGCGCCCTCGCCCAGGCTGACCTGGATGCTGTTGTCGCCGCGACGCTCGACCGCCCGATAGGCAATGCGACTGTCACGCAAGGTGGTGCGGATGTCTTCGGCAAAGCCTTCGATCCGCTTTTCCACTGCGGCCTTCTGATCGACCTGCATGGCGAAGTGGACGCCGCCGACCAGGTCCAGGCCCAGCACCATCGGCTTGCCGCCCAGCTTGGCCAGCCACTCCGGCACGGTGGACGCCAGGTTCAGCGCCACCGTGTAGTTCTCGCCCAGCTGCTGGCGCAGCACGTCGTTGGCGCGGGTCTGCGCCTGCAACGAAGGCAGGCGCACCATCAGACTGTCGCCTTCCTTGGTGACGGCCTTGGGCGTGATGCCCGCACCCTTGAGCTCACCGTCGATGCGGCTGCGCAATGCGTCGTCGAGCTGCGCACCGCGGCTGGCGGTGATCTGCACGGACGGGTCTTTCTGGTAGATGTTGGGCAGCGCATACAACGCGCTGACCGCCAGCACCAGCAGGATCAGGAAATACTTCCAGCGGGGAAATTCGAGCATTGCGACAGTCCCGCACAGCACCATCCCGGCGCCGCGCCTAGCAGTGAGAACGACTTCAAGCGGCCGATACAGCGTCGCGAGCGGTCATCCGGTGGATACGGGCAGTACGCGGAGCGAAAGCGCCCGAAGGGCGAGTTCCGACTTCGTGCACCGACTGCGCCCGCCTGACGGTGCGCGCAGTTGTGGTGTTGCAGGTGTTCATGTGCAGCGACGTCTTGAGCAGCCCCAAGCACGCATCGGCAGCACGACGACAGCGGAGTGTACGAGCGGCCGCTGGCGTTTTCGAGCACCGGCCGGCAGTGCCAGACGGTGCCCGATGCCGATGGCGCGACTCAGCTGGCGGACTTGAGCGTGCCCTTCGGCAGCACATGGCCCACGGCGCTCTTCTGCACGCGGATGCGGACGTTGTCGGCTACTTCCACGGTGATGAAGTTGTCGCCGATGTCGGTGATCACGCCGGCGACGCCGCCGGAAGTGATGACTTCATCGCCGCGCGCCAGCTTGTCCAGCAGCGACTTGTGCTCCTTCTGACGCTTCATCTGCGGGCGGATCATCAAGAAATACATGACCGCGATCAGGATGATCGGCAGCGCGAAGGTAGACAGGCTACCCATCGGGCCGGGCGCCGGTGCGCCGCCAGTGGCCTGCGCCTGGGCGACCGGGATCAGGAAATCGAGCAAATTCATTCAGTGCATCCTAGTTTGGTGCCAGCACGCCCTCACGGGCCCACTCGCTATTCAGGTACCGCCAGGGCGGAACAGCCGGGAATTATGCCACGCAGGTTCCACCCCGTCCGCGCTGAGGGCATGGACGGCAGGGCTCAGCTGGCTTCCCCCGGCAACGGCGGCGTGGTGGCGCCGCGTGCCGCATAGAAGGACCGCCGGAACTGCACAAAGGTTCCCGCCGCGATCGCCGCACGCAGGTCGGCCATCAGTTTTTCGTAGTACCAGAGGTTGTGCAGGGTTCCCAGCATCGGTGCCAGCATCTCGTTGCAGCGGTCCAGGTGACGCAGATACGAACGCGTGTAGCCACTGCTGCAGGCGTGGCAGCCGCAGCCGGGCTCGATGGTGTCCAGATCGCGCTCGTACTTGGCATTGCGGATGCGCACGGTGCCGAACGAGGTGAAATAGTGGCCGTTGCGCGCATTGCGGGTGGGCATCACGCAGTCGAACATGTCCACCCCACGCGCCACGCCTTCGACCAGGTCTTCCGGGCGGCCCACGCCCATCAGGTAGCGCGGGCGGTCGGCCGGCAGCCGTGGATGCAGGTGTTCGAGCATGGCGTTGCGCTCGTGCTCGGGCTCGCCCACTGCCAGGCCGCCGATGGCATAACCGTCGAAACCGATGCCCTGCAGTCCGTCCAGCGAGCGGCTGCGCAGGTCCGGATGCACCCCGCCCTGCACGATGCCGAACAGCGCCGCATCGTTGCCCAACCCGTCGTGCGCATCGCGCGAGCGCTGGGCCCAGCGCAGGCTCAGCTCCATCGAGCGCCGCGCCACCTCTTCGGTGGCCGGGTACGGCGTGCACTCGTCGAAGATCATCACGATGTCCGAATCGAGCACCTTCTGGATCTGCATGCTCTCTTCCGGCCCGAGGAACACCCGTGCGCCGTCGGTGGGCGAGGAAAAGGTCACGCCCTGCTCGGTGATCTTGCGGCGATGCGCCAGCGAGAACACCTGGAACCCGCCGGAGTCGGTGAGGATCGGCCCATCCCAGCGCGCAAACCCGTGCAAGCCGCCATGGTCGCCGATCACATCCAGGCCCGGGCGCAGATACAGATGGAAGGTATTGCCCAGGATGATCTCCGCCCCCAGCGCGCGGATCTGCTCGGGCAGGATGCCCTTGACCGAGCCATAGGTGCCCACTGGCATGAACGCCGGGGTCTCCACCGTGCCGCGCGGAAAGGTCAGACGGCCACGGCGCGCGTGGCCGTCGGTGGCTTGGAGCTGGAACTGGAGTCGGGACATTGAGGGGCCGGGATTTGGAATTGGGGATTCGGGATTGGCAAAAGCGAAAAGGCGGCGAGCGGAGTGCTGTTACGAATCCCCAATCCCCACTCCCCAATCCCTGCCCCACAACAGCATCGCATCGCCGTACGAAAAGAAGCGATAGCGCTGCGCGATGGCGTGCTGGTAGGCCTCGAAAATGCGCTCGCGTCCGGCGAAGGCCGAGACCATCATCAGCAGCGTGCTTTCGGGCAGATGGAAGTTGGTGACCATCGCATCGACACTGCGGATGCGGTAGCCGGGCAGGATGAAGATCTGGGTTTCGCCGGCGAACGGCAGCAACTCGCCCTCGGGCGCGGCGTCGGTGGTGCGCCAGGCGCTTTCCAGCGAGCGCACCACCGTGGTGCCCACCGCGATGACGCGGCCGCCGCGGGCACGCGTGCGGCGCACCTGCTCGACCAGCGCGGCACCGACATTGAGGCACTCCTTGTGCATCACGTGCTGGTCGAGCGCATCCACGCGTACCGGCTGAAACGTGCCGGCACCGACATGCAGCGTGACGTGGCCGAACTCGACACCGCGCTCGCGCAGGCGCGCCAGCAGCTGCTCGTCGAAATGCAGGCCGGCGGTCGGCGCGGCCACCGCACCGACCTGGCGCGCAAACACCGTCTGATAGCGCTCGCGGTCTTCCCCCCCCGGCTCGCGCCGGATGTACGGCGGCAGCGGCAGGCGGCCGGCCTCGGGCAGCCACTGCTCCAGCGGCAGCGGGATCTGGAAGCGCAGCAGATAGAACTCGCCGTCGCGCCCCAGCACCTCGGCCTGGCCGCCGGCATCGAGCGCGATCAGGCTGCCGGCCTTGGGCGACTTGCTGGCGCCGATCTGCACCCGCGCCTCGCGTTCACCCAGCAGGCGCTCGATCAGGATTTCCACCCGCCCACCGCTGGCCTTCTGCCCGAACAGCCGCGCCGGGATGACGCGGGTGTCGTTGAAGATCAACAGATCGCCCGGCTGCAACAGTTCGGGCAGATCGCGGACCTGGCGGTCGGCGAATGCCTGCGGCGACGGCGGAACGACCAGCAAGCGGCTGGCCGCACGCTCGGCCAGCGGCGCCTGGGCGATCAGCTCGTCGGGCAACGCATAGTTGAAATCGGACTTCTTCAAGGCCGCGGGATTAGATGGCTAAGGAGCCGGGTAGTGTAACTGCGGTGGATTGGGGATTCGGGATTCGGGATTCGTAAGAGCAGGATCCGTAGGCCGTAACGTGTAGGACAGGAGCCGGCCTGCTTTGACGAATCCCCGATGCCCAATGCCGATTCCCGGTCTCCTCACTGCGCAAACTTCGTCGACAGACTTGGCCTAGTGGCCGGGATTCGGGATTCGGGATTCGGGATTCGGGATTCGGGATTCGGGATTGGCAAGAGCAGGATCCGCAGCCCGGAACGTGTAGAAACCAAGCCAGCCCGCTTTGACGAATCCCCAATCCCCAATGCCGAATCCCGGCCCCCCTCACCGCTCGAACTTCGTCGACAAAATGATCGAGGTCGTGGTGCGCTCCACCCCGTCGATCGCGCCGATCGCGTCGGTGAGCACGTCCATCTCGTTGACGCCGCCGACCACACCCAGCGCGATCAGGTCGTAGGCGCCGCTGACCGAATGCAGCAGGCGCACCTCGGCGATGTCGCGCAAGGCCTTGACCACCGCAGGCATCTTCTTGGGCAGCACGGTGATCAGGATGTGGGCGCGGATGCGGCCATGTTCGTAGTCGTCGTGGGTGCGCACGGTGTAGCCGCTGATCACGCCATCGCGTTCGAGCTTTTCGATGCGGCTTTGCACCGTGGTGCGCGACAGCCCGAGCCGGCGTGCGATCTGGGCAGTGGACGCTCGCGCGTCCTCGCGCAGCAGCGACAACAGGCGTTCATCGGACGGGGTGATCTTCACAATGCGCATCCGGTTCGGCGAATCGACGAAAATACCGCACATCGTGCCCAGATTCACGCTGCCAAACGCCGATCGTCTGCCGATAATAGGAAGGACAACGTCACCTGCAGGAGATGCGCCATGTCCGTCCTCGCCCCGCTCGCCCCGCTGCGTGCCCACGCCGGCCGCCGCCTGACCGATGGCCTGGACGATGCCGCCATCGTGCGTCTGGCCGCCAATCACCCGGACCTGGCCCACGCCATCGACGCCGCTTCCGCCGAATACGCGCAGGTGCGCGAAGACGCCGCCGACCTGCTCGACCTGGACGAAGACGCCCAGATCGCCGCGGTGCAGGATGGCTTCATCAACTTCTACGCCGACGATGCGGTGACGCCCTACGTGGCGCTGGCCGCACGCGGGCCGTGGGTGGTCACGCTCAAGGGCGCGGTGCTCTACGACGCCGGTGGCTACGGCATGCTCGGCTTCGGCCACACCCCCGCAGCGGTGCTGGAGGCGATGGCACGCCCGCAGGTGATGGCGAATGTGATGACGCCCAGCCTGGCGCAGCGCCGGCTGGACCGTGCCCTGCGCGCCGAGATCGGCCACAGCCGCGGCGGCTGCCCGTTCGCACGTTTCATGTGCCTCAACTCCGGCTCCGAAGCGGTGGGCCTGGCTGCGCGCATCGTCGATACCAATGCCAAGCTGCACACCGACCCGGGCGCGCGGCACGCCGGGGCCACCATCAAGCGCCTGGTGGTCAAGGGCAGCTTCCATGGCCGCACCGACCGACCGGGGCTGTATTCGGACTCCAGCCGCAAGACCTACACCAAGTATCTGGCCAGCTACCGCGACGAAGCGTCGGTGATCGCGATCGCGCCCTATGACGTGGCCGCCCTGGAGCGCGCCTTCGAAGAGGCCGCGCATAACCATTGGTTTATCGAAGCGGTGTTCCTGGAGCCGGTGATGGGCGAAGGCGACCCGGGGCGTGCCCTGCCGGCTGAGTTCTACGCCGCCGCACGGGCGCTCACCCGCTCGCACGGCAGCCTGCTGCTGGTGGATTCCATCCAGGCTGGGTTGCGCGCGCACGGTGTGCTGTCGGTGGTGGACTACCCCGGTTTCGAGCAGCTGGACCCGCCGGATCTGGAGACCTATTCCAAGGCGCTCAACGCAGCCCAGTACCCGTTGTCGGTGCTGGCCGTCACCGAGCACGCCGCGCAGGTGTACCGCAAGGGCACCTACGGCAACACCATGACCACCAACCCGCGCGCGCTCGATGTCGCCTGCGCCACGCTGGCGTTGTTCACGCCTGCAGTGCGCGACAACATCCGCACCCGCGGCGCGCAGGCGATTGCCAAGCTGCAGGCGCTGCAGGCGGAACTGGGCGGCCTGATCACCAAGGTGCAAGGCACCGGGCTGCTGTTTTCCTGCGAACTGGCGCCGCAGTTCAAGTGCTACGGAGCCGGCTCCACCGAGGAGTGGCTGCGCCATCGCGGCGTCAACGTGATCCACGGCGGCGAGAACTCGCTGCGCTTCACGCCGCACTTTGCGATGGACGAAGAAGAGCTGGATCTGCTGGTCGGTCTGATCGCACGCGCCTTGAAGGAAGGCCCGCGCCAGATGCAGGCCGAGGCGGCCTGATCCGTGCCGGGCGGTACATCGGCCGCGCAGGTGCCGCCGACGCGGCGCCCGCTTGGGTATTGGAGCGCCACCCGCGCGGTGCTGTCTGGGTTGACACCCTGAGCCGCACCGGCGGGCGTCGCGCAAGGCATCGTCCGCATGCAGACAGATGCCATGCCGTGGCCAGGCGCATCTCATCTGGATCGCCGCGCCTTGCAGCATAAGTACAAGGCGCACTGCGAAGCCAAACCGGCGTGCAAGCGTTCGCTTGCATGAATCGCCAGCAACATGCTTGTTGGATTGGCTGAACACCCTCGTCCTGCACCGCATGCGCCCACGTCGGTCGCCGTGCCACAACGGACAAGCACCAATCAGATCGGCACCGCACTCAACTTGCGGCGCAGGTAATTGCTCACTGCGCGGTGTGGCGATTTGCCGCGCCACGATGCCCAGCACAAGTGCGAGCCGACTGCGATCTGGCCGCCACGATGGCCAAGCCCGAACCAGGTGCGATCTGGATGGAAGGCATTGCGCGGCGGGAACACGATGCCGGCGAACTGTCCGCCATGCGCGTTGTAGAAGCGAGTGAGCCCGCGCGGGCCGGAGATCATCGGAATCTCGCGGTGGTCTTCCAGCGCCTCCGGTGCATGCACGTTGAAGATGTGCTCGATGAACGCGCGCCAGAACGGATGCCCCGCTTCGGAGCCGAACACGGCATTACCGATCTTGAAGTCGTCGTTGCCGGGCGTGCCCTCCTCGATGGGCAGCACGCATCGCTGCGACAGCACGTCGGCACCTAGCGGGCGCAGTAGCTTGTAGTCGGTGTCGAAGTAGAAACCGCCATGCGCATGCATGTATGCACAGCGCGCGATGTCGGCTTTCATCACGCCAAAACGGATGCGCTCGTAGCGCTGCGCAAACTGCGGAAACGCACGTCGCATCAATTCCGAGTTATCGGCATCGTCCCAGAGGTGACAGGTCCATCCGGGCAACAACCGCTGCAGGCGATCGCAAACCCTGCGCTCCTCCCACAGCAGCTGCTTAGTGGGTGCGGTCAGGTGAATGAGTTGGGGAATCATGGGGGGCGACTCGGTGGGCTGGGGGAGCCAGAGCCGTCACCGCAGCACCGCGTTGGAGCGGGTCACTCGGCTGGCGACTTGGCCGCAGCAACCGTAGTCTCACTATCGACGTGATGTAATCCACAGTATCTGATCATGCAGCGCACTCCCCATCCATAAAATCTATGGCGATGCGAAGTTTTGCAACGACGCATAAATCTTGGCGGATGCCGATTCAACCTTTCGCCGCTTTGTCATCTTTGCGTGATCGGGACCCGGCGATAACCGTCAGATCGCAGCACAAGGCGTACCTGTGCAAGGTTCGCGCCTTGCACATCATCGGGGCAGCGCCGCCATCTTCGAGAGTGCGCAATCGCTGGCTGCCCCCATTCCCGCGCCCTGCCCGGCTCACTCCCAGCAACGATCCGCACGGCCCTTGAGCGTGGCATCGCGCGGGCAATCGCGTGGTGCGATACGCCCTTGCGGGTGCTCGATCAGTCGTTTGTCGCCGTGCGCGTCGCGCCGCAGCTCGAAGGCGTCATACAGGCGGCCGGTGGCGGTGCGCGATTCGTAGACCAGATGCTGGCCGTCGATGCGCAGCACCTGATACAGCTGGGTGTCTTCACCCACCGGGCGCATGGTCTTGCGGGCCATGTCCGAAAGCCGGTATTGCTTGGGCCCGGCGACCGATACCACGAACACCGGCGTGGCCTGCCCGGCCTGGTCGCCGCGCCGGCCATAGGTGTGGTCGTGCCCTTGCAGCACCAGATCCACCTTGTGCCGGCGGATCACCGGCAGCACCTGTTCGACCAGCTTTTCGTTCTCGCGATCGGCGCGCGGCGAAAAGAACGGCTGATGGATCAGCACGATCGACCACGGGTGCGGGTTGTCGGCCAGCACCGTGTCCAGCCATTGCGCCTGCGCCGGCCCGGTGCCCAGGTCCAGTACCGAGGTGCCATCGAGCACGGCGATGCGCACGCCCTGATAGTCGAACCAGTAACTGGTGCGCGCCGTGGCCGAGGGCCCGTTACGCGGCAGGGCGAAGGTTACCGGCCAGTGGCTGCCAAGCGTGCGGGTGGCCTGCGGGGTGTCTTCGCCCTCTTCGTGGTACTCGTGATTGCCCGGTGCCGGCGCCACCGCGGTGCCTTCCAGCAACCAGCGCCCGGCTTCGAACCATTCCGCCCATTCGTTGTCGTCCTGGCCGTCCTTGCCGCTGACCAGATCGCCGGCAAACAGCGCCAGACGCGCGTCCGGCGCCGAGCGCCAGGCCTGGCGGATCACCCGCGAGACCAGGCTGAGATTCTTGTTCTGGGTATCGCCGAAGTACAGCAGCGTCAGCGGTGTCTGCGGCGTGGCCGCGGTGCGGAAGTGGTTCCATGCGCCCCAGGTGTCGTGCCCCTGCACGCGGTAGGCGTACAAGGTGTCGGGCTGCAAGCCGTCGATATCGGCACGATGGTGATGCGAGCTGCCGTTTTCGCTGCTCAGCGTGGCGGTGCTGGCGCGGATGCGCCGTGGCGTACCGACGTCGGGCGAATCGCCGGCAATCACCAGTTCCAGCCACGGCTGATCGACGCTGGCATCGGTGCGCCAGGCCACCGCGAAACCGGTCGCCGCGTCCTGTGCGGGTGTGGCGACGATCCGGTCCGGAAAGCCATCGGCCACGTAATGGGTGGAACCGGCCGGCACCTGCGTATTCGGCTCGGCCGCCCGCTCGCCAGCCAGCGCCTGGGTACCCGCCAGTGCGATCGACAGGAGCGCTGCATAACACGCTGCACGCGCCACGCTCATGGCGCGCAGTCCTTCAACCGCAGGGTGCTTGCGATGTCGCGCCAATCGAAAGCGGCCACGGCCTGGTCGTCGTGCAGCGCGTAGAACACGCCGCCAGGGAAGCGCGCATCGCCACGCTGATCCAGCCACACGCCATCGGTATTGGCGGTGACGCGGCCGGCGAAGGCGCCCACATGCGCCAGCGTGTTGCGATCGAACACCTGGAACACGCTGCGATCCTTGAACTGATCGGTGGCGATCCAGTAGCCGCTGCCATCGGCGCACTGCAGCAAGGTCAAGCCCTCGGCCTGCGCCTTGAACAGCCCGGCGCCGACATCGCGCCCGCGGTAGCGCCCGTCCATGCCGTACTCGCGCAACTGCGTGCCCACCGCCACGTCTTCTTCGGCAATCAGCAGCCGCGCATTGGCCTCATCGCCAAACACCGATTCGGCGATGCGCACCGCGCCAGCGGCGGTGGTGTCGCCAAAACTCTGCGTCAGCCGCGCCTGCCAGCCCTGCCCTGCCGCATTCAACTGATAACGACGAAAACGCTGGCCCAGTTCGGCCAGCGGCGGCGGCTGATCCTTGTTGGCCGGCGACATGTAGTTGTCGCTGACCACCACCTCGTAGCCGCCGTCATGCTTGCGCACCCATAGCCCGTAAGGCTCGCGCAGGTCTTCCTGGCCGAACGCGGTCAGCGGTTTGAAATCCGGCAGCGAAAACACCTGCACGCGGCGGTTGTCGCGCTCGACCACGAAGACCAGATCGTCGACCACCGAAATCCCGTTGGGCCGGTCCAGCTTGCCCAATGCCTTGCCCTTGCCGCCGACCACGCGCAGCCGCTTGCCGCTGTCGCCGTCGAACACCACCAGCGCATGCGTGGCCTTGGCCGTGGCGATCACCCAGCGGCTGCCATCGGGCGCGATCCAGCTGGCCGGCGAATCCAGATTGTCGGACGGCGTCAGCGCGGTGATGAAGGCTTCCGGCACCACTTCGTGCGCAACCTTCGCGTCGCTCAGCGTGGGGTCGGTGAGCAGCGCTTCGTCGGCTTCGCGGTCGACAGGCTTGGTCGCACACCCGGCCAGCAGCAACGCGCTCGCAAACACTGTGGAGTGCAGCAGCCCGCCAGCCCGCATCACAGCGCCACCTTCAGGCCCAGCGCATAGGTGCGGCCGTACTCTTCGTTCTGCAGCGTGCGCGAGGGCACGCCCTGGTACAGCTCCAATGGCTCATCCAGCAGGTTCTGCGCTTCCAGGTACAGGCTGATGTGGCTGTTGAACTGATAACTCATGCTGACATCCAGCTGGGTGTGCGGGGCGACATAGATATCGTACGCACGGCTCTGGCCGATGGTGTCCAGGTACTCGCTGCGATACACCGCAGCCACGCGCGCACTGAAGCCGTATTTTTCATAGCCCAGATGGCCGCTGTAGATGCGCTTGGACGAGCGCGGCAGCATGAAGTCGTCGCCGGCGCGATCGCTCAGGCCCGGGTCGAAGTCGCTGTCCAGCGCGGTGGCGCTGGCACCGACCAGCAAGCCATTCCAGCCTTCGGGCAGGAAGTCCAGCGTCTGCTGCCAATTGAACTCGGCGCCGCGCACCTTGGCGGTGTCGCCATTGATCGAGCGCGTCACCTGCAAACCGGGGAACTCGACATCGGTGGTGCTGATGGTCTGCACGATGTAATCGTCGATCGACTTGTTGAACACGCCCAGCGACACCAGGCCGGTGCTGCCGATGTATTTTTCGAACGACAGATCCAGATTGGTGGAGCGATACGGGTTGAGATCCGGGTTGCCGATGCTCACTTCCTCATCGCCGCGGTTGATGCTCACGCGTGGCGACACATCGCCGAACGACGGGCGCGACAAGGTCTTGTTGGCTGCAAACCGCAACACCCAGTCGTTGCCGCTATCGTAACGCAGGTGCAGGCCCGGCAGCACGTTGGTGTAGCTGCTGGACGCCTCGCGCGGCGTGACCGTCGCAGTACGGCCGTTTTCGGCAACGTCGACCTGGTTGCCGGTGGCGTTGAACTGGGTGTTCTCCACGCGGACGCCGGCAATCATGCGCAATGCACCGATATCCCAGGTGCCCATCGCATAGGTGGCGAACACGTCTTCGGTTGCGGTGTAGTCGTCCTGCAGCGAGACCTGCTGGTTGCCGCCCACATCCTGCGGCCGTGCGCTGTACAACCCGCCCGACGCGCGCCAGTAGCGGCGCATGCCGTCCGAGCCGATGCTTTCGCCCAGCGTACCGCCGCGGTGCTCCGGTGCGGCGGTGGTCCAGCTGCTCAGATCGATCGCAGGACCACGCCGCAGCTCCTGTTCGTCGACGTCCACATCGCGTTCGCGCCAGCGACCGAGCACGCCCATCTTCAGGCTGGAATGTTCGCCATCGAAACGCACATTGACCTGCGCGCTGTGCTCGCTATCATCCACCGTCTTGGGCGCCAGCACGAAGCGGTCGAACACGAAATCCTGGTTGCTCTGCCATCGGTTGTCCGAGAAGCCCAACCGCGGGATGCCGCTGCGCTGATCCACGCTGGCCGACAGGTCGTCGCCGTCGTAGTTGAAGCGCGCTTCCATCTCATCGTTCACCCGCTCGGTGGTCTTGGTGTAGCCCACCTTGTAATCGACGGTGGCGCTGCTCAGGCGATTTTCGCCGCCAAAGCTGATCGCCGTGTTGTCTTCCTTCTTGGTGCGGTAGCGCACCCGCTTGGAGATGCTGTCGGCCGGCAGATCGGCCACGTTGTAGGTGCCATCGCCGTTGGCGCCGACCTCACCGTCGCCCAGGCCGAAGATGGTGCGCTGGCGTGTTTCGGCATCGTCGAAACGGCTGTACAGCGAGCGCAGGTAGTAGCGGTTGTCGGCGTCCGGGCGCCAGTCCAGATTGAGGTTGGCGCCCATGCGGGTGCGCTCGATGAAGTACTTGCGGCGCTGTACTTCGCCGGCGAACAGGTCGTCGGCAGCGCCACCGTCGAAGCGGTCGTACGCCACTTCGGTGTTGTCCGATTCGAACTCGCGGTCCTGATAGTTCACACCCACCGCCACACCGAAGGTGCCGTTGTAGATGTCGCTGTAGTTGAACGCGCCCTTGGGGCTGGTCTTGCCCGACAGCGACTGGTGGCTGCCTTCGATCGAACCGCGCAGGGTGCGCCCGTCTCGATCGAACGCAGAGGTGGATTCCACCTGGATGGCGCCGCCGATCGAATCGCCCGGCATGTCCGGTGTGGGCGACTTCACCACCTTCAAGCGCTCGGTGGAATCGGACGGAATCACGTCCAGCGGCGCCGAGCGGGTGCCGTCTTCCGGCGTGCCCATGCTCATGCCGTCGATGGTCACGCTGTTGAGCGACGAATCCAGGCCGCGGATCACCACAAAACGCCCCTCGCCCTGATCGCGGGTGACGCTGACACCGGGCAGGCGCTGCAAGGATTCTGCAACATTCTTGTCGGGGTAACGCCCCATCGCATCGGAGGCCACGGCATCCTGGATGGCATCGGACGCACGCTTGAGATCGACTGCGCGCTCCTGCGCTTCCAGCTGCGGGCGCACCTCCAGACGTTCCAGATCAATGGCCGCCGCACCGCTGGCCGCGCCGGATGCGGCCGCCGCCTCTGCCGCATGTGCCCGCGGGCCCCAGCCGGCCGATGCCAGCGTCAGCGTGATCGCCAGGCAGAGCGGAGTCTTGTTGGACACGAGTGCTTCCCCAATCGGTTAAGAATGGGTGTGCACACTATGTCTGCGACGTTTCAACGACATGACATATGCAAGCGCGATCACACCGGACGTGTGGCAGCGCAACGCATGGCTGCGGCACACTGTGCGTCTCTCCCGCCTGTCGCTGCCCATGAAAATCGTCGAAGTCCGCCACCCTCTCGTCCAGCACAAAATCGGCCTGCTGCGCGATGCCGCCTTGAGCACCAAGGGATTTCGCGAATTGGTCACCGAACTGGGCACGCTACTGGCTTACGAGGCCACCGCCAATCTGGACACCGAATCGCACGTGCAACAAGGCTGGGCCGGCCCGGTCGACGTGCAGCGCATCGCCGGTGCCAAGATCACCCTGGTGCCGATCCTGCGTGCCGGCTTGGGCATGCTGCCCGGCGTGCTGGCGCTGATTCCGGCCGCACGCGTGAGTGTGGTCGGCCTGCAGCGCGACGAAGAAACCCTGCAGCCGGTGCCCTACTTCGAACGCCTCACCGGGCGCCTGGAAGAGCGCGACGCACTGATCCTGGACCCGATGCTGGCCACCGGCGGCACGTTGATCGCCACCATCGACATGCTCAAGCGTGCCGGTGCGCGGCGCATCAAGGGCATCTTCCTGGTCGCCGCACCGGAAGGCCTGAAAGCGCTGGAAGCGGTGCATCCGGACGTGGAGGTGTATACCGCCGCAATCGACGATCATCTCAACGAAAAGGGCTACATCCTGCCCGGGCTGGGCGATGCCGGCGACCGGATTTTTGGTACGCGGGTGGAGTGAGCTTTCCAGCTGAAGTGAGTTTCCCAGCTGAGATGAGCGCCCCAAGCGTCCAGATCAAGGCCGATGCGCGCTGCACTATCCGACCGCGCTGCAACCGCGCCGATCAGATGAATCGGCGGCTTCAAGCCCCTTTCCTACAGGAGAGGCATTGGGGTGAGGGGACGGTGTGTCAGTGTTCGTGCACACGCCGTACCCTCACCCGGCGCTATGCGCCACCGTCTCCCGACGGGAGCAGGAAAAACCGCGTCGACGCGCTGAAGCCTGCCTCAGGGTGTCAACGCCTCGATTGCCGCACTCACATATACCAGCGGCGCATTCCAGTTGATGGCGACTTCATTGCTCGCGTAACTGCAGGTGTCGTCCAGGTACGACAGCGCCGGCAATCTGGACGGATACGGCATCTTGCAGTCCTTGGCGTCCTGCTGTCCCGGTTGCGGGCCGCCGGCCAGCCAACCCGGCACCGGCGCCTCGATGCCGTCGGCCTCCGATGGGCGATGATGGATATGCATCGGCGTGCGCTGGCCCACGCCGGTGACGAACGATAGCCCCAGCGGATTGCGGCCCAGGATGTAATCCAGGTGCGATTGCGCGGCATCCAGCGTCGCCTGTTGCCGGGTCAGCCGATAGCCCTGCAGCAGCATCATCGCGCGGTTGAGTACGGACGCATTGCTGCCCCATACGAAATCCTTGTCGGCCATGGCCAGGCGCCACGGAGACGCCTGCCACTGGTCGGTCAACTGCTGCGCCAGACCGGTGATCTCGCGCGTGATGCGCACACGGTCCGCATGCGCGGTCAGCGTGTCGCGATGCGCGGCCAGCGACATCCACGCCAGCCCGCCCACATTGCTCCAGCCAGGTACGCTGGCCGGCACGTTGCGCGCCAGCATCGCGTCGTAGAAAGCATCCTCGCCGGTGGTGACATACAGCTCCGCTGCCGCCCACGCGAACTCGTCGTCGACCTGCGCATCGTCATAACCGCCGGTGCGCACGTCGTCGGGCTGGCGATAGATCACGTCCGGATGTTGCTGCGCCCAGCTCCAGGCAGCGCGCGCGGCCTTCAACATGCGTGCCGACACCCCGGGATATTGTTTTTCGAACGGCGCATAGACGCGGCTGGCGGCCGCCATCACGGCCGCAAAATCCAGCGTGGCCGCGGTGGCCTTCATCACCACATAGCGCTGCTGCCCGGCCTGCGCCGGCATCACCAGTCCATCGAACTGCTTGTCGGTGAGCTTGTGGTACACCCCGCCATCGGCCGGGTCCTGCATGGCCAGCATCCATTCCAGGTTCCACCAGGTTTCCTGAAGGATGCCGGGCACGCCGGGCGCGTCGTTGGGGATGGTCAGGGCCTGCGCGTTGAACAGCGCCGGGTAGTGCTCGTAGGCCGCCAGCAAGGTGTAGGTGCTGATGCCGGAATTGACGATGTACTTGTTGTAATCGCCGGCGTCGTACCAGCCCTTGGGTGCGCTGATCACGCTGTCGGCCGGACGCGTGGCAGACGCGGCGGAAGGATGGATGCGCACCTGCGTGTCCGGATGTCCGGCCGCACGCGCGTAACGCCCGGCGAACTGCGCCGGCAACGCGGTGCTGGCACGGTTGTAGTAGAACGCCTTCAGCGACGCATCGACTACCGGCTGATACGCACGCGCATCGATCACAAATGCATCCGAGGCCGGCAGCCCGTCGATCTTCAACCGGTAGGTGCCCGGCGCACGCACGCTGGAGAAATCCGCCACACACGCCTGCTGACCAGCCGGCGACCACAGCGCTGGCGGTAGCAAGCTGCCTTGCAGCACCTTGCGGCCCTGTGCATCTTCGACCGTGAAACGGTCCGCCCCCGGCGCCACGCCCTGCGGCAACCCGACCACCGCCAGCTTGGCTGAGCCGGGCAGATAGCCGAGCTGATTGACGTGGATGGCAGCGCCGGTCGCCGTTGCGGTGCCGGCAGTGCCGGTGGTATCGGCTGCACAGGCGGCGATGGGCGATGCGATCACCATGGCGGCAATCAAGGTCTGGAAAATGGTCATGCCACGATGGTCGCCAAATCGACGCACAGCGACAAGTCCAATATCGACATAAGCCACCGCGGCAAATCGCATTGATGCTGGCGAAGCCGCGACGGGCAAGCCATCGCGCCAACGCAGGCCAGCACCTTGCACGCACGCGCCTGAGACGTTTCGCAGCGCAACAGCTGGCAACGCTGCCGCGCGAGCCGACCCCGCTGACAAGACGCCACCGCAGCAGAGGGCATGTCCGGCCGTCCGCTTCGGCTTGCCTGCTCCGGCGCACGGAGCAGGCAGGACGGACTCATCGCGCCGGTGCAGCCAACTGCACTTCTGCCTTGCCCACCGGATTGCGCGGGTCGCTGCCGCCGCTGAGCACGTTGCTGCGCTTGTCCCATTCCACGGTCTGCAGGTTGCCCCACACGTGGCTGGAACCGCGCCCGCCCTCGGCGGTGTCGCCCGGCAGCTTGAGCGCGTGGCCCATCGCTTGCAGGCCCTTGGCGGTCTGCGGCGAGAACGCGTCGGTTTCGGCGTCGATGACGTCCGGCAGCCACTGATGGTGATAGCGCGGCAAGGCGCTGACCGCCTGCGCATCCAGCCCGGCGTCGTAACCCAGGATGCCCAGCAGCACCATGGTGATGATGCGGCTGCCGCCCGGCGTCCCCAGCACGACCGCCTTGTCGGCCGATTCCATGAAGGTGGGCGTCATCGAGCTGAGCATGCGCTTGCCCGGCTTGGGCGCGTTGGCGGCATAGCCCATCACGCCGAACGCATTCGGCGTGCCCGGCTTGAGCGCAAAGTCGTCCATCTCGTCGTTGAGCAGCACGCCGGTGCCCTTGGGGATCAGGCCCGAGCCATACAGCAGGTTGACGGTCTGGGTGGCGCCGACGCGGTTGCCTTCGCCATCGATGATGGAAAAGTGGGTGGTCTCGTCGTCTTCCAGCGGCGTGGGGTTGCCCGACAACAGATCGCTGGGCGTGGCCCTTTCCGGATTGATGGTGGCACGCAGGCCTTGCGCATAATCCTTGCTGGTCAGCACACGCTGCGGCACGTCGACAAAGTCCGGGTCGCCCAGGAAGAACGTGCGGTCGCGGTAGGCACGGCGCATCGATTCCACCACCAGATGGGTGCGATGCACGTCGTCGAGCTTGCTCAGATCCCAGCCTTCCAGAATCTGCAGCATCGCAGCCAGCGCGATGCCGCCGGACGACGGCGGCGGCGCGGTGGTGATCTTCCAGCCGCGGTAATTGAACTGGATCGGCGCGCGCTCTTTGACCGCATAACCGGCCAGCTCCGCCGCGGTCCAATGGCCACCGGCCTGCTTGACGCCGGCGATCAGCTTCTTGGCGGTCTCGCCCTTGTAGAACCCATCGAAGCCCTTGTCGCCGAGCAGCGTCAAGGTGTGCGCCAGCTCGGGCTGCTTGAAGAGGTCGCCTTCGGCAATCGGTTTTCCGCCGCGCAAGTACACCTCGCGCGTGCCGGGATAGCGCTCCATCACCTCGCGCCGCGAGGCGTAGCCCTTGGCCATGCGCGCATACACCGGAAAGCCCTCGGTGGCGATGCGGATCGACGGTGCCAGCGATTGCTTCAACGGCAGCCGGCCGTGTTTGGCCGCCAGCTCCACCAGCGCGGCGGGCAGCCCGGGAATACCGGCCGACCACGGCCCGTTGACCGAGCGGTCACGGTCGAGCTCGCCCTGCTTGTTGAGGAATTTTTCCGGCGTGGCCGATTCGGGCGCGTATTCGCGCGCATCCAGCATCACGTCCTTGCCGGTCTTGGCATCGTGCAGCAGGAAGAAGCCGCCACCGCCCAGCCCCGAGCTGATCGGCTCGACCACCGCCAGCGTGGACGACACCGCAATCGCCGCATCGAACGCGTTGCCGCCCTCGCGCAGGATCTGCAGGCCGGCATCGGTGGCCAGGGCATGACCGCTGGCCACGGCCGCACCGGGCGGATGCGCGGCGACCGCCGCAGCTGCGCCGGCGGACGGCTTGGCGCCGTCGGCGGACCAGGCCGGCGGCGCCAGCACCAAGGCCAGCAACAGCAGGCCGCGTGTCGAAAAACGTCGGGACAAAGTGCTCACGGGACGGGAGGCTCCTGTTCGTACAGTTCGGGATGATCGCGCTGCAGCTGCATGAGCTTGGCCAGCAATTGATCGTGGGTTTCCGGGATGTCCGGATCCGGGTCGATGCATTCGACCGGGCACACCACCACGCACTGCGCCTCGTCGAAATGGCCCACGCACTCGGTGCAACGCGCCGGATCGATCACGTAGATGGTCTCGCCCATCGAGATCGCCTGATTCGGGCAGGCCGGTTCGCAGACGTCGCAGTTGACGCAGAGCTCGTTGATTTTCAGCGACATATCGACAACACCATGCGATGCAAGGCAGCGCGATTCAACTGCAGGCGCTGGAACGCAACGTACTGCTGCAGGCAGGCGCACACGGCGCAGATGATCAGCAAATGGACAACGCCGTGGGCGCTGTCGGACACCGGCCTGACACGGCCAGCTCCGGCGATGTGCGAAGTCAGCATGCTGCTGGCTCCGCACACGGCGGCCGGCTGCGCCCTCCCGCGCATCCGGCCTGGTACGGCATTACTTGGCTTCAACGAAGGTGTATTCCGCGCCCTTGGGCTGGACGATGGTCTGCACGCGCGCATTCTCGGCGGCGTCGCCGATGAACAGCACGCGCACGCCCTTCATCGAATCCGGCTGCACGTCCTTGAACGCGGCGTCGATCAGGTCGGCCATCTTGGTGGATGCGGACGAACCGAAGGCCAGCATGTTGCCCGGCTGCACGCCACGCGCCAGCGCGGTCTTGACGCTTTCCAGCTGACGCTCGTAGCTGCCGGCGAACTCGGCATCGGACTCCGGCGGCAAGTAGTACAGGAACGGGCTGTTGGTGGTCGCGCCCAGGTTCTGGCCGACCACTTCCTGCAGATACTTCTTCCAGCCGGCGTTGTCGTCCTTGGCCGGGGCCTTCAGCGCTGCCGGGGCGGCAGCGGCGGTCGGCGCCGGCTCTTCCTTCTTGCAGGCGGTGACCGCCAGAGCGGCGATCGAAGCGAGCGCCAGAGCGCGCATGGTGTGTTTCATGAAACTCCTCCCTTTGAAAAGCGTGGTGATGGAACGACAGATGAGATCAGGCCTGCGCGCGGGACTCGCGCACCTGCCGCAAGGCTTCGACCACAGAGGCCGGCACGAAGCCGGAGACGTCGCCGCCCAGCCGCGCGATTTCGCGCACCAGCGACGACGAGATGAAGCTGTATTGCTCGGCCGGGGTGAGGAACAGGGTTTCCACTTCCGGGATCAGATGGCGGTTCATGCTGGCCATCTGGAATTCGTACTCGAAGTCCGACACCGCACGCAGGCCGCGCAGCAGCACCCCGGCGTTCATGTCGCGCACGAAGTGCGCCAGCAGCGTGTCGAAGCCGCGCACCTCCACGTTCTTGTGCGCCGCCAGGGCTTCCTGCGCCAGCGCGACGCGCTTTTCCAGCGGCAAGGCCGGGCCTTTGGACGGGCTGTACGCCACGCCCACCACCACGCGCTCGAACAACGGCGCGGCGCGGTTCACCAGATCGATATGCCCGTTGGTGATCGGGTCGAAGGTACCGGGATAGACGGCGGTGCGGCTGCTGGCCACGCTCATACGGAAACTACCGGGGCTGGATCGCCGTTCAGTGTAGCAGCGGCCCGGCGATACAGCGCATAGCGCACCTGCCGGGTGCCGCCCTCGCGGTGCAGGTGCCAGCCGGCCGGCAGCTGCAGCGCCGCGTCGGCCGGCGCTTCCAGATACAGCCAGGCCTCGGCGGCCAGATGCGCGGGCAGGCGTTCGAGCACGCTCGGCCACAGGCCGGCGGCGAACGGCGGGTCGACAAACACGATATCGGCCTGGGCCGCAGGCGCGCGCTCCAGCCAGCGCAGCGCGTCCTCCTGCAGCACCTGCACCTGATCGGCCGCATCGAGCTTGGTCACCAGCTCGCGCAGCCGCTGCGCCAGGCCGGGGTCGCGCTCGATCAACGTGGCATGCGCGGCCCCGCGCGAGACCGATTCCAGCCCCAGCGCGCCGGAGCCGGCAAACAGGTCCAGCACGCGCGCACCGCGCAGGCGCGGCATCAACCAGTTGAACACAGTTTCGCGCACACGGTCGCTGCTGGGGCGCAGCCCCGGCGCGTCGGGCACCGCCAGCCGCGTGTTGCGCCAGCGCCCGCCCACGATGCGCACCTGCCCTTCCGCGCCACGCGGCGCCGGCCGCGCCGGGCGGCTCATCGCAGCGCGCCTGTGGCAGGCGGACGACGGGGGAGTACAGGTGGTACGAGTGGCAGCATGGTTCGGAGTGCAGGCGATGGCCGCCCATGATAC
The DNA here is from genome assembly GCF_040182365.1 of Xanthomonas sp. 10-10. Lineage (NCBI taxonomy): Bacteria > Pseudomonadati > Pseudomonadota > Gammaproteobacteria > Lysobacterales > Lysobacteraceae > Xanthomonas > Xanthomonas sp. 10-10. The sequence continues at coordinate 2,995,058 of NZ_CP144460.1, forward strand.
CGCTGCCGCCGACATGCCCGCCCTGCCCTGACCGGACACCCACGCGCCACATCTTGCGCGGGCACGCCTTGAAAAAATCCGCCGACGGCCTCATCCCCCAGGCCATCGGCCGCAGTGCGGCCCGGACCACCATGGAGCACGACCCCAATGACCGTTGACACCGACAAGCAGACGCTGGGCTTCCAGACCGAGGTCAAGCAGCTGCTGCAGCTGATGATCCATTCGTTGTACTCGAACAAGGAAATCTTCCTGCGCGAGCTGGTTTCCAACGCTGCCGACGCCGCCGACAAGCTGCGCTTCGAAGCCTTGGTCAAGCCCGAGCTGCTGGAAGGCGGCAGCGAGCTGCGTATCCGCGTCGACTACGACAAGGACGCGCGCACCGTCACCATCGACGACAACGGCATCGGCATGAGCCGCGAGGATGCGGTCTCGCATCTGGGCACCATCGCCAAGTCCGGCACCGCCGACTTCCTCAAGCACCTGAGCGGCGACCAGAAGAAGGACGCCAACCTGATCGGCCAGTTCGGCGTCGGTTTCTACAGCGCCTTCATCGTCGCCGACCAGGTGGACGTGTACTCGCGCCGCGCCGGCCTGCCCGCCAACGAGGGCGTGCATTGGTCCTCGCGCGGCGAAGGCGAATTCGAAATCGCCAGCATCGACAAGCCCGAGCGCGGCACCCGCATCGTGCTGCAGCTGAAGGAAGGCGAAGACTCCTTCGCCGACGGCTGGACCCTGCGCAACATCCTCAAGAAGTACTCCGACCACATCGGCCTGCCGATCGAAATGCGCAAGGAGCATTACGGCGAAGACGCCGACAAGGCCGCCGAGCCGGAGTGGGAATCGGTGAACCGCGCCAGCGCGCTGTGGACGCGCCCCAAGTCCGAGATCAAGGACGAGGAGTATCAGGAGTTCTACAAGCACGTCGCGCACGACGCGGGCAACCCGCTGGCGTGGAGCCATAACAAGGTCGAAGGAAAGCTGGACTACACCTCGCTGCTGTTCGTGCCAGGCCGTGCCCCGTTCGACCTGTATCACCGCGATTCGGCCAAGGGCCTGAAGCTGTACGTGCAGCGCGTTTTCATCATGGACCAGGCCGAGCAGTTCCTGCCGCTGTACCTGCGTTTCATCAAGGGCGTGGTGGATTCGTCGGACCTGTCGCTCAACGTCTCGCGCGAAATCCTGCAATCGGGCCCGGTGGTGGACTCGATGAAGTCCGCACTGACCAAGCGCTCGCTGGACATGCTGGAGAAGCTGGCCAAGGACAAACCGGACGACTACGCCACGTTCTGGCGCAACTTCGGCCAGGCGTTGAAGGAAGGACCGGCCGAAGATTACGCAAACCGCGAAAAGATCGCCGGTCTGCTGCGCTTTTCTTCCACGCACGACACCACCGGCGCGCAGAGCGTGGGCCTGACCGATTACGTCGGTCGGTTGGCCGAAGGTCAGGACAAGCTGTACTACCTCACCGGCGAAAGCTATGCGCAGATCAAGGACAGCCCGCATCTGGAAGTGTTCCGCAAGAAGGGCATCGAAGTGTTGCTGCTCACCGACCGCATCGACGAATGGTTGATGAGCTATCTCACCGAATTCGACGGCAAGTCGTTTGTGGACGTGGCACGCGGCGACCTGGACTTGGGCAAGCTGGATTCGGAAGAAGACAAGAAGGCGCAGGAAGAAGTCGCCAAGTCCAAGGAAGGCCTGGCCTCGCGGATCAAGGCCGCCCTGGGCGACGACGTGGCCGAAGTCCGCGTCTCGCACCGCCTGACCGATTCCCCGGCAATCCTGGCCATCGGCCAGGGCGACCTGGGCCTGCAGATGCGCCAGCTGTTGGAAGCCAGCGGCCAGGCCGTGCCGGAAACCAAGCCGGTGTTCGAGTTCAACCCCGCCCACCCGCTGATCGAAAAGCTGGATGCGGAAGCCGACATGGACCGCTTCGGCGACCTGAGCCGGGTGCTGTTCGACCAGGCCGCATTGGCGGCGGGCGATAGCCTCAAGGATCCGGCCGGCTATGTGAAGCGCTTGAACAAGTTGTTGCTGGAGCTGTCGGCTTAAGGCTTACGACGCATTTGCGATACACCAAGACCGGCGCATGCGCCGGTCTTTTTTTATGTCTATGCTGGCTTATGGCAGACGCCTTACCTGCGTTACAGATCACTTACCGAGTTGAAATTCATCACCAGAGCGTTGAACGCGCGCCAGCCACCACCGTGAGTGCAGCAGGCATGCCAACCCGTACTCGCGACATGGCCAGTCCACGAAACAATTGAATTGACCTGACTGCGACAATGCAACAAGGCAGAACTGCAATGATGAACCATCGTTTCCTACTTGCACTGCTCGCCGCTTCGGCGGCCTCGTTTCCGGCATGGAGCTCGGATATCGGCGACCCAGTAACTTGGCAAGCATCGCGATCGGCTGAACTCAATGGAACCCGCGACTTGCCGAAATTGACCGAAGCATTGATCGCCAGGCTCGATCCCGATGGCGAAACCGTCCCCGCAACCGTCGGAGAAGCGCAATTCATCGATCTTGATGACGACGGCACGTTGGAGCTTGTTGCGCTGGTCGACTACTCGGGACGACAGTTTTTCAGCACGATGATTGTCATCACGACCAGCGCTGCAAAGCCGGTCGTGGTGACCTACCGCAGCAACGGCGCCAACATGGATCGCCTGGGCGAGCGCATCGTTACAGAACCTGAAAGCCCGAAGAAGTTGATTGTCGCAGACCGTTTCATCGGGGAATACAAAGGGTCTACCGCAAGCGCCAGAGAACAGCGACTTCTGGAACTCAGATCGGCCACGCTGGAGGATGTCAGCGCGTACCATCCCAGCTACTACCTGACCAAGCGTCTACCCAAGCTGGAAAAACAGGCCCGCATGTCTGCTCCAGTCGATAATGCAGACGGCGTCGGGCTTGGCTCGATCAATACCGACGAGAATAAGCGCGTGCTCAGCCAGGAGATAGAACGGGCTCGGGAACAGTCGCTAGGCAAGTGATGCATTGGTTCCACCCCGTGCCTGGATGTGTGGCGCTCCTATGGAATAGCCCAAGCTGCTGCGGCGTAGGTGCATCGATTGGCTCGTCCAATCGATTGGCTCGTCCACATGCCGCACCGCGTGCGTCGGGCCGCCGACGGGGGACGACTCACTCTCATCGTGAGCTTAGGCCGGCGCAATATTCAAGCCGACTCCAACACCCAACACCCGAACGCCGGCCCGGCCGAATAGCCGGTCTCCGGTTCGATGCGGATCTGCAAGGTGGTACGGCCGGCCACTGCTGCGGGCAAGGCGTAATCCACATCGACGAAGTCCAGGCCGCGGTTGCCGTCGAGGCGTTCGTTGGCGATGAGTTCGCCGTCGGCGAGGATGCGGAAGCGGCGGCGGGTTTCGTCGCCCCAGTAGCGTAGGCGCAGGATGCGGGCCTGGGCGGTGTTGCGCAGGGTGAAGGCAATGAAACCGCCGGTGCGGGCGTCGCGGCCGGCGCGGCGGCGGTAGCTCAGTGCGTAGGAGCTGTCGCTGGTGAGGGCGTGCGCCTTTATAGCTATGACGCCACCGGCAATCGCCTCAGCGCCAAGGTCGGCAGCGTGACACACGCTTACACCTATCCAACGACCAATCATCGCCTGAGTGCAGTAGCTGGCGTGGCGCGCACCTACGACAAGACAGGCAATACGCTGAGCATCGGTGGCAAGGCGCGGGAGTTCCCCTACGACGCATCCGGCCGCATGAGCTTGGTCAAGCGTGCAGGCGCGGTGGTGATGAATTATCGCTACAACGGTAAAGGCGAGCAGGTGCGCCGCTTCCTTGGCACCACCAACACCTACACGCTCTACGATGAAGCCGGCCACTGGCTCGGTGACTACGACACCAATGGCGTGCCCAAGCAGCAGGCGATCTGGCTGGACGACCTACCGGTCGGCCTGCTGGCCAACGCCAACACGCTGCATTACATCGAACCGGACCACCTGGGCAGCCCGCGCGTAGTGATCGACCCCACCCGCGATGTGGCAGTGTGGACGTGGAGCTTGAAGGGCGAAGCCTTCGGCAACACCGCGCCGAATCAGGATCCGGATAGCGATGGTGCAGCGTTGGTGCTGGATATGCGGTTTCCGGGGCAGCGGTTTGATGCGGCCAGTGGCTTAAATCAGAATTACCTCCGGGATTACGACCCTGCTACCGGGCGATACGCGCAGAGTGACCCAATCGGTCTTTTGGGCGGACTTAGCACTTTTTCATATGCTGGCAGTAGCTCCCTTGAAAAATTTGATGTGCTTGATCTTATGGAGGGAAGCTTAACCAATTTACAGAAGCGTAACGCCATCTCGAGTTGGGCGATGCAAAATGTAAGATCAACTGCTTACGGATTCTACCAGTCTAGGTCTACGCAATATCCTGCAAATTCCTGGAAATGCTCGTCATTTGTCTGTGATGCGGCCTCGAATGCAGGAGCCCCAACAACTGTTACGATCAGAGGTAAAAATGACCAACAGATAGATAGATGCGCTACCGCCGTCGAACTGGCAAAAGGATATATTCCAAATTGGAGGCAACTAGGCAAGTACGAAGAACGCATGCCTGGGGACATTGCAGCAAATAGAAATGCGGGTCCAAATTCGACAGGCCATACTGCTATAGTAGTTCCAGGCGTGAATGGCGGCGTCACTACGATGGGGGCGCATGATATATACGTTGGACCTGCCGGGGTTGATCAGTTCCCCGAAGGATCCACCGTCTTACGTTACATAGGAGACTAAAATGAGGCACTTAGCTGTTGTAGCTATCGGGGTCGCCGGGATTCTTCATACTTCATACGCTGCAGCTTCAACCTCTTGCGATGCTCGGGATTTAGTCATAGTGGAACTTGACCTAGTTAAAAATATTGAAGTCATGAAAGTGAATGAGCACCTTGTCAAGGGGCGAGATTCATTCGAAGTTTTTTTTAAGCATTGCGCTCGCAAAACTGTGATTCTAGCAAGTCCACGAGCAAAACTTTCGCAGATACTTGATATCCAGGTATTTCTGGGGAAAATTGGAGCGCGTCCAAAAAATGATAATTTTTTTATATTCTCCGCCAGCCCTGAATCTGGTGCGATGACCTATATGGGGACGTTCGCAACAATGAAATACACCAGAAAGCACGACGAGCTTATAAAGATAATTGAAAGTCCGCGGGAAGAAAGTAATTGGTTTTAAAATTTCACCAGGATAAAGATAAAGGAAAAAGCTGTGGGGAATATCTCATGCAGCCCCAATGCCCTGGGCAAGCTGACTACGTGGACCATCCGACAACCAGCATCTACACCTAACAATTCAGCCAGACCACCTGCGCCAGCGGCGAGACCCACCCCATCTACCGCCTGGCCCAATGCAGGACGGCAGCAGCAGCATTGACTACTGCTACGACGCTTCTTCGATCTGAAGCTCAAGGTGCAGACCACCAACGGCAAGGCGTTTTTGTGCTGCGCTACGCCTACACCAAGCCGGCCAACCTATCCCGATGGTGCAGCGGTGGACTATGTTCGCAATGCCCAAGGTGAGACCGCAGAAGTGGGCGTCACCACCGCCGGCGGCACGCGGCAGGTTTTTCTGGGCTCGGCCCTGTGGCCGCCTACACCTATGGCAATGGCCGCACACTCGCCCGCCTCTATCATCTGGATTACCGCTCGCAGCCCATCCAGGACACCCGACCAGGCGGGCTGGAGATCGGCTTTGGCTTTGAGCCGGCCGGCAATCTCACCGCGCTGACGCCAACACCCAACACCCAAACGCCGGCCCGGCCGAGTAGCCGGTCTCCGGTTCGATGCGGATCTGCAAGGTGGTACGGCCGGCCACTGCTGCGGGCAAGGCGTAATCCACATCGACGAAGTCCAGGCCGCGGTTGCCGTCGAGGCGTTCGTTGGAGATGAGTTCGCCGTCGGCGAGGATGCGGAAGCGGCGGCGGGTTTCGTCGCCCCAGTAACGCAGGCGCAGGATGCGGGACTGGGCGGTGTTGCGCAGGGTGAAGGCGATGAGACCACCGATGCGAGCGTCGCGGCCGGCGCGGCGGCGGTAGCTCAGTGCGTAGGAGCTATCGCTGGTGAGTGCGTGCGCCTTTATAGCTATGACGCCACCGGCAATCGCCTCAGCGCCAAGGTCGGCAGCGTGACACACGCTTACACCTATCCAACGACCAATCATCGCCTGAGTACAGTAGCTGGCGTGGCGCGCACCTACGACAAAACGGGCAATACGCTGAGCATCGGTGGCAAGGCGCGGGAGTTCCCCTACGACTCATCTGGCCGCATGAGCATGGTCAAGCGTGCAGGCGTGCTGGTGATGAACTACCGCTACAACGGTAAAGGCGAGCAGGTGCGCCGCTTCCTCGGCACCACCAACACCTACATGCTTTACGATGAAGCCGGCCACTGGCTGGGCGACTACGACACCAATGGCGCGGCCAAGCAGCAGGCGATCTGGCTAGACGATTTGCCGGTCGGCCTGCTGGCCAACGCCAACACGCTGCACTACATCGAACCGGACCACCTGGGCAGCCCGCGCGTGGTGACCGACCCCACCCGCGATGTGGCGGTGTGGACGTGGAGCTTGAAGGGCGAAGCCTTCGGCAACACCGCGCCGAATCAGGACCCGGATGGCGATGGTGCAGCGTTGGTGCTGGATATGCGGTTTCCGGGGCAGCGGTTTGATGCAGCGAGTGGATGGAATCAGAATTACTTCCGTGACTACGAGGCGGCTACTGGACGGTATGGGCAGAGTGATCCGATTGGGCTAGAAGGTGGCATCAATATTTATGGTTATGTTGCCGGGCAACCTTTGAGTTTGATGGACCCAACTGGCCAAAATCCAGTTGCCGCTGGCGCATGCTTAATACCTGGAATTGGCTGGGGTGGTTGTGCGCTTGTTGGAGCCACGATGGAAGTTGGCACCTGCTACGTCACCGGTGCATACCAAAGGGCAGCACAGTCTGCTGGAAACTGGTTAGATGAGCAGCTTGGAGCGTTGTCTGAAAGCGGACTTGCCGCTGGCCCAGCCCCCTATGATCACTACCAAGAAAACGCGGCCCCTTACTTTACTCCAGATCCGTTCGGCGGTGACGAAGCATGTAGAAAGCTCGCTCATGCAACTAGAGTGTTGCGGGCACAAATTTCGTGGAGGCGAACTGACTTGAATCCGCGCTCCGCAAGTTATAAAGGACACTCCACACGAATTGCAATATTATCAGCGGCTCTTGCAAAACTTGAGTCATCGTATAGGAACATTTGTGGCGGCAATTGCCCAGGATAAAAAATGCGCGAATTAGATATTGAAAAAAGCGTTTCTAGATTGGACGGATTTCTTTCAGGAATAGCAACCTACAGCGGCAACATCAGAGACTATTCAGCCTATGCCTTTATTGCTCCACTGAAGGATGAAAAATCCTGTGAAGCCGCCATTAGAGACCACTTCAGCTGGCTTCCTGATCTGGAGTTTTCAAATATTCAAGTTCTTCAAAACGGACTTCGCGACCTTGAAGTTGAGATTAGACCGTTCCTTGTTAGAGACTTTCGCTACGGAAATGCCGAAGAAACTAATAAGCTTCAGAACTATTTTTCATTTCGCATCATGGATGATATTTTGAATGCAATAAGTGGATATAAAGTAACCCAAGTCATAAAATTAGCCGCAACACCTGCCCCTCAGAGCTCTGATTCGGTGTTCTTTTGCATATGCCTGGAAACTGACGTCATTGTCGTTCAATTTAACAATGATATCAATTTCATAGAAAGCATTAAAGGCTAGAAAAATTAATAACAAAATAGTAAATTAAATTACAAAATAGGCTTTAAGCCACCCCCAAAAAAACAGCCCCTCTTTTTCCTGTAAAAAGAAGAGAGTGCGGCTGATTTCTCGCTTGATTTTTCTGCACACTTCTAGGATTTGTTTAGTTGTTGGCAACCTGTTTTTTGATACATCGCAAGAATCTCGTTGCACCCCGGGGGCACTCGCCCCAACGCTCACACCGACGCCAACACCCAACACCCGAACGCCGGCCCTGCCGAGTAGCCGGTCTCCGGTTCGATGCGGATCTGCAGGGTGGCGCGGCCTGCCACCGCTGCGGGCAAGGCGTAATCCACATCGACGAAGTCCAGGCCGCGGTTGCCGTCCAGGCGTTCGTTGGCGATGAGTTCGCCGTCGGCGAGGATGCGGAAGCGGCGGCGGGTTTCGTCGCCCCAGTAGCGTAGGCGCAGAATGCGGGCCTTAGCGGTGTTGCGCAGGGTGAAGGCAATGAAACCACCGGTGCGGGCGTCGCGGCCGGCGCGGCGGCGGTAGCTCAGTGCATAGGAGCTGTCGCTGGTGAGGGCGTGCGCCTTTTCCGATGCTTCCTCGCCCAGGGCGATGCGATCCAGGGCACGCGCGTCGAGTGCGCGTTGCGCCGCATCCGCCGCCGCCAGCTCGGCCTGGCGTTGTTGCCAGGCGGAGGCGTCGCGGTGCTCCAGGTAGACGGCGCTGCGGCGATCGAACTGGGCATAGAACGGGGAAAATTGCCATTGCTGGGCGCCATCGGCATAGGCGTAGTGGCCGTGCGCCGGCAGCGGCCGCAGGCGTTGCAGAATATCGTCACCACCGATCAGCGCCGGGGTCTTGTTGCTCCACGGCGTTGCGGCATCGCCGAGGTCGGCCGCCAGCACCAGCGGGCCGCGCATGATCGCGACCCATGCCGGATCGTCCGCTGTGGGTTCCAGGCGCAGCGGCATCTCCAGCTGCAGGGACACGGTGTCGCCAGCGGCCCATACCCGTTCGATGCGCAAATACCCATCCATCGGTTGCAGGTTCTGCAGCTGACCATTGACCTGCAAGGTGAACGCGCCGGCCCAGCCAGGCACGCGCAGCGCAAGGGTACGCGCCGTTGCGGGCGCTGCGGCGATCTGCAGTGTGACCTGGCCCTGTTCGGGCAGCGTGCTGCGCAGGCTTAGCGCAAACCCGGCTGCATCGCGCACCGTGGAGGGCACATACAGATTGACGTAGACGCCCTGCCCGTCTTCCCAGTAGATGGAGTCGCCGAACTGCGCATGCGCCTCCATGCCGCTGCCGACGCAGCACCAGAAATCGTCGAACGGTGTGGACCAGCCGCGCGCTTCGCCGGCCAGCAGCGGTGTCATGTAGGTGAACATGCCGGTGCGCGGATGCTGCTGCGCCATCACGTGGTTGAGCAGCGTGCGTTCGTAATAGTCGAAATATGCAGCCTGCGGCCCCCAATGATACAGATGCCGGGTGAGCTTGAGCATGTTGTAGCTGGCGCAGTGCTCGCAGGTCTGCTCGGTGAGAAACTTTGAAATGCTGTCCGGCTGCTGGAAGTACTCGCGGTCGCCGTTGCCGCCGATCACGTAGGTGTGGTGGTCGGTGACGGTGTGCCAGAAGAAGCGCGCGGCCGCGCCGGATGCGGCATCGCCGGTGACTTCGTACTCGCGTGCCAGGCCGATCAGTTTGGGAATATTGGTATTGGAATGCTGGTGCACCAGTTCGTCGCGCTGGGCGATCAGCGGGTCGAGCACGGCGTGATGATGCAGGCGCTGCGCCAGTGCCAACCACTGCGCATCGCCGGTTTGCACATGCAACTCGACGAACGATTCGTTGAGGCCACCGAATTCGCAGGACAGCACCTTCTGCAGCTGCGCACCGTCCAACGCCGCAAAAATGCCTTGCAGATAACCGGCCAGCCCCACCGCCACCTGCAGCGCCTGTGCATTGTCGCAATGCGCATGCACGTCCAGCAGGCCGGCAAACAGCTTGTGCCAGGTGTACAGCGGCGCCCAGCTGCCATTGAGATAGAACGGTGCGGGGTCGATCTTGCCGCGCTTGAGTTCATCGAAGACCGCACGCCCGCTTTCGATCTTGCCTGCGGCGTTCTTGCGGGTGAAGCCGGCCACATAACCATCGCCTCCATGTGCCTGGCAACGCGCCAGCTCGCTCACCAGATAAGCGGCACGCGTGGCGCATTGCGCATCGCCGGTTTGCGCATGCATCAAGGCCAACGCACTGAGATAGTGGCCCAGCGTATGGCCTGCGATGGTGTCCGCTTCCCAACCGCCATAGGCAGGCGCCTTGGGGTCGAGACCGGCGTACAGCACGAAGTTGTGCAATAGCCGGTCCGGCTGCAGCCGCATCAGGTAGCGGCGATTGGTGTCGAGCGCATCCAGGAACAGCGACGGCGTCAGGCGCACCTGGGCCAGCGGCACCGCGCGCATGCGGCCAGGCTGGGCGGCGCTGGCATCGGCGGGGAAGCGCAGGAAGCCCGCAGCCACTGCCAGACTGCTCCAGGCCAGAAAGCGCCGCCGCGACAGGGACAAGGTGTGATCGGTGACGCGCTCGGTGCGGGATGGCTCTGTCATGGGCTCAGCTTAGCTCCTGCCGCTGCTTGCGGACTGCGCGCGCGGTTACAGCACAGGCCGACACTCGCACTGCAAAGCAGTCGGTGACGTGGTCTGCTGCCGCCCGGCCGGATCGGAGAGCAGCAGTGCGATCGGGCAGCGGTGGCGCCATGGCCGCACTCAAAACTTCACCGTTGCACGCGCCCAGTAGAACCGGCCGAGCAGATCGTAGGTCGCTACATCGGTGTTCGCATTGCCCACGTTGTTGGAGTAATACAACGGCGGCTGCTTGTTGGCGATATTGTCCACGCCCACCTCGAAGCGCGTATGCCAGGGCTCCACGTTGTAGCCGAGCTGCAGGTTGTTGTAGACGTACGCACCGATGTTGCGCACCACTGTCGGCGTGCTGGAATCGGCCGACAGGCTCTGGTCCGGATCCGAATTGCCGATGGCGGTGTGGCCGACATAGCGGATGCGCCAGGTGGCGCTCCAGTCGTCCAAGGCCCAACTCACCGTCCCCAGCGCGCGCCAGCGCGGGAAGTTGCCGTACGCCTGCGTGTAGCGGCCGACATTGTGGATGGTGACCGAGCTGGGGTCGGTGGTGTCGGGCAGCACGTCGTAGCGGGTGAGATAGGTGCCGTTGAGGCCGGCGGTGATGTTGCCCCATGGCGTGGACGGCAACCGGTAGGTCAGATTGAAGTCCATGCCCTTGGCCCACAGCTTGCCCAGGTTGACGGTGGGCTCGGCGATGTAATTGATGGTGCCGTTACCGTTGCGATGGATCAACGCGCAGAACGCGCTTGCCGAGTTCGCGTAGCACTGGTTGAGCACGGTTTGCGCGGAGACGGTGGTGATGGTGTCTTCCAGATCGATGCGCCACCAGTCGGCGCTGATCGACAGGCCGTCGATCCACTGCGGGTCATAGACCAGGCCCACGTCGTACGACTTGCCGGTTTCCGGCTTGAGCTGGTAGCCGGCCACTGCCGCGCCGGACACCTTGCCCGACACCTGCCCGTCCGATTGCTGGTAGCTGCCGTCGGTGGGCACATTGGCGCAGGCGACGTTGTTGCCGCCGGTGTAGCCGTTGCAGGGGTCGTTGACGGTGGCTGCATCGCCTGCGACACCGGCATACAGTTCATTGATGTTGGGCGCGCGGAACACCTGCGAGACGGTGCCGCGCACCAGCAGGTTTTCGATCGGCCGATACTCCAGCGACACCTTGCTGTTGGTCTTGCTGCCCACCGAGCTGTAATCGGAAAAACGCGTGCCCAGGGTGATATTGAGCGCGTTGATGCCAGGCAGCTCCTTGAGCAGCGGGAACAACGCTTCGGCGTACGCTTCCTTGACGTCGAAGCTGCCGCTCAGTGTGGACGAACAGTACTCGATCACCCCGCACAGGCCGTTCTCGTCGCCGGTCCACAGCGCATCCGACGCCGTCGTCGAGCGCTCCTTGCGATACGAAAGCCCGGCCGCCAGGCTCGCCGCGCCAGCCGGCAGTTCGAACAACGTGCCGTTGGCGTTGGCTTCGAATTGCTTGACCGTGTACACGCTGGTCACGATCGGGTTGACCACCATGCCCTGCAACGTGGCCAGGTTGGAGCTGTCGTTGAGGTTGAAGAAGTTCAGCGGTGTGCACCCTGCAATCGCCGCGCCCGCGCTACCGCACTTGACCACACCATCGCTGTCCAGAAACGACGGCCCGATGGCCTGGTTGAACGCGGCATAGTCCAGGAAGCCGTTGTTGATCGACTTCTGCTTGACCTTGCCGTAGTTGAAGTTTGCATCCCACTGCCAGGAACTGTCGCCGAAGCGGCCACGCAGGCCGGGGCTGATCTGGAAGTTGTAGGTGTTGTATTGATAACTGCGGTTGCCGAGCACCGTGGCGCGCGTGTTGAGGTCGTTGTACGAGGTACCCGTGGTGCGATCGGTGCCGAAGTTGACCCCGAACGGGTTGTAGTAACTCTGCGACGACACCAGGATGTTGTCGCCGTTGGAGAAGATCGGGATCGGCGCGATGATCGAGGCCGACTCGGTTTTACTGAACCAGGTGTTGAGGTAACCCTCGACGCTGTCGCTGAAGCGGAACGTACCCAGCAGGAAGGCATTGGTGCGCTTTTGCGGGGTCTGCAGCAGGTTGAACGGCTGGTAGTTGTAGGAGTCGGCGCTGGCGTTGTAACAGTGGAAATCGCCAGGGCCCGCGCGGCCGCTGACGCCGCCATTGAGCGTGACGCGCGCGCAGCCGTTGACCTGCCGGAGCTGATTGGATTGATCCGAGCCATCGTTGAAGTTGACCGTGCCGGTCGGGGTGGCAGACGAGCCCTGCTTCACCGGCACGCCATCGGTCAGCGCCAGCGCATCCTTCGAATAGTCGCGCGCACCGGCCGAGACCGGGTCGATGTTGTGATACGACAGCCCACCGATCAGGCTGCCGCGCTCCCAGGTCTTGCCGGCGGTAAGGGCGAAGTTGCGACGATTGCCGTCGCGCTCGCTGCTGGTGCCGAAGTCGCTGCTGAACTGCACGCCATCGAAGTGCGTGCGCAGGATGAAGTTGACCACGCCACCGATGGCATCGGAGCCGTACACCGCCGAGGCGCCATCGCTGAGCACCTCGATGCGCTCGATCATGCTGGACGGAATGGCGTTGACGTCGTTGTAGGCCAGGCGGATGCCGTTGACCAGCACCAGGGTGCGCTTTTCGCCCAGGCCGCGCAGCGAAATCGCCGAGGCCCCGGTGCCGCCGCCGTTGTTGGTGTAGGGATTGGTGGCGTTGCCGGCGATCGATGGCAGTTCCTGCAACAGATCGCCCACCGTCGCCTTGCCGGTCGCCGCGATCTGTTCCTGGCTGACCGTGACCACCGGATTGGCGGTTTCGGTATCCACGCGGCGCAGGCGCGAGCCGGTGACCACAACGCTGTCGAGCGTCTGCGTTGCATCGCCGTTGCCGGCTTGCTGCGCCAGCGCGGGAACCACCGTGCCTACGGAAAGCGCCACGACCAGCGCGGCGGCAAGCGTGCTGCGCAGCGGGCGCGGCCCCGTGACGGGACGGCGATGGATGGGCAGCGACAACATCGACATGCAAGGCTCCTGATTAAAAAAAAGCGGGTAACCGACGGGCAACACACGTCCGTACCGGCATGCACCAGTGCGGGAAACATCGAAGGCGGAAACAGCCACGGCGAGATGCTTCGCCATGACGACAACGCAGACGCAGACACCCGGCGACGCACGCGATCGGCATCGATCGCGTCACCACGCGTCGTCAGATGGAGGTTGGTTCGTTAATGGAGGCGCCCATGCGCTCCAGTTTCATCAGCTGGTCACAATGTGCCTGTGCGCACGCGCCGCGTCTTGTCGCATTTGGCGACAGTGCATGCGGAAAACAGCATGGTTGGCATGCGCACTGGCGTGCGCGGACACATCGCTGCAGCATGACTGCATGCAGATGCCGCCTGCCGCCAGACCGCGAGCGACTGCAGAAACCCTGCCCGCGCCAGACAATCATGGGGTGCTCATAGCGGCATATCGCGCTTACACGGCGGCGTCGCAGCGACACCTGCACTCACCCCACAGGTGTTGGCATCGTCGCGTTGGCCATCGTCCGCCCCGGCGGCAGATCCAGACGCTGAACCTGCCGTCGGGTACGCTCACTGCCGAAAGATCAGCGCCTCATCTGCACGGCTTGTCATCGGTGCGATGTCCGTTGGTATTCCAGTTCTGATCCAGCCCATCGGTTCCTGCATAGGCGTAGCAGGTGGTGGCCAGGCCCGCTAGCGGCGTGGCCCCGGTGATGCTGACTTCGTACGGAAACTGCAACGGCCTCTTGCCTGCCAGCTGTTCGACGGCGGTCGGCACAACGCTGTAGCGATACGGCGTGGCAGTCACGACCAGATAGGTCTGCGTGCTGCCGGCAGGCAGCGTCAAGGTCACCGCGCTCTTCGCCGTGCCGTCCACTGCGCCCAGCGGTGCGTACGTGGGATGGGACTGCGCATCCAGGCTGACCAGGGTGAAGCGCCACGCAGCCTGATCAGCCACGGTCTTTCCCTGCAGGCTCACGCTGATCGCCTTTGCTCCAGTCTGCGGGGTCAGCGGAATGACGTGGGTGCCATAGATGTTCAATGGCCGCTCCGGTGAGGAGGCATAGCGGCCGCGCGTGGCCAATGCCTTCAACGGTACATAGCGCTTGGCGGCCGCACGATCCTTGCTGATGTCGAGCAAGGCCTTCTGGCTGACGAAATCGAATGCGGCAAGCCGAGCGCCATAGCGCCCGATGGAATCTGCAAACGAACGAAAACCCTGCGGAAACACGCCCTGTTGCTGGCCGAGGCGAACCACTGTCTGAATCGGCAGCTCCAGGGTATCGCCAGCGGCATTGCGCTGATTTTTCAGCCACATCTCCCAGACCAGCGAGCGGGTTGCATCGGTTTCGGCCAGAAACATCAACAATGGATGCGCACCATAGCGGCTCTCCGGAAAGAGCGGTCCGTTCTCCAGGTTCGACTGGTAGTACGCCACTGCAGAATCGTCCATCCGCGCGGTCTGAAACGCGCTCCAGTTGGCATGGGTTTCCCAGAACCAGCCGGCGGCCTGCAAATTGCGGTAGCCGCCACTGTAGTACTGCAAGGTGTGCATGAACTCATGCGCGACCGAATGCGAGCCGTACCCAAGCGCCCAGGACGAGATACCGATCGCCTGCCCTCCACTGGCACCGCATTCAGTGAGATCGCCGCCCTGCGCATACGGCAGCCCGGTGCCGCACAGGTAGACATTGATACGTTTGGGCGCCGTCGCTGCCGCATAGGGCATCGGTGCGCCGAGCAGGTCGGCATTCATCTGCCAGACCTTTTCGAACCAGGCGGCGCTCCGGGTAACGAAAGTTGTCCACGCGACGCCGCGCGTGGCCACATCGCGATAACTCTCCGCGGCCGTATTCACTCCGTACCAGAATGCGAAGTGCTGCGTTTCGTATCTCTTCGCGGATCCAGTCGCCAGCATCGCGGCGGTAATGGTGTCCGGTTCGGCCTTGGTCAGATACGTGCGTCGATCCACCCGCGCCGGATGCGCCTTGGCGACGGTGGCGACGTATTGCCGGTCGGACGCGGCGAACGAGAGCAGTTGATACCGCCGTCGGCAACCATCGGGGTACTCGAGCACCACCGATCGCACCGACACCGCCGAATCCTCGCCGAACGCAGTGATCAATCTGGCCTGAAACGGCGCCCCGTCGGCAGCGCCGACCGCATTCAATGCCGCCGAACTGCGGACCGGCGTCCAGGTACGCAATGGCTGGGCGGCGCCCCAGGGAGCGTCGTTGGACAGCGACTGGCACCCCACAGCCTCCGCGGCTGCGGCAATGCCGGGGAGTGCCGCCGATAAGACGGTTGCAAGAATCGCTCTGACGATGCCGCGTGTTCGATGCTGCATGAGGTTCTCCAACGGGACTCGCCGGAATGGCGGCCTTTGAAATGAAGCTGCGCTCGCTGCCTGCACCGGCCCCGCTGACCGTGACACGCGCGTGCGATCACGCTGGCGGCTGTGTGACCGATAGGGTGGACGATGTGCGATTCCACTCCGGCGTCGGTGCCTGCTGCATCCAGCGCATGAAGAAATCCAGCAGGCGCCGGCGGCCATACTCGCCACCGGCGCCATGGTCGCCACCGGGCACCACCAGCAGGTCGAACTCCTTGCCGGCCTTGATCAGGCGATCGGCCACCTGGAAGGTGCTGGCGGGATCGACATTCATGTCCATGTCGCCGGTGACCAGCAGCAAATGCCCTTGCAGGCGCGCGGCGTTTTCCACGTTGGACGATTCGGCATACCACGGCCCCACCGGCCAGCCCATCCATTGTTCGTTCCACCAGATCTTGTCCATGCGGTTGTCGTGACAACCGGAGTTGGCCACGCCCGCCACATAGAACTCAGGATGGAACAGCAACGCGCCCAAGGCATTCTGGCCGCCAGCCGAGGTGCCGTAGATGCCGACGCCGCCATTGATGGCGTACCACGGATACTGCGCGGCAGCGGCCTTGTGCCAGGCGATGCGATCCGGCAGGCCGGCATCCTTGAGGTTGCGCCAGGCCACGTCGTGGAAAGCGCGCGCGCGATTGTTGGTACCCATGCCATCGATCTGCGCCACCGCAAAGCCCAGCGCGGTCAGCGAAGGCACCGCCGTGGTGAAACCCTTCGGCACGAAGGAGCCTTGCGGGCCGGCATAGATGTCTTCGACCACGCGGTAGCGCTGCTGCGGATCCAGCTGTTGCGGGCGATGGATCACCCCCCAGATCTCGGTCTTGCCATCGCGCCCGGTGGTATGGAACGGCAACGGCGCCTGCCAACCGGCCGCCAGCAGGCGGCTCAGATCGGTGCGCTCGATGGTGCGTGCCACGCTGCCGTCGACGTTGCGCCGCAGCTCGAGCACCGGCCCCAGATCCACGCGCGAGTACATATCCAGCAACCACGTTCCGTCTGGCGAGTACTGCACGGCATGGTCGGCCTGCTGCGGCGTCAACGCCGTGAGACCGCTACCGTCCAGGCCGATGCGATAGGCGTGGCGATAATACGGATCTTCGCCGGGCTGCATGCCGGAGGCGCTGAAGTACAGCTGCCCGGCTGTCTCGTCGATGCGATCGAGCTTGCGCACCACCCAGTCGCCACGCGTGACCTGGCGGACCACTGCGCCGGTGCGGCCGTCGTACAGATACAGATGCTCCCAGCCATCGCGCTCGGAGGCCCATACGATCTGCGCGCCATCGGCCAGATCGCGCCGCGCATGCTTGCCGCCGTCCTCGTGCTCGCCGCTGAGCTCGGAATATTCGATGAAGGTAGGCGAGGTTTCTTCGATCAGCGTGCGCGCGGCGGCGCTGCGTGCATCCACCTCGATGACACGGTACAGCTGATGCCCGCGTGCGTTGTACTCGAAGGTGAGACCGCGGCTGTCCTTCCACCACACCATCTCGCTCAAGCTGAAGGCATCGGGCAGCAGGGTCATCGCCACCGGATGCGCCGCGCGCGTGGCGATGTCGAACAGTACCGGCTGCATCACCGGCAACACATCGCCGGGCTTGGGATAGACCTGCTGGTGCAACTTGGGCTGCACCTGATCGGCCGGTGCCGATTCGATGTAGTAGACCATGCGCGGCGGTGGCGCCTTGACCCGATAGGCGGCCAGATGCTGCGAATCCGGCGACCACACCAGGCTGTCCAGCGCGTAGTAGTCCTGCGCACTGCCATCGCGACTGAGCACGCTGCGCTCGCCGCCGCTCGCCGGGGCGATCACCACGTTGGCCTGCTCCACCCAGGCACGCCAGCGTCCATCCGGCGACAGCTTGGCATCGCGCTCGCCCTGTTTGAGCGGAAGCCGCATATCCATCGACTCCGGCGGCGCATCGCGGTCGTGCAGATGCACGCAGGAATAACGCGACAACGTGCACTGCCAGCCGACGTCGGCGAGCTGGAACGCCAGACGGTCCTGCTGCAGGGTTGGTGCCTGCAGCGCCAGCGCTGCCGCATCCACCTTCTGCGCGCCGGCCTGGGTCAGTGCCGCCGCCAGGCGTGCATGGTCGAAGGCCAGCGTATTGCGGCCGCTGGCGGCCTCCACCATGCGGTACTCGATGGCCGGCGGCCGACCGCTGCGCGCAACCCCGCGCCTATAAAGGAAGCGCCCGGCATCGACCCAGGTCGGCGCACTGGGCGCATGCTCGACCAGCGCGGCGTAGTGCTGCGACAGGCCGAGCGCACGCGTGTAGTCCGCGACAGTGGGAGCCGCTGCGGCTGCGGTGGTAGGACTGGCTGACGAGGTCGCTGCGGCAGCGGGCATCGCTGCGGATGCAGGCGCGGATGTTGCAGCCGCCGGCATGACCGATGCGGCAGCCAACGCCAACTGCAACGGCCAGCGCACGACGACAAGCCGCAACAGCGCGCGGCAACGGAGGGACAACGCGGGGATCGTACGCACGACAGGCCTCATTCTGGTTGGGTCACGACGCTCACGGCGCATCGCAGCGGCTGCTGTCGGTGTCGCCGGCAGCCGGCAAAGGTTGCGGGTGCGGTGCCAGCACTTCCCACTCCTGCACGGCCAGCGCGGCGTAACTGCCGGGTTGACCGGAGGCATCCATCAGCAGGCGCACGCAGCGCGTGCTGACTGCCGCAAACGACACCGCCTGGTAGCGATCGGTGCGGGTGCCGTAGCGCTCGCGCGTCTGCACCGGATGCCATTGCCCGCCCTGGCGGTATTCCAGGTGCCAGCGCGCCGGCGGCGCCACACCGACCTGCGCGCCGGCCGGGTGATCGGCCCAGAACATCACGCGGCTGCTGTCCAGCGTGACCGGCTGCGCCCAGCTGTACTGGAGCCAGTGCCGTGGCGGATTGTCGGGCGTCCAGCTGCCCCACAGCTGCGGCGGCAGCGGATTGGCCTTGACCACCCCATCGTTGAGCGCGGCCATCCAATACTGCAGCGGAATATCCGGGCCGTTGGAGGCGGTGGCCACGGCGGATGGCGCCTGATTGCGCTGTGGCGGCAGCGCTGGCTGCGTGCGCCGGCTCGGGATGACGGTGCGGATGCCGGCCGGCTGGGTGCTGTCGTCCCACTGCAGCGGATCGATCGCCACGCTGCGGCGGAAATGCCCGCCGCCACGCGCATCGGCGGTGTGATAGACCAGATACCACTGCCCCTTGAAGGCGACGATGCCCGGATGCGAGGTGGTCGAGGACACCGGCGGCAGCACGATGCCGCGATAGGTCCACGGCCCCAGCGGCGTGGGTGCGCTCGCATAGGCGATGCACGCGTGATACAGCGTGGGCGTACACGCCGACGCGCGGCCGGCAGTGTTGGCCGCGTAGGCCAGGTAATAGACACCGTTGCGCTTGAACAGCCATGGCGCTTCGAAATAGCCCTTGAGCGTGTCCACCGCGACAGGCGTGCCCTTGAAGCTCACCATGTCGCGCTCCAGCTCCACCCCGAACAACGCACCGAAGGTGCCCCAGTACAGATACACGCGGCCATCGTCGTCGACCAGCACCGTGGGGTCGATGTTCTGGATGGTGTTGCGGTTGGGCACCGACTGCGACACCACCGGCCCTTGCGGATGCGCATCGGTCCACGGGCCGAGCGGGCTGTCGGCCACCGCCACGCCGATCGCGAAGGGATCCGGACTGGATGCGTTGCGCTGCTGCACCGGCGCATACAGGTAATAGCGGCCATCCGGCCCGCGCACGATCTGCGCTGCGTAGGCATGGCGCTGGTCGGCCCAGGCGAACACCTGTTGCGGGCGCAGCAGATCACGGTAATGCGTCCACTGGCCGCTGGCCGGGTCGCTGCTGACGAACATCTGCCAGCCGGGCATGACGAAGGCGTTGCGATCCGGTGGCGCGGTGTCGCGCCCGGCCAGGATGTACAGCTTGCCATCGGCCACCAACGGCGCTGGGTCGGCCGAATAGGTGCTGCCATCGGCGAGGATCGGGTTGCCCGGCGCATGCAGCGGCACACCCCGCGGCGGCACCGCATAGGCGGCCAAGGCGGCCAACCACAACGCGCCGGCCAGCGCCAAGGTGCGCGCCAGGCTGCCGATCACCGGGTCGATCCCTGGCGCCGGGTCGGCGTGCTGGCTGGCTTGATCTGCACCTTGAGGGGAACCGACACCGCCCCGGTGGGCGCACGCCCTTGCGCGGTGCCGGTCAGGCCGATCTGCCCGGGTTGCGCGTAACGCGCCGGCGCCAGCACCGGCCATTGCACCGGCAGGCGCTCGCGCGAGCCGTCGTTGTATTGCACGCTCACAAAGCCCGGCAGCGTGGGCGCCTGCCCGGCCACTGCGCTCACCTCGGGCAAGGCCTGCACGGTGTTGATCTGCCCCGGCGGCGTGGCGCGTACCCAGACCATGGCCTTGACCGGAACCACCCCCTCCACCAGCCCCTGCACCTCCACCGTACCCTCGCTGCCCAACCGCTCGACCGCCAACTCCGGCCACTGCACCGCCACCGGCAGCACGCTGCCATCGGCGAAGAAGGCATCGACCTGCGGCGGGAACACCGGCAGCTGGCCGGGCGCGGTACGCAGGTCGATCGCTTCCACGCGCGTGGGCAACTCCGAGTGCACCTGCCATTCGTCTACGCCGATGGGCATGCGCCCGTCGGCGCCGGGCTGGGTGGCGAGCACCGCACGCACCGCGGTGGCGACCACCGGCGCAAAGCGGGCGGTGCTGGCGGCACCGCTGACAGCGGCGGCAATCGGGTAGCCGCCGTCGGCGACGATGTCCTGCCAGCGGCCGTCGTGCAGTGCCTGCAACGTCCAGCTGGCGGGTGCGGCCACCCCGCCGCGGGGCTGGTCGTTCCAGAAGTACAGCGTGCTGGACGACAGCCGCACCGGCCGCGGCCACTGGTACTGCAGCCAGAGCGTGGCCGGTTGTTCGCTCCCGTAACTGCCCCAGCGCCGGCTGCCCTTCGGCTGGCTGCCCGCTGCGGGAACGAACCCGTCGTTGAGCGCCTGCACGCGGTACTGCGAGCCGGTCAGTTGCGCGCTGACCGTGGCCAGCACGTGCAGGGCCACGCTCTGCAGCACTGGCGCCGCGGGCACGAGCAGCTGCACGTCGGCGTGGCCGTCCAACGCACCGTCGTTGGCCGCCAGCCGCACCGTGTACGCACCCGGACGCGTGAAGCGCACCGCCGTATGCACTGCGGCAGGATCTTCGAACACCGCATCGCCACCCTGCGGGCCTTGCAGCATCTGCCAGCGCACCTGCAACGCGCCGTTGGGCAAGCCGTCATCGCCCACCCGGCCGTTCACCATCACCGCGCCATCGGCACCGGGATCGTCCAGCTGCCATGCCTGCACCTGCGGCGGTGCATTGCCGGCAACCGCAGGCGCGGCCAGGCCACTGTCGAAGACCTGGAGTTCCTTGATGCCGGTGCGTGCACTGCCGGCATGGGTCACCACCACGCGCAGCGCCTGCGCACGCAGCGCCGGAAAGCGCACCCGGTTGCGGTTGCCCACGGCGATCGCCGCATCGCGCACCTGCCCGGGAACGGTCTTCCAGTTGCCGGCGCCGTCCTGGTATTGCACGGCATAGATCCATGGCGCGGCGTAGCCGGGATGGGTGCCCGACGGAAAACCATGCTGCACGCCTGCCGGGGCGGAGCTGCGATAGAAATACAGCACCACCTGATCCACCTGCCGCGGCTGGCCCAGGTCCAGCGCGATCCAGTCGCTGGCAGACGGCGAACCGGCGGTGCCCCAGAACGGGGTATTCGCGGTACTGCCATCCACCGCCGCAGTAGCGGCAAACCCTGGGGTGGCAAAACTGGCGGTGACCTGTGCGCCTTCTGCGAGATTCATGGTGGCGGTGGCCGGCAGCGTCGCATCCACGCCGGCCTTGCCCAGCAGTCGGGCAAGGCGCGAATCGGCAGCGATCGGCACCTGCGCCATCGACGCCAGTTGCG
This sequence comes from Xanthomonas sp. 10-10, assembly GCF_040182365.1. Taxonomy (NCBI): domain Bacteria; kingdom Pseudomonadati; phylum Pseudomonadota; class Gammaproteobacteria; order Lysobacterales; family Lysobacteraceae; genus Xanthomonas; species Xanthomonas sp. 10-10. The sequence goes on from NZ_CP144460.1 coordinate 3,016,833, forward strand.
CCGGGTGCGCATCCAGCACCTGCGCCGCGCCGTTGCCATTGACCGCGTCCGGCGCTGCGCTCACCTGCCCGCTGGCCGGGTCGTAGATCACATGCGCAAGCCGGTCCACGCGAAACGCCAGCGTGCCATCCAGATACACGCTATAGCCCTGCGCGGCCCTGCCGTTGTAATGGCGCCCGTCGCGGTCCCAGACGATGCTCAGATTGCGATCGCGGTAGCGCAGGTTGTCGGCGGCGAAATGGTCCCAGCCGATGTCGATGGGATACAGCTCGATCCTGTCGTCGTTGCGTGGGCGCAGGCCCATCGCGTCCTCGATCATCGTGAAGTTGGTCGCCCCCAGCTGGGTGTGGTGAATCCACGAGCGGTACCCGATCTTGCCGCCATCGCCGGCACTGCCCCTGGCCCAGAATTCGTTCTGGTCCGGGTAGCGGTTGTCGCCGTCGATATAGGGCGCCCATGCATTCCAGTACAGCAGCTTGCGGTAGCTGCGCGCGCTCAGGAACGGGCTGGGGTAATCGCGCAGCGCCTCGCCGAACAGGCGGAACGCCACGGTGGCGTTGATGGTGGAAAAGTTGTTACTGCCCGAATCGGCGCCGCTGCCGCGCGCCTGCAGATCGACCTGGTTGGCGGTATAGAACGGAAACAGCGGGTAATGCGCTGCATCGGCGAACAGCCGCAATGCGCGCGCATACTTGGGGTCGTAGTCCGGCTCCCCCTGCTTGGGCATCAGGCCCACGCTGAAAGGGTAATAGTTGTTGGTTTCCTTCCAGTCCACCGGCAGGCGCGGCCCTTTCGCCTGGCGATGCTTGAGCAGCTCGCCGTGCAAGCCCACCGAGTCGGCGCTGTCGCTGTGGTCCTGCCACAACACGTCCAGCACCGCCTGGCGGATGCGTTGTGCGGTCGCCTGCATGCGCTGCGCGGTTGCGCTGTCGCCGGCCAGTTGCGCTGCCTGCGCCGCGGCCTGCGCATTGGCGTACACATAGGCGCTTTCGGTGCGATCCATGCGGATTTCGCCGTGCTTGGCCGCCCAGTCGAACGACACTGCATCGGCATCGTTGCCGGTCATCGCTGCCCAGTCGTATTCGATCAGGCCGTTGTGGTTGAGATCGTAGGCAGCCAGTACGCCGTCCACATCGCCGCTGCCATAGCGGGCCAGCTTTGCGGCCAGTGCGCGCGGGCCGCCATGCAGCTGCATCGAGCGCCAGGCAGCGGCGGTGATGTATTGCGCGTAGGAGTTGGACCAGTTTTCCGGCGAACCGGGGTTGTCGGTGTACTTGCCGCCGCCCGCGGTCTCGCCTGCGCTGAGCCAGCTGCCGTAGGCGTAGCTCGGGTCGCGCAGGTATTTCAGATCGTCCAGGAACATCCCGGTGGTCAGCACGATGGCGTTGTTGTAGCCCAGCACGCCCTCGATGGCGACCGGAAACTGGTAGTCGTTGCCCGGCACGTTGGCATCGAGAAAGTTGAAGCGCAGCACCCACCAGCGATAGAACAGGCTCTTGGTGATGTTCTGCTCTGGCGTGTCCAGATACGGCACGTTGTCCACCCACCAGCGGTTGTAGCTGGCGACGTGCTGTTGGTAGGCCTGTTGCGGCGACTGCGCGGCGATGCGGGTGTACTCGGCCTGCGCCTGCGGCAGTTCGTGCGTGAGCAGGCCCAGTTGCAGCTTCAGCGCCGGCGCCTGGCCGCTGGCAGGCACCGCCACCTCGCGTACCAGCTGGTTGCCGTCCACCCGGAAGCCATCGCCGGACAGGCGCGCAAACACCGTGGTGATGGCGTTGTAGGCATCGAACGCGCCGGTCAGCTCCGTGCCATCGGCATGCGGGGCCAGCGGCGAGAGCGCCTGCACCGACAGCGTATGCGCCGCGCCGTCCAGGCTGGACAGCACGATGCTGGCCACCGCCACGTTCTGCTCGGTGATGTACTTGACCAGATGCATCCGTACGCCTGCCGCAGCATCCTCGAACACGGTGCTGAAGTAGCTGGGCGTCTGGCGGCGCTGTTGCGGGCGCTCGGTCCACTGCACTGCACGGTCGCCTTGCGTGGAGAGGATGCGCAACAAGGCGTCGTAGTCGGCGGCATGCCAGTACGCGACCTGGCCGACGAAGCCGGGAATCTCGGGCTTGTGCGTGGCCAGAAAGGCCGCGCGGCCACGGGTGAACAGCCAATCGTTCTTGTCATCGTAGCCGCCGCCGGTGCCTTCGCGCACCAGCATGCGGTCGATCCAGAAATCGTTGCCCGCAGCCTGCCCTGCCCCTCGCGCGAGATCGGCAGCGTAGATCCTGGCAAGTTGCCCACCGGGTGCGAAGGCCACGCCGCTGTCGGGCACCGGATGCGCCAGCCCACGGAAATGCGGGTAGCCGATGTCCGCATTGGCGACAGCCATGGGCGCGTCTTGTGCCGGCTTTGCGATCGCCACCGCCATCCCTGCCACCGCGCCGGCCCAGAGCAACCCGGCCAAACCCGCACGCATGCCGCGCCCGTTGCGGCACAACGACATCAACACACGCAACGTGCGCATGCAATGGCTTCGTAGAAGGCGCTGGGCAACTGATTGGCCTGTCGTTGGGAAAGCTGCGCTAACCACCACGCCCGGGCGATGACCACCTGCCAGGCCCTGCTTGCGCAGGGTCCTGGGCATGCAACCTCAGGCCCGATGTGGCGACGACGGCCCCGGCTAAAGTCGCGCGTACTCCCACGCTGGCCGGATGTCGGGCGAGGCATCCACAAGCGCTTGCCGCAGGGCCACTGCCTGCGCTCGGCCTCGCGCACGACAGCAGCACTGCTCGCCTTCCAGCACGCTCGGGATGCAGCTCCCATCCTGCTCAAAATTCCACCCGCAGCCGCGCCCAGAACGAGCGTCCCAGGGTGTCGTAGGTCGTGGCATCGGTATTGGCGGCGTTGGAGTAGCTGTAGAACCGCGGCGGCGCGCGATTGCCCAGGTTGTCCACGCCCATCGCCAGCGTGCTGTGCAGGGTTTCCAGCTTTCGGCTCAGCGACGCATCGTGATAGACCATCGAGCCGATCCGGAAATAGCGGCAGCTGCCGTCGGCATTGGTATCCAGGCAGAAATCCTCGTACTGGCTTCCGTTGACGGTGTGGCCCAGGTAACGGGTGCTCCAGCTCGCGTGCCACGGCCCCTGGTCCCAGGCAAGATTGGCCACCGCGCGCCAGCGCGGCATGTTGCCCCAGCTGGAATTTTCGCCGACGTAATTGTGCGCATCGCCAGCGAAGCGATAATCGGAAAAGAACGTCGCATCCAGACCGGCAGCGAAACTGCCCCACGCCGTGCCGGGCAGCGTGTAGTGGATGCCGGCATCGTAGCCGCGAATATCGACCTTGCCGGTGTTATAGGCGAACGGTACCGACACGCGCGTCAGCTGCCCGGTCGCATCGCGCTGGATCAGCGGACAAAACGCTGCTTCTCGCCCTTCGAAACAATCGCTGACCACTTGCTGCAGGCTCACGCCGGTCAGCATGTCCTCCAGCAGCACGCGCCAGCTGTCCACGTTGAGCGACAGGCCGCGCACCTGGTCCGGGTCGTACACCGCCCCCACGTTGTAGGAGCGGCCACGCTCGGGCTTGAGCTGAAAGCCGACATTGTTGGCGCCGGAGGTCACCACGTTGAACTGCGCAGTGTTGCTGAAGCTGCCATCGTTGGGCACGTTGGCGCAGGCCGGATTGGGTGCAGCGCCGGCATAGCCGTTGCAGGGGTCCTCGAAATCGCCGGTGGTGTCGATCACCGCGTTATAGGGCGAGCCGTACAGATCGCCCAGCGCGGGGGCGCGGAAGACCTGCGAGCCGGTGGCGCGCACCAGCAGATTGGCGATCGGCCGCCACTCGATTGCCACCTTGCTATTGGTCGTGTTGCCCCAGGCATCGTATTTGGAATAACGCGAGCCCAGATTGAGATTCAAGCTGCTGGCAAACGGCACGTCCTTGAGCAACGGCACCAACAACTCGGCGTAGGCCTCGCGCACCGATTCGTCGCGTCCTTGCTTGAGGATGCAGCCATCGTTGTAATCGCAGTTGCCATCGGCGTCGGCGGCGGCCACCTCGCTGCTGGTGCCCTGCGCGAATTTGTTGCTGCGATAGACCAGACCCACCGCTGCCTGCACCGCGCCGGCAGGAAGCTTGAACAGATCGCCGTTGGCGCTGATGTCGACAAACCGCATCTGGCTCTCGTCGATCAGGTCCACCGGCCGCTGGGTGCCGCGCAGCGCGGCGATGGTGGCCGGGTCGTTGGGGTTGAAGATGTTGATCGGCGTGCAGCCGGCGATCACTGCGCCGGGCGTGCCGCACTTGACCACACCATCGCTGTCCAGGAACGAGGCACCGGTGGCGTTGTTCAATGCCGAGGTGATGGAGAAACCGGTGCGCACCAGCGTGTCCTTGTAGCGTGCATACCCCGCCGCCGCATCCCACTGCCAACTGGTGCCTTGCACGCGCCCACGCAGGCCGGCCACGATGTTGGTCTGGAACATCGTGGCGGTATAGACGCGCGTGTTGGCCTGGGTGGAGCGCAGCACGTAGCGGTCTAGCTGATCGCCGAACGGGTTGTAGTAATTGTCGACCGCCCCCTCCATTTCCATGCCGAACGCAGGCAGCTGCGAGGTGGTCTTGCTGCGCGTCCAGAACACGTCGGTGTATGCCTGGATGTCCGGGGTGATGTCGAAGCTGCCGTGCAAGGACGCGTTGGTGCGCTTGATCGGCGTGATCAGATACTGCCCGTCGTAGGCGTTGTAGCTGTCGGTCGCCGGATCGTAGGGGCGGAACGCGGTTTGGTCGACCGGGCCGGGCGGCACCCCGTCGGCCGGCGTCACGCGACGCCCATCGTTGAGGAATGCACGGGTATTGCCGCCGCGGACCTCGCTGACCTGCCCGTTGAAGAACTCCACCAACTTGGCGGCGTAGCGGCGGTCGCCGTTGAACACCGGGTTCATCGAGTTTTGCGAGAGCCCCACGATCAGCCCGCCGCGGTCCCAGGTCTTGCCCCACTCCACGCCCAGCGTGCGGCTGTTGGCATCGCCGTGCGTGCTCTGCGCGTAATCGGCCGTCGCCGCAAAGCCGTCGTACTTGTCCTTGAGGATGATGTTGACCACCCCGCCGATCGCATCGGAGCCATACACCGACGAGGCACCGTCGGTGAGCACCTCCACCCGCTCCACCATCGCCACCGGGATCGCGTTGACATCCACGCCCGGTGCGGACGCCACGCTGCTGGCCGGCCCGGCCATGCGATGGCCGTTGACCAGCACCAGGGTGCGCTCGGGTCCCAGGTTGCGCAGCGACACCAGCGCGCGGCCATGGCTGAAGCCGGAGTTGAGCGCCGGGCCCGGCATGAAGCCGGACATCGCCGGGAGCTGCTGCAGCAACTGGCCGAGCGTGTTTTGCCCGCTGTCTTCGATGCGCTGGCGGTCGATCACGATGACCGGGCTGGCGGTTTCCGCATCCACGCGACGCAGGTGGGTGCCGGTGACATTGACGCGGTCCAGCGTCTGGGTGGCATCGTCGTCGGTCTGGCCGACTTGCTGCGCGAACGCCGGCGCGGTAGCGATGGACAAGACCAGCACGATCGCATCGATCAACGGACGACGCCTGGAGACACGGCACTGCGACAACAGGGCGGAGCGGCGTGGCGACATCGGAATTCCTTGTGCTTTAGGGGAAAACGGCAACCTGCGCGCACGGTCACGCCGCACTGCAGCAGCGCAAGACCAGAGACGAATCACGACACGGACGACATCAGTGAATTGCCGCGCGACGCGGCAACCGGCAAGGCAGGACGACGATGCTGCTGCTCTCCCCCTGAGAGCACGTAACCAATGCAGCGCAAGCCACGCAAAAAAATCTTGCAGCAACGACGCGCCAGCGTCTTGACGAATTTATCCGGCACGCGTGCGGAAATTCACGTGCTTTTGCCACACTGTCGACATAAAGCGCGGCGACGCAGGGCAAGCGGTTGTCGCTTATAACCGACAACTGCCGGATCGACCATGCGCGCCTGATGGCAGCGCAGTGGCGGTATCGATCGCTACAGGGCGAGCGTTATGGCATGCCCCCTGCAGACACCATGAAAAGTAACCTTGTTACTGACCGCGCAGGATCCGGCATTCGATGCCGAGCGCCGCACTCAGCAAGCGCCGCGCCTGGATGTCGGCACGGCAACGCCGTGCATCACCCGTACCAAGCCTGCACCTGCACCTGCACCGCTGCAGCGCTGTGCGACAACCCAACCCGATCCGCATGCGGGCCCTGCAGACGGGCTGGTTGGCCATCGACCAGCACGCGTTGCAGCCGCGTACCGGCTGGCGCGCGCAGCGTCAGCCAGGTGCGCTCTGGAGCGCGCTCGGGCAGTTGCACCTGGGCATCGATGCGGCGTGCGGTGGTATCGGTGCGCAAGCGCAGCGTGACGGCACCCCAGCGCGTCGGTGCCGCCGTCATGCCCACCGCTTCGCCGCTAGCCAGCCATGCACGCGGCACGGCGCGCGCCAGAAACAATTGCTCGCCCGCGCTATCGTCGCTGACCAGCATCCAGCGCAACAGCAGCGGGATGGTCATCTGCGCCGGCATGCAGAACAGCGGCATGCCACCGGTGATACCGCTGACCTCGCCTGCCGTCCAACTGCCACGCGTATGCACCTGGTACCGGTGCGCGTAGACGAACAACAGATACTCTTCGATGCGATCCAGGCGCAACAGCTGCTGCGCATACCCGTAGGAAATGAAGCCCAGCAGATCGCGGCTGCCCGGCTCCGGTGGCGCGATGTTGGCCACCACGCCGATGCTGGTGCCGCCATGGCCGCGCAGGCAGTCGATCACCAGGTGAGCCAGATCGTCGGGCAGCACATCGGCCTGCAGCAACTCGGCATAGGCGCGATGCGGCCACTGCTGCTCGCTGGGTTTTTCCTGCAGCAACGATTGGCGAAACGTCAGTCGGGTGCCCGGCAACGGGCCGACATACGGTGGCGACATATCGCGCCGTACATTGGCGCGCAGGCTGGCGTGCAGCCGTGTGCGCAGTTGCTTTGCGCGGCGCTGCCATTGCGTTGCCACCGCCGCATCGCCACCCAGCGTGCCCCAGACCTGCGCGATGTCTTCCCACCCGCGAATGGTCAGCGCGCTGTTGGCGTAGTACGGCTTCCACCACAGCGACGGATCGGGGAACAGGCAGGCATCGGATTCGTTCCAGCCATGCAACAAGCCGTGACCATGCGCGTTGCGCGGCAACGCCAAGGCCTGGTCGTGCAACGTGCACAACACCTGCGCAGTGGCCGCGATCTTGGGCAGCAATCGACGCAAGCGCGCCGCATCGCCGGTGTAGCGCAGGTAGCGCGCCAACAGCGACAAGGTCAGGCCGAATTGCCCCACCTCCGGCCCACGCATGTTCGGCAGGCCGTCGTCCTGCACGAACGCATCGAAATAGTTGTCCAGCACCGCAGCGGCCTGGGCAAAACGGCCCCATTCCAGATTGGCGTAGAGCGAGCTGGTAAAGGTGTCCTGGAAGCCGTCGTACTCGTTGCCGTAATAGTCGCGCTCCACCGCACCGTACTTCGGGTAGTCGCCACCCGGGCGCACCACCAGTTCGCGCGCGAAGGCGAACTGCGCCATGGCGTTCCAGCTGGCATCGGGGAGTTGCGCCTGCACCGTGCCCTCCATGGCCTGCTGCCAATACGCGGCGAAATCGAGCAACGCCGCGTAGAACTGTTCGGCAGTGGCGGGCTTGCGCGACGGTGCGAACGCGGGATAGCTGTGCGTGTAGTGCACGCCCACGATCTCGCCACCGCGCACGTGCATCGTGCGGTGCCAGGTCTGCACCACGAAGCGGTCGCTGGCACGCACATCGGCAAATACCAGCACGTCGTACCAGGCATCGGCCTCGCCTTCGCGACGCATCACCTTGCGCACCGCCGGCATCCAGCCGCCCAACATGCCTTCTTCGCGCCGTTTGATCAGCGCGTCTTCGCCAAGTTCGGTGAAGGCATGTTCCGGCCGCGAAGTGCGGCTACGGCCGTTGGGCAGGATCGGCATCGTGTCCAGGCTTTCGCGCGTGCCGACGAAGGTGGTCCACGGCCAGCGGCCACCATTGTCCTTGGGATCGAGCAGCGAGGCCGGCGGCGGCGCGACATCGCGCACCTGCGCCTCGTCCGGGTCGCCATCGCGCAGCAGGCGGTCGGCGAGCAGGTCGGCATCGGCCATCGCCACCTGTGCCAGCGGCATGCCGAAGTACGGGGCCGCTGCAGCCGGATAGGCGGCTTCGGTGTATTTGTCCAGGCGCAGCATGCCGCTATCGGTCCACAGCGTGAGCTGGCCCTGCGGGTCGTCGAGATGCTCGTAGACGCTCCACTGCTGCTGCAGGTGTTCAAAACTGCACAGCTTGCTGGCCACGTGCGCGGCTGAAGGCAAGGCCTCCAGCCGCGGTCGCAATGCTGCGGGCGATGCGGCCACGTTGGCCGACACCGCATGACCCGCCAGCGCCGCGCCTGCACCCACGGCCGCGGTCGCTGCCATGCCCTGCCGCAGAAAGGTTCTCCGGTCCATCGTCGCGCCCTTGAATGGTCTTGACGCATCCTGCGCGCCCGCGCCCGCGACGTCTTGTGGCAGCGCTCCGACGCAGGTGCGGAAATCTGCATACCGACCAAGCCGTTGGCGGGTACCGGGGTGCCTGCTACGACCTTGCGGCATGCGGGCAACGTTGGCCTCAGTCACATGGTCTGAGGCGTGCATGGACGCCGCTGGACCGGCTGCGTTGATGGGCTCACCGGCATCTCTCAATGCCGCACAGCCGCTGAGTTCGTACTGCATTGCATGGCGCATCGATCCTGCCTGCCGGCGATGAATCGACCTTGGCGGTCACTGCAAACAGCGTGTGCTGCGTTGCCGTTCGCCCACATGCGCGATGCACGACGCACTACCAGTCGGCACGTGGTTGGGAGCAAGTCATCCAGACTTGCCTGACGTAGCCACCGAGCTGTTGCACACGGTGCTTGAAGCAAGCCGCGGTGGATGCTCCGGCACCGGGCAGGCACGACCGAAGGATGCGACCGCGCCATCCCTGCCATTTGGCTGCATGACTTTCCGGCCGGGTTCGGTGCGGCGGTATCGGCCACACTTCCTGCCCGTTTACTGCCGCAGGGTGGGCCTGCGGCGGCGCAAATACGATTACCCGCAAGGACCGTCATGCAGCCCCGAGCACCCCGCAAGTCGAACCGCGTCGACGCGGCAGCGTCGCGTCCTGCTACAGCATCCATGTCGACCACGTTGCTGCACTCCCGCCGATTGTGCATCGCGTTGCTGGCGCTCATCGCACCCGGTATCGCGCAAGCGCAGGTGGACCTGTCGCAGCTGGATGCCGAGATGGCCGCGCCACGCACCCAGGTGCTGGTCCTCGGCAGCGTGCACCTGTCGCAGTTGCCCGCCGGTAGCGACATCAGTACAGCACGGCTGCAACCGGTGCTGGACCGGTTGGCGGCCTACAAGCCGACCATCATCACCATCGAAAACCTGTCCGGGGAAACCTGCGACCTGATGCGACGGCATCCTGCGGTGTATCTGCCCGAGGACACTGCAAGCTATTGCCCGGACACCAGCGAGGCAGCGCACGCGACCGGGCTGGATGCTCCCGCCGCCATCGGCAAGGTGCGTGCAATGCTCAAGACCTGGCCGCGCGTGCCCACAGCGGCGCAACGCCGACAACTCACCGCGCTGTTCCTGGCCTCGGGCGATCCGGCGTCTGCGTTGGTGCAGTGGTTGCAGCTTGCGCAGGCCGAGCAGCGGGCCGGCGACGGGTTGGATGTCGCGCTGGTGGCACAGCTGCGCAGCGCAGAGAAACGCCCAAACGAAAGTCAGCAGATTGCTGCACGCCTGGCGGCACGCCTTGGCCTGCAGCGCGTCTACCCGGTGGACGATCACACCGGCGACAACGTGGACCTGGGTGACCCTGTCGCCTATGGCAAGGCGATCCAGGCCGCGTGGGACAAAGCTGCGCCGCGTGCGCAGGCCATGCGTGAGCGCGAAGACCAACTTGCCAGCGAAGGCAAGTTGCTGGAGCTCTATCGCGCAATCAACCTGCCGGCCAGTCAGCAGTTGGCGATTGCGGTGGATTTTCGCGCCGCATTGAGCGAAAACTCGCCGCAACACTACGGCTATCGCTATGTATCCGGCTGGGAGATCCGCAACCTGCGCATGGTGTCGAATGTCCGCGCCAGCTTTGCCGAGCAACCCGGTGCGCGCGTGCTGGCAGTCGTCGGCGCCATGCACAAGCCCTGGTTAGACAATCTGCTGGGGCAACTGCAGGGCGTGGATATTGTCGACGCGGAGAAGGTGCTGGGCACCGACGGGAAGTGACCGGCAGTGCGTACAACGACTTCAGCGTGACGCCCTGAATCAAGCACCTGGTCGGTCGAGCGTGCGACGCCCTCGCCGCTTGCGGGAGCAGCGTGTCCCGTGGCGGTGGGCGGACAAGGGCCCGGCAGCCAAGCGCCAGATCGACTGCTCTACCGCTCATCCGTCCGCACTTCCAAGCCCTCGATACACAACCCACAACGCAGTCGAGACCTGCAATGGTGGCGTTGTTTGGCCGCGCTCGGATGTTTGAATCAACAGCTCGGTGCGTCGAGGGCGCGGTGCTCTCGCCGCTCGCGGGACACGCCGTGAAACCGTCCCTGGGGGCTGTGTGGCGGCATCCATGCCGCCACACGGTCCCACAACCAGCAGGACACCGCAGCTAAGAGTCGCTTGGCTACCTTGTTGGAAACCATGCACGCCGACCATCGTGACTGGTCCTTGCCCGCTCACCGTCGCGGGACCTTACGCGGCATGGATGCCGCGTAAGAGCTTACATGGACGTACTTGCAGCGTGTCCCGCGATGGTGGGCGGGCAAGGGCCCGGCAGCCAAGCACCAGATCGACTGCTCTACCGCTGATCCATCCGCACTTCCAAGCCCTCGATACGCAACCCACAACGCAGTCGAGACCTGGAATGGTGGCGTTGTTTGGCCCCGCTCGGATGTTTGAATCAACAGCTCGGTGCGGCGAGGACACCGCGCCAGACAGTTTGCTGGCTGCTTTACTGAAAACCATGCACACCGACCCTCTCGACTGGTCCTTGCCCGCCCACCGTCGCGGGACCTTACGCGGCATGGATGCCGCGTAAGAGCCTCCATGGACGGATTCACGGCGTGTCCCGCGATGGTGGGCGGGCAAGGGCCCTGCAGCCAAGTGACAGATCAGCCGCTCTACGTTTGCAGGCTATCCGCATTGTCCTTTCGTCCGCAGACAAGACAAGCGCACTATTGAGTCGTTTCTCGATACCCGCATCAGCAGCAGCCATCAATCTGCTGACTCAGACATGCAGAGCGTGCATCTACCCAGGTGTCACCAGGCGGGACTAGCTCGCCGGCCGTGTACCCCAAGCACCAGATCGACAACCGGCGTTTGTCCCATCCAGCTGCTCAGGTCAGCACGTCCAGCAAGCTGCCCAGCATCTGGTCGGAGCGCCGCAATACAGTGGCATTGGCCTGGAAATCGTTGCGCGCCGACAGCCCGTCGACCAGATCGGTGACCGGCGCCGACGGATCGGACGCGGCATCGACCACGCTGGCCGCCACACCGCCATTGGCCTGCGTGCTGGCGGTCACGGACTGACGCGGGCTGCCGTCCACCGGTTGACGGGCGACATTGCTGGCGGCCACCTGCTGACGCAGCGCGGCGACCTGCATTCCGGAACTGGCGATGCTGCTGATGCTCATGGTGGCTCCGTTACGCAAGTGAGTGAGGGACCGCGGGCAATTCAATGGAGTGAGGCACTGCGGGCAAGGGCATGCTGGCAAACCTACGAACGAAGTCGCCGCAGCGCCTGCATCCGTCAATAGGTTCCGACCCGCACCCGCAACACCACCGGTTCGGGACTGGTGGAACCACCGCGGCCGAAGTTGAGCCCGTAGTCGGTCTGGTCGCCGTTGAGCTGTTTTTCCACCTGCCAGCGCCCGTCCACATACCGCCCCTGCTCCACCCGCAACAGTTGTCCATGACGGGTATCGGCCGCCTCGCGGAAAAATTCAATGCGCGCGGCCATGCCGGTGACCAGAAACTCCTCCGGCCCCAGCTGCGCCACCAGCAGCCGCCCGGCGTGGTCGTCGTTGCCGGGCAGGATCGCCGGCGCATCGCCCCACATCGGCGCCCCGAACGACACCTTGGCCTGCCAATCGCCAAAGCGCAGCGTGCGCTGCGGCATGCCAGGCTGCTCGGCCACGCCTTGCAGGCGGCCTTCGAATGCGGCCTGCGCCAACACGCGCTGCAACGGCGCCAGCAACTGGAAGTTGGCCGCATGCGCGGCGGTGGCGGCCCGATTGGCCTCGCTGTCCGGGTTGCCATCCATGCCGAAGATCGAGAAGCCCACCCCGCCCTGCCCCAGTACATGAAACAGGTATGGCGCCGTCGCCGCCTCGAAGCCGGTCTCCGACACCCAGGCCGGGTTGTCCGGCCGCGCGTACTGGCCGATGACCTTGGTGTATTCGTTGTAATCGCTGGTGTAGATGTCGGTGCCAATGAAGTCGATCGACGGGGTGGCCGCACGCCAAAGCGCGAACACATTCACCGTGGCGCCGCCGGACGGGTAATCCATGCCCGGATAACGCTTGCCCTTGTAGCGCAGCCAGGTGTTCACGTAGAGCGGCAGCGGATACGCACGCTTGCCGGCCGCGGCCACCTGTTCGATATACGCGGCGGTGGCATGCGCGTTGAAGGCTTCTGCCGCCTCGGCACCGAACACCTGCTGCCAGCTGCCCTGCGGCTTGCCCAGCGCCTGCGCGATCGCGGCAGGTACCGGATGCGCGAATGCCGCCTCGCCGGCCGGGCCATGGTCGCGCACCGTGCCGATCGCGCCGGGCTCGTTTTCCACCTGCACCAGGATCACCGTGTGGCGCTCGCCATCGACCTTGCGCAGATGCTGCATCAACGCGGTGAACGCACGCGCATCGGCCTGCACGTTGGCATCCACATGCGGCGACAGCACATCCACCGGCTCGCCATTGGCATCGCGCATGCGCGGGTAGGTGGCGTCGTCGCGCTTGATCCACTCCGGCACGTAATGCATCTGGCCGTTCTTCCAGCTGCCGAACCACAGCAAGGCCACGCGCAGGCCGCGCTTGCGTGCGCCGGCGATCAACGCATCCACATTGGTGGTGTCGAAGCGGCCCGGCGCCGGCTCGAACTGCTCCCAGTACACCGGCGCTTCCACGGTGTTGGCATGCAGCGCCACCACCTCGTCCAGCGCCTTGGGCAGCACCGCCGGCCACGCACTGGAGTTGTGCAGCTGCGCGGCCAGGATGGTGTACGGCGCCCCATCGACGAAGACCGCGTGGCGGCCGTTCTGGCTGACGAAGCGCGGCATTTCTTCTGCGCACGCTGCCGGTGCCATCGCGGCTGTCAGCAGCGACAGCACAAACAGGCAGACAACCGCGCGGTCACGCCGGCGCAAGGTGAATAAACGGGAAAACAGCATCAGCGAGCCTCCGGGGCGGATGAATTCCAGTGCGGCGTGGGCTGCCCAAGCAGGTGGCGCACGAAGAAGTCGTACTGGCGACGCTGCACGTAGTCGATCGGCCCGCTGGAGCGGCCCACCGAATGTTCGCCGCCCGGCACATTGAGCAGGTCGAAGTCCTTGCCGGCCTTGACCAGGGCGTCCACCACCTGCGCGGTGGACGCCGGATCCACGTTGCTGTCCTGCTCGCCGACGATCAGCAGCAGGTCGCCCTGCAGCCTGGCCGCGTTCACCACGCCCGAGGCAGCGGCATAGCTGGCGTCCACCGGCCAGCCCATCCACTGCTCGTTCCAGCTGATCTTGTCCATGCGGTTGTCGTAGCACCCGGCAAACGCCACGCCCACCTTGTAGAAGTCCGGGTGACGTTCCAGCGCGCCCAAGGTGCTCTGCCCGCCAGCCGACGCACCGTAGATGCCGACCCGGCTGATGTCGTAGGACGGGTCCCTTGCAGCGAGCGCACGATGCCAGGCGATACGATCGGGAAAGCCGGAATCGCCCAGGTTCTTCCACGCCACGTCATGAAAGGCCTTGGAACGGTTGGCGGTGCCCATGCCGTCGATCATCACCACGATAAAGCCGAGATCGGCCTGCGCCTGCATGCCGATCTGCTTGTCGCCGCCGGAGTGATAGCCGAACGGCCAGAACGTCTTCGGCACGAAGGAGTCGTGCGGGCCGGCGTAGATGTTTTCGATCACCGGATACTTTTTGCGCGGGTCGTAATCGCGCGGCCGCACCACCATGCCCCAGATGTCGGTGCTGCCGTCGCGGCCCTTGGCAACGAAGGTTTCCGGCGCACGCCAGCCGGCGGCAAGCAAGCGCTCGATGTTGCCGCGCTCCACCTGCTGCAACAGCCGGCCATCGATGGCATGCAGCTCCATCACCGGCGGCAGGTCCGGGCGCGAATAGACATCGACGTAATGCCGCCCATCGTCTGCAATGGCCACATCGTGATCGGCATCGGTGGTGGTCAATCGGTGAAGGTTCCGCCCATCGAAATCCACGCTGTAGAGCTGCCGGTAGTACGGGTCCTTGCCCGCATCCATGCCGCTGGCAGTGAACCAGATGCGGCGCTGTGCATCGTCGACCTTCAGCACATCGCGCACCACCCAGGGTCCGCGGGTCAGTTGGCGCCTGGGCTTGCCACTGCGTCCATCGAACAGATACAGATGCCGCCAGCCATCGCGCTCGGAGATCCACACGATCTCGTTGCCATGCGCGTCCACATCGTGACGAAAGCTGCGGTCCGCATACACGAAGGTACGCGCGTCTTCGGCCACGGCCACATGCGCCCGCCCGCTGCGGGCATCCACCGCAATCACGCGCATGTGCTGAAAGCCGCGCTGCACATACTCAAAGCTCACGCTGCGCCCATCTGCCCGCCATTGCAGCGGCGACAACGAATACGGCGTGGCAAACAGCGCGTTGTCCACCACGCGCCGCGTGCCATTCATCGCCAGCAGCACCGGCCGTTCCACATCCACCGCATCGCCCGGCTTGGGATACAGCTGGGTATGCACCACCGGCTGAAGGCGTCCGGCCGGCGCGGCCTCCACACGCGTCACCCGGCGCGCAGTGCCCGGCCGCACCCGATACACCGCCAGCTGTTGCGAATCGGGCGACCAGGCAATGCTGTCCGGATCGAAATAATCCTCGGCGCGGCCATCGTCGGTGCGCTGCACGAGTCGGCCATCGGCCACCCGGCGCACGATCAGGTTCCAGCCGTCGGCCAGCGTCTCCCACTGCCCGTCGGGCGAGCGGCGCGGGGTGGTATCGGCCGCCACGTCCGGGTCGCGCACCACGCCGAAGCCGCGCGGTCGCTGCGGCAGCTGCGGCTGCCGGCTGGGGGCATCGGGCGCGCACTGATACGTGGTCAACGTGCAGCGCCAGGGAGCATCGTCGATGGCGAACACGATCGCGCCGTCTTCGCGCGCGCCTTCCTGCGAGTAAGCAAACCGCTCGAACGGCAACGCCAACGCCGCATAGGCGGTGCCGGTAGCGGCCTGCAGCGCCTGCGCCACGCGCGCCTGGTCGAAGGCCGGTTGCTTGTGCAGCGTGGCCACATCTACGCGGACGAAGGCAAATCCGCCGGGTACGGTCTTGCGGTAATAGAACGTGCCGTCGTCCTGCCATTGCGCCGGCCAGGCGACGTTTTCGGTCAGCGTGCTCCAGTGCGCGCGCAGGCCGAGCGAGCGTTGGTAGTCGGCCACCGTTGGCGCGGCTTGCGCATTGGCCGTGAGCCACAGCATGCATGCGGCCACGACGCGCGCCGCCTGCCTGACCCGTGCAGCACGCCGCGCCTCATTCGCCATCGTCTTCTTCCAATGCCAGTTCATCGCTGCGCAGGCCGCTGCGTGCGCCCCAGTGATAGATGAAGAACGCAATCACCGCCACGCTCAGCGTATCGAACGGATGCGCGATCCAGCCGTGCCCGCCGAACGTACCGGCCCAGGACACCGCCATCACCAGCACGAAGAACACGATCAACCACAACGACGCGCGCACCTGCCGCAGCAAGCGCGCCCTGCCCTCGCGCGCTGGCAGCCGATACAGCACGTACAGGACAAAGGCGAGCACTTGCAGGCCAAGCAGCCACGACAAGGTCGGCCAGGTGGACCAGTACACGATCAACGCGGCCACCATGAACGACAGCGGCCCCAGCACGCTCAGCCCGCGCACGAAGAAAGGCCGCGGCAAGTCCGGCGCGCTGCGACGTAACGCAGCCACCGTCACCGGCGCCACCGCATAGCTCAGCACCAGGGCCGCCGACACCACACCGATCAGCGTCTCCCATGACGGGAACGGCAGCGTCCAGAAGATCGAGAGGCCCAGGCTCAGCCACAACGCCGGACGCGGGATCCCCGATTGCGGATCCACCCGCGTCAGCACCGGCAGGAACCCGCCGCTGCGCGCCCAGCCATACACCACGCGCGGCGTGGCATTCATGTAGATGTTGCCGGTGCCGCTGGGCGAAACCATCGCATCGCAGATCACCAGCGCCGCCAGCCACGCCATTCCAAGGGCAAGTGCGATGTCGTGGTACGGCAACGAAAACGCCTTGTCGATACCGCTCCAGCCCTGCGCCAGTTGCGCCGCCGGGATGCTGCCCAGAAAGGCCAGTTGCAGCAGCACGTAGATCACCGTGGACAGCGCCACCGACAGGATCAGCGCGATGGGAATATTGCGCTGCGGGTCGCGCACCTCGCTGGCCACCGACACGATCGGCGTCAGCCCCAGGTACGCAAAGATGATGCCGCCTGCCGAGATCGCCGCTTCCACCCCGGCCATGCCCGACGGCGCAAACCCGTGCACGGTGAGATTGCCGGGATTGAAGTGCTTCATCAGCAGCACGATCACCAGGATCGGCACCAGAAACTTGAAGATGCTGACGATGTTGTTGGCCAGCGCAAACTTCTTGACGCTGAAGTAGTTCAGCACGAAGAACAGCAACAGCAAGGCCAATTGCACCAACCAGCCCCAGACGCTGGGATGACTGCTGCCTGGCTGACTCAGCCACGGGAACCACGCCGCCGCATATTGCCGCGCCGCTTCCACTTCGATCGCAATCAGGCTGGAAAACGCGATCAGGGTGATGAAGCCGGTCAACGAACCCAGCAAGCCACCGTGCGAATACTCCGGATAGCGCACCACCCCGCCGGCGCGCGGCAGCGCGGCACCGAGTTCGCAATACACCAGCCCCAGCAACAACACCGCAATGCCGCCAAGTATCCACGACAGGATGCCGGCCGGGCCGGCGATAGAAGACACATGGCTTGCGGAAAACAACCACCCCGAGCCGAAGATGGAACCCAGGCCGATGAAGGTCAGGTCGGTCAGGCTCAGTCGCTTGTGGAACTTGCCTTGCGTGGTCGCACCGTGTGTGGTCATAGCTGGCCCCGAACGAATGGAAAGTGCGCGTGCTGCGGAAGATGGCGTGGTCGTGCGTGCGGTGTGGCGGTCAATGGGTTTGCACTGTGCTCAGCACTGCACGGTGGTCTTGCGCAGGCGGGCGCATGCCGGCAACAGCCAGACGCGCCTGGCACCTGGGTGAAGACAGGCGTGGAGGAACTCAATCATCGGCAGCGGCCCCTGCCCCTGCATCGGCCGTATCTGCCGCAGCGTCCTCCGGATACGGCGACACGCCGCCATCGGCGATGAAGCGATCAATACGCGCCTCCAGCACCGGCAGAGGCACCGAGCCGGTCTGCAGCACCGCATCGTGGAAATGGCGCAGGTCGAATTTTTCGTCCAACGCCGCTTCGGCCTTGCGGCGCAGCTCCAGGATCTTCAACTCGCCCAGGTAATACGACAGCGCCTGCCCGGGCCAGGCGATATAGCGGTCCACCTCGGTGGTGACTTCGTGCTCGCTCAGCGCGGTGTTGTCGCGCAGATAGGCTTGCGCCTGTTCGCGCGTCCAGCCCTTGTGGTGGATGCCGGTGTCGATCACCAGCCGGCACGCGCGCCACATCTGGTAGGTGAGATAGCCGAAGCGGTCGTAGGGCGTGTCGTACATGCCCATTTCCTGCCCCAGGTACTCCGAATACAGCGCCCAGCCTTCGCCGTAGGCGGAGATGTAGGCGTAGCGGCGAAACTCCGGCAGCCCCCGCGTTTCTGCGGCCAGCGGCATCTGCAGCGCGTGGCCGGGCGAGGATTCGTGCAAGGTCAACGCAGTGAGGTTGTAGAACGGCCGCGATGGCAGGTTGTAGGTGTTGACCAGGTAGATGCCCGGACCGCCACGGCCACCGGTGTAGAACGGCGCCAGTTCCGGTGGCACCGGCTTGATCGCAAAACGCCGGCGCGGCAGGCGGCCGATGTAATCGCCCACCTTGGCATCCACCCGCTTGGCGATCCACGCGGCCTGCTTGAGCAGCTCTTCCGGCGTCTTGGCATAAAACTGCGGGTCGGTCCGCAGAAAGTGCAGGAACGCCGGAAACACCGCCTGCCCGGCCGGCGGCTTGAAGCCGCTCTCGGCGATGGTGGCATCCATCTGCTTGCGCAGCTTGGCGACTTCTTCCAGGCCGATCTGGTGGATCTGCTCGGGGCTCAGGTCCAGCGTGGTGAATTCGCGGATCTGCGCGCGGTAATAGGCCTGGCCATCTGGCAAGGCCTCACCGGCAAGCGTGGGACGTGCGCGCGGCTGGTACTCGGTGCGGATGAAGTCCAGCAATCGCGCATAGGCCGGCACCACCTGCGCGTCGATGGTCTGCACTGCCTGCTGCCGCAACTGCGCCTGCACATCGGCGGGCAGCGTCGCCGGCATCTGTTTGAACGGCGCGTAGAACGCATTGGCCTCGCCCTTGGCCTGCGCCACATCGGCGATGGACGCATCGCGCCCGGTCAGCGTGACCTTGGGTTGGCTGAATCCCCGCGCAAGACCGGCACGCATATTGTCGGTGTGCTCGGCGAAGTAACGCGGGATATCGGCCAGCATCGTCAGATAACGCTGGTAGTCCTCGCGCGTGCGCAGCTTGGCTTCGGCACTGAAGCCCAGGTCGCTCCAGAACGCCGAGTCGCTGTTGAACGGCATTTCCCAGGCGCGAAAGCGTTGCTGATCCAGCAGCACCTGCAGTTGCTGGCGGTACACCTGGTAGCTCACCTGATCTTCGGCCGGCAACTGCGCTGCCGGAATCGCATCCAGCTCGGCCAAGGCCTTTTGCCAGTAAGCGGTGCGCAGGTTTTGCGTGGCCACGTCCACCTTGGGCAGATGATCGGCCTGCTGCCCCTGCGTGGCCTGATTGTCTTCGTCCACCGCGCCGGAGAGCTGCGCCTGGCGCCAGCGCCATTCGCGCGTGTACAGCGCCTTGAAGCGTGCCGCTGCACTGTCTTGCGCAGTGGCTGCGGGCGCTGCGGCCTGCGCCTGCACTGCGGTGCCGCCCAGGCTGGCAGCGATCAACACACTCAATGCGCTCGCGCGCCAGACGCTGCTGGTCTTCATCCGCGTGCCTCCGGCGCCGCCTTGGCCTGCGCGATCCACTGGCGCACGCGCTGCTGCAGCATCGCCAGCGGCATTGCGCCGCCGCCAAGCACCGCATCGTGGAAGGCGCGCACATCGAAGCGGTCGCCGAGTTCTTTTTCCGCCTCCGCACGCAGTGCCAGGATCTGCAGCTGCCCCAGTTTGTAACCCAGCGCCTGCCCCGGCCAGACGATGTAGCGATCGGTTTCGGACTGGATGCTGGGCTCATCGTCGGATGGATGGGCGTGGAAGAAATCCACCATCTGCTGGCGATTCCAGCGCTTGTAATGCACGCCGGTATCGAGCACCAGCCGATTGGCGCGCAGCAACTCGCCGGACAGCCGGCCGTAGTCGTTGTACGGGTCCTTGAAGAAACCGATCTCCTTGCCCAGGCGTTCGGCGTACAGCGCCCAGCCTTCGATATAGGCGTTGTAGCCGGCCTGCTGGCGGAACGGCGGCAACGGCAGCGTCTGCGCAAGCGAGATCTGCAGGTGATGGCCGGGCACGCCCTCGTGATAGGCAGTGGTTTCGATGTTGACCAGCGTGCGGCTGGCGTAGTCGCTGGTGTTGACCTTCACGATCGCCGGCTTGGTGCCTTCCGGATTGCTTTGCCAGTATTCGGCGCCGGGCGCAGCCCGCCGGAACGCCGGCATCGCCTGTACCTCCAGCGCGGTCTTGGGCAGATGGCCGAACAGCTTGGGCAACTCCGGCTCCATCGCGGCGATGTACTGGCGGTACTGCTGCAGGATCTGTTCGCCGGAGCTGGCGAAGTGGCGCTTGTCGGTGTCCACCGCCTTGCGGAAGCTGGCCAGGTCTGCAAAGCCCTGCGCCTTGGCAATCACCGCCATCTCGCCTTCGATACGCGCCACTTCCTGCAGGCCGATCTGATGGATCTGCTCCGGCGCCATGTCGGTGGTGGTCTGGGTATGAATGGCGTAGCGATAGCGGCGTTCGCCGTCGGGCAGCGACCAGATGCCTTCGGAACTGCGGCCTTGAGCGGCGTATTCGTCGCGCACGAACGCCGCCAGCCTGGCGTAGGCCGGACGCACCTGTTGCTCGATCGCCGCAAGCAGCTGCGTGCGCAGCGCAGCGCGTTGATCGGCCGGCACGGCGGCATCGAGCTTTTTCAGCGGCGAAGCGAACGGGCTCTGCTCGCCGGTCAGTGCGGCGATCTTGTCGATCTGCTCGGGCAGGCGCTCCAGCAGGTACCGCGGTTGCACCAGTCCCTCCTTCGCACCCTGCCGCGACACCGCGATCACCTGATCGATCACCGTCGGAATCGTCTGCAGGCGCTTGATGTAATCCTGGTAGTCCTTGGGGTTTTCGAACGGAAACGCATCGCCGTAGCCGGCCAGCCCCAGCTGGACGCCGCCGATCGGCTCCAGCGGCATCGCATAGGTTTTCAGGTCGATGCCTTCGAGCTTGTCGCGCAACTGGCCGAGCATCATCTGCAGGCTGAGCTGGCGTTGCGCGTCCAGCGTCTTGCTGTCGATCGCTTCGAATTGCTTGAGCAGCTCGGCGGTGGCGCTGCGGTCGGCCTGTACTGCCTCCAGCGAGTAATCGCTCCAGCGGTCGTTATAGCGCTTGTCGCCGATGATGCTGGCGAACTCGGGGTTGTGCTGCAGCTGGTATTGCCACTGTTTGTCCAGCAGCGCATCGAAGGCTGTGGCGGCCTGTTCGCCGGTCGGCGCGGAGGTGGCCGCCACCGCCGTTTCCGTTGCCGGCGGCGCCGGCTTGCAGGCAGTGAACAAGGCGGCGGCCAGCAGGCCGATGGCGACAGGACGCAGGTGGTTCATGCAGTTGCTCCAAGATGCAATGGCGGCCGTAGGAGCGCGCTGGCGCGCGAGAGGCGTTATCGATAAAGCCCGTCGCGCCCGGGTGCGCTCCTACGGGTGCGTGGGGCCATACAGGTTCACGCAAACGGTTGATCGATCGCCGGCGACGGTGGCGTAAACCACTGCGCGCCGGCATCGGTGACATGAAAGTGGTCTTCCAGGCGCACGCCGAACTCGCCGGGCACCACGATCATCGGCTCGTTGCTGGCGCACATGCCCGGCCGCAGCGGCTGCGCATTGCCGCGCACCAGGTACGGCGCTTCATGGATCGCCAGGCCGCAGCCATGGCCGGTGCGATGCGGCAGGCCGGGCAAACGATAATCGGGGCCGAGCCCGGCCGCCTCCAGCACCGTGCGCGCGGCCTGGTCCACTGCCTCGCAGGCCAGGCCTGGGCGGATCGCCGCAAACGCCGCCGCCTGCGCGGCCTGCTCCAGGTCCCAGATGCGCCGTTGCGCGTCGTTGGGCGTGCCGTAGCTCCAGGTGCGGGTGATATCGGAGTGGTAGCCCTGCACGGTGCAGCCGGTGTCGATCAGCACCAGCTCGCCTTCGCGCAGATGCTGCACGCCGGGGATGCCGTGCGGGAAGGCGGTGGCATGGCCGAACTGCACGATGCAGAAGGTCGAGCCGTTGTCCGCGCCCAGCGCGCGATGCGCCTGATCGATGAAGCGCACCAGCTGATCGGTGCCGATCCCCTCGTGCGCGATGCCGGCGGCCAGCCGCTGCACCAGCAAGGTCATGTCGCAGGCCTGCTGCATCAGCGCCAGTTCGGCCGGCGACTTGCACATGCGGCAGCCGTCGATGATGGCGCCGGCATCGCGGATGGCCGTGCCCAGATGCGCACGCAAACCGGTATGCACGGCGAAGGCGATGCCCGGGTCCAGCGCCAGTGCGTGCGCATGGCGATCGTCCATCGCCTGCACCACCAGCGCGTAGGGGTCTTCGTGTTCTTCCCACAGGTATTTGGCCACCGGAACCTGCAGCACCGCGTCCAGCGAGCCTTCCTCGAATGCCGGGCAGAGCAGCACCGGGTCGCCCTGCAGGGTCAGCAACGCGGCGACCAGCCGCTCGCTGGCGCCCCATGGCACGCCGGTGAAATACCGTAATGAGGTGCCGGCGCCGATCAACAACGCATCCACGCCGTGCGCGCGCATCAGCGCACGTGCGCGTTCGATGCGCTGCGCGTACTCGGCCGCAGCGATCGGCGCGGCGCGCTGCGCCCACGGCACCAGTTGCGCATGCGCCTGTTCCAGCGACAGGCCACCGATCTGCGCGCTCATGTGCCCGCTCCAAGATCGGCCGTGCTCCACTGCCCATCGACCAGCCGCGCGACGCCGCCCGGATTGCGCTGGCGCAGTTCCGGCGGCAGCAAGGCATCGGGCACGGCGTCGTAGCTGTGCAAGGCGGCAAAGCGGCGGATCGCGCCCGGCATGCCCACTGCGGTGAATCCCGGATGCCCGGTGCTCGGGAACGGGCCACCGTGGTTTTGCGCCGCGCTCACCGCCACGCCGGTCGGCATCTTGCTGTTGATCAACCGCCCCACCCGCGCACGCAGCGCGGGGGCGATGGCCTGCCATGCCGCATCGTCGCTGCCGTCGACGGCGCGATACAGCGTGCCGGTCAGGTTGCCTTCGAATGCGGCGGCCAGCTGCGCCATCTGCGCGCCGTCCTGCGCACGCACCAGCAGGCTCACCGGGCCGAATGCCTCGGTCTGCAGCGCGTGTGGATTAGCCAGAAACGCCGGTGCCTCCACGCTCAGCAAGGTTGGCGCATAGCGGTAGCCGTCCTCGCCGGTGTGCCCCCCCGCCAGCACCGCCGCGCCGGCGGCGCGCAAGCTCGCCACGCCACGTTGCACGCCATCCACCCCTGCGGCCGAGAACAGCACCATCGGCAGGGCCGCTTCGAAATGCGCCTTGGTGGCCGCGACGAATGCATCGCCCGCCGTTCCGTGCGGCACCACCACCACGCCGGGATTGGTGCAGAACTGGCCGCTGCCCAAGGTGCATGAGGCAAAAAATTCCTGCGCCAGGGCTTCGCCGCGCTCGGCCAGTGCGCCCGGCAACAGGAACACCGGGTTGACACTCGATAGCTCGGCATAGAACGGCACGCCAGCCGCATCGGCAGCAGCCTTCAACGCCAGGCCGCCCGCGCGGCTACCGGTAAACCCGATCGCGCCCAGGCGCGCATCGCCAGCCAGCCGAACGCCGACCGCGTTGTCGAAGTGATACAGCAACTGCACTGCCGCTGCCGGCAGGCCCGCCGCAAGCAAGGCTGTATGCGCAAGCTGCGCCATGCGCTGGCTGGTGGCCGGATGCAGCGGGTGCGCCTTGGCGATCACCGGGTTGCGCGCGGCAATGGCCGAGGCGAAATCGCTGCCGGCGATCGCATTGAACGCGAACGGGAAATTGTTGGGGCCAAACACCAGCACCGGTTTGCCCAGCGGCGCCAGATGCGAGCGCAGATCGGCGCCGCTGTCGATGATGGGGGTGGTCCAGCTGTAGCTGCGCACCGCGTTTGCGGCCTGGCGCAACTGGCCGCTGGTGCGCGGCAGCTCGTTGCCGCGCAGGCGCGTGGGCGCTGGCAATGCGGTTTCTGCATGCGCGAGTGCGACCAGGGTGTCGGCATCGGCATCCAGCGCATCGGCGTAAGCGTCCAGAAACGCGGCAATACGCTCGACCGGTGCGGCAGCCAGCTCGGCGGCGACCGCTTGCGCGGCGGTGAGCGCGGTTTCGATGTCCTCGGCACTGCTGACCGGAAACAGCGGCCCGATCGGCTCGCCCGTCGCCGGGTTGGCGGCGCGGAAACTGCCCGTCGCAGCATGGCTGGGCTGCCATTGGCCGGCCAGCAGAATGGGTTGGATCGTCTCGTTCATTGCGGCACCTTCATTGCATGGAATCGGCCTGCGCGCAGCATGCGACAGCGGCCGACCAAGGGGCCGATGCGGATGCCGCAGCAAACGCGACATCCGCATCGATCAGCGCACGTCGCTGCGCACACGGCGACGTGGTTGCGCGACACGCTGACAGATCGGCGTGTCGCGCAGCGTCATGGTGCCTGCGTGATCAGGACAACGTAGGCGCGGTGGCGATCGCATGGTCGATCACCTTGAGCGCAGCCTCGCGCTCGGCGCCGGCCACCACCAGCCGCGGTGCGCGCACATGCTCGCTCCCCAGGCCGACCTTTGCCTGCACCAGTTTGATCAGCTGCACGAAGGTGGGCACGGTATCCAGGCGCAGCAGCGGCAGGAACCAGTTGTACAACTCCTTGGCGGCCGGGTAACCGCCATCGCGTGCCAGCTCGAACAGCCGTACCGATTCAGCGGGATAGGCGTTGACCAGGCCGGCGATCCAGCCCTTGGCGCCCATGCTCAGGCCTTCGACGATGGCATCGTCCATGCCGACCAGCAGCGCCAGCCGATCGCCCAGCAATTCCTGCAACGCCGCGAAACGGCGCACATCGCCTGAAGATTCCTTTACCGCCTGCAGGTTGGGGAATTCGGCCGCCAGCTCGGCGATCTGCGCCGGGCCGAAATCGGTCTTGTAGGCGACCGGGTTGTTGTACAGGATCACCGGCAGATCGGTCGCGCCGATCACCGCGCGCACGTGCGCGCCCATCTCGCGCCAGTCGGTGGAGTAGACGTAGGGCGGCAGCACCATCAAGCCGCCGCATCCGATCTCCTTGGCGGCCTTGGCCAGCGCCACCGCTTCGCCGGTCGCCAGGCTGGCGATGCCCGGCACCACCGGCACGCGGCCGTTCAAGGCAGCGACCAGGGTGCGCAGGATCGCCAGCTTGTCGTCCACGCTCAGGGTGGCCGCTTCGCCCAACGAGCCCAACGGCACGATCGCGGTGCAGCCGGCATCCACCAGCTGGTTGGCGTGCTTGCCGAGGAAGTCGTGATCGATCTCACCGGAGGCGGTGAACGGGGTGGTGATGGCCGGCAACACGCCGTGCCAGAACGTAGCGATGCTCATGGATGATTCCCTTGCGAGTCGGAAGTGAACGAGTCGGCCAGCGCCGCGAGGCGGACCGGGAACAACGGCGGCCGGCGGCCGGCGTCGGTGGAAAGATCGGGCGGGCAACGGCCGAGTTCGGCCAGTGCGCTGCCGCAGATGCGGCCCTGACAGGCGCCCATGCCGCAGCGCGAGGCCAGCTTGGCATCGCGAGCATCGTCGAACGCGTCCAGCGCGCCCAGCGGCACGTCTTCGCAGCGGCAGACCAGCGTGTCCGGTTGCGCCAGCGCGCGGATGCGTGGATGCAGCGCGAACTGCTGTTGCAGCAGCTGCGCAAACGCGCGAACGGCGCGCCGACGCGGCTGCAGCCGCAGTGCATGATCGGGTGCGCCGGCGGCCATGTGCCCGGCCATCGCACCTTCGACCAGCGCGCAATCGCGCCCGCCGATGCCGCAGGCTTCGCCGGCTGCGAAGATCTGCACGACACTGGTGCGCAGCAACGCATCGACCTGCACCTGCTGATGCGCACCGCACGGCTCCAACTGGCAACCCAGCAACTGCGCCAGTTCGACATTCGGCACCAGCCCGTACCCCACGGCGAGCTGATCGCAGGCCACGCGGGTACGCCCGGCAGGGCCGTCGATCTCGACCTCGCGCAGCTGCGTATCGCCATAGGCGGCCACCACCACGCTGCCGGCGCGATAGGCAACGCGATGCAATTGCAGCCGCAGCGCCACCGCCTGCGCAGCCTTGCCTGGCCAGCGCCACAACTGCGCAGCGAAGGTACGCAACGCTGCAGCGCCGGTCTGCTCGTGGATGCCGAGCACCTGCGCGCCATGTCGCTGCAAGGTGGCCGCACTGGCCAGCAGCAACGGCCCGCTGCCGGCCACCAGCACCCGCTTGCCGCGCAATGGCCAGCCTTGTTTGGCCAGCGCCTGCGCCGCGCCTGCGCCGGTAACGCCGGGCAAGGTCCAGCCCGGAAACGGCAACAGCAATTCGCGTGCGCCGGTGGCCAGCACCAGCGCGGCATAATGCAGTTGCAGCGCGCCATCCGGGCCATCGGCCAAGAGCCAGCCTGGCTGGGCAAGCAGGATCTGCGTGCGGGTCAGCAGGCTGATTGCGGCATTGCCCTGCACCTGCCGCAGCAGCGCACGCGCATCGGCCGGCGCACCGTGGTGCACGTCGCTGCGCCATACCTGCCCGCCCGCGCGCGGCTGCATGTCCACCACGCCCACGCGCGCGCCATGGCCGGCGGCGGCCTGCGCCGCCGCCAGACCGGCCGGTCCGGCGCCGATCACCAGCACATCGAAATGCAGCACGCGCTCAGCCATCGGTACGCACCTGCATGCCCTCGTGCACATCCACCAGGCATGCGCGTTGCTGCGCAACGCCGTCGATGCGGACGCGGCATTCGAAGCACACGCCCATGCCGCATAACGGTGCCCGCGGCTGACCGCTGCTGGACTGGCGAAACTGCAGCGTCGCCTGCGCCAACGCGGCTGCCACGCTGGCGCCGGCGGGCACGTCCACCGGCTGCGCATCCACGTACAGGCGGACCATGGCGCTCATGCCACGGCCCCCTGCACGGCGCGCGCCGGGGCATACGGCGCCGGGTCGATGGCCGGCGTGCGCCCGAGCAGGCTATCCACGATCACCCGTGCGCTCCCCAGCGCCGTGGTGACCCCCAGCCCTTCATGCCCCGCTGCCACCCACACATCGGCCCGGCCGGGCACCGCCCCGAGATACGGGCGCCCGTCCGGGGTGGCCGGACGCAGACCCGTCCACACCCGGATCGCCTGCAGCTCGCGCAACACCGGCAGATACGCAAATGCCCGCTGCAGCATCCGCTGCAGCACCGGCATCGACAGCGCGCGATCGTGTTCGCCGAACTGGCGCGAGGAGCCGATCAGGATCTGCCCGGTCGGCCGCGGCTGCACATTGAAGGCCACGCTGGTGGTGTCGGCCCCATGCGCCGAATCGGCATAGCCCAGCTCCAGCAATTGATGCCGGATCAAACCGGGATGCCGGTCGGTGATGACCAGATGGCCCTTGCGCGGGCGCAACGCCAGCTCGGGCAGCAACCCCGGCAAGGCGACACCGCTGGCGACCAGCACCGGCCCGGACAGCAGCTGGCCATCGTCCAGGCACACGCCCCGGGTTTGCAGTTGCGTCACCCGACGGCCGGCAAACAGCTGCGCACCGGCCTTGCAGGCCAGGCCCACCAGGTGGCGCGCCACCCGCGGCGGATACACCACCGCCTCGTTGGGCACCCGCATGCCGCCGGCCAGCCCGGCCACCAGCTGCGGCTCCAGGGCATACAACTGCTGCGCATCGATGGCTTCTGCGTGCAGGTCGGCCGCCGCCAGCCGCGCGATCTTGGCCGGCACCGCCGCCAGTTCGCGCGCATCGCGCGCCACCCACAGCGTGCCGCAGCGACTGAATTCGGCCTCGCTCAACTGCGCGAAGCGCTCCCACAAGCGCAGCGAATACGCCGATAGCGCCAGCTCGGCCGGATCGTCGTCCATCGCCACCAGATGCCCCATCGCCGCGGCGGTCGAACCGCCGCCGATCGGTCCCGGCTCGACGATCGCCACACGCAGGCCCTCGCCTGCCGCGGCTTCGGCACAGGCAGCGCC
The DNA here is from genome assembly GCF_040182365.1 of Xanthomonas sp. 10-10. Taxonomy (NCBI): domain Bacteria; kingdom Pseudomonadati; phylum Pseudomonadota; class Gammaproteobacteria; order Lysobacterales; family Lysobacteraceae; genus Xanthomonas; species Xanthomonas sp. 10-10. The sequence goes on from NZ_CP144460.1 coordinate 3,044,741, forward strand.
GACGATGCCGGCACCGATCACGATCAGGTCGTAGCTGCGTCGCGTGGAGGCGGCAGATGGCTTGCAACCCGCACCGGCAGCGCGATGCGGTGCAGCCGCCGCCGAACCGTTCGACGGCGCAGCCAACGCATCCGGCGCGGGCGGCGACGCCTGCATCAGGCCACGATGCCCCAGGCGAACGGATCGGCCGGATCGACGATCAGCTGCGAGCGCGCGGTGATGTACGCCTGCCCGCTGATGCGTGGCGCGATGCCGCGGCCGCTCAGGCGATAGCTACCCTCGAACGCGCTGCCCAGAATGCCTTGCTGCACCCAGCGCTCGCCTTCGCCCAGCTTGCCGTCTGCGGCCAGGCAGGCCAGCTTGGCGCTGGTGCCGGTGCCGCAGGGCGAACGGTCGTACGCCAGCCCGGGGCATAGCACGAAGTTGCGCGCCACGCCGCTGCCGTCCGGGGCGGCGCCATTGACTTCGATATGGTCGATTTCGCCACCCGCCTCACCCGTGATCCCGGCCGCTTCCAGCGCCAGCCGGATCGCTTCGGTATAGGCGGTGAGCTCGCGCTGATGCGCCAGGTCGAGCGCACACGGCGCCTGCTCGGTGATGAAGAACCAGTTGCCGCCCCAGGCCACATCGCCGCGCACCCGGCCGTGGCCGGGCACGTCCACTTCCACACCGGCGGCCGCGCGGTAACTCTCGACGTTGTCCACCGACACCGTGCCATCGTCGGCCAGTTCCACCCCAACGGTGCCCACCGGGGTTTCGATACGGTGCTGGCCCGGCGCGATGCGCCCCAGTTCGGCCAGCGTGCGCACCACCCCGATGGTGCCGTGGCCGCACATGCCCAGGTAGCCGACGTTGTTGAAGAAGATCACCCCGGTGCAGGCGGCAGGGTCGCGCGCCGGCAACAGCAAGGCGCCGACCATGGTGTCCGAGCCGCGCGGCTCGCAGGCGACCGCGCTGCGCCAGTGGTCGAAGTCCTGGCGGAAGCGTTCGCGGCAATGCGCCAGGTCGCCATCGCCCAGATCGGGGAAGCCGGCCAGGACCACGCGGGTGGGTTCGCCGGCCGTATGGGAGTCGATGACGTCGATGGTGTGCATGGCTCATGCTCCCATTGCCGGCCCGCGGACGACTAGCGTTCAATGCGAAGTGAAAATGCGGAAATCTGCACAATCGCCAACCCGCTTCACGGCCGCGCGTTTACGCTAGGATCAAGCCTGGGTTGCACCACCGTGCAGCCGTCAAATCGTGATCGCTACCATGACCCTGATGGACCTCAACCTTCCCGCACTGGAAATGCAGACGCTGTTCGATGCACTGCCGGACGTGGTGTTCTTCATCAAGGACAGCGAGGGCCGCTACACCCATTGCAACCTCACCCTGGTACGGCGGCTCGGGCGCAAGCTGCGCAGCGAGATCATCGGCCGCTCGCCGCTGGAAGTGTTTCCGTTGCCGCTGGGCGGCAGCTACATGATGCAGGACCGCCGCGTACTGCAGGGCGAGCTCATCGACAACCAGCTGGAGGTGCATCTGTATCCCAACCGCTTGCCGGGCTGGTGCCTGACCTTCAAACGCCCGCTGTGCGAGGCCAACGAGGTGATTGGTGTGGTGGGTATTTCGCGCGATCTGGGTCAGCCCGATAGCCGGCATTCGGCGTATGAGCGGCTGAGCCAGGTCATGGAACACATGCAGTCCAACTTCGGCGACAACCTGCGCGTGCAGGCGCTGGCCGATCTTGCCGGGCTCTCGGTCGCGCAGCTGGAGCGGCACTTCCGTCGCGTGTTCCAGGTCACCCCGCAGCAACTGCTGACCAAGCTGCGCATCGAGTCGGCCATGCGCCTGCTGTACGGCGACGACAGCATCGCCAGCATCGGCCAACGCTGCGGGTTCGCCGACCAGAGCGCGTTCGCCCGCCAGTTCAAGGCCACCGTCGGCATGACCCCGCGCGATTACCGTGCGCTCAAGGGTCAGCTGTGAAGAGCTGGTTGGACGCTGCAATCGGACGCTGACACATAGCTGGCACAAATGCCGAATTCGGCAGGATTGGGAGCGCCCTCGCAGTGCGTTCCGGTCGCCCTGGAGCAGTGCATCGCTGAAAGACGCGTCAAGGTGATCCGGGACCCGGATGGTAGAATTCCGGGTTTCCCCTACTGCGTTGCCAATGGCCAGTTTTTTCCGCCGCAACAAGCCCACCGCGCCCGACAGCTCGCGCACCTCGCGCTATAGCCTGGAAGAACTGGCAGCCGCATTCCCCACCGCACCCTCGGCCGCCACGCCCGCAGCGCCGGTCGAGTCCACGCCGCCTGCGCAGTCCGGCACAGTGCCTGCCGCAGCGCCGCCCATGACGCCTGCCCCGGCAGCGGAAACCGCCGCACCGGCGGCACCGGCCGATACGCTTGCACGCGACATTGCAGCCCGTACCGGCCAGGCGCAGAGCATCGCCGCCGTGCCGAGCGCGCCCGCCGCACCCACACCTGCCGCGCCGTCTGCGTTGCAGGCATTGCCGGACCCGGCCCCGGCTGCCGCGCCCACCGCACCCACCCCGGTGGTGGTGGCGCCCGTCGTTGTGCAGCCTCAGGGCGCACCGACGACGCCTGTCGCTCCCCCCATGCACCCTGCAACGCCATCGCAGGCGACCACGCCGTCGGCGCCGGCACCGGTGACTGCCGCGCCGGTCGCCGCCCCGCCGGTGGTGGTGGTGCCGCCTGCCGCAACGCCGACCGCGCCCACTCCGCCCGCCGCAGTCCCTGCGGCAAGCGCGACACCGACCGTGACCGCACCGGTCATCGTCGGCAGCCCGACGCCTGCGACGCAGGACACCGACAGCATCGTCGGCCAGCACGACGCACTACCTGCCGCACCCGCCGGCAAACCGGGCTGGCGCGAGCGGCTGCGCAACAGCACCTTCGCACGCAGCTTCGGCGGCCTGTTTTCGCGCAACCCCAAGCTCGACGACGATCTGCTCGACGAGATCGAAACCGCGCTGATCACCGCCGACGTCGGCATCGGCGCCACCACCGCCTTGATCGAAGGCCTGCGCAAGCGCATGAAGTCGCGCGAATTCGTCGACGCGCAGGCCATGTTCAAGGCGCTGCGCACCGATCTCATCGCGTTGCTGCAGCCGGTGTCACAACCGCTGGTGATCGACCGCTCGGTCAAGCCGTTCGTGGTGCTCACCGTCGGCGTCAACGGCGTCGGCAAGACCACCACCATCGGCAAGCTGGCCAAGCGCTTCAAGGATGAGGGCAATAGCCTGATGCTGGCCGCCGGCGACACCTTCCGCGCCGCCGCGGTGGCGCAGCTGCAGGCCTGGGGCGATCGCAATGGCGTGGCGGTGATCGCGCAAGGGCAGAACGCCGATGCCGCCTCGGTGGCCTTCGATGCGCTGCAGGCCGCCAAGGCGCGCGGTACGGATGTGCTGATCGCCGACACCGCCGGCCGCCTGCATACCCAGACCGGGCTGATGAACGAGCTGGGCAAGATCCGCCGCGTGCTCGGCAAGATCGACCCCGCCGCACCGCACGAAGTGCTGATGGTCATCGACGGCACCACCGGCCAGAACGCCATTTCGCAGCTGCGCCAGTTCCATGCCGCCGTCGGCGTCACCGGCCTGGTGGTGACCAAGCTCGATGGCACCGCCAAGGGCGGCGTGGTCTTCGCACTGGCGCGCGAGTTCAACATTCCGATCCGGTTTGCCGGCATCGGCGAACGCCCGGAAGATCTGCGCGTGTTCGACCCGGTCGCCTTCGTCGACGCCTTGCTGCCGGACGCCTTGGGCAGCTGAGTGGCTGACGCCTGCCCGCATCTGCAGCCCCTGTACGCAAGCGCGTGGCAGGCCGGCTGCACGGTGCCGCAGGTGCCGCACGGCTGGTTGCGCGCCAAACGCGTGCTGGAGTTCGCGCACGGCATGCCCGCCTCGCTACGTGCAACGCAGTGCAGCGGTGTGGCGGTGTCTGACTCCCATGTACCTCGGTCCCCGCATTGGGCTGGTGATGCAGGCTTGTTCTGCCGGCAGTGCCGGGTGGGCATGGCGTTTCCACTGCACTGAGCTCGCCACCGCACCAATGCGCTTGTGCCTTGCACCGCCCTCCTTCACCGCCAGCAGACCTCATGCCCGCAGATCTCGCCACTTCATCCGTCGACGCTTTCGTCGCCCCGTTGCTGCACTGGTTCGACGGCCACGGGCGTCACGATCTGCCCTGGCAACATCCACGGGCGCCGTATCGGGTCTGGCTGTCGGAAATCATGCTGCAGCAGACCCAGGTTGCAGTGGTCATTCCCTACTTCCAGAAGTTTGTCGCACGCTTCCCGACACTTGCCGACCTGGCGGCAGCCGACAACGACACGGTGATGGCCCACTGGGCAGGGCTGGGTTACTACGCACGCGCACGCAATCTGCATGCGGCCGCCAAGCAATGCGTCGCCTTGCACGATGGCGAGCTGCCGCGCGACCTCGATGCACTGCTCGCGCTGCCCGGCATCGGCCGCAGCACCGCCGGTGCGATCCTGAGCCAGGCGTGGAACGACCGTTTTCCCATCATGGATGGCAACGTCAAACGCGTCATGACGCGCTTCCACGGCATTGCCGGCTACCCCGGCCTGCCGGCCGTCGAAAAGCAGCTGTGGCAGCTGGCGGCAACGCATGTCGCGCATGTACCCGACGGCCGCCTGGCCGACTACACGCAGGCACAGATGGATTTCGGCGCCACGCTGTGCACACGCGCCAAACCGGCCTGCGTGCTGTGCCTGTTGCAGGATGCCTGCGTTGCCCGCCGCGAGGGCCTGGTGGAGGCGCTGCCCACGCCCAAACCGGGCAAGGTCCTGCCCGAGCGCGAAGCAACCGCCCTGCTGCTGGAAAACGCGCAAGGCCAGATCCTGCTGCAGCGCCGCCCACCCACCGGCATCTGGGCCTCGCTGTGGACGCTGCCGCAGGCCGACACCGACAGCGGCATGCGCGCCTGGTTCGCCACGCATCTCGATGGCGACTACGAGCGCGCCAACGAGATGGCGCCGCTCGTGCACACCTTCAGCCATTACCGCCTGCATCTGCAGCCGTTGCGCCTGCGCAAGGTCGCACTGCGTGCGGCGGTGCGCGACAATGACGATCTGCGGTGGGTCGCCCGCGCCGATCTCGGCTCGCTGGGCTTGCCGGCGCCGATCCGCAAATTGCTCGACACGCTTTAAGCACGCCTCAAAGGAATTCGCATGTCCCGCACCGTGTTCTGCCAGTACCAGCAATGCGATACCGACGGCCTGGATTTTGTGCCGTATCCCGGCGAACTCGGCCAGCGCATCTTCGCGCAGATCGGCAAGAGCGCGTGGCAGGCATGGCTTGCGCACCAGACCATGCTGATCAACGAAAACCGGCTATCGCCGCGCGACCCCAAGCATCGCGCCTTTCTCGAAGCCGAACTGCAGAAGTTCCTGTTCGAGCGCAATGCCGATAAGCCCGAGGGCTATGTGGCGCCGCTCGGCGAGGAATAGTTGGCGCGCGGACTGGGATGTTGCGGGTAGGGATCGGCAGCGAGGCAGCGAGTCGATCGCCACAACGCGGGATCACGCATCCTGTGGCCATCCCCCGGGAATAGGAAGTGGTGATTCACGATGACGAGCACTGGCCCATCCGGCATTGAGCCGCGCCCAATCGATGCGTTTATCACCGGGGCTGTCGACGCGCAGTGGCAAAAGGTCGCGATGGTCATTGCGAAAGCCCTCACCGACGAGCGGTTGAATCTGGCCGACGTCGCGGACGCGGCCGACCAGGTTGCGCAGCGCATTGCCGGCCTTGTTCGCGACGGTCGGCTCGAGGCTGCGGGCGATATGACCGACTGGCGACACGGCGAAGTGCGCCTTGCCACGCCTGCGCCACACGCACGCTGAAGCACCCGCCTTGACAACTGTGTCATGCAGCGCGCGGCTTCCAGCGCCCAAGCGCTGCTGACAACAGGACTGCACTCACCGCCAGACGGCGCGACCTGCGCGCGGTGCGGCACGCACCCGGCGTTCTACGCACCGCCCACACTCACCTGACGACTGCTCGCCACGCCTTGTAAGCCGCGTCAGGTCCCCAAGCCCGAGTTGCGGCACAGCTCATTCGCCCGCTGCGCTGCGCGCGTACCGAGCGGCGATCAAGCGCCTGCGTGCATGGCCGAACCCTGTTGATGTGGCAGCTCGGGGGTCGAGATTCCGGTACGCGGCCGGCCACATCCTCCGCCCCTCACATTCTATTGCTACACATTATATTTTTAAGTAGATTGAATGGCATGCTGACCCATGCCACGCCTGCACTGCCACGTTTTCGCGCCGATCCTGCCAGCATGCAGCGCCTGCGCGCGTCGGCCGGGCGCGCCTGTGGCTTGCTCAAGGCCATGGCCAACGAGGATCGCCTGCTGTTGCTCTGCCAGCTGGCCCAGGGCGAGCGCAATGTCGGCGAACTGCAGGCAGCCACGGCCATCGCGCAGCCCACGCTGTCGCAGCAACTGGGCGTTCTGCGCGACGAAGGCCTGGTCAGTACCCGTCGCGCGGGCAAATACATCTATTACCAACTCGCCAGCGCCGACGTGCTTGCGGTGATGCAGGCCCTGTATGCCAGCGTCTGCGGCACAGCGGAGCCAGACTGACATGGTCGTCGACTGGAGCAATTTCACCCCCTTGAGCGCAGTGGCCGGGGGCGGCCTGATTGGCCTTGCCGCCGCGTGGCTACTGGTGTTTGAAGGACGCATTGCCGGCGTCAGTGGCATCGTCGGCGGCTTGCTGCAGCGCCAGGGCCGCGATGAACGCAATTGGCGGGGCGCGTTCGTGCTCGGGTTGCTCGGTGCCGTGCCGCTGTGGGCCGTCGTGCGGCCGCTGCCTTCCATGCAGTCGCAAGCGACATGGTGGTGGTTGATCGGCGCAGGCTTGCTGGTGGGATTCGGTGCGCGCGTGGGCGGTGGCTGTACCAGCGGGCATGGGGTGTGCGGCATCGCGCGTGGCGCACGGCGCTCGCTGATCGCCACCGCCGTGTTCATGGGCGCGGCGATCGCCACCCATGCCCTGCTCGCCACGTTGCGGGGCGTCTGGTGAATCGGGTTCTCAGCAGCGCGATCGCCGGGCTGATCTTCGGGATCGGCCTGTTGCTCTCAGGCATGGCCGATCCGGACAAAGTCCTGGGTTTTCTCAATGTCGCCGGCCGCTGGGACCCGTCGCTTGCGTTGGTCATGCTCGGCGCCATCGGCGTCGCGGCGCCTGCGTTCTGGTGGGCGCGGCGACATGGTCGAACACTGCGTGGTGCATCGCTGCAGTTGCCCAGCCACCGGCAGATCGACGGCCCACTGCTATGGGGCAGCGCGCTGTTCGGCATCGGCTGGGGATTGGTGGGGCTGTGCCCGGCGCCGGCACTGCTGGGCGCGGCTGCACTGCAGCCGTCCAGTCTGGTGTTTGTGTCGGCGATGTTGATCGGCATGCGGGCTGCACCTGCTGTATCGACGGCGCGCCGAACCTGATCCGCCTCGCAGATCGCACCGCTAACCGCTGCAACTGCATCGCCGGTCATCGGCAGTGCAAACCACGGCCAGGCCTTGCGTGCATTCGCACACCCTCCAACGCAGGTTTACCGATGTTCGCGGGTTTCCACGGTAACGCTGCGCGATCACTGCGGTCTTGCAGCAGCCAATCGGCCACCCCGACCGCATCGGCGACGCTGCCGCAGCGCGGTAGCGTCACCGGATACGAGGACGTCCTCAGCCCACGCCGGTCGGCCCATCCAGCAACATGCGGATGCGCTTGAGCAATTCCTTCTGCGTGTAGGGCTTGTTGACCACATCGAATTCCGCCCCGCCCACGTCGGTGCGCTGGATGCTGGCATCGGCATAACCGGTGGTGAGCAACACCTTGATCCTGGGCAGCAGGCGGCGCGCTTCGCGCGCGAGCACTACGCCGTTCATGCCGCCGGGCATGATCAGATCGGTGAACAACGCATCCACGTCCGGGTGCTGCTCGAGCAACTCGATCGCTTCGCGCCCACTGGCTGCGGAGAGGATGTGGTAACCGGCGTTTTCCAGGAACATCCTGGCCACCACCGCCACGTCCTGTTTGTCTTCCACCACCAGGATGGTTTCGTTGCCGCCCTTGTCGATGGCACGGCTCTTGACGGCCTGCAGGTCGTTTTCGAACTCGCTGGATGCCGGGAAATACAGCCGCACCGTGGTGCCTTCGCCCATTTCGCTGTAGATGCGCACGGTGCCGCCGGACTGTTTGACGAAGCCGTACACCATCGACAGCCCCAGTCCCGTGCCCTGCCCCTCGTCCTTGGTGGTAAAGAACGGCTCCATGACGCGGCTGGCGACCTCCGGCGGCATGCCCGAACCGGTGTCGCTGACGGCAATGCTCACATAGCGGCCCGGCGCCAGCTGGTGATGCATGGCCAGATCGTGGCTGGTGATTTCCACATTCTGGGTCTGCACCGTCACTTCCTTGCGCTCGGACTGCGCCATCGCATCGCGTGCATTGATCAGCACGTTCAACAGCGCCACTTCGGCCTGGGTGGTGTCGATCTGACAGTTCCACAGCCCCTCTTCCAGCGACTGCCGCAGGCTGATGCCGCCCCCGAGCGCGCGCTCGGCCATGTTGTTCATGCCCGACACCAGGCCATTGAGATTGACCACCCGGCCCCGCAATTTCTGCTTGCGCGAAAACGCCAGCAATTGCTGCGTCAGGGTGGCCGCCTTTGCCGCAGCGGTTGCGGCATGTTCGGCGCTGAAGGCGATGCGCTCGGCGTTTTTGGCGGCATCGCCGGTGACCATCATCTGGATCACTTCCAGATGACCGGACATCACCTGCAGCAGATTGTTGAAATCGTGCGCGATGCCGCCGGTCAACTGCCCCAGCGCTTCCATCTTCTGCGCCTGACGCAGGGCGTCCTCGGCATCGCGGCGACGGCTTACGTCCAGCTGCGAACCGAAGAAGTAAACCAGGTTGCCTTGCTCGTCGAACACCGGCGAGACGAACAGCGCGTTCCAGAACGACGAACCATCCTTGCGGTAATTCAGCACCTCGGTGGCAAATTCGCGGCGTTGTTCAATGGACTCGCGCACGTCCTGCACGCTGGCCGGATCGGTATCCGGGCCCTGCAGAAAACGGCAGTTGTTGCCGATGATCTCATCGGCCGAATACCCGGTCATTTCCAGGAACGCACGGTTGGCGAACACGATCGGGTTATCGGGCAGGTGCGGGTCGGTGACCGTCATCGGCATCCGCGTGGTTTCCACCGCGGCAAAAAAGATATCCGAGCGATGCTTCTCCACAGGCAGGCTGCGAGATTCGCTGATATGAGGCGCCCGTAGCTCTCCGTGACGGGTATCGTTCAAGTGATGTTCTCCGCGGGGCCATTCCCGTGATGACAGTTTAGTTGGGTCCGGTGAGCTAATCCCTCACATCGATGAGCCTTTCCAGTACGGCTGCGCGCGCCCATGCAACCAAATGCAGCTCTCCCGCGTAGCGGCGCATTGCGGGCAACGCAGCTGCTTAACGCAGCACGTCGGTGCCGCCAGGCACGTGCGTGCGCCCACGCTGCTTTGCCGTAGCATGCCCATGCAGTTCGCAGCTCCTGCGCCGTCGTCCCGCCGTGTCGGATGCGTCGCGCGCGCCTTCCCCCACGCCGGCGTGCGCGCCAGGCGACCAGGCGACGCCACCATGCCGGGCTATCAGACCCAGATCCACGAGCTGACCTTCGGGCAGCAGACCTACGTCATCCGCGCGTTGACGGACAAGCAGCAATTTGCCGACCCCGACGACGCAGCCGCCGACGCCGGCATTTCCTCGGCGCAGTGGAGCCTGTTCGGCCAGGTGTGGCCGGCAGGCCGGTTGCTGGCCGAAGCGATGGCGACGCGGCCGGTGGAAGGCCGGCGCATTCTCGAGCTCGGCTGCGGCCTGGGTTTGGCGAGCCTGGTCTTGCGCAAACGCGGCGCCGACGTGGTGGCCAGCGATCACCACCCGCTGGCAGAGGTGTTTCTGGCGTACAACGCCGCGCTGAACGCGCTGGATTCGGTGCCGTACCGCCGACTCGACTGGGACGCGGGCGCCTCGAACATGGGCCAGTTCGACATGATCATCGCCAGCGACGTGCTCTACGAAACCCGCCACGCCACCATGCTGGCCAAGCTGATCCCGGGGCTGGCCAGGCCCTCGTGCGAGATCGTGGTGAGCGACCCTGGCCGCGGCAACGCCAACGCGCTTTCGCGCATGCTGGCCGATATCGGGTTCTCGCTGATCGCCGGCGAACGCCAGGCCTCGGCACAGGTGGCCAAGGCCCCGCGCCTGTTCGTCTATCGCCGCAAGATGGACAACTGGTGACCGGCAGGCGGCCGAGGGCACCGTGCCTCAGGGCGCAGGCGTGTAGTCGGACAACAGCACCGGCTTGCGCGGATCGGCCTTGATTTCCTTGTGCTCGCTCAGGCGCAGCGCATCGGCGTCGGGTGTGTCGTCGGTATTCAGTTCCCAGGCCTCGATCACGCGCTTGTGGAACAGGAATGCACGGCGCGTGCGGTCGTAGCGGAAGGTGATGTAGTCGGTCCAGTGCTGGCCGCAGGCCACTCCATTTTGCACGGTGAAGTAGGCGCCCTTGGCCACCAGGCCTTGTTCGTCATCCAGAAACGGATCGCACTGGCCGCCCTCGTCGGCCTTGAAGATCACCCGCGTATTGCGTGCAGCTTCGACAACGCCACCGTCTGCGGTCGCAACCAGAACCAGCAAGGTCCGCGCCGGCGCCGCGCGGCCATCCGCACGCAGCGTCTGTTCTGCGGATGCACGCAACGCGACCACATAATCCTGCCGGCCGTCGCCAGTGAGATCTGCGCTGGCAACACGCATCACCGACTGCCCGGCAGGCAATACTTTGGCAGCACCTGCAGGCAGCGTGGCGGCGCCAGCTGGCAACGCCATTGCCATTGCCGCCGTCCACCACCAGCATCGCATTGTCACGGCCGTTCCCTCATCTGGTCTGCGTCGAGCGCGCAAGCATAGCCGGCCATGCTTGCAGTCGCGCGATGCCTGCGGTTCGACCACACGCTCGATGACGATGCCTACCTGGACACCGCTCAGGAGCCGACAGTAACGCCCACCCTCCCAACGACCGACGGCGACCACCACTGCACGACAGCGTTCAGTCGCGTCTTGTAAGACCCGCTCATTGGAAGCCTTCGACATCGTGCGCCAGAGGTCACCGTGCCGTATAGCACCCCATCACTACGCAACAGCGCCTTATCATCGACGCAGGCAAAGCCGCGCTGCAGGCGCGCCAAGCTCGCATCGCCCGACCGGGCAACAGCCCTGCACCGCACTTTTTGGAACTCCATGAAACGATTCTTCGCCTGTCTCGTACTGGCCACATGCTGCCTTTGCGCCACAGCGTCGGCCGAAGAGCTCGGCGCGTATCTGCGTACCCACTATCCCTCGTTGAGCTATGTCGAGCGCTACCGCGCCACGCATCCGGAAGACGCGCTTGGCAGCGCTGACGCATGGGCGGCAGGCGCCAGACTTGCGCCCGAAACCACAGCAAGCGATGTTTCGCGGCGCCTTGTCGGCCTTGCGGATCAGCACGTCGCGCTCGCCGGGGCCAAGGCCGGCAAGACTGAGACCTTGGGCGTTCTGTTCAGAACCTCAAGCGATGGTCACATGATCGTGTGGCGCATCCTCGATGCGCGCATCACCGGCCTCGCGCAAGGCGACAAGGTTCTGCAGATCAACGGAATACCCACGGCGGCATGGCTGAAAAGTGCGGCCGACCTGACGTTCGGCGGCAACGCGCGCGCGCGGCAAGCCGAAGCTGCCCTGTCGCTCGCACTCGGCACCCCAGCGGCGCATCAGGTGGCCGGTGCCGGCAAGACGGTAGCACTGCGCGTGCAGAGGTTTGCGCAGGCGCCGCGCCAGGTTGCGCTGCACTATCAGCCCATGACCCAGGAGCTTGCGCGCACGCTGGCATCGGCGGTCGACGTGCCCGATCTGCCGGAGGTTGCGCAAATCGGCAACACCAGGGTGGGAAGCATTCGCCTGGGCGCGTTTGCGCCGCAGTACAACGCCACGTTCACTCAGGCTGCGGAAGCCAGTGAGACCGCAGCGCCGCAGACCAACGACCCGGACGCCCCCATGTTGGCCGGGTTTTGTGCGGTAACCCGGGAGCTGATCGGTCGCTACGATGCCATTGCCGCACGCTCGGATGTCATGCTGATCGACTTGCGCGGAAACATGGGCGGGTTCGCACGCGAAGTGCGCGGATTTTCCTGGGCGCTCACCGGACGCAAGCCGGTGAAGACTTACGAGATGCGCGCGTCGGGAACGCCGGGAAGCGTGCGCCTGGAAGCGCTGCAGGACGATGCCAGCTGCGGCAGCGTCGCTTCGCACAAGCCGCTCATCGTGCTGGTGGATGCAGGTACCCGATCGGCCGGTGAATTGCTGGCCACCTATCTCTGGGCCAGCGGCGCCACGATCATGGGCGAGCGCACCATCGGTGCCGGAGGCGGCCGGGATTCGGAAAGCCAGGGTGTCGCGTTGGGCGATTCCGGATATCGCGCGCTTGTCAGCGAAAATTTTTATATTTTCGATCCGACGGAAGACCTGCGCGTTGGCGAGATGGACGAAGCGACGCTCGTTGATCGCGTGGCGGCAGACGGTTTTCGCCCGAGCCGAACGCACCCGTTCGCTACCCAGTCCATCGGCGTCGTGCCTGATGTGCCGCTTGCGATCGATGCGGCTGACTTGAACGATGGCGGTCATGGCCTCTTGCTGCGCGGCCTGGTCGCCGCCGGATTGACCAAGTGATTCTCCGCCGCTCCAACGCAGGTCTGTGCGTACATACGCGCTGATCGCGACCATGCAGCGTTGCATCGTTCGACGGATGCAGCCACTCCACAGGCTATCTCAAGGCAATCGCGCGGCTACAACTGCCCAGCGACCGCCAGGGCCTTGCTGCCTGCGTTCTTGGCGCGGTCGTCCTGGCGAGGTTGCGATCGCGTACAGGCAAGCGGGCATGTTGCAACCCAGCCATGCAAAAGCGCGCAGACCAGTCAATCAACCACTGCGTGACGCAAACCAGAATGCATTCCGTCGCCAGCACGGACAACGCCTGCGCGCGGCGCTTCAACATTTCGAGCGGCGGTGACTACTGCCGGTGCGATGGCGCTGGCGGAACCCGGCGCATCCGACCCAGGCCCGTATCTGCGCGACCGGCATTACCTGGGCAACACCGCATTGCCAAGGCTGACGGCCGCGCGCAACTCATGCTCGCGCCTGGCGCGTCGGCTACGACAGCCACCGCATCCTGCAAAAAGAACGGGAAACGCAACTGCTTTGCGTGGTGCTGCTCTGGCGGAACGCCAAGCGACGAACTGCAGCGACGGCTGGGGTATATCGACGTACTGCCCGAAAATGCGCTACTGCCCATCCAGTTCGCAGGCGCGGTACTCCTTCGGGTCGAGAAAATCCGCCAGACAGGACCCCACCCGCAATGCCTGTTCGCGCGCATCGCCGCGATAGTCGCCCTCGCCCGCCCCTTCGATGGTGGCGATCGGTGCCGCGCGATCGCGGTGATAGACGAATGCGGTCGACAACCAGCGCGTCTGCCCGGGCGCCTGGCTTTCCATCGTCTCCACGCGGAACTCGCCGCAATACCCGTGGATCAATGTGCGTCGAAGTGTCTTGTGCGTCATGCGCAAAGTATCGCCATGCAGAGTTGAAGATGACGTGGAAACAGGCGCCAACCGCCCTGCGCATCCACCGCGCCTGTCGCTGCACGACGCGTCAAAAAGCACAAGAAACCCCTACCGGTATTCGCATCGTCTGGCGTCGAAACAGCCAACAACCGGCGCAGCCAGCTGCCAGTGCTGGCAACCAGTACACAATCAATCAAATCGAAGGGAGGTGTTACCGTCATCAACAGCGCGAAGGAACAACCCACTTGCGCTGCGAGACTGAAGAAATGGTGGCCGAGGACGGAATCGAACCGCCGACACGGGGATTTTCAATCCCCTGCTCTACCAACTGAGCTACTCGGCCACTAACCCAACACTGCTGCCAGCGTTGCGAGGACGCGCATCATAGCGAGCAGGCGCAGTTTGGGCAAGCGTTGTGACGAACTTTGTTGCAGCATGGCGTCAGGACCTGCGTTTCCTGCGCCGGTTCACGCCGCGCGGCGGGAGCGATGGCCTAGCCTGCGCGCATCGTCCGGAGATCGCCATGCGCCTGCCTCGCCTGCTGTTGTCGCTCCTCGTCCTGCTGCCGGCTGCTGCGTTTGCGCGGCAACCGGTGCGTGCGGTGACGCAGCTGGATATCTCGCGCTATGCCGGGCAATGGCACGAAATCGCGCATCTGCCGGTGTCGTTCCAGAAGAAGTGCCGCAGCGACATCACCGCCAGCTACACCTTGCGCGACGACGGCCTGATCGGCGTGCGCAATGGCTGCCGCACTGCCGATGGCAGCCTGGCTCAGGCCGACGGGGTGGCAAAACCGGTCGCCGGCCACGCCGGGCAATTGCAGGTGCGCTTTGCGCCGGAATGGTTGAGTTGGTTGCCCCTGGTCTGGGCAGACTATTGGGTGATCGCCCTCGACCCGGACTATCAGTGGGCGGTGGTCGGCGAGCCGGATCGTAAATACCTGTGGATCCTGTCGCGCTCGCCACAGATGCCGCGCGCGCAGCTCGATCAGCTCAAGGCGCAGGCCACGCAGATGGGCTATGACCTGTCGCCACTGATCGTGGCAGCGCCCTTGCCGTGAGTCCGGGCATCGGCTGACCGGCAGCGCAGCGTCCGCGCCGACGGCAAGGCAGCGTCCGTACTGCGTAGTATTCTTGGCGCCGCCTTACACCCGCCAAGGACCACTTACATGCGTGCCTATCGCCTCCTGATCGTGTCGCTGGCCTGCGGCCTGCTGCTGAGCGCCTGCGGTGGCGCGGTCCGCCGCGTGTCCGAGCCGGCGGCCAGCATCCAGCAGCTCACCGTGCGTGCCGACGGCTCCTGGTCGGTGGACTTGCGCCTGCAGAACTACAGCAGCATCCCGATGCAGTTCGAGCGCGTGGCGCTGGAGATCTCTGCCGGCGAAGAGCTGGCCGGCAAGCTCGACCAGGCGGTGGGGATGTCGATCGGCCCGGAAACCGCCGACGTGGTGACCGTCACCCTGCAGCCGACCTCCCTGGGCCGCATCACCGTCGCCGACGTGCTTGCCGGCGGCCGCTCGCTGCCGTACTCGCTCAAGGGTACGGTGTGGGCCACCCCGCAGGACAAGAAACAACGCGAGTTCGCGGTGCAATCGCGCAACACGCTCAGCCCCGCCCCCGGCCTCAACGGCGTGCTGCGCTGACGCGCACGCCTCCTGCACCCTCTTTGCAAGGATCCCGCATGAGCAGCTACACCGCCCCGCTGACCGATTTCCGCTTCGCCCTGCACGATGTGCTCGGCGCCGAAGCCTTGTTCGCCCGGCTCGGCTACGGCGACGCCAGCGCCGACATCATCGACGCCGTGCTTGAAGAAGCCGGCCGCTTCACCACCCAGGTACTGGCACCGCTCAACAGCGTGGGCGATGAGATCGGCTGCGCCTTCGACAAGAGCACCCACGCGGTGACCACCCCGCCGGGGTTTCGTGCGGCCTACGACCAGTTCGTGGCAGGCGGCTGGAACGGCCTGACCGCCGAGCCGGAGTTCGGCGGCCAGGGCATGCCGCACACCCTGGGCGTGCCGCTGAGCGAAATGATCAACTCGGCCAACCTGGCGTGGGGCAACTTCCCGCTGCTCTCGCACGGCGCCAGCGAAGCGCTGCGCCAGCACGGCGAGGCCTGGCAGCAGGAAGCGTTCCTCAAGCCGCTGACCGACGGCCGCTGGACCGGCACCATGTGCCTGACCGAGCCGCATTGCGGCACCGACCTGGGCCTGCTCAAGACCCGCGCCGAGCCCAATGCCGACGGCAGCTACGCCATCACCGGCACCAAGATCTTCATCACCGCCGGCGAGCACGACCTCACCGACAACATCGTGCATCTGGTACTGGCCAAGTTGCCGGACGCACCGGCCGGCGCCAAGGGCATCTCGCTGTTCGTCACCCCCAAGTTCAAGGTGGATCGCGACGGCAACATGGGCGAGCGCAACGCGCTGCATTGCGGCTCGATCGAGCACAAGATGGGCATCAAGGGCTCGGTGACCTGCGTGATGAACTTCGAAGGCGCGCAGGGCTACCTGGTCGGCAAGCCGCACAAAGGCCTGCAGGCGATGTTTACCATGATGAATACCGCGCGCCTGAGCGTGGGCCTGCAGGGCATCGGCCTGTCCGAGCGGGCGTATCAGAACGCCCTGCGCTACACCCGCGAGCGCCTGCAATCGCGCGCGCTCAGCGGCGCCAAATTCCCCGACAAGCCGGCCGACCCGATCATCGTGCACCCGGACGTGCGCCGCATGCTGCTGACCATCAAGTCGCTGACCGAAGGCAGCCGCCTGCTGGCGCTGCACGCGGCCAGCCTGGTCGACGTGGCGCACCGCGGCGCCAGCGAGCAGGAACGCGCCGATGCCGAGACCCTGGTGAGCTTCCTCACCCCGATCTCCAAGGCCTGCCAGACCGAATGGTCGATCGAAAACACCTACCACGCGCTGCAGTGCTTCGGCGGCCACGGCTATATCCGCGAATACGGCATGGAGCAGCTGGCCCGCGACGCGCGCATCACCACCATCTACGAAGGCACCACCGGCATCCAGGCGCTGGACCTGATCGGCCGCAAGACCGCCGCCAGCCAGGCCGCCGGACTCAAGCTGTTCCTGGCCGATGTGGAAACCTTCGCCAATGCACAGGAAGGCAACGTCGCGCTGGCCGAGTTCATCAAGCCCTTGCGCGACAAGTGCAGCGAATGGGCCATGTTGACCCGCGATGTGCTGGACCGCGCCGCACGCAATCCGGACGAACTGGGCGCCGCCAGCTACGACTATCTGTTCTATTCCGGCTACGTGGTGCTGGCGTACTGGTGGGCGCGCAGCGTTGCGGCGGCGGATGCATCCACGCACAGCGAGGACTTCAAGCGCGCCAAACGCGAAACCGCACGTTTCTACTTCGCCCGCATCCTGCCGCGCACCTTGACCCACGCCGCCACCATCCGCAGCGGCGCGGCGCCGTTGATGACGCTGGAAGCGGAGCTGTTCGGCGACGCCTGAGCAAGCGCCATCATCGCGGGCTGCCGCTGCCGTAGCAGCGGCCCTGGCCGCGACGGGGCGGTACCGACCGGCAAGACCTCGCGCCCAGGTGCGCTCCTACGGATATACATCGCGGGATTCTTCCGCTTTCGTAGGAGCGGACCTGGCCGCGACGAGGCGGTACCGATCAGCAAGGCGTCGCGCCCGGGTGCGCTCCTACGGATAAACATCGCGGGATTCTTCCGCTTTCGTAGGAGCGGACCTGGCCGCGACGAGGCTTTACCGACCAGCAAGACCTCGCGCCCCGGTGCGCTCCTACGGATATACATCGCGGGATTCTTCCGCTTTCGTAGGAGCGGACCTGGCCGCGACGAGGCGGTACCGACCAGCAAGACCTCGCGCCCCGGCGCACCGCTACGGGTAAACAAGGCCTTTAACGCGCCCGCAGACTGCTCACGCAGCACGGCGGCATCGCGGCCGAGCCAGGCCTTGCTGACCCATTGATTGCAAGACACGCGCCAAAGCCGTTCGCTGCGATACACAAACTGTCAACGATCGGGTATAAGCTGTTTTCCCGATGGAGACAGACACGCACGTAGGTGATGTGATCGTCCCCGGAGGCATCCCTGCCCCGGTCGCGGGCAGCGCTGTCGCTACGATCCAGCAACTTCCCACCTTGCGCCTGCTGTCTCTCGATGCGCACGGCCGCGTGCTGGACTGGATCAACTGGCAGGATGCCGCCTGCCTCTACGCGCGCGATGCGGTGTCCTGGACGCTGGGCGAGCCCTGCATGCAGATCCACGGCGGCATTTCGCGGCTCACCGGCGAGCGCAGCACACTGGAACTGCACCCGATCATCGCCGCACGCGGCCACGCCCGCTCGCGGGCGCTGGACCCCACCCCAACCCTCAGCAACACGGCGTTGTTCGCACGCGATTCGCAGCTGTGCATGTATTGCGGCCAGCACTTCAGCCGCCCGCACCTGACCCGCGACCATGTCATGCCGGTCTCCAAGGGCGGGCGCGACAGCTGGGAGAACGTGGTCACCGCCTGCTTCCAGTGCAACTCGCGCAAGGCCAACCGCACGCCGCAGCAGGCGCATATGCCGTTGCTGGCGGTGCCCTACCGGCCGAGCTGGATCGAGCACCTGATCCTGTCCAACCGCAACATCCTGTCCGATCAGATGGCCTTCCTGCGCGCACAGTTGCCCAAGCGTTCGAAGTTGTCGCTGTGAGGCTGCCTGGTGCGCGCACGCACAACGACGCAGCGAACGACTCGCGCAACGGCAGTCCCCTGCAGCTGATGGCTGCATGATCGGGCGAGCGCCTTGCGCGCCTGCAACCGATGTGGTCACCAGTCGATGACTCGCCTGACCCGGCTTGCCTTGCATTCCACCTGCGGCGTCTTCGCCGATTACGGCACAGAGCAGAAGCCGCCGCTTCGACCTATACCATCCACGCCCGCCTGAGCGCCCAACCCGCGAGTGATGCCAACGACGGCATCGGCACTCCCCACGATGTGCCGCCTGCGCCGTGCCCAATGCGCGGTCATGCCGTCTACAGGGTGCGGCAGATTGCCGCAGCCCCCGGTAACGCCCGCGCAGGCCAGCAGCGACGGCACGTCCGACCATCACCACCCGCTGACAGCTGAACCGGTTTGCTTGCCGGGCCTTCGCATGGGGAGGACAATATGGCTTCAGAACATTGACACGATGATGATCGACTCCACCCGCTACCCGCGTCTGTCCCGCATCCAGACCCCCGACGACCTGCGCAGCTTCGACGAAGCCGAGCTTGCGGCAATCGCCGAGGAGCTGCGTGCCTATCTCATCGAATCGGTCGGCAAGAGCGGCGGGCACTTCGCAGCCGGCCTGGGCGTGATCGAACTCACCGTCGCCCTGCACTACCTGTATCAGACCCCGGTCGATCAGCTGGTGTGGGACGTCGGCCATCAGACCTATCCGCACAAGATCCTCACCGGTCGGCGCGACCAGATCCACACGGTCAAGCAGAAAGACGGCGTGGCGCCGTTTCCCAAGCGCGAAGAAAGCATCTACGACACCTTCGGCGTGGGCCATTCGTCTACCTCGATCTCGGCCGCACTCGGCATGGCGATCGCCGCGCAGCGCAACGGCGACGACCGCAAGGTGGTCGCGGTGATCGGCGATGGCGCGATGACTGCGGGCATGGTCTACGAGGCGCTCAACCACGCCGGCGGCATGGACCCGGAGCCGAACCTGCTGGTGATCCTCAACGACAACCGCATGTCGATCTCCGAAGCGGTCGGCGGGCTGACCAAGATGCTGGGCCGCGCCAGCGGCAGCCGCACCCTCAACGCCATTCGCGAGGGCGGCAAGAAGATCCTCGGCGACAAGAAGAACAACCCCACCGCGCGCTTCGTGCGGCGCTGGGAAGAACACTGGAAAGGCATGTTCGTGCCGTCCACGCTGTTCGAGGAAATGGGCTTTCACTACACCGGCCCGATCGACGGCCATGACCTGCCCGGCCTGGTCGGCGCGCTCAAGACGCTGAAGACCCTCAGGGGTCCGCAGCTGCTGCACGTCATCACCACCAAGGGCAAGGGCTACGAGCTGGCCGAAGGCGACCAGATCGGTTATCACGCCGTCGGCCCGTTCGACCCCAGCAAGGGCCTGGTGGCCAAGACCGGCGCCAAGAAGCCGACCTACACCGATGTCTTCAGCGACTGGGTCTGCGACATGGCCGCCGCCGAGCCCAGGCTGCTGGTGATCACCCCGGCCATGCGCGAAGGCTCGGGCCTGGTGCGTTTCAGCAAGGAATACCCGCAGCGCTACTTCGATGTGGCGATCGCCGAGCAGCACGCGGTGACGTTGGCAGCCGGCATGGCGACCCAGGGCGCCAAGCCCGTGGTGGCGATCTATTCCACCTTCCTGCAACGCGGCTACGACCAGCTGGTGCACGACGTGGCGGTGCAGAAGCTCGACGTGCTGTTCGCGATCGACCGCGGTGGCGTGGTCGGCCCCGATGGCGCCACCCACGCCGGCAACCTGGATCTGAGCTTCCTGCGCTGCGTCCCGCACATGGTGGTGATGGCACCGGCCGACGAAGCCGAATGCCGTCAGATGCTGAGCACCGGCGTGCATTATCAAGGTCCGGCTGCGGTGCGCTATCCGCGCGGCACCGGCCCCGGCGCTGCGCTGGACACCACGCTGACCACGCTGCCGATCGGCAAGGCGCAGTTGCGACACGGCGGCACGCGCATCGCACTGCTGGGTTTCGGCGCAAGCGTGGACGCCGCAGAAGCGGTCGGCCGCGAGCTCGGGCTGACCGTCGTCAACATGCGCTTCGTCAAACCGCTGGACAAGGCCATGCTGCTGGAACTGGCCAAAAGCCACGAAGGCTTCGTCACTATCGAAGACAACGTCGTTGCCGGTGGCGCCGGCTCGGGCGTGGCCGAACTGCTCAATGCCGAAGCCATCACCATGCCCATGCTGCACCTGGGCCTGCCGGACAGCTTTCAGCACCACGCCAGCCGCGAAGACCTGCTGGCCGAAGCCGGCATCGACCAGGCAGGCATCCGCGCCGCCGTGCTCCAGCGTTGGCCGCAACTGATGGCCGGCACCACCGCACCACGCAACGCCGCTGCTGGTTAAGCGCGGCGCCATCCACGCGACCGGGTTCGCCGGTCGATGGACACGCTGGGTCAGCGGGATTTCAGACGATCCAGACGCGCGACGCGCTCGCGCGGCGTCTTGATTCAATGACGACTGCTCGCTGCGCCTGACTCGCCACGCCGTGCGCGCGATCGGCCCTGCCTGCGCTGTGTCCTGTGTGCGCCAGGCGATCTCGATGGCATGCCTGCGCGGTGACGGGTATGCGCTGGCCCGCCGTGCAGGCGCAAGGCTGCCCGCAGGCCTACCCGACCCGGTCAATCAGCGACAGCACCAAGTGCCATGCCTTGCAGGCAGATCGCTACTCAGCAGCTGCGCCGTTGCGCATTGCAGCCGCAAATCAACGCACGCGATGCCTTACGACCGCGCTGGCAGGTCGCCGACGCTCGGCACAGTCCCCGTCTGCGCGAAGGTCTCCACCAGCCCCACGATGCGGGCTTGTGCGGCGATGTGCTGCAACTCCGCCTGCAGACGCAGCACATCCGAAGATGCTCCCGCAGCCAGCGCTTCGCGCATCACGTCCGGCAACGCACTCAGCTCACGCAGCCAGCGTGCAGCACCTGCGGCATGCAGACGCGCCGCGTGATCGAATTGATCGTAATCCAGCGGGTACACGATCGACGGCAGTCCAGCCGCCAGGCAGGCATACAGGATGCCGGCACCGCCGTGATGCACGACCAGCGCGTAACGATGCAGATGCTGCGCGTAATCCACATAGGGCAGGCGCCGATAATTGCCCTGCCCTGGCTGGTACGGCGCAGTCGTATCGCCATCGCTGAAATGAAAGATCACCTCGGGAAATTGCGGCGCCAGCGCGCGTAGCACGCCATCCATGCGCTGCTTGACCCATTGCAGATGCGTGCCCAGCGTGACCAGCACATGCCGATGGCCTGGAACGAATTCGGGTGCTGCCACCGTGGAAGGCGGCGTGCACAGCTGCGGCCCGACAAAGCGCAGTGCCGCCGGCCAGCGCTGCGCGAATTCGAAAGAAGGCAACCCCAACGCCAGAATGCACTGCGGCGAATACACCGCCTCGCTGTGATCGCTGCGGTATAGCGCCGGCAAGCCGCAGGCCCGCATTTGGCGCCGATAGCAGGCATGCAGGCTGCGCTTGAAGCCGCGTGTGAGCCGCCGCGCCAGCGCATGCCAGGCACGCTGGTGGGCGCGGGTTGCAGGCAGCAACCCACCGAAATAAGCGGGTGGGCCGTCGGCGGTTTCGATCACGCAGGGCGACGGCATGCTGGTCCACCACGCGATCCCCATCGCCTGTGCCGTGAGCCCGGCGCTGGGCAGGGTGAAATCGGCGATCACCAGATCCGGCCGTCGTGCGTTCCAGCGCTCCTGCAGTGCGGTGCCCACGCGTCCCATCAGGCCGAGCGCATCGTGCAGCTGTCGGCGTAGACGCAGCGGGTGATGGCCCACTGCGTGCGGCGGGTTGGCGATCTCCAGCAACACGCGGTCGGCTTGCGCGTCCAGGACGCCTGCACCACGCAATCCACATGCCTGGATACGCGCCTGCGCAGCTGGCGTGCTGATCACGTGCACATCGTGATGCGGCGCGAGCTGCCGGGCGATGGCCAGAATCGGATGCAGATGCCCGCTGTACGGCGGGGCGACCAGATCAATGCGCATGCACCCTGCCCCGTAGCGTCTGCTGGATCGCGGCGACGAACGCCTGGCACTCGGACAGTACGTCCGCAGTGGTCAGATAATCCATATGCCCGCACGCCGGCGCCAGCTGCACCGGCCCGCGAAACAGCGCACGCGAAATCCAGTCGCTGCGCCCCTGCACGCTATGCAGATGCGCGACCGTGGCCGGCTCACGGCACACAGGGCCGTAGGCGAACACGGCCAGACGCGCGCGCAGGTTCTGCGGCAGCTGCAGCGCGGTGAGCACCTGCAGCCCGCAACTGCCGGCCAGCAGCACCGTCATCGGCGCTTGTGCAAGCAAGGCCTGCACTCTCATGCGATCGCTGTGCGGCACGCGCGCAATACGCGCAGTCAGGTACTGGCGTGCGTTGGAAACACTGGCGCGCCACAGCGCAACGCGACGGTGCGGCGCCAGGTCGCTACGGTATGGGTAATTGCATGCAATCAACTGCCGGCCATCGCCGTGCAGCTGCTGCAGAAAATCGCGTTGCTGCGCGCTCAGTGCACAGCTTGCCGGATCGCTCTGCCCGGTGAGAAAGGCGATCTGCACTGCCGGCGCGTCACTGCGCACGGAAGCGACCATCCGCCAAAACGTGGTAACGCCGCGTGCGCCAGGCGATACTGCGTACGCAGGCCGCGTGCAGCAGGTGCAGCGGCTGCAGGCATTCGGTCAGGACCGACAGCACCGGCCGGTGGTGTACCGCACCGGTGCTGCGCCACTGCACCACACACAGCAGCAGCGCGCGCAGCAGCAAGATCGTCGCCCCGCACGCGATGGACCAGCCTCCGGGCTGCACGCAGATGCCGAGCAACAGGGCCACCAGCAACACCGGCGGCAACCCCTGCAGCACCGAGATGGCACCGGCAATACCGCTGCGCTGACGGCGCAGCAGAATCAAGGCGAACAGCATCCAGCGGTGCATCTGACGGGCATAGCTGCGCAGATCCGGCATTGCGGTGCGCATCACCACCGGCGCCGTGGATTGCCACAGGCGCCCGCCGCGTTCGCGGACCAGCGTGGCAACCGCCAGATCGTCGGTCAGTTGCTCCAGCAATGCGGCAAAGCCGCCCCAGGTACGCAGTTGCGCCGTGCGCGCGGCGTAGCACATGCCATTGATGGTCAACGGCGCCGCGAACGGCAGCCAGCCCAGATAGGTGAGCGCCGCATTGTTGTTGACGAACTGCGACAGCAGGCGGCCAGCGAAAGTGTCGCTGTCGCAGTAATAAGGCAATGCGGTCACCACGTCGGCGTGGCTCAGATCCTGCAACAACTGCAACAGCGCCGGCTCGCTCAGCTGCGCATCGTCATCCAGGATCAGACAGATCGGCGCCTGCACCTGGGCCAGGGCGTATTCGAGCTTCCACGCCTTGGGATTGATGTTGGCCGGCGCCGCGGGCACCAGCACCCGCGTGATGGGCACCTGCGGATGCTGCATCACCAGCATGTCTGCGACCGCGTTCCCCGCCGCATCGTCCGCATCCAGCAGCCACCAGAACTGCGCGGACGGCAGCGCCTGCAGATTGGCCGCCAGCACGCCGTGCAAATGCGCGTCACCACCAAGGATCGGCTGCAGGATCGCCACCTCGGCCGGGTTACCGGCAAGAGCGCGTGCTGGCCGCGCGCGTGCCTCACGCATGACCCACAGCACAGCCGCCGACTTGCACAGCAGCAGGCTCAGGTACAGCGCCGCCAAAGCCAGCAGGGCTACGTCCACTGCGCCGCCTGCCAGCGCACGAAGGCCTCGATGCCCTCTTCCACGCCGACGCTGGGCGCCCCAAGATCGGCAAGCGTGCGTTGCGGGTTGAAGGTCTTGGAGTAGGCAAACGCACCGACGCCAAACCGCGTGATCGGCGGCTCGCCGCGCAACCGCAGCACACGATAAAGACCCTCCACCACGCTGGCCATGCGCAGCGCGGTGGCGATGCGCACCTGTCGGTGCGGCAACGGCAGCTGCAGGCGCGCCAGCACATCCAGCACCAACTGCTGCAGATCCACCGGCTGCGCATTGGTGAGGTTGTAGGCGCGCTGCAGCTGCGGTGCGGTGGCCGCGCGGTAGAGGTAATCGCAGAGCGTGTCGATATAGATCAGATCGCCGATCACCGGCCGGGTCTGGCCGACAAAGCGCGGCAACGCCCCCTTGCGCGCAGCGGCGATCACGCGCGGGAACAACACCGTATCGCCCGGCCCGAACACCGCGCGCGGGCGCAGCACCGATGCCTGACCTGGATAGCCCTCCAGCAAGGTCTCGCCGAGGTATTTGGTGCGTGCGTACATGTTGACGAAGTCCGGTCCGATGGGACTGTCTTCATCCAGATCGTATTGATGCGCCTCGCGGTAGAACACCGAGCTGGAAGACACATACAGCAAGCGAGGGCAGCCGTTGCGCAGACAGAAATCGACGACATTGGCGGTGGCCTGCACGTTGTGCAGCTGGAACTGCGCACGGCTCCCCCACGGGGATGCCAAGGCCGCCGCGTGGATGACCACATCCGGGCGCCAATCCAGCGAAAACGGCTGGCTCAGATCGATGCGGTGATAGTTGGGCAATTCGCTGGCACGCCGCCCGATGCCGTGCATCTCCACGCCGGCTTGCCCCTGGAACCGGCGCAGGAACGCGCCGCCGACAAAACCGGATGCGCCGGTCACGAGAATACGCAGGCTCATCGCCACTCCGGTTGGTAACGGTCAAGACTGGGTTGGCAGTGCGAGGGCAGGATCGCCAGCTCCGGATGCGCCTGCGACAACCCGTGCAACTGCTGCACGGTGCGACGGAACGCGCTCCAATCGTGCATCAGCAAGCGGGTGGGCCACGCCGGCCACTGCAGCGTCGCCCAGGTGGCCGACGACCACACCGCATCTGCGCAGAGCAGCACCTCGCGGTCATGCTGGTCGCGTAACCACACGCCCATTTGCCCGGGGACGTGGCCGGGCAGCGGTACGGCGAGCACGCTGCCATCTTCGAACAGGTCGTACGCCGTGCCCAGGCCCTTCCAGGCGCCGCTCAGCTCGCGCTGCGGCGCCTGCTCGGCAAAGTACAGGCGTCGATCGAAATCCGCCGGAAGCAGTTGCGGCAGCAAGGCACGGCGCAATCCCCCCAGGCGCGAGCAATTGCGCAGTTGCGCGTAGTCCGCACGCAGACAGCTGAAGCGCGCGTTCGGCAGGTCGCGCAGGCCGCCCACATGGTCGGCATGGAAATGCGAAATCAGGCACCAGCCGATCTCGTCCAGCTGCACGTCGCGACGTGCCAGCTGCGCGCGCAGGGTTTCATGCGCAGGCAGGGTCACCGGGGTGGTCCAGCGATACAGCCGCTCCGGCCAGGGATCGGTGGCCTGGAAAAAATGCGTGGCGTAGCCGGTGTCGTAGAGCATCGCTCCCCGCTGCGGGTGCCGGATCAACACGCTCAACGCGGGAAATTCCACCGCATGCCAATGGCCGTCTGCACGCACCATGCGCTCGCAATGGCGGCAGTGGCCAACCCGCAACAGCTCGAGAGAAACGCGCACGCGCATCAGTAGCGCAACACCATGCCGCCGATCGCCAGACCGGCGCCGGTACCGAGAAGCGCGAACACCTCGCCGCGGCGCAGTTGCCCATCGACGCAGGCGTGATGCAAGGCATGCGGGAGCGAAGCGGCCACCTGGTTGCCGGTGGCGTGCAGGATGCGCACAACCTGATCGCTGCGTAGCCCCAGCGCCTGCACCACATGATCCAGGCCGCCGCCGGAAGCCTGATGCGGCACAAGGTAGCGCAGCTGCGCCGCGGTGAGGCCGGCATCGTGCAGCAGTTGTTCCCAGAACACCGGCAGATGGCGCGCCGCAAAGCGATAGGCGCTGCGCCCATCCATCCAGAACGCGCGCGACGCATCGGCTGCGCCGTGCTGGTCATGCGCTGCGCGGGTACCGCCGCCGCGAATGCGGCACACGTCCGCGCCGTTGCCGTAGCTGGACAGGCGACTGGACAGCAATGCTGAGCCGTCATCGGCGCTGCTGCGCCCGACCACCACGGCCGCGGCACCATCGCCGAACAAACCGGCGGTGGCTGGTACGGCATCGTCCAGCCCGGCCGAGGCCACTTCGCTGGAGACGATCAACACGCGCCGATAGCGGCCCAGCGCCAGCGCATTGGCGGCCATGTCCAGCGCCACCAGGAAGCTCAGGCAGGTGGCATTGACATCGAATGCGGGAATGCCGGAATCGCCCAACCCCAATGCGCGCTGGATCAGCACCGCCTGGCAGGGAATCGGTTGCTCCATGACCGCACAGGCCGAGATCAGGCAGTCGATCTGGCTGCCGTCGATGCCGGCGTTGTCCAGTGCCTGGCGCGCCGCGGCCGCTCCCATCGACGATGCGGTTTCGCCCTCGCCCACGTAGTAGCGGGTGACAACACCCAGGCGTGCGGCCGTGGTGCCGGCCGGCAACTGCCAGCGCGCGTCCAGCTCGCCGGAGGTGACTTCGCGCGCCGGGACATGGCGTCCGGTGCCCAGGATGCGCAGCGGCAATGCGTTCAACACGGAGCTCTCGGCAAAGAAGGCGCGCAGGATACCTTGGCAGGAACGGCCGGCCTAACCCCCGCACGGACCGTCGCCCTGCTCGACCGCAGTGTCCTCCGTGCGGCGCGCGACATGGCTCCGGCGACCGGGCGCGGCAAGCACCGCTTCAAACGGCTGCAAGCACTGCACAATCCAAATCGCGAGCGACCGCGGCAGCCACTGGCGCGTGCAGACGTGGCTGGGACGCGTGCCGCCCCATGCGTCAGGCGATCAAGGCGCCTCCACCTCATAGCCGAGCGCCTGCAAGCGCGCCAGATAGCCGTCGGACGCGGTCAAGCGACTGATCGGCAGCACCGCGAAGGTGTTGCGATTGCGTTGCAGCGCAGTGGTGGCGATGCCGAGCCAATGGTCGCGCATGCGCCGCTCCAGATCGTCGATACCGCGCTTTCTGGCCGCTTCGGAACTGGCCATCGCACTCATGCACGCCGCCTGCGGATCTTCGCGCGGCAACTGGCGCAACGCCTCGATGTCGCCCACCGACCAGGCATTGGCGCGTTCGACCATGGTGGGGAGATCGCGCTCCACCGTCACCAGGATGCTGCGAAAGCAGGCAATGTCGTCCATGCCGCCGGCGCGAAACTCCTTGAGCGCCTGCCGCGGGTCGGTGATCTTGTAGTCCAGCGCGGTCGGCGTCGGCTTGATGCCTGCGCGCTTGGCGGCGCGTTCCACCACCGACCAGATCACCGGCGAGCGGGCCAGGCCCGACCGTTTCAGCGCCGCCTGGTACAACTCGCCAGCGGCCAGCATCGGGCGCTTGCGCTCCACGCCGCGATCGTTGCCGATGTAGCGGGCCTTGGCCACGCTCCAGCGTGCGTAGAGATCGGGCGGCAGCAGCTCGCGCAGTTCGCGGCCGTCGGCGTTCTTCATCGCCTTCATCGCCGACGGCAACAAGGTCAGCCTGCCGAAGAACCCCATATCGACATCGAGCTGTACGGTCGGCGCCATCAGTACCTGTTGGGACTGGCCGATGATGGTTTCCACTTCACTCGCCTGCCATTGCAGGCGCTTGGGCAACGGCGACTGCGTGCCCAGGATCCACAAGACATGCTCGCCCTTGCGGACCTTCCACAGGCCGGGCCCGGGCTGCACGCCGCGTACCACCATCGCTTCCAGATCCACTACCGGCGGTGGTACCGGCGCCGTCATCGGCGGCGCCGTTTCATTGGCCGCCGCCAGCAGCGACACCAACATCAACCCCACGCCCCACCCCACTGCCCTGTGTCGCATCGTGCATCGCCCCCTGTGTGAGGCGGACATTACGTGAAGCCGGCACCCGCCGCGTTAGGGAAGCGTTGCGCTGGGGCAGGAGCGCATGACTGGCATCAGCGCGGGGCCAACGTGGCCAGATGCGCGGCCAACGGCGAAGCAGCATCGAGGAGCGCAAACCCTTCCCAGACGAAGCCCGGCGAGACCGTGCATCCCACCAAGGTGAAGTCGCCCAGCGAGCGTGCCGCCTGCCACTGTCCTGCGGGAACCACGTGCATCGGCTCGCCGCGTTCGGCCGCGTCCAGGATCAGCCGCTGCAGTTGTCCGCTGGCTTCGTCGTAGAGCAGCAACTCCAGGGCGTCGCCCTGCTGCCACTGCCAGGTTTCCTCGGCATCGACGCGATGCCAGGCGCTGCATTCGCCTGCAGCCAGCAGAAAACGGATGGCCGTCAGCGCCGGCCGGACGCGTCCATTGTCGATCACCTGACGGGCGGAGGCGTAGACGCGGCGGAAATGCCCGCCTTCCGGGTGCGGGGCCAGGTCGAGCGAGCGGATCAGGGCAGCGGCGGTCGGATGCATGCATGACATGCTAAGCCCCGAGGCCGCCGCGATGCATCAAGGCAGATGCTTGCCTGCGCGCAGACAGGTGCGGAAGAACACCAGCAAGTCCCAGCTATAGCGCTTGAGCAGGCGACGCGGCTCGTTGAGCAACCGGTACATCCACTCCATGTGCAGGCGGCGCACCCAGTCCGGCGCGCGCCGCGCCGTGCCGGACAGGAAGTCGAGCAGCGCACCGACGCCGAACACCAATGGGACACGCAGCGCGTGGCTGTGGTCCAGAATCCAGCGCTCCTGCAAGGGGTTGCCGAACGCCACCAGCAGCACATCGGCGCCGGAGCGGTTGATGCGCTCGGCCAGGCCATCGCCGGCGGCGGCAAACTCGCCGTAGCCGTCGCACATGCCCACCACCTGCTGCCCCAACGTGCCGGTCAAGGTGGCAGCGGCGGTCTTGCCCACGCCGGGCCGTCCGCCAAGCAGGAAGAACTTGAGCGGTTGCGCGCTGTGGCGGCACAGATACGGAATCAGATCGGTGCCGTTGAGATTGCCGGCAAAGCGGCGGCCATGAATCAGCCGCGCCGCCAGATCCATCCCGATGCCGTCGTTGACGATGCGCACGCTGGGTTCGCGCATGCGCATCCGCAACGGCTGACACTGCACCACGAAGTTGGTGTTGGCGAAGAACACCCGACGCGGCTGTTGCGCTGCCAGTGCGTGGAACAGATCCAGCGCGAAGGCTTCCTGGGTGGTGGACAACACCGGGAACCCGCCCAGCGGAATCACCACGCCCGGCGGTGTGTCGACAGCGGAGACGGTCGCTGTTTCGCTGTCCAAGTGCTGGCCCTGCATCATCGAATCACCAAAGGTCGTAGGGGAATGCAGCCAGCAGACCGGCCTGCAGCTTTTCCAGATCGAATGCGCCGTTGCCACCCAGTGCCAGACATTCTTCGACGTTGTTGCCCGCATGCCACTGCATGCGCCCGGTCCCGTGGTAGTAATCGTCGTACTTGAAACGGTCTTCGCCATTGCCCCAGTCCAGATACACCGCCGGGATGCCGTACGCCTCGGCAAGGATGAGGCCGTGCAGCGAACTGCTGACCACCAGTTCGGCACCCAGCAGCTGGCTCATGAAGGTTGCCGGCTTGACGTTGGGAAACACCAGATGGTCTGCGTAGGCGCTGTACTTCTCGACCGGTTCGTTGAAATGCGGAACGATGGCGAACGGACGCTTTTCAGCCGTGCCCAATGCCTCGGCAGGGAAAAACATCGGGGTCAGCAGACCCGGGTCGCCATAGACTTCCGGCACCGCGATGCCGCGGTCCAGCAGAAATTGACGGGTCTTGGGCCCGCGCACCGCTCGCACGTCGAGCGTGCTGAAGGTATTGCGCTCGGCCGGAATCTTGCCGTTGATGCCGCTGCCCCAGACGGTGTCGCCATCCTTGGCAAAGTGCAGCACCGAACCGATCGCGATCAGCTTTTTGCTGAGATCGCGCTTCTCGATCAGCGTCTTGTCCTGCAGGGAAAGCACACAGGACACGATCACCTTGGACAGGTGATCCCCCATGTTGACGCCAGCGTTCTTCGGCTGCCACCAGAACAATGCGCGACGTTCTGCGTGTTCTATCCACTTCTGCAGCAAAGCGTTGGCCATAAAGGGAGGTCTCCTGTCTTGAACGGGCGAGGTGCGCTGCATCAATGCGAGAGCGCGGCCTCCGAGGAAGCACGCGCGGCTGCGCCGGTGTGCTGCGGATACAAACGGGTTTCCGGATACGCGGCTGGATCCAGTACACGGTCGGTGGTGTCGGACCAGTTCAGACACTGGCGGTAACGCACATGCGGCGCGTCCAGCGCCTGCCCGATTGCAGCGACGATCGAATCGGCATTGCCGGGCGTATAACCAAAGCGCGACTGCTGGTACGGCCCGACCACTGCATTCGGACACACCGCAGGCAACCCGAAAAAGTCGTACTGCAACAGCTTCATCGAGCTATCGGCCAGATACACCGGCACTTGTTCCGACGCATACGGCGCGATGCCGAACCGCGCGTGCTTGATATAGCCGATCGTCTCGACGTGCTTCATTTCACCATAGACCACGACATTGTCGCCGTAGCCCGGGTGGCGCCCCATGCCCGACCCGATCACATGAAACGTGACCTGCGGAAACGCCTTGCTGGCAACGACGAAGAAGTCCGGATCGAACAGCATCGACCCCACCGCCACCGCATGGATTCCTTCGCCATACGGCGACGGATCGCCCAGCTGATCCAGGTTGTGATCCACGCCATGCCCGACGTGATAGACGTTATCGCGGCTTGCGATCTCTTCGGCCATGGCCGGCGACACCAGCGCGATGACGTCCAGGGTGGGCGCAACCCGGTCGAACTCGCGTTCGATATAGGACGCAACATTGATCGTGCTCAATCCATCGGAGGCGCGATACACCAGCTTGGCGGTGGGATTGGTGCGCTTGGCCAGTTCGATGAAGGCCACGGCAATGCCGCTTTCGAACACGATGACATCCGCCTCGCGCATCCAGTCCAGCAGTTGCCTGGGGGGATGTGCGGCATACCAGCGGAACATCGCGTCTTCGACAGACTGCAGCCACGTCCGACGCGTATTGAACGGATGCACGGTGGTGCGCCAGAGATAGCATTCCACGCCCTTGTGCGACACCACGGTGTTGGCGGTGTCGTCCAGCGGCAGCCGCATATCGCCCTTCATCCGCGACAACCGGCTGTAACGCAGCGAGAAAAATCGCGTCGTCCCGCGCAGCGCAAGCTGATCGGTGATGAAGTGGATGTTGGCGCGGCGCGGGGTGCGGTAATCGTGTGCGGACAAGACCAGATAGCAAGGCCGGCGAATGCCGGAAGCAGCGGCGGCGGGTGTGTCGCTCATGGGCCGTGTCCTATGAATGAGTGAGAGAAAGCATGCCCGAATGCAGGCG
This sequence comes from Xanthomonas sp. 10-10, assembly GCF_040182365.1. Classification (NCBI taxonomy): domain Bacteria; kingdom Pseudomonadati; phylum Pseudomonadota; class Gammaproteobacteria; order Lysobacterales; family Lysobacteraceae; genus Xanthomonas; species Xanthomonas sp. 10-10. The sequence goes on from NZ_CP144460.1 coordinate 3,076,429, forward strand.
AAGACGATGTCGATCTCATCGACGCGCCTTGGCCTGACTCAACAACTTGCGGATGTTGACGATGGAGATCACGTCGCGACGGAACGACGGCCAGATACCCAGCATCAGCAGGCAGACTGCAGCCATCGCCGCTGCACCTGCGGCCAATTGCTGCCATAGCGGGCCGCCGACGCTGATCGAGGCGTAATACGCGCAGGCGCCGGCGACGCCGTAAGCCACCATCGCGCGTACTGCATTGGTGAACAGCATGCCCACCGGCGTATCGGAAATCTTGCCGACCCAGACCAGCGACATCGGCCAGGTCACCAGCAGGCCGAACGAATAACCGATGGCCACCCCCATCGCCCCCCAGCGCGAACCGACGAAGATGCAGGCGATCAGCACGATGCGGCTGACCAGCGAGAACAGCAATTGCTCGCGCATCAAACCGCGCGCCAGGAACACCCAATACGTGGCGTAGGACGCAGTCTGGAAAATACCGCCCAACGCGAGCACCTGGAACAAGGGCACTGCCTCGCGCCACTGTTCGCCCAGTACCAGAACGATCAACGGCATCGCCACCGCACAGGCGAACGAGAACAGCGCCACGATCAGATGCACCATCACCGTCTGCCCGCGCAGCAGAAACGCACTGAAACGCTCGCGATCGTCCTGCAACTGCGACAGCACCGGCAACGCCACGCTGGTCGCCGGTGCATTGATCTGGTTCAACGGCATCATCAGCAGCTGGAATGCGCGGTTGTACAGACCCAGCGCATCGGGCCCGGCGCGCCAGCCGATGATCACCTGCCCCACATTGCGGCTGGCATATCCCAGCAACTGCGCCGCCATCAGGTTCCAGCCGAAACTCATGAAATCACGCATCGGTGCGGAACGTTGATAGCCGCCGGGCAGCCAGCGTGCGCAGCTGCCCGCGATCACCAGGTTGACCACCGCCTGCACCACTTGTTGCACCACCAGCGCCCAATAGCCCCAGCCCAGCAGCGCGGCGGCCACGGCCGCACCCAGCCCCAACACCTGCGAGCCCACATCGCTCAGTGCCACCTGCCCAAAGCGCAGCCCACGGCTCAGATGCGCGCGGTATTGGGTGGTCATGCCGTTGATCAGGAACGTCACCGCAAGCGCTTGCGAGATCGTGACCAGTGCCGGCTCTTTGTAGAAGTTGGCGATCAGATGCGCCGATGCGAACACCACCACCGACAACGCCAGGCCGATACCGCTATTGATCCAGAACAGGTTGTCGCGTTGTTCGCGGCTGACGTGCTTGGCCTGCACGGCAGCGGCAGACAGCCCGAAATCGCGCAGGATCTCGGCGGCACCGACAATCGCGGTGACCATCGCCATCAGGCCGTAGTCGTATGGCGTCAGCAGCCGCGCCAGCAGGATGATGCCGCCGAACTGCACGACCATCTTGGCCGACTGGCCGAGCATGGTCACCGCGGCCCCGCCGGCAGCGCGCGAGCCGAGGCTGCGCTGCGGAGGCGGTGTCGGAGAGGACGTCGTGGGGGGCTGGGCGGTCACAGTGCAGCGTCCCCATCCTTGCCCAGCGCGTCGAGGTAGGCGCGGTAGTGCAGCTGCCCGATGCGCGGCCAATCGCGTTGCGACAGATCCGGCGCCGGCCCGCGCGGTGCGCAGCGCACCGTATCCAGCATGCCGGTCAACAGCGCCGCGTCGAACTCGCCTTGGTAGAGAAACACCCAGCCTGGCCCCACTTCTTCGGCAATCGCCGCGTTGGATTCGCTCCACGGCGCCAGCACCGGGCGCGCCAACGACAACGCCAGCAGCAGCGTGCCGGAGTTGTGCATCTGCCGGTATGGCAACACCACCAGCTCGGCTTGGCTGACCTCGCGCGCCAGCACCGGCTCTTCGACATAGGCGAGCAATGCGCTGATGCGCGGATCCTGCGCGCTGGCCTCTTCTACCAGCGTGCGCATCTGCGGCGTGGCCGGGTTACCGACGATGCGCAGGCTCAAGCGTGGGTCGCCCACCTCGCGCATGACCTCCAGCAGCGTTTCCACGCCCTTGTACGGACGGATCAGCCCGAAATGCAACAGCCGCCCCGGTACCGTGCTGCCTTGGGGCATCGTCGCGAACCAGTCGCGGTAGTGGCCGTGCAGGATGGTGTCGGTAAACGGCGGGCGCGCCGGCGTGGTGGCGTTGATGCGGATCCAGCGACGCGTCAGGCGATCGACCCAGCGCAACAGGCTGCGCTCGCGCCAACCGCGATCTTCGTGCGGGGCCAGGTTGTGCAAGGTGCGCACCACCGGCGTGCCGGTGAGCTGCAACTTCAACAGCAGCAACGCCGCGCAAAACTGCTTGGCCAGCGTGCCCACGGCGCTGGGATGGCGCAGCAGGTATTCGGGCCAGTGCAGATGCAGCACGTCGTAGCGCGACAGCAAGGCAGCGCGCATCGAGAAGAAGCGCGGGTGCACCGCGTCGGGCAGCGCGTCGTAGAGCTGGGTCAGGTACGGGTTGGTGCTGGCGTTGGGCTTTTCGGTGGAAAACAACACCGTGACCTGCGGCCTTGCGGCCGCGCGTGTCGTCTGTGCGGATGCAAGCGCGCTCATCGCAGCGTCTCCTGCGGGCGCGGCGTGCCAAGTGCACTGTGGTACTCGTCGATGTAGCGACCCACCACATGCTTCCAGTCGTAGCGGCTCACATAGGCCATCGATGCCGCACGACGCGCTGCGAAGTCGCCATCGGCCGTCAGTGCGAGCGCCTGCACCTGGTCGGCCGCCGCCTCGATCCTGTCGCGGTTGACGATCACCCCCTGCCCCGACTCGCTGGCCAGCCGCACGAACGGCGGGATATCGCTGAGGATCGGAATCAGGCCCGCACTCATCGCCTCCACCGCAGCAATGCCAAACCCTTCATGGCGCGACAGACAGACGAAGAACTGCGCCTGCTGCATCAACGCGCGCAGCTGTTCCTGCGACGGCGACATGCTCAGCTGCACCTTGTCCTGCAAGCCGCGCTCGGCGATCGCCTTGCGCAAGTCGGCCTCGTTCAAATCGTATTCGCGGCCGGCGATGATCAGCTGCCACTGCGGATCGCGCGCGAGCATCGCCTTCAGCAGCTCCAGCGTCTCGATCAGCCCCTTGTTGACCGACCAGCGTCCGAAGTAAAGCATCGTCCGCCCCGGCGCGGCCGCGCCCTGCCCCGCATATTTCTGCACGTCCACGCCGTTTTCGATCACCCGCAAGCGGGCCGGCGATACCACCTTGGCAAACAGGTCGCCATCGTTTTCGCTGGTTGCGATCACCCGCGCATACGCCAATGCAGAGGTGCGCGTGAGGGTCTGGAACCACAGCTGTTTCATGCGCGACGCATACGCGGTGTGGAAGAACCCACCGTGCGTGGACACCACCATCGGCTTGCCGTGCAGCGGCTTGGTCAACGCCAGATAATCGTAGAAAAAATCGATCCCGTGCAGATGCACCACATCTGCCGAACCAATCGCGCCCAGCACCGACGGCGCAAACGGATAGCGCGACGAACCGCGATAGCCGATCCGCCGGATCGGCAGACCTTGATGGGTCTCCTGCGGCGCAAGCTGCGCATCCGGATCGGTGAACACCCGATCCAGCGTCACCACTTCCACCGTATCGGCGCTAGTGGCCTGATGCTGGCGGGCAACGTTGAGGACGACCTCTTCCATGCCTCCGATCGAGGGATGGAATTGGCGGACGACATGCACCACTTTCATTACGCCAATCTCCTGTACCAGCCGCGCGCACGCAGGTGCCGCGACAGCTGATGATTCTTGAACTGCGTCATTGACTCTTCAACCCCAACATCCATGGCGCGCTACGTACCAGCACAGCGCGCATCGGCACCGCGCAGGCGATCGCAACTGCGCTGAGCCCCATCGCCCACATCGGGGTTCCGACAAGGCCGGGATCGATCACCCCGGTGCGTGCAACCACGCTGGTGACCACCAGGAACACCAGCGTATGCGTACACAAGATCAGCAAGGTGTTTGTGCCGATCCATTGCACCCACTGCCAGTCCCGGACGAAGTACGCGACGCACAGCGTTATCGCAGTCCCCAGCAGACTCACCAGCAGGAACAACGCGGCCGATTGCCCGAACAGCAGGTTATTCACGTCGACCTGCCCGTTCACTGAGGCCAGCAGCCACCAGGCCGTTGCGACGACGGGCAGCCCCAGTGCCCACACCCATGCCCCGAGCGCGCGTAGCGTATCGGCAAAGCGCGACAGCCAGCCACCCACCGCGATGAAGAACAAGGCGATCGGCAACACGTCCAACGCAAGCGGCAAGCGCAACTGCAACGAGGGAAACCATCCCGCCCATGCCAATGCGATCGGCAAGCTGAGCGCCGCTACCACCGTCGTGCTCAAACGCGCACGCAGTGCAATGTAGGCCAGCGTTGTGACAAACAAGGCCGGTAAAAACCACAATGCCGGCAACACGTAGAGGCGCGTGCCGTTGGCCCAGAACACGCCGAGAAACGGGTCCCACCACGCGCGCGCGCCGGGCTGCCCGAACGCATGGTTGAGCACCGCCGTCAGGAGCCAGAGCCCATAGGCCACCAGGAAAAACGCCAGATACGGGATCAACAGCGTCCGCGCCAGCTTTTTCACCGTCGACACATTCAACCCGCGACGCCCGAAACGTTCGCCGACCCAGCCGGAGAGCACAAAAAACAACGGGACATGGAAACTGTAGGCAAACAGCTTGTAGGCCGGCGGCATGCCGCTTGCGTGCCCCAGCACCACCAGCACGATGGCCAACGCCTTGGCCGCATCGATCTGCCAATCGCGGGCCAGCGCCGGCGCCCGACCGGGGGTTGCCACGCTCGTGTCGTGCTCGCCGCGCGGGAAAGAAGGAGCAGTCGTCATGCCGCGGCGCCGGTCATGCCGCCACCGTGCGCGCACCCAGGGCCCAGGGGGCAAAACGCATCAACACCCAGCGCATGGGCACGCAGGCGACCAGCGCAAAGACCGTCACGAAAAGCGCCCAACCCAGGCCCGGCCGCCCTGCACCGAATCCACCGGCTACTGCCGCAACGCCGGACAGAACGAAGAACACCAGCATATGCGTGCACAGGATCAGCAAGGTGTTGCGGCCGATCCACTGCACCCACGCCCAACTCTGCACCAGCCGCGCCGCGCAGATCACCATCAACGACCCCAGCACCGCACTGAGCAGGAATACCGCATGATCGCGCCCGAAGCCGAGCATGTTGACGTCGACACGCCCGTTGCGTTGCGCCAACCACGCAACCGCAACCGCCAATGCCAAGGTCACCAGCGCACTGACCGGCAACGAGGTCGGCAGACGCGGCGACACGTAGATCAACAAGGCACCGAGCGCGTAGAAGCACAACGACACCGGTAGCACATCGAGACCGAAAAAAAACCGCACTCCCTGCGCCGGGAACCAGTTCATCCAGAACCACGCCAGCACCAGCGATACAGCCGCAATCGCCAACGGGGGCAGTACGCGCCGCAGCACCACATAGCTCACCACGGTTACCAGCATCACCGGCAAAAACCACAGCGGCGGCTGCACATACAGGTCCGGACCGATTCCGGTGAACAGCGAGACGATCGGCTCCCACCACGGATGACTTCCCCAGCGCGCGGCCTTCTCGCCGATATTGCGGGTCAACAGCCAGTACGCGTAGCCCAGCAGATAGAACGTGACATACGGCAGCAGCAGGCTGCGCGCCTGTTTGGTGATGGTCTGCGTCATGCTGGTGGTACGCGACGCATAGCCGGCTGCCAACCAACCCGACACCAGGAAAAACAGCGGCACGTGGAAGCTGTATGCAAACAAGGTCATGCCATGCGGCACGCCCTTGGCATGGCAGAACACCACCAGCAAGATCGCGATCGCCTTGGCCGCATCGATCCGTGGATCGCGTGCGCGCCCACCGGCCGCGATCCGCACGCCTGCATCAGTCGCAACCGACGACGACACCGTCGCCGCCGAGTTCATCGCCCCGCTCCCGCAGGCAATGGCAACTGCGCGCCATCAGCCGTTGGATCATCCTTGATCGAAGTAGTGGAGAGCGCCGACGCAGACCAGGTCGGACGCATATGCCACAGGCAGCCGCACACAAACCACCACAGCGCCGAGGTCTTGATCGAGAAGTAACCGTTGGACACCAGCAAGCTCAGCGCAAACGCGAAGATGGCCAGGTTCTTGAACAGTTGGCCTTCCTTGCTCGGCATCAGCAACAGGAAGGAATACGACAACAGGAACGCCAGCACCCCGACGATCGACTGCGATGCGATGAAATACGAAATGCCGCTATCGAAGTAACGGTAGGCCTGCGCAAAATCCAGCCCCAGCCACGACTCGAACGACAGGTTGTTCATCGAGTAAACCGTGAAGAATATCCGGCCCATGGTGGTGTCCTGGTATGCCGTGATCCCGGTGATCCACACCAGCAGCCAAGCACTCATGATCACCAGCAAGAACACCAGGAACGCCAATCGCTGATCCAGCCGTTTCAATAGCGGCGTCAGCAACACCATCAGCACGCAGGTGCCGGCCGCCAATCGTCCATCCGAGGCGACGATCATGAACCCGATCAAGCCCACCGACAGCACCAGCGCCGCCGGCCGCATCCAACGCCAGAACACCAGCAGGATGGCGGTGAAGAAACAGATGTAGTTGCCCATCGTCACCGGCTCGATGAACATCGAGGAGGCACGCGGGAGATTGGAACCGGGCAGGAAGTTGCGCTCGCCCGGACGCGTGGCGCTGACGAACAGGTTGCTGTCTTCGTTCCAGAACCCTTCGGCGCTCATGCCACGCGCATTGACGAAAAAGCTCTTGGGATTGACCAGATCGCCATACGCACTTGGCATTGCCAGCTCGAAGGCGGCAACCAGCGAGACGATGATGGTCATGCGGATGAACAACTTGGGCACCGAGCCGGTATAGGCAGAGCCCAGCACCACGAACGCGAACACCACCAGGGCATCGCGGAAGAATTTCGGATCGATCTGCCAGTTCACCAGGAACCGCACGAACATCAGCAAGACGATCAACCCGAGCCCGCTCACGATCAGGGCAATGCGCTTGCGGCTCAGCGAACCGAGGCCCAGGACGAAGCAGGCCGCGTAGACGATGAACTCCACTGCGTAGGTGATCACCGGACGCACGGTGAACACGTTCGCATTGATCAGTGCCAACACCAGGTTGTAGCCCACGCCGACCAGCAGCGTCAGTTCGATCAGCAGGTTATGCCAGCGAACGCGGGTTTCCTCGCTCATTCGAATCAGCATGCACATGCCTGCCTGAGAAGGGCGGCTGCGATGCAGCCGCCCGCGACGCCTGACGCGCCAGGTCGCACGCTCCCCGCCATCATCAGTACGCGGTCTTCTGTCCGAGCACGCGCACCGCCGTCAGCACGATGATGCGGATATCCAGCCACAGCGACCAGCGACGGATGTAATCCAGGTCGTACTGAATACGCTTCTTCATCGTCCGCAGCTCCGGGGTTTCGCCACGGAATCCATTGACCTGCGCCCAGCCTGTGATGCCCGGCTTGACGTAGTGGCGCTGCATGTAATGGTTGATCAGCTTTTCATAGTGCGTGTTGTGCTGCGCCGCGTGCGGGCGCGGGCCCACGATCGACATGCTGCCACCCAGCACGTTGAAGATCTGCGGCAACTCGTCCAGGCTGCTGCGACGCAGGAACGCACCGAAACGGGTGATGCGGGTGTCGTTCTTGGTCGCTTGCTGGATGGTGGTGCCATGATCGTCATGCACGCGCATCGAGCGGAACTTGAACATGTAGAACTCGCGACCGCCCAAGCCGTGACGGCGCTGGCGGAAGAACACCGGGCCCGGCGAGCTCATCTTGACGCCGACGGCGATCGCAGCCATCAGCGGCCACAGGCCCATCAGCGCGATCACGGCCAGGATCTTGTCCTGCAGCGCCTTGGCAACCACGAAGTAGTTGTCGCGGTCGACCCCGCCCTGGCGCAGGTTGATCACCGGCGTATTGCCGATCTGCTCACCGGACTGGTTCAACAAGCCGAAGTCGAACAGATCGGGCACCAGCTTCACGTTGATCGGGTAACGATCCAGACGCTGCAGCAGCTGCTTGATGTGATCGCGCTCGCCCAGCGGCAGCGAAATCCACACCTGCTCGACCTGGTTCTCCTTCAGGTAGTCGATCAGCGCTTCCGGCTCGCCCAGGCATGGCAGCGACTGGCGCTGTTCGGTCACGGCGATGTCGTAAGGCGTGCGGAAGTAGCCGACCAGATTCATGCCGACCCACGGATTGCGGCTCAGGTAGTGATTGATCTTCATCACCGGATGACGCAGGCCGACCACCACCACGCGCTGGACGTCCACGCCCTGCGCACGCAGGTGGTTCAGGAAGCCGCGCAGCAAGGTACGCGCCGCCACCAGCGAAGCCAGCCCGCCGACGAACCACAGGCCGATCCAGCCGCGCGAGACCTGCTCGCCCACCTGCACGATCAGCGCATGCACCGCAAACAGCGCAAACACGCCGCCGAAGGCACCACCCAGCACCATCAACTCGCTCAACAGTCCGCGACCGCGCCAGCTGCGATACAGCGGGAACAGCGCGAAGCAGATCACCGAATACAACAGCGTCGTGGCGATCGCGACCCGATACGGCGCAGCAGGCACCCAGGAGCCGAACACGATGCGGTAGGCGATCAGGCCCGATACGACTACCATGGTCAGGTCGAACACACGCAGGACCAGGTCGGCGGCCGCCGAGTACTTGGACAACAATCGCGGCGAGGATGTCGTGTAGGTCGCGCTACTCAAGTCTGCCAAAAGCATGGGGATGTCCTCCAAACTCGATACGGCGCATGCGGGGAAACATACGAATCGCACGCGAGCTTTCAATCATCTCCGTCGAACGATCACCGCGGTAATACCTACCGACCCCAGATCGCACGACAGCCCTTTGTTTCAACAGAGACAAACTTTCAAAACGAGGGAGCCCGAAACATACGGGATCCCACTTTTTCTACGCTGAATCGGTTGTCACTTTAATTAACCACTGTTTTGCAACATCACGATGTCAGTTCAATCGTGTTTCCGGCCCAGTGCCCCGCAGGAAGTAACGCACAAGCGCCACAGCCAACCCAAGGAATACGCCAAAGATGAAGCCCAAAGCGAGGTTCAATTTGAGTTTCGGCGAAGTCTTCGACGTAGGCACATCTGCAGTGTCGACGATGGTCACGTTGTTGGCGCCGACATTGCTCGCCACACCGATTTCCTTGTAGCGCTGCAGGAGCGCATCGTAGAGCTGGCGGTTGGTGTCGACGTCGCGCTTGAGCATGTTGTAGCGGATGCTGCGGCTCTGCAGGTCCAGTTCGTTGGTACGCAGACCGGCGATGCGTTCGTTGAGCAACTGCTCCTGATGCACCGACGCGTCGTAGGTCGCCTTGAGCGACTGGCGGACGTTGACCACCTCACCATTGATCTGGCGGCGCGACTCTTCGATCTGCGCCTTCAGGCGCTGCATTTCCGGGTAATCCGGCTTGAAGGTCGACAGCTTCTGCTGATATTCGCTGGTCAAACGCACCTGCTCGCCGCGCAAGGTCTGGATCAGCGGGCTGCTCAGCACCTGCGGCAACGACATGGCATCGCCGCTAGCGGCCTGACGCCAGGCGGCCTCGGCCTTGATGCGTGAATCCTGTGCCGACGCCAGCATCGCGTTGAGGTCGGTCAGGTTCTGCGCCGGCAACGACGGCTTGTCGTCGCCCACCGATACGATCTGCTCATCGGTCGAGTACGCAACCAGCGTCTTTTCCGAATCTTCCACCTTGTCGCGCAACTGCTCCAGGCGCTCCGCGAGGAACTTGGTCGCGAACGAAGACGCCTTCATGCGGCGCTCCTGCGTGCTCACGATGAACACCTTCGGATAGGTGTTGGCGATCTTGGCCGCAAGTACCGGGTCCGGCGAGTCGTAGTTGACGTAGACCAGGCGCGAATTGAGGATCGGCTCGACGACCAGGCCTGCCAGCAAGGTGTCGGTCAGGCTGCGCTCGATGATCGCCTGGCGCGAATCCACCGACTTGCCTGCTTCCGGATTCTTGGCCGCCGCCTTTTCCAGCGCTTCTTCGACCTGCTGCTTGAACGCCGGCTCCTGATCGAGCTTGGCTTCACGAATCACCGCACGTGCCAGCGAGCGGCTCTGCAGCAACTGGTACTGAGTCTGGTAGAAGTCGCGATCCTGCGGCGACTCGACCGGCATCAGGTTGTCGACGTTCACCACATTGAGCGAATCGCGCTCGATCTGCAGCGTGCTGGTGGCGCGATACTTTTCCGGCATCAGAAAGGTGATCACCAGCGCCAGCAGCACGGCGGCGATGGTGATCATGATGATCAGCCAGCGTTGCGACACCAGGGCACGCCAGTAGTCGAGCAAGCTGACGTCGGCCAGTTCGAGATGCCCGTGACGCTGCGACGGCGAGGAACGATTGTCGGAATTCATACTCATCGGTAAGCGCGCCACACCATCACTAAGGGGGTCAGTTCCAGCATGGTGCGCAACCAGACGCGCGCATCCGAGCGATACACCACGACGATATCGCCGCCATAGATCTCAGGGTCCGGATTGGTGCCCTTCTCGATCTCGGTCAGGTCGAAGCGGGCGATCATCTTCTGCCCGTTGACCATGCGGAACACGATGACGTTGCCGCGGCTTGCCACGGTGCTGACGCCCTTGGCCTGTGCCACGGCCTGTTGCAGCGTCAGATTGGCACCGATCACCGGGTAGATGCCGGGCTCGGTGACGGCGCCGGTCACGGTCACCCGACGGCCATTGGATTCCTGCACAAACACCGACACCTGCGGATTCTGCAGGTAGCCGCTGCGGTAGCGATCGGCAACCATCTTTTCCAGCTCGCCGACACCCATGCCGGCGGCGTTGACGTCGCCGATCAACGGCAGCGAGATGTGACCGTTCTGATCGATGCGGACCTGCCGTTCCAGATCGTCGACCTGAAACACCTTCACCAGCAACAGGTCGCCTGGGGAGAGTCGATACTCGGGCTGCACCGCGGACATTGCCAGCGGATCGGGAAGCGGCAATGACCTCGCCATGTCCTTCCCGGTGCTGCAGGCACCCAGTGTCATCGAGCAGATCAACGCCAGGCTGAGGCCTTGGCAAAATCGTCCGATCAGTTTCTTCATGCGTGTGGCTGGCTGCCTCGGTTGGGTGGGACAGGAGCTCGCGCAGCATTCAACCGGCCAAACACGCCAGCACGAACGTACGACAGAGGGTTCATCCCGGAACACCGGGATCACGACGGGTATGACGTGTTGCACTGCACTATGGCACAGAACGATCGCATCGCAAGACGCGGCACGCCATTTTTTTGACGGCGTTGGCCTATTGATTCAAGTTCGTCGTTACCGCGTTAACAAACCGTGATCCACGTTCTAATCCGTTGCTAATGATTTGGAGTGTTTCCGGATACTTAGCATCGTTGTGTGACCTTCGTCCATAGCGAACTGAACCGAAAAAACTGACCGCTAGCCTTCGGTTCATGCTGCACTGCGATATGCCGATCTGCATATCGAGCGAACGCTGCCAGGACACAAAAGTGCAATGGTGCGGCGCAACAAAAAAGCCCATGTCGAACCGACATGGGCTTGATGTTTGGTCGGGGTAGCCGGATTCGAACCGACGACCACTAGTCCCCCAGACTAGTGCGCTACCAGGCTGCGCTATACCCCGAAGATGATGCATCCCGTCGCGAGGACGGCCTGCGATTATAGCGGCTTTGTGAAGCGTTTTCCTAGCGGCGCAGCAGTTGCAGCACTTCTTCCAATTCCATGCGCACCTGCTTGATGATCTGATTGCTCAGCGCCGACTCGCTTTTGGCGCCATCGCCCTCCAACCGCAGACGCGCCCCGCCGATGGTATAGCCCTGCTCGTAAAGCAGGCCGCGGATCTGCCGAACCATCAGCACATCGTGGCGCTGGTAGTAACGGCGGTTGCCGCGCCGCTTGACCGGCTCCAGGCTCGGAAACTCAGTTTCCCAGTACCGCAGCACATGCGGCTTGACGTCGCACAGTTCGCTGACCTCACCGATGGTGAAATAGCGCTTGGCCGGAATCGGCGGTAGTTCGCGATTACTGCCCGGATCCAGCATAAGCCTCCACCCGCTCCTTGAGCTTCTGGCCAGGACGGAAGGTCACCACCGTCCGGGCCGAGATCGGAATTTCCTCGCCGGTCTTGGGATTGCGACCGGGCCGTTGGTTCTTGCGCCGCAAATCGAAGTTGCCGAACCCCGACAGCTTGACCTGACGCCCCTGCTCCAGCGCATCGCGCAGCACATCGAAAAACGCGTCGACAAATTCCTTCGCCTCACGCTTGTTCAGGCCGACCTCGTCGAACAGACGCTCGGCCATCTCCGCTTTCGTCAATGCCATGCCAATCCCCTGGTTACCGCCTCAACTCCGGATCCGGGCGCGGTGCTCGCGCTCGATCACGGCCACCACATCGGTAACGACCGCATCCACGTCCCGGTCGGTGAGAGTGCGCGAGTTATCCTGCAAAATCAAGCCCATAGCAAGACTCTTGAAACCTGGCTCGACCCCCTGCCCGACATAGCGGTCGAACAGCTGCACCTCGCGCAGCAACGGGCCAACCGTGGTCTGCACGCTGGCCGACAGCGCCGCCCAACTGACCGCCTCCGGCACCAGGAAGGCCAGATCGCGACGCACCGACGGGTACCGCGACAGCTCGCCGGCACGCGGCAGCGCCCGTCGCACCAGCGGCTCCAGCTGCAGTTCAAACGCGATCACATCGACGTCGATCTCCAGCGCCTTGGTCAGCCGCGGATGCACCTGGCCGATCCAGCCGATGCACACGCCATCGCGACAGATATCGGCCGACCGGCCTGGATGCCCGAATGGCTGACTGGAAGGCTGGAACTCCAGCGCCGCGCCGCTGGCTGCTGCCAGTGCCATCAGGTCGCCTTTCACATCGTGAAAGTCCACCTTGCGCGCGGGCTCGCCCCATTGCAACGCCAGCGCATCGCCACAGACCGCGGCAGCGACATGCTGGGATTCCCGAGGGGCAGCGCCTGCCTGCGCGGCGGCGGCAAACACCTTGCCCAGCTCGAACAGCCGCACTCGGCCTGCCTGACGGGCAGCGTTGCGGCCCAATGTGGCGACCAGGCCAGGCAACAGGCGCGGGCGCATGATGGCCAGCTCGGCACTGAGCGGATTGGCCAGCGGCACCAGGCCGTCGGTCAGCTGCCAGCGCTCCAGCAAGGTGGCATCGACAAAGGCGTAGTTGATGGTTTCCTGCAGCTCGCGCGCCACCAGCTGGCGGCGCACGCTGAGCTCGTCGAGCTGGGTCTCGCTCGGCATCGCAATCCGGCTTGCCCCGCCCGGCAGCGTGGTCGGCACGCGGTCGTAGCCGTGGATACGCGCCAACTCTTCGATCAGGTCTTCTTCGATGGCGATATCGAAGCGACGGCTCGGCGCCATCACCTGCCAGCCTTCGGCAACCGCCTCCAGCTGCATGCCGAGCGCGCCCAGGATGCGCACGACCTCGGCGTCATCGATCCGGATGCCCAGCACGCGCGCGATCCGCGCACGCCGCAGCAGAATGTTTGCAGGCTGCGGCAGATGCTGCGGCAGTTGCGCATGCACGACCGGGCCCGGCGTGCCACCGGCCAGTTCCAGCACCAGCCGCGTCGCGACTTCAATCGCCTGCGGCGCCAGCGCCGGGTCCACGCCACGCTCGAAGCGATGACCGGCATCGGTATGCAGCCCGAGCTTGCGGCCACGGCCCATGATCGCGGCCGGATCGAAGTACGCCGACTCCAGGAACACGTTGCGCGTGGTCTCGGTGACGCGCGTGTCCAGCCCACCCATCAGACCGGCCAATGCCACCGGGCGGTCGGCATCGGTGATGGTCAGGAAGCTATCGTCCAGCGTGACCTGCCGCCCATCCAGCAGCGCCAGCTGCTCGCCACCGCGCGAACGGCGCACCCCGATCGGGCCCTGCAAGGTATCCAGATCGAAGGCATGCATCGGCTGGCCCAGCTCCAGCATCACGTACTGGGTAATATCCACCAGCAACGACACCGGGCGCACGCCGCTGCGGCGCAGCCGCTCGGCCAGCCACACAGGCGTTTTCGCGGCCGGGTCGATGCCCTCGACCACCCGCCCGCAGTAGCGCGGCGCTTCCTTGCCGGCATTCAACTCCACCGCGAGCGTGCGTGTGGACGCCGACGCGACGGCCCCGGCATCGAGTGCCACCACTTCGCTGGCGCACGCTGCGGCCACGTCGAAGGCGATGCCACGCACGCTGAAACAATCGGCACGATTGGGGGTGAGCTTGATTTCGATGCTGGCATCCGGCAAGCCCAGGTAGTCCGCCAGGGCCTGCCCCACCGGCGCATCGTCCGGCAACTCGAACAGCCCGGACGCATCGCCATCCAGGCCCAGCTCCTTGGCCGAGCACAACATGCCGTTGGACGCGACCCCGCGCAGCTTGGCCGCGGTGATGGTCAGTTCGCCGATCTGCGCGCCAACCAGCGCCAGCGGCGCCACCAGACCGGCACGCGCATTGGGCGCGCCACACACGATCTGCAGCAACTCGCCCTGCCCGGCATCGACACTGCAGACCTGCAGGCGATCGGCTTCCGGGTGTCGCACGGCGTCGACGATGCGCGCCACCACCACCTGACCAAGTGCCTCGCCCAACGGCGTGACGTCTTCGACTTCCAGGCCGATCGCCGTCAGCGTGGCGGCAAGTTCCTCGCGCGAGGCCTGGATCGGAACGTGGCTACGCAGCCAATTTTCAGAGAATTTCATGAGGAGCCGGGAATCGGGAATGGAGAATGGGGAATTGCACAAGCAGGGATGCCGGGCCTTCGGAACGGGACCTGCAGAGCGCGTGGCCGCTGCGATTCCCCATTCCCAATTCCCGATTCCCCGCCGTCAGGCGAACTGCCGGAGAAAACGCACGTCGTTTTCGAAGAACGCGCGCAGGTCGTTGACGCCATAGCGCAGCATCGCAAAGCGCTCCACGCCCAGGCCGAAGGCAAAGCCGGTGTAGCGCTCCGGGTCGATGCCGACGCTGCGCAACACGTTAGGGTGCACCATGCCGCAGCCAAGCACTTCCAGCCAACGCGTGCTGCCGTCCGGCTGCTGCCAGGCGATGTCCACTTCCGCACCCGGCTCGACGAACGGGAAATAGCTGGGACGAAAACGCATCTCGAAATCGCGCTCGAAGAACGCACGCACGAACTCGGACAAGGTGCCCTTGAGATCGGCGAAGGTCGAATGCTCGTCCACCAGCAACCCCTCGACCTGATGGAACATCGGCGAGTGGGTCTGGTCCGAATCGGAGCGATACACCTTGCCGGCTGCGATCATGCGCAGCGGCGGTGTGTGCGCATCCATGTAACGCACCTGCACACCGGACGTATGCGTACGCAGCAGGCGCCCGTCACCGAAATAGAACGTGTCGTGCATCGCACGCGCCGGATGGTGAGGTGGGAAGTTCAGCGCCTCGAAGTTGTGCCAGTCGTCCTCGATTTCCGGGCCATCGGACAACTCATACCCCAGCCGCGCGAAGATTTCGACGATGCGCTCGAGCGTGCGCGTGACAGGATGCAGACCGCCACGTTCGCTGCGGCGGCCTGGCAGGGTGACGTCGATGCGCTCACAGGCAAGGCGCGCGTCCAGCGCTGCGGTTTCCAGGGTCGCCTTGCGCTCCGACAACGCTGCGGTCAGCGTATCGCGGGTCTGGTTGATCGCCTCGCCGGCGGCCTTGCGCTGGTCGGGTGGCAACGTACCGAGCTGCTTGAGCTGGGCAGTGACGCTGCCGCTCTTGCCCAGCAAGGCGACCCGCAGGGCTTCCAGTTGGTCCGGCGTCTGCGCGGCGGCGACATCGGCCAGCGCGCGCTCGGTCAGGGATTGAATCTCACTCATTGCACTCGCGCCTCAACTGCTCAGCCGAACGGTGTTTCCGGATGCACCGGAATGCATTGCTACTCAAATCGCGTCCTGCCAGGCATCAACTCAACGATGCCGGCCATCTAAAAACGCAAAAGGGGAAGGACTTGCGCCCTTCCCCCTGCATATCTGCTTGCCCTCGCCGGAGGCCTGCACACGAATGCGCAAACCCCGACAAGAAACTACCCTTTCAAAAGTCCGCACATGGATGTGCAGGCTCTTGCAGAGGGACCTGCATTTACGCCGCCAGCGCGCCCTTTGCCTTCTCGGCCAGCGCGGCAAAGCCGGCGGCGTCGTGCACGGCGATATCAGCCAGCACCTTACGGTCCAGGGTGATGCCAGCCTTGAGCAGGCCGTTCATGAAACGGCTGTAGCTCAAGCCGTTGATGCGGGCAGCCGCGTTGATGCGGGTGATCCACAGCGAACGGAAATTACGCTTCTTCTGCTTACGACCAATATAGGCGTACTGCTGCGCCTTGATGACCGCCTGCTTGGCAACGCGGAACACCTTGCGGCGAGCGTTGTAGTAACCCTTTGCCAGGGTCAGAATTTTCTTGTGGCGGCGACGCGCCTGTACGCCACGCTTTACTCGTGCCATGGGTCAGTCCTCAGAGGTAGGGAAGCATACGGTCAAGACGGCCAGCGTCCTCGGCACGGACGTGATTCGTCTGCCGCAGGTTGCGCTTCCGCTTGGTCGCTTTCTTCGTGAGGATGTGGCTACGGTTAGCGTGGCCGCACTTGTACTTGCCGGAGGCGGTCTTGCGGAAACGCTTGGCCGCCGCCCGGTTGGTCTTGATCTTGGGCATTGCAATGTCCTTGATGGTGTTTTGTCACTGACACGGGCGGCAGTCTTGCGACCACACTTTCCATCCTTGCCCTTGCCTGCTTGTAAGTCCTTGATCGAACACGATCCGGACAGGTCCTGTACCGCTTGCGCGGCGCCCCGGCAAAACCGGGCCGCGCAGTCTACCCGTTGCCGGGACTTCTTGCAAATCGCTGCTGTCGCCAGTCGGACCGACCCTACCAGGGCCGGTCGCGGTGGAATCAGATCTTTTTCTTGGGCGCGATCATCATGACCATCTGCCGCCCTTCCAGGCGCGGACGGGACTCGATGACGATGTCTTCGCCCAGGTCGGCCTCGATGCGTGCCGCCATCTCGCGCCCCAGCTCCTGGTGGCTCATTTCGCGGCCACGGAAGCGGATGTTGACCTTGACCTTGTCGCCCTCTTCCAGGAAGCGGCGCATGTTGCGCAGCTTGATCTGGTAGTCGCCCTCGTCCGTGACCGGACGAAACTTGAGTTCCTTGATCTCGACCTGCTTGGTCTTCTTCTTGGCCTCGTTGGCCTTTTTCTGCTGCTCGAACTTGAACTTGCCGAAATCCATGATCTTGCAGACCGGCGGATCGGCCTGCGGCTGGATTTCGACCAGATCCAGGCCTTCTTCCTCGGCCTTGGCGAGCGCTTCGTCGCGCGACAACACGCCGACCATCTCACCGTCACTGCCGATCACGCGGACGCGCGGCACACGGATTTCTTGGTTCTTGCGGTTCTGTTTGTTGTCAGGGGTACTGATATTGCAATCTCCCAGGGGAATCGAACCGGCGCATCCGGATCATCCAGACCGGCCGGGGTTGGCTCACGCTGCCTGCTCTGCCTGCAGGCGTTCGATGAAGGCGGAGACCGACATGGTCCCGAGGTCCTCCCCCGAACGCGTCCGCACAGCGACCGCGCCATTTTCCTTCTCGCGGTCACCGACCACGAGCAGGTAAGGCACGCGTTGCAGCGTATGCTCGCGAATCTTATAACCGATCTTCTCATTACGCAAATCGGCGTTGACACGGAAGCCTTGATTTGCAAGGGTTTTCCGAACCGAGTCCACATATTCAGCCTGAGCGTCGGTGATGTTGGCGACAACGACCTGGACCGGGGCGAGCCAGGACGGGAAGGCGCCGGCATGGTGCTCGATCAAAATACCGATGAACCGCTCCATCGAACCGACGATGGCCCGGTGCAGCATCACCGGATGCTTCTTCTGGCTGTGCTCGTCCACGTACTCGGCGCCGAGGCGGCCGGGCATCATGAAATCGACCTGCATCGTCCCCAGCTGCCAGGTGCGGCCGATGGCGTCCTTGAGGTGGTACTCGATCTTGGGGCCGTAGAAGGCGCCCTCGCCCGGCAGCTCCTGCCACTCCACCCCGCACACGCCCAGCGCGCTGCGCAGCGCGGCTTCGGCCTTGTCCCAGGTCACATCGTCGCCCAGGCGCTTTTCCGGGCGCAGCGCGATCTTGATCTCGATGTCCTCGAAGCCGAACGCGGTGTACACCGCCAGTGCCTGCTGGTGGAAGGCGGTGACTTCGGCTTCGATCTGCGATTCCAGGCAGAACACATGCCCGTCGTCCTGGGTGAAGCCGCGTACGCGCAGGATGCCGTGCAGCGCGCCGGAGGGCTCGTTGCGGTGGCAGGCGCCGAACTCGCCGTAGCGGATCGGCAGGTCGCGGTAGCTGTGCAGGCCCTGGTTGAACACCTGCACATGGCCGGGGCAGTTCATCGGCTTGACCGCGTAGGTGCGCTTCTCCGACTCGGTGAAGAACATCGCGTCCTGGTAGTTGTCCCAGTGGCCGGACTTCTGCCACAGCGACACGTCCAGGATCTGCGGGCAGCGCACCTCGCCGTAGCCGCTGTCGCGGTAGACCTTGCGCATGTACTGCTCGACCACCTGCCACAGCGACCAGCCCTTGGGATGCCAGAACACCAGGCCGGGCGCCTCTTCCTGCAGATGGAACAGGTCCTGCTGCTTGCCGATGCGGCGATGGTCGCGCTTGTCGGCCTCTTCCATGCGCAGGATGTAGGCGTCCAGCTGCTTCTTGTCGGCCCAGGCGGTGCCGTAGATGCGCTGCAGCTGCTCGTTCTTGGCATCGCCGCGCCAGTAGGCGCCGGAAATGCGGGTCAGCTTGAAGGCCTTGAGGAAGCGCGTGTTGGGCACGTGCGGGCCGCGGCACATGTCCACGTATTCCTGGTGGTAGTACAGGCCCATCGCGGTGATGTCCTCGGACATGTCCTCGATCAGGCGCAGCTTGTACTCCTCGCCGCGCTGGGCGAACACCTCGATCACCTCGGCGCGCGGGGTGACCTTCTTGATCACGTCGTAATCCTGCGCGATCAGTTCCTGCATGCGCTGCTCGATCGCGGCCATGTCGTCCGGCGTGAATGGGCGCTCGCTGTAGATGTCGTAGTAGAAGCCTTCGGCGATGACCGGGCCGATCACCATCTTGACCTCCGGGTACAGCTGCTTGACCGCATGCCCGACCAGATGCGCGCAGGAGTGGCGGATGATCTCCACGCCTTCGGCGTCCTTGGCGGTGATGATGCGCAGGCTGGCATCGTGGTCGATGACGTCGCTGGCGTCGACCAGCTGGCCATCGACCTGGCCGGCGATGGTGGCCTTGGCCAGGCCGGCGCCGATCGACTGGGCGACCTGCATCACCGAGACGGGGGATTCGAATTCGCGGCGGCTGCCGTCGGGGAGCGTGATATTGATCATGGGCAAGAATGGGGTCTGGGCTGGCTGCAGCGGTCCGCTGCCATGGGAGATCTGCCCACTGCTGGACAGGCTCGGAAAGAGAAGAACGAGAAGTGCTGCGGAAGACAACGGCACGCGGGCGCTAGCTGCGCAGGGGCCGGTCCGGGTCAACGGTGGGCGGTGGTAGTGCTCATGTCGCACGCTGGGCCGGCGCGAAGCGCGGGCCACCTTCTCGCAAGGGGTCTTGGGCATGAATGGTAAACCAATCAGGCGGCCACTGTGCAGGGCGGCACGGCGCCGCCGGGCGCGTGGCATGATGCCGGCCACTTGTCCTGCCGTTGCCGACCATGACCATCAAGGGTAAAGCCACCTCGCTGGATATCGCCTATCTGGCCGGTGTATCGCAGCCGACCGTCTCGCGCGCGTTGCGCGGCAGCCCGATGGTCAACGAGGAAACGCGCAAGCGCATCCTGCGCATCGCGCGCGAACTGAACTACAAGGTCGACAAGAACGCCTCCTCGCTGCGGCTGCGCAACGCCGGCACGCTGGCGCTGCTGTTCTTCGAAGACCCCACCGCCGACGATTCGCTGATCAACCCGTTCTTCCACTCGATGCTGGGCTCGATCACCCGCGCCTGCGCGCTGCAGGGCTACGACCTGCTGGTATCGTTCCAGCAGCTGTCCAAGGACTGGCAGGCCGATTACGAGGACAGCAACAAGGCCGACGGCATCATCTTGCTGGGCTATGGCGACTACCAGCAATCGCGCCAGCGGTTGCAGCTGCTGGTCGAGCAAGGCACGCATTTCGTCCGCTGGGGCGCGGCGCTGCCGGGCCAGCCGGGCATTTCGATCGGCAGCGACAATTATCAGGGCGGGCTGGACATCACCGAGCACCTGTTGGCGCAGGGGTGTCGACGGATCGCGTTTCTGGGCCACGCGTCCAACCACTATCCCGAATTCGAAGAACGCTACCGGGGCCATGTCGCGGCACTGGCGCAGCAGGATCTGGTCGCCGATGCCGGGCTGCAGTTCGATGCGATCACCACCGAGTCGTCCGGGCATGCGGCATGCCTGGCGCTGCTGGACAGCGGCAAGGCATTCGACGCGGTCTGCGCGGCCAGCGACCTGATCGCGATCGGTGCGATGCGTGCCCTGCGCGAACGCGGCCTGCGTGTGCCGCAGGACGTGGCGATCAGCGGTTTTGACGATATTGCATTGGCGGCATCGGTTGCGCCTGCCTTGTCCACCGTGCAGCAGGACACCAAGCAGGCCGGCACGCTGTTGGTGGAAAGCCTGGTCGCGCTGATCCGTGGCGAAGCGGCGCAGAGCCGCACGATCCCGGTGCGCCTGGCATTGCGCGATTCCTCGCGCAGCAACGGGCTGCAGCCGCCGCTGGGTTGGACGCCGTCGCCGGCAACGGAGTCCGGTGACGCGATGTGCGGACAGGGAGCCAGCGGAGTTGCTGGGCGCTGAGGATTCGGGATTCGGGAATCGGGAATCGGGAATCGGGAATCGGGAATCGGGAATCGTTAAAGCATGCATGGCTGGCTGCAGGATCGATCGCGATCCGCCGAACCCGTTGTAGGAGCGCGCAGCTCGCTCGGTGATCGGCGTATCCAAAGAAGATACGCCAATGCATGCGTGGCGGGCTGCAAATCTCGTCGCGGCCATTGAATGCTTCGTAGGAGCGCACCCGGGCGCGACGGGGCGTTCCCGGCAAGCCCAGGTGCGCTCCTACCTGTTGCGGGCGTCGCGCGCGGCTTGATCGGCCATCTGTGCGTCGAGTCGCTTGCGCAATGCGGGATCGGTGATCGGCGCATCCGACAGCAGTACGCGCACGCCGTGCGCGGGCACCGGAAGCCGCAAGCGCCCCTGCACCGGCACCTGCTCGCCGCTCATCGCGTCGCGCCAGGTACCAGGCTGCAGAAAGCGCGTCACTTCGATTTCCGCCGCCGCATCCCCCTTGTTCAGTAGCACAAGCGCGGTCTGGCTGGTACCCGCGTGCTGGTAGACGCGAAAGAACGCCGCCTGGTTTCCGCGCAGCAGCACATCCACCTGCACGCCGCGCTGCAGTGCCGGAGTGTCGCGGCGCAGGCGGGCGATCTGTTGCAGCCGGCCGAAGATCGGGCTTTGCGGTGCGGCCTTGATGCGCTCCACGCCGAAGTAATTACGGTTGCCCGCATGCTCGGCGCGTCCACGCATGAAGCCGATTTCCGAGCCGTAATAGATCACCGGGATACCGCGCGCGGTGAACAACCAGTTGTGCGCATCGATAAAACCGGTGTCGCTGGCGTCCAGCCGCGCCATGTCGTGGTTGTCGTAAAAGCTCATCAGCTCGTACGGGTTGGCGTAAGGCCCCTGACGCAGAAACAACGGCCCGGCGAGCTGTTCGAAGCCCGCCTGCGCGTGGCCGAAGACGTCCGACAGCTGCTGCTTCAACGGAAAATCCAGCACGCTCACGCCGGCGTTGCGTGCCCAGGTGTGGCCGGCAATCTTGTCGGCGTCGTAATCGAACGCTTCGCCGAACATGAAAAATCCCGGGCGTTTTTCGCGGATGCGCGCAACGAAGGCATGCCAGAAGCGGTCCGGCATCCAGCCGATGGTGTCGATACGGAACGCATCGGCCCCCAGCTCCATCCATTGCAGATAGGCACCGGCCAGGTAATCCAGCACCGCCGGATTGTTCTCGTTGAGGTCGGACAATTCCGCCAGACCACCCCCTGTGTTGTAGAAGGCATGCAATGGGTTGTGCTGCGGGTCCAGTTGCGCGGGCGGCAGATTCTGATGGTCGGCAACCAGGCGACCGCGCGCATCGTAGAGCTTGCCGAAACCTGGCTGCGCCACCGGCATGGTGTAAGCCGGCGAGCCATGATTGCCGACGATATCCAGCACCACCTTCAGCTGGTTGGCATGCATGGCGCGAGTGAAGCCGGCAAAATCCAGGCCCGGGCTAGGAAGATGCTCGTCGAGCTTGTAGAAGTTCACGCCCCAGTAACCGTGATAGCCGGTCTTGCCGTGGTCGCTGAGCGTGCTGCCGCAGGTGATCGGCTTGCCGCCGGTAAATGCCTGGTCCGGGTTGTCGACGATCGGCGTGATCCACACTGCGCCGAACCCCAGGTCGCGAATGTAGTCGGCGTGATCGACGATGCCTTTGAAATCGCCACCAACGTAGCCGATGTTGTCGTCGCTGCCATCGGCGCACGGCGTGGGCACATCGAAGGTGCGATGCGCACCACCCTGCTCGCGCTGATCGTTGCCCAGGTCGCCGTTGACGAAACGGTCGGTGACCACGAAGTACACCGCATCGGCGGCGAACGGCTCCAGGGTGCCGTAATACTCCCTGGAGGCAGGTGCGGCGCATGCCACGCCCGCATACATCGTCAACGCCACATAGATCGCACTACGCATCACTGCCCTCCCGAGGCGACGGGGACCCGCACCGCGCATACGCCCGCGACCAACAGGCTGAGCCCGCCGATGGCCAATGCATAGATCGGCTGGCCGCCCAACCAGACGCGCAGCACAAAGCCCAGCGCACTGGCAGCGACCAACTGCGGAATCACGATAAAGAAATTGAAGATGCCCATGTACACGCCCATCTTGGCGGCGGGCACGCTGTCGGACAGCAAGGCGTAAGGCAGCGAGAGAATCGATGCCCAGGCAAAACCGACGCCCAGCATGGACAGCAGCAACCACTGCGGGTCACGAATCACCAACATCGACAGCAGGCCCGCAGCGCCCAGCCACAGATTGCACAGGTGGCTCCAGCGCAGGCCGACTGCACGCACCAACACGGGAATGACCAACGCTGCCAGCGCTGCAAACCCGTTGTAGGCGCCGAACAGCACACCTACCCAGTTCGCGCCATCGTTATAGGCCGCCGAGACCGTATCGGCGGCGCCGAAGTGCACCTGTGTGACCGCTGCCGTGGTGTAGATCCACATCGCAAACAGCGCAAACCACGAAAAAAACTGCACCCAGGCCAGGCGTCGCATGGTCGTCGGCATGCTGCGCAAGTCCTGCACGATGACGACCAGCATGCTGGCGCCCGGCAGCAGCCGCGTCAACGCGAGCAGCGCACCATAGGCGATGCACAGGCCGGCCAGCACGTACAGCATGCGATCGCCGTGCTGCCAGGCGATGGCCGAAGCCAGCAATACGCCAGCAACGCACCACGCCGCGCTTGATGCCCGCGACGGCAGCGCACCGCTGCCTGCGTGCGTTGCAGCAGGCGGGTGCGCGTCGTCGAAGCTGGACAGCTGCGCCGGGCTGTACTCGCGCGTGCGCAGCACTGTCCATGCGATCGAGAGGAACAACACCGCCGCGCCCAGGTAGAACGCGTAGCGCACGCTGTCGGGCAGTTGCCCCGGCGGTGCGGCGTTGGCAACGCCCCAGCGCGTGAGCAACCACGGCAGAAAGCTCGCCACGATCGCGCCGACACCGATGAAGAAGCTCTGCATCGCATAGCCGGTAGGGCGCTGCGCGGGTGGCAGCTGGTCGCCCACCAGCGCGCGGAATGGCTCCATCGAGATATTGATCGATGCATCCAGTACCCACAGCGTGCCGGCGGCAATCCACAGCAAGGGCGCGTTGGGCATCACCAGCAGCGCCAGCGTAGTGAACACCGCGCCCACCATGAAATACGGGCGCCTCCGGCCCCAGGGCGTCCAGGTACGATCGGATAGATACCCGATGATGGGCTGCACGACCAGCCCGGTGAGCGGCGCGGCAATCCATAGCCCCGGTACATCGTCGACTTGCGCGCCGAGGGTCTGGAAAATGCGGCTGGCATTGGCGTTCTGCAGCGCAAACCCGAACTGGATGCCGAGAAAGCCGAAGCACATGTTCCAGATCTGCCAGAAGCTCAGGCGTGGTTTGGCGGTCATAGTGCGATCTCCCCGATGGCTGCCGGCCCGACGATCAACGCGCTGATCTGTGCCGTGTTGACCACCCCGTCGCGACCGCCACGGCCGCCGTTGTACTGCGCAAAGTGCGCCAGTGCGCTCATGTTGAAGCCATCGTCTAGCCGAAACGCGCAGGCCTGCCCGGCCACCACATCGAACGTCGCCTGCGTGGACACCTGCTCGCCCACGCTATGCGGCATCACGATGACGTGCGATTGCGCGGGTTTGCCCGGGCATTCCAGCACCAGCCGTTTTACCGCCGCGGTGACACCGGTATTGATCGGGCCATTGTCGTTGCGATAGCGCAGCGACACCCGATGCGGGCCGCTACGCGACGGCTTCCATTTCCAGGCTTGGTGACCGCGCAGTTCCTGCGCCGGCCCGAGCGTCAACGAAGGACCGTGCAGCGATTCGATGCCTGCCGCACGTCGGGTCAGGCTGAGCACATGCAACACGCCGTCACCGGCAAGATCCCAGTGTTCACTTGCATCCAACGCACGGCCATCCATGTACAGCGTCGTGCCTGCGGGAATGGCGATGCGATGACCACCGCCCTGCCGTAGCGCAACCGGCAGCGCAGGCGTTTGCGGTGCAAACACCTGCACCGGCTGCGGCAGTGCGGCCAGATCGGCCTTGCGACCGACCAACTGCACCTGCGTTGTCTGGCCCTGCCGGGTAACGCGGCCGGCCACCAGCAAGTCGCCTTCTTCGTTGACGGGGCGCAGCAAGACATAGCGCCGTGCGCCCTGCTCCAGCACGATCTGCTGGCGCTCGCCGAACAGCAGCGGCAGCAGACTACCCGGCAATTTCGGGGTGACGCTGCCATCGGCAGAGACACCGAACACGCCTTCCAGCACTGCGGAGAGATAACCCGCAACCGACCACAGCTGACGCGGCGAATTCACCACCGGGCCGCTGCGTGCGCCATCTTCCACATGCACGGCCAGGCTTTGCATCTCGTAGTTTTCCATGTTGGAGCCAGCCAGCGCACTGCCGCGCATCAGCGATTGCAGCTCAACTGCGATGCGTGGCGCATCGTCCAGCGCACGCGCTGCACGCAAGGCGTAGGCGCTGACGAATGGCCAGATGGCGCGATTGTGATAAATCGGTTGCGCCGCCTCCTGCGGCCACACCACCGGGCTGCCACCGGCAACCACCGGATAATTGCGCAGCGCCGTGCGTGCCCGCTCTGCGGGGAACACATCGGCCAGCACGCCCAGCGACACACCCAGCAGATCGACCTTGGCGTAGCGCACCGGATGCGCCGCGGTGCCGAGATAACTCACATACTGGCTGCTGTCTGCATCCCAGAAGCGTGCATCGATGGCCCGACGCAAGGCATCGGCCCACTGCGCGTAATCGGCAGCGCGTGCGTCGCCATGCTGGCGTGCCAGCTGCTCGGCCAGACGCAGCGCCTGGTAATGCAACACATTGGTCGATAGCGCAAACGAGTCGGCGATGAAGCCCACGTTCTCGCGCGTCCACCCCGGATAGGTTTGCTCGCGCCAGTCCAGAAACGAGGTTTCTCCACGGTAGAGGCCGATCTGCGCATCGAACACCGCATCGCGATCCTGCGCAAGGGTGGCCTGCAGCGCCTGCCAGACGTCTTGCGCAAAGTCCTTGTCGTCCAGCAATCCGCGCGCGGCCAGAAACCACACCACCCGGTCGCTGCTGATCGGCCAGCTGCCACCGGAGCCGGTATCCTGCGCAACGAACACGCCAGGCGTGCGTCCGTCGCGTGCGGCCGACAGCTTGAAGCGCAGTGCATTGCGTGTGCGCTCCGGCTCCAGCCGCGCCAGCGCAAGATCGGCGGCAAAACTGACATCGCGGGTCCACACATACGGCCAGCGTTCGCCGGTCTCGAAGCACTTGCATGGCACCGGCTTGCCAGCGTTGAAGGCCGGATCGCGGATCGCATCGACACGGTCGTCGGCCAACTCCTGCTGGGCCAACGCGAACAAGGCGTCGAACATCGGGCTGGCGGTGTGCGTGCGCATCGGCTGCGCCGCGATGCGGCGCTCGCCCTGCGGCCATCGCAACACGAAACCGCCATCGTCCAGCGCCTGCGCCTGTGCGCGGCGCCCCTGAAATTCCAACTCATCGGCCAATACCGCCGAGCTTGCCGCAACGCCGAACGTTGCAGCCATGCAGATCATCTTCAGCATCGAAGCGGCGAGACGGCTCGCGCCGTCAGCCTTCCTCCCTCGTTGCACGCGTTGTGGTGCGCGGCACGGGCGTGCCACGGTCGCGGACCCTCCCAGGTGCCGTACGCCATGGTAGACGCGCACCCTGCCCCGGCGCACCACTGCATACGTATTCATGGCAGCAACGGGCATGCAGCACGGCGCTTGCACGGCGTAGCGCTGCATAGTCGCCGCTTCTGCATCGGTCGCCTTGGGAGGGGATATGCCGCTGTCTTCATGTCGAGCACGCTCGACGCTGGGCGCGCGCTGGATCGCGCGCCTGCTGTTGCTCGCCTGCATCGCGAGCGTGGCGCCAATGCTGCATGCCGAGGTCACCACGATCGATGTCGCCTCGCCCGGCAAGATCCTGCAGGTGAGCCTGGAGCTGGATGGCGGCACGCCGTACTACCGCGTGCAACGCCTGGGCCAGCCGGTGCTGCAGCGTTCACGGCTGGGTTTCAATCTGCGCGACGGACGCCTGGACCGCGGACTGGTGGTGCTGTCGCAGACACGCCAGAGTCATGACGACACCTGGGAGCAACCCTGGGGCGAAACCCGCCTGGTCCGCAACCACTACAACGAATTGCGTGTTCGCCTGGGCGAGCGTGACGGTGCGCAGCGTAGCTTCGAGGTCGTCTTTCGCGTCTACGACGATGGGCTGGGCCTGCGCTATCACTTTCCCGAACAAGCCGGCCTGCGCGAAGCGATCGTCGACGACGAACTCACCGAATTCGCCATTGCTCAACACGCCGATGCATGGTGGATTCCGGCGGGCGAACCGATCCATTACGAGTATCTCTACAACCGCACGCCACTGAATCAACTCACCCTGGCCCACACGCCGCTCACGCTACGTACCGACAGCGGGCTGCATCTCGCACTGCACGAAGCGGCGTTGGTGGACTACGCGGGAATGTGGCTGCGTCGCACCGACGACCAGCGCCTGCGCGCACAGTTATCGCCCGCAGCCGAAGGCTGGAAGGTGCGCCGCACCCTGCCGTTCGATACGCCGTGGCGCACGCTACAGATCGCCGATCAGGCCACCGGCCTGGTGGAATCGAACCTGATCCTCAACCTCAACGAGCCCAATGCGCTGGGCAAGGTGGACTGGGTCAAGCCGTCCAAGTACGTCGGTGTGTGGTGGTCGATGCATCTCAACCAACAGACCTGGGCCACCGGGCCCAAGCACGCCGCCACCACCGCCACGACCCGGCGCTACATCGACTTTGCCGCCGCACACGGATTTCGTGGTGTGTTGGTCGAAGGCTGGAACCCGGGCTGGGACGGCGAATGGTTCGGCAACGGAGGTAGCTTCGATTTCGCAAGATCCACGCCGGACTTCGACCTTCCCGCGTTGAGCACGTACGCCGCGGGCAAAGGCGTGCATCTGATCGGCCATCATGAAACGGGGTGCGCAGTGGACCATTACGAGGACCAGATCGCCGAGGCGATGGACCTGTACGCACGCTTCGGCGTGGACTCAGTCAAGACCGGCTATGTCTGCGACGACGGCCAGGTGGAGCGACGCAACCCTGCAGGCGGCGCCCCGCTGCGCGAGTGGCACGACGGCCAGTGGATGGCGCGCCATCATCTGCGCGTGGTGCGCGAGGCCGCCGAGCGGCATATCGCCGTCAACGCACATGAACCGATCAAGGACACCGGCTTGCGCCGCACCTATCCCAACTGGATCTCGCGCGAAGGCGCGCGCGGCATGGAATACAACGCCTGGGGGCAGCCGCCCAATCCGCCGGAACACGAGGTCAACCTGGTATTTACGCGCCTGCTCGCCGGGCCGATGGATTACACGCCGGGTATCGTCAGCCTGAAGGGCCGCAACGGCCAGGCCATCCCCAGCACGTTGGCGCGGCAACTGGCGCTGTATGTGACGCTGTATAGCCCGATCCAGATGGCCGCCGACCTGCCCGAGCATTATCTGCAGCATCGCGACGCATTCCGCTTCATCGAAGACGTCGCAGTGGACTGGGACCAGACCCGCGCATTGAATGGCGAAGTGGGCGACTACGTGACCATCGCGCGCAAGGATCGGCATAGCCGCGAATGGTTCCTGGGCAGCATTACCGACGAATACGGTCGCCTGCTGCAGGTGCCGCTGGGCTTTCTCGAACCCGGCGTGCGCTATACCGCGCAGATCTATCGCGATGGCGACGGCGCCGATTACGTGAGCAACCCGTTCGCCTTCGTGCGCGAAGAGCGCCAGGTCGGCAGTACCGACACCATGGAGTTACGCCTGGCCCCCGGTGGAGGCCAAGCGATCCGCTTCGTACCGATGGATGGCAACCGTTGAGTGATGCCTCGCAACGTTGCCCCGCATCCATCGCCATTGATTGCACGTCGCTGCGGCGCCCGACTGCTGTAGATCCCGTATCGCACGATGGGCCCCCGGCAGCGACCGTTTCGTGCGCGGGATATGCCATGTGGAATCGATTTCATTGCCGTTGTGCGGGTTGAATACGTATGCAGCAGCCGTTTGCATGCGGGTGCGGTGTCTACCATACGTTGCAGTCGTGACGTCCGTCCGGGCGTGCGCCGCATGACATCCAGGCGTCTGCCGGATCAAAAAATCAAAGAACAACATGTACCTGGGAGGGGAAAATGTTGAAGCACAAGCGCTCCGCGCTGAGTATCGCCCTGGCCGTTGCCATGGCACCGACGCTGGCTGCCGCGCAATCGGCAACGCCTGCACAAGCCACCGGCACCGAACAACCCGCGTCCGAGCAAGCAGCCGGCGGAGTCACCGAGTTGGACAAGGTCCAGGTCACCGGCCTGCGCCGCGCGATCGAAGGCGCCATCTCGGTCAAGCGTGATTCCACCTCGATCGTGGAAGCCATTTCGGCCGAAGACATCGGCCGCCTGCCCGACGTCAGCATCGCCGAATCGCTTGCGCGCCTGCCTGGCCTGGCCGCGCAGCGGGTGGCCGGTCGCGCGCAGGTGATCAGCGTACGCGGCCTGTCGCCGGACTTTTCCACCACCCTGCTCAATGGCCGCGAAGTGGTCAGCACCGGCGATAACCGCAGCGTGGAATTCGACCAGTATCCGTCCGAGCTGGTCAGCGGCGTCACCGTCTACAAGACCCCGGACGCCGGCCTGGTCGGCCAGGGCCTGTCCGGCACCGTCGACATGCAGACCGCACGCCCGCTCAGCTACAACGAGCGGGTGATCGCCATCGGCGGCCGTTACCAGCGCAATTCGCTGGGCAAGGCCGCCAATGTCGACCCCTACGGCAACCGCTTCAATGTCAGCTACATCGACCAGTTCGCCGACCGCACCATCGGCCTGACCATCGGCTACGCCCACACCGACATGCCGATCCAGGAGAACCAGGTGGGTTTGTACGAACCCTGGCAGCCGGTCAACGCACAGCGCCAGCGCCCCGGCGTCGCCGATGGCGTGTATTTCTCCGACGGTATCAAGGCGCTGCGACGCACCGGCAACCAGAAGCGCGATGGCGTCATGGCCACGCTGCAGTATCGCCCGTCCAATGCCTGGACCAGCACGCTCGATGCCTTCCATACCGAGGCCGAGCAGATCGACACGGCCAACCAGTTCGAGCTCAACCTGAGCAACTACAACGGCGGCTATACGCCGGGCCTGAACATCACCGATGTGCGCGTCAACGACAACGGCAGCTTCATCGGCGGCACCGCCAGCGGCGTCTATCCGCTGGTGCGCGGCATGTACAACAAGCGCGAAGACAAGATCGAAGCATTTGGCTGGAACAACGAAATCACTGCCGGTGCGGTCAAGATCGTTGGCGACCTGAACTACTCCAAGGCCACGCGCGACGAACTGAACCTGGAAAACAACCTCCAGCGGGCGCCCATGCCGCAACTGGACACGGTGGGAGTGTCGGTCGCCGGCAACGGCTTCTCGCAGCTGGCGCCGGGCATGAATTATTCCAATCCGGACGAGCTGTTCCTCACCAACACCATCTACGGCTCCGGCTACGGCAAGGTGCCACGCGTGGAAGACGTGCTGAAGGGCGCGCGCCTGCAGGCAAGCTTCCCCATGCCCGAAGCGCTGAGCTGGTTTTCCGATCTGGACGTGGGCGTCAACTACGCCAATCGCGAAAAACAGAAGACCCAGCCGGAAGGCAACATCACGCTGGGCGCGCAGGGCGAAGCCACGGTGGCGGCGGATCTGCAATACGCCCCGGTCAATCTCGGCTTTGCCGGTCTCGGATCTCTGCCTGCCTGGAACGTACCGGCCGCAGTATCGCGCTACATGCTATTCAACCCCAGCGACGATGCCTCGTTCCTGGTGTCCAAGGCCTGGACGGTCGAAGAGAAGATCACCACCGCCTGGCTACGCGCCAACATCGATACCGAATGGGGCGAAGTGGGTGTTCGCGGCAATATCGGCGTGCAGCTGCAGAGCGCCGACCAATCCTCGCAAGCCAATTACTGGGATGCCTCGCAACCGCCTGGCAGCGAAGTGCGCCCGATCGACGACGGCAAGAAGTACCGCGACTGGTTGCCCAGCCTGAATCTGGCCTTCCAGTTCCCGTACGAGCAGACGCTGCGCTTTGCGATGGCCAAACAGGTCGCACGCCCGCGAGTGGACCAGCTACGCGCCTCGCTGGAGTTCGGCGTGGACACCTCCACCGGCCGGCCAGGCGCAAGCGGCGGCAACCCGATGCTCGACCCCTGGCGTGCAAACGCCATCGACCTCTCGTACGAAAAATATTTCGCCGAGCGCGCCTATGTGGCAGCTGCGTTCTTCTACAAGGACCTGAAGAGCTACATCTACACCCAGAGCCGCGACAACTACGACTTCTCCGCACTGGTTGCCGGCTACGTGCCGCCGCCGGGCTCGGCGCCGGTGCTCACCACCGGCACCTTCAGCGCACCGTTCAATGGCAAGGGCGGCACGTTGCGCGGCGTCGAGCTCACTGCATCGCTGCCCCTGGACCTGCTGTTCGCACCGCTGGAAGGCTTCGGCATCCAGGCCAGCGCCACCTTCAACGACAGCGACGTCAAGATCCGCGACCCGGAAAGCGCCTCCAGCGTGGGCGATGGCGAAATCAGCCTGCCCGGCCTGTCCGAACGCGTGTACAACCTCACCGCGTATTACGAGCACAAGGGCTTCGAAGCGCGCGTCAGCCAACGTCGCCGCTCGGACTTCATCGGCGAGATCGGCAACTTCAACGGCAACCGCACCCTGCGCTACGTGGTCGGCGAAAACATCACCGACGCGCAGATCAGCTACAACTTCAGCGACAACAGCAGCCTGACCGGCCTGACCCTGCTGCTGCAGGCCAGCAACCTCAGCAACTCGCCGTATCGCACCTATGCAGAAACCAAGGACCGCCCGCTCGAATACATCGAATGGGGCCGCACCTTCGTGCTGGGTGTGAACTACAAGTTCTGATCTGCTGCAGCACCAAACAGTGGCGCTATAGCCCTTCTCCCCCGGGAGAGGGGTTGGGGTGAGGGTACGGGGTTCAGGGAAACACAATCAGCTCCAGGTGTACTGCTTTCATAATTCTCTAGATTATTCAGAAGTGGCTGCTCTCCAATCCGCGCAATGCAACCCAAAGCGCGCCGCTCCAGAACCTCAAGATGGTGCCTACTCAGAAGCCGCCGGTCAAAGACCCGCGGCTTTTCTTTTGAATGAGTACCACCGCCATTCGGGTAAACGCGATCACCACGGGAGCAGCTAGTAACAAGACCATGCATACGCCAAACGGGCGATACCGGAGCTCAAGAGGGGTATGTGCCGCTCGTGCACTCCGATTCAGAGTGCCCCACCCACACCAATTGACGACTGCTGGCTGCGTTCTGTCAGCCGCTTTCAATCGAGGAGATCGGGTGCTGAGCGCCATATGCGCACCTGACTTCTCGACATTCCCATGCGCACCAGACGCCGTGACACGCGAGCCAGTGCGTCGACTGGCGATGTCGCAATCACACTCAGCTTCATCAGGCACCCGGCTCCTGCAGCTTGATCGGGCCGGCGCGCACGCATTGCCGTTTCCTGCAACAGCACCACCCATGTGACGCATCTTGAGTCGCTTGCCGGGCACAGCGCTCAGCGCAAGCACTGATTGGTAGCAGACACCGCATACAAAAAAAACGAGGCATCACGATGGAATGCCTCGCCTGTCTCACTCAATCACAGCTACCCGCCTGTGAAACGGTGCTATCGGCCCTCGCCCGTGGCGCACACCACCGCGTGCCCAGGCAAGCTCACGCGTCCATCCTCGATCACGCCCCGCTCCACCCCCGGGACATCGAGCTGTACCCATGCGCCTTCAGGCAGCGCAATCTCGGCAACAGCGGACGACAAATTGAAGGCCAACAGCATGACCTGGCCTGCATGCTCACGACGAAACATCAGCACCGGCTCGGCGGTGTCGTAGAACGTAATCGCTCCTTCGCACAAGGCCGGCATGCGCCTGCGCCAGGCAAGAAACGCACGCACCGCGCTCAACACCGACTGCGCATCGCCCTGCTGCACACTTACCGCGGCCAGGCGATGCGGCTCGGCCAACGGCAGCCAAGGCTTGCCACTGGTGAAACCCGCTGACGGCGCATCGGTCCACGGCATCGGCGTGCGGCACCCGTCGCGCCCCTTGAAGGTTGGCCAGAACGTGATGCCATATGGATCCTGCAGATCCTCGAACACCACATCCGCCTCGCCCAGCCCAAGCTCCTCGCCCTGGTACAGGCAGACCGAACCACGCAGCGAACACAGCAGCGCCACCACCATCCGCGCCAATGCGGGCGACGCATCTTCGCCGCCCCAACGCGTCACCGCACGCACCACGTCATGATTGGAAATCGCCCAGCACGGCCAGCCTTCCAGCATGGTCGCCTCGAGCCGGCTGACCGTCTCACGAATATACGCAGCGCTGTAATCCTGCACCAACAGCTCGAAGCTGTAGCCCATGTGCAAACGGCCCTTGGCGGTGTACTCGGCCGTGGTCACCAGCGAATCTTCTGAAGAAATCTCGCCCAGGCTCACCGAATTCGGATAGCGATCGAGCAACGCGCGCAGGCGCTCCAGGAACGGCAGATTTTCCGGCTGCGTGTTGTTGAAGTAGTGGTATTGGTACGCGTACGGATTGTCCGCACTGAAGCCACGCCCCACCCGCTTGTCTGCCGGCTTGGCCGGGTTGTCGCGCAGCTGCGCATCGTGGAAGCAGAAGTTGATCGCATCCAGACGGAAGCCATCGACCCCGCGATCCAGCCAGAACCGCACATTGTCCAGGGTCGCCTGCTGCACATCGGTGTTGTGGAAATTGAGATCCGGCTGATCCACCAAAAAGTTATGCAGGTAGTACTGCTCGCGCCGCGGCTCCCACTGCCACGCCACCCCGCCGAAGATCGATAGCCAATTATTGGGCGGCGTGCCGTCCTCGCGCGGATCGGCCCACACGTACCAGTCCGCCTTTGCGTTGGTCTTGTCCTGCCGGCTCTCCTGAAACCACGCATGTTCGATCGAGGTATGGCTCAGCACCTGGTCGATCATCACCTTCAGCCCGAGCGCATGCGCCTTGTCAAGCAGGCGATCGAAATCTTCCAGCGTGCCGAACAGCGGATCCACCGCCCGGTAGTCCGCGATGTCATAGCCGAAATCGGCCATCGGTGACTTGAAGAACGGCGAGATCCAGATCGCATCCACGCCCAAGCCGGCGATGTAGTCGAGCTTGGCGATGATGCCCGGCAGATCGCCCACCCCGTCGCCATTGGAATCCAGAAAACTCCGCGGATAGATCTGATAGATGACGGCCCCGCGCCACCATGGTGTCTGCGACATGTACGCCCCTCCCGGGCCAATGCGGGCGCGAGAATGAGCGCCCTGCCAAGGTTGCTAGCGTAGCTCCGCACAACTCTAAGAGCGCACATGTGCATACGTATTCATGTCATCTAAAAATACGCTATCAAAATCCCAAAACCCCTCTGAACTCTAATATTCGAGGTAGCAAAGCATGTCGCGCCAAAAAAAATCCAGATAATGCGGAATCGAAACCGATAGATCCCTAAAGCTACAAAAATCCGCGAAAACAGATGGCATTTAGCCGGTGCATGGCACGCATACGCGGGCCATGCACCGCATGCTAGGCATGATCTTCCGCTTGCTTATCAGCACTCGATTTCCGTCTACCGGAACCTTTACGGTTTGCATAAAACTCTTCCAACCATTGCTCGGGCGTCAACTGATCGACGCTAACACCAAGCTTGTTGGCTTGTCGCGACAAAACCTGCTGCATAATCTCAATATTATCAGTCGACGACGAAATCACTGAAAGCGCGTCATCCATTCCACGCAGATTGAGCTGACATACAGCGGACGCATGACCTTGCTTCACTAAAAAGCAACGCGAACGTTCATCAAGGGACACCACCACCTGATATTCCGCGTCAGTAAGCTTAAGCCCTTCCATGTAATCGTCACGACTGGCATTTGGGTTAGGCAGCAATATCATTGTCGCCGTCTGCTCAATCAAAGCTGCCGCAATATCACTGGCCAACGCATCCTCAGGGCTCTGCGTCGCAAAAATGCCCATGCCATTCTGCTTTCTGATGGTCTTCTGCTTGTTCTTTGCAAACTCTTTCAAGCCACCCTTGCCATCCAGAATTTTCCAGAACTCATCCATAACATAGATCAGCGGGCGCCCATCGATCAAAGACTCCAGGCGATGCAGTAAATAATTAATCACTGGCACACGCACTTCAGCATTATCAATCACATCGGTATAGTCAAAGCCGATGATGGAGGCCCTTTGAAGATCGACTGTGTCCACTGGATTATCGAACACCCAGCCCAGCGAATTCCCTGCCGTCCAGCGCCGCAGTCTTGCATAAAGCCCATCGTCCCCCATATTAGGCAGGCTTTTGCGGAAATTACTCATGCTGCGCAGATGCATCGGAGTGTCCAACATGCCCTCCACAGCACGAAAAATATCCTCCTCTTCGCGCGAGCTGTATTCTACCTTACCGCCCAACACCTTGATGAGCTCTGAAAGAAACTGCGTATTCGCTTCGTTTCTCTCGCATTGAAAAGGGTTGAATCCAGTGGGAGCGCCATTTTCAAGCGCCAGATAATTACCTCCACAAGCACGCACGAATATCTCGGCCCCACGATCCTTGTCGAAGAAAAATATCGTGGGTATAGGATCAAATTTTTGCACTTGACTCAACAAAAAGTTGATTAGCGCCGTTTTACCTGTACCGGACTTTCCAATCACCATCGTATTGGCGATAGCTTTCTCACCCAGAGAATTTTCTGCAGGATGTGTGGCATGAAAATTAAAGTAGTAAGGCTGACCATTGGTGGTCTGCAGCGTCGTAACGCATTCGCCCCAAGGATTATTGTTCTGCTTCCCCTGGGCAAAGTTATGCAGAGGAGAAAGCCCAAGGAAATTAAGAGAACTGAGATTCGCGATACGCGTACGGAAGCGCCAGTTTCCCGGCAGCTGGGCATAGAAAGAGGATGCTACCGCCAGATCTTCCTTAGATGAGACAAAGCCTGCATTAGACAACTCGGCCCTGGTCGTTGCTATCTGCCGTGCCAACTTTTCCTGGCTATCAGCGTAAATCGCAATAGTGAAGTGATATTCACCCAGAACGAAATTTCCCGAAGCAACGTCGTCCATTGCCACGTCCAAATCACGAATCTGGCTTGAAGACTTGTCACCTGACGAAATCATCATCCCTTTGGTTCGCTCAAGCACCTTAAGTGCATCGTGGCGACCGACCGGACTAAAAGAATGGGTTACAACATATTCAAAATCAAGATATTTTAAACCATTCAGAATTCCCGGATATGTACCATCCGAATATTCCTTAACGTTCAAGATAGCACCAAAATGATTAATCCCATCCGGTGTACGGATGACAAAATCACCTGTCTTGTTTGCAAACATATGTTTACTAACAGGCAAATACGCTTGTACCGGGGCCTGCAATACCGGAACGGGCTCGTCAATTCTATTTAGCAGATAACCTAGAAACTCTAAAGTCTCTGAAAAAACAACTCCATTTTTAGCCTCATACATACCCAAACGATAAGGCGAATAATCTTTCAGCACAGCCTCGACATTCGTGGCCAGCTCGATCACTTTCGCCACTGCTTGATCTTCTTCCGACTTGAGCCGCTCAGGGTCTGCTGATTTTTCTACTAGGCGCCGCCCGGTGACTACAGGACGGTAGATCATGCTGAAATAGAGCTCGTTTTGCATGATCTTTTGCGAAGACAGTGCCGCATAGTACTCGTCAGACAACGCCTGATTAAACGACTGCTTGAAGCGACTGCCGTTGCCGATCTTACGACGCCGTCGGACATCGTGAACCCAAAACGCAACGTTGGCAAAATCAGGCGCACGTAAAGTCTGCAACAACCGATTAAAGGTGTTATGCCGTTGCTCAAGCTCGAACTCATCCCTGCCGACAAATGGCAAACCGGCGAGATGCCAGATCAAAAGATAATCGCCACCAGTTGTCTTCAGCACCGAAGGTGCCACGTGTGTCGAAATAGATACAAACTCACTGATTGGACTATCTGGGCTGAACATGGCAATACCAATAAGAAGGATTCACTGCAAGACTAGGCTCTGAAAGACCAACCCCATGCAGATTCAGTGCATGGGGTTGGTCGAGTTATCGCCTGTACGCTAAGGCTTCCCGGGGGGATTTTTACGATATTCGTTTGGACTAAACACCCACATTCCTGAATAACGCTGCAGATTACGAACGCGAAATCGAAATAACCATCTCAACGCCAGCAACCTGAAAATCATCTCATCGCGCTTTGCCATCTGCTGCATTATAAAAATGAATACAGGAATGGTCAGGAGATACCACAGATTGAGATACATGCCCATCATCAGGCCTCCACCGGCGCCAATGAAAAAGGGGATGTATGGAACCCCCAAGAACATTGCAGGGCGGGTGCACCCGCGAAAGAGCACGTCTTTATGCATAATGATGCAGCGCTTGGAGTAGCGCCATTGCCGATTCACCCTGGCACTGGCTGTCGCGCTTACCGATAACCATGTTAGCAATCTGTCCCGCAGCGCCAATCAAGACACCGCCGATAAGAATTGGAGAGACTTCCGAAATTCGCTTATGAGCAAACGCGATCTGGTAACCGGCCACAATCACGGCGATCGTTACGACAGCTACAGAACCCATGGTGAGCAGCGAATTTACATTATCGAGAAATCCACAGACTTTTTCGTCAGTCTTTGCCAGATCGCCTACTTGCGCACCGGCGCCACCGGCAACGAATAGAGCTGAAGTGAAAACCAAAGCTTTCAATGCCTGAATACCGACCATCTTAGCGTCGGCGACCAACTGCTTGTTATTCATCATTTGCATTTTCTATCTCCTTTAAACAGGGGGGCTTGCAGCCGTCCTATGGCAACATTCTTCCTTGTTAAAACACGAAAGCACTATCCACTGGAACTTGCCTCTGAAGCTGCGGATTGGTGGGCGCAGCAGATGGGGACCCGGCACTCAACGTAACCGACTGAGATGGCGCAACAGCCGGGACAGCAACTCCACGCCCTTGGCCCGTTGCCTTAATTATATAAAGGTCGTTGGGTTCAGTCGGCGTGACGGGCGTCGGACCATTTGTACTTGCAAGGGCTGAGGAATTTTCGAGTGGAGCCGCAGGTTGCGAATTCACCTGTGGCGACTGTGCCATGCCCTGCACTCGCCTAGAAACAATTGCATCGGCCAATTCTGCTGCTGCCTGACGCAACGGACTCCTGACACCAACCTTGATTGGTTGATTAGGAATAACTCCGATCGGCTCGACGTTATCTACCCGTGCCGCCGACTGCCGAATGGATGCATAAATTTTTTGTACATACCCATGCTTAAACCCCGTCTCGAAATTACCGGAGTAATAGCAGCTGAAAGACTTGCCCCAGTTAGCACCTGACCGAGAATGGCATTCTGCAAGGATCCTCGAAGCAGCCACGAGGTTTGGACATTTTTCAAAAGCCATTTCGTAACTGGTCAAGCCATACTTCACTAAATTATAGCGATTCACTTGGCCAAGCCCGAGAGAAAAGTTGTATCCCTTTTGCTCCAGCATTTTTGCCGTGGCAACTGCTTCTTGCAGCCCTCTCGGCTCACGAACAAGTCTCCCACCGACCACGCCAATTGCGTAAGGATTCCGCGAAGACTCCACACGGACGACATGCTGCATCACCTCGCCGGGGACAGCTAGTCCGGTGCAGCCCATTAGTTCCATACCTGGCAACATAGCGGCTCCTTAAACAAGATCAATAGCGATAGACGACAACTCAACCACCACGCAAGGTTCGAATTGGATCAAAGTCAATACCAGTGATGTAGCGCCGTCCCGCATGCGCTTTGATATGCACTACTATATCAATGGTCATACGCAGCAGACGTTTTATCACTTCAAATTCTAACCCAGAACCTTCGTTAGAGGCTTTGACCATAAGCGCAAGTTGGTCCCAGGTTTGCTCAACGCTACCAGCATGGCAACTGGTGATTGAGCCAGGGTGGCCAGACGCACAATTACGAATAAAATAGAACGATTCATCGCCTCGCAACTCAGCTAATATGATTCGATCGGGCTTCATTCGAAGGCAGGCCTCCATGCAGCTTTTAGCTGTCACGTTACTCGCGCTCTGCCCGCCCTTAGAATATAAGAGATGAACGGAGTTAGGCTGACTTATGAAAAGTTCTCTTGCGTCCTCAATGGTAACAAGTCTCTCTTCATTTGGAATGTGGTTAACGAGAGCCTTCATGAACGTGGTTTTACCACTGCCTGTCGCGCCCGCAACAACAACATTTTTCTTGTAGAGAACAGATTTTTTGAAAAACTCAGAGTAATCTCTGTTACGGCGTAGCTCCAGCAATTCGCGATCTTGATCGCTAACGTCAGCAGCCTGCTCTAGTACTTGATCAAAAAATCCATCGTGTTTGTATTGCTCCAAAGTCTTGGTGTGCTTTGAGGGCAGACGGATGGTAATCGAAACTTTTCCAGCGTCACAAGCAGGTGGAATTACAAATTGCGCACGCTGCCCCGTTGGAAAAGTCAATGAAACAACAGGGTCAGCGTCCGTGATCCGCTGACCGGTGTTGCTTTCATTAACAACCGCAGTGCAGAACTGCCTTGCACGATCAAATGTCAGTGAAGGCACATCTACACGCTGCCAGCCATTGATGGTCTCGAGATACAGCTCGCCCGGACGATTGATGCAAATTTCAGTGACCTCCGGAGAGTTCAAGTAATCCAAAATTCCCAAGACGGAATACTGATAATCCAGAAAATCATTCGAGATTTTTGCGAGTGGTGAGTCTTCAATCGTCACGGCGTAACCTTCGTTCACTTTGGCAGCACAGCCGAAAAATCAACATCTTTGGCCACATACACATTCAGTACGGTGCCCTGATTGATTGTCACCGTCGATGGACGACGGCCGGATTTTGCCACTGCTTGCTCGGCAATATCCTGAATGCTGCGCGCAGTATTACTCTCGAATGGCTGCTGAGTGATCACTCCGCTACCTACTCCGACCGTTGTCGTCTGGGGGCCGTATTCTGCCGCAGCATATTTAAATGCATCACTCAGCATACTAATGAACAACGCAGAGGCTATTTTATTTCCCCAATGTGCATCATATTGGCCCGGATGCCCCGCGCTGCCAAGGTTATCGATGCCTGGCCCCTCCAGCATTACATCAATACCCGTGGGCGTTGTGATACGATCCCAAACCACCTGCATGCGAGGCGAAGTCGGCTCCTTGGCAGCATATTGGCCCAACATCTTTGACCCCTTCGGCAGCAGGAGTTTATGGCCGTTTATTGAATAAACAGGCTCGGTAACAATGCAGGACGTAAAGCCATCAAAGTCACTGATGATGCGGGTTTCCAGTATGCAACGAATATATGTCCCTCGGACAAGCAGACCATCGGGATTACTAATCGGCTTTGCCAGCGTAATTTGCTTATCTAGTTGATCTTCAGGAGTTCTTGCAGCGCTAGCACCGCTTGCAGGTCGCAAATCAGCATCAGCACCCTGTTCTGCAAGAATGCGCCGCTCCAGAAGCGTGGGACCACGTTCCCGCTCAGGAGCGACAACAGGAGGGGGGGCATCGTTATACTCAGGCGGCTCACTCGGGAGCGCCAGCGGACTCTGCTGCTGGACGAGCGGCACTGGTTCTGGCGCGGTTGGTGCACCCAAGTTTTGAGGCAGAGCTGGCGCAATAACGGTTTCTGCGCGAGGCTTCACCACTTCTGGTTTTTCTGAGTTACGCGATACCAGCCAAAAAATGGCGAGTACTAGGAGCAACGCGATGCCAGCCAAGAACATCAAAGCTTTGCGATTAAGCCGCTTCATGTCATTAGATTGCAAAACAGGTTCGTTTGCATCTAGGTCTGGGGATTCGGCGGACCGATGACGTGCAAAATAGGGATT
This sequence comes from Xanthomonas sp. 10-10, assembly GCF_040182365.1. Classification (NCBI taxonomy): domain Bacteria; kingdom Pseudomonadati; phylum Pseudomonadota; class Gammaproteobacteria; order Lysobacterales; family Lysobacteraceae; genus Xanthomonas; species Xanthomonas sp. 10-10. The sequence continues at coordinate 3,117,412 of NZ_CP144460.1, forward strand.
ACTGCCATGCTCGTCGTGTTCAGAACGCGACTGCGCATCCATTTCTCCGGGAATGCGCTCATCAGAATTATTTGGAGGGTTTGAGTTCACTTTTGCTTATTCCTTCGCAGACCTACCACATTGCTCCCGTGGCGCACTACCAGATATGGGTAGGTGCCGTGCACGATCAATGTATTCCCCTCAACCGTCGTGTTGACCAAGAAATCCTCACTATGCTCTTTCTCGCGGCCAAAGACTGCCGGAAAATTTCCGGTAGGAAAACGCGTCAAATCCATATTTATGTAGGTAAACTTGCCGTCGTCATACACCCGACTCGGGATCAACCACGATTTCTTAGTGCGCGTCGAATAGTCGTAATCATAATAATAACGACGATCCTTGAGGATCTTTGCATTCAACTGCGGCCCATCTTTTGCAGCAATCAGATCCTCGGCACCATTGAAGCTCGTGTCCTTGGGATAAGTGAAGACAATTTTGTACTGAACACCGGCCTGTTTGGCTTGTTCCAGGCGCTGCCAATCAGTTGCGACGACCTTCAGCTCCAGAATGTATGAATGGGTTGCGGTACGAATCATCATATTCGTATCGACATCGACATTCTTCGGCTTTAAGTAAAAAACATTTTCGCGACGCGTCAGCTCCCATCCACCAGTAAAACCCGTACTGTAATCGAGGATTTTCTCATTGGGGCTGAGTTCAATCTGGGTAGTAATACCCAGACCCGTACGAACTTGGTATATTCGATCCGACTCATACTCATATTCTTGTACCACCTGCGCAGCGACAGGGAAGGCGCATAACCCAAGAGGAAGCAACGCTAGTAGCGCCATTTTGTATCGGCTAAAGAGTTTCATCTACCGCTCGCTCCATTGACATTATTTTGTGCTCCCTGGGGTTGAATGGCGGGCTGGGCCTGGTTTGGATACATTTGCGGTGCCTGTTGCGGTGCCGGAGAGACACCGGGTGCTGCTGGTGCACCCTGCTGCATCGGCACTGTTCCAGGTAGCGCTCCGCCTTGAGTAGCAGTGTTAGCCATATCACTGGTGGCCCCTGGCTGCACAGCAGGCACCCCCGAAGCGGTTACGGTCGTCGGCGCTGCCAGCGGTGCGCCCGATGCCGGAACCGCAGGCAGCGCAGAGTAATCATTATCAACCCGGTAATCTGTCACTCTGAAACCGAGCGGATTTTCCACCCTAAGGTCGTCGCTCATTTCAAGATTGTCTTGATAAGCAAACTCCATCGTCGCAATTTTATTATCAAGCAACGTAGTTACAGTAGAGCTTTTATCATAGATATTGCGCTGAAATCGAACGGTCGCACCCGTATATGCCTTACCCCTACCCCCGATAAGCGTAATGCTCAATATATTGATGCGTATCGAGCGATTCCTACCGTAAATGTTAAAAGGCCTAGAAGCATTGTTCGCCGCATGCAGCGCTCGATATTCCGCCAACACACTCGTAGCCGCCATTGAAACTACGGTATTCCAATCTCGATCGCTGATATTGGATGCATCGTACGATTCACGTGAGATAATGAACCTTGCGATATTGCTGCGTGCTAATGCTTCGCTGGTACTCACCGAACGCCCGCCGAAATTTGCTTCGAGTTTGGCGATCGTGCTCGTACCTGAATAGGCATCCGCCATTACAAGATAGGGAACTTTTTCCTTCAGAGGCAGCATGTAGTAGTAGCCGCCAGCGGTCAGCACGGTGACGAGCGTGGACATCATCGCCACCATCCAAGCACGTTTTTCACTACGGCGGGCAAGGTCAGCGATGCTGACCTCATAATTCACCGCTTTCTGGACTGCCGCGCCTACTTGGGCGGATCCGTCCTTCTCATTGACTTTCTTACGCAACATGTCTAGATCCGTCACCGTGGGGCCTTGTCAGGCCTGAAACTGTTGCCGCGATGGGTTGCGGGCACTTGGGAAGCATGGACGTGCTTGAAAATGTGATGCGCAGGTGCAGCACATCGGTCGACGCTCCCTTAGAGCTTGGAACCCGTTGACACTGGTACCGGCTGCACGAGCAATTTATTGGCAGAGACTGAGACCGAGACTCCCTGCGCGGCATACACCGCACTGAGTTCAGTTGCGGCTTGCTGCACGCTGGTGGTGCTGATGTTCGAAACCGGCGCGATAAGGGTGTAGTCCGACGGCAGGTTGTAGGACAACTGCATGTTGGAGTCCGCGGCCCAACGCTCAAGCATCGTCTTCAGCGTGCCATCCATCGGCGTAGCCTGATACGTGTAGGAGGTATAAAGAGGAATTTCGGTTGGAGCCTCGTCAAAGTGATTGACGTGCTTCCAGCGCCCACCAAAGTCAGGAGCAGGCTTGGTCGCGCAGGCGCCAGCCAACATGGCAGCCGCTAACACCAACGACAGCTTGGACACATACATCGGATTCACTCTGACTTCTCCAACTCATGAAATTTCGGGCTTAATGACGGACAGCACTACGGCCCCACACACCTAAAGGTGACGGAGCGTCGAGAGCTTTGAGAAACCGGCTGGAAACGCGAGGCGCACATGATCCGCCCAGGCAGGCGGAGCAGTGCAGCGCAGACGCGCGGGCAAGCGACACGAACATACCGAAGAACCATCCATAGCTTTACTCCTGTACGACCCCGTCCGGCGCCGTCCCCTTAACAAAAAATCAACAATGCAGGAATTCTGGATAACTTTGCCCTTAACGGACACATGAGTCAAGAATTACCCACACATATCTACCACCAATCCGTGATGGATATCACACTCCCATGGAAAGCGTTTTCACATCTGTTTTGGGCAGCAATCGCGCGGTGAAGTAGCGATCTTCGTAGTAGCGGATCTTGTCGCACTTCACAGGATGCGGAATGCCTTCATACAGGAAGACTTCCTTCTCGTTCCCCATTGCCTTCAGCTCCTGCGGCAACATCAATGCACGCCGCTCCTCCGACACGCTACGCGTTGTTTCGCGCCCCCTTGTGATGTTTTTCTTCTTGATCGTCGTGTAGCCCAACATCTCCGAGTAGTCGTTCGCGTCCTGTTGTTCGCGCGGTGCGTACAGGATCTGCAGGGCGTGGTTGGTGATGATGGTGCGCGACAGGTCCTTGCCATAGGTCGCGTCCAGCTGCGCCATGCTCTGGATGATGGGCAACAGACGGATGTTGTAGCCCGCCATGTAGGCTACTGCCGTCGCGATGATGTCCACTTTGCCGATCGAGGTGAATTCGTCCATGAGCAGCAAGCACTGGTACTTGAGCTCGGGGTTGGACTTCGGCAGTTCGCGGGTGTTGAGGTTGATGATCTGGCTGAAGAGCAGGTTGATGATCAGGCGGCTCTCGGCCAGCTTGTTGGGCTGGATGCCGATGTAGATCGTCATCTTCTTCTTGCGTAGATCCGTCAACATGAAGTCGTCGGCGCTGGTGGCCGCATCCAGCACGGGGTTGATCCACGCGTTGAGCGGTTCTTTCAGGGTCCCCATGATGGACGCGAAGGTCTCATCCGCCTGTGACAGCATGTTGGCAAAGGCCGACTTGGCGTTGCTGCTCAGGAACCTGCGCTCGGACAGCGACTTCAGGTATTTCTTGAGGTCGGTACCGTCGCCCGAAGACAGGCGGTAAATTCCGCCCAGCGTGGGCGCCCCTGCCCCGCCCGGGAAGCCAAGCGACAGCTCCTCATCCCAGTTTTCAAACAAGTACAGAGCAAAAGCCAAGAATGCATTACGCGCCTGGCTGACCCAGAATTTTTGATCGTCCGAGCCGTCCGGATACAGCATGGCTGCGATGCTCATCAGGTCCGACACGCGGAATGCGGGATCGTTCGACACGTAGGTCAGTGGATTCCAGCGATGGGTACGCCGATCTTCCGCAAACGGATTGAAGAGAAAGACCTCGTGCCCCTGGCTGGCGCGCCAGCCGCTGGTCAGATCGAAGTTTTCCTGCTTGATGTCCAGGACGACGATCGACTCCTGGTACTCAAGCAGGTTGGGGATGACAACACCCACGCCTTTACCTGAGCGCGTCGGCGCAGCGAGGATCACGAATTGCTGCCCGCTCAGACGCACCAGCTTGCCGTTGAATTTACCGACGACGATGCCGTTTCCGCTTGGCTTGAAGAGGCCGTGCTTGGCGAGATCGGAAGCCCCGGCGAAGCGCGCGTCGCCGTGCAATGCAGGCGCCTTGGGCTTAAGTGCCAGAGCAATACCGATGATCCAGATGAGCGCCGGAAAACCGAAGCCGATGCCACCTGCCATCTTGATCTTGGTTGCATAGGGAGCAACCTCGGGCAGTCCCAGCGCGCTGTAGTAGCGGTAATAGGTGTCCCAGCTATACAGGCCCGTATCCAGCCGCAGCAGCAGCAAGGTCACGTAGCCGGACAGCAGATATCCGGCAAGCAGCGCCACCGCAGTGGCAATCGCGATAATTTTGGCTTTGGACATGCGCCCTTCTCCCTAGGCTTGCAGCTGGACTGCGGTCTAACGGCGGACGACAGGCTTGTGGTCGATCAGGCCCGCTTTGCGGCCTCCGCTCTCGCTCTCGACAAGCGAGTCGATCCACACCTTGGCTTGATCCAAGGAAAGATCCGGCGTGATTCGCGTTCCAGCATCGGTCACGACCGCATACGCCACCACCGCATCGGGTGCATACACCTCGTCGCGCGTGATCGCCACAACGCGATACCCCCCCCTGGTCAGCACGGTGTGCTGATACTCGTCCATCGCCAGCCTTCCTTTCCGTCAGCGCGGAGGCGATGCTAAAGCAAGACGTGTGATGGAGAAAGCGGTTTCGGAGGCGCCCGTGACTGTACGCGTCGCGCCGCCCCATCTCTGAGCCCGATTCGGCGAGCTTGGTTTGGCCCTTCCGACGGTGCAGCGGCAGACAGATACGCGCTGGCCGATAGCTCCGCTGCTGCCAGCACTGGATCCTTCATCGCCTGCGCCGAGCTATTGAGTGATGTCGCGAGCCAACGGCTGCCTGGGGCATGACGTGGGGTCGCGTGGCGAAAGGTGCGCCTTGGCTGGCGCTGCAGGCGACAGGGTTCGTGCCCAGAACATTCCGACACACCATCGCCACGTGGCTACGCAAGCGCGGTGGGGCCGCATGAGAGTGTCCGACTTGCTCGGTCACCGTGCAGCAGGCACAACTGACCGCTACGCGAAGTTCGATCCGACGTATCCGGACCAAGCGAATGAAGGGGTTGGCGTTGATCGCCGAGAACTTGGCCAAGCACGCACCCAGGTTGAGGAGCTCCTCATTGGGGCCACTTTGATTTATTGGCAGACATCGCTGCCGACCATGTAACCACTCAAGTCGCCGTGCCATCTGGACTTGGAGTGGTGGGCGGTACAGGGTTCGAACCTGTGACCCCTACCATGTCAAGGTAGTGCTCTACCGCTGAGCTAACCGCCCGAATCCTGCGCCAGCATTGCGCTGTGCAGGGCGCGCATTCTAGCGCAGGGTTTTGCCAATCACAAGCCCTCCCGCGCTTCGTGCGCCACTTCGCCCTACCCCAGGCTTGCGGCCTTCAACTTCTGGATCTGGTCGCGAATCTGCGCCGCTGCCTCGAACTCCAGATCCTTGGCATGCTGATACATCTTCTGCTCCAGGCTCTTGAGCTTGCCGGCAATTTCAGCGGGCTTCATGGCGCGATAATCGGGGGTGTCTTCGGCGACCTGGCGCGACTTCGAGCGCCCCTTGCCCGCCTTCTTCTCGGCCGCATCCTCGCGCGCACCTTCCATGATGTCGGAGATCGGACGCGCCACCGACTTGGGGGTGATGCCGTGCTCAAGGTTGTACTCCACCTGTTTCTCGCGACGGCGGTCGGTTTCGTCGATCGCGGCCTGCATCGAACGCGTCATCTTGTCGGCATACAGGATCGCCTTGCCGCGCAGATTGCGTGCGGCGCGGCCGATGGTCTGGATCAACGAGCCGGTTGAACGCAGGAAACCTTCTTTGTCCGCATCCAGGATCGCCACCAACGACACTTCCGGCATGTCCAGACCCTCGCGAAGCAGGTTGATGCCAACCAGCACATCGAACTTGCCCAGGCGCAGATCGCGGATGATCTCCACACGCTCGACCGTGTCGATATCAGAGTGCAGATAGCGCACGCGAATGCCATGCTCACCGAGGTACTCGGTCAGGTTCTCGGCCATGCGCTTGGTCAGCGTCGTGACCAGCACGCGGTCGCCGAGCTTGATGCGCTCGTGCACCTCAGACATCAAGTCGTCGACCTGGGTACCGACCGGGCGAATCTCCACGACCGGATCGATTAGCCCCGTGGGACGCACCACCAGTTCGGTGATTTCGCCGGCAGACTCGCGCAATTCATAAGGCCCCGGCGTTGCGGAGACATAGATGCTGCGCGGCGAACGCGCCTCCCACTCCTCGAAGCGCAGCGGCCGGTTGTCCAGCGCCGACGGCAGCCGGAAGCCAAACTCCACCAACGTTTCCTTGCGCGAGCGGTCGCCTTTGTACATCGCACCGATTTGCGGAATGGTCACGTGCGACTCATCGATGACCAGCAGCGCATCCGGCGGCAGGTAGTCGAACAGCGTCGGCGGCGGCTCGCCGGGCGCTTTGCCGGTGAGATGCCGCGAATAGTTTTCGATACCGTTGCAGAACCCCACTTCAGCCATCATCTCCAGATCGAACTGGGTGCGCTGCGCCAGACGCTGCGCCTCGACCAATTTGTTCTGCGAATACAACTGCTCCAGCCGATCTTTCAGCTCTTCCTTGATCGTATCCACCGCGCTGAGCGTACGCTCGCGCGTGGTGGCGTAATGGGTCTTGGGATACACGGTGTACCGCTGCAGCTTGCGCAGGGTTTCGCCGGTCAACGGGTCGAACAAGGTCAGCTGCTCGACGTCGCCATCGAACAACTCGATCCGCAACGCCTCGGTATCCGACTCGGCCGGAAACACGTCCACCACCTCGCCGCGCACCCGGAATGCGCCGCGTGTGAGCTCGAACTCATTGCGGGTGTACTGCAGATCGGTCAGATGGCGGATCAACTGGCGTTGATCGATGTGCTCGCCCACCGAGAGGATCAGGCGCAGCGACAGATAGTCCTCCGGCGCACCCAGACCATAGATCGCCGACACCGTCGCAACCACCAGCGAATCGCGCCGCGACAACAAGGTCTTGGTCGCCGAAAGGCGCATCTGCTCGATGTGTTCGTTGATCGAACTGTCCTTCTCGATGAAGGTGTCCGAGGACGGCACGTAGGCTTCGGGCTGGTAGTAGTCGTAATAGCTGACGAAGTACTCGACCGCGTTGTTCGGGAAGAACGACTTGAACTCGCCGTACAACTGGGCCGCCAGCGTCTTGTTGGGCGCCATCACCAGGGTCGGCTTTTGCACCTGCTGCACGACATTGGCGATGGTGTAGGTCTTACCCGAGCCGGTCACCCCCAGCAGGGTCTGCTTGGCCAGGCCGGCCTCGAAGTTGGCCACTAGCTTGTCGATGGCCGCTGGCTGGTCACCAGCTGGGGAATACGGGGATACGAGCTGAAAACGGTCGGTCATGCAGCGGTGCCCTCAATCGGCCGGTCAGTATACCGACGGCAGATGATGGCAATGTTTGTGGTTTTCCTACGGTCTATTCGGAAGCATGCTGATGGCCTTTAAGGATCAGGCGTTAGACGCTTAAGCTCCCGCAAGGTGGTGCAGCTGCCATGGACAGGAACCATCATCAGCAAGCAGGCTTCACGTTGACAGAGAGCACTATCACAACCGCAGTACTCGCCATCCTTCTAGCAGTTGCCTGGCCGTCTTTGTCGGAGCTACGTCAAGCGCAACAGGTACGCGCCCTTATGTTTGAAATCTCCGCCCACCTGGCAATGACCCGATCGGCCGCAATTTCGCGTGGAAGCGCCGTGGCAATGTGTCCAAGCGCTTCCTACGACAGCTGCGATGCCAACAACGATTGGACGAAAGGCTGGTTGATATACGCCGATCCTGACGGCAATCGGAAGCCTGACAGCACTCACCTTATCATCGGCGTGCGTACGTCAAGTGCTGCTTCCAGGCTCAGCATTCACACCTCGTCAGGACGTGAACAGGCCCGCTACAATTCGCTGGGCAGAACAGCCGGAAGCAATCTAACGTTCCACATCTGTAGCCGCGGGCTTCTGAAGGGCCAGGTGATCGTCAATGCCGCAGGCAGACAGCGATCCAGATTGCTCACAGCCCAGCAGCAGTGCCCCTTCTGAAATTTTTTCAAAGGGGTTGCGTACGCGGCGGCTGGTCCCTATAATTTGCCTCCCCGCCCGAATAGCTCAGCCGGTTAGAGCACTTGACTGTTAATCAGGGGGTCGTTGGTTCGAGTCCAACTTCGGGCGCCAAAAACATCAAGGACTTGCGAGTTTCGCAAGTCCTTTTTTGTCGTTAGTCGAGAAAAAGCAGGCCGCGCGCGCTTCGGCCTTGCGCAACATTGACTTGGCCATAGCCAGCGGTCTTCAGGCAACCCAATCATCGGGAAGACGTGTCCAGGAGCAGCTCTCCAGTGACCTCATTCCTATGATTTAGACCAGCCAGAACGAGAAAATTCGGCGGCACTCAGGCCCCGGGAGGCCCGCCGCCATGAAGAAATCGAAGTTCACCGAAGAGCAGACCGCATTCGCCCTGAAGCAGACTGATATCGGCACGACGGACGAGGAGATTTTCCGCCAGATTGGCGCCAGCCGGGCTACGTTCTACGCGTAGCGCAAGAATTTCGGGGATCGGCGTTGCCGGCCTGCGTCGACTACGCCACTTTGAGGAAGAGAGCTGCAAGCTCAAGCAGCTAGTCGGCGATCTAAACCTGGGCAAGGTGATGTTGCAGGACGTGTGGTCGACAAAGCTCTGATGCCACGCAGTGCAAGACGCTTGTGGGCCATCTGCGATCGGTATCAGGCTGGACTCGACGGGCTTGCGCGGTCGTCAAGCAAAGTCGATTGGCGTGGTATTACTAGCCTTTTGACAACGGTGATGCGCCACTGCTTCGAAAGATAGTAGAGATCGCGCCCGTACGGGTCCGCCATGGTTTATGGCGATCCCACGTGCAATTGCAGAGAGAAGGCCGGAAATGCAACCACACGTGTCTGTCTCGGCCGTACTGCCAAGCAAGCCTCAACCTGCGGCACAACCCTCCGCGCAGATACAAGGCCGCAGCACATCGCATGGAGCGGACTGAACTGACCGCCCCTAACCAAGTTTGAAGCATGGACTTCGTTGCCGACGCTTGCTCCGCTGCCGCCGCTTCCGGGCAGTGAACATCTCGGACAACTTCACCATGGAAAGCCTGAACATCGAAGCGAATCAGAACCTCGAGGGCGCAGACCTGGTGATGACAGCGATGCAATTCCCACGTCCTCAATGCCCTCCCCTTGCGGCGCATTCAGAGGGCAACGAATTCATCTCGATGGTGGTGGATTTCTGGGCCCACGACAACGACGTGAGCATGGCGTATTCACCGCCGGACAGACCGGCACACCGCTCGTCGAATCGCCCCACGGCAGCTACCTCGATCGGCGATGTCCCGCAGGCCAAGTTCGCCACCTAATTCGCCTCCCACCCCGGAGCCGAACTGTTCAGCTCTGCGAAGGCATGCCTAGCGCGGAGAGAAGGTCACTGCTTGACCACTGCCTGCAGATATCACACAACAGCTTGGGACCACGCCCGCTAAGTTCTATATTTCAAAAAGTCGACATATAAAACTCAACTGCCGTCAAGAAAAGCTGTCAATTCGCAAATCCCATCTCCTTCTTCAAAAACCTTAAAACACACCAAAAAATCAAACAACCAACTTACTACCGCAACTCAAAGATCACCAGCATTCCGCAGCCGAAGCCGCAGTACCAGACGCGCCTCGCTCGCCCTTCTGGTTAAGAGACAGCGTGCCGCATTTGGGATCCCTCTGCGAGGTAGACGGAGTTGCTGTCAGCACAAACGCCTTAGCCGTAGGCGTCGATTCAAATGCTATTGCATAAGAGTTGATGATCCCGTCGCAAGCTGCAGGCGCAGGTGCATCGACGTAGGTCAACTTGGTCGTGTAATAACGCTCCATGAGCTGTGCTCGCTCCTGCAAGCAAACTGTAGCTGCGGATCTACGCGTTTTGATTACGTAGGCGTTATAGCTGGGGAACGCAATCGCTGACAGAATCGCAATGACAGCCACAACAACCATGACCTCCATCAGCGTGAACCCATAAAGGCGAGATCGCATATGGGACATACGTCGATAATGAAACACACTTGATCTGCACATCGATCAGTCTCCTCGCTTGACTTCGCGCCAAGACACACGCCCGACGTTACGATTTTCCGGGATACCCACGCTCGCATTATTGCCTGATGAACCACCCAAGACTGCCCGCCCGCGGAGCAAGTTCGCCAATGTCGGCATCCCCACCCCCAAATCCACCGATCCAACTGGAATGTCTCGACCGTCACTCGTCAATTTTTCGTCTGTAAAGCTACCATCACCATCTAAGTCGAAGAACGAAGAATTGCTACTGGTACCGGTAAAGGCGTCCAAAGCATTCAAGTAGCCACGTCCATCTGCCTGACAAGCACTAGCAGTGGGAATAACGCTGGAAGTTACTAGAACATCGCCTAGCAATTGGGCATCACTCACGATACGTTCGCCTTCTGCCGTGCCTGGCTGTGGCGGTGCCACAAGATCGACGTACCAGCCCTTTGATGTAGCAGGCAAAGGAGAATTCGCCTCAAAGGAGCGAACCGGCCTGCCACCCAGCGTACCGGCAACAACAGTAGTGCGACGCGTAAGATTCGCTGACGTGCCGCTTCGAACGATTGCTGTACCATCATCGACAAAGCCATACATGCTTTGAACATCCATATTTGTCAAGTCGCCAGTTGTCATCAACCGACCCGTACCAAAGAATACCCATGTCTTGAAGGTCGTAGGATTCAGGGCAACTGTCAATCCACCAGTAATGGGCTGGCGCACTGGCGTAGCTCCTCCGGTATAAGTAGCCGCAAAAATGGGGCGACCGCTATTTGCTAAACCCCATGTTGTAGCGGTTGCTGACGAGACATCGAATTTCCAGAGATTACCAAGTAAGTCACCAGCGTAAACAGCATCCACAGTCCCGTTGCCATCAGAATCCCAACCAACAGAAGTAGACAATCCGTTCGAATCAGCACTATCCGTGACAGGTGAACCAACGCCTGTGTCGATCTTCCTAATTAACGCTCCGGTATCAAGATTATAAATCAACAGAACAGCACGACCATTTGTGCTATTGACTCCATTGCTGACAATCAACGCGGTCTCCCCGGTGTTAAGCTTTGCTATAACAGGCTTGGACTGTACCAAACCCATATCGCCGCCTTGTTCCGTCACCTCCCATTTGAAGTCACTCACGCCAAAAGTGGTCGGATTGGTTACGTCCAGCGCAAATAGACCTTTGCCGCCCTTCCCAAGAGTGCCAACCAAGGTGTTTTTACCCGGAGTCTGGGTCCGCGTAGACACGACAACTGGACCATCTACAGAATACCTGTGCGTATAATCTGGACGACTCAAAGAATTCAGACCGCTCCAGCTGACTCCATTTGGAAGATAGGCAAACAACTCGGCACCATTCGCGGCATTTATCGCATGCAGCATGCCGTCGTTAGATCCCACGTAAAGACTATTCGTTTCTGGAACATACGCAGGAGACGAGCTGACGATATCTCCTAGAATGCGACTACGGTTACGTAATGTACCGCCATTTTGAATTTCAAGCGTCCGCGTTCCGGCGATATATGCAGCATTATCCTCACCACTCACGGGATAATTGCTTGCCCCAACCCGAGCCAGCGACGCAATTTGCGCCGCTGTCGCCGATGCCGGAAAAGCCAATCCTCTGACTCCATCGGAAGTAAAGACTTTACGATTAACAGTGGGAATTTGTTCAGACGCTCTCCAACTCGCGGTCGTCGACACTCCATCAGCCGCAGTGACTGCATAAGAAGTCACTTCCCCCGTCCATACTCCTGAAACGTAGGTCGCCTGATAGACCCGGGTTCCTGTGGTGAGCGATGTTGAATTTGCAGATACATTTGAAAATGAACCAGTTCGCTCAGTAACCGAGGACAATGCTGCACGCAAACCGCTTGTTACCTGGCCCGGATTACTTGCTGCAACAAATCGGCCTCGACCGTTGACCGAAGCATGCCACAGATCATCGATCGTAGTGATGTTATCCGCGACCGGGCTCGGCCACGCCTTGGTTCCCGCAGTGATTGCCGGTAGATCTGATGCTGGATCCAATGTTCCTCTGAGACCAATCGATAGACCGAAAGTCACCATGTGCTGCCAGAATGCAGGGTCGGCTCCCGTTGTCGGCACAATATTTGGCATATCTGCACGAAGATCATTTTTCCAATAGCGCATGGCGACGTCCGCCAAAGTATTGGAAAGCCCATCACTGTAAGGCCGCGAAGCTGTATAGGTGTAAGAAGAGTTGTCCGGCCTTAAAATTGCGCTGCCATTGGAGCCATCCTGATTACCTCCGGAGCTGAAACCGCTATCGCTATTCCAGTAGCCATCCGTAGTCAAGATAGTGAAATTTTGCCTGCACTGAAGCTGGTTGGAACCAGCTTCAGGCCCATACGGCCCCGAAGCATTTGTCTGCGAAAAATATTCACCAGCGTTCGTGAGAGCGCTACGTAGCGGCGTACCGTTTGACGCTATTGTCGAATAAAGTCTCCGATACCATTCAGCTCGGTTGTTATTCGTGCCGGATACGCCATTGGGGTCATCGAATAAACCCTGATTATACGAAACGGGAATCGGGACAGTCTGAGTAGGTATGTTGGCATTAGTACTTGCCCCGTTACGCCCCCAGATAGTGCGATAACCAACACGAACATCGGTCCCAAGCTCACTAAAAGCGGTGCCGGCAGCAGCCTTTGCTGCTTTCGTACGGGTACGATAGTAAGAATACCATGCAGCAAAGTTGGTTCTTTCTTCGGCATCGGTCCTGGACCTTGAATTGCCTTGGCTATCTACGATGACCGGAGTCGAATAAGTGCAATTCCTCCATCCCCAGCCAGAGGTGCTCGTATCGCAGCCGGCATTGGAGACGCCATTGCTATTCAAAATGTCATAGCTGTAACTTAGTGTAACACCCGAATAAGCACTACCACCATACACCCGGATATTGTAAACACCTGCCGCCGGAGATGAGAAGTTGCACGCCTCTGAATTTCCACTCGAGGTCTGGGCACAATCAAACTGCGCCAAAGTTGGCGTGGCGTTCAATCTGACGTAAAGATCAGCACAACGCGCATTTCTACAATTGGCAGAGCTTGCGGTCTGAATTGATAAATTCGAAGCTCCTGCCGGCAAATTTATTGAGTAATTTGCACTAAACACTCCAGCAGCGCCTGACAGTCCAGATGCAATCGTTCCGCTATCGCTTCTCGATACACCTTGCAGGCGCTCACTACGGACCACCTGCCCGCCAGTAAGAATTTGATACCTGTAGTATTGAGTAGCATCAGAATAATTGGAAATATCGCCTTTAGGAAAGTAGAAAGTCCTTACAGCGCTGGAAAGATTCAAAGTAGCACTCGTGGTATTTGCGAACGAGCTCTGCACGTTGACATTATCAGAGTAGGCCGCGGTGTAACTCAACCCTCCCACGAGCGGCGTGCCTGTTGAATCCAGCCAGGCGTTGTATGATACATTAGGGTTGTAATAGAGCGTATTTGTCACATAATTGAGATCATAGAAAGCTGCCAAATCGACACTATCTGACCCGTAGTCGTTGTCCGCGGTTCTATTGTCACCAGTAGGAATACTGGTAATGCCGCCACCAGAGATACTGGAAACATCAGGGTTGTACATATACCTCCATTGCATGGAGCCCGAATCATCCAGAATAAATAGAATATTCGGAGGCACACGACTGGAGGTAGTCAAGGGATCGGAAGGCAATGTGATACCGGCATTGACGGGTATTGCCAACAGAGTCGCAAAGTAAGCACACAGCACAGGAGTTGCACGAGCGAATAAACGTCGGTGCCAGGAATTATTTTTGGTTTGCGGCGTACGCATGGCAAACGTCCTCAGCGAACTAGATAATTGGTCTGTAGCAGGACGCTGGCGCGGTCCGCCTCTTCTGCTAGCGCAGTGATTCGATAGCGCGGAGTAAGACATTGCGCATCGATTGGCACTTTGCGATCGCACGCCGGCCATGTAGGCGCCTCCCCCATATACTCGATGAAATATTTAGCCCTGGGGAGAGGTGCTTTATCAGAAATATCATTGGTCGCATTAAGCCAACCGGCAAAACTGTTATTCAGCCAGCGATCTGATTCAGTTGCGACTGGTGTACTGCAGACACCCGCAGTGCATCCACTGCTCGGAACTGCAGAAGCGAGAGTTGCCTGCGCGAGCAACTCACCCTGACGCAGGGCAGATTCGGCCGCCTGAAAGCCGAGACTTCGATCATACAAGTTAGCGGCCATGCGCTCTTCGAGAGTAGTGTTCCGCAAGACAGTCAAACCAAGAAGCGTCATAACCAAAAGCAAAATCAGCACTACAATCAAAGATGCGCCACGCTGCCCTGAAGCATTTGGCAAATGGGTTAGCTCACTCATGGGTTGCGGTTCCGCAGGCTTGCGACGTGGACCAATTGACGTTCAATCACTGCAGACCCCACTCCGACGCTGTCGGTACCGACAAGACTGAGGCTCATACGAGCTGCGATAACATCCGCCCAACGGGTTCCAACCGCAGATGCATTGACGTAGCTATTACTACCTTTCACTAGATAGAGCACACTGAGATTCTTGACACCCTCAGCCACCTCTTGAGTTGTTACAGTGCCATTGGCAGTGGCAACCTGCTGGTATAAGGATGGACCATTAGTGCCGTTACCGATATACCAGCGAGTTGCATGCAAACGGACCAGGACCGAACCAGAGGCCGCGTAATTGAAGACCGTTCCTGTGGCACAGCTCATAGGTACTCCTAGACCCAACGTACAGTTTCCCGGCGTTCCAGCTCGTGCATGGAAAATGTCTTGACCGCTAACCGATGACACTTGGAAAATGGACGCCTGACGTGAATTGCAGGCAACCGCCAAGTCGCCTGCATTCAAACCGTGACTGGCAGTATTCACTGTAAATTTCGCAGTCGCAGTGTCATGCAGACTGATGGTCGCCGCATTCTCATCAGCTGCAAACAATTGCAGCACTTCGGTACCTGCAAGGCGCTGCCCATTACTTCCACCAACAGTCAGATCCGCAGCGTTGTCTGTCGCCCCATATCCGCGAAAAGCATCGCCCCACTGATTCAGGTTGCTCCACCACTTGGAAGAAGAACTCTCAAGGACATTCGCTATAGGCAGGTTATTGACACAGGGATTTCCGGCAGCTTCACGCACGTCTCTTGCCATCAACTCAAAAGCGTTACGCACCCCTTCTTGCATTCTCCCAAGGCCCTCGGTAGCTCGATATGTCTGGCGATTGGAGGCAAAAATGCCAACGGCAGCCCCTACCACTAGCAGACCAAGCAGCAGCGCTATCATGAGCTCAACCATTGTGAAGCCGCTGCTTTTAGTACGGCTACCACGCTCCCTCCTACGCATTGCGCTCATAACTGCACCGTAGTCATAAATTCCTGAGCAGAATTGCCTGCCTCTTTTTTGCTGCCAGCCGCGTTAACTGCTCTGCTGTCATCCCACTTTAATCCGATATCACAAATTCCGCTTTGGCAATCTATGCTGCCGCAGGCGCTCGCGTCATCCATTGCAACTCCTAAACTTCCCTTCCAGGCCCTTAACCACGCGGCTTTGTCGGTTTCTGCAAGTGAAGCACCGGTCGGCGCAGCACAAAGATAGCCAGACGTGTTATACCCACCTGCCAAGGCTATGTCACGATTGGCGCGCATCGCGTCCAACACCGTATATGCCTGAATCACGGCACCACTTCTTTCCAAAGAGCTCTGACTATTCCGCAATGCTGTAGTCTGCATTGCAGCGATCCCAAGCAAGCCAATTGCCATGACCAGCACTGAAATCATCACCTCTATCAATGTGGCGCCACGCTGCAGCTGCTTAGACAAAGGACGATACATCGGTTTCTCCTGGTGGGCGCTCACGCTGCACCTAATTTAATTAAGGACAACTGCCCGCCTCTCGCTTGACCTCGAGGCGAGAGCCTCCCGCAAGTTGTACCAACCGACGATTCTGTGCGGGCCTTGTCGTATTCATGCACACGACGATCTGTGCAGTCGCGAGCATGCCAGTGCTGGCCTTCGCCAATCCGTCGGAGCCGTAGACGATCGCGCTGACGTTCCCCGTGGCGGTGATACCGGCCTTACCAGAGAAGTCGCGTAGTACCTCGCCACTATTGTCAATTCGAGCGATCCATCGTGTCCATGTGGTACCCGTCAAACAGCTTGAGCCATTTGACGATGGACAGACCGTCACTTTTCTATTCCGTCGAATCGCTTCCGAACGGGCGTACTGTAACGTTCCAATCAGTTCATTGGCCTGCGATGCCAAACGGCTGTCATTAATAAATGTATTGAAGCTGGGGACAGCGATGGCAGCTAGAATTGCCATTACGGCAATTGCCGTCATCAGTTCCACTAATGTAAATCCTCTTTCCCGCAGCACTAACCGCAGTTGCGGGTTCGCAGGAAGCTCACAAGTACTTAGCATGGAGATCCCCATCCCCTAGTCGACCCGCGTACACTAAGCTAGACGGGGTGGAAATCCATAGCTTGTGCCGACAAACGGGCGCATCAGTGATCCAAGCGGCCTGCCTCCCATCCAGCTCCTTCACAGGGCGTCGCCGCCAGTGATCCAAATTCCTGCCTCCAAACCACTGCAAGCTCCCCTCGATGCGCTTTGGCAAGCCCCAGTGATCATTGCAGTCATTTTGGCGGGCGAGTTGCTTGCCGCAACGCTAGCGCTCGCACCCGGCATCGAAAGCGGCCGCTGGGTCTACTTCGGGCTGAGCTCTCTGGTCATTCAATGGATCAGCCTGCCAACTTTGGGAGCGCTTTACCTAATACGAACTCCGCTCAGCAGGCTGCGCCCCCAACAAGTCGCTCAGGCTGCGCTAGCGGCCCTTTTGATCGTAACCGGACTGATCTGCTTGTTGATACAGAGCCTGACGCACGATGTGATGCCGATCCCCCGTAACGACTGGATGTCACTTTGGCTACAGTTCACGGGCATCGCACTGGCAATGGGCATTCTAAGCTTGGTCATTTTTCAGAATCACTGGAATGCGCGACAGTTAGCCGTCCGTGCGAAACAGGCAGAGCTTGAGGCCCTCCAAGCGCGCATCCACCCACATTTTCTGTTCAACACACTCAATACCGGAATCGCCCTGCTGCACCAACGGCCAGAGGCTGCAGAACAGCTCCTGCTAGATCTAGCAGATCTCTTCAGGGCTGCGCTTGCCGGCCCACCAGCAATGAAGCTTGCCGAAGAATTGGCACTGACGGAGAGGTACTTGAAGATCGAAGCATTGCGTTTCGGCAAACGATTACGTATCGCCTGGCAGCTACCTTCTCCATTGCCCGATATCGAGGTCCCCACGCTGAGCATTCAGACATTGGCTGAAAATGCAATCCGCCATGGGGTCGAGCCATCCGCTAATGGTGGCGAGGTTCTCGTCAGAGTAGTCACTTATGAGGACAGGATCGAACTATCCGTTACGAACGATGTGCCGAGTACACCACTTGATACGAGTATCGGCCACCGCATCGGCCTAAACGCAGTGCGTAGCCGTCTCGACAGCTTGACTGATGGTAAAGGCAGACTAGACACGGATATCAGCGATGGCCGCCATTTGGCAACCATCGTGATGCCCCTTATCCATCAAAGATCACAAACTCAGGAAAACAACCTCTAAGTCACTACCCGATAGCACGGCCGGTAATCCCCAGAGATCTTCATCCGGCGTTGTTCGACGAAGCCGCGCAGCAGTTCGTCCAGGGCCTGCATGATGTCCGGGTCGCCATGGATCTCGAACGGGCCAAACTCCTCGATGCGGCGCATGCCATCTTCCTTGACGTTGCCGGCAACGATACCGGAGAAGGCACGGCGCAAGTCGGCCGCGAGGGCCGGCGCCGGGCGGCCGTGGTGCAGGTCCAGCGCAGCCATGGCTTCGTGGCTGGGCACGAACGGCTGCTGGTACTCAAGCGGGATATGCACCGACCAGTTGAAGTAATACGAATCCTTCTGGTCCTTGCGGTGCGCGCGCACCTCGTGAATGCCTTCTGCCATACGGCGTGCGACGGCGACCGGGTCGCCGACGATGATCTCGTAGCGCGACGCAGCCGCCTCGCCGAGGGTGAGGCGGATGAAGCGGTCGATCTGTTCGAAGTACGGCGCGGCAATGGTCGGGCCGGTCAGGATCAGCGGGAACGGCAGGTCGGCGTTTTCTTCGCGTAGCAGGATGCCGAGCAGATAGAGAATTTCTTCGGCGGTACCGACGCCCCCTGGAAACACCAGGATGCCATGACCGATCCGAACGAAGGCTTCCAGGCGCTTCTCGATGTCCGGCATGATCACCAGGTGGTTGACGATCGGATTCGGTGACTCCGCCGCGATGATGCCGGGCTCGGTCACACCGATGTAGCGGGTGTGGTGCTTGCGCTGTTTGGCATGCGCAATGGTGGCTCCCTTCATCGGGCCCTTCATCGCGCCCGGGCCACAGCCGGTGCAGATATCCAGGCCACGCAGGCCGAGCTCGTAGCCGACCTGCTTGGTGTACAGATATTCGTCGCGCGAGATGGAATGCCCGCCCCAGCACACGACCAGATTCGGGTCCGACGGCTGCAGGATGCGCGCGTTGCGCAACTGGCCGAAGACGGCGTTGGTGATGCCTTCGCTGGTGTCCAGATCGGCGCGCTGCGCTTCCAGCTCGATCGCCATGTAAGCGAGATCGCGGACGACGGCAAACAGCAGCTCGGCAACGCCGCGGATGATCTCGCCGTCGACGAACGCCATTGCTGGCGCGTTGCTCAGGTCGATGCGGATGCCGCGATCCTGTTGGTTCACCTGGATGTCGAAATCCGGATACAGGTCGCGCGCGGCGCGCGGGTCGTCCGAGGCGCTGCCACTGGTCAGCACCGCCAGCGCGCAACGGCGCAGCAATTCGTGCATGCCGCCGCTGGATGCATCGCGCAACCGGGCCACTTCCGCCTTGGACAACACGTCCAGACCACCCCGCGGATAGATCCGCGCATCCACCACCGGCAGCGCCCGTGCTGCCGTACTGCTGAGTTCCATAGCTTGCTCCTGTCGTCTGTCGGAGACTTTAGCGTACTCACCCGCACAAAAGAAAACGGCCGGGAGAACCCGGCCGTTTTTGCTGCTTACGTCACCAGCCGCATTAGAACTTGTACTTCAACGTCACCTGCATCGACCAACGCGACACGCCAGTGTTGCCCTTGTCGTTGTTGTTTTCCTGCACCGTAGGCTCGTCGGTGGCGCCTGTAAAGTTGTAGATGTACTTGCCGGTTGCAGGATCGATACCGGCATAGCTCGCCACTCGGGCGGTGGAGTTGAAGCCGTAGTCCTCGATGCGACCCCACTTTTTGTTGAGCAGGTTACCGACGTTCATGATGTCCAGCGCCAACTCGGTCTTGTGGCCTTCGAACAGACCGGGCAGCTCCTGACTGACGTGCAGATCGAAGCTGTTAACCCACTTGGTACGGAACTCGTTCGCAGGCGCAATCTGCCCCTTGTAGGCAGCCAACTCGGGATTTTTTGCCAGCCAATCAAAGAAGCGCTGCTCCATTGCAGCTCCGCCAACCCACCGGACGTCGCCAGGCCCGTTCGGTACGTAGAACAGGTCGTTGAAGTAGCCGGCCCCGGAGGTAGAAGCAGCGTCGCCGTTCAAGTCGTTGTAGTAGATGTAGCTAAACGGACGACCCGAACGACCTTCGTAGAACAACCCCACGCTGGTGTTGTACTTGCCGAAGAACGCCTTCTTCCAGTTGATCGAGCCAGTGATGCGATCCTTGATCGCATAACGCGAATCGTAGGCCACGTTTTCATTGGCAGTGCCGATCAGCGTGCTGCCCCAGTTCGAGGTGTTCTGCGAACTGGTCAAAGGACTGACTTCAGTGGACTCTGTGTAGGTGTAGGCAAGCGACCAGCCCCAGGTTTCCGTGAGCGGCTTGTTCAACCCAACCGTGAACTGGGTGCCTTCGCCCTTGTCAGTATTGCGCATGAGCATCACATCGCCCATGTCGCTTGGACGATTGGCCTTGCCGCTTACGAC
Source organism: Xanthomonas sp. 10-10 (assembly GCF_040182365.1). Classification (NCBI taxonomy): domain Bacteria; kingdom Pseudomonadati; phylum Pseudomonadota; class Gammaproteobacteria; order Lysobacterales; family Lysobacteraceae; genus Xanthomonas; species Xanthomonas sp. 10-10. The sequence goes on from NZ_CP144460.1 coordinate 3,137,648, forward strand.
TTGACCACCACCCAGGTTTTGACCGTTCTGTACGGAAGTATTGGTACCAGTCGAAGGGCGGTAACCCGCAGCGTTCCAGTACAACTCACGACCATCCTGACCAATACGGGTCGCAGCCACACCAGCTTGGTTGTACAGGTCCAGGCGCTCAAAATAGATCGCGTTATTGACCTTGGTGTACAGCACCTCAGCCGAAGCGACGATGCCATACCAGGGCAACTCATGATCGAAGGCGAGATTGGTCTTCCACACCGATGGCAGCTTGAGGTCGGGCGCGGCGATGTCCACGTTCTGACGAGCACCGGCCCCAGCAGTCGGGATGTACGGCGGATTGGTATTCGGGGTGAAGATACCGACCGGATTGTTGACCGTGTACTCGGTATAGTTCAGGCCGGTGTTCTGGTACACACCTGCCAGCCATACATTCGGTGCGGCACCGCCAAACAGACCCAGGCCGCCGCGCAGCTGTGTAGGACGATCGCTATCGAACGTGTAGTTGAAGCCGAAGCGCGGCTGCACCAACTTGTCGTCGGGTAGCTGGGTATTGTCGTAGCCATACAGCGACATAATGCGCGGGTTGTACAGGCGCTGATCACTGAAGTCGGGCATGTCGATGCGCACGCCGCCCTGCACGGTCAGATTGCTATTGACCGCCCAGCTATCCTGGATGAACAAACCAGTATTCTTCAGCGTGTACTCGGCCGGAATGTCGTCATAACTACCGCCGGGACGCGGCGCACGCACAATGTACTGGTTAACGCGACCTGCCGCGAAGTCGTTGAGGTTGTTGAACAAGTATGCGCCGTTGAGATTACGGCCGAAGTAGTTGAGCAGATCGTTTTTGGAATAATCGAAGCCAAACTTGACGGTGTGGTCACCGACATACCAAGTCCCGGCACCGAAGGCGCTCAATTCCTTGCTCTCGACCGCATTGATGTGCGAGTTCTGCTCGGTACCGAAATAGAGCGAATTATTCGCAGTCCCGCCAAAACCACGCACCTGAATCTGCGGCAAGGTCGAATTCGGCTCGCGGACCGCAGAGTATTCCTTATGTGAAAGCTTGAATTCGGTTGAGAAGTTCTCGGACCAGTCACTGAACAGTTCGCCCATCCAGGATTCGTAGGTCTTTGGCTGCTGATACCAAAAACTGCTCAGCGAGACAGCACTATTGCTGATCTGCGGGAAGCGGACCACGTTTTGCTCAAGCTTGTTGTAACGCACAGCGGCGCGATGATTGTCGCTGATGTTCCAGTCGATCTTCAGCGCATATTCTTCGACTTCGGTCTTATTGGCAGGCTGGTTCAGCGAACCCGCGTCGAAGCCATAACCGGTTGCGATCTGCTGTGCACGGGCGATATCGGCATCGGTGATGCTACCTCTGCCATACGGAGAATCAGTCAAGCTGATACCCGGCGCCGAACGCTCCATCTTTTCGTAGTTGGCAAAGAAGAACAGCTTGTCCTTGACGATCGGCCCACCCAAGGTCATGCCATAGGTCTTTTCATCATCGAAGCCATTGAAACGAACGCCTTCCAATTCCTTGCGCACCATATCCTTGTCGCGATACGCGTAGTACACGGTGCCGCCAAAGTTATTGGTACCCGACTTGGTTACCGCATTGATTACTGCGCCGGTACCGCCAGAAATGGTGGTGTCGTAATTGGCGACATCGATATTGATTTCCTGGATGGCATCCATCGACACCGGCTGACGCTCGGTCGGCAGGTTATTGGACTCCAAACCAAAGGGATCGCCTGCACCAATACCGTCGATGCGAATAGCGTTGTAGCGCGTATTTTGACCGCCCACCGAAATTGCGCCATCGGCCTTGCTGACTTGCGAAATACGCGGATCGAGACGGATGTAATCTTGGATGTTGCGATTGACCGACGGCAGCGATTCGATGGTCTCGCGAGACACGTTCGTGCCGGTACCCATCTTGTAAGCGCTAAACAGCTCCGAGCCACCCGCGACAGCCATGACCTGCACGGCTTCGAGATTGGTGGCGGCGATGTCGCCTGCCAAATCCGCATTGACAGTGTTGACCTGATTGAGGTTGAGGTAAACGCCCTCTTCGGTCTTGGTGCCTTCACCCGATTTGGTGATGGTGATGGTGTATGGCCCACCCACACGCAGGCCGCGCGCGTTGTAGCGTCCGCTGGCATCGGTGGTGGCGCGGCTGACGGTACCCGATTCGACGTGGGTGATCGTGACTTCGGCATTCGGCACCGGCTGACCGCCGCTGCTGGTGACCAGGCCAGCGACGCCGGCGGAGGTGCTCTGCGCAAATACGGGAGCGGCGGCGAGTGCGGCAACGAGACCAAGCGTGAGCTTGGACATGCGGAGACAACGGGGGTGGGTCATTTCGGTGGCCTCGATACAGGTTGGGCAGTGACAAAAGCGCAGTCAGCCCAACCGTTCCCGGGGGTGGGCTGCCGATGATCTGGGGTCCCTCGCCGGGCGGCTGGTTGCTGCCGCAACGGTTAACAACAGATTAACACGCTAAGGCCTGATTGTGACGGCGGCGTGACAAAGTTCGCGCACTGCAACATGAACTTCGCATGTGAAGGCGCAACGGCCTTGTTGCGCAAGATCGCAGCGGGAGCGAGACATGCGTCTCGACTGGGCCAAATTCGGTCGTCAAAAGCCGGCGGGACTGCGGCTGGACCGGGTTTGCGCAAAGGAGCGCGCGTCGCGCCACGGCCAGTACCGACCCCTGATATGACAGCGCCCTTAAATCGACACCGGCAGCTTGAAGTACGTCCCCAACCCATCCAGGAACATCTGCACGGAAATCGCGACCAGCAGCATGCCCATCAGCCGCTCGATCGCGGTCAGTGCGCGATGACCGAGCAGTTTGTACAGCAACGGGGCCGAGGCCAGGATCGTGGAGGCGCCGATCCAGGCGATCATCAGCGCCAGGCTCCAGTCCCACAGACGCGTGGGTTCGTTACTGCCCATGAGCATGACCGCGGCCATGCCGGACGGTCCGGCCACCAGCGGAATGGCCAGCGGCACGATGAAGGGCTCGCCGTCCGGGATCTCGCCCATCAGGCCTTCCGGGCGCGGGAAGATCATGCGGATGCCGATCAGAAACAGCACGATGCCGCCGGCGATCGCCACCGATTCCTGCCGCAGATGCATCAGTTCCAGCGCGTATTTGCCGCCCCACAGAAACGCCATCAACACGATCAGGGCGATCAGCAGCTCGCGCGCGAGCACGAAGCGCTGCCGCTTGGGCGGCAACGGTTTGAGCACGCTGAGAAAGACCGGGATGTTGCCCAGCGGGTCCAGGATCAGGAACAGCAGCAAGGCCGCCGACAGAATGGTCATGCGCAAGGGCTCCAGATCGCACCGCGGTGCGGGGCACCTGCCATGGACAACAAGGTGACACAGGCGGACGCGTAACGGACGGGGTCGGCCGCCTCGCTGTCTTCCTGATGGGTAAAGGCGCGCGCGCGCAATGCGGTGCGCATCGGCCCTGGTTGCAGGCCATGGACGCGCACCGGGCCGGCTGCGGTTTCGTGATGCAGGCTGGCGATCACGCCGAGCTGCGCATGCTGGGCGGCGCCGTAGGCGCCCCAGTAGGCCTGACCGACGCGCACGGCATCGTCGACCACGAAGACCACGGCCGCGTCGTCCTGCTGTCGCATCAGTGGAAGGCAGGCCTGGGTCAACCAGGCGCGTGCGGTGAGATTGACGTGGATGCTGCGTGCGAAGTCCGCAGGTGCCGCAAGTTCGGCCGGCGTCAGCCCGCCGAAATCGGCGGCGCAATGCAGCAGCCCATGGACACCGCCCAATTCGGACTGCAGCCGTTGCGCCAACCCAGCGTAATCATCGGGTGTCGCGCCGGCCAGATCGAGCGGGTACAGCAACGGCTCCGGACCCAGCGTTGCCATCGCATCGTAGACGCGCTCCAACGGACGCAGCTTGCGCCCCAGCAGTACCACGGTCGCCCCTGCCGATGCGCATGCCCGTGCGGCGGCGGCGCCCAGCCCACCGGCCGCGCCGGTGATCAGCACCACCCGCCCGGCCAGCGACTGCGGCGGACCCTGGTCCTGCAACGCACTCACGGCTGATACGCTTCGGTGACGATGCGCTTGAGTTCGCCGGCTTCGAAAAGTTCCAGCGTGATGTCGCAACCGCCGATCAGCTCGCCATGGATGAACAACTGCGGAAAGGTCGGCCAATTGGAATAACGCGGCAGATTGGCGCGGATTTCGGGTTCTTCCAGCACATTGACCGTGCGCAGCTGATCGGCGCCGGCGGCGATCAACGCCTGCACTGCGCGGCTGGAAAACCCGCACATCGGAAACTGCGGGGTGCCTTTCATGAACAGCACGATCGGGTGTTGTTCGACTTCGGCCTGGATCCGTTCCATCACCGGCATTGGACTCTCCTGACTGGGAGCGGCAGGCCCGACCGCCGGGTCGGATAGACTTCCGCAAAGGCGCGCATTGTAAGCCTTCACGCGACCTGCCGCCGGACTCCCTTCGCTGCCTTGCACATCATGCCGATCGAACACGCTGCACTCCCCTACTCCCGCGCCGCTCTGGAGCCGCATCTGTCTTCCGCGACCCTGGAGGCGCACCACGGCGTCTGTCATCGCAGCGAGGTCGAACGGCTCAATACGCGCATCGAAGGCAGCGAATTTGCCGAGCTGACGCTGGAAGAGATCATCGCGCAGGCGCAGGGCACGCTGTTCCACCTGGCCGCGCAGGTGTGGAACCACAATTTCTATTGGCAATGCCTGCGGCCACGCGGTGGCGGCGAGCCGCTCGGCAAGCTGGCCGATGGCATCGGCAGATCGTTCGGCGATTTCGTGCACTTCAAGCAGGAGTTCAATCGCGTCGCCTTGAGCAGCTTCGGCTCGGGCTGGGTCTGGCTGGTACAACGCCCGGACGGCGCATTGGCCGTTGTCGCCACGCCCAATGCGTCCACGCCACTGACCGGGCCGGACACGCCGCTACTGGCATGCGACCTCTGGGAACACGCGTACTACCTGGATTACCAGCAGGACCGTGCCCAGTACCTGGAGGCGTTCTGGAAGCTGATCAACTGGGATTTCGTGGCCAGCCGGCTGAGCTGACACGCGCACCTGGATGCCGATGGACCGCTGACCGGCGGCCCGCGTCAGTGCTCTGCGCCCAAGTGCAGGCAGCCATCGCGCCGCCTCACTGCTGCGTCGCGATGTCTCGGGATCGGCTGACAACTCAGCCTTCGCGCAGGCGCGCAATCACCGGTTCGACTTGCGCAGTGCGCTGCAGTGCCACCCCGGCTGCGACAAGCGCCTCGTCCAGCGCCTGCGGGGTATCGGCACGCAGCGTTGCGTGTCCCACCTTTCGGCCCTCGCGCGACTGCTTGCCGTAGTCGTGCCAATGCCCACCGGGCACTGCCAGAAATGCCGCAGCGTCCGGCATCGCGCCCAGCCAGTTGAGCATGCAGGCATGGCCACGCATCGCAGTGCTGCCAAGTGGCAGGCCGAGCACGGCGCGCACATGATTTTCGAACTGCGAGGTCTCGGCGCCTTCAATGGTCCAATGCCCGGAGTTGTGCACGCGCGGCGCCATCTCGTTGGCGAGCAACTGGCCATCGCGCACGAACAGTTCCAGCGCGAACACGCCCACGTAGTCCACGCGCTCGGCGATCGCACGCGCATGTGCCTGTGCGGCGGCCTGCAACCCGGCATCTACACGCGCCGGCGCCAGACTGGCCGAGAGCACGCCGTCCACATGCCAGTTCTCGGTCAGCGGCCACGCGCGAAATTCGCCATCGCGCCCACGCACGGCCACCACGCTGACCTCGCGCTCGAACGGCACGAAGGCCTCCACGATCAGCCCGACCTTCGCCGCCTGCGCGCCAAGCGCGTCCCACGCGGCATCGGCATCGGCCAGCGTCTTGATGCGGAACTGGCCCTTGCCGTCGTAGCCGAAGCGACGCGTCTTGAGCACGCAGGGCGTACCGATACGCGCCAAGGCAGCGTCGAGCCCGGCACGGTCGTCGATGGCGGCAAACTCCGGCACCGGAATGCCGAGCGCGCGGAACAAGGTTTTCTCGCTCAGCCGATCCTGCGCTACCGCCAGGGCATCCGGGCGCGGCAACACCGGCAGCTGCGCGGCAAGTTGCTGCGCGCTGGCGGCAGGCACGTTCTCGAAATCGAAGGTGATTGCATCCACCTGCGCGGCGAATGCCGCGAGCGCGGCAACATCGTCGAACGCGCCCACCTGCAGCGGTGCCACCTGCCCTGCGCAGGCATCGGCCGCCGGGTCGAATACCGCAAACCGCAGCCCAAGCGGAACGCCGGCCAGCACCAGCATGCGCGCCAACTGGCCGCCTCCCAGAATACCGACCGTGGTCATTGGCGCGGGTCGTCGCTGGCCATCACATCGTCGGTCTGTTTGGCACGGAACTGCGCCAGCGCCTGACCGATCTGTACCTGCTCCGGCGCCAGCATCGCGGCCGCAAACAACGCCGCGTTGGCCGCGCCGGCGTTGCCGATCGCAAACGTGGCCACCGGGATGCCGGCCGGCATCTGCACGATCGACAGCAATGAATCCATGCCGTTGAGCGCCTTGGACTGCACCGGCACGCCCAGCACCGGCACCGCCGTCTTGGCCGCCAGCATGCCTGGCAGGTGCGCTGCACCGCCGGCACCGGCAATGATGGCGCGCAAGCCGCGCTCGACAGCTTGTTCTGCGTAGGTGAACAACACATCCGGGGTACGGTGCGCCGAGACCACCTTGACTTCGTACGGCACGCCCAGCGCATCGAGCTTCTGAGCTGCGTGTTGCATGGTCTCCCAATCCGAACGGGAGCCCATCACGATGCCGACCAGCGGCGCGGAGTGGTTGGAGGTCATGGCCCTGCCCTGCGGTAAAGACGTATTCTAGCCAATCTCCACGCAAGACAAGACTTCGATGGATCGCAAACTGCTCGACCTGCTGTGCTCGCCCGACACCCGTCAGCCGCTTTCGCTGCTGGACGGCAAGGGCCTGGAAGCGCTCAACACCGCCATCGCCGCCGGAGCCCTGCAGCGCGCCGACGGCACCGCGCAAAGCCAGCCGCTGCGCGAGGCCTTGATCACCCGGGACCGCAAGCAGGTCTTCCGCGTCGACGACGGTATTCCGGTGCTGCTGGCCGAAGAAGCCATCGCCACCGCGCAGATCACCGACTTCCCCGAAAAGTGAGTTCGTCCGTGCGTACCGTGCCTGCGGCTCCGCCAGCGGCGTTGGTCGATGCCGATGTGGCGCGCGCGCTGGCCGAAGACATCGGCTCTGGCGATGTGACTGCCGCGCTGCTGCCCGACCAAGCCGACAGCGCCTATCTGTTGTGCAAGCAGGACGCGGTGATCGCCGGCCGACCCTGGTTCGATGCCACCCATCGTGCGCTCGACCCACAGGTACGCATCGACTGGCACGTACACGAAGGTCAGCACGTCAGCGCCGGCACGGTGCTGGCCATCCTGCAAGGCCGTAGCCGCAGCCTGGTCAGTGCCGAACGCACATCGCTGAACTTTCTGCAGACGCTCTCCGCCACCGCCACCGCCACCGCGGCCTATGTGGCGGAAGTGGCAGGCACCGGCGCCCACATCCTGGACACGCGCAAGACGCTGCCGGGCCTGCGCATGGCGCAGAAATACGCGGTGCGCTGCGGTGGCGGCGACAATCACCGCATCGGCCTGTTCGATACGGTGATGCTCAAGGAAAACCATATCCGCGCCGCCGGCTCGCTCGGCGCAGCCGTGCATGCGGCACGTGCGCAGCAACCGCAGTTGCCGCTGGTGGTGGAGGTGGAAACGCTGGCGCAGCTGCGCGAGGCCTTGCAGGTGGGCTGCACGCGCATCCTGATCGACGACTTCGACCCGGCGATGCGTCGCGAGGCGGTGCGCATCGTTGCCGCACTGCCGGTGGATCAGCGCATCCCGCTGGAAGTCTCCGGCAGCGTCGACCTGGCCGGCATCCGCGCAATTGCACAGGACGGCGTGGACTGCATTTCCATCGGCGGGTTGACCAAGCATGTGCAGGCGGTGGATCTGTCGCTCAAACTCGGCCCGCCGCCGCACTGATTTCACGTCTGCGCGCAGGCCGCTCTGGCAGCCTGCTGCGATTGCTTTCGTGCAGGATGTTCGATGACCGTAAGACCCTGGCCGTGGATGTGCCTGTTGCTTGCAGGATTGGGAGGCGGCGCTGCGGCTGCGGAAGTGTGCGATGTGCCGCCGCGGTTCGGCACCAGCCCCGCCGCTATCGCCATCGTGCGCTCGGCCTGCAATGAGCATCGTCTGTGGCAACACCCGTTCATCGATGCCAAAGGGCGCCTTGCCAGCCTGGGCGTGACCGAAGCCGAATCGGGCTATCTCGCCGACCATGGTGTCGTCGCCTGGCAGCGCGTGGCAGACTATTGGCGCGACAGCGGCACGCTTGCTTCGATGGGCGGCCGTCCCGGCGCGTCAAGTTGCGCTGCATTGGATGGCACCCGCTACACCGCCAGCGATTGTCGCGCGTTTCTGATCGACAACCCGTGGTCGGCCGCTTTCATTTCATGGGTGATGACGCAAGCCAGACTGAGCGGATTCCACCGTTCAGCGCGCCATCTGGACTACATTCGCAGCGCGTACAACGACGGTGCCACCGGCCCGTACCAGTTCGCCGACCCTGCCGTCGAAAAGCCTGCACCCGGCGATCTGCTCTGCCTGCTCCGCGGGCGCAGCGTGGCGCTTGGCTACGCAGGATTGAAGGCCGCGTTGGGCGGTAGCGCATCGATGCCATGGCAATCGCATTGCGATGTGGTGGTGGCTGCCAATGTCGGCGGCGATCGCACGCTGTATCTGATCGGCGGCAATGTGTTCAACACCGTGATGATGCGCAAGATGCCGCTGGACCGCGCCGGTCGGGTGGTATTGCCGACGCCGCAGTCCGACAACGCGCAGGACCAGAACGAAGACAGCCTTGGCGCCGCCAGCGAATGCACGCCGGCACACGAAGAACTATGCGACTTCAATCGTCGCGACTGGGCTGCGTTGCTGAAGCTGCGTCCTGATGCGGCGATGCTGGCGCCACCGCCGACCGAACCACTGCCTGCGCCCACCGCACCGCCTGCCGAGCAGACGATGCCACCAGGTTTTCCACGCGTGGTGCCGCCGCGCCCGGAAACGCAGCCGGCGCCGACGCAGCAGCCTGGTTGAGGAACGAATCGAAGCCCCTCTCTCTGCTGCGGGAGAGGGGTTGGGGTGAGCTACGGAGGCGTAGCCCTGGCGCCGTTTCACCTGCATGAGACTGCGACCGCACCCTCATCCGCCCCTTCGGGGCACCTTCTCCCGGTGGGAGAAGGAACAAGGCATGGGCTATTGCGAACCGACAACAAGAAAGCGGGCCGAAGCCCGCTTTTTCGTGACGTATCAACCAGCGGCGATTACTCGGCCGACGGCGGAACGCCCTCGCCTTCTTCCACTGCCTTGATCGACAGACGGATACGGCCCTGCTTGTCCACTTCCAGCACCTTGACGCGGACCAGATCGCCTTCCTTCAGCTTGTCGCCGACCTTCTCCACGCGCTCGCTGGAAATCTGCGAGACGTGCACCAGGCCGTCCTTGCCCGGCAGGATGGTGACGAACGCGCCGAAGTCCATGATCTTGGCGACCTTGCCTTCGTAGATGCGGCCCGGCTCCACGTCCGAGGTGATCTGCTCGATACGCGACTTGGCAGCTTGCGCGGCGATCGCGTTGACCGAGGCGATGATGATCGTGCCGTCGTCCTGGATGTCGATCTGCGTACCGGTTTCCTTGGTGATCGCCTGGATGGTCGAGCCGCCCTTGCCGATCACTTCGCGGATCTTGTCCGGGTGGATCTTGATGGTCAGCAAGCGCGGCGCGTAGTCGCTCAGCTCCTGACGCGGGGCGGTCAGTGCATGCGCCATCTCGCCGAGGATGTGCAGACGGCCGGCCTTGGCCTGCTGCAATGCCTGCTTCATGATCTCTTCGGTGATGCCTTCGATCTTGATGTCCATCTGCAGCGCGGACACGCCTTCTGCAGTACCGGCCACCTTGAAGTCCATGTCGCCGAGGTGATCTTCGTCACCCAGGATGTCCGACAGCACCACGAAGCGGTCGTTTTCCTTGACCAGGCCCATCGCGATACCTGCGACCGGGGCCTTGATCGGCACGCCGGCATCCATCAGCGCCAGCGAGCTGCCGCAGACCGATGCCATCGACGAGGAGCCATTGGACTCGGTGATTTCCGAGACCACGCGGATCGTATACGGAAATTCTTCCAGGCTCGGCATCACGGCGAGCACGCCGCGCTTGGCCAGACGGCCATGACCGATTTCGCGACGCTTCGGCGCACCGAAACGACCGCACTCGCCCACCGAATAAGGAGGGAAGTTGTAATGGAACAGGAAGTTTTCCTTGTACTCGCCGCTGACCGCATCGATCACCTGGCCATCGCGGGCAGTGCCCAGCGTGGTGACCACGATCGCCTGCGTCTCGCCGCGGGTGAACAGCGCCGAGCCGTGGGTACGCGGCAGCACGCCGGCCTGCACCGCGATCGGACGCACGGTATCCAGCGCACGACCATCGATACGCACCTTGGTGTCGAGCACCGAGTCGCGCATGGTGTGGTATTCCAGCTCGCCGAATTCCTTCGACAGCTCGGCGCTGCTCCAGCCCTCGGAGGCGACGCGGCCGGCCAGCGACTCCATCACGTCCTTCTTGATCGCCGAGATGGCATCGCGACGCTGCAGCTTGTCGCGCACCTGGAAGGCGCTCGCCAGCTGCGTGCCGACGGCTTCCTTCAGCGCGTTGATCAGCGCGGTGTTCTTGGCAGGCGCAACCCAGGTGCTGGGCTTGGTGCCGGCTTCGACGGTCAGCTCGTTGATCGCATTGATGACCTTCTGCAGTTCGCGATGACCGAAGGTCACTGCGCCCAGCATCACTTCTTCGGACAGCAGCGCCGCTTCCGACTCCACCATCAGCACCGCATTGGCGGTACCGGCGACCACCAGCTCCAGCTGCGAATCCTTCAGCTCGGCGATGGTCGGGTTGAGGATGTACTCACCGTTCTTGTAGCCCACCTTGGCGGCGCCGATCGGGCCATTGAAGGGGGTGCCGGCCAGCGACAGTGCAGCCGACGCACCGATCAACGCGGCGATGTCGCCGTCGATGTCCGGGTTCATCGACATCACGGTCGCGATGATCTGTACTTCGTTCTTGTAGTCCTCCGGGAACAGCGGACGGATCGGACGGTCGATCAGGCGCGAGATCAACGTTTCCTTCTCGGTCGCACGTCCTTCGCGCTTGAAGAAGCCGCCCGGGATGCGGCCGCCGGCGTAGAACTTCTCCTGATAATCGACCGTCAGGGGGAAGAAGTCCTGCCCTTCGCGCGCGGTTTTTGCGGCGACGGCGGTGACCAGCAGTACGGTGTCGTCCATCTTGACGATGACGGCACCGCTCGCCTGGCGAGCGACTTCGCCCGTCTCCAGGGTGACGGTGTGCTTGCCGTACTGGAAGGTTTTGGTGATTTTTGCCACGGAGGTTTTTTCCTTAGGTGTAACTGTCTTCGTTGGACCGTCGTCGACCCATGCCGAGAACGGGCGGCCGGGAGGCTCCGGCCCATGAACTTGATAATGCGATGACGCGTTTGCGAACGACCAAAACAAAGCCGCGGCGCATCGCTGCGCCGCGGCGGTAGGACTCGATTAGCGGCGCAGGCCGAGCTTCTCGATCAACGACTTGTAACGATCGTTGTCCTTCTTCTTCAGGTAGTCGAGCAGGCTGCGGCGACGGTTGACCATCTGCAGCAGACCGCGACGGCTGTGGTGATCCTTCTTGTGGGTCTTGAAGTGGCCGGTCAGCAGCTCGATGCGTGCGGTCAGCAGAGCGACCTGCACTTCCGGCGAACCGGTGTCCTGGGCGCTGCGCTTGTTGTCTTCAATAACTTTCTGGGTGTCGACGGACATGATGTTTACTCGATAGATGCGTGGTCGACAGGAACGTGCATGACGCACCGTCGGACTCGCCGTTTGCTAGGGATGAGCGCGCTTGGCGCTGAGGTGCCCCGATCGGGGCCGCGAAATTGTACCGTCGCAGGACGCCGGGAACAAGTTGACTAAACCTTAACAACCTGGAGTTTCGTTCAGTCCATTGAACAAGCGCTGTGGCGACAGCCGGCCGTCAGCGTCAACAAGGCCAAGGCCTGACGGGCTTCCATCCGGGCCGAAAACGGCGACCTGGCCGGCTGGAAACGCCGGATCGCGCAGCCTTTGTCCCATCCGGAAGCGGGTCGCATGGGCGTGATCGAGGGTGATCTGCGCAAAATCGGCCAGCCCTGCCTGGATCGGCAGCAGCAGATCCTGCGCCCGCGCGCCCGATTCCACTGCTGCGCTCAACGCTTCCAGGGTCATCATCTGGGGCGAGCGGAACGGCTCTACCCAGAGCCGGCGCAGCGCGGCGATATGCGCACCGCAGCCGAGACTTTCGCCCAGATCGCGGGCCAGGCTGCGGATGTAGGTGCCGGAGCCGCAGGTCACGCGCAACTGCAGGCGCGGCGCGTGGTAGCCGATCAACTCGATCGCATGCACGTCGACCTCACGTACCGGCGCCTCGATCGCTTCGCCCCTGCGTGCCTTGGCATACAGCGGCTCGCCACCCTGCTTGAGCGCGGAATAGATCGGGGCCTGCTGCTGGATGCGCCCGATAAACGGGGCCAAGGCCGCGCGCACTGCCTCTTCGCTCAGCGCAGGCACCGCACGCTCGCGCAGCGGCTCGCCGTCGGCATCGTCGGTATCGGTGGTGACGCCCAGTACCACCTCGGCGTCGTACGCCTTGGCCGAACCCAGCAGCAAGCCGGCGATCTTGGTCGCCTCGCCCAGGCATAACGGCAGCAAGCCGGTGGCCAGCGGGTCCAGGCTGCCGGTGTGGCCGCCCTTTTCGGCACGCAACAAGCGGCGTGCGGCCTGCAATGCAGCGTTGGAACTGAGCCCGGCCGGTTTGTCCAGCAACAGGATGCCGTGCAGCGGGCGATAGACGATGCGGGGTTTCAAAAGATCGGTGCTCGAATCGGGCGCTGTGCGCATCCGCGGGAATCCAGGGGCACGGCAGCTCGCCCAGCCGACACAGCGCTCAGCGCTGCTCGGCGTCCTCATCGCTGGACGTGGCCTGCGGACCGACATCGTCCAGGTCACGCAGCAGGTTGTCGATGCGTTCGCCACGGTCGACCGAGTCGTCGTAGTGAAAGTGCAGCTCGGGCACATGACGCAGCTTCATCGCGCGCGCCAGTTGCGTGCGCAGCTGACCGGCGATTTCCTTGAGCCCCTTGACCGCTTCGGCCGAGCGCTCCTGCTGCAGCGCGGTGACGAACACCTTGGCGTGCGCCAGATCGCGGCTGATTTCGACATCGGACACGCTGACCGACGGCAGGCCGTGGTCGCGCACGGCCGCGTGCACGATGGTGCCGAGGTCGCGACGCACCTGCGCAGAGACGCGGTCGGTGCGATGGAATGATTTGGTTGGCATGGTCGTGGACCTGGTTGATTCGGAGGGCCAGATGGCACCGAAGCCAAAAACGAACGCGGGCGGCCATGCCGCCCTCGCCTTGCAGAACTTGCGTGACGCCATGCGCCAGCGCGGTAAATCGGGGCCCGCAGGCCCCGATTTCCATTACAGCGTGCGGGCAACCTCGATACGCTCGAAGCACTCGATCTGATCGCCGGCCTTGACGTCGTTGTAGGCCTTCACGCCGATACCGCACTCGGTACCGTTGCGCACTTCGTCGACGTTTTCCTTGAAGCGACGCAGCGATTCCAGCTCGCCCTCGAACACCACGACGCTGTCGCGGAGCACGCGGATCGGCTTGCTGCGCTTGACCACGCCTTCGATGATCATGCAGCCTGCGACCGCGCCGAACTTGGAGCTGCGGAACACATCGCGCACCTGCGCGATACCGATGATCTCTTCGCGGATTTCCACGCCGAGCAGACCGGAGGCCACCTGCTTCACCTGGTCGATCACGTCATAGATGATCGAGAAGTAACGCAGATCGATGCCGTTGGACTCGACGATCTTGCGCGCCGAGGCATCCGCACGCACGTTGAAGCCGATCACCGTGGCCTTGGAGGCCGCTGCCGAATTGGCATCGGACTCGGTGATGCCGCCCACGCCGGAGTGGATCACGTTGATGCGGATGTCGTCGTTGGACAAGGCCACCAGCGACTGCTTGAGCGCTTCCACCGAACCCTGCACGTCGGCCTTGATCACCAGGTTCAACACCTGCTGGCCTTCGCCCTTGCCCATCTGGGCCAGGATGTCTTCCATGCGGTTGGTGGCCGAGGCGACCAGACGCGACTCGCGACGCTTGGTTTCGCGCTGCTGCGCCACGTCCTTGGCCAGACGCTCGTCGTCGACGACCACGAAGTCGTCGCCGGCTTCCGGCACGCCGGACAAGCCGAGCACCTGCACCGGGATCGACGGGCCCGCCGAGGCCGGCTGATGGCCGGTTTCGTCGAACAGCGCACGCACGCGGCCGTACTGAATGCCGCACACCAGGTAGTCGCCACGCTTCAGCGCGCCCTGCTGCACCAGCACCGTCGCGACCGGGCCGCGGCCCTTGTCCAGCGACGATTCGATCACGGTACCGCTGGCGCGGCCATCGGCCACGGCCTTGAGTTCCAGCACTTCGGCCTGTAGCGAAATCGCGTCCAGCAGCGTGTCCACACCGGTACCGACCTTGGCCGACACTTCGATGAACTGGGTATCGCCACCGAACTCTTCGGCCACCACGTTTTCGGCCAGCAACTCGTTCTTGACCCGCAGCGGATCCGCGCCGGCCTTGTCGATCTTGTTGACCGCCACGATCAACGGAACGCCCGCCGCCTTGGCATGCGCCACCGCTTCCTTGGTCTGCGGCATCACGCCATCATCGGCTGCAACCACCAGCACCACGATGTCGGTGATCTTGGCGCCGCGCGCACGCATCGAGGTAAACGCGGCATGGCCGGGCGTATCCAGGAAGCTGATGACGCCACGGCCGGTTTCGACGTGGTACGCACCGATGTGCTGGGTGATGCCGCCGGCCTCGCCAGAGGCGATCTTGGTCCGACGGATGTAATCCAGCAGCGAGGTCTTGCCGTGGTCGACGTGACCCATGATGGTGACCACCGGCGGACGCGAGGTGGTTTCGCCCTGCGCATCCTCGGCATGCGCCAGCAGCGCATCCTCGAAGTCGGCATTGTCGGCACGCACAGCCTTGTGGCCGAGCTCTTCGGTCACCAGCGCAGCAGTGTCATGGTCGATGCTCTGGGTGATGGTCGCCATGACGCCCATCTTGAACAGCGCCTTGACCACGTCGCCGCCCTTGAGCGCGAGCTTCTGCGCCAGGTCGGCCACGGTGATGGTCTCGCCGATCGCTACTTCACGCACCACCGGTGCGGTCGGACGCTCGAACCCGTGCGGGCCGCTATTGCCTTGGTTGCTGCCGCGACCGCCATCGTTGCCACGGCGCGACGACGACGAACCCGGACGACCGGTCGGCTTGCCACGCACGTTGGAACGACGCGCACGATCGGCCGCAGACAGATGCAGCTGACCGGCAAAGCGCTTGGTCGCATCGTCGTCTTCGACGCCAGCCACCATCACGTGCGAACCGCGCGTCTTGTGCTTGGCGGCATTGTTGCGGTCGTCCGGGCGGGCCGGCGTCGCCGGACGCGAGGCGGGCGACGCGCCAGCCGGGCGGGACGGACGCGGTGCCGAAGACGGCGAGGACGGAGCACGCGCGGCGGGCGCAGACGACGGCGTCGGCGCAGCAGCAACCGGGGCCGGCGCACTGGCAGCCGCAGCGGCTTCCTCGGCAGCCTTGCGCTCGGCTTCTGCGCGGTCTTTTGCGGCCTGCTCCTCGTCGCGCTTGCGCTGGATTGCTTCATCGCGCACACGATCGCTTTCGGCCAGACGCTGCTGCTCGTCGAGGTTGCGCTTACGCGACTCCTCGAGCTTGCGCAGGATGTCGGCGCGCTCTTCGTCCGGCGTCATCGGCGCGGCACGGCCGCCGCCTTCGTTCTCGGACTTCACGTAAGTACGCTTCTGCCGCACTTCCACGTTGACCGTGGTCTTGGTGCGGCCGGCGTTGACCGTGACTTCCTGCAGCTTGCGCCGATTGAGCGTGATCTTCTTGGCTGCCTCGCTCGCCGCTTCGGCGGGCGTGTCGGCCTTGCCATGCGTGCGACGCAGGAAGCCAAGCAGTTTCATCTTCTCGGTGCTGGTCACGACCTGGTCGGGACCGCTGAACTTCATTCCGGCCTCGGCCAGTTGAACCAGCAGTTTATCGACCGGCGTATTGACCAGTTCGGCAAGCTTGCGGATGGTGGTTTGCTGCGACATTCGGATCCTATGATCTGGTTGGCGCCCCCTCGCCCAGAGCAAGGGAAACGCTGATTCTAAGCCCTGATGGGGTCAGGGCGCGGTTCATTGCCGGCTCATTCGCCGCGCTCCAAACGGGCGATCTCCTCGGCGCGGGCCGCCAGGATCAGCGCCGCGGCGCGCTCCTGGGTCATGCCCTCGATGCCGAAGTCGACGATCTCGTCCGCTGCCAGGTCGGACAAATCCTCGCTGGTGCGCACGCCGTGCTCGGCCAGAGCAAAGGCCGTTTCCTCGTCCATCCCCTCCAGCGCCAGCAGGTCCTCGGTGGGCTGAGTTCCTTCCAGGCCTTCTTCCTCGGCCAGCGCGGCGTTGAGCAACGCATCGCGGGCACGGGCACGCAGTTCTTCGACGATGTCTTCGTCGAAGCCTTCCACCGCCAGCAGTTCACCGACCGGGACGTAGGCGATTTCTTCGACCGTATTGAAGCCTTCGGATACCAGGATCGCGGAGATTTCTTCGTCCACTTCCAGGCGGTCCATGAACAGCTGGCGCGCCGATGCCTGTTCAGCCTCGGACTTGGCGGCCACCTGGTCGGCGGTCATCACGTTGAGCTGCCAGCCGGTCAGGCGGCTGGCCAGGCGCACATTCTGGCCGCCCTTGCCGATCGCCTGCGCCAGGCGGTCTTCCGCCACAGCCAGGTCCATCGAGTGCTTGTCTTCATCGACGATGATCGACTGCACTTCGGCAGGCGCCATTGCGTTGATGACGAAGTTGGCCGGGTTCTCGTTCCACAGCACGATGTCCACACGCTCGCCATTGAGCTCGTTGGACACCGCCTGCACGCGCGAACCACGCATACCGATGCAGGCGCCGATGGGATCGGTGCGGGTGTCGTGCGCGATCACGGCGATCTTGGCGCGATCGCCCGGGTCGCGGGCGCAGGCCTTGATCTCGACCAGGCCCTGACCCACTTCCGGCACTTCGAGCTTGAACAGCTCGATCATGAATTCCGGCGCGGCGCGGCTGATGAACAGCTGCGGGCCACGCGGCTCGGAGCGCACTTCGGCCAGATAGCCGCGCACGCGGTCGCCCGGGCGCAGCACGTCGCGCGGAATGCCCTTGTCCTTGGGAATGAAGGCTTCGGCATTGCCGCCCAGATCGACAAAGATGTTGCCGCGCTCGGCGCGCTTGACCACACCGGTGATCAACTCGCCAACGCGATCCTTCCAGGCATCGACCACCTGCTGACGCTCGGCCTCGCGCACACGCTGCACGATCACCTGCTTGGCAGCCTGCGCCGCGATACGGCCGAAGTCCGGGTTTTCGATCTGTTCTTCGATGTAGTCGCCCACATCCACGCCGTCGGCTTCGTCGACGGCATCCATCAGACGCACCTGGCGATCCGGGGATTCCATCACGACATCGTCGGCAACCACTTCCCAACGGCGGAAGGTTTCGTAATTACCGTCCTTGTGGTCGATGGTCACGCGCGTCAGCACGTCCTGGTCGGGATAGCGCTTCTTCGCTGCGGAAGCCAGCGCGGCCTCGATCGCATCGAAGATCACTTCGCGCGGCACGCCCTTTTCGTTGGCCACCGCATCCACTACCAGCAAAAGTTCCTTGCTCATTTCGTCACTCCGCGCGCGGCTTGCCAGCCGCCGACTCGTTGGATGGTTTCTTCTTGTCGTGCCCGGGTTTTTTCGGGCCGGGCTTATTCGGTTTTTGCGGCGCAAGGCCCAGGGCGACCCAATCCGGCAGGATGCGCGCCTTGTCGATGTTGTCGAAGCCGATCTGCACGTCCTTGCCGTCGACCGAAAACACCACGGCATCAGCTTCCGGCTCGGTGCGCAGGATCTGACCCTGAAAGCGGCGCCGACCATCCTGCGCAAGCTTCAACACGATCTTTGCGGACTCGCCGACATGGCGCGCGAATTGTTCCAGGGTGAACAACGGACGGTCCACACCCGGCGAGGACACTTCCAGGGTGTAGTTGCCACTGATCGGGTCTTCGACGTCGAGCTGGGCGGAGACTTCACGGCTCACGCGCTCGCAATCGTCGACGTTGATGACACGCTCGGGCTGTTCGGCCAGCGGCACATCGATGTAAAGGCGCAACGTGGCGCCGCCTGGCGCGGGAAGATACTCCACGCCCAGCAGTTCCAAGCCCAGGGACTCAACCGTTGGACTCAGCAGATTCGCGATTTCGGTCGCTTTTTCGCTCACAGACTGCCCTGATCAAATGATTGCCAGTAGAACCCCGGCAACCGGCAGCAAACTTTCCGGTTCCGGAAAAAACAAGGGGCCCGATGGGCCCCTTGCGTGAAAAAAGCCCGACCTCTCAGGGTCGGCGCAAGGACGGGAACATGCGTCCTTACGATCCAAGAAGTTGAATCACTGCGATAAAGCGGTAATTCGAAACTTGGTAGCGGGGGCAGGATTTGAACCTGCGACCTTCGGGTTATGAGCCCGACGAGCTGCCAGACTGCTCCACCCCGCAGCAGAAGCGGAATTATGAAGAACTTGAGCGGCAATTGCAAGCCCTAAGTTTTTCATCTGTTGGACACTTTGGCGAGTGTCCAACGTCGCGGCGAATGATAACCGCAATGCAACAAAAACGAAACACCAATCACAACTTTATTTCATATCCGCGCCATGCGCGGGCAACAGGCGTCGCGACGAACGCAACACCTGACCGTGCCCGCTTCTTATGCGAGACCGGCAAACGCGCGCTGGCACCACACCATGATCGGGTTCCAGGCCAAGCCAAGCGCGAGCAACGCAAGTGCGTTGACGCCCAGCACGGTCCCCAGCACGCGGTCGTTATTGGCTGGCAACGGCTCACCGACCGGCTCATCGAAATACATGACCTTGATGACACGCAGGTAGTAGTACGCACCGATCACCGCGCAGATCACACCCACCAGCGCCAACCACAGCATGTCGCCGTTCACCGCCGCGCCCAGCACGGCCAGCTTGGTCCAGAAGCCGAGGAACGGCGGAATACCCGCCAGCGACGCCATGATGCACAACACCAGGCCGGCCATCCACGGATTGCGCGCGTTGAGGCCCTTGAAGTCGTCGATGTTCTCGGCTTCGAACCCATTGCGCGACAACGCGATGATGGCGCCGAACGACGCGGTCGACATGATGGTGTAGCTCACCGCATAGAACATCGCGGCGGCGTAACCCTCTTCGCCGCCGCCGGCGACGCCCATCAGCAGGAAGCCGATATGCGAGACCGTCGAATATGCAAGCATGCGCTTGAGATTGCTCTGCGCAATGGCCATCAGGTTGCCGACGACCAGCGACAGTGCCGACAGGCCGCCGATCAACAGATGCCACTGCGGCGACAACGGCCCCATGCCCACCTCCAGCAGGCGGTAGGTCATGCCGAACGCAGCCAGCTTCGGTGCGGAGCTGATAAACAACGCGATTGGTGCCGGTGCGCCCTGATAGACATCCGGCAGCCACATATGGAACGGTGCCGCGCCCAGCTTGAACGCCACGCCAGCGATCATGAAGATGGTGCCGGTCAGCAGCAGCGTACGCTCGCCGGAGCCTTCGATCGCTTCGTGGATGCCAGCCAGGCTCAAGGTGCCGGTAGCGCCATAGACCAGCGACATGCCGTACAGCAGCAGGCCCGACGCCAGCGAACCCAGCACGAAATACTTCATCGCCGCTTCGGTGGCCAGGCCGTTGTCGCGGTTGGATGCGACCAGCGCGTACGAGCACAGCGCCAGCAATTCCAGACCCAGGTAGACCATCAGCAGGCTGCCAGCCGACGCCAGCAGCATCATGCCGGCGGTCGCGAACAACACCAGCACCGGGATTTCGCCTTGATAGAGATTGCGCTCGCGCAGGTAGGTCCAGCCATAGACCAGGCTCAACCCGCTGACGAGCACGATCACCGTCTTCATCACGTCTGCGGCGGTATCGCGCACGAACATGCCATTGAAGATATCGCCCTGCCCGCCTGTGCCGGTGGCCAGCAACGCAAACACCACGGCGAGAACAGCGATGGAGAACAAGTGGGTCCAGACCTTGTTCCGCTGGCTCATGAACAGGTCGAGCATCAGCAATGCGAAGGCGCCGCCGATCAGCACCAGCTCCGGAACGAGCGGAGCCAGGTCAGCGGTGGTCAACGGCGCGAGCGTTGGCGTGGTCATCATCAAATCCTGAAAATCAAAACGTACGGCAAGCGGTCAAAGCTTGCTCGCGGCGATCTGGGTAGCCAGCTTGGCGATCGATGGTTCCATCAGATCGGTCAGCGGCTTCGGATACAGGCCCAGGGCCAGCACGCCAGCAGCGAACACCCCCAGCACGAAAGCCTCGCGGCCATTGATGTCCTTCAGCTCGGCCACGTGGGCATTGGCCACTTCGCCGAAGAACACGCGCTTGTAGAGCCACAGCGTGTAGGCGGCCGTGATCACCAGGGTCGTGGCGGCGGCGAAGGCAACCAGCGGATGCTTCTGGAAGCTGGCCAGGATCACCATGAATTCACCGACGAACCCGCTGGTACCCGGCAGACCGGCATTGGCCATGAAGAACAGCATGGAAAAGGTCGCAAACCACGGCATCACATTGACCACGCCGCCGTAATCGGCGATGCGGCGCGTGTGCATGCGGTCGTACAGCACACCGATGCAGGAGAACATCGCGCCGGACACGAAGCCGTGCGAAATCATCTGCACCATCGCGCCCTGCAAGCCGAGGCGTGCTGCGTCGGTGCTGCCGTACTCGCGCACCAGGGTGAAGGCGATGAAGGTGCCCAGGGTGACGAAACCCATGTGCGCGATGGACGAATACGCCACCAGCTTCTTCATGTCGTCCTGCACCAACGCCACCAGGCCGACGTAGATCACCGCGATCAGCGACAGCGTGATCACCAGCCACGCAAACTCATGGCTGGCATCGGGAACGATCGGCAGGTTGAAACGCAGGAAACCGTAGCCGCCGATCTTCAGTGCGATCGCGGCCAGGATCACCGAACCGGCGGTCGGTGCTTCGACGTGCGCGTCCGGCAACCAGGTATGCACCGGGAACATCGGCACCTTGACCGCGAACGCGATCAGGAACGCGAAGAAGATCCAGGTCTGCTCCTTGGCGGTCAGCTGCAGCGCATACAGGTCGGCGAGCTGGAAGCTGCCGCCCTTCAGATACAGATACACCAGACCCACCAGCATCAGCACCGAGCCGAGGAAGGTGTAGAGGAAGAACTTCATCGCCGCATAGATACGCCGCGGACCGCCCCAGACACCGATGATGAGGAACATCGGGATCAGCATGGCTTCGAAGAAGACATAGAACAGCATCGCATCGGTCGCGGCGAAGATGCCGACCGTGACGCCTTCCAGGATCAGGAAGGCAGCGACGTACTGATTGACGCGCTTGTCGATCGAGCGCCAGGCACCGATCAGTGCCAGCACAGTCACCAGCGTGGTCAGCACGATCAACGCAACCGCGATGCCATCCACGCCCAGGTTGTAGCCGATGTTGTAGGCCGGAATCCAGGCATGCAGTTCGATGAACTGCATCGCGTCATTGGCCGTGTCGTAGCCCAGCAGCGGCAGACTCAGCACAAAGGTCGCCACCGCCACCGCCAGGGATGCCCAGCGGGCAGTCTCGGCGTTGCGCAACGCAAGGATCAGGGCGCCACCGATAATCGGCAGCCAGATCAAGATAGACAGTAAAGGCCAGTTCGACACGTTTTCTTATTCCGTACAGGTCAACGCCAGAAATGCATCAGTACCGCCAACAAGGCGATCAAACCGATGATCATTGCGAAGGCGTAGTGATAGAGGAAACCGGATTGCGTGCGACGCAGCAGATTTGCAGCCAGGTCGATCAGTCGGGCAGAACCATTGACGGCCACGCCGTCGACCACATGGGTATCGATTGCGCGTGACGCCTTGCCAAGGACAACACCGCCACCGGCGAAGCCATTGATCCACAGCTTGTCGAAGCCGTATTTGTTTTCCAGCAGCCACACGATCGGCGCGAACGCCTTGCGCGACTTGGTAGCCAGTTCCGGCTTCCACAGGTAGAACAGAGCAGCGAGCACTAGACCGGCAAGCGTCAGGAAGAACGGTGCCGCCATCATGCCGTGCAGCGCGAACGCGACCGGGCCATGGAACTCCTCGGCCAGGGCACCCACGGTATCGCGTGCCGGGTCGTAGAAGTCAACGATGCCGGTGAAGAACGACACAGCCTGCCCTTTAAGCGCGTGCGCCGCGTGATGGCCCTGCCAATCGGTGCCGAACAACATCGGGCCGATGGTGAAGAAGCCGATCGCCACCGACGGAATCGCCAGAAGGATCAACGGCAACGTCACCACCCACTTAGACTCGTGCGGCTCGTGTGCGCCATGGTGGCCGTGATCGTCGTGGCCATGTGTGTCGTGTGCATGTGTGTCGTGTGCATGTGCGTCGTGCGCATGGCTGTCGTGCACGTGGACCTGCGCCTCGGCGTCGGTGTGCGCGCTGTCGTGGTGGGCATGGGCGTCGTGCGCATGCGCATCGCGGAAGCGTTCCTTGCCGTGGAAGGTCAGGAACAGCAGACGGAAGCTGTAGAAGCTGGTCACCAGCACGCCGCCGAGCACCGCCCAGTAGCCATAGGTCGCGATCCAGCTATGCGACTCATGCGCGTGATGCGCAGCGGCCTCGATGATGGTGTCCTTCGAGTAGAAGCCCGAGAAGAACGGCGTACCGACCAGCGCCAGCGTACCGATCACACTGGTCCAGTAAGTCACCTTCATGTACTTGCGCAGGCCGCCCATCTTGCGCATGTCCTGCTCGTGGTGCATGCCGATGATGACCGAGCCGGCCGCCAGGAACAGCAGCGCCTTGAAGAAAGCATGCGTCATCAGGTGGAACACTGCGGCCGAGTAGGCCGATACGCCCAGCGCCACGGTCATGTAGCCGAGCTGGGACAGCGTCGAGTACGCGACCACGCGCTTGATGTCGTTCTGCACGATGCCGATCAGGCCAGTGAAGAAAGCCGTGGTCGCACCGATGAACAGGATGAAGTTCAGCGCGGTTTCGGACAGCTCGAACAGCGGCGACATGCGCGCCACCATGAAGATGCCGGCAGTGACCATGGTTGCAGCGTGGATCAGCGCCGAGATCGGGGTCGGGCCTTCCATCGAGTCAGGCAGCCACACATGCAGCGGCACCTGCGCCGACTTGCCCATCGCACCGATGAACAGGCAGATGCAGATCAGCGTCATCACGCTCCACTCGTGGCCTGCGAACAGCTGCACCTTGGCACCGGCCATGGTGGTCGCGTTGGCGAACACGGTGGAGTAATCCAGCGAGCCGAACCACAGCAACACACCGGCGATGCCGAGAATGAAGCCGAAATCGCCGACGCGGTTGACCAGGAACGCCTTCATGTTGGCGAACACGGCGGTCGGGCGCTTGAACCAGAAACCGATCAGCAGGTACGACACCAGGCCCACCGCTTCCCAGCCGAAGAACAGCTGCAGGAAGTTGTTGCTCATCACCAGCGTCAGCATGGAGAAGGTGAACAACGAGATGTAGCTGAAGAAGCGCTGGTAACCCGGATCCTCTTCCATGTAGCCGATGGTGTAGATGTGCACCAGCAGCGACACGAAGGTCACCACCACCATCATCATCGCGGTCAGGCGATCGACCATGAAACCGACGTGTGCGGAATAGTTGCCGACGTCGAAGAAGGTGTACAGATTCTGGTTAAACGGGCTGGCGCCCTGCTCCACCAGTTGATACAGCGTCAGGCACGACAGCACGCAGCTGACCGCCACGCCGAGGATGGTGACGTACTGCGCGCCCTTGCGCCCCACCTGACGACCGAACAGGCCGGCGATGATGCTGCCGACCAGCGGTGCAAGCACCACTGCGATCAGCAGACTCTTGGAGAGAGTGATTTCCATCTACGGGTCAGCCCTTCAACGTGTCGACTTCGGCCACATTGATCGTGCGGCGCGTACGGAACAGAGTCACCAGGATCGCAAGACCGATGGCGGCCTCCGCGGCGGCAACGGTCAGGATGAAGAACACGAACAACTGACCGGCGGTATCGCCGAGCTCGCGCGAGAACGCGATGAAGTTGACGTTGACCGACAGCAGCATCAACTCGATCGACATCAGCAAGACGATGACGTTCTTGCGGTTGAGGAAGATGCCGGCCAGGGAGATGCAGAACAGCACCGCGCCCAGTCCAAGCAGGTGGCCCAAGGTAATCAAGACTTCGCCTCCTGTCCGCCGGCCGCGTCGACCTGCGGCGCAACCTGTACCGGCTTTTCAACCGCCATTTTGACCATGCGCAGACGATCACCTGCCTTGACCCGCGACTGCTCGCCGGCGTTCTGCAGCTTGATGCCGGTGCGCTTGCGCAGGGTCAGCATCACTGCAGCCACCACCGCCACAGTCAGAATCACCGCAGCAAATTCGAACGGCAGCAGGAACTCGGTATACAGGCTCTTGGCCAGCCAGGTCAGGTTCGAGCTGTCGGCAGCCTGCGCTGCTGCATTGTCGACGGGGAACGGCGTGGCAGTGCGTGACTTGACCCCGATCAAGGTGACCATCTGCGCCAGCATCGCCACCGCAACGATCACGCCCAGCGGCATGTACTTGACCCAGCCCTCGCGCAGCCGGCTGGTGTCGATGTCCAGCATCATCACCACGAACAGGAACAGCACCATCACCGCGCCGACGTAGACCAGCACCAGGGTGACGCCGAGGAACTCGGCACCGACCAGCAGCCAGATGCAGGCCATCGAGAAGAAGGTGAGGATCAGGCACAACACGGCATACACCGGGTTACGCACGCTGATCACCGCACCGGCGGACACCACCGCGATTGCGGAGAAGGCGTAAAATGCAATAGAGACCCAGTCCATCATGACCTCAACGGAAGGCGGCATCGGCAGCGCGACGCTCGGCGATCTCGGCCTCTAGCCGGTCTCCGATCGCCAGCAGCTGCGGCTTGTTGACAATGTTCTCGCCACGCTTCTCGAAGTGATACTCGAGGATGTGCGTTTCGACGATCGAGTCCACCGGGCAGCTTTCTTCGCAAAAGCCGCAGAAGATGCACTTGAACAGGTCGATGTCGTAGCGCGTGGTGCGGCGCGAGCCATCCTCGCGCTTGGCCGAGTCGATGGTGATCGCCAATGCCGGGCAGACCGCTTCGCACAGCTTGCAGGCGATGCAGCGCTCTTCGCCATTGGGATAACGACGCAGCGCATGCAGGCCACGGAAACGCGGCGACTGCGGAAACTTCTCCATCGGATACAGCACGGTGTACTTGGGCTTGAACGTGTATTTCAACGTCAGCCACAAGCCTCCGAGCAGTTCGAGCAGGAGCAAGCTCTTGAAGTAATGGGTGATCTTGTTCATCAATTACACGCCCTTCTGGATCACGCCGTAAAACACCATCAATGCCGTCACTGCGATCCACACGATCGTGAGCGGAATGAACACCTTCCAGCCCAGACGCATGATCTGGTCGTAGCGGTAGCGCGGGAAGCTGGCACGGAACCAGATGTAGGCGCTGGCGAAGAAGAACACCTTCATCAGCAGCCACGGCCAACCGCCCTTCCACACCCAGTCAATCCACGGCGAGATGTCTGGGCTGCCCCACACCTGGGGCCACGGGCTCAACCAGCCGCCCAGGAAGAAGATCGAGATCAGGAAGCTGACCAGGATCATGTTGGCGTATTCGGCCAGGAAGAACAGTGCGAATGCACCGCCCGAGTATTCCACCATGTGGCCCGCGACGATTTCCGACTCGCCTTCCACCACGTCGAACGGCGCGCGGTTGGTTTCGGCAACGCCGGAGACCCAGTACACGATGAACAACGGGAACAGCGGAATCAGGAACCAGTCGAAGAAGCCGGAGTTACCCGCTTGCGCAAACACGATCTGGCTGAGGTTGACGCTGCCGGAAGCGATCATTACGCCGACCAGCGCAAAACCCATCGCAATCTCGTAGCTGACCACCTGCGCGGCCGAGCGCATCGCACCCAGGAACGCATACTTGGAGTTGGAGGCCCAGCCGGCGAGGATGATGCCGTACACGCCCAGCGAGGTCATCGCCAGCAGATACAGCAGACCGACGTTGGCATTGGAGAGCACCAGCTGCGCATCGAACGGCACCACCGACCATGCCGCGAATGCCGGCGCCAGCGTCAGCAGCGGCGCGATGATGAACATCGCCTTGTGCGAACTGCTCGGCTGCAGGATCTCCTTGAACAGGAGCTTGAACACGTCAGCGAAGGCCTGAAAGATGCCCATGCCCACGTACATGGGCCCGTGACGCACGTGCATCCAGCCGATGAGCTTGCGCTCCCAGACCACGTAGAAGGCCACCGATACGATCACCGGCACGGCGATCAACAGGATCTTCAACACGGTCCACAGCACGATGCCGCCGTCGCCCAGTCCGAGGAACCACTGGTGCAGGGGATCGACCACGTTCAACAGCAATTCGTTCATGCAGCCACCACCGTTACGCGACCGGCGCCAAGCGGCGCGGTAGCGCCGTGGCCGGATTCGATCCACACCGTGCCCGGTGCAACGCGCTTGTCCAGCACCACCGGCAACGTCGCCTTACCAGCGTCGGTGCCGACCTTGACCATCTGGCCTGCGCCAATCTGTAGCTGCGCAGCCTGCTCCGGATGCATCGCCACACACGGCGAGACGTTCAGCGGATGCGACTGCAACGCAGCGGCGCGACGCACCACCGCGTCGGTGCGGTAGATCGCGGCGGTTGCCGCAACCTCCAGCCCGTCGGTGGTCGCCTGCGGCTGGGCCGAGGCTACCGGGCGCACGTCGCGGTTCTGCATGCCGGCACGCAGGCCGACCAGATCGATGAACTCGAAACCGGCCAGACCCAGCTCGCCACCCAGCGCACGCAGCACACGCCAACCTTCGCGCGCTTCGACCGGCAGGCGGCCTGCGGCACGCGCCGTCTGCACGCGACCATCCAGATTGGTCAGCGAGGCGTCGATTTCCGGCAGTGCGCCGATCGGCAGGATCACATCGGCCACATCGCGCGTCGAAGCGCAGGCGAACTGGCTGAATGCAATGACCTTGGCGCCGGCGAGCGCGCTGCGTGCAGCGGCGGCATCGGCAAAATCCAGACCCGGCTCGATGCCGTACAACACGTAGGCCTGACGCGGCTGCGCCAGCATGCCGGCCACATTGCGTGCGGTCGGCAGCACGCCTTGCGACACCAGACCCACCGCGTTCGCACCCTGCGGGATACGGCACAGCGAGGCGCCCGTTGCGGCAGCGAAGTCGCGTGCGGCAGCACGCAGCGCCGCAGCCTGCGGATGATTTTCAGCCAGTGCGCCAACCACGATTACGGCGCGCGTCGCGCCCTTGACCACATCGCGCAGCGCGGCATCGTCGAGTGCAGCAGCCAGTTTCGACGGCGCGACGACGGTGCGGCTGGCCTGGGTAAATGCGAAATCGAAATCGACCGGATTGACCGAATGGATCTGCGTGCGGTTCTGAATGTGCGCCTTGCGCAGACGCGCATGCAGCAATGGCAGCTCGTGACGCACGTTGGTACCGAACAGCACCACCACATCGGCCTGTTCGATCTCGGCCAGCGGCGTTGCAAACGTTTCGGCCACCGCAGCGTCGGAGAAATCGCGATTGAGCAGACGGTGATCCAGATTGCCGCTGTTCAAGCCTTCGGCCAGACGTGCGAGCAGCGCGCCTTCCTCGTTGGAGGTGGACGGATGCACCAGTACGCCAAGCTGATCGCCAGCGTTGTCGCGCAGGATCTGGGTCGCAGCGGCCAGACCTTCGGTCCAGCTCATTTCGGTCCACTCGCCGTTGATCTTCTTCAACGGCTTGACCGCACGGTCTTCGGAGTACAGACCCTGATGCGAGTAACGGTCGCGATCGGACAGCCAGCACTCGTTGACCGCCTCGTTCTCGCGCGGCACGGTGCGCAGCACTTCGCCGCGACGCACGTGCAGGAACAGGTTCGAGCCCATCGCGTCGTGGTAGCCCAGCGACTCGCGCGCCATCAGCTCCCACGGGCGGGCACGGAACTGGAACACCTTGTTGGTCAGCGCGCCGACCGGGCACACGTCGATGACGTTGCCGGAGATTTCGGTGGTCAGCGGCTTGCCGTCGTAGGTGCCGATCTGCAGGTTTTCACCGCGATACATGCCACCCAACTCGTAGGTGCCGGCGATGTCTGCAGTGAAGCGCACGCAACGGGTGCACTGGATGCAGCGGGTCATTTCGGTGGCGACCAGGGGACCGATGTCCTCGTCCGGCACCACGCGCTTGCGCTCGTTAAAGCGGCTGACCGAACGGCCGTAGCCGAGCGAGACGTCCTGCAACTCGCACTCGCCGCCCTGATCGCAGATCGGGCAGTCCAGCGGGTGATTGATCAGCAAAAATTCCATCACGCTGCGCTGGTACTTCAGCGCCTTTTCGCTACGCGTGGTGACCTTCATGCCGTCCATCACCGGGGTGGCGCAGGCCGGCGACGGCTTCGGGGATTTTTCGACGTCCACCAGGCACATGCGGCAGTTGGCCGCGATCGGCAGCTTCTCGTGGTAGCAGAAGCGCGGGATCGGGATGCCGGCCTTGTCGGCGGCCTGGATGATCATCGAGCCCTTCGGCACCACCAGGGACTGCCCGTCGATTTCGACGGTGACATGATCCGGAGGTACGTTCGGGTTGACTGGTTGGGCGCTCATGCAGCCACTCCGACTTGCGTGTCGACGATCGAGCGACCGTTGACGATGTAGTACTCGAATTCGTCCCAGAACTGGCGCAGGAAGCCTTGGATCGGCCACGCCGCCGCTTCACCGAACGCGCAGATGGTGTGCCCTTCGATCTGGCCGGCAACGGTACGCAGCTGGTGCAGGTCTTCCATCGTGGCCTTGCCGGCGACGATGCGCTCCAGCACGCGGTGCATCCAGCCGGTGCCTTCGCGGCACGGGGTGCACTGGCCGCAGGATTCCTTGTGGAAGAACTGCGAGATGCGGCAGGCAAAGCGTACGCAGCAGACGCTGTCGTCCAGCACCACGATCGCGCCGGAACCCAGGCCGGTGCCCAGCGCACGCAAGGTGTCGTAATCCATCTGCAGGCCGGCCACCTGGTCGGCCTTCAGCACCGGCATCGACACACCGCCAGGTACAACGCCCTTGAGCTCGCGGCCCGGACGCAGGCCGCCGGCCATTTCCAGCAGCTCGTCGAAGGTGGTGCCGAGCGGCACTTCGAAGTTGCCGCCCTTCTGCACGCAACCGGACACCGAGAAGATCTTCGGGCCGCCGTTCTTGGTCTTGCTCAGCCCAAGAAACCACTCCGGGCCGTTGCGAATGATCGCCGGCACCGACGCATAGGTCTCGGTGTTGTTGATGGTGGTCGGCTTGCCGTACAGGCCGAAGTTGGCCGGGAACGGCGGCTTGTAGCGCGGCTGACCCTTCTTGCCTTCCAGCGATTCCATCAATGCGGTTTCTTCGCCGCAGATGTAGGCGCCGGCACCCAGCGCACCGTAGATATCGATATCCACGCCGCTGCCGAGGATGTTCTTGCCCAGCCAGCCGTTGGCATACGCATCGGCCAGCGCCAGCTCGAAGTTCTCGAACGGCTCATGGTGGAACTCGCCGCGCAGGTAGTTGTAGCCCACGGTCGAGCCGGTGGCGTAGCAGGCGATCGCCATGCCCTCCACCACCGAATGCGGGTTGTAACGCAGGATGTCGCGGTCCTTGCAGGTTCCCGGCTCGGATTCGTCCGAATTGCACAGGATGTACTTCTGCATGTTGCCCTTGGGCATGAACGACCACTTCAGACCGGTCGGGAAGCCTGCGCCACCGCGGCCGCGCAGGTTCGATGCCTTGACCATCTCGATGACATCGGCCGGCGCGATCTTCTCTTCGAGGATCTTGCGCAACGCGGCGTAGCCACCGGTCTTGAGGTAGCTCTCGTAGGACCACGGCGTGTCGTAGTGCAGGGTCGTGTAGACGACCTGATGCGGCAACGGCGCCGGACCGACCGGACCTGTAGGTGCGTGATGATGTGCCATGTCTTATTCCAGCCCGTCCAGCAGCGCGTCGACCTTCTCTTTCGTCAGGTGCTCGTGGTAGTGGCCGTTGATGACCATCATCGGCGCTGCCGAGCAGGCCGCCAGGCACTCTTCTTCGCGCTTGAGGTAGACGCGGCCATCGGCCGTCGACTGCCCCAGCTTGCAACCCAGCTTCTTCTCGGCGTGCGCCAGCAGATCTTCGGCGCCGTTGAGCCAGCAGCTGATATTGGTGCAGAACGCCACGTTATGGCGGCCGACCTTTTCGGTCTCGAACATCGAGTAGAAACTGGCGACCTCGTAGGCCCACACCGGCGGCAGTTCCAGATACTTGGCCACGCCGACGATCAGCTCATCGGTCAGCCAGCCCTGGTTCTGCTCCTGCGCAGCATGCAGGCCCTGCAGCACCGCCGAACGCTTGCGGTCGGGCGGAAACTTGGCCAGCCAATGATCGATGTGCGCGCGCGTCTTGTCGCTCAGCACCACCTGCGGATCGACGTCGCGCGCCGCTTCGAAATTACCCGTCGCCTTCATCGGTCAACCTCACCGAAAACCAAATCGTAAGTACCGATCATCGCCACGACGTCGGCCAGCAAATAGCCACGCACCACCGCGTCCATCGACGACAGATGCGCAAAGCCCGGCGCGCGCAGATGCACGCGGAACGGCTTGTTGGCGCCATCGGACATCAGGTAGCAGCCGAACTCGCCCTTGGGCGCTTCGACCGCGCTGTAGGTTTCGCCGGCCGGCACGCAATAGCCTTCGCTGAACAGCTTGAAGTGATGGATCAGCGCTTCCATGTCGTCCTTCATGCCTTCGCGGCTTGGCGGAGCGACCTTGAAATTGGTGACCATGACCGGGCCGGGATTGGCCTTCAGCCATTTCACGCACTGCTTGATGATGCGGTTGGACTCGCGCATCTCGGCCACGCGGACCAGGTAGCGGTCGTAACAGTCGCCGTTGGTGCCGACCGGGATATCGAACTCCACCGCGTCGTACTTGGCATACGGCTGCTTCTTGCGCAGATCCCATTCGATGCCCGAGCCACGCAGCATCGGGCCGGTCATGCCCCAGGCGCGCGCCAGATCCGGGCTGATGATGCCCACGTCGACGGTGCGCTGCTTCCAGATACGGTTATCGGTCAGCAGCGTTTCGTACTCGTCCACGCGCGCCGGGAAGGTGTTGGTGAACTCCTCCAGGAAGTCCAGCAGCGTGCCCTCGCGACCGGCGTTGCGCTTCTTCAGCGCCCCACCCTTGTGCCAGCGGGATTCCTTGTACTGCGGCATGCGATCGGGCAGATCGCGATACACGCCACCGGGACGGTAGTAGGCCGCGTGCATGCGCGCGCCGCTGACCGCCTCGTAGACGTCCATCAATTCTTCGCGCTCGCGGAACGCGTACAGCATCACCGCCATCGCGCCCAGATCGAGTGCGTTGGAACCCACCCACATCAGGTGGTTCTTGATGCGGGTGATCTCGTCGAACATGGTGCGGATGTACTGCGCACGCTCGGGCGCCTCGATGCCCATCAGGGACTCGATCGCGCGCACGTAAGCGTGCTCGTTGCACATCATCGACACGTAATCCAGACGGTCCATGTACGGAACCGACTGGTTGAACGGCTTGGACTCGGCCAGCTTCTCGGTGCCACGGTGCAGCAGGCCGATATGCGGATCGGCACGTACCACGGTCTCGCCATCCATTTCCAGGATCAGGCGCAACACGCCGTGCGCCGCAGGGTGCTGCGGGCCGAAATTCATCGTGTAATTGCGGATTTCCTGCTTGCTTTCGACAGGATTGCTCGCGAAGGCATCGGTTGCCTGGCGGAACTCACTCACTTGGCAGTCTCCGACTTGCCCACTTCACCAGCGGCAGTCTCATAACGGGCATCGTCGCGAATCACACGCGGCACACCAACGCGCGGTTCGACCGAGGTCACCGGCTCGTACACAACACGCTTGCGCTCTTCGTCGTAACGCACTTCGACGTTGCCGATCAGCGGGAAATCCTTGCGGAACGGGTGGCCGACGAATCCGTAGTCGGTCAGGATGCGGCGCAGGTCCGGGTGGCCGTCGAACACGATGCCGAACAGGTCGAATGCTTCGCGCTCGAACCAGTTCACGCCCGGCCAGATATCGGTCACCGACGCCACCACCGGCACCTGCTCGTCCGGTGCATAGCAACGCACCCGCAGACGCTGGTTGTGCTGATAGGAAATCAGCTGGGCGACCACCGCAAAGCGCTGCTTGGGCATGTGCTGCGGATGGGCGCCGGTGGAGCTTTCCTGGCTGGGAAACTCTCCCCAACCGAAGCGACCGACGGCCTTGCCTTCGACGCCGCGACTGAAGCCCTGCGACGACACGTCGGCGGTATCCCACTCGTCGCTGCCATAGCCCAGGTAATCGACGCCGCACAGATCGCTGAGCTGCTCGAAACCGAGCTCGTCGCGTAGCGCCAGACAGGTGGCGTGCCAATCTGCCGCAGCGACTTCCAGCGTCACTTCGCCGCGCGGCAAGGCCACGGCGATCTGCGCACCGGCGAAACGTGCCGCAAGTCGGTCAGTGAAGGAAGATGCTTGCTCTGCCATGGGGGCTTGGCTGCTCTCGTTAGGAGAAGACGGGTGTCAGCGCGCGATGGTCTGGGTACGCCAGATCTTCTTCTGCAGCTGCAAGATGCCGTAGACCAGGGCCTCGGCGGTCGGCGGGCAGCCCGGGACATAGATGTCCACCGGCACGATGCGGTCGCAACCGCGCACCACCGAATACGAATAATGGTAATAGCCGCCGCCGTTGGCGCAGCTGCCCATCGAAATGACCCACTTCGGGTCCGGCATCTGGTCGTAGACCTTGCGCAGCGCCGGGGCCATCTTGTTGACCAGGGTGCCGGCCACGATCATCACGTCGGACTGGCGCGGCGACGGGCGGAACACCACGCCGTAACGGTCCAGGTCCAGGCGCGACGCGCCCGCATGCATCATTTCGACCGCGCAGCAGGCCAGACCGAAGGTCATCGGCCACATCGAGCCGGTACGCGCCCAGTTCAGCAGTGCGTCGACGCTGGTGGTCACATAGCCCTTTTCGAGCAGCGGGTTTTCGCCGTCCGGGCGCAGGATGTCTTCCACCCGGCCTTCCGGCATCGGGTTGGTCATCAGACGATCCAGGGTCTGAATCACTCCCATTCCAGCGCTCCCTTCTTCCACACGTAGATAAAGCCGAGGAACAACATGCCGACGAACAGGCCCATGGTGACCAGCGAACGTGCGCCGATCTCCATGAACACCTGCGTCCACGGCACGATGAAGATGATTTCCAGGTCGAACACGATGAACTGGATCGCGATGAGGTAGTAGCGCACATCGAACTTCATGCGCGCGTCTTCGAAGGCCTCGAAGCCACACTCGTACGGAGAAAGCTTGCGCGCGTCCGGGCTGCGCGGAGCGAGGAACCGACCAATCAACATCAGCACGATGCCGATGCCGGTGGCGACGATCAGAAACAGCAGACTCGGCAAATATTCGGCCAGCACAGCGATTCTCTCTTGCCTCTGCCCGCACGCGCCGCGTGCCGGCATGGGGTATAGGCAGACCCTGCGCGCGACACGTCGCGATGCGCAGGAACTGCAGCCAAACAATGGTGCCCAAGAGGGGACTCGAACCCCTACGACCTAAGTCGCTACCACCTCAAGGTAGTGCGTCTACCAATTCCGCCACCTGGGCATACGTTGCGCCGCTGGGCATCCCAGTGCGCAGCGTATTGTAACCGGCTTCAGCGTTTTTGTGCTGGTTCTGAAGCGTTTTCTTCGCTGGCGGCGGGCGCCGACGGCGCAGGCGCGGACTGCGCCGGTGCAGCAGCCGGCGCAACTGCAGGAGCAGGCTGCGACGGAGCGGTCGGTACCGCACCAGCGGCAGGCGCCTGCGGCAACGGCTTAGCCAACTCACCGGCTGCGGCCGGGGCCGGAGTGGCGGACTGCGACATCACACCCAGGTTCTGGTCGGTCGGACGGGCACCGTGGGTGGCGTACCAGGCCATGAACAGGCTGATGCTGAAGAACACCACGGCCAGCCACTTGGTCGACTTGGACAGGAAGTTCGACGCACCCTGCGAACCGAACACCGTGCCCGACGCGCCCGCACCGAAGCCGGAACCGGCCGCCGCACCCGCGCCACGCTGCATCAGGATCAGCGCAATCATCGCCAGCGCGACCAGCACGTAGACCACATTGAGGATCAACATCAGCATTTCGAAATCCGTCCCCGGACAAAACTTAATGGGTTAACAAGCGGCCGCCGCACGCGCAATGGCCAGGAAATCTTCGGCCACCAAGGAGGCGCCTCCGACAAGCCCGCCGTCGACATCGGGCTGTGCGAACAGCTCGCTGGCGTTGTCGGGCTTGACACTGCCTCCGTACAGGATGGGCAGAGAGTCGGCGATTCTAGCATCCGCCTTCGCGACTTCGCCACGCAGGAAGGCGTGCACGGCCTGGGCCTGGGCCGGACTGGCGGTCCGCCCGGTGCCGATCGCCCAGATCGGCTCGTACGCGAGCACGGCCCGTTCGAAGCCTTCGCTACCGACCAGGGCAATCACCGGCTCGAGCTGGGCACGTAGGATTGCCTCAGTCTGACCGGCTTCACGCTGCTCCAGCGATTCGCCCACGCAGAGCACCGGGATCAACCCGGCATGGATGGCGGCGGCAAACTTGCGCGCCACCAGCTCGCTGCTTTCCTGGTGATACTGACGACGCTCGGAGTGGCCGACCAGGCCGTATTCGGCGCCGACATCCACCAACATCGTTGCCGAGACCTCGCCGGTGTAGGCGCCCTTCTCGTTGCTACTGACGTCCTGGGCTCCAAAGGACAGGTGATGGGCCTCGAAATCCTCGATCAGGTCGCCGAGGTAAGGCAGTGGCGGCAGGATGACGACATCGACACCCTCCAGGGGCATGTGCGCGGCGATCCGGTCCACCAGTTCGGTGGCGAAGGCGCGGCTGCCATGCAGCTTCCAGTTTCCGGCAACGATCTTTCGACGCATCAGGCGCAGGTTCCTGAGTTGAAGACAGGCGACAGAATAGCCCATGCCCTGTCGGCAACCGGCACACTTCTGTCTGCCGCATGTCCCATCCCTCCCCCACCAGGAACCTGCCATGTCCGTTTCGCCTGTCTTCGCGCTGGTCACCGGCGCTTCCAGCGGCATCGGCCGCGAGATTGCGCGGGCGTACGCCAGGCGGGGGGTGCCGTTGATCCTGACCGCGCGCCGGGTAGATCGACTGCAGGCGCTGGCCGCCGAACTGGGCGCGCAGGTGCGGGTGGAAGTGCTGCCGGCCGACCTGGCCGAGCCTGCGGCGGTCCAGGCGCTGGTGACGCAGATCCAGCGCAATGGCTGGACGGTGGGCACGCTGGTCAACAACGCTGGCTACGGCGTGCCGGGGCGCTATCTGCACAACGACTGGGCCACGCATGCACGCTTCCTGCAGGTGATGATCAGCGCGGTATGCGAGCTGACCTGGCGCTTGCTGCCGATGATCCGTGCCAGCGGCCAGGGCCGCATTCTCAACGTCGCCTCGTTTGCCGCACTCACGCCAAGTGCCGACGGCCAGACACTGTATGCGGCGAGCAAGAGCTTCATGCTGCGCTTCAGCGAGTCGCTGGCGCTGGAAAACGCCGACTGCGCGGTCAAGGTGTGCGCGCTGTGTCCTGGCTTTGCGTGGTCGGAGTTCCACGATGTCACCGGCACCCGCGCAGCGATGTCCACCCTGCCCGGCTGGGCCTGGCTGCAGGCCGATGCAGTTGCCGAGTACGGCATTGCCGCATTGGAGCGCGGCCAGGTGCTGGCGGTGCCGGGCTGGCGCTATCGACTGGTCAATGCCGGCCTGCGCCTGCTTCCGCATTCGGTTGCGCTGCGACTGATGGCGCGCGGCTCGCATCGGGTGAGACCGCTGGACTGAAACGCTGCCGGTTGGCCGTTGCCTCACGACGCACTTCCTGCACGGTCGCTGTCGATGGCATGCAGCTGTACGACTCAGTGATTGACGATCTCGCCGTGCATGGCGGCCAGCCGCGCCAACAGACGGTTCTGGGTGCGGCGCGGGATCTTTTGCTGGTCCATTGCCCAGTTGAGATCTTCGACCAGGGCGTTGAAGTCGCCCTCGCGGATGGCCAGATGCGCATGCGCCTGCTGCATCGATTTGGCCGTGTCCGGGCACGGGCCGTCGGCGACGTGGCAGAACTTCTGCACCAGGCGTGCGTTGAGCATGACGATGTTGACCCGTGCGAACTTGTCGACGATGCGTTGATCGTCGGCGATGCGCGACAACATGGTTTCCACCAGCGCCTCGATGCCGGACTGCCCACCGAGTTCGTCATAGAGCGTCCGCGGCTGCGTGGTGGCGCAGGCACTCAAGCTCAGCGCGCACAGCAGGGACCAACGCAGCCATCGATTCATCAGAACGCTACCTGCAAGGAAAGATACGGGCCGCGCTGGTCGGTCAGCGTGGCGATATCGCCAAGATCGGCCCAGGCGGCGGTCAGCGACACGTGCTTGTTGGGGAACCAGGCGACAAAACCGTCGGCCCAGGCCTGTTCGCGCGCAAAGCCCAGATTGTCCGGCTTGTCGCGATATTCCACACCGACCGCCCACGATGGCGACAGCACGA
Source organism: Xanthomonas sp. 10-10 (assembly GCF_040182365.1). Classification (NCBI taxonomy): domain Bacteria; kingdom Pseudomonadati; phylum Pseudomonadota; class Gammaproteobacteria; order Lysobacterales; family Lysobacteraceae; genus Xanthomonas; species Xanthomonas sp. 10-10. The sequence goes on from NZ_CP144460.1 coordinate 3,174,669, forward strand.
CCGCAGCGCTGGCCTCGGCGACCAGCCGGTAGCTGTTGCGACGGTCGCCGCCAAAGCCGAGCAAGCCGGTCTGATTGGCACGGGTTGCGCGCAATGTGCCGTTGAGCAGCAATTGATAGCCACCGGCGCCTTGCAGCAACAGTCTGCTGGCGCTGACAAAGACATCTGTGCCGTGGTCGTCGCGCGCACCGATCGCCAGCGGCAGCGTGCCATCGCGCAACCGTTTGTACTGCACGCCGACGCTGACTTGCGGGGCGCGCCCATAGACCAGATCGCCAGATACGCGCAGCTTGGCGCCGAAGACATCCTGGCCGAGCGCGCTCCATGGCAACGCAAGGCGATCCTGCAAGGTACCCAGGTCCAGGCGCTGACGCGCGAGCGACAGTTCCAGCCGGTTGCCGACTGTCAGCGCGGCGCCTTGCACGTCGAGCCGGTAATCGCCGCTGTCCACATGCGTGGCGAACAGCACGGTGCCGAGTTCGTCGCGCGTGCCATACCCGGACAACGTGGCCCACGGCACGATACCGCCACCGCTGCTGCCTTCGATCATCGACACGCCGCCGGTAGCGAGCAGTCGGCCGTCGCCGGCAACCGCAAGCGCTGGCATCAGTACGAAACTGCACACCGCAAAAGCCAGAGGAGCACGCAGACGATGCTTCATCCTTGCGCTCCTGTCTGCGCGGGCGAGGTCATTCCGAGCTGACGCATGCACCACGCAACGAAGGGGGCCTGCTCCAGCGGCGGTGCGTAGAGATAGCCCTGCACCATGTCGCAGCCGTAGCCGCGCAACAGATCGAGCGCGGTGTCGTTTTCGACGCCCTCGGCGATCACGCTCAGGCCCAGGTTGTGACCCAGATCGATGGTGCTGCGCACGATGAAGGCATCGTCGGTGCCTTCGGCCAGCTGCATGACGAAGCTCTTATCGATCTTCAATTCGTTCACCGGCATGCGCTTGAGTTGGGCCAACGAGGAATAGCCGGTACCGAAGTCGTCGATGGACAGGCGCACGCCGACGTTGCGCAGTTGATGCAGCATGTGCAGCGCGGATTCGACATCGCGCATCAACGCACTTTCGGTCAATTCCAGCGTGACCGACTGCGCAGGTACCGCATGCAGTTCCAACCGTGCCCGCACGTAATCGGGCAGCCCCGGATCGGCAAGATCCAGCGCCGACAGGTTGATCGCCATGCCCAGCTCCAGCCCTTGTGTGCGCCAGCGCGCCTGGCAGCGCAGCGCTTCGTCCAGCACGAAACGGGTCAATGGATGGATGACGCCGGAATGCTCGGCCAGCGGAATGAATTCGTCCGGACCGATCGGGCCCAGTGTCGGGTGATGCCAACGCACTAGCACTTCGACCTGTTCGACGCGATCGCTGCGCAGGCAGATCTTGGGCTGGAAGCGCAGGGTCAATTCGTTGCCGCCGATGGCCTGACGCAGATCGCCGGTGAGACGCAGCCGCCGCAGATGCTGTTCGTCCTGGCCCATGCGGTAGACGCTGGCGCCGATGGTGGAGACATCGTCCATCTGCCGGCGCGCGATGTCGGCACGGCGCAACAAGGTGTCCGGGTCGGCACCATGCTCGGGAATCAGGGCGATCCCGATACTGGCTTCGAGCTGGATGCGTGCCTGCGGCAGCACCAATGGACGGCGCAGTTGCAGCAGCAGGCGTTGTGCGTCCTGCTGCACGGTGGTCGCATCGGCGTGCGCCACGATCACCATGAACTCATCGCTGCCCAGCCGCCCGACCAGGTTCGGCTCCTGCACCACCTCGGCGAGCCTGCGACCGGCCTCGACCAGCACCTGGTCGGCGAAATCATGACCGAGGCTGTCGTTGAGTTCCTTGAAGCGGTCCAGATCCAGGATCAGTACCGCCGCAGCCCCGCCGGAGGCGACTGTCTGCTCGGTCACTTCCTTCAGCCGTTCCAGCAACCAGACCCGATTGGGCAGCCCGGTCAATGCGTCGTGCCGCGCCTGATGCAGGATGTGCTGCTCGCGGCTGGCGATCTGATGCTGCATGCGTCCGAAGCTGTCGGCCAGCTCGGCGAGCTCGCGACCGGGCGGGACGTCCACCGCCGTCTGATAATCGCCGCGCTGGATGCGGCGCGCCGCCTGCACCAGTTGCGCGACCGGCTTGCTGACGCCGCGCGCCAGAAAGATCGCCACCGCCAGCGCAGCAGCAGTCGCCAGACCGGCCAGCAGCAGGATGCGCAATTTGAGAATGCGATACGGTGCCACCGCGCGATCCAGCGATGCCTGCAACGCAACCCGCACATGACTGTCGCCCTGGATCGCCTGCAGTTTGACTAGGTAGCGCGACTGCCCGAGGTTGAGCGGAATCGCCGCCCCCGGCGTGTGCTCGGCAGCCGGCAACTGCTGCGCGAACTCGCCACGCAGTGCCGGCTCCAGGGTGGATGCCAGCACGCGCACCGGCGGCCCATCGGCAAAAAACGTGGCATCCAATCCCGTCGTGCTGCGGAAATCCTGTGCCAGGCCGTCGCCGGATTCGTTACCGATCGCGATCCAGCCAACGCGGCTGGGCGCCAGCACCTGCACCACGGCCAGGCGCACGATGTGTTGATCCAGGGCAACCACCCCGACCGCGCGCCCATCGCGCTGCGCCTGTTGCAACAACGCCTGCACCGCACGCAGTTGTTCGGCTTGCGGAAGGTCGGCCAGTCCGGTCAGGAATTGGCCATCTGGCGAGAGCAGCAAGGCGGTCTGCGCAGACATGCGCGCGGCATGGTTGCGCAGCGCCGATTGCATGGTGGGCACATCGCCGCTGGCCACTGCGGCACGAAAACCGAAGTCGTCTGCCAGCACCGACGCCGACTGCAGCAGTTGCTCATCGCGGCGCAGATTGATGCGCTGCCAGACGCGCTCGCCGATCTGCAGTTCTTCGCCCAGTTGCGCCTTGACGCTGCGCTCGGTCGCCAGCTGCACGGCGATGAAGGTCAACGCCTGCGTGGCCAGCACGACCAGCACCAGCAAGGCCGCGATGCGCGTATGCAGGCGCATCGCCCTCATGGGTGCGGCTTCTTGGGATCGGCGCGGCGGAACTTGTCCTGCAGCGCGCGCACGCGCTCGTCCGGCGACGCGACGACCGGGGCGGCGCCGGTGGTCTGCAAGGTGAGCTTGCGTTGCACGGCATCGCGCGCAATCACCAGCGGCTCGCCCACTGCAGCGCCCTTGATGCGTGGATGCCAGACGCGCAGCGTGTACGTTCCTGCCGGGGCATCGAGCTGCACGCGACCATCGCTGCCGGTCTTGCCGAAGTACGGCGTTTCCAGCACCACGATATAGCCCAGCATCCAGTCGTGGATATTGCAGCCCACCGTAACCAGACCGGCCTGATCGAACCGCACCGGCGCGGCGGTGGTGCCCTGAAACAGCGGCAATTCAAAGCGTTTGGCAGGCGAGAACGAATACACCTGATGGCGGATCTGATCGTTGTTCGGGAACCGCACCGAGGTCCCGGTGCGCACCACCAGGACCGCGGGCACGAACTGCGAGTTGACCTGATCCATCTCCAGCATCTTGCCCGCGCTGGCTGCGGCGGGGTGCGGCAGTTCCAGACTGACTACCGCATCGACCAGGACTCCGTTGGCATCGGTCACGGTGACGCTGACCGGCGTCGCTGCGGCAGGTGCCACTGCGCCACTCAGCGCCAGCAACGACACCGCACCTAGTTGTTGTAACCACCGCATCCGCATGCGCGCCCCCTACGTCGTGCAATCGGTAGCGGGCGCCAGGTGATCCGACGTCACGCTAGCGATCAGCCTGTGTTATCGGCGCCGGTGAACGCAAGCTTTAACCAGACACGAGAGGAATTTTATGAACAGAACTGTGGGCTCAGTCATGGCGCATGTTGCGGACGCGGCCATGCGCGGCATGGGCAACATGCGCGCATGGCGCGTTGGGCGATGAGTAACCCGATCGCCAACGCTCACGACATCGGAGTTACTTGAGCTTGATCTCGCGCAGGCGCTCTTCCAAGAATCCATGCGCGGTGATCGGCTCGGGATAGCGGCTGGGGTTGTCGGCGCTGATGCACGAGGGCAGCACGTCGATCAGGAAATCCGGATTGGGGTGCAGGAAGAACGGCACCGAATAGCGCGGCTTGCGCGCCGCTTCGCCCGGGGGATTGACCACGCGATGGATCGTGGACGGATACACGTGGTTGGTCAGCCGCTGCAGCATGTCGCCGATATTGACCACGATGGTGTCGGCGTCGGCGGTGAACGGCACCCACTCGCCGTCGTTGGAACGCACTTCCAGACCGGCAGCGCTGGCACCGACCAGCAAGGTGATGAAGTTGATGTCGCCATGCGCACCGGCGCGCACATTGGGAATGTCGTCGCTGGTGATCGGCGGGTAATGAATCGGGCGCAGGATCGAATTGCCGTTATTGGTCTTGTCGACGAAATAGTCCTGCGGCAGGCCGATGTGCAGCGCCAACGCCGAGAGCACGCGCGAGCCCAGCTGGTCGAGCTGCTGATACAACTGGTAGCCGCGCTCGCGGAATCCGGGCACTTCTTCCGGCCACAGGTTCGGCGCCATCACGTCGCGGTAGGGCGAATCGTCCGGAATCTCGCGACCGATGTGCCAGAACTCCTTCAGATCGAAGTGCTTGGAGTCCTTGGCGGTTTCCACGCCAAAGGCGGTGTAGCCCCGTGCGCCGCCGCTGCCCGGCACGTGATAGCGGCGCTTGGCCTCATCGGGCAACGCAAAAAATGCCTTGAACACGTCGTAGGCCGCATCGATATCGGTCTGTGCGATGCCGTGATTGCGGATGCCGGCAAAGCCCCATTGGCGATAGGCCGCACCGAGCTCGGCGACGAAGGCGTCGCGATCGGTATCGAAACGGGTGATGTCCAGGGTCGGGATGCGGGCGCTCATACGAATGTCTTGGTCGAAGTGAGGGAAGGCCTGCCGATCAGATCAGCAGGCGATACAACAGATAGAAAGTCGCGGCCTTGGCAAAGACCACGCAGACGCCAATGATCAGCGACTCACGCCGCGTCACGCACCGCTCCGGAAAGCCGGTCGAGCGTGTCCTGCATCAGCCCGGCGTCGTCGGCCTCCACGGTCACGCGTACCACCGGCTCGGTGCCGGACGGACGCAGGAACGCACGCCCACGCCCCTGCACGGCGGCTTGCGCCTGCTGCAGCGCCTGCTGAACGCCGGGCGCTTCGACGACGGCCTTGGCCGCGCCACCATCCAGACGCACATTCACGGTCTTCTGCGGCACCTTGGTCAGGCCGCTCAGCGCGTGGCGAAGGCTGTGCCCATCGCGCCCCAGCGCTTCGAGCACCTGCAGCGCGCTGACGATGCCGTCGCCAGTGCTGGCGCGGTCCAGGCACAGCAGATGGCCCGATGTTTCACCACCCAGCGTACCGCCACCTTCGACCAGCGCCTGATGCACGTAGCGGTCGCCCACCTTGGCCCGCTGGAACGGAATCCGCAGCGCGGCCAGTGCCGGCTCCAGGCCGTAATTGGTCATCAAGGTGCCGACCACGGTGCCGGTGAGCCGGCCGCTGGCCTGCCACGAGCGCGCCAGGAGATACAGCAGATCGTCGCCATCGACCGGGTTGCCCTGGTCGTCGGCCATCAGCACGCGGTCGCCGTCGCCATCGAAGGCGATGCCCAGATGCGCACCACTCTCACGCACCTTGGCGGCGAGATTGTCGATATGGGTAGAGCCGACACCGTCGTTGATGTTGAGCCCATCCGGTGCAGCGCCGATCACCACCACCTCGGCGCCCAGCTCGCGGAACAGCATCGGCGCGATGTGATACGTGGCGCCGTGCGCGCAATCGAGCACCATTTTCAGGCCGTGCAGGGTGAAGCCGCGCGCCACGCTGGCCTTGCAGAATTCGATGTAACGGCCGATCGCATCGCGGGTGCGGATCGCCTTGCCCAGGCGCTCGGATTCCACGGTGTGGAACGGCTCGTCCAGCGCGGCTTCGATCGCCGCTTCGGTGGCGTCGTCGAGCTTTTCGCCTTCGGCGGAGAAGAACTTGATGCCGTTGTCGTAATGCGGGTTGTGCGAGGCGCTGATGACCACGCCGGCATCGGCGCGCAAGGTGCTGGTCAGGAACGCGATGGCCGGGGTCGGCATCGGGCCGATCATCTGCACATCGGCGCCCGCAGCGACCAAGCCGGCCTCCAGGGCGGCTTCGAACATGTAACCGGAAATGCGGGTGTCCTTGCCGATCAACACCAGCGGACGCTTGCTGCGACCCTGGGTGAGCACGCGGCCGAGCGCATTGCCCAGCCGCAGCACGAAGTCGGCAGAAATCACGCCCTGCCCCACCCGGCCGCGGATGCCGTCGGTGCCGAAATATTTGCGAGCGCTCACAGCGCAGGCACCGTGCAACGCGCGCCGCAACCGCGAGACTGCGCGCCGCTTGCGGACGTCCGCAAGCAGATCCGCAGTGCTGCGGTCATGACACCGCTCACGCCACCGCCTCTTGCGGACGTGCCTGACGCATCATCATCGCAGTCAGCTCGGCAATGCGGTCGCGCATTTCGCGACGGTCGCAGATCTGGTCGATGGCGCCGTGATCGAGCAGGAATTCCGAACGCTGGAAGCCTTCCGGCAAGGTTTCGCGCACGGTCTGCTCGATCACGCGCGGGCCGGCGAAGCCGATCAAGGCATGCGGCTCGGCGATGTTGATGTCGCCCAGCATGGCAAACGATGCAGACACGCCACCGGTCGTAGGATGGGTCAGCACCGAGATGTACGGCAGGCCGGCTTCGCGCAGGCGACCGAGCGCCGCGGAGGTCTTGGCCATCTGCATCAGCGAGAACAGGCCTTCCTGCATACGCGCGCCGCCGCTGGCGGAGAAGCACACGAACGGGCAGCCCACTTCCAGCGCCACCTCGGCCGCACGCGCAAAGCGCTCGCCGACCACCGAGCCCATCGAACCGCCCATGAAGGCGAAATCGAAGGCGGCAGCGACCAGCGGATTGCCCTTGAGCGTGCCGCGCATGGCGATCAGCGCGTCGTATTCGCCGCTGGCCTTCTGACTGGCCTTGATGCGTTCGCCGTAGCGCTTCTGGTCCTTGAACTTGAGCACGTCGACCGGGCCCAGCTGGGCGGCGATCTCGGTGGTCGCGGTTTCCGGGTCGAACAGCGAGTTCAGGCGCGCGCGCGCGCGGATGGCCATGTGGTGGTCACACTTCGGACACACCTCCAGGTTCTCCTCAAGCTCCGGGCCGTACAGCGCGCTGCCGCAGTTGCTGCACTTTTCCCACAGACCCTCGGGAACGCTGCGCTTCTTGGCCGGGGTGTTCTCGGTGCGGATGCCGGAGGGCATCAATTTGCTGAGCCAACTCATGCGTGTATGACAATCCATGCAGGGCGGCGATGCGGGCCGCAGAGGGGCGACAGTCTAACGCGCCGCGGGAATACCAAGGTAGCGGGCGTCATGAATGCACGCTCTGAGTCTGTGCCCGATCCCGGCGGGTTCGGAGGCAGGATGTTCTGTGGAATGCCAGATGCGGGGGTGATTGCCGGCTGCTTCAGCGCTTTGATGATGCAGCGCAGTCTGATGGTTGCACGTGGCTGCCCCCCCTACCCTCCCTCCCCCCCGCGCCGCGCCCAGGCACGCGCGCCAGCTGTGCCTTCTCGCCCTGCCGGGAGGGAGCTCTGTGTTCTTACGCCTGGTCCAGCGCCTGTCGCAGCGGGGCCAGGAAGGCTTCGGCGCGTTCGCGGGCGTTGCGCACATCCTCGGCGTCGGCCAGGGCTGCGACCAGGGCGCTGCCGACAACGACACCATCGGCATCGACCGCCATTGCAGCGGCACTGGCAGCGTCCTTGATGCCGAATCCTGCCACCACCGGTGCGCCGGCGCGTTGACGCAGCTGGCGCAGGCGGTCGCTGGCGGCATGGGTATCGAGCAGGTTCGAAGCGCCGGTCACGCCGGCAAAGCTGACGTAGTACAGGTAGCCCTGCGCGGTGCTGCACAGCATGTCCAGCCGCTGCTCGCTGGTGGTCGGCGAGGCCAGCGCGATCAGCGCCAGCCCGACCTCGGTAAAGATCTCGCGGGTCTCGTCGGCCTCTTCCGGCGGCAGGTCCACCAGCAGCAGGCCGTCCACGCCGGCGGCAACGGCGGCTTCGGCAAAGCGCCGCGTGCCGTGGATTTCGATCGGGTTGAGGTAGCCCATCAGCACCACCGGGGTAGCGCCGTCTTCGCGGCGGAATTCGTGCACCGCTTCCAGCACGTAGGCCAGGCCGGCGCCACGGCCCAGCGCGCGCTCGGAGCTGCGCTGGATGGTGGGACCGTCGGCCATCGGGTCGGAGAACGGTACGCCGAGTTCGATGACGTCCGCTCCGGCGCGCACCAGCGCATGCATCACCGGCACGGTGGCTTCCAGCGATGGATCGCCGGCGGTAATGAAGGGGATAAGCGCCTTGCGGCCGGCTTGACGCAGGACGTCGAAACGCGCAGCGATACGGTCTGGCGCGCTGCTCATGCGCAACCCTCCACCAACTGCACGGCATCCCAGCTTCCCCAGTACATCGATGTCACAGTGCCTTCTCCGGTTTCGTAGCGAACGGCGAACTCGCCTTGCGGGTCGCGCCAAGTCAGATAAAGATCGTTGCCGCCGTCGCGGCCGTACTTATGCGGCTGGACGCTGAAGCCCGACGGCAGGCGCGCCCGCGCGGCAGCTTCGCTGTCGCCTACCTGGATGCCGAACGGGCCCACCGCGCCTCGGTCGCTGACATCGAACCGGACGATGCGATCGTCTTCGACCATCATCGACACCGCATCGGGTAGCAGCCCCGCTTCCACATAGCCGCACGGCCCCAACGGCCCCACATTCAGAGGTACCCAGCGCGCGCGTGCCTGCAACTCACTGAAGCGCTGGCCGACCCGCACGGCGCCACTGCGATCCAGCTCGGGCGCAGGCGTCGCGGCCAGGGCGAGCGCAGACATGCACAGCAGTGCCGCACCGCAGCCCAGCGTGCGCAGCTGCGCCGCGATCACAGCACCATGCCTTCGCGTGCGGCGATGGTATGCACGTCCTTGTCGCCACGCCCGGACAGGTTGCACAGGATCAGCGCATCCCTGGGCAGCTCGCGCGCCAGCTTGATCGACTGCGCCACCGCGTGGCTGGATTCCAGCGCCGCGAGAATGCCCTCGGTGTGCGCAAGCAGATGAAACGCCGCCATTGCCTCGTCATCGGTGATGCCCTGATACACGGCGCGACCGCTGTCGGACAGGAACGCGTGCTCGGGCCCGACGCCGGGGTAATCCAGGCCGGCGGAGATCGAATGGGTTTCGGTGATCTGGCCGTCGTCGTCGCAGATCACATAGGTGCGGTTGCCGTGCAGCACGCCGGGGCGGCCGGCGGCGATGGATGCGGCATGCCTGCCGGTCGCGATGCCGTCGCCGGCGGCTTCGGCGCCATAGATCCTGACGCCGGGGTCGTTGAGGAAGGCGTGGAACAGGCCGATGGCATTGCTGCCGCCCCCGACACAGGCGCTGATCGCGTCCGGCAGCCGGCCATAGTCCTGCAGCATCTGCTCGCGCGCCTCGCGGCCCACGATCGCGTTGAAGTCGCGCACCATGCGCGGGTACGGGTCCGGGCCGGCCACCGTGCCGATGATGTAGAAGGTGTCGCGCACATTGGTGACCCAGTCGCGCATCGCTTCGTTGAGCGCATCCTTGAGCGTGGCCGAGCCGGACGTCACCGGAACCACTTTGGCGCCCAGCAGCTGCATCCGGTAGACGTTGATCTTCTGCCGTTCGATATCGGTGGCGCCCATGTAGACCACGCATTCCAGGCCCAGCCGCGCCGCCACCGTGGCACTGGCCACGCCGTGCTGGCCGGCACCGGTCTCGGCAATGATGCGGGTCTTGCCCATGCGGCTGGCCAGCAGAGCCTGGCCGATGGTGTTGTTGATCTTGTGCGCGCCGGTGTGGTTCAGATCTTCGCGCTTGAGCAGGATCTGCGCGCCGCCCACTTCGCGGCTGAGCCGCTCGGCGTGATAGATCGGGCTGGGCCGGCCGACGTAATGCTTGAGGTCCTTGTCGTATTCGGCGATGAACGACGGGTCCTGACGCGCCTGATCGTAGGCGGCAGACAGTTCCTGCAGCGGGCCGATCAAGGTTTCGGCGACAAACCGGCCACCGAATTTGCCGAAATGGCCGGCAGCATCCGGATAGGCGTAAAAGTCACTGATGGGCTGGGCCGACATGGAGATCCTCTGCAGCGATGCGGTCATACGCGAAGCCGCCACCTTACCGCAGCCGGGCGCCGCGATAAATCGATAAGATTGCCGCAACCTGTGATCTGGACTCACACATGAGTACCGCTCTCCCACCACTGGCGGCGCTACGCGCCTTCGAAGCCGCCGCACGCCTGCAAAGCGTCAGCCGCGCCGCGCAGGAACTGCACGTCACCCATGGCGCCATCAGCCGCCACGTCCGCTCGCTGGAGCAGGCCTTGGGTGCGGCGTTGTTCGCGCGCCAGGGGCGCGGCCTGGTACTGACGGCTGCCGGTACCCGCCTGCGCGATGCGACCGGCGAAGGCTTCGCATTGATCGCCGACACCTGGGCCGCGTTACGCCGCCCGGCCAGCGAGGCGCCGCTGGTACTGGGCTGCTCCGGCAGCCTGCTGGCGCGCTGGGTCATTCCGCGGCTTGGCCTGCTGCAGCGCGACCTGCCCGACCTGCGCCTGCACCTGTCGGCCAACGAACAACCGCCAGGCCCGGATCTGGACGGCCTGGACGCGGCCTTGCTGCTGGACACCCCGCCGTGGCCCGGCGAGTGGCAGGTGCATGAGCTGGGCGTGGAATGGATCGGCCCGGTGCTGAGTCCGCAGCTGGGCAGCGCCCTTCAGATCGACGCAAAATCCCCAGCCGCCCTGCGCGATCAGCGTTTGCTGCACACCCGCTCACGGCCGCAGGCCTGGCCGGAATGGGCACAGGCACATGGCCTCGCACCCGACGCGCTGCGCTTCGGGACCGAGTTCGAGCATCTGGTGTACCTGCTGGAAGCTGCCGCTGCCGGCCTGGGAGTCGCAATCGCCCCCTACCCACTGGTTGCCGCGGACCTGGCCGCCGGACGCCTGCTGGCACCCTGGGGCTTCGCCGCCACACGCGGGCGCTGGGTGCTGTGCGCTGCCAGGCGCAATCCGGACCCACGCATCGAACGCCTTGCCGGCTGGCTGGTCGATGCATTGGCCCGGGATAAGTACACGCCAACCACGCCGGATACGCGAGGCGCCTGAGCTTGCATCGCGCACCGGCATCGCCAAACAACGCTCACGCGCAGCGGACAGGCCGTCACGCACGATCGTGCGAGATTGGTAGGGACGGTCCGTCTGGAAGCGGATATCACGCGTGTCACATGCCGCGACCAGGACCGGCCGCGCCAGCCCGACGGTGGGCGCGGCCGCTATGAAGGCAAGTGCCCGCGTTACAAGGCGGGCACGGCAGCGCAGGGGATATGCAGGGAGGCAAGCGTCCGGGCGAACCGCAGTGCCGCAAATGGACAGATACGTGGAGTACGTGGATGCAGCCGCTCGCCGGCCTTCAAAAAGCGATCAACAAGCACGACCCGCTCGCAGCCATCCATAACCAATCACAGCGCAGCAAACCCGCTCTTGCCACTGCCTAATCCCAACTCCCCAATCCCCAACCTACGCCATCTCGTGGCAGTCGGCCCGGCGTACTTCTTCCACGAATTTGCGCATCTTGTGGCCGTCCTTGATGCCGGGCGCAAGCTCCACCCCGCTGGACACGTCCACCCCCCACGGCAGCGTGGCGACGATCGCGTCGAACACGTTGTCGGCGGTGATGCCACCGGCGAGCAGGAACGGGCGATGCAGGCCGGTGGGCAGGCGCGACCAGTCGAAGGTCTTGCCGGTGCCGCCGCCTGCGCCAGGCGCGTGGCTGTCGAACAGGAAGCCGGCGGTGTTGGGATAGGCCAACTGTAAGGTACGTGCGTTGGCGTCCTCGCCATTGACTCCGGCGCTGCCCATCGGCACTGCCTTGAGGTAGGGCAGATTGAAGCTGCGACAGAATGCGTCGTCTTCCTCGCCGTGGAATTGCAGCAGCGTCGGGCGCACGGTGCGCACCACTTCGCGCACTTCTTCCTTGGAATTGTTGCGGAACAAGGCCACTACATCGACCATCGGCGCGGTGGCCTGGCGCATCGCGCGCGCCTCGGCCGGCGCCACGCGGCGCGGACTGCCGTGCGCAAAGATGAAACCCACCGCGTCCACACCCAGCTCCCCGGCCAGCCGGATGTCTCCGGCGCGGGTCATGCCACAGAACTTGATGCGGGTGCGGTACAGCGATCGATTCATTGGGTCACCTCGGCAGGCAGATGCCACTCTGCAGGATACAGAGGCCCGATAAACACCAGGCCTTGTGGCGGCGCTGTCGGCCCGGCAACCGTGCGGTCGCGCCCGGCGAGCAACGTCGCGATCCAGTCGATCGGCTGCTCGCCAGTACCGACCAAAATCAGCGAGCCCACAATATTCCGCACCATGTGATGAAGGAATGCATTGGCTTGTACCTGCACCTCCACCACCTCGCCGGTGCGCTGTACGGTGATGGCCTGCAGGTTGCGGCGCGCATGCAGGGCCTGACACTGCACGCTGCGAAACGCGCTGAAGTCGTTTTCGCCCAACAACGCCTGCGCCGCAGTGTGCATGGCCTCGGCATCGAGCGGCCGACGTTCCCAGCTCAGCGTTTGTCGATACAGCGCCGGGCGGATCTGCCGGTTCAGCAGGCAGTAGCGATAGCGGCGCGCGCGTGCGGAAAACCGCGCATGAAAATCGGCGGCGGCCGGCACGCACCAGCGTACCGCGATCGACGGCGGCAGCCGCGCGGTGGTGCCCAGCATCCAGCCACGCGGCTGCCGCAGCGCATCGCTGTCGAAATGCACCACCTGGCATTGCCCATGGACGCCGGCATCGGTGCGACCGGCGCAGACCACCTGGATCGGCGCGTCGGCGACCGACGACAATGCCGCCTGCAAGCTGGCCTGCACGCTCGGCCCGCCGTGCTCACCCAGCTGCTGCCAGCCCTGGAACTCGCTGCCGTCGTACTCCACGCCCAGCGCGTAACGCATCGGTACCTGCCTGTTGATCGAATCGGTGAAGCGTCTGCATCAAACGTCGCAAAGCGCAAATGCGCAATCGAGCAGCGACACCGATAGCACGCTACGCATGTTGCGGCTACATGGTACAGCCGGCGAAGAAGATGCCGACAGAGCCTGCCGGCAACACGTCATCGGGCGCTGGCCTCAGGCCGCAGCGCGCTCGGACCACACCGCCAGCGTGCTGCCGCCGGGCTCGCGGAAATGAAACCGGCTGCCACCGGGAAAGCCGAAGACCGGCTTGACGATCTCGCCGCCTGCCGCGCGCACGCGTTCCAGCATCGGCTGCAGGTCGTCTGCATACAGCACCACCAACGGCCCGCCTTCTGCCGGGACGGGTACCGTGGCGCGATAAAAGCCCCCGTCCAGACGGCCATCGTTGAAGGCCAGATAATCCGGGCCATAGGCCTGGAACTGCCAGCCGAACACGGTCTCGAAGAAGGCCCGGCTGGCATCGGGATCGATGGACGCGAACTCCACATAATCGATCCGGCGTTCGCGCACCGCCATGCGCTCCATCGCCGGACTCACGCCAGCTGTTCCAGCAATTGGGCCGCTTCGGCGCGGGTGGCGTCGTCGCCGGTGGCGGCCACTTCCAGCAACAGACCGCGCGCGGTGTCCTTGTCGCCCAGGTCCATGTACGCAACCGCCAATTCCAGGCGATCGCGCCCTGCCGAGGCGAACTCCCTGTTGCCGACCGCCGTGGGCGACTCCACCGGGAGGGCCGGCGCCTGCTCGACATCTTCGGGATGCTGCAACACCTGCTCGAAGTCGAAGCCGTCCTGGACGGAGGACGTCGTGGCGGGCGCCGGGCGCTCGCCAAGCGCGTGCTGCGGCTCGATCTGCTGCGACGGCAGCTCGGATTGCTGCGCAAGCCCGGATTGCGGGTCGTCCAGTTCGGGCTCCGTAACCGGCGCCGGCGGGGCCGCGCGCAGCGCACGCCATTCGTCGCTATTGACCACCGGTGCTGCCACGACCGGCTCGGACGGCAACGGCTCGCGCCGCAACATGTCCGATAGCGGCGTGGGCGCGTCGTGGACGCGCTCGTCTTCGCGCAGGTTGGCGTGTTCGAACTCGGTTTCGTGCAGCACCTCGTGTTCGCTGGGCTCGGTGGCCTGCGGGTCGTGCTGCTGCCCGGCAGCCTCCGTCGCAGCGATCGGCGGTGCGAAGTCGAACTGGCGGCGCGGCAACGGCGGCAGCGGCGATGGCTTGCGACGACGCGCTGCCAGCCACGCGACCACCGCCGCCACGATCAACACCAGCGCCCCGATCAACCACAGCGGGAAGCCGCCGCCTTGCGGGGCAGCCTGCGGCGCCTCGGCCAGGCGCTTCTGCGCGGCTGCCAGGTCGGTGTCCTTCATGGCGATCAAGGCTTGCTGTTGCTGCTTGAGCTTTTCCAGGTCGGCCACGCGCGAGCGCAGGTCCTGCAATTCCGCATCGCGGGTGGCGATGTCTTCCTTGGCCTGTTGCAACTGTTGGTTGGCCGCCATCTCGCCCTCGCCTTCGGCACTGGTGCCGGACGTGGCGCCGGCGGTGTTGGTCTGAGTCGCCACTGCCGGGGCGATTTCGAGCCGCGCGCCGCTACCGGCCGCGGTGGACGCAGTCGGTGCGGCAGGCGTTGCTGCAGCAGCGGCACCGGCATCGGCCGGTTGCGGAATGGCCGAGCGCGCCTGCCGCCATTGGGCAGCCTGCTCGCGCACCATCACCGCCGCTTCGGCCGCGTTGACCTGCGCCAGCGCGTCTTCCTGCGGCGTGCGCAGCACGGCGCCCTGCTTGAGGCGATTGATGTTGCCGTTGACGAAGGCATCCGGATTGGTCCGCAGCAACGCCAGCATGGTCTGATCCAGCGAATGGCCGCTGGAGCGGGCCAGGCCTGCTGCAATTTCCGACAAGGTCTGGCCCGAGCGGACGGCCGGCAATGCATCGCCAGCCTGCGTGGCGGCGGGTGCGGTTGCCGCGGCCCGCGTCGGCGCCGCAGCGCCAGCATCACCTGCCGCGCGTTCTACCGCCGGAGCCGCCGCTGGTTCGCGTGCAATCGTGTTGCTGGCGCCGGCACGCGGCGCCTCGATGGCCGGTTCGGCAACTGCGGCAGCGGTGTTGGGCGCGTCGACCAGTGCGGCATACTCGCGCACCAGACGGCCCTGGCCCCACTCCACTTCGATCAGAAAATTGATCGCTGGCTGGTCCACCGGCTGGCTGCTGGTCACGCGGATCACCGCACGCCCGCGCGCGTCCTGCGCGAACTGGAACTGCAGGTTGCTGACCAGACCTTGCGGCCGCTCCAGCCCAACCCGCGCAAAGGTGGTCGCCGATGCCAGCGCCACGCGCGCGTTGTCGAGCTCGCCCGGCTCGTTGGAGATGACCGGAATCTCGGCCACCAACGGCTGCCCGGGTTTGGACAGCACCCGGATATCGCCCAAGCCCAACGCCATCGCGGCGCCGCTGCAAGCCATCAGCAGCAACGCGCCTATCCCTTGTATCGGACGCATCGCGCCCCTGCCCCTATGTTTCATGGGTAGCAATATAGCCGCTGAATGAGCGAAAAAGTCGTTCGCGCGTCGCACGCGCGCCGCCCCTGCGATGCCGCACCGCGACATCGGTGCACAGGCGCAGCTGTCGACCACGAATCGGCAGCCCCACAAGCCCGGGACACGAGAGCGAAGAACGCGTAGTGCAGCTGTTACGTAGCGCGCACACGGAACCGGCTCCGCTGCTGGCGTGATCGCTATCGGCTCATGTGCAGATCGATCGTGGGAAGCGCTTCACGCGTCGGGCCAAGCTGCGCTTCATTGGAAAGGCACGCAGTGCAGGCGATCGGCCTTCGCAGGGAGACCGGTGACATACAAGCGCCCTTTACGGCAGGCACATTCTTGACCCAGGCACCAGGGAGTTCGACAGCCTCAGGCCATCGGCACGTGTAAGGCGCACCCGTGCGCGACGGGGCGTCACCGGGACAGCCATCGCGCGCGAGCGCGCTCCTACACGGACGTTGATCAGCCTTCTTGTGCGACCAGTTCGGTCAGCTGGACGGCGTTGCCTGCAGTTGCAGGGGAAGCCCATGCCACCCGCAACTCCTTCCTGCGAAGGGCGCTTGGTGACCACGGCGCTGCGCTTATCGCGAACGCGGGCGATCAGCCCTTGTAGGAGCGCACCCGTGCGCGACGACGGGGCGTCACCGGGACAGCCATCGCGCGCGAGCGCGCTCCTACGCGGGAGGTAGATCAGCCTTCCTGTGCGACCAGTTCGGTCAGCTGGACGGCGTTGCCTGCAGTTGCAGGGGAAGCCCATGCCACCCGCAACTCCTTCCTGCGAAGGGCGCTTGGTGACCACGGCGCTGCGCTTATCGCGAACGCGGGCGATCAGCCCTTGTAGGAGCGCAGCTGTGCGCGACGGGGCGTCACCGGGACAGCCATCGCGCGCGAGCGCGCTCCTACACGGACGTTGATCAGCCTTCCTGTGCGACCAGTTCGGCCAGCTGCACGGCGTTGAGTGCGGCGCCCTTGCGGATGTTGTCGGAGACGATCCACAGATTGAGACCACGCGGGTGCGAGAAGTCTTCACGGATGCGGCCGACGAACACCGCGTCCTTGCCCGAGGCATGCGTTACCGGCGTCGGGTAGCCACCCGGCTTGCGCTCGTCCACCACTTCCACGCCCGGTGACGCTTCCAGCAGCGCGCGCGCGGCTTCGACGGTGATCTTGTCGCGGGTCTCGATGGCCACCGCTTCGGAGTGCCCGTAAAACACCGGCACGCGCACCGCGGTGGGGTTCACCTGGATGTTCTCGTCGCCCAGGATCTTGCGGGTTTCCCAGACCAGCTTCATCTCTTCCTTGGTGTAGCCGTTGTCCTGGAAGTCGTCGATGTGCGGGATCAGGTTGAAGGCGATCTGCACCGGAAAGCGCTGCGGGTCGATTTCCTGGAAGCTGAGCAACTCGCTGGTCTGCTTGCCCAGTTCTTCCATCGCCGAGCGGCCGCCGCCGGACACCGACTGGTAGGTCGCCACGTTGATACGTTCGATGCCGTACTTGCGGTGGATCGGGCCCAGCGCGACCAGCATCTGCATGGTCGAGCAATTGGGGTTGGCGATGATGCCGCGCGGGCGCTGCTTGAGCGCTTCGGGATTGACTTCCGACACCACCAGCGGCACGTCGTCGTCGTAGCGGAAGGCGGAGGAATTATCGATCACCACCGCGCCGGCAGCGGCAAACTTGGGGCCGTACTCCTTGGACACGCTGCCGCCTGCGGAGAACAGCGCGATGTCCACGCCGGTCGGGTCGAAGTCGGCCAGATCCAGCACGTCGACCTTGCCGCCATTGAACTCGACCTGCCCACCGGCCGAACGCGCCGAGGCCAGCGCGTACAGGTTGTCGACCGGGAAGTTGCGCTCGGCGAGGATGCTCAGCATGGTCTCGCCGACAGCGCCGGTGGCGCCCACGACCGCGACATTGAAACGACGGTTTTCGTTGCTCATGAGGATGTCTTTATCGAAAGAGTGAAAAGGGAAATGCGCTGCGCGTGGGTTCGGGGAACCTCCAATGCTGGCCGCGGAGGTTCCCTATCGTTTGGTCGCGCCGGTTTTGCCGGCGTCCACGATCGTGCCGCCGCGTTTGGCAGCTGCGATCGCATCGGCATTGAGCGCGCTCGGCGGACGCCCGGCGTCGGGGCCGTGGCCGAGTGCGGCAATCAGGTTGTCCACCGCCAGCTGCACCATTGCGCGGCGCGTCGCCAGGCTGGCACTGCCGATATGCGGGGTAAGCACCACGTTGTGCAGCGCCAGCAGCTCCGGGCGCACCGCAGGCTCGCCTTCGTAGACGTCCAGGCCGGCGCCGGCAAGACGCCCATTGGCCAGCGCGTCGGCCAGCGCGAGCTCATCGACGATGCCGCCGCGCGCGATGTTCACCAGCGTGGCGGTGGGCCGCATCTTGCCCAGCGCGGCGGCATCGATGATGTGGTGCGAGTCCCTGTTGTACGGCAGCACCAGCACCAGGTGATCGGACTGCGCCAGCAAGCTGTCGATATCGACATACTGCGCGTTGAGGTCCTGCTCGATCTGCGCCGGCAACCTGCTGCGGTTGTGGTACAGCACGCGCATGCCGAAGCCGTGCGCGCCGCGGCGTGCGATACCCTGCCCGATCCGGCCCATACCCAGGATGCCGAGCGTGCTGCCATGAATGTCGGCACCGAGCATGGTCTTGAACGACCACTGCCCCCACTGGCCGTCGCGCAACCAGCGCTCGGCTTCGGTGACACGGCGCGCGGCGGCCATCAACAACGCAAAGCCCAGATCGGCGGTGGTTTCGGTCAACACGTCGGGCGTGTTGCTGGCCAGGATGCCGGCAGCACTCAGCGCGTCGATATCGAGATTGTTGTAGCCCACGCCAACGTTGGCGATGGCGCGCAACTGCGGCGCCGAGGCGATTTCTGCCGCGCCCACGCGCTCGTTGAGCGTGATCAGTGCGCCATCGACGCCGGCCAGGTGCGCGGCCAGCTCGTGCGAGGAATACGCGGTGACGCGCTCGGTAGTGGTCAGCGCGAAATGCGCGCTCAGCTGCGCGACGACGTCGTCGAACAGCGGCTGGCTGACCCACACCTTGGGGCGCGCTGCTTCAGACATCGAGTTGACCGGGAATGCGCGGCGACACTTCGCCGACATCGCCGCACTGGGCGCGATGACGCAAGGCCTGATCCATCAGCACCAAGGCCATCATCGCCTCGGCGATCGGGGTGGCGCGGATGCCCACGCATGGGTCGTGCCGACCGGTGGTGATCACATCCACCACCGTTCCGTCCGCATCCACGGTCGCGCCCGGCAGGCGCAGGCTGGAGGTCGGCTTGAGCACCATCGACGCGGTGACCGCCTGCCCGGTGGAAATGCCGCCCAGGATGCCGCCGGCATGATTGCTGAGGAAGCCTTCCGGGGTGATCAGGTCGCGGTGCTCGGTGCCCTTCTGCGCGGCGCTGGCGAAGCCATCGCCGATCTCCACGCCCTTGACCGCATTGATGCTCATCAACGCGGCAGCCAGCTCGGCATCGAGCTTGCCGTAGATCGGCTCGCCCCAACCGGGCGGTACGCCACCGGCCACCACGTCCACGCGCGCGCCGACCGAATCGCCGGACTTGCGCAACGCATCCATGTAGGTTTCCAGCTCCGGCACCTGCTCGGCGTGCGGCCAGAAGAACGGGTTGTCTTCGACCGCATTCCAGTCGAAGCCGGTCGGACGGATCTCGCCCAGCTGCGACAGATAACCGCGCACCAGCACGCCGTAGCGCTGCTTGAGCCACTTCTTGGCGATGACGCCCGCAGCCACGCGCATGGTGGTTTCGCGCGCGGACGAGCGCCCGCCGCCGCGTGGGTCGCGGATGCCGTACTTCTGCCAGTAGCTGTAGTCCGCATGGCCGGGGCGGAACTGCTGGGCGATGTTGCTGTAATCCTTGCTGCGCTGGTCGGTGTTGCGGATCAGCAGCCCGATCGGCGTGCCGGTGGTGCGGCCTTCGTACACGCCGGACAGGATTTCGATCTCGTCGGCTTCGCGGCGTGCCGAGGTATGCCGGCTCTTGCCGCTGGCACGGCGTTGCAGGTCCAGCGTGAACTCTTCCGGCGCCAACTCCAGGCCCGGAGGGCAGCCATCGACAACGCAGCCGATCGCCGGCCCGTGCGACTCGCCGAAGGTGGTGACCGTCAACAGGCGGCCGAAACTATTACTGCCCATATCGGCATCCTCTTAACATCGCAGCGGGTGGCGTGGCGCGAAACATGCGCAGCAGATGACGTACTGCCACCAGCATCGGCGCCATTGCAAACAACCCGCTGAACACCATGAAAAACACGTCCAGCTCTACTTTACGAATGAGCATCCAGTCGGCAAGCAGGTAGAGCGCAGCGCTGATCCCGCACAGCAAGCCGATTGTCACCACCAGCGTACGCCGCTGATGCGTGCGCAGCGACGCATCCGAGCTGGCGGCCACGATCCAGGCCGAAACAAGGCCGAAAAACGCCATCAAGCCGAAGCCGATTTCTGCCGCTGCGCTCAACCAGCGCTGCGCCGTCGGGCCGCCGTACATCGGGTCGAACAAGCGAAACACCACGTCGAGCAAGCCGAATGGAATGGCCGCACCGAAGAGCGACACCGGCGCCAGCAGCACGATATCGATCAGCTGCGGACGCGCGGCGGGCGCTTCAGCGCGCACCGGCCAACTCGGCGATGCGCGCGCTGTGCGCGATCAGCTCGCGGCATTCCACCGCAAAGATGCCCATCTGCCCGACCTTGAACTCGACCCAGGCCAGGTCCACTTCCGGCAGCAGCTTGATCAGGTGCTGCTCGGACTCGCCTACCTCGCAGATCAGCAGGCCGTCTTCGCTCAGGTGCTGCGGTGCATCGCGCAGGATCTTCAGCACCAGGTCCAGACCATCGTCGCCGGCACGCAAGCCCAGCTCCGGCTCGTAAGAATACTCCTGCGGCAGCGCATCGGTCTCGTCGTTGGTGACGTACGGCGGATTGGTCACGATCAGGTCGTACTGACGCCCGCCCAACCCGGCGAACAGATCCGACTTGAGCAAGGTGACGTTGTCGGCATGCAGGCGCGCCTTGTTTTCGGCGGCCAGCGCCAGCGCGTCGTCGCTGATGTCCACGCCATCCACATCCCACTGCGGGTTGTAGTGGCCCATGGCGATGGCGATGCAGCCCGAGCCGGTGCACAGGTCCAGCGCGCGGGTGACCTCGCGGCCGCCCAGCCATGGCTCGAAGCCGGCCTCGATCAACTCGGCAATCGGCGAGCGCGGCACCAGGGCGCGCGCATCGCTCTTGAAACTCAGGCCGGCAAACCAGGCTTCACCGGTCAGATACGCCGCCGGCACGCGCTCGGTGATGCGGCACTCGAACAGGCCCAGCACGCGTTCTTTTTCGTCGCGCAGCAGGCGCGCCTGGCCATAGGCCGGGCCCAGGTCGTGCGGCAGATGCAGGCTGTGCAGCACCAGTTGGGTGGCTTCGTCCAGCGCATTGTCGTAGCTGTGACCGAAGGTGAGACCGGCTTCGTTGAAACGGCTGGTGCCGTAGCGGATCAGGTCGATGATGGTGTGCAGTTCGTCGGCCGCGGCGGCAGTCATGGCAACAACTAAAAAGGAATCGGCCCCCGATTATAGAGGTCGGATCGGTATCATGAGCGTCCGTTGCACTGGAAACCGCCATGTTCAATCGCAATACCGGCATCGTGCTGCTGGTGGCGCTGGCCGCCGGTCTTGGGTTGTTGCTGGGCCAGAAGTTCTTCGGCGGAGCGCCCCGCTCGCCCTGGCCGCCCACCCAGACCATCACTTTCTACCCGCAGCCGCGACCCTTGCCGCAGTTCAGCCTGCGCCAGTCCGATGGCACCCAGCTGGTGTCTGGCGAACTGAGAGGGCATTGGACGCTGGTGTTTCTGGGTTTCACCTTCTGTCCGGACGTCTGCCCGACCACGCTGACCGATCTGGCGGTGGCGCAGAAGCAGTGGGAAAGCATTCCCGACGGGCTGCGCCCGCGCGTGCTGTTCGTGTCGGTGGACCCGCAGCGCGACCCGCCCGCACGGCTGGGCGAATACGCCCACGCCTTCCATAAGGACACGCTGGCGGCCACCGCAGACGTGCCGGCACTGGAGCGCTTTGCCACTGCGCTGGGCTTGGTGTTCCAGAAGGTGCCGGGCAAGAACTTCGATCAGAACCCCAACGACTACAGCATGGATCACTCGGCCGGCATTGCCGTGCTCGACCCGCAAGGTCGCCTGACCGGCCTGATCCGCCCGCCGCTCGACCCCAAGGCGATTGCCGCCGACCTCCAACAGCTGACCAAGGTAACCGCTCCGTGAGTTTCGTCACTTCCCTGACCTACGTTCTGCCGCATCGCTTGCTGTCCTCCATGGCGCGCGCGTTGGCGTACTCGGACACGCCTGCGACCAAGCAATGGTTGATCGACACGGTGACGCGCAAGTTCGGCGTGGACCTGAGCGAAGCGCAAGAGCCGGATCCGCGCGCGTATCCCACCTTCAATGCCTTCTTCACCCGCGCGTTGAAGCCGGGCGCACGCGTGCACGACGCCGACCCGTCAGCCGTGCTGATGCCGGCCGACGGCCGCATCAGCCAGCTCGGCCCGATCGAGAACGGGCGCATTTTTCAGGCCAAGGGGCAGTCGTTCACTGCCGCCGAACTGCTCGGCGACGCCGAAGCGGCGCTGCCGTTCAACGACGGCCTGTTCGCAACGGTGTATCTGTCGCCCAAGGACTACCACCGCGTGCACATGCCGTGGACCGGCACCCTGCGCGAAACCGTGCATGTGCCCGGCCGCCTGTTCAGCGTGGGTCCGGATGCGGTGCGTAACGTGCCACGGTTGTTCGCCCGCAACGAACGCCTGGTGTGCCACTTCGATACCGAGTTCGGCCCGATGGCCTCGGTGATGGTGGGCGCGCTGCTGGTGTCCGGCGTGGAGACGGTCTGGAGCGGCGTGGAGATTCCGCGCTATGGCGACCGCATCACGCGCAAGGATTACCGCGGAAAGGGGATCGTGCTGGAGAAGTTTGCGGAGATGGCGCGCTTCAACTACGGCTCCACCGTGATCGTGCTACTGCCGCCAGGTGTGGCGAAGCTCGAAAGCGGACTTGCTGCAGAGACATCCGTTCGACTGGGGCAAGCGCTAGCGCGTCGGCAAGTGCGCTGACGCGCAGCGGCGCGCCCAGCATCCAGGCGAAGCATTTGAATGAGGCGCGGCGCGCTTCAACTACGGCTCCACCGTGATCGTGCTACTGCCGCCGGGTGTGGCGAAGCTCGGAAGCGGACTTGCTGCAGAGACATCCGTTCGACTGGGTCAAGCGCTCGCGCGTCGCCAGGTCGGCTGATCGCAGCGGTGCGCCGATTGCCGCGGCGCCCCCTATCCCCGCGGCAATCGGCGGGAGACGACGACGCCGTTGTAGGAGCGGGCCTGACCGCGACAGGGCATTCTCGATAGCGTTCGTGCGCTGACGCGTGGTGCCCCCCGCCTTCGATGCGGAGCGCTATCGCCTACGTTGGAGCTATGGTGACGGCTTCGTCGCGGCCAGGTCCGCTCCTACGAGGGGCGCGGGCCGGCGTAGCTCGCCGCGGCGGTGCCCGCACGTGTCAACGCGTCCCTACCGGTCAGCTCGATGGCCCATTCCGATGCAGGTGCACACCCGTTCGCGACGAAACGCCAACGGGCGGCGGCGGCGCAGCCAGGACCGCTACCGACAAGCCCCATGCCCAGGCCCGCCCACAACAATCACTCCGTTGTAGGAGCGGGCCTGACCGCGACAAGGCATTCTCGATACAGGGCATTCTCGATAACGTGCGTGCGCAGACGCGTGGTGCCCCCCCTCCGATGCGGAGCGCTATCGCCTACGTTGCAGCTATGGGGACGGCTTCGTCGCGGCCAGGTCCGCTCCTACCGGGCACGGGCCGGCGTAGCTCGCCGCGGCGGCTGGCCGATGCCCTAACCGGCGTGGGACTGCTCGCGCTGGTCAGCGATCGCAACCGGCCAGCTTGATGCTCTGCCCCGGCTTGAGTGCATACGACGGCGCCTTCAGGCCGTTGGCCTTGGCCAGCTCCTTGATCTCGCACTGGTACTTCTGCGCGACGCGGCCGAGCGTGTCGCCTTTGGCGATGGTATAGCTGCGTGCCTGCTTGGCCTTGGGCTTGGCAACCGCCGGCTGGCCGGTGGCCACGGTGGTCGGCACGCCGGCCATCGGGCTGACATCGCCTACCGCCACGCTGGGCACGTACTCGGGGGCGCTGCTGCTGCGCACGATGGCGCTGTTGAGGTCGGCGGTGATCAGCGTGCGCGCCAGGTCCGCGCGCGGGCCGTTGACGCAGTAACGCGTGTACAGGCTGGCAATGCGGTTGGTGGCGTTGATCACGGTGCCGGCCGGAATCCAGCCATCGGATTCGTAGCGCGGGTTGAGGTTGCGCAACGCGCGCATGTAGCCGTCGCGCGTGCCCATGCTGCCCAGGCAGATGGTCAGTTCATAGATGGTGGTCGACTTGGCCAGCTTCAGCGTGGCCGGTTGCGCGTCGAGCTTGGCGAAGTCCACCCCGTACTGGCGCGGGTGCAGGAAGATCCACGCCGCCGCGATCACCATCGGCACGTAGTCCTTGGTTTCGGCCGGGAACTGGTTGTACACGTCCTGCTCCCAGAACCCACGTCCGCCGCTCTGGGTGAACACGCGCGCGGCGCGGCCCTCGCCACCGTTGTAGGCGGCCAGCGCCAGTTCGATGTTGCGGTTGAGCCCGGCCATGCGCTCGTTGAGGTAGGCGGCGCTGGCTTCGGCGGCGCTGCGTGCATCGAAGCGCGTGTCGAAGCCGGTGCCGTCCGGGCCCAGCCCGA
Organism: Xanthomonas sp. 10-10; assembly: GCF_040182365.1. Lineage (NCBI taxonomy): Bacteria > Pseudomonadati > Pseudomonadota > Gammaproteobacteria > Lysobacterales > Lysobacteraceae > Xanthomonas > Xanthomonas sp. 10-10. Next base: position 3,199,145 of record NZ_CP144460.1, read on the forward strand.
AGCGACGCCCGGTGGCCGGCATGAACTGCATCAATCCGGCCGCGCCGGCACGCGAGCTGGCGTGCACCTTGCCGTTGGATTCCTTGGCCATGATGCCGAACAGCAGCGCCTCGGGCAGGCCGCGCTTCTGCCATTCCGGCCACATCACCCCGCGCAGGTTGCTGTAGTTCTCGTAGCTGGTCAGCAACGCCGGGCGCATGTCGGTCAGCCAGCGGCGGATGCCGGCCTGCACTGCCGGGTTGTATTGCACCATCTTGTCGAAATCGTGGCGCTGGTCGTTGAGCAGCGTGGCGGCACGCGCCGCCTCGGGCACGCCGTTCGCCGCCGGGCCCAGGTGGTCCGGGTCGGCCTGCAGCAGCGTGTCGTCGTCTTCGGGATCTTCGGCCGCCGGCGCTTCGGCATCGGCGCGTGCCTTCAGCAGGCGCTTGTAGGTCGCCAGCTGATTGGCGACCAGGCAGCCGCGCTGCTTGATGCAGGCGTCGATGACGTCTTCCATGTCCTCCAGCGCGGCATCGCCTTCGGCGCTGCCCTTGGGGTCGGAGTTGTTCACCAGCACCAGCGCATCGCGATAGCGCTTTTCGGCGGCGGCCATGCGGGCATCGAGCACGGCGGCCTTCTCCGTGTCGCGCTTGGAGATGGCGTGGGCGGCGGGGACGACAGACATCAGCGCCACCACAGCCAGGACAGGCCATGAGCGCAAACCAAAATGAGCGAGCGGCATCGGAGACAGTGCAGCGGAAAGTCAGGCAGGGTAGCCGCCGGGGCGACACCGGGGCAAGGCAACGCCGCCGGCAGGTCAGTGGCGCGTTAGCTTGGGGTGCCCGCCCGATGCATTGAAGACTGGCGGAACCGTTTGTCTGGCACCTGCGCGCATGCGGTCGATCGTGCTGGATCCCGGTGCCGGCGCGTCGCACAGGCTGACTGTCACGCCCCAGCCGTCGCCCGCAGATTTGCGCGACACGCTTGCCCGCTAGAATCCGGTCTTTCCTCACTGGATCTGCCCAATGGCCTCGTTCCTGCTCGGCAAAGGCGTCACCGACGATATCCCGGTCGTGCTCGAAGGCCGCTTCGGCAACCGTCATGGCCTGGTGGCTGGCGCCACCGGCACCGGCAAGACCGTGACCCTGATGACCCTGGCCGAAGGCTTCTCGCGGCTGGGGGTGCCGGTGTTCCTGGCCGACGTCAAAGGCGACGTGGCGGGCCTGGCCGTGGCCGGGGACGGCGCGCCCGGCGTGTTGCAGCGCGCCATGGATGTGGGCATCGCCGATTACGCGCCGGCCGCCAGCCCGGTGGTGTTCTGGGACCTGTACGGGCAGCTCGGCCACCCGGTGCGCACCACCGTGAGCGAAATGGGCCCGACCCTGCTTGCGCGCATCCTGGAGCTCAACGACACCCAATCCGGCGTGCTGGACATCGTGTTCAAGCTGGCCGACGACCGCGGCCTGTTGCTGCTGGATCTGGACGATCTGCGCGCATTGCTGGCGCTGGTGATCGAAGAACGCAAGGAGCTGTCGACCAGTTACGGGCTGGTCTCGGCGCAATCGGTGGCCGCGATCCAGCGCGCCCTGCTGCGGCTGTCGCAGGATGGGGGCGAGCAATTCTTCGGCGAACCGGCGTTGGAGCTTGCCGAGCTGATGCGCGTTGCACCGGACGGCCGTGGCGTGATCGGCATCCTGGCGGCCAACCAGCTGGTGCTCAAACCGAAGCTGTATTCCACGTTCCTGCTGTGGCTATTGTCCGAGCTGTTCGAGGGCTTGCCGGAAGTGGGCGACCTGGAACAGCCCAAGCTGGTGTTCGTGTTCGACGAGGCGCATTTGCTGTTCGACGATGCGCCGGCGGCGCTGGTGCAGCGGATCGAGCAGGTGGTGCGGCTGATCCGCTCCAAGGGCGTGGGCATCTATTTCTGCTCGCAGTTTCCCGATGATATTCCCGACACCATCCTTGGCCAGCTCGGCAACCGCGTGCAGCATGCGTTGCGTGCCTACACCCCGCGCGACCAGAAAGCGGTCAGGACCGCGGCGCAGACCTTCGTGGGCAACCCCAAGCTCGACGTGGCCACTGCCATCTCCAGCCTGGGTACCGGCGAGGCGCTGGTATCGCCACTGCAAGGCAAGGGCGTGCCGGCCCCGGTGCAGCAGACCCTGATCGCGCCGCCGCGCTGCCGCATGGGCGCCATCAGCGCGCCCGAACGCGCGCAGGTGCGCGCAACCAGCCCGGTCGGCACCCGCTACGACACCGCAGTCAACCGCGAATCGGCCGCCGAAATGCTGGCACGCCGCGTCGAACAGGTGGCCGAGCAGACCGCCGCCCCGCCTGCACGCACCCGCGAGGACGAGGACGCGCAGGACAGCGGTTTCGGAAAAGCGGTCAAGGACGCCGTATTCGGCAGTGGCCGTCGCCAGGGCATGCTGGAAACGATGGCCAAGCAGACCTCGCGCACCATCGGCAGCAAGATCGGCCAGCAGATCGTGCGCGGCATCTTCGGCAGTATTTTTGGTGGGAAGCGCTGAGTACAGCGTCACACAGAGACGGGAGCCACAACATGCCGGGAGATGCAGCTGTCGCCGCGCTTGAAGCCGCCGACCAACCGACTGCGCGCTTATCGGACGGACACGGCAGACATACGGAATCGGCAGGTCGCAATCGTGCGCGCGGGTTCCTGCATAGTGCGCACACGCACCTGACCATCGCTCGCTCCGTGGTGTTGGCCCTGTTAGTCAGCGGCGCCAGCTCGGCGCAGGCTGAGAAGAGCGCAAATCAAGACGATTCCCCCACCGACTGGCCATTGGGCCAGCAACACCTGCTCTCCGGCCACTATGTCGGCAAGCTGCACCCGGATAACGGGCGGTGTCAGTCGGTTCGTGCAGAACTCTGGCTAGAAGCGGCAAAGGGTAAGAAAGACAGCCATCGTTACACGCTCAAGACAACGTGCATCACTCGCCAAACCCGAGGCCGCGCAGCCACCCTCACCGAGCGCGGGCCGTGGTGGCTCGACATGATGGGGGACGAGTGCCTGATCCTTTCGCGCAAGGATGTCTCCGATCTCTCGCTCAACCCCAATATGTACGGATTTCGGATCAACGCAACGCATGCGTCGGGAAGCCGCCCGGCAACCTATGAACTCGCCCAGGATGGGAGCAACTGCCACAGCGGCGATTGGCCGGAACACCGCGACAAAGTGTTGAAACGCGTCCGCTAAACGTCAGCCATGCCATTACGCTACAAGGCGGCAATGCAGATGCAGTGAGCAACGTGGCAGGTCATTCCAGCACGCCATGCAGCTTGGCGTACTGCAGCAACATGATGGTCTTGGCATCGGCGATCTCGCCCGAGGCGATCATCGCCAGCGCGGAGTCGAGCGAGAGTTCCAGCACCTCGATTTCTTCGCCATCTTCCTCGAGCCCGCCGCCCTCGCCGACCTTGTCGCCATCGAAGTATTCGCCAACGAAGAAGTACAGGCGTTCGGTGACCGAGCCGGGGCTCATGAAGGCCTCGAATACCTTGCGCACGTTGTCGATGCGGTAGCCGGTCTCTTCTTCGGTTTCCTTGCGGATGCAGGTCAGCGCATCGTCCTGGTCGAGCAGGCCGGCGCAGGCTTCGATCAACATGCCGTCCGGGTTGCCATTGAGCAGCGTCGGCAGGCGGAATTGCCGGGTCAGCATCACCGTCTGCCTGGCGCGGCTGTAGAGCAGGATGGTGGCCCCATTGCCGCGGTCATACGCCTCGCGCGACAAGGTCTGCCAGCGGCCATCCTTGCGCTGAAAGTCGAAGGTGACCTTGCGCAGCACATACCAGTTGTCGGACAGCACATCGATGCTGCGAATGCGAACCTGCGGGGTGTCGGCGACGGATGGATTCAAGCGAATTCCTTGCAATAGGGGGACCGGCCGCACCTTCGCGATTGCACGCAAGCGCATGCCGCCAGCAGCACCATCGCCACATGGCGGGCGGCCGACAGGTAGCGAACCACAGGTTCTGCGCAGAAGTCCATGCGCGGCTGACGGAAATGATGGCCCACGGCCCGCCGATTGCAATGATCACGATCATCGCAATCGGCGCGAGCCCTGCGTGTGCCTGCACCATCGGCGGGCCTTCGCACGGTCGACTGCGCAGGCCCGCCTCCGCCAGCGGCCTGCGTCACGCTATCCATCGCTGCGCGCAGGGCAACCGCCGGGTCACAGGCGGGCGCCCCGCCCCCACTCGACTGCACCTCCGCGAGCCAAACGCGATCCCCAATTGCACCCGGCCGCACATCGCCTCACAATCCCTTCACATCACACGCCTGGGGAGCGTCATGGAAGACCGTTTTCGCGCACGCAAGGCTGCCGCGCAGGCTGCGCCTCCACCGTTCTGGACCCGCATTCCGGCGATCGCCACCTATCCGCTGCGCGGCCCGGCGCTGTATGCGTTGATTGCGCTGACCCTGTGCAGCGCCTTGCTGGTGTTGCCGGGCATCCTCAAACTGGTGGTCATGGGCGTACTGGGCATGGCGACCTACACCTACGCCTTCGACATCCTGCGGCATACCGCCGATGGCCAGCCCGATGCGCCCCGGCTCGGCTATGACAGCTTCGACAGCGCGGTGCTGCGCCTGATCCTGCTGGCCATCGCATTGGGCATCGTGATCGGCGTCGCCGCCGGGATCGCAGGCCCCTTCGGGCTGACCATCGCCTACCTGGGCACCATGTTGCTGCTGCCCGGCATGCTGATCTCGCTGGCCATCGACGGCAGCCTGCGCCGCGCGCTCAACCCGGCGGTGTCGATCGACATGGCGCTGCGGATCGGCTGGCCGTATCTGGCCGCCTACGGGCTGCTGTACGTGATCCAGGGCAGCGGCACGGCAGCGGTCTTCGTCGCGCTGAAGTACCTGCCGCCGCTGGTGCGCGAAGCGACGGTGATGATGACCTCGATCTGGACCCTGTTCGCCAGTTTTCATCTGCTCGGGTATCTGGTGTACCAGTACCACGAAGAGCTGGGCTACGTACCCAGCGGCGGGGCTGCGCACGAACGCATCGACCCGGACCAGCGCCTGCTCGACGAGGCCGAACAATACGTGCGCGACGGCCATTCCGACGAGGCGTTCCAGGCCCTGCGCGGCGCGGTGCGCTCGCGCGCGGTGAGCCTGGCGGTGCACGAGCTGTATCAACGCCTGCTGCGCCAGCACCATCGCAACGACGAGCTGCGCGAGCATACCCGGCAATACATCAACCGCTTGTTGCAGGAGAAGCAGGAGCGTCGTGCGCTGGCGCTGCAACGCGAGGCACTGGATCTGGACGCGACATTTACTCCGTTGACGCCGGAGCAGGCCACCCTGCTGGCCGAGCGCGCCAAGATGGCCGGCCAGTTCCAGCTTGCGACCGATGGGCTGCTGGCCGCCATCGCGGGCTGGCCACGCGATCCGATGTTGCCGGGCTGGTCGCTGGATGCTGGCCTGATGCTGGCCGAGCGATTTGGCCGCGACGAGCAGGCCCGCGCCATCCTGCAAAACGCCGCGGATCGCTGCGACGACGACGCACAACGGGCGAAGCTGGATGCAGCATTACGGGCGGTTGCGATCCAACCGGCCTAGCGCATCCCAGACACCGCCGCGAGCGGTCGAAAAACCGTATGCGAAACGTCTTGACGCGCTGCATAAACCGCCTGTACAGCCGCACGGCGGACGCCGTCGGCACTGCCGACGGCATGCTTTAAGATGCCGAGCGCGCCATCCACGCGCAACGACGACCGCTCGCCAGGTTCTGCAGCCGCTCCTGATGCGGCTTCAAACCCCCGCCGTCGATGCCCGGAATCTGGTCGAACGCGCCGCCGCGTCAACCATTTTCAAGCAGGAAACGGGCCTTCGCCGCCTGGCCCTGCTCCGGAAATTGATCGCGCACCAGCTGCAGCAACCGCGTGCGCTGCTCGCCGGCCTGCAGTTCGCCATGCCGCAGCGCCAGCACAAACCAGTGCTGGGCCAGCTCGGCGCGTGGCGCATCGATGTCGCACTCCTTCAATAACCGTTCGGCATCGGCCAGCAGCCCGTTGCGCAGGCACGCATCGACCAGAGCCATGCGTGCCGGTAGCGCAACGGCGATCTTGTCCTTGCTCAGTTCTGCTGCCACGCCCAGCTGCACGCGCGTCTGTTGCGCGTGATGGCTCGGCAGGTGCAACAGTGTCTGCGCATGGCGCACGACGTCCTGGGTGCGCCCGGCGTTGCGCGCAACGCGGTAACGGGCCAGCGCGACGTCCTGGCTGTGTGGCTGCTCGCTGGCCAGCTCGGCAAGCAGCCGCTCGGCTTCGAGGTTCTCCATGCGGCCCAGATGGCGTTGCGCACGCTCCCAGCGGTCGTCCACCTGCGCGGCGGCGTCCTCGTCCATGAAGGCCGGGCGGGTCTGCCGCACGGCCACCAGCAGCGCGCCGAGCAGCGCACCGCTGATCAACCCGCCGGCATGCGCCTCGAACGCGACACCGCCGTTATCGCTCCCCAGCAGGCTGTAAAGCTCCCAGCCCAGCCACAGTGGCAGCAACAGGATCGCCGGCCCGCGCACGTAGTTGAAGACCACAAAAAACCAGTAGAAAAACCGCACACGACGGCGGCCCCACACCACGCAGAACGCCCCCATCAAGGCGGCGATGGCACCGGACGCGCCCAAGCCACCGCCGGGCTCGCCCCAGCGCCACCACAGGCTGGCTGCGCTGGCCCCAAACCCGCCCAGCAGATACAGCAGCAGGAACCAGCCGCTGCCGATCGCCCCTTCCAGCAAGGTGCCCAGCGCCAACAGAAACACCATGTTGCCGAATAGATGATCGAAGTCGCCATGCAGGAAGGTGGCGGTGAGCATGCGTGCCGGCGACCACTCCGAGCTGCGTTGCAGATGACGCAGCGTGAACACCTGGGACAGGCGGGCATCGTAGGGCGCACGCAGGCCGCGCCATTGGCGCATCTGCGCTTCGTCCTTGAACAGCGTGCCTTCGCGCAAGGCCTGTGCGAAGGCGACATCGTGCATGGTCAGATGCGCCAGGTACGCGATGCGCTGCGGCGCCGGCACGCTGTCCAGCTTGCCCTGCCGCGCAGCGCGTCGCTTGGGGTCAGCGGTCTGCGCCAGGTAGCGCGCGTGGGCCTGCGCTTCCAGCGTGCCCAGCCCGGACTCGACGTAGTAGTGCACGGCGTTGTCGACCAGGTCGTCGTCCCTGCGCTGATAGCCGAGATAGACGACGACATTGATCAGCACCAGCAGCAGGGTCACCCAGGGGATGTTGTGGCGCGACCAGGGCTTGTGCAGCGGCATGAGCAACATGACGACGTCCGTGTCTTGAGAATGGCGCAAAGCTTCGCCGTGCGGCGACAGATGCGCAAGTGGAGCATGCGCGCTAGCATCGCGCCCCACTCCCCCGCCCTCCAAGCCTGTCCATGAGCCGCTGGCGCCCGCCCGCCGAAAAAAGCACTGCCTTGATCACGCCCGAAGGTCACACCCGTCTGAAGGTCGAACTGGAGGATCTGTGGCGGGTGCGTCGGCCGGAGGTGGTACGCGCGCTCGCCGCAGCGGCTGCCGAGGGCGATCGATCGGAAAATGCCGAGTACACCTATCGCAAGAAGCAGCTGGGCGAGATCGACCGGCGTGTGCGCTATCTCAGCAAGCGGCTGGAAGCGCTGCGCGTGGTGGATACCGCGCCCACCGACCCGCACGCGGTGTTTTTCGGTGCGCAGGTGGAGCTGGAGGATGCCGATAGCGGTGAGATGTTGCGCTATCGCATCGTCGGCCCGGACGAAACCGATGCCGGCCTGGGCTGGATCAGCATCGATTCGCCGCTGGCGCGCGCGTTGCTGAAAAAACGCGTGGACGACGAGTTCGAAGCGCAGCTGCCGGCAGGCAAGCACACCTTTGTGGTGGTGTCGGTGGATTACGGCAGCCCGTAGGCATCCATTGGCAATCTGCTGCGGCGTAGGAGCGCACTTGTGCGCGATGAGGCGTTAACGATAAGGCCCCATCGCGCACAAGTGCGCTCCTACGGACCGATGTGTACGAGCCGGGGCCCAGTTACACCATCTGCAGATTCAACGACCGCCCTGGCTGGATTGCGGCATTGGCCGGCAATGCGTCGCCGAACAGATCGTGCTCGTCGCTGTCGGTGATTTCCACATCGACCAGGTCGCCGACCTTCAGCCCAAGCTCGCCGCCGTTCTGGATATGCACCAGGCCGTCGATTTCCGGCGCGTCCGCACGCGAACGGGCCACTGCGATGTCGTCTTCGACCAGGTCGACCAGGCATTGCTGCACGCTGCCGATCTTGGCCTCCAGCCGCATGGCGGAGATTTCCGCCTGCCTGGCCATGAAACGCGCCAGACGCTCCTGCTTCACTTCTTCCGGCACCGGGTCCGGCAGCGCGTTGGCGCTGGCGCCGTCCACCGGCGAATAGGCAAACGCACCGACGCGATCCAGCTGCGCCTGATCCAGGAAATCCAGCAGCGATTCGAACTCGGCATCGGTCTCGCCGGGGAAGCCGACAATGAAGGTGGAGCGCACGGTGATCTCCGGGCACATCGCCTTCCAGCGCTGCACGCGCTCGAGGGTTTTTTCCACCGCACCGGGCCGCTTCATCAGCTTGAGGATGCGCGGGCTGGCGTGCTGGAACGGGATGTCCAGGTACGGCAGCAGCTTGCCTTCGGCCATCAGCGGAATCACGTCGTCCACGTGCGGATACGGATACACGTAATGCAGGCGCGTCCACACGCCCAACTCCGACAATCCTTCGCACAATGCCTTCATGCGGGTCTGGTACATGCGGTCGCGCCAGGGACGCTCGGCGTACTTCAGATCCACCCCATAGGCCGACGTGTCCTGCGACACCACCAGCAGTTCCTTGACACCGCCGCGTACCAGCCGCTCGGCTTCGCGCAGCACCTCGTCTACCGGACGCGAGGCCAGATCGCCACGCATCGAGGGAATGATGCAGAAGCTGCAACGGTGGTTGCAGCCTTCGGAGATCTTCAGGTATGCGTAATGGCGCGGGGTCAGCTTGATGCCGTAGTCGGGCACCAGATCCACGAACGGGTCGTGGCGCGGCGGCAGCGCCGCGTGCACCGCCTCCATCACGCTCTGGTAGTCCTGCGGGCCGGACACCGCCAGCACCTGCGGGTAGGCCTCGCGGATCTGCTCCGGGCGCTTGCCCAGGCAACCGGTGACGATCACCTTGCCGTTGGCGTTCATCGCCTCGCCGATGGCGTCCAGCGACTCGGTCACCGCCGAATCGATGAAGCCGCAGGTATTGACCACCACCACGTCGGCTGCGTCGTAGCTGGGCACGATGTCGTAGCCCTCCACGCGTAGCTGGGTGAGGATGCGTTCGGAATCGACGAGCGCCTTCGGGCAGCCAAGGCTGACGAAGCCGACTTTGGGGTTCAGCTGGGACATGGAAGCAGGAGCCTGGGAAACGGAGCGGCCTGGGGCCTGGGCAAGGCCAATTATAGCGGCGTGCGGGCAGCGCTCTGAACCGCCTGGCCTCGCCAGCCCGGCCGGCTTTGCGAAACCCTCACTTTTCGCGATGCCGGTCCGGTCGATAATGCGCGTCTCCCTCGCTGCACATCAGGAATTCCCATGGGTCACTGGACCACGCTCGACACCACCGACGGCCAGGTTGCCGCCTGGCACGCCACCCCCGCCTCCAGCCCGCGCGGCGGCCTGGTGGTGATCCAGGAAATCTTCGGCGTCAACGAACATATCCGTGCGGTGGCCGACGACTACGCCGCACGCGGCTATGAAGTGCTGGCACCGGCCTTCTTCGACCTGGAAGAGAAGGACGTGCAACTGCCGTACGACCAGCCAAGCGTGCAACGCGGCCTGGCGCTGGCCAACGCGGTGGGCCTGGAGCGCGCGGTGGAGGTGGTGAAATCCGCCGCTACCTTGCTGACCCGCGCCGGCAAGGTCGGCACGGTGGGATATTGCTGGGGCGGCTCGGTGGCACTGCTGTCGGCCATCCGCCTTGGGCTGCCGTCGGTGAGTTATTACGGTGGCCGCAACACCCAGCTGCTGGACGAAACACCCAAGGCGCCGGTGATGTTCCACTTCGGCGAACAGGACGCCAGCATCCCGCCGGAAGCGATCCAGGCGCACCGCGAAAAACTGCCTCAGATGGAAACCTTCGTGTATCCCACCGGCCATGCCTTCAACCGCAGCATCGACCCCACCCACTATGACGCCGACAGCGCCGAGCGTGCGCTCGAACGCAGCCTGGGCTTCTTCGAGGCGCATCTGGGATGAGCGCACCGGCCTCCCGCGCGCCTGCAGCAAGCGACTTCCAGCTGGATCCGCGGCTGGCGGCCGACAGCGTGTTCATCGCCGACGGGCCGCTGTCGCAGGTGCGCCTGATGGACGACACCCGCTTCCCCTGGCTGGTGCTGGTGCCGCGCGTGGCCGATGTCAGCGAATGGATCGATCTGGATGGCGGCCAGCAGCGCCTGTTGCTGGCCGAAATCAACCAGCTCTCGCAGCTGCTGCGCGTCGAGCCTGCCGTGACCAAGCTCAATATCGGGGCGCTGGGCAATATCGTGCAGCAGTTGCATGTGCACCTGGTCGGCCGTCATCCAGGCGATGCGGCCTGGCCGGGGCCGGTCTGGGGCAGCGGCCCGGCGCAGCGGTTTGCGGCCGACGCACTGCAGGAGCGTGTCGCGGCATGGGCGCAGCGGCTACGATAGGCGCCCGTTCGCCAACCTGCCTTCTCGCATGAAATCCAATGTCGTCGCTGCCCTGATCCTGATCCTTGTCGGCCTGCTGTTTTTGGCCAACAACCTGGGCTGGACCAATCTCAGCCTGGGCAAGCTGATAGCCACCTGGTGGCCGGCCGCGCTGGTGGCCTGCGGCATCGGCATGCTGTTCGGGCGTGGCAAGTAGGTAGGGCTGCGGTTGGGGAGTCGGGATTGGGGATTGGGGATTGGTAACAGCGGTGTCTCGGTGCTGGTGACTGGGGTGGTTGTCCAGCTGCGTGTCACTGCCCTGCCCTTTTCCCCTCGGGAGAAGATGCCCCGAAAGGCGGCTGAGGGTCCGTGCGAGGACTCATGCCTTCGATGACGCGTTCTGATCCAGCACCATCCCTTGATGCGGTAGCGTCTGCGGCCATTGCATCCTTGCCCCCACAGCGTGCGCCTTGATTGCTCCTCACGATCGATGCGCACCCGGCAGCGGCGCGACATGACGACTGTCACCTGCAACTGTTGACTTCCGGCACCTGATTGGCGGGGCCATCGCGCGCAGCATGGCCTCACACCCAACGAGGACGCCGCCATGCACAGCCGCCTGATTCCCGCCCTGTTCCTGATCACCCTGGGCACGCTGTTCCTGCTGAACAACCTCGGCCTGACCAGCATGGACCTGGGCGGCCTGATCGCGACCTGGTGGCCGGCCTTCCTGGTCGCTGCCGGGGTGCGCCAACTGCTGCGCTACCGCGAGAAGACGAGCGCGACCTGCTGAAGACCAAGGCCACGCCCGGGGCTCAGGTGCGCGGCAAGGTCACGCCGGTCTGGCCCTGGTACTTGCCGCCGCGGTCCTTGTACGAGGTCTCGCAGACTTCGTCGGACTGGAAGAACAGCATCTGCGCCACGCCTTCGTTGGCATAGATGCGCGCCGGCAGCGGCGTGGTGTTGCTGAATTCCAGCGTCACGTGGCCCTCCCACTCCGGCTCCAGCGGGGTCACGTTGACGATGATGCCGCAGCGCGCGTACGTACTCTTGCCCAGGCACACCACCAGGGTGTCGCGTGGGATGCGGAAGTATTCCACCGTGCGCGCCAGCGCAAAGCTGTTCGGCGGGATGATGCACACATCCGATTCGATATCGACAAAGCTGCCCGGGTCGAAATGCTTGGGGTCGACGATCGTCGAGTTGATGTTGGTGAAGATCTTGAACTCGCGCGAGCAGCGCACGTCGTAGCCGTAGCTGGAGGTGCCGAAGCTGACGATGCGCTGGCCGGCGGCGTCGTGCTTGATCTGGCCGGGCTCGAACGGCTCGATCATCGCGTGCTGCTCGGCCATGCGCTTGATCCAGCGGTCGCTCTTGATGCTCATGCGGTGTTCCTTGAAGACGGAAGGCGGCGGGCCGAACGGCCCGCGCGAAGACGGCGAATTCTACCAGCGGCCGGCACCGGAGGCCGGCCGACGCATTAGAGCAGCGAGGCGGAAATCGGGATGCTGGCGCGCGGACGCTTGCCCAACTCTTCCGACAAGCGCCTGGCTGCCGCCAGGTAGGCCTGCGCCGCCACCGACTCCGGCGCGGCCACCACGATCGGCCGGCCCGCATCGCCCTGCTCGCGGATCGCGATTGCCAGCGGCAACGACCCCAGCAACGGCACGCCGTACTGCGCGGCCATGCGCTCGCCGCCGCCTTCGCCGAACAGATGCTCGCGATGGCCGCAGTTGCTGCAGGTGTGCACCGCCATGTTCTCCACGATGCCCAGCACCGGCACTTCGACCTTTTCGAACATCTTCAGCGCCTTGCGCGCATCCAGCGTGGCGATGTCCTGCGGGGTGGTCACGATCACCGCGCCGGCCACCGGAATCTTCTGCGACAGCGTCAGCTGGATGTCGCCGGTGCCGGGCGGCAGATCGATCAGCAGATAATCCAGATCGTCCCACAGCGTGTCGTTGAAGAGCTGGGTCAGGGCCGAGGTGGCCATCGGCCCGCGCCAGATCATCGGCGTGTCCTGGTCGACCAGCAGGCCGATCGACATCGCCTCGATCCCGAACGCACGCAGTGGTTCGATCGACTTGTTGTCCGGGCTGTCGGGCTTGCCGCTCAAGCCCAGCATCGCCGGCACGCTCGGCCCATAGATGTCGGCGTCCAGCACGCCTACGCGCGCACCCTGCTGCCGCAGCGCCAGCGCCAGATTGACCGCCGTCGTGGACTTGCCTACCCCGCCCTTGCCCGAACCCACCGCAATCACGTTGCGGATGCGCGGGTGCGGCGCCAGCGCGCCCTGCACCGCGTGCGTGGCGATCCTGCGTTCGCCGCTCATGCCTGGCCGTCCGGTACTGCGCCGGTTCCTGCGCGCAGAATGTTGTCCCACATCGTTGCCATTACCTGTCCCATCCGTCGTGTGCGGGCTACGCGGGCCATGCCCGCCGCAGCGCGAAAGGCGCCCAGTTTACCGGCTCGTGTCGACCGGCTCCGCTATTGCATTCGCTGCAAAGCAGGCAATGGCAGCGGCTGTGCCCGCCAGACGCCGATTCATTCACAATTATGAATGGATGTGTCGGGAGCTTCATCTGCCGAAATCGATGCATCCCCCACCCAGCACGCGCCGCTGCATGTCACGGCTAAACGAAGCACTTGGACTCTGACCTCAACTCGGCGTTCTACGGCAACGTCTGCCGAATCTTCTATTTGGGGACAACGGTGCGAGCTGACCGGAATTGCCGCTCGAAAGAAGCCCTGCTTGTCGGGGCTTCTATTGCCGACATGGCGGCGCGCCCGCGATGCTTCTCGCCAGCTATCGGCCTGCTCGTCGCTGTCGCGACCGCTTCACGCCCCGGAACAGTCGTATCGCCGGATTATCTGTATCGAATGTAACTACCGAAAACGCTCGCTATTGTTGAGGTTGTTTCTTTCTCTGTGTCGCAGTCACCGGAATTGTGCCGAGTTCCTCACTTCCGATGCGGATTTCAGTTATTTCATTAACAAATCATTTCGTTTGCTTGCGCTGCAGTGCAGACATTCATTACGTTCGAGTTAAGGCCATCTGACTCCCCGATGACCGCTCCTTATTCGCACTCCCAGTTGAAAGGTCAGGAATGAGCAATCAGTTTCGTCGCCAAGTCCTCAAGCGCACCGCGTTAGCCGTCGTACTCGGTGCTTGCCTAACCAACGGCGCGGTCTACGCGCAGAGCACCACCGGCAGCATCTATGGCAGCGCCCCCTCCGAAGCCGGCAGCACCATCGTCGTTCAGAGCGACACCGGCCTGAGCCGCACCATCACCGTCGACGCGAACGGCCGCTACAACCTCGGCTCGCTGCCGGTGGGCGCCTACACCGTCACCCTCAAGCGCGGCGACCAGATCGTCGACACCCGCAAGAACGTGCAGCTGCGCGTCGGCTCGGGCACCGAAGTCTCGTTTGCTGGTGCTAGCGCTGCAGGCAGCAACGCAGATGCGACCACGCTTGGGGCGATCACGGTCACCGCTGCCAACGCACCGAAGATCGATGTCAGCTCCACCAGTTCTCGCTCGGTGATCACCTCCGAGCAGTTGGCAACCCTGCCGCTGGGACGTAGCGCCGAAGCGATTGCGTTGCTGGCGCCGGGCGCGGTATCCGGCGCCGGTGCATTCAACAACGGCTCGCGCTCGGTGGTGTCCTTCGGCGGTTCTGGCGTCACTGAAAATGCGTACTACATCAACGGCTTCAACGTCAGTAATCCGCTCAGCAACTTGGGCGGCGTCAGCCTTCCGTATGGCGCCATCGACCAGCAGGAAACCTATACCGGCGGCTATAGCTCGCGCTATGGTCGTTCGACCGGCGGCGTCATCAGCCAGGTCGGCAAGCGCGGCACCAACGAGTGGCACTTCGGTGCGCAGGCGGTATGGGAGCCGAAGAACCTATCGAGCTCGGTTGGCGATGTTTGGTACCCAAGCAATACGCTTAACTCCAATCCGCGCTACAAGTACGAAGACCCAGAACTGCCGGGCACGATCTATCGTAGCGGCAAGGGCGACGTGCAAAGCCGCACTGTCTACAGTGCCTATGCTGGCGGCCCGCTGATTGAGGACAAACTGTTTATCTTCGTAGCCGGCGAAACCGACAAGACCGACGGTGCTGTGACCAACACAGCAACCGCCGCTACTACGCAAGGTCGCAACCATTACGAGTACAGCTCGCCAAAGTTTTACGGAAAGATCGACTGGAACATTAACGACAACAACATTCTCGAATACACCCGCATTGAAAATACCGATCGTCGTGCCGGCGCTTACAGCAACTATGACTACGACACACGATCCGATGGTGGTCCGTCAGGCCTCTACGCCGATACTTACAAGATCAAAGACACCTACGACATCTTCAAGTACACCGGCTATATCACTGACGACCTGACGGTTAATGCTACCTGGGGCCGCAGCACACAGCACAACCAACAGTTCAACCCGTTGGTATCCTCGCTGCCCTTCATTGCAGGCCTGAATTTGCAAAACCCGGCCATCACCGGTGGCACGCCGATCTCCAACAATCAGGCGACCAATCGCTCCAAGGCGGATGACCCGATCAACAAGACGCGCAATCTGCGTCTGGAATTGAACTACCGTCTGGGCGACCACGATCTGACCGCCGGCGTGGACAACATGTACTTCAACGCCTACGACGAAGGCGTGCGCACCACCGGCCCTGGTTATCAGTGGATCTATGGCAGCGCGGGTGACGAAGTTTCGCCAGTGCGTGGCACGCTGGGTGTGGGCGCCACCGGTCCGGGCACCGACGGCTATTACGCTCAACAGCGTATCTTCACAACTACCACCAGCATGGCGGTGGAGCAGAAGGCGTACTACCTGGAAGACCGTTGGCAAGTCAACGACCGTTGGTTGCTGACGATGGGTATCCGCAACGACAAATTCACCAACTTCAATAGCGACCATGTGCCCTACGTCGATAGCGGCGATCAGTGGGCACCACGCTTGGGCGCCAGCTGGGACGTGTTCGGCGACTCCTCGCTGAAGATTTTTGCCAATCTGGGACGCTACTACCTCGCTCTGCCGAATCAAGTGGCGATCCGCGGTGCGTCTGCATCGACCTATACTGACGAGTATTTCGCCTATACCGGCATTGATGCCAATGGCGAGCCCACGGGCCTGCGGCCGATCGGTCCTGGTCCGGTGTCGAGCAATGGCGAATACGGCCAAGCCCCGGATCCGAACGCATTTGCGCCAACTGACTTGAAGTCGCAGTATCAAGACGAATTCATCTTAGGGTTCGAGAAGACCCTGGGCGACAGCTGGAACTCGGGTGCAAAGGTCACATACCGCAAATTGCAAGCCGCCATCGACGATGTTTGCGACACCGGACGTATCGCCGACAAGTTGGAAGCCAGCGGCGGCAACCCGGATGCGGTAGACATCCCCGGCTGCGTGATGTTCAACCCGGGCAAGACCAACACCTACAACCTCCCCAATGCCGACGGATCCGGCTATACCCAGGTTTCCATGTCGCAGTCCGACTGGGGCTTTACCGACAAGGCCAAGCGCAGCTATGTGTCGGTGGACTTGTTCCTGGAACACCCGTTCGACGAGAAGTGGTATGGCCGCGTCGACTACACCTGGTCTCACAGCTACGGCAATACCGAAGGTCAGGTGAAGTCCGACCTCGGCCAGGCCGACGTGTCCAAGACGCAGGATTGGGATTCGGCCGAGCTGATGTACTACGCCGGCGGCAGCCTGGCTAACGATCGGCGCCACCAGATCAAGGCATTTGGTGCATATCAGATCAATCCGGAATGGATGGCTTCGGCCACCCTGCGTGTAATGTCAGGTACGCCGATCAGCTGCCTGGGCTTCTATGGCGGCCCGAATGCGGATGCGGTCGACTATGATCCGATCGGCTACGGCTCTTCGTATCACTATTGCGGCCTACAACCTTCGTCTCCGGGCGATGCGGGCAGGACGCCATGGATCAAGAACCTCGATCTGGGCTTGACGTACCGCCCGGCGTTCGCCGATCACAAACTGGCCTTCGGCGTGCAAATCTTCAACGTCCTCAACGACCGAGCGGTCAATCGTGTCGATGGCGTCTACGAAGGCGATGTACCCTTCAACGTCTCCAATACCTATCGCCTGGGTCTGCAGCCCTACAACTACAACCCGCCACGCTATGTTCGCCTGACTGCCTCTTACGATTTCTGATACGGGAAGGCAACCGGAGACGTCCACAACGTCTTCGGTCCGTCAGCGGTACTTGCTCCAGGCCCCGGCTCGTCCGGGGCTTTTTTTTGCTGATGTGCAGTGGTCAGGCTCAGCCGCGAAGAATCTCATGCGCCGCATTGTGCCCAGGCGCGCCGGTCACGCCGCCGCCTGGATGCGTACCAGACCCGCACAGATACAAACCGGGCATCGCGCCGCGATAGGTACCCTGCCCCAGCAGCGGGCGTGCGCTGAAGAGTTGATTGAGGCTGAGGGCGCCATGGAAGATGTCGCCGCCGACCAACCCGAAGATGCGTTCCAGATCGAGCGGGCTGAGGATCTGCCGGCCCAGCACCGAGGCCGCGAATCCGGGCGCATAGCGCTCCACCGTCGCGATCATCAGGTCGGCGACTTCCTCGCGATGATCGTCCCACTGCCGGCCATCCGGCAGCTGCGGTGCCACGTGCTGGCAGAACAGGCTGGCCACATGCTGCCCGGGCGGTGCCAGCGAGTCGTCCAGCGTGCTGGGTATCAGTAGTTCGACCACCGGTTCGCGCGACCATCCCGACGCACGCGCGTCGAGCCAAGCGCGGTCCATGTAGTCCAGGCTGGGGGCCAGAATGATGCCGGCGGTGAGATGGTCGCCAGCGCCGGGAAGCGCCGTGAAATCGGGAAGACGCGACAGTGCGACGTTCATGCGAAAGGTGCCCGAGCCGCAGCGGTAATGGGCGATGCGTTCGCGCGTGGCCTGCGGTACGTCTTCGGCCCGCATCAGGCGCTGGTAGAGCAACTTCGGGTTGACGTTCGCCACCACGGCACGCGCGCGGAGCGTTGCGCCATCGGCCGTCACCACGCCCACCGCACGCCCCTGCTCCACCAGTACCCGCCCCACCGCACAGCCGGTGCGAATCTGCGCGCCGTATTCGCACGCACTGGCGGCCATCGCCTGGGCGATGGCGCCCATGCCGCCGATTGCGTGGCCCCAGGCGCCCTTGACGCCGTTGCTTTGCCCGAACACGTGATGCAACAACACATAAGCCGTCCCCGGCGTGTAGGGGCTGGCGTAGTTGCCGACGATGCCGTCGAAACCGAAGAGCGCCTTGATCGGCGCGCTTTCAAACCAGCGATCCAGGTATTCGGCGGCCGAAATGGTGAACAGGTCGAGCAGGTCCTGCCGCAATGCGATTGGCAACTGCTGCAGCTGCAGCCCCAGCTTGCCCGCACGCCACAGCTGCGGCAACGCACGCAGCCACCCGGCATCGGTAACATCGGGTGGCGGCTGCAAGGCCAGCGCACGCAAGACATCGGCAAGTTGCTCCAGGCGCGCTTCATAGGCTGGCAATGCAGCGGCATCGCGCGCGGAGAACTTGCCGACTTCCAGGGCCGTGCGCCCCGCGCCGGCCAGCAGGTACTCGCCATCGGGCAGCGGCAGGAAGTTGTTGATGCGGCGCGCCACCACGCGCAACCCGTGCCGCTCCAATGCAAGATCGTCGATGACCTTGGGCTGCAGCAACGACACCGTGTAGGACGCCACCGAGTTACGAAATCCGGGATGAAATTCTTCGGTGACGGCTGCGCCGCCAACCACGTCGCGCGCTTCCAGCACCAGCACGCGTTTGCCGGCCCTGGCCAGATATGCAGCGCACACCAGGCCGTTGTGGCCGGCACCGATGATCAAAACGTCCAACGGTTCGGAAGCGGTAGGCATGCATTTGTATATAGCACCGCTTGCGCCGCTGGACCATTCGGGCCTTGGCACCAACTCGCTATCGGCACATCGACATTGACGACCCGGCCACCTGACCACGAGCATGGCAGGCAGCCGCAGCGCCTAGGACGAGAAGATCTCCGAACTGCCGCCACGCACAGCGCCGTGACGGTAACCGCCGCCTACCAGAGCGCGACTAGCCAGCTCTTCTACACACCCCGCACCCATGACCTTCGACACCATGCCTGTCGGCTGAGCAGGCGTAGAGTGCCGGCCACGGCCCCGTGACGGGGCTCCCCAATCGACTGTTGCTCCTGGAGCCTTTGTGATTCGAACACCTCATCTATTGACGCTGACCCTGGCCGTGGCGGCCGCGCTGAGCGGTTGCAAGAAGTCCGACGACGCCGCGCCTGCGGCCCCGGCGGGCGATACCGCGGCGACAGCGCCCGCCGCACCCAAGACCCTGACCCTGGACCAGAGCAAGCTGCCGGCGGTGAATCAGTTCACTGCGGCCGACCTGGACCCCAACGGCAACGCCTGTACCGACCTCAACGCCTACGCCAATGCCAAGTTCCTGGCTGCCAACCCGGTGCCGGGCGACCGCACCAGCTGGGGCGCGTTCGAGATGCTCGATGAGCGCTCCAACGCGATCCAGCAGCAGCTGGCCGAACAGGCCGCCGCCGACACCGGCGCCACCGGCGTGGAAAAGATCGTCGGCGACCTGTGGTCCACCGGCATGGACGAAGCCAAGATCAATGCCCAGGGCATCGAGCCGCTGAAGCCGGAACTGGCCGCCATCGACGCGATCAGCGACCAGGCCAAGCTGGTCGACTATCTGCGCAGCAGCGCGGCCAAGGGCAACAACGATCTCTTCGGCTTCGGCGCCGAAGCAGACTTCAAGAAGTCCAGCCAGAACATCGCCTACGCGATGCAGGGCGGCCTGGGTCTGCCGGATCCGGAGTACTACACCAGCGCCGGCAACAAGGCCAAGCTGGAGGCGTACCAGGCGCATATCGCCAAGGTGCTTGAGTTGTCCGGCGTGGCTGCTGCCGATGCCGCGGCGCAGGCCAAGCAGGTGGTTGCGTTCGAGACCCGTCTGGCCAAGGTCTCCAAGACCAGCACGCAGATGTCGCGCGATGCCTCGCTGGCCTACAACCCGATCTCGCCGGCCGATGCCGACAAGCTGACCCCGAACTGGTCGTGGACCGAGTTCTTCAAGTCGCAGGGCGTGGCCACACCGGAGATGTTCTCGCTGGCAATCCCCGCCTTCCATCAGGAAGTGAGCAAGATGATCGCCGATACCGATCCGGCCATCTGGCGCGCTTATCTGCGCTTCCACACCGTCGATGGCGCCTCGCCGTTCCTGAGCCAGCCGTTCGTGGACGAGAACTTCGCGTTCTACAACAAGACCCTGCGCGGCCAGAAGGAAATCAAGCCGCGTTGGAAGCGCGTGCTGGCCACCATCAACGGCCAGGCCGGCGAGACACTGGGCCAGATGTACGTCAAGGTCGCCTTCCCGGCCGATTCCAAGGCCAAGATGGAGACCCTGGTGAGCAACCTGCGCACCGCCTTGAAGGCGCGCATCGAGAAGCTGGACTGGATGAGCCCGGAGACCAAGGCCAAGGCGATCGCCAAGTGGGAAAGCTTCACGCCCAAGATCGGCTTCCCGGACAAGTGGCGCGAGTGGAATGGCCTTGCCACCAGTCGCGATAGCTACCTGGGCAACGTGCTGGCCGCGCAGGAATTCAACTACAAGTGGAACCTGTCCAAGATCGGCAAGCCGGTGGACAGGACCGAATGGGGCATGAGCCCGCAGACGGTCAACGCCTATTACAACCCGCTGCAGAACGAGATCGTGTTCCCGGCCGCGATCCTGCAGCCGCCGTTCTTCGACCCGAATGCGCCGGAGGAAATGAACTACGGCGGCATCGGTGCGGTGATCGGCCATGAAATGACCCACGGTTACGACGACCAGGGCAGCCGCTTCGGTGCCGATGGCAACTTCATCCCCGATCCGGGTTGGTGGACGCAGAAGGATCTGGATGCGTTCAAGGCCCGCACCGGTAAGTTGGTCGCACAGTTCGACGGTTACCGCACGCCCGCCGGCGACAAGGTCAAGGGCGACCTGACGCTTGGCGAGAACATCGCCGACCTGGGTGGCCTCAACACCGCCTACGACGCGATGAAGACCGCTACCGCCGGCAAGGACGACCCCAAGACCGATGGCATCACCCGCGACCAGCGCTTCTTCCTCAACTGGGCCACGGTGTGGCGCCGCAACTTCACCCCGGAAGAACTGGTGGTGCGCCTGAAGACCGACCCGCACGCGCCGGCCAACTTCCGCGCCATCGGTGCACCGTCGAACATGCCGGCGTTTGCCGCCGCGTTCTCGTGCAAGGCCGGCGATGCGATGGTGCGCCAGGGCGATCAGCAGGTCGTGATCTGGTAGTTGCACGGTAGCTGCAAACAAGGGGCGGCGATCGGGAGATCGTCGCCCTTTTGTTTTTGCGGCAGTGGAACGCGATGCCGCCAGGATCGCGCGCTGCGCCTTCAAGTGGCGGATTCAAGCCGTGCATCGCGCATCGAACACGGCCTGCCACAGCTGGCGCCAATCACGCGGGCCGCTTTTGCGTTTCACCGCTGAGGTTCACGCCCTCAGGCAGTCTGCTTCAGACCACCCGTGTTCCTTTTTCGGGCCATGCCATCGGGTCTCGATGCCCCGGCCTTCACCGGCTTAAATGCAAGTCTCAACAAAGCTCAAGCGTGCGTATCGGCACGGCAGTGCCCGCCTATCCTCGGCGCTCCTTCCCGCCAGTTTCCGCCATGTCAGCCATCAAGACTTCAACACTCGCCCTTAGCCTGCTGATCGCACTAGCCGGCTGCAAGCGCGCATCCGACGACAGCAGCGTCGCGAAGACGCCGGCCGCGCCAGCGCCTGTCGCGGCCGGCACCCCATCCCGGTCGGCGCTGGACATCGGCGAACTGGATACAGCAACAAACGCATGCCGGGACCTGGACAAGTTCGTCAACGAAAAATGGCGCAAGACCAACCCCATCCCGGCAGATCGCACCAGTTGGGGCGTCAGCGACATCCTGATTGAACAAAGCAAGCTCGTGCAGCGCGAGATCGCTGAAGCCGCAGCCAGACAAACCGGCGCACAGGCCGATCCATTGGCCCGCAAGATCGGCATGCTGTATGCGTCGGGTATGGACGAAGCCGCGATCGAGGCTGCGGGTGATCAGCCGATCCGGCCGCAACTGGAGGCCATCGCCGCGCTGAGCTCCGGCAAGCAGGTCGCCGATTACATCACCGGCCGCTACGCAGAGGGCGACGCGCAGATCTTCAACTTCGGCGCCGGCGCCGATTTCCACAAGGCGGACATGCAGATCGCCTTCGCCACTGAAGCCGGCCTGGGTCTGCCGACCAAGGAGTACTACAGCGCCGCCGAGTACGCCCCCATCCGGGCGGCGTATCTTGACTACATCGCCAAGTCCCTCGAACTCACCGGCACCGCGAAGGACGCAGCGCGTGCGCAAGCCAACGACGTGCTTGCGCTGGAAACGCGCCTGGCGGCCGCCTCACTGACCCCGGTCGATGCACGTCAACCGCAGAATCAGTATCACTTCGTCAGCCTGGCGGAGGCAGACAAACTGACGCCGCACTTCTCCTGGACGCGCTTCTTCGCCGCCCAGGGCGTGGACGCAGGATCCGGCTTCTCGCTATCGCATCCGCGCTTCTTCGCAGAGTTCGACCATCAGCTCGCCAGCGCTCCGATCGCGCGATGGCAGGCCTATCTGCGCTTCCACACCATCGACGATGCATCCGGCTACCTCAGCAAGGCCTTCGTCGACAACAACTTTGCGTTCCACGACAAGACGCTGAATGGGCAGCCGGAGCAAGAACTCCGCTGGAAGCGCGTGCTGCGCAGCGTCAACATCAGCATGGGCGAAGGCCTGGGCCAGCTGTATGTGGCCAGGGTGTTCCCCCCCGAAGCCAAGCAGCGTGCCAGCGAACTGGTGGGCAACATTCGCGCTGCGCTCAAAGTGCGTCTCGAGCACGTCGACTGGATGAGTGCGCAGACCAAGGCCAGGGCCCTGGCCAAGTGGCAAACCTTCCAGCCGAAGATCGGCTACCCCGATACCTGGCGCGACTGGTCCGGGCTGGAGATCGTTCCCGGCGCGTATTACCGCAACCTGCAGGCGGCGGCCAGGTTCAACTATCGCTACGACATCGCCCAGATCGGCAAGCCCACCGACCGCACGCGTTGGGCGATGACCCCGCAGACCGTCAACGCCTACTACGACCCCAGCACCAACTCCATCAACTTCCCGGCGGGCATCCTGCAGCCGCCGTTCTTCGACCCCAACGCCGACGATGCCCTCAACTATGGCGGTATCGGCGCGACGATCGGGCATGAAGCCATGCACGGCTTCGACGACCAGGGCAGCCAGTTCGATGGTGCGGGCAACAACGTCGACTGGTGGACGCCACAGGATCGCAAGGCATTCGAGCAGCGGACCAAAGCGCTGGTCAAACAGTTCGATGCCTACACCCCACTGCCCGACCGCCCCGACCTGCACGTCAATGGCAGGCTCACCCTTGGCGAAAACATCGCCGATCTGGGTGGCCTCAATGTTGCCTACGACGCACTACAGACTGCATTGCGGGCGCGTCCCGAGCGGGCAGCCGCCATCGATGGCTACACCCCGGATCAACGCTTTTTCCTGGGATTCGCGCTCAGCTGGCGCGGACAGACGCGTGCGAAGCAGCAACTGGTCTATCTGGCCAGCGACCCACATGCACCCGACCGTCTGCGCGCCAACGCCTCGCCATCCAACATGCCGCAGTTCGCCCAGGCATTCTCCTGCAAGGCAGGCGATGCGATGGTGCGCCCGGACAAGGACCGCGTGGTGATCTGGTAGGCGGCGGCAATCACTTTCAATGCGATAACACCGCACAGGCCCGCACTCGCGGGCCTGTCACGTTCATGCAAACGGCCGGCACGAGGACCGACGGCAGCTCGCGCCCGCCTGTACGAGGCGCAGCCTTGCTAAACTCCGCCGACTTCAATCTGGCCACCCTTCTTCTCGATGCTCACCATTCGCCCGCTTGCCCTCGCTCTTGGCTTCAGCCTGATCACGCTGCTGTCCGCTCCCGACGCCGACGCCGCTCGCAAGAAGAAGGCAGCTCCCAAGGCCCCGGCCGTCTCCGCGGCCTGCACCGATTTCTACGACTACGCCAACGCCGGCTGGCTGAAGGCCAACCCGGTCCCGCAGGCTGGCGCCGTGACGGCGCTAGGCCAGCTGTCCGAGCGTGCCCTGCAGCAGCAGCGCGAACTGCTGGACGCCTCGATGAAGGCCCCGCAGGGCAACGTGCAGAAGCTGCTCGGCGATTTTTGGGCCAGCGGCCTGGATGAGGCGGCGGTGGAAAAGGATGGCTCCAATCCGATCGCCCCCTTGCTGTCGCGCATCGACGCGATCAAGAAGGCCAAGGATGTGCCCGCTTCGATCGCCGCGTTGCATCAGGTCGGCATTCCGGTCGGCTTCAACTTCGGTCCGGACGTGGACCTGAAGGCGCTGGACCGCCACATCGGCTATTTCATGCAGGGCGGCATGGGCCTGCCGGATCCGGCGTTCTACACCCGCACCGATGCCGACACCCAGGCGCTGATGGGCCGCTACCGCGCCTACGTCAAGCAGATCCTGGCGCTGACCGGCACACCGGCCGACAAGCTCGACGCCGATGCCGCCTCGGTACTGCAGATCGAAACCGCATTGGCGCGTAGCGCGCAGTCGGTGCAAGGCATCAACAACCCGTTCAACAACTACGCTCCGATCGCCACCAAGGAGCTGACCAAGCAGTACAAGAACCTGCGTCTGGCCGACTTCCTGGAAGCGCAGGGCGTCAAGGACGACCTGGTGTCGATGGCCGACCCGGCCATGTTCAAGCAGCTCGACAGCATGATCGTCAGCATCAAGCCGGAACAGTGGAAGGCCTACCTGCGCTGGCGCGTGGGCGATGCGATGGCGCCGTACCTGTCCAAGAGCTTCCACGATGCCGAATACCAGTTCCGCGGCCGTCTGCTGCGTGGCGATGCCCTGCCGCAGCAGCGCTGGCAGCAAGTGCTGGACGCGATCAATATCGCTGCCGGCCCGATGCTCGGTCGCGAATACGTGGCGCGTTACCTGAGCAGCGACACGCGCCGCCAGGCCGAAGCCATCGCCGACCAGGTGCGCGACGCGCAGCTGGCCGCGCTGGAGCGCACCGGCTGGGGCAACGGCGAAGTGATCGCCGAAGCCAAGGCCAAGCTGGCCGCGATGAAGATCGAAGTCGGCGCACCGCGCCGCGATCTGGATTACACCGTGCAGCCGATGGGCCGCGGCAGCTTCGGCGGCAACATGCTGATCGCCTCGACCTGGCGTCACCGCGAGGAGATGAAGCGCATCGGCAAGGGCAACGCCGACCGTCGCTGGGACGTGCTGCCGCAGCAGCCGGCAGTGGCCTACGACATCGCACAGAACCGCCTGATCGTCACCGCGGCCGTATTGCAGGCACCGGTGCTGACCACCGGCAGCACCCCGGCGGCCCAGTACGGCGCCTACGGCGCGCTGGTCGCGCACGAACTCACCCGTGCGATCGATGCCAAGGGATCGCTGGTCGACGCCAAGGGCGAGCTGCGCAGCTGGTGGACACCTGCCGAAAAGAGCAGCTGGAGCCAGCTGACCGGCAAGGTCGCCAACCAGTTCGCTGCTTATCCGTACCCGGGCGTGCCCAACGTCAAGGTCAACGGCGCGCAGACCGCCGAAGAAAACCTTGCCGACCTGGCCGGCGTCGAACTGGCCCTGCAGGCCTTCAGCAAGGCGCAACCGGCAGCCACCGAGGTCGACAAGCAGGCGTTCTTCACTGCCTGGGCCGGCCTGTGGGCACAGCAGCTGTCGCCGAACGAAGCGGTGCAGCGCGCAAGTGCCGACATCCGCGCACCAGGCCAGTGGCGCAGCAACGGCCCGCTGTCCAACCTGCCGGAATTCGGTGCAGCCTTCAGCTGCAAGGCTGGCCAGCCGATGCAGCGCGTGGACGCAGACCAGATCAAGATCTGGCGCTGAGTCCCGGCACGACCGGCAAAAAGTCGGCAACAAAAAAGAGCGCGGATTCCGCGCTCTTTTTTTTGTTTTGGGCATTCGTGACGGAATGCTTGATCTGTCTTTCGCTTGATCTGCTTCGGATTGATTTGCGCTTTGCCCAATCCATCGTTGCTTGATCTACATGGCTCGATCTGCTTTTCGCCTGATCGCCTTTCGCTGATCCGCTTTCCGCTAGATCTGCTTTCTGCCCAGCCAAATCTCCCCTCGGACCAGCATTCCAGCCAGCCCTTGCTCGGGGTGCATTCCGACCTGCACGCTGCCCGGCCCACTGGTCGCCCTATGCAGCAGCGGCACACCTGCTTCCGACGACATGCCGTCCGCCATCTTGCTCTCGTAGGAGCGGCCTTGGCCGCGATGAAGCATTACCGGCAATGTCAATCGCAGCCAGCGTCACTGCCACGAATCAGGCCGCCCCGGTAAACCGTCGTTTGACTCAGCGCACCACGCGCAGCGGCGGCTTGCGCCCCTTTCCGCCACCACCCTTGCGGCCACCGCTGCCGCCAAACGGTGACTGGCCGCGCCAATAGCGGATCATCAGCCAGCCGAACAGCATGCCGCCCAGGTATGCGAAATACGTTATCACCGATCGCTGGCCCAATAAGCCCAGCATCACTTCGGTAATGCCAACCACGATGACCAAGGTCCTGGCCTTCATGGGAATCGGCGGAAACAACAGCATCACGCGCTGATTGGGGAACAGCATGCCATAGGCGAACAACAGCCCAAACACGGCACCGGACGCGCCCACGACCGGTGCACCGCCTCCGGTGATCCACGCCATCAGCAGCTGGCACACGCCCGCGCCGGCCACACATACCAAGTAGTAGGTCAAAAAACGCTTCTGGCCCCAGGTCAGCTCCAATGGTGCGCCGAACATGAACAGTACCAGCGCGCTGAAAAACAGTTGATTGAAACCGCTTTGCAGAAACGCATAGGTCAACAACTGCCACGGCATGAAGCTGGCGCCCGGCGAGAACGCATCAAAGCCGTCGGAAATCGGCCACAGCATGAGCCACGACAAGGTGGAGTCCGATGGCAACACCCCAACCCCCAGATCGCCCAGGGCCCATTGCAGCAGGAACAGGCCGATATTGGCGATCAACAGTGCTTTGGTAACGGGCGGCAATTGAGGCATGGCGGCATCCTTCTGAATGCTGCCAATGATAACGGCAGCGTTATGAAGGACCCCACACGGCCGCATCCAGCCGCTGCGCAGCGCTGGCTCGGCGCACCCGCCCCTGTACCACCGGCACCCCCTCGGCACGCAGCCGCTGGCATTGCTCGTGGTAGCCAGGCGACCCCGACGGCAACGCAATGCGACCATCGCTACGAAGCACGCGATGCCAGGGCAGATCCGGATCGTCATTGCCACTGAGCACGCGCGCCACCAGGCGCGCACGCCCAGGCAACCCGGCACGTGCAGCGACCTCGCCGTAGCCGGCAACCTGACCGGCAGGAATGGCGCCGATGACGTCAAGAATCCGCAGCCGCGCCTGCTCACCTGAGGGCGCTGCCGGCGTTGACGCGGAACAGGCGGCGGACTTGGCAGATGCGAACGGACGCGAAGATGGCTGGCGGGGTCTGGACATCAGGCAAGAATGCCAGCAGACGCGACTCAATGCCGGCCGGGCCGCCGCGCTTGTGCGACAAAGCGCGTCATCCAAGGCTGTCTCGACGAAAACGCTCAACGGCCCCTCTCCCGCCGGGAGAGGGGTTGGGGTGAGGGTGCGGGCCAAGCGATGCAGAGCGAAACGGTTAGCCGCTCAACACAGCGCGCAACAGTGCATGAGCACAAGGCCGGTCTCGCCAAGCGCAGAGCCAGTGTTGCCTAACAGTTTCTTGATGGCCAACCCTCACCCCAATCCCGCTCCTGGCTGGAGCCGGGCCCTAGTTGCGGTTGGCGGTTGGCGCTGCGCCCTCCGCCTGCACTCGCGCCCCGCCTGCCTTCCCTTGCGCCACTTCCACCGTTCCCCTGGCGCAGACAGCTGACGCTCCCACCCACTCCACACCAATGCACCAATGCATCAATGCATCAACACGATCTCTTCCGACGAGGTAGGGTGGATCGCCACGGTCTCGTCGAAGTCGCGCTTGGTGGCGCCCATTTTCACTGCCACGGCAAAGCCCTGCAGCATTTCGTCGGCGCTTTCGCCAAGCAGATGTACGCCGACCACACGCTCCTCGTCGCCCACGCAGACCAGCTTGAACAGACTGCGTTGCGGCGCATCGGCCAGCGCATGCAGCATCGGGCGGAAGTTGCTGCGATACACGCGTACCGCGCCGCCGTAACGCGCGCGTGCCTGTTCTTCGGTGAGTCCGACATGGCCAAGCGGCGGATGCGAGAACACCACGCTCGGCACGCCTTCGTAGTCCATGCGCGCATCCGCTTGATTGCCGAACAACCGGTCCATCAATTTACGCCCGGCCGCAATCGCCACCGGCGTCAGCCCGACCTTGCCGCCGACATCGCCGATGGCATGGATGTTGGGCACCGTGGTGGTCTGACCCTCATCCACCACCACCTCGCCCTTCTCGCCCACCGCCACACCCACGGCGTCCAGACCCAGACCTGCCGTGTTGCCGCGCCGGCCGATGGCGAAGAACACCTTGTCGAACACGTCGTTGCCCTGCTCGCGCGGGTGCGCCGGATGGCCATGCACGCGCAGCCCACCTCGAGCATCGCGCTCAAGGCCGGTGGTGGTGAAACCGAAATGCAGGCGCACGCCCAGGTGGCGCAGGTTGTCGGCCAACTGCTGCGTCAGTTCCGCATCGAAGCGTTCCAGCAACCGGTCGCCCTGTACATACAGATGCACACGACTGCCGAGCGCCTGCAGCAGGCCGGCGATTTCCACCGCGATATAGCCGCCGCCGATGATCGCCACGTGCGCAGGCGCATGACAGAGATTGAAGAAATCGTCGGAAACCTCGCCATGCTCGGCGCCTTCCACGTTGGGGCGCAACGGATGCGCACCGGTTGCGATCACAATGTGCTCGGCCGTCACCGCCACCCCATCGCCCCCCATGACGGTATGGCGGTCCTGCAGCACGCCGCGTTGCGGAATCAGCACCACGCCGTCTTCGTCGAGCCGACGCCGATAACTGGCGTGGATGTTGGCGATATAGCCCTGCCGATGGGTGACCAGCTCCTGCCACTGCAGCGCCGGCCGCGGCACGTCGAAACCGAGCGCGCTGGCGAGCTCGATCTTGCCGGCCAGATCGGCTGCCAACCACATCGCTTTTTTCGGCACGCAACCAAGATTGACGCAGGTGCCGCCCAACGCATCAGGCTCCATGATCGCCACGCGTGCGCCGTGCTTTGCCGCGCGAAATCCCGCCGCCAAACCACCGGAACCGCCGCCTAGAATCACCACGTCGTAGTCGTAACGTGCACTCATTCGTAGCGCTCCGCCCGGTAGGGATGCGGGTCCAGCGCAGGTGCGCGGCCCGTGATCAGGTCGGCCATCAGTTGTCCACTTGCAGTACTCATGCTGATTCCGAGCATGCCATGTCCGGCTGCGAGCCAGACGTGAGGACGGCCAGGTATTGCGCCCAGCACCGGCACATCGTCCCAGGTCATTGGCCGCCATCCATACCAACGCTCGATCACCGCCGGCCCGCGGGGCGCATGCAGATAGTCGGCCGCCGCGCGCTCCAGCGCTGCCAGGCGGGTGGGATTGAGCTGCGTGTCATGACCGGAAAATTCCATCGTGCTGCCGATCCGCAAACGATCACGCCAGGGCACCACGAACACCCAGCGATCCTTCAGCACCACCGGGCGACGCGGCATCAGGGGTGGCGCGCTGTAGGTGATCGAATAGCCCTTGCCGGCCTGCACCGGCAGGCGCAGGCCAAGCCGTGCCGCCAGCAACGGCGACCACGGCCCGGTGGCGATCACCACTTCGCGTGCGTACAGCGTGCCATGTGCGGTCCGCACGCAGACCGCCGAGGGCTCGGCAACCACAGCCTCCACGCGACAGTGCTCATCGAGTTGCGCACCTTGCGCGCGCAATATCCTGGCCAGCTCGGCGGTGTAGCGCTCCGGGCGCAGATGCGCGTCTCCCGGAAAGTGGATCGCGCCGGCAATCCCCTCGCGGAACGCCGGATCCTGCCGCGTGTAGTCGGCGCCTTCGATCACCTGTGCCTGGATTCCCCACTGCGCCAGCAGCGCGCATTCTTCCCGGTACTTCGCAAAGCGGCGCGCATCGCCGAACACATAGTCCAGCCCGTCGGTGCGGAACTCGCACTCCAATGCATAGCGCGCCACCCAGTCGTCCAGGCGCTGGCGCGCATCGTGCAGCAAGGCCGCACGCGCCTGTGCACTGGACTGCCAGTCACGCGCATTGCACCGCCGCGCAAACCGCAGCAGCCAGTGCCACAGCGCCGGGTCCAGACGCGGTGGGATGTACAGCGGCGCATCCGGCGTCAGCATCCATTTCAGCGCCTGCGCGATCATGCCCGGTGCCGCCAACGGCGGCGCATGGCTGGGCGTGATGGTGCCGCAGTTGCCATGCGAGGTGGCAGCGCCCAGCGCTCCGGCATCGAGAACACGCACCTGCCGGCCCGCCTCCAGCAATGCCAGCGCCGTGGCCAGCCCGATCGCGCCGGCGCCGATCACCACAACGTCCTCGCGCCCGCCGGCCATTGGGTGCTAGTGGCCGCGCGCGTTGCTGCGCCGCATCGGCGGAACCCGCAGATAGGTTGCGCTGCGCCACACCCACTCCACCGGCCCGAAGCGGAACCAGTGCAACCACGCCTGGCTTGCCACCACCTGCAGGGCAAACAGCCCCACCGAGAACGGCAGCTGCCACAGGCGCGGCAGCTGTTCGAAATAGCCCAGCCCGTAGCCGTAGAAGATCCAGGTGCACAGCAGCGACTGCAACAGATAGTTGCTCAATGCCATACGGCCGGCCGGCGCAAGCCAGGCCAGATGCGAGGCAAAGCGCACCACCCACGCGGCGTAGCCCAGGCTCATCAGCGGCCCGGCTACCAACGCCAGCGCGAACGCGCCGGACAGGCGCATGCTCAACCGCACCGGGTCCATCCAGGGCTCCACGGCATAACTCAGCAGCATCACGCCCAACCCAAGCGGCAAGGCGCCGTAGCGCAGCACCGGGAACAGCCGTGGGAAGCGCTCGGGCGCGGCAATCGCGCCACTGCGCACGAACCAGCTGCCCAGCAGAAACATGCCAAGCATGGCCGGGCCATTGATGCTCAGCCCGCTCATCGCTTCGCGCAGATCGTGCCAGCGCTGCGCAGTGGCCTGCAGGTAAGTACCGTGTCCAAGTGCAGCGCGCTGTGCCTGCACATTGGCCACGGCCTGCTGCGCAACATCGGCCATGGCCGATTTCCAGTCCACCGCCGATGCCGGAGCGGCCTGCATCATCGCACCGGCAACGCCGTACAACAGCACCAGGGCCGGCGCGCACAGGTACACCAGCGCGGCAAGCCACGGCAGCGTCACGGTCGGCGCATTGCGAGCGCCCAGCAGCAACACCGCCAGCAAGGCATAGGTCACCAGAACGTCGCCCGACCACAGCAGCACCGCATGCGCCAGACCGATGACCAGCAAGCCGGCCGTGCGCCGCAGATACATGCCGAAAAACCCGCGCCCGGCACGTTCGGCGCGCTGCGCCATCACCGCAAACCCCATGCCGAACAACATCGAAAACAGCGGGTAGAACTTGCCCTGCACAAAAATGTAGACCAGCGCATCGGCCACGCGATCGGCGCCGCGCCAGTGCGGCTCCACGCCGCTCAGCGCCAGATCCAGCGGACCGACAAAGGCCTCGATGTTCATCAGCAAGATGCCGAGCAACGCAAAGCCGCGCAGGACGTCCAAGACGACGATGCGCTCGGTCGCGGCAATGGGTAACAGCAGATCGCGTTGTGTCATCGCAGCTCAAGCAACCGGATGCGGCGTTGCGCACCGCAGAAAGCAGACGGCCCGCCGAGGAGCGGGCCGTCAGGAAGACAGCCATCGCGGGCTGCGGCCACTACCACGTTGGGCGTCACCACCAGCCGGCTGCAGGTGGCATGCAGACCTCAGCGTGCACCCGCAGTGCTGGCTGGCGGCTGGCCGGGCGTACCCAGCCAGCGGCCGCACAGCGGCATTGAGCGCCGCGCTTAGTGGTGATGACCGCCGTCGCCGTGCACGTGGCCGTGGTCGCGCTCTTCCTGCGTGGCTTCGCGCACTTCGACGATTTCCACGTCGAAGTGCAGGTCCTTGCCGGCCATCGGGTGGTTGAGGTCGACGTCGACCACGCTCATGCCGACCTTCTGCACGGTGACCGCGCGCGGGCCGAAGTTGGTCTGCAGCACCACCTGGGTGCCCGGGACCAGCTTGGTGGCGCCGAAGTGCTTCTTGGGCACGCGCTGGCTCAGGCCTTCGCGGTATTCGCCGTAGGCCTCTGTGGCCTTGACGTCCACGCCGAAGCTCTCGCCGGCTTGCTTGTCCATCATGGCCGCTTCCAGACCCGGAATGATGTTGCCGTGGCCGATCATGATCGCCAACGGGTCGCGCTCCTTGGAGCTTTCGATCGGCTCCTGGCCAATCTCCGAAACGGTGTAGTGGAAGCGGACGACGCTGTCTTTTTCGATCTTCATGCCTGGCTCTGGATAGGCTGCCCGGTGGCAGACGGTGGAGGACGGCTTGTCGGCCGCCGGGTGCGCCGCCATCATGGCGACCTTTCGAACCGCCCATTATCCCGGCTCCATGCATATCACGCCAGTTGTCGCCGCCCGCGCCCATCGCGCCGCGGCCTGTCTGTTGCTGAGCCTCGTCCTGCTGGGCGGCTGCTCGTCGAAGGCGCCGGTTCGGCGACCTTCTTCCCCGCCGCCGTCGGCACGCGTGTGGCCCCAGGTACCGCCTGCCGATCCCGCCGCGGCCAACAACATCCTGATGCGTGCGCTGGGGCTGGTCGGCACCCCGTACCGGTTCGGCGGCAATACGCCT
The DNA here is from genome assembly GCF_040182365.1 of Xanthomonas sp. 10-10. NCBI lineage: Bacteria > Pseudomonadati > Pseudomonadota > Gammaproteobacteria > Lysobacterales > Lysobacteraceae > Xanthomonas > Xanthomonas sp. 10-10. The sequence continues at coordinate 3,231,796 of NZ_CP144460.1, forward strand.
GAGACCGGTTTCGACTGCAGCGGCCTGGTCACCTATGTCTACAAGGATGTGCTGGCGCTGTCGTTGCCGCGCACCTCGCGCGACCTGGCCGCGATCCAGGGCCCGCGGATCCCGCCCGAGAAGCTGGCCACCGGGGATCTGGTGTTCTTCGGCGCCGGCGGAAATGTGAGCCATGTGGGCATTTATGTGGGTGAAGGCCGCTTCGTGCATGCGCCGACCACTGGCGGTACCGTCCGCTTGGATTTTCTCGATGGCGCCTACTGGCGTGACCATTATTCAGGTTCAAAGCGGGTTTTACACTAAAATGTGACACTCATCACAAGTAATAAAACGGAAAGTTAACTTTTTTTGAACGTAACGATTCGTTCACCAGGGCATCATCCCGCATCGACAGCAGAATTGTGATTCCCGCGTGACGAACGACGAACAGATCAAAACTGGCGCCGCACCGCTTCCGCTCCGGAAACCGCTCCGCCTGCTATGCGTCACCGCTCTCTGGATTGCCGCGCTGCCCGCTCTGGCGCAGACCGCCAATACCGCCCCATCCGCTCCGCAGACGACCACGCCAGACAGCGCCGTCGCCGCCGAGAAAGCCGCAACCCGCAGCCGCGCCGACGCCGCTGCCACCGCTACCCTGGCCGCCCTGCTTCCGCACCTGGCCGCCAATGACGCCATTCCGCTGATGGACCGCTCGGCGATGTTCGCCGGGGACCTCAGCCGCCTGCTCGCCAATTACGATGTCTCGCAGAGCGCGGCCAATGCTGCGCAGAATGCCGTTGCCGATAGTCGCGTGCAGGTGATCCTGCAACGTGCCATGGCCCTGCTCGGCACCCCCTATGTGTGGGGCGGCGAGTCTACCGAAGGTTTCGATTGCAGCGGCCTGGTCGGCTACGTCTTCAAGACGGCGCTGGGCATCGACCTGCCGCGCGTCTCGCGCGATATCGCCCGCGACGAATCGGCCGAACTGATCAAGGACCCGAACGCACTGAAGGCCGGCGATCTGGTGTTCTTCGGCAAGCGCGGCCGCATCGATCATGTCGGCCTGGTGGTCGGCGACGGCAAGTTCCTGCACGCGCCCAGCCGCGGCAAGGACGTGCGCGTGGATTCGCTGGCCAGCGGTTACTGGAGCGAGAAGTTCATCCAGGCGCGCCGGGTGCTGTGATCCAGCCTGCCTTGAAGACCTCAGAAAGCCGCGGCAGATCCGCGGCTTTTTTTGTGCCCATTGCCACCGAGACGGTCATGTGACTGCCGCGTGGCAGCCGCGACTGCCAACCTTCCCGCAGCTGGCCTGTCAGCGCTCGTAACAGCACCCGGCGTCGGCGGCGTCGACGCATCGGGCCAATCGCCAGGTCCAGCGCTACTCCGTCTGGAGCAGCCAACAAACGGCTGTGCTGCCGCCGAGCGGACGTGGCCGGGGCTCGTTGCGGCATCCACCGCTCGTCCCCGCCGGTCTGAGCGCGTCGTCCGCACTCACCTGTCCCTGCGCGCGACGTTCTGTTGGCCGTTCTCAGCCGGACGTATCGGCTTTGTAGTGGGCCATGGTGTCCTCGATGCCCTTGCTCAGCTCCATCACCTTGAGCGCGTATTCGGCCAGGCGCTGATCCTCGGGCGTGTCAGGCCGCCAGGACGGCACTTCCACCGGCGTGACACCATCCGGGTCCATTGCCACGAACACGATGATGCAGTGGGTGCACAAGCGCGAATCGCCGCCCATCGGGCTGCGCGCACGCACATCGATGGCGAAATGCATGCTGCTGCGCCCGGTATAGACCAGCTTGGCCGACACCGCGACCAGATCGCCGATCCGTACCGGCGCCACAAAGCGGATCCCGCCCACCGCCACCGTCACGCAGTAATGCCCACTCCAACCGCTGGCCGCAGCAAAGCCGACCTGGTCGATCCACTTCATCACCACCCCGCCATGCACCTTGCCGCCGAAGTTGACGTCGCTGGGCTCGGCCAGAAAACGAAATGTCAGGTCACGTTGTTGGCCAATCACTGCACGCTCTCGCAAGGGAATGAACCGAAAGTGTGCCATGCGCGGGTTGAAGGAGCCCCGCGTACTCGGATTCGCCAACGCCCAGCGCCTCCTGCGCTTGCCTGCAGGTCTCCCACGCCCGCAGCATGTGGTGACGAAGCCTACACAGCCCCAGGCCGTTGAGCGATGGCCTGCGCGCGCCGGACCGGCAAGCGCCTCATCGACCACCGGTCCCTGGACATGTGGCCTGTCTGCAGCGGAGCGCGTGCACGCGTCATCGAAAGTCACTTACCCTCGGCATCCGGGCAAGGCTGCCGGCAGCAGGAGGCATCGCGTCATGTCGGACCGAAGACGATTCACCATCGAGCATGCAAGGCGGCATCTGGAACGCGACGGTTGGCCGCGCCTGCAGATGAGCGCCATCGTGTTGATCACGGCAACAGGCGGGATGCTGGCCTCGTTCCTGCTGCGCAATGCAGGCGTGAACGCGATGGTGGTGCGCTACCCGATGGCGACGCTGGTTGCCTATGGCCTGTTCCTGCTGCTGATGTGGGCATGGCTGCGCTGGCGCAACGAGGTGGATGGCGAGTTGGTGAGCGACTGCGTCGACCTCGGCAGCAGCGTGGCGCAGGACACCTCGGGATGGGCCGGCCACGGCGGCACCTCCGGCGGCGCAGGTGGTTCCGGCACGTGGAGCGCGCCATCCGGATCGACCCCGGATGTTTCGGGCGACAGCAAACTCACCGACGTCGTCGATGGCGAAGCCGGACTGCCGATCCTGGCGATTCTGGCAGTGCTGGCCGCCGCCGCAGTCGCCATCGTCGCTGCCGCCTGGGTGGTATGGTCGGCGCCGGTATTGATGGCCGAGCTTCTGGTGGACGCGGCGCTGGCAGGCGGGCTGTATCGACGCATGCGCGGCGTGCAGGCGCAAGGCTGGTGGTGGTTGTGCGTTCGCCACACGCTATGGCCGCTGATCGGCGTGCTGACGTTCTTCATCGTGGTCGGCGCGGTCGCGCAGCACCGGGCGCCGCAAGCAACGACGTTGCTGGAGCCATACAAGGACGATGACCCCGCCGGGTTACCGTCCCCGGTTGTCCTGCTTGCGAAGACACAACCATGGAAAATGCGGCTGGCGCAGCTTGAGCATGCGGCGCACACGCGCACGCGCACGACGCGGATCGAACAACCATTGCACTGCGAACGCGTCGAAGGCGGCGTAGGTGTGCTGGTGATAGTGCCCGGCCAATTCAGGCACGCCCAGGCCAGTGAAATAGCGCAGGCTGCGTGCAGCGCTTTGGTCGGCGCGGTGCCGGTCTGGATACAGCGGGCTGTCGAGGATGTGCAACTCGCCGCCGTCGCGAAGCTGCGCAAGCAGGTGGCGCACCAGGGCGGCAGGATCCGGGAAATACTGGATGCACGCCGGCACCACGATGACGTCGAAGACATCGTGCGGCAGCGCAAAGGTCTGGATATCGGCAGCGACAAAACTCAGCCGTTGGTCGTGGCCGAACACGCGCGCGGCCTGCGTGAGTTCGGTGCGATTGACGTCCACGCCGCACACGTCGCGCTGCAGCGATTGCGCCAGCAGCTGCGATAGCCAGCCGTTGCCGCACCCCAGCTCGAGAATGGCGCCCTCACCGTCGCGTGCCTGCAGGTGCCGCACCAGCAATCTGCTGGACAGCGCGCGCACCTGCCATTCCAGGCTGGCACCGAGCTTGCCGCTGGGGCGCGGCAGGCTGCGCACCTGCGCATCGGTATACAGCCGGCCTTCCTGGCGCCGCACCTCCAGATAGCGATCCTCGAACGGATCTTCGGCAAGCGTGCGTTGAACGAACACGCCATCCACGCTGTCGAGCTCGGGCAGTTGCGCCAGGCGCTCACGCAATACAGGCAATCCAACCGTCATGCGTTGCGCTCAGCGCAGCGGCTTGGCGCTGTCGGCCGGCGGATCTTCCAGCCCCACGTTGGTGGATGCCGATTCATAGACCGCCTTGTCCAGCAAACCGGTTTCCTTGGCCACCAGCACCGGCACCAGCATCTGCCCGGTGACGTTGGTCATGGTGCGCATCATGTCGAGGATGCGGTCGATGGCGTACAGATACCCGATCACTTCCAGCGGCAGGTTGGCCGCGCTCAACACCACCGTGGCCATGATCACCGCAGTGCCTGGCACACCGGCCGTGCCAAAACTGCCCAGCACCGAGGCGATCAACACCACGAAGTATTGGTTTGCCGTCAATGGCACGCCGGTGTATTGGGCGATGAATACCGCACACAGCGCCGGGTAGATCGCGCCGCAGCCGTCCATCTTGATGCTGGCGCCCAGCGGTACCGCAAACGCGGCGTAGTCCTTGCTGACCCCCAGATTGTGGGTGATCGAACGCATCGCCACCGGCATCGCGGCAAAGCTCGACGAACTGACGAAGGCCACCTGCATGCCAGGCGCCGCACCACGGAAGAACTTCCACGGGTTGAGCCCGTGCGCCAGCAACAGGCTGCTGTAGACCACCAGGATATGGATGGCGCAGGCCACATACAGTGCGAGCACGAAACTGCCGAAGGGCAGCAACTTTGTGAAGCCGTAGCTGCCCACCAGGCCGGCAATCAGGCCGAAGGTGCCCAGCGGGGTCATCTCCAGCACGAAGCGCGTCACCTGGATCATGATGTCGCTCAACTGCCCGGTGAGCTTGCGCGCCTCGGCCACCCGCTCGCCGAGCTTGACCATCGCAAAGCCGAGCAACGCGGCGAAGAAGATCACCGGCAGGATCGAGCCGCGCCCGGCCGCCAGCACGGTTTCGCCGGCCGCATTGGTCTTGGTACCGATGCCGGTCAATGCATAGAACGGGTTGGACGGCACCACGTCTAGCAACACCTTGATCGGGCTGGGCACATCGCGCGGCTTCCACGCCGAGTCCACGCTCAGGCTGAAATGCCCGGCACCCGGCTGCATGATCGTGCCCACCGCAAGCCCGATGCCGACCGCCAGAGCGGCTGTGATCACGAACCACAGGAAGGTGCGGCCGCCGAGCGCGGCGACGGATTTTTGCCCGTGCAACGAGGAGATCGCATTGATCACCGCGAAGAACACCAGCGGGATCGCGATCATCTTGATCAGGGTGACATACAGATCACCGAGGGGGCCGAACCACACATCGGCCGCCGGGCCCATCAACGCCCCGGCAATCGCGCCGAGAACGAAGCCGGCCACCACGCGCTGCCAGAACGGAATGCGCAACCAGGCCGCAACCAGTCTCATGTCGTCGAATCATCCGGGGGGAGAGTGCATGCACCTTAGCGCAGGCCTGCCTTGCCCGCGAGGCCACGACTGGAACAGCGGCGTGTCATCTGTGCGACGGACCCGGGCCGGCATAATGGGGGCCGATTCAGTCACGAGTTCGAACCCGATGCGTTACCGCCTGCCTGCCCTCGCCGCCCTGACCACCCTGTGCGTGGCCGCCTGCGCCTCCACTGCCGGCACACCCGTGTCCGCACCGGCCGCCGTCCGCGTGGACGTGCCGCCGGTGACGCACCCGGCCGGCGAGACCCCGCAGTGGTGGTACCGCTCCGGCGCCGCACGTGCGGCCGGCAATGGCGCCATGGCCGGCAAGGCGCGCAACGTCATCCTGTTCCTGGGCGACGGCTTGAGCCTGACCACGGTGGCGGCCGCGCGCATCCTGGATGGCCAGCGCAAGGGCGGGCCCGGCGAAGAGAACCTGCTGTCCTGGGAGCAGTTCCCGGCCACCGCCTTCAGCAAGACCTACAACACCGATTCGCAGACCCCGGATTCGGCCGGCACCATGACCGCGATCACCACTGGCGTGAAAACGCACATGGGCGCGATCGGCGTCAGCAGCGGCAACCGCAGCGACTGCGCCGACAGCTTGAACAAGGGTCTGCTGAGCTGGTTGCAGCTGGCCGACAGCGCCGGCATGGCCACCGGTGTGGTCACCACCACCCGCCTCACCCACGCCACCCCGGCGGCCACCTATGCGCATTCGCCGGATCGCAACTGGGAAAACGACACCGACCTGCCCGAGTCCGCGCGTGCCGCCGGCTGCCAGGACATCGCCCAGCAGCTGTTGTCGACCGCCCGCTACGGCCGCGGCCCGCAGGTGGTGCTGGGCGGCGGCCGCAGCCAGTTCCAGACCGTGCAGGAGCGCGACCCCGAGTACGACGACAAGGTCGGCCTGCGCCTGGACGGCCGCGACCTGGTGGCCGAATGGAAACAGGCGCATCCGCAGGGCGCGTATGTCTGGAACGAGCAGCAACTGCAGGCCGCGGCCGGCGCACCCGCGCTGCTGGGCCTGTTCGAGCCGGACCATATGCAGTTCGACCACGACCGCAAGCGCGGCCCGCAGGGCGAGCCCAGCCTGACCGAAATGACCCGCACCGCGATCCAGGCGCTGTCGCGCGATCCCAACGGCTTCGTGCTGATGGTCGAAGGCGGCCGCATCGATCACGCCAACCACGCCGGCAATGCCTATCGCGCGCTCGACGAAACGGTGTCGCTGTCCGATGCGGTGCGCACCGCCGTGCAGACCGCTCCGGCCGACACGCTGATCATCGTCACCGCCGACCATTCGCACACGCTCAACTTCGTCGGTTACCCAGTGCGCGGCAACCCGATCCTGGGCAAGGTGCGCGGCACCGGCGGCGAAGAAGGCGACCGCAGCCAGCTGGCTACCGACCTGGCCGGACAGCCCTACACCACCCTCAGCTACGCCAATGGCCCCGGCCACACCGGCGCGACCAATGCACAGCCGGCCGGGCCGAAAAAGTACCCGCACGAACCCAGCAGCAGCGAGCCGGCCCACGGCCGGCCCGACCTCACCCATGTCGACACCGAAGCGCCCAGCTACATGCAGGAATCGCTGGTACCGACCAAGTCCGAAAGCCACGGCGGCGAAGACGTCGGCATCTGGGCCACCGGCCCGGGCAGCGCGGCGTTCCGCGGCACGCTGGAAGAGAACGTGATCTACCACGTCATCGTGCAGGCCACCCCGCGTCTGCGCGAGCGCCTGTGCAAGGCCGGCACCTGCGACAGCGCCGGCGTGCCGGTGCAGTTGCCTACCCCGGCCAGGTTCGAGGCAGCGGCAACGCGTTGATGTGCAGATGGCCCCGCGATGGCGACGAATGGGTCTACCAGCAACGCCACCTTGCCGGACACGCCTCCCGCATGGGCGGAGCGCGTCCGAGATGATGCGCGGCGGTCTGATCGTTCTGCTGCATGATCACGTGGTGCCCAGTGCACCACGTGCTGCGATGACGGGCACGACGATGGGCCGCCGTTCCCCAGCGCGGGCGATGCGATCCAGCGCCCGCCACCGTTCGCGCACAGCGGTGGCGGGCCCCTCCAGCAACGCTCCACATCGAGTGAGCACCCGGTGACCGACACGCCGCCACTGCTGCCCGCCACCCCGCCCGGCCCGGTACTGGTCGCCTACAGCGGCGGCATGGATTCGCAGGTGTTGCTGCACGCGCTGGCGGCCATGCCGGCTTACCGAGAACGTGGCCTGCGTGCGCTGCACGTGCACCACGGCCTGCATGCCGATGCCGACACCTGGGCGGCGCATTGCCAGCGCAGCTGCACGGCGCTGCAGGTGCCGCTGCACATCGTGCGGGTGCAGGTCGCGCGCGATAGCGGCCTGGGGCTAGAGGCCGCCGCGCGGCAGGCGCGCCACGGCGCCTTTGCCGACAGGCTGGCGCCCGGCGAATGGCTGGCGCTGGCACACCATCGCGACGATCAGGCCGAAACGTTTCTGCTGCGCGCACTGCGCGCATCGGGCCCGGACGGCCTGGCGGCAATGCGGGCACAGCGCCCGTTTGCCCAGGGCATCTTGTGGCGCCCGTTGCTGGCGCATGCACGCGCGCAGCTGCAGGCCTATGCACGCCTGCACGGCTTGCACTGGATCGACGATCCCAGCAACGCCGATGCCCGCTACGACCGCAACTTCCTGCGCACGCAGGTGCTGCCGTTGCTGCAGCAACGCTGGCCGCAGGCCGCCGATGCCTTGGCACGCAGCGCCCAGCTGAGCGCCGACGCCAGCGACCTGCTGCTGCACGACGATCTGGCCGTGCTACCCGGCCTGCAGACCGAAAGCGGCGCCCTGGACCTGCACCTGTTACGCGCGCAGCCCGCCGCACGTCGGCTGCGGTTGCTGCGCGCATGGGCCACCGCAGCCGGTGCGCCGCCGCTGCCCGCGCAGGGCGTGGCTGCGCTGGAGCGGGAAATCGACAATCACGCACCGGATCGGCAAGCCTGCTTTGCCTGGCAACAGGTCCAGGTGCGGCGCTGGCGACAGTGCCTGTACCTGCTTCGCCCAGCACCGGCATGGCCGGCGCAGTGGTGCGCGCACTGGGACGGCGCGAAGCCGTTGCGGCTGCCCGACGGCGCGCAACTGCACCTGCAAGGCCCCGCGGGGCTGCGCTTCGCGCAACCGTTGGCGGTGCGCGGCCGGCACGGTGGCGAGCGCATCGTGCTGCCGCAGCGCAGGCATTCGCATCAACTCAAGCATGTCCTGCAAACCGCCGATCTGCCGCCATGGCAACGCGATCGCCTGCCGATCCTGTGGGCCGACGACCAGGTCCTCGCCGCCGGCGATCGCATCGTCTGCGCTGCGTTAAACGACTGGCTGCAAGCCCATGGCGCACGTCTGCAGTGGCGCGTCGATGCCGACGCGAATTGACCCGCCTGCGTGCGCGCCGCACACTTTAGCGATGGCCAAGAAGTCCTTGAACGAAACATCCCCGGTTGCCCGCTTCGAACAGTCGCTGGAAGAACTCGAGCAACTGGTGCAGAAAATGGAAGTCGGCGACCTGAGTCTGGAGCAGTCGCTCAGCGCTTACGAACGCGGCATCGGCCTGTATCGCGATTGCCAGCAGGCGCTGGAACAGGCAGAACTGCGCGTCCGCATGCTGACCGACCCGGCCCGCCCCGAGCTTGCCGAAGCCTTCGAACCGCCGTCGCCGGACGGCGGCTGAGGTGAGTTCCGCGTTGTTCGAACACTGGATCGCTCGCACCGAACGCAGCCTCGACGCAGCCCTGCCCAGCGCTGCGCTGGCGCCGCAGCGTCTGCACGCGGCGATGCGGCACGCGGTGCTGGGTGGCGGCAAACGCATGCGGCCGCTGCTGGTGTACGCCACCGGTGCGCTGTTTGGCGCCGAAGAAGAGCGATTGGATACCCCGGCCGTGGCGGTCGAACTGATCCACGCCTATTCGCTAGTGCATGACGACCTGCCGGCGATGGACGACGACGCGCTGCGCCGCGGCCAGCCCACCGTGCACATCGCCTTCGACGAGGCCACCGCCATCCTGGCCGGCGATGCCCTGCAGACCCGCGCCTTCGAATTGCTGGCCACAGCGCCAGTCGCTGCCGAGCTGCGTGTCGGCTGGTTGCAGAGCCTGACCAGCGCGGCCGGTGCCGCCGGCATGTGCGGCGGCCAGGCACTGGATATCGCTGCCACCGGTCAGTTGCAGTCGCTGCACGCCCTGCAGCGCATGCACGCGCTCAAGACCGGCGCGCTGATTCGCGCCGCAGTGCGCATGGGCGCGCTGACCGGTAGCGCCGCCGCGGCCGACCAGCAGCGCGTGGACGACTTTGCCGACGCGCTGGGCCTGGCCTTCCAGGTGCGCGACGACATCCTGGATGTGGAGTCGAGCTCGGCGCAGCTGGGCAAGACCGCCGGCAAGGACGCCGCGCAAGCCAAATCCACCTACCCCGCCTTGCTCGGCATGGACGGCGCCAAATCCAAGCTGGCCGAACTGGCCACACGCATGCGCGACGTGCTGCAGCCCTATGGCCAGCCCGGCGAAACCCTGGCCACCCTGGGCCGGTTTGCGGTGGACCGCGCGCACTAGACGCGTCTAACCAGGCGTTGCGAGCGGTTGCCAGGCGTGTGATCGGCGCGCGGACAGCGAATGCCGTTCCCAGGTTCGCTTTGCACGACACAGTTGCGCATTCCGTGCGCCACCGCACGGTCGACCGCACCGGTCCATTCAGGCAACGAGCGAGCCTGATCACAAAACGGCACATTGGTCGCCGGACTTTGTGTCAGCCGGCGACACACAGCCGACAAAATTTCATGACGGCCGGCACGCTTTATTGCTGAATTATCTGCACAGGTGATGTATCGAGATGCATAACCCATGCATGACATCCAGAAATATCGCTAATTGAATGACTTGTCGCGCCCGCTCGCTCTGCCTAGGTTTGGCCTGTCCGCGCTTGCGGGCATCCCCCGACCAAGGAGAGTCACTGGTGAAGAATGTTTTTCTCGCATCGTTTGCAGCAGGCACGCTTGCCGTCGTCGGCGTGCTCGGTTCGGCGCAGGCGCAGTCCGTGCGCGGGCCGGTTCCGTTGACCATCGAACTGGCGCCAGTGGCCGACCAGGCCGGGCGACATCAAGGCAAGATCGCGGTCACCGTCACCAACAATGGCAGCCAGGTTGCCCGCGTTCCGACCTATCAGCTGCCGCTCAAGTCGCTGGACAATGGCATCCTGGACGTGAGTCGCGACGGCAAGCCGGTGGACTACACCGGGCGCCTGGTCAAGCGCGGCCTGCCCAAGGCCGCCGACTTCACCATTCTGCAGCCGGGCCAGAGCGTCAAGGGCGAGGTGGATCTGGCCGGTGCCTATGACCTGTCCACCAGCGGCAACTACACCATCCAGGTGCGCTCGTCGCTGCAATACGCGTCGCTGTCCGACGGCAGCCTGATGAAGGCGGCCAACGGCCTGCCGGCAGTCGCCACCAGCACCCCGCTCACCGTCTGGCTGGACGGCGCACGGCGTGGCGTACAGCGCCAGCTCGCAATCGGCCCGACCGCCGTGGTCAACGGCATCAACTATCTCAACTGCAGCACCACGCGCACCAACCAGGCCGCCAGTGCCGTCACTGCCGCGCGCAACTACTCGCAGAACGCGCGCAACTACCTCAACGCCGGCAGCACCGGCGCGCGCTACACCACCTGGTTCGGTGCGTACAACGCCTCGCGCTATAGCCGGGTCAGCTCGAACTTCGTCAACATCGACAACGCGCTGGACCAGAACAACGGCCAGCTGACGATCAACTGCAGCTGCGAGGCGGATCTGGCCGATGCCTTCGCCTACGTCTATCCGAACCAGCCGTACGAGATCCATGTCTGCAACGCGTTCTGGAGTGCGTCGACCACCGGCACCGATTCCAAGGCCGGCACGCTGGTGCACGAGACCAGCCACTTCACCGTGGTGGCCGGCACGCAGGACCGCGTCTATGGTCAGTCCGGCGCGCGTAGCCTGGCGATCAGCAACCCTGCCCAGGCGATCACCAACGCCGACAGCCACGAATACTTCGCCGAGAACACCCCGGCGCAGAACTGATCGCGTCATCGTCTGAAACGACAAAGGCCCGGCAGCGATGCCGGGCCTTTTTCATCGCACCGCGCCGGATTACTTGATCAGGCGCAGGGTGAACGGGTAGCGGTAATGCTCGCCATTGTTGGCCTTGACCGCGGCCAGGATGCAGAACACCAGGCTGCCGATCCATACCAGGGTCGGCAGGAAGAACAGCATGCCGAACGACACCATGGCTAGGATCACCGCCACGATCATGGCCAGGACCACCGTGATCTGGAAGTTCAATGCCTCCTTGGCCTGATCGGTGGCAAACGGCTTGGACGGGCTGGCGTCCTTGCTGATCAGCCAGATCACCAGCGCGCCGACGAAGTAGGTCAGGATGCCCAGCAGATGTGCGGCCAGCGCCAGGGTGCGCTCCTCCGACGGCGTGCTGGTGCCGACCGGCGGCGGTGGCGGCGCGGCATGTGTCTCGAATTCGCTCATCTGTCTCCCCAAACATGATTGTGGTGCGGCGGACTATAACAACGATTCAGCCAGCCACCAGTGCGCGAAGACATGGTCTGGTTTTGCTCACCTGGCAGGAGCGATATCACGCACGCTGCGTGGAGGCGATGCCGCCAGCGATAGCGCTGCCGCATGGCGCAAGCGGCGCCGGGACAAGCCCCTTGTTGCTGCGCGCCGGGCAGGTCCACCCCGTGCGCCTTTGGCGGGGAATCGAGACAGCACACACGCAGGCCACCCGCAGGGCCAGCGCTGCGACAGGCCCCGGCCCGGCCCACCGACCATGCCCGTCAAACATGGCCGGCCTCAGCCGTCCCCTCAACTATCGCCGGCCACGGTCATCCGGTTGACCAGCACAGAGCCGATCTTGACGTGCGAGCGTGGGTCGACATCGCTGCCCACCGCTTCGATGCCGGCAAACATGTCGCGCAGGTTGCCGGCGATGGTCAGGCCATCGACCGGATAGGCGATGACGCCGTTCTCGATCCAGAAGCCGCCGGCGCCGCGCGAATAATCGCCGGTCACCGGGTTGACGCCGTTGCCCATCAGCTCGGTGACCAACAGACCACGCGACATGCCGGCAATCATCGATGCCAGGTCGCCGGCATTGGCGATGACCTGCAGGTTGTGCACACCGCCGGCATTGGCGGTGGTCTGCAGGCCCAGCTTGCGTGCCGAGTAGCTGCCCAGCACATAGCGCTGCAGCACGCCGTCGGTGATCAGGGCCGAGCGCCGTGTCGCCACGCCTTCGCCGTCGAAGGCGGCCGAGCGCAACCCGCGGCGCAGATGCGGCAGTTCTTCGATGTTGAACCAGTCCGGGAACAGCCTGGTGCCGACGCTGTCGAGCAGGAAGCTGGCGCGGCGATACAGCGCGCCACCGGAAACCGCACCGAGCAGATGGCCGACCAGCGAGCGCGCCACTTCCGGCGCGAACAGCACCGGCAGCTGGCCGGTGGGCAGCGAGCGAGGCGCCAGGCGCGCCAGGGTGCGCTCGGCGGCATGCCGACCGATCGCTTCCGGCGCTTCCAGGTCTTCGCGCGCCAGCGCGCTGCTGTACCAGCCATCGCGCTGCATGCCATCGCCCTGCCCGGCGATCAGCGCGCAGCTGATCGAGTGGTGGGTGCCGCGCTCGCGTCCGATGAACCCGTGCGAATTGGCGTACACCGACAGGCTGAGCCCGGTGCTGGCCGAGGCGCCATCGGAATTGCTGATGCGTGCATCGGCATCCCTGCCGGCGGCCTCGCAGGCCAGCGCCAGGTCCACCGCGGTGTCGGCGTCCAGCGCCCACGGGTGCCAACTGTCCAGATCGGGGAAGTCATGCGCCATCAACTCCCGGTCGGCCAGGCCGGAGGCCGCATCGTCTTCGGTATAGCGCGCAATCGCGCAGGCCTGGGCCACGGTGGACTCCAGGCTGGCGTCCTGCAGGTCGGCGGTGCTGGCACTACCCTTGCGCTTGCCGAAGTACACCGTCACCGCGATGCCGCGGTCGCGGGTGGACTCGACCGTTTCCACATCGCCCAGGCGCACGTTGACGTCCAGGCCGCGCTCTTCGCTGCAACTCACTTCGGCCTGGGTGGCGCCGGCCGCGCGGGCGCGCTCGAGCAGGCGTTGCGAGATATCGGTCAGCGCATCCAGACGCTGCAGGCTGTCGTCGGTGACACGGGTTTCGGAGGAGAGTGCGTTCAATGCTTTATCCTTTGGATGCGGATCCGTCCGCGAAAGCCCGGCCATCGTGGCCGGACTGTCTGAATTTGGATGCGGATCCTCCGCAGAAAGCTCGGCCATCCCTGGCCGCAGTGTCTGAATTTGGTGCGGAGTCTTCCGCCGGAGTCCGGCCGTTCACGGCCGGAAATTTAACTAACCAAGTTTCGGGATGTAGTGGCGATGCGCGGACGCGATGAAGAGACCGGTGAATTTCGTGGCGCCAGCCGCAGCCAGCAACGGCGCGAGGCGCTGGAAATTTTCGACCTGGGCGAAAAGCTGGTGGCGCTCACCCCGGCGCAGCTGGCCAAGCTGCCGGTGCCCGAGTCGTTGATCCCGCATATCGAAGAGAGCAAGCGCATCACCTCGCACATCGCGCACAAGCGGCAGCTGGCGTTTCTGGCCAAGCACATGCGCCGCGAGGACGATGAAACGCTGGCTGCCATCCGCGACGCGCTGGATGCCAACAGCGACACCGCGCGCCGTGAAGTGGCGGCGATCCATCGCGTCGAGCGCTGGCGCGAGCGCCTGCTCGCCGAAGGCGACGTCGCGCTGGCCGAGTTGCTGGAAGCCTACCCGGCCGCCGATCGCCAGCAACTGCGCCAGCTGGTGCGCAACGCGATCCACGAACGCGCCAAGAACAAACCGCCGCGCGCCTACCGCGAGCTGTTCCAGGTGCTGCGCGAGCTGTCTCAGGAGCCGGGATTGGGGAGTGGGGATTCGGGATTGGAAGAAGACGACCGGAATCTGGAAGACGACGAATAGGGCCTGGCGGCCGCAATCGCGGAGCCGCTCAACGAGCGCCTCCGCCGCAGCCAAACTGGGCAGCATGCGTCCAACATCTGCAACCTGGGTAGGCGACACCTGCGCGCCGAGAACGCTGCGCGCCTCTCCTGCTGCGCTTCCCGATGCCCTGATCCCGATTCCCGGTATCAAGACCGACGCGGCGCAAGCCTCTGACACGCGATAGCCCGCTCCTGCCGTTGCGACTCCCCAATCCCGATTCCCGAATCCCCGCATCTCAGGCCTGCGTTCCGCCAACCGTGATGCCGTCGATGAGCAACGATGGCTGGCCCACGCCGACCGGCACGCTCTGCCCGTCCTTGCCGCACACACCCACGCCTTCGTCCAGCGCCAGGTCGTTGCCGATCATGCGCACCTTCTGCATGGTTTCCGGGCCGTTGCCGATCAGCGTGGCGCCCTTGACCGGCGCGGTGACCTTGCCGTCCTCGATCAGGTAGGCCTCGGTGGCCGAGAACACGTACTTGCCGCTGGTGATGTCGACCTGGCCGCCGCCGAAGTTCACTGCGTAAATGCCCATCTTGACCGAGCGGATCATCTCCTGCGGGTCGTGCTGGCCGGCGCGCATGTAGGTGTTGGTCATGCGCGGCATGGTCAGGTGCGCGAACGACTCGCGCCGGCCGTTGCCGGTCGGTGCCACGCCCATCAGGCGCGCGTTGTGGCTGTCCTGCATGTAGCCCACCAGCACGCCGTCTTCGATCAGCGTGGTGCACTGCGTCGGCGTGCCTTCGTCGTCGATATTGAGCGAGCCGCGACGTCCGTCCAGGGTGCCGTCGTCGACGATGGTCACGCCCGGCGAAGCGACGCGTTCGCCCATGCGCCCGGCGTAGACGCTGGTGCCCTTGCGATTGAAGTCGCCTTCCAGCCCGTGGCCGACCGCTTCGTGCAGCAATACGCCGGGCCAGCCCGGCCCGAGCACCACCGGCATCACGCCGGCCGGCGCGGGAATCGCCTCCAGGTTGACCAGCGCCTGACGCAGCGCTTCGCGGGCGAAGCCTTCCGGGCGGCCGTCGGCGAACAGTTCGGCATAGCCGTAACGGCCGCCGCCGCCGGAATAGCCGGATTCGCGCCGCCCACCCTGCTCGACGATCACCTGCACGTTCAAGCGCACCAACGGGCGCACGTCGGCCGCCAGCACGCCATCGCTGCGCGCGATCAGCACCGTATCCACCCCGCCGGACAGGCTCACCATCACCTGCTTGACGCGCGGGTCGGCGGCGCGCACGTACTGGTCGATACGGCGCAGCAACTCGACCTTGGTGGCGCTGTCCATATCGTCGATCGGGTCGGTGGCCGGATACAGCGCGCGGCCGTTCCCGCGCACCAGCGCGCGGCTGGATTGCGCGCCGCCGTCGCGCGAGATCGCACGCGCCGACTGCGCCGCTTCCAGCAAGGTGTCGCGCTGGATGTCGTCGGAATACGCAAAGCCGGTCTTCTCGCCGGCGATCGCACGCACGCCCACGCCTTGCTCGATGGAATGCGCACCGTCCTTGACGATGCCGTCTTCCACGCTCCAGCTCTCGCGTCGCGAATGCTGGAAATACAGATCGCCGAAGTCGATGCCGGGGCCCAGCAGGGCGCCGAAGGTGCGGTCCAGATGGCCGGCATCCAGGCCGGAGGGGAGCAGCAGCCGGGTTTCGGCCAGAGTGAGAGCGTTATCGGTCATGCGGTCAGGATGGGGCCCGCGCGCCGGGGAGACAAGTCGTCCGGCTGAACATGGGCGCGGCTATCATCGCCGGCTCGCTCTTCCAATCACTGCCTGCGCATGAAGCTCATCGCCCACGTTCTGGATGGCCACACGCTGGACATCCGCCCTGCCCCGCATGCGCGCGACTGGATGGACGCCACCGATCAACGCTATGCATACCGCTGCCTGCCACTGGCGATCGCGAACGCGCATGGCTGGGAGCTGCTGTGCCAGTCCGGTTTCGAGGCCAGTTGGGATGGGCGCGATGGGCTGGATGCACTCCGGATCGTTGCCGATGAAGGCAGCGTGGCGCCGGCGATCAGCCACTTCGGCTACGGCGTGCTGACCTTTCATGTGCCCTGCCTGTTTCGCACCGACGCAGGCGTCGACCTGTTCGTCACCGGCCCGTTGAACCGGCCCAAGGACGGCATCGGCGCGTTGAGCGGCCTGGTGGAAACCGACTGGAGCCCATACACCTTCACCATGAACTGGCGCTTCACCCGACCTGGCCAGGTGCGCTTCGACGCGGGCGAGCCGTTCTGCCATCTGTTCCCGCTGCAGCGGCAGCTGATCGAACAGGTGCAGCCGCGGTGGATGCCGCTCTCCGAGGCGCCGGAACTGGCGCAGCAGCACGCCGACTGGACCCGCAGCCGCACGCGCTTTCTGGATGAGCTGCCGGATACGCAATCGGCCGCGGCGCGCGAGAAATGGCAGCGGGGGTATTTCCGCGGCGTGGCCGGACCGGAGCAGACGGTGGTACCGGGCCATCGCGCGCGGCTACGGCTGCCGATGTTCAGGCGTGCCGGCAGCGACGACGACGCTGCAGCCGACTGAGTCCCTCAGCGCGGCGGCGCGGCGGGCTTGCCAGCTGGCACAGGTTTGCTCGGCGCACGCTCGCGCGCTTCGCGCTCGACCACGTCCACCTGCGGGTCCTTCCATGGCCCGGTGACGTGGTAGGTCTTGGCGCCGATCGCGCCCAGCGGCTTGCCGAGCACGGCGTTGGCGGCCGCGCCCACCGCCGCACCCACCGGCCCGCCGGCCACTGCACCGACCACGGTCAGCAGGTTGCCGGCCTTGGGGTTCACATCCACGGTCTGGTCGAAGGTCTGCGCGCGCAGATCGGTCTGGCCGCGGATGGCGATCTCGGCCGCGGGGCCTGCGATGCGGATGGCGTCGGTGCGCGCAAAACCGTCGCCGAAGCGCACCTCCCCGTCCAGCGTGTTGAAGGCCAGGCCCTTGGAGAAGAAATCGCGGAAGTCGAACATCAGCCGGCGCGGCAACTGCGCCACGCTGAGCAGGCCCAGCACGCGGCCGGCACCCGGATCCACTTCCAGCAGCTGGCCGTTGCGGACATCCACCTTCAGGTTGCCGTCCAGCGAGCCGAGCGCAAAGCCGGTCGGCGACCCCTGCCAGCCGGCGTTGAGTTCCAGTTGGCCTTCGCCGCCACGCAACTGGCCGCCCAGGGTGAGGTTCTGCAGCAGGTTGCCGAGGTTGCGGCTATCCACACGTGCCGACAGCCGCGTGCTGGCGGCATCGCCCTTGCCGCGCCAGGCGCCGGTCAGGCCGATGCTCTGGTCGTCCGAGCGCAGCTGCAGCTGATCCACCTGCATGCCGTCGGTGAGCCGGCTACTGCGCAGGATCGCCGCACCCAGGGTCATCTTGCCCACGCGCAGGTCGTCGATATCCAGCGCCAGCGGCGGGATCGAGACCGGGTCGAACTCGGCGACCGCGCGGCGTGCCGGTTCCGGCAGGGCACCGGCCAGCGGGTCGCCGGGCTCGGGGGCCGCAGGCTCGGGCGCATCGGCCACCGGCTGCCAGCGCACGGTGCTGAGCTTGCCCTGCACGATGCCGCCGTCGGCGTTGGGCACGGTGAGTTGGCCGGCCAGCGAGGGACCATCCAACGTGACCGCCACCGCATCGCGGGTCGGGCGCAGCCGCAGCCGGGTCTGCGGAAACACGCCGCCGATCATCAGCAGCCTATCCGCCTGCACGTCCACCTGTTGCAGCGGTACAGCATCCTTCCTGGGCGTGGCCGGCTGACCCGGCAGCGGTGGCATGTCCGCATCGCTATCGCTGCTGCCGCGCGCCAGGCTGATCCAGTCGATCGCGTCCAGCGAGGCGGTACGGCCGGTCACCACCAGTCCGTTGGCCGGCGGACGCTCGGTCACCGTGTCGGTGCCCATCACCACGCGCACGCCGGTCTGGTCGCCATGGCTGCTGGCCTTGAGCGCCACCAGCTTGCCGAAGGCCACATCGATATCGCCATCGCCGACCGGCAGGGCCAGCTTGACCTGCGTGTCCAGCGGTTGGGAGGCGGCCTTGTCCAGCGGCGCGGGCAGGTCCAGCGTGGTGCCCACCAGCTCCGAGCGCAGCGTCAGCAGCGCCTGCGCATCGGCCTGCCCCGGCGTCGGCAGCGGCACATCCACGCCCACCTGCCATGGCGCGCTGCCATGCACGTAGGGGCGCAGCCACTCCATCTGCGGGGCGCGGTCGAACAATTCCTTGACATCCACGGTGGCGCCAAAGCGCGCCTCGAAGGCCTGCCTGGGGTCCTGCACAAAGCCACCGGCACGCAGCGCCAACTCGCCGGTGCGGCCCTGGTGCTGCACGCTCAGATGCTCGGCCGCAAATCCGCTGTCGCGATACTCGGCCTGCCCGCTGACCTGGTCGAAGGCCAGATTCCAGCGCGCGTCGGCCAACTTTGCGCCCTGCAACGCCACCGTGCCCTGCAGATGGCCACCCACGCCGTTGGTGCGCAACGGGCGCAGCAAATCGAAGCGCACCGTCGCCGGGCCGGACACGCTGAGGTTGCGCAAGGTATCGCCATAACGTTGCTCCAGCGGGCTCTTGCGCAACATGCCCAGCAGTTGCGCCGCATCGGCCTGGGTGGAAGCGCGCACATACAGCTCGGAGGTCTTGAAGCTGGGAATGCCGGCGTCCAGCTGCGCGATCGGGGTGCCGGCCAGATCGCCGCTGCCCTGCAACGAAAATCCATTGCCGACGAAGCGCAGATCGGCCTGCACCTGGTCCATCGCCGGCCAGTCCGGACTGAAGCGAATCGTGCCCTCGCGGATCTGCCCGAACGCCTCGAAGCGCCCGTCGTTGTCGTCGAACGGCCACTGGTCCAGATCGCCGCTGACCAGGCCGGTGCCACCGGTGACCACGCCGCCGGCCACGGCCATGTCCAGCCAGTCGATGGCCGCCTTGCTCATCTTGGAGCGGATCCAGAACTTGCGCGCCACCGGCAACGCTACATCGTCCAGTTGCGCGGCCAGTTGCATGCGCGGACGGCTGCCATCGTTCTGGAACCACAGCCCGCCGCGCACGTTGGCGCCGTAGTCCCTGGCCTGCACGCGCAGGGCCGGGGTGGCGACCTGCCAGCCCGCACCTTCGCGCCAGCCGACGATCTTGCCGGCCAGTTGAATCTCATGCACCACGCCAAAGCCGGTGGGCCAGTCGAAGCGCACCGTGGCGTCCGGCGCGGTTTCCAGCTCGCCGCCCTGTGCGTCGCCGTCGATGCGGCCGCGCAAACCGCTGATTCCGGGCGAATTGCCCACCGGCAGGAAACCGAGTTCTTCGATCTGCCCCTGCGCACGCACGGCGCCCCCCTGCTCGCCGGCGATCTGAAGATCGGCCACACGCAGCTGCGGTTTGGACAGGGTCAACCAGCGGCGCAGCGCAGGCGACAGTTGATCGCTCAATGCGGCAGCGGCAATCAGGCCGGAGACTTCGCCCTGCCTGGCAACCACCGCATAGTGCCGCCCGCCGGCGATGCTCAGCCCGTCCAGATGCTGCAGCGCGGCCGCCTGGCCCAGCCGCAGCACCGGTGCATCCAGCCGCCAGCCGCCGTCGATGGTGTGCCAGCGCGCACGTGCCTGCAGGCGCTCCCAGCGCAGCGTGCGGCGCGCGGTTTCGTCCGGCAACGGCTCGCCGGACAGCGCAATCTGGGTGAGATCGGCATCGACGGTGACCCCAGTGATACGGCGGGCACGCAGCTGCGCCCAGGCCTGCAGGCGCCCACCGCCACCGTCCACGCGCATGCCGCCTACCTGCAGCAGCGACGCCCATGCGGCCAGATCGGCAGGATCGGCCTGCGCATAAGCACTGCCGTCGCCGCTGTCGCGGTCGAATTGCAGGACTGCGGTCAGCGGGGCACGCTTGAGATCGATCCAGCTACGGCTGCCCACCTTGACCGTCGAACCGCTCACGCGCAGACGCAGGTCGATCCGCGGCAAGGCGGTGTCCAGGCCGATCGATGGCGCGTTCACCTTCAGCCGCGCCTCGGCCAGCTGGATCTCGCCAAGCCGACGCAATGCCTCCAGCGGGTCGGAACGCTTCCCGCTCGGCAGGCCCTGCACAGACCACACGCCGTCGTCGCTGCGTTGCAGGGTCAGCGCCAACCCGCGCAGGCGCACCTCGGTCAACGAATGCCCAGGCAACAAGCCGGCGTACATCGCCAGCAGTACCTCCGCCTGGCCCACACGCACCTCGCCATGCGGGCCGATCCGCAAACCGTCCAGCCGCAGCAGCGGGCCACGCCGGGTCCACTCGGTGTCCAGACGATCGAAGGCGATCGGCTGCCCGGCGCGCTGACTCAACCAGTCGGCGATCTGCTGCGGGTGCTCCTCGGCCAACGGCAATGCCTGGCTCGCCGCGCCCACCAGCAACGCGACCGCCACCACCGCGAGCGCGCAGGCAGTGATCGCATAGCGGCGGAACAGGCGCAGACGGCGGCGCAGCGGGGTGGGCATTAACGGCGGGGAATGGTGAATAGGGAATAGGGAATCGCAGGAGCACAAACCGCGCCGCGCACACGATCATCCATCCGCGCGCGCCGCCATTCTAAATATGTCACCGCCACCTCGCAGAGCGCCTTTCGCTCCACCCCCATTCCCGATTCCCGACTCTCCATTCCCGGCCTCACAGCAGCACCACGTCGAACTGCTCCTGCAGATACTGATCGTCGGACTGGAAACGGATGCTCTTGCCCAGGAATTCTTCCAGCTCGGCCACCGCTGCGGATTCTTCGTCGGTGATGCGTGCGACCACCTTGGACGAGGCGATCACCAGCAGCCTTGCGGCATCGAACTGGCGCACTGCACGGGTGATCTCGCGGAAGATTTCGTAGGTCACCGTTTCTGCGGTCTTGATGGTGCCGCGCCCGCCGCACTGGCCGCAGGTTTCCGACAGCTGCCGCTCCAGGCTCTCGACGGTGCGCTTGCGGGTCATTTCCACCAGGCCCAGCGGCGAGAACTCGTACACCGTGGTCTTGGCGTGGTCGCGTGCCAGCGCCTTTTCCAGGGTGCGCAGCACCTGGCGGCGGTGCTCGGGATCGTCCATGTCGATGAAGTCGATGATGATGATCCCGCCCAGGTTGCGCAGCCGCAGCTGCCGCGCCACCGCCTGCGCGGCTTCCAGGTTGGTGCGGAACACGGTTTCTTCGAGATTGCGCTGGCCGACGAACGAACCGGTGTTGACGTCGATGGTGGTCATCGCTTCGGTCTGGTCGATCACCAGATAGCCGCCGGACTTGAGTGGCACCTGCTTGTTCAAGGCGCGGCCGATCTCGTCCTCGACCCCGTACAGGTCGAAGATCGGCCGGTCGCCGGTGTACAGCTCCAGCCGCTCGGCCAGCACCGGCATGTACTTGGCCACGAAGGCCTGCAGCTGCACGAAGGTTTCGTTGGAGTCGACCTTGACCTTTTCCACGTCCTTGCGGATCAGGTCGCGCACCGCCCGCAACGGCAGGCTCAGGTCCTCATAGATGATGCTGCACGGCGGCGCTTCGCGCCCGCGCCGCTCGACCACCGTCCACACCCGCGACAGATACGCGATGTCCTCGGCCAGCGCCTCGGCTGGCTGGCCCTCGGCATTGGTGCGGATGATGTAGCCGAAGCCGCCGTGCTGGGCCGACACCTCGCTGACGATGGTCTTCAGGCGCAGCCGCTCGGCCTCGTCCTCGATCCGTGCCGACACCCCGACGATCTTGGACTGCGGCAGCAGCACCAGGTAGCGCGAGGGAATGCTGATCTGGGTCGTGAGCCGCGCGCCCTTGGTGCCGATCGGGTCCTTGACCACCTGCACCACGATGTCCTGCCCGTCGCGCAGCAGCTCCACGATCGGCACCGCTGCGGCCGGCGGCGGCGGGATCGGGGTTTCTTCGGTATCGACCACGCTGGCCGGTGCCGGTGCCGGGCGCACCACGTCGTTGGCGTGCAGGAACGCCGCACGCTCCAGCCCGACCTCGACGAATGCCGCCTGCATGCCGGGCATCACCCGCTGCACCTTGCCCTTGTAGATGTTGCCGACCACGCCCCGGCGCCAACCGCGCTCGATATGCAGCTCCTGCAGCATGCCGTTCTCGATCACCGCCACGCGGGTTTCGCGCGGGGTGACGTTGACCAAGATCTCTTCCGACATCAATGCGCTCCGAAGGCTGTGAGCAACTGCGAGGTGTGGTGCAGCGGCAATCCCATCACGCCGGAATAGCTGCCGGACAAATGGCTGATAAAACGTTCTGCGCGCCCCTGGATCGCATAGGCGCCGGCCTTGCCCATGGGCTCGCCACAGGCCGCATACGCGGCGATCTGCGCCTCACCGAGCGTGTCGAAGGTCACCTCCGACACCGCCAATACCTGCGCAGGGGCGCGCTGTGCGCAGACTAGAACCACCGCCGTGAGTACCTGGTGGGTGCGCCCGGACAACACGCGCAGCATCGCGATCGCGTCGTCGACATCGACCGGCTTGCCGAACACGCGCTCACCCAGCACCACTTCGGTATCGGAGCCCAGCACGATCGCATCGGGGTCGCGCGCCTGCACCTGCGCAAGGCCGGCATGCGCCTTGTCCAGCGCAACGCGCCGCACGTATTGTTCGGGCGATTCAGCGGGCGCGCGCAGCTCGGGCACATCCAGTTCCAGGGTCTGGAATGGCACATCCAGGCGTTGCAGCAGTTCTTGTCGGCGTGGCGAACGGGAGGCGAGATAGAGCATCCGCCCAGCATACCTGTTGGCCGTGCTCGCCCGCTGACTTCGCACCCCGCGCGGCGGTTGCGCGGCAGCGTTCGACTCACAACATATTCATCCACCTCCCAACACGCTCGCAGCACAGACAAGGAGATCCCATGCGTACCACCTTCAAGCCGTTGTTGCTGGCCCTGTCCATCGCTGCCGGAACCGCCATGACCGCACACGCCCAATCCGCGTCCAACTACACCATCCCCAGCGATGGCACCCTGCTCAACATCTCGGCCGAAGCCGAAGCCAAGCGCGTGCCGGATATCGCCACGTTGTCCGCAGGCGTGGTCACCCAGGCTGCCGACAGCAACTCCGCGATGCGCCAGAACGCCGAACAGATGAGCAAGGTCATGACGGCGGTAAAGGCCGCCGGCATCGCCGACAAGGACGTGCAGACCAGCGGCATCAATCTGAGCCCGCAGTACACCTATAAAGAAAACGAGGCGCCCAGGATCAACGGCTACCAGGCCAGCAACACGGTCAGCCTGAAGGTGCGCGACATCTCCAAGCTCGGCAAGGTGCTCGACACCCTGGTCGCGCAAGGCGCCAACGACATCAACGGGCCCAGCTTCTCGGTCGACCAGCCCGAGCCGGCCTACGACGAGGCCCGCGTGGCCGCACTGAAGAAAGCCCAGACCCGCGCCGACACCTATGCCAAGTCGCTGGGCCTGAAGGTGCGCCGCATCGTCAGCATCTCCGAAGGCCGCAGCGGTGGCGGCGTGATACGCCCGATGATGATGGCCGCCTCGATGCGCTCGGCCAAAGCCGAGATGGACACCCAGGTGGCGCCCGGCGAGAGCACGCTGTCGATCACGCTGGATGTGACCTTCGAACTGGGTCGCTGAAGAAGCAATCCCATTCCGCAGCTTGTCGCTCACTGCCCTCCTCGGAGGGCAGTGTCGTTTTCGCAGTCCCATCGGAAGACGTGCTGCTTTGTCGTCTTCATGCGAACCATTAAGTTTCTTTTAAAACCTTAAAGACCGCCGGCTGGCAAGTGTCCAAAGTCACTGCACCTGAACATGAATACGTGGATATGTGCATTTGTGCTTAAAAAAACATGAAATTTAGAGAAAACGTTCTTTAAGCAGCCTCTACAGCGCTCTAGCATCGGTTGTCAGCGCACCGTCATATTCGTGATGGCGCTCCTCTGGAGAGAGATGATGTCCGGCAACGT
The DNA here is from genome assembly GCF_040182365.1 of Xanthomonas sp. 10-10. Lineage (NCBI taxonomy): Bacteria > Pseudomonadati > Pseudomonadota > Gammaproteobacteria > Lysobacterales > Lysobacteraceae > Xanthomonas > Xanthomonas sp. 10-10. The sequence goes on from NZ_CP144460.1 coordinate 3,255,986, forward strand.
TGCTTCAAAGCGCACCTTCCATCCAGCGTCGCGGGCACGTTATGCCCGCATCAGCGTGCTTGCGCTCGCGCTGAGCGGCGCCGTCGGCGTGCTGGCCTCAGGCACTGCCGCCGCTCAAAGCACCACTGCGGGTATTTACGGCAGCGCGCCCGCTGCCGCCGGTGCAACGGTCACGGCACAAAGCGATACCGGCTTTGCCCGGACCGCGATCGTCGATGCCAACGGGCGCTACGCGATCGGCAATCTTCCCGTCGGCACTTACACGGTCACCTTGCAACGCGACGGACAATCCGTAGAGACACGCAAGAACATCGCCCTGCGCGTCGGCGCGGGCACCGATGTGTCCTTCGGCGGCGCTGCCGCTGGCGACACCGCCACCCTGGGCACGATCACCGTGACCGGCAAGAACATCTCGCCGGTGGATGTGTCCGCCACCGCCTCGCGCACCGTGATTACCGCCGAGCAGTTGCAGCGTTTGCCGCTGGCGCGCTCTGGCGAAGCCATTGCACTGCTGTCGCCAGGAGCCGTGCAGGGCAGCGGCTATTTCGGCAATGCGATTTCCTTCGGCGGCGCTGGTGTGACCGAAAACGCCTATTACCTCAACGGCTATCTCAGCTCCAATCCGCTTTCCAACATCGGTGGCGTCACCTTGCCGTTCGGCGCGATCGACCAGCAGGAAACCTATACCGGCGGCTACAGCGCCCGTTACGGGCGTTCGGCCGGCGGCGTACTCAGCCAGGTCGGCAAACGCGGCACCAACGAATGGCATTTCGGCGCGCAGACCCTGTGGCGCCCGAAGTCGCTCTCCAGCACGGACAAGAACGTGCTGTATCCCGACACTGCGCCGCCGGACGGGTACGAATATAGCGACCCCACCCTGCCCGGCACCCTGTACCGCAGCCGCAAGGACGACCGGTTCTGGAACACGGTCTACAGCGCCTATGCCGGCGGCCCGCTGATCGAGGACCGCCTGTTCGTGTTTGTGGCTGCAGAACAGGAACGCAGCGAAGGCGTTTCCACGGCGCGTCGGGACGACCCGGTCATCGGCCGCAACAACTACCGCATCGATGAACCCAAGATCTACGCCAAGATCGACTGGAACATAAACGACAGCAACATCCTCGAACTGACGGGGGTCAAGAACAACTACCGCGAGGCCGGCAATTACACCGACTTCACCGGCTACTCCGGCGTCGACGGCGACGCCAACGGCGCATTCGCCGATACGGTCAAGGTCAACGACCGCTATTACATCGGCAAGTACACCAGCTACATCACCGACGATCTCACATTGAGCGCCACCTACGGCAAGAGCCGTCAGACCGATTTCCGCAACAACCCCAGCACCGCACCGCTGCTGACCAACACCAATCTGCAGGACCCGGCCATCACCGGTGGCAGCGAGATCCGCAACAACCAGACCTCCAGCCAGGCGCGCGATGGCGAAAACAAGACGCGCGGTCTGCGCATCGACCTGGAATATGTGTTGGGCAGCCACACCCTCACTGCAGGTGTGGACAACATGTATTTCAATGCCAACAACGAAGGCGTCATCACCACCGGCCCGGGCTTCCGCTGGATCTATGGGCGCTCGTCGCGCCCCACCTCGCCCATCAGCGCTGCGCTGGGCGTGGGTCCGGCCGGTGGCAATGGCTACTACGCCTATCGCTCCGTGTTCAATACCGCGACCAGTATGTCGGTCGAGCAAAAGGCCTACTTCCTCGAAGACAAATGGCAGGTCAACGACAAGCTGCTGCTGACGCTGGGTATCCGCAACGACAAGTTCACCAACTTCAACGACGCGGGTGCGCCTTACGTGACCAGTGGCGATCAGTGGGCACCGCGCCTGGGGCTGAGCTGGGACGTGTTCGGCGACTCCTCGCTCAAGGTCTACGGCAATGCCGGTCGCTACTACCTGGCGTTGCCTAACAGCGTGGCCATCCGTGGCGCATCGCCGTCCACGTTTACGCGCGAATACTTCACCTACACCGGCATCGATGCGCAGGGCAGCCCGACCGGGCTGACGCCGGTCGCGGTCGATCCATCCGCCGGATTCTCCTGCTCGGGCAACATCGTCTCCTCCAATCTGGAATGCGGTCAGGCACCGGATGCCGCCGGCATCGCCGCCACCGACCTGAAGTCGATGTACCAGGACGAGTTCATGCTCGGCTTCGACAAGACCCTGGGCGAGAGTTGGGTCACCGGTGCCAAGGCGACCTACCGCACGCTCGGCGCCACCATCGACGACGTCTGCGATGCCGACCGGATGCGCACCAAACTGACTGCATCGGGTATCGATCCGAGCACCGTCAACGTGCCCGGCTGCATCATCTTCAACCCCGGCGAAACCAACTCCTTCAGTCTGGCCAACCTCAACGGCTCCGGCCGCACCTCGGTGTCGATGTCGCCCTCGGACTGGGGCTTCGACAAGGAGGCCAAGCGCACCTATCTGGCAGTGGACCTGTTCCTGCAGCATCCATTCGATGGCAAATGGGAAGGCCGCATCGATTACACCTGGTCGCGCAACTTCGGCAATACCGAAGGCCAGATCAAATCCGATATCGGCCAGACCGATGTCTCCAAGACCCAGGACTGGGATGCCGCTGCGCTGATGTGGTACGCAGGTGGCTACCTGGCCAACGATCGTCGCCATCAGATCAAGATCTACGGCTCCTACCAGATCGCACCGGAATGGCTGATTGCAGGCAATATCCGCGTGCTGTCCGGCACGCCGAAGTCCTGCCTGGGCTATGTCAGCATCAACGGCATCAGCGAAGATTCCGATGCCGGCGACCCGGTGGGCTATGGCTCCTCCTACCACACCTGCAACGGCCAGCCGTCGCGTCCCGGCGATGCCGGCCGGTTGCCGTGGACCAAGATCGTCGACCTGGGCCTGACCTATCGCCCGGCGTTCGCCGGCAACAAGCTCGCCATGACCCTGCAGGCCTTCAACATCTTCAACGAGCGCAAGCCGCTGCAGGTGGATTCGACCTGGGAAGACGACACCTTCACCCTGTCGAACACCTACAACATGGGCAGGTTCTTCACTCAGCCGCGCTATGCCATGTTCTCGGTGTCGTACGACTACTGACGCACTCTCCCGTCAGCGTCGTTTCCCCAGCCCCGCAACGGGCTGGGCTTTTCTACCGCAAACGCCCAGCTCCGGCTGGGCGTTTGCTTACGAGTATTCCTGTCTGTTTGCGCCTTGAAGCCGGCCAGCGATCGATATCGACATGATCGCGGAATCACTCCGGCATCCTTCGCGATGCGCAACGCCCTTCGCAGACACGCGCCGCGCTTGTGCAGCCGCGCGCGCTGAGGTAAACCTACGCTACCGGATGGTGTAGTGCGTCCGGGCCGCGCTGGTCCTTTCCGCAGTTCCGTTCTGGAGGTGGATGATGGTTCGCACGCAATCGCAGGTTTCTTCCCGTCCCTTTGGCATCGATACCTCACGCGTGCTGGCGATCAGCACGGCCGTGGCGCTGCATTTGCTGGCCGGCGGCTTGTTGCTGATCCCGCTATCGCACCGGGCGGTTCCGCAACCGCCACCCGAGCCGCGCTGGGTCATGCCGATCACCATACCGACCGCACCGCCGCCGCCCTTGGTCCCGGTCGATGTGAAGTTCAAGCCGCAGACGCATACACCACCGAAGACCGTACCGGTCGCGGTCCCGGTGCCGACCCCTCTCATCGACCATACCCCGGTGCTGGATAGCGCAACGGTTGCCCTACCGGCAGCCAACACCGCGATGGACAGCGCGCCCACCATCGCTGCGCCCAGTGGGCCGATCGAGGCAGGCCAGCTGCAGTATCTGAGCTCGCCCGCACCGAGTTACCCGGCGGCTGCATTGCGTGCGGGGCAACAAGGCACGGTGCTGCTGCGCGTGCTGGTCGGTACCGATGGACGCCCGGCCGAAGTCAGCGTGCAGACCAGCAGCGGGCATCGCGCGCTCGATCTGGCCGCACGCAGCCAGGTGCTGCGCAGCTGGCGCTTTCAGCCGGCGATGCAGAACGGCCAGGCGGTACAGGCCTACGGCCTGGTGCCGGTGAGCTTTTCGTTGAATTGAATGGCGACCCGATGCGGCGGCCTGCAACTGCCGCCGCCGCATCGATACGACCGCCCACACGCGAACGAAAACTGCCAGCCATGCCGCTACGCACGAGCGCGTTCGGGTTGGCAGGCAGATCCAACATCGCCGCGGCGTCCGTCGATAGACGCATCCGCCATCGATCGCCGGTAACGGCACATCGCGTCAGCAGGCGCTGGACATACCGCACGCGCTTGCAACCTGGAACGCTCATGACGCGCCGGCCCCGTCATCAGGGAGGCGCAGCCGGTGTTCGGAATCGGCATGCGCCATTCGCACCGTGGTCGGTCCGCGCCATCCAGACACACCTGGCGACTGCTCGCCAGGTCGTGTTGGCTACCCGGTTGCGTCCCTGGTGATGTACGGCGACCACCGCAGCTTGCTGCGGGATCTGCACGACCTGCGCGCCTTGCTATGCGCGGTGATACGGATGATTGGCCAGCATCGCCGCAGCGCGGTACAGCTGCTCGGCCACGATCAGCCGCACCAGCATGTGCGGCAAGGTGAGCGGGCCGATCGACCAACTTTCATTGGCGTTTTTCAGTACCTCGGCGGCATGGCCTTCCGGGCCGCCGATCAGGAAGGCCAGATCGCGCCCCTGCCCGCGCCAGTGCTCCATGCGCTGGGCAAGCTGCTCCGAACTCAGCGGCCGGCCTGGCACATCCAGTGCCACCACATGCGCGTTCTTGGGGAGCGCGGCGATGACGCGGCGGCCTTCGTCGTCGATGGCGCGTTGCCCGTCGCGGCCCTTGCCGCGCAGCCCGGGTTCGATTTCGACCAGCTCCAGCGGCATCCAGTGCGACAGACGTTTTTGATATTCGGCAAAACCTTGCGCCACCCAGGCCGGTGCGCGCTCGCCGGTGGCGATGAGTCGGCATTTCATCGGCACATGATATCCGCGTCACAGCCTGTGCAGTCCGTGACGATTTGTCGTTGCGTGTCATGGCGTGGTTACAGCCGGCAATTAGTGTCGCCCGACCACCCAGCCACGCAGGAGTCGTTCGATGCCGATTTTCGATCCCGCCCGCCGCCAGGTCCTCAAGGGCAGCGCCGCCGTCATGGCCGCCGGCGCCCTTGGCAGCTTGGGCGCCTTGCAGTCGCGCCAGGCCCAGGCCGCCACGTCTGCGTCGGTGCGCCTTGCACCGGTCCCCAGCCGCTACGGCCCGCTTGCACCGGTCGCCGACCAGAGCACCGGCTTGCCCTTGCTGCAGCTGCCGCGCGGCTTCAGCTACCGCTCGTTCGGCTGGAGCGGCGATCGCATGGACGATGGCCAGCCCTGCCCCGACCGTCACGACGGCATGGCCGTGGTCGGTCTGCGCCGTCCCGACTGGCGGCCGGGCAGCGACCCGCTGCGCGGCCTGGAGTACGTGTTGATCCGCAATCACGAGCGCGGCGCAGGCAGCCCGTTCCGCGCACCGGCGATGTACGACACCGGCATCGTCAGCGGCACCCAGTCCGCCGGCGGCGGCACCACCACGCTGAGTTACGGCCGCCGTGGCTGGGGCAGCCTGGAACCCAGCCTGGGCGGCACCCTGGTCAACTGCGCTGGCGGGCCGACTCCGTGGGGCACCTGGCTGAGCTGCGAAGAGATCAAGACCAATGCGGTGTCCAGCACCGGCCGCAAGCACGGCTATGTGTTCGAAGTGGACCCGGACAGCCACCGCACCACCGGTCGTCCGCTGGTGGGTCTGGGCCGCTTCAGTCATGAGGCGGTGGCGATCGACCCGCGCACCGGCATCGTCTATCTCACCGAGGACGACCGCAACAAGGCCGGCCTGTATCGCTTCATTCCCAACGACCGCCGCGGCCGCAATGGCTCGCTGGAAAACGGCGGCCGCCTGCAGGCCGCGCGCGTACGCGGACGTCGCAATGCCGACCTCACCGTGGCCAGCATCGGCCAGCAGTTCCAGCTGGAATGGGTGGATATCGAAGAGCCGGATCTGGACAGCATCGCCGCACCGGCCGGCTTTGCCGACATCGGCGCCAACGACACCTTGAGCGGACCGTTTGCACAGGCCTGGGCCGATGGCGCGCTGCGCATGAGCCGTGGCGAAGGCATCTGGTACAGCTACGGCAAACTCTTCATCGTCGATACCAGCACCGGCGTGGATGCGCAGGGCCGGCGCGGTTACGGCAATGGCGCAGTGTGGGTGCTGGACCTGTTCACCCAGCGCCTGAGTGCGCTGTTCGTCAGCGGCAATCAGCTGGCCGCGCACAATCCGGACAACGTCACCGTCAGCGCGCGCGGCGGCGTGGTGCTGTGCGAAGACGGCGGCGAAAGTCCGGACGAATACGGCCCCGGCGCGCGATTGCTCGGGCTGACCCGCGGGGGCGAATCGTTCTACCTGGCCAAGAACAACGTGCAGCTCACCTCGCAGCAGATCGCCGCTGCCGGCAAGACCATTGCTGAAGGCGATTACCGCGATACCGAATTCTGCGGCGCCTGCTGGGACCCGCTGGCGCGTACCTTGTTCGTCAACATCCAGACACCGGGGATCACCCTGGCCATCACCGGCCCGTGGGAGCGCGGGCCGCTTTAAGCCGCGCAGCGGTGAGCGACGGCAGACGCAAAAACGGCGCCCAAGGGCGCCGTTCGTGTGTTGCGCAGTGCACACCGTGCAGTGCGTGACTCAGAGCTGCTCGTCGGCGTCGTCTTGGTCGGACGGACGCTGATCGCCCACCGTCCACAGGCGCTCCAGCGCGTAGAACTCGCGCACGCGCGGCAGCATCACGTGCACCACCACGTCGCCCAGGTCGACCAGCACCCATTCGGCTTCTCGCTCGCCTTCCACGCCCAGCGGCATCACGTCCAGGCGCTTGGCGAACTTGACCACTTCGTCGGCGATCGATTTGACGTGGCGGGTCGAGGTGCCAGAGACCACCACCATGTAATCGCAAACGCTGGACTTGCCGCGTACATCGATCTCGACCACGTCCTTGGCTTTCAGCTCTTCGACAGCCTCGCGCACGGTGGCCAACAGGGCCGGCACGGACGGCGGCGGATTCGGAATGGAGGTCTTGATGACTTGGGCTTGGCTGGTCAAAGCGGCAACTCGATGGAATTGGCGTGAATTATAGGCCGGTCCGGGCGGACGCGTGTTCAGCTAGCCGGGCGGGCGCAGCCGTACAGGCCTTCCCGGGCAATGAAGCTGGCCACTGCTCCCGGGACCAGCGCCTGCCAGGCGCCGCCGGCAGCGATCTGCGTGCGCACGGCGCTGGCCGATTCGCCGCGCAGCGGGTGGTGCAATTGCCACAGCCGGCCGGCCGGCGCGGCGACCAATTCGTCGGCATTGGCAGACCAGCGGCCCTGCACAGCGGCGGCCAGTTGCGGCGCGTCGCGCAGGTCCAGGGACGTGCCGGGCCGCGCGGCGATGACGAAGTGCGCCAACTCGAACAGCGCCTCCCACTGGTGCCAGCGATGCAGTTCGACGAAGGCGTCGGCACCCAGTAACCAGGCGATCGGCGTGGCGGGGCCAAGTGCCTGGCGCAGCTCGCGCAAGGTCTCCACGGTGTAGGACGGGGCCAGCTGTTGGCCGGCGCGCTGCAGCTCGCGGCGGTCCAACTGCAGCCCGGGTTGGCCGGCGAGCGCCAGCTCCAGCATCTGCGCACGCTGCGCGGCAGTGGCGCCGGGTGCGGCGCGATGCGGCGGATCGGCAGCCGGCACCAGGTGCACAAGCGCTGCGAGTTCGTCGCGCGCTGCGCAGGCGATGGCCAGGTGGCCCAAGTGGATCGGATCGAAGGTGCCGCCGTAGTAGAGGTGGAGCCGGGAATCGATGTGGGATCGGGATTGGGGATGGGGGAGTGGGGAGTCGGAAAGAAGCGGGTCTGAAGCGGCGGCCTGAGCATCGGTGGCTGGTGACGTTGCAGCCACACCGGTGGGAGCTGCCGGCTTTGCGCGTTGCCCTGCGGTTCCACTGATTGCAGGCTCCCGCTCTCCGGCGCCGGTGCCTGGCTCAGCGGTTCCGGCCTGCCCCGCGCTCACGCCAGCAATCTCACCGCGCGCGCTTCGGCCACTGCGACCAGCAGGCGTTCCAGGCCGACCCAGGCATCGCCGTCGGCGCGGCCCTTGGCCATGCGGTCCACCAGGCCGGCTTCGGCGACGAAGCGTTCCCAGCGGCGCGGTTCGGGATGGCGCTGCAGCGCGCGCTTGAACGGGGCCTGGCGGGATTCCCAGATGCCCTGCGATTTCATTTCCGCAGCCAGGTTGCCGCCATTGGCCTGCACCTTGGCCAGGGCAGCGGTGCGCAGCAGTTCCTTGATCAGGATCGGCATCAACGCCGCCACCGCTTCGCCTTCGGCACGCAGTCCGGCCAGCATGCGGATCACCGCAGCGGCCTGACCGGAGAAGGTGGTTTCGGCCAGCCGAAACACGTCATAGCGCGCGGCATCGGCCACCAGCGATTCCATCGCCTCCAGATCCAGCGTCTTGCCATCGGCCAGCAAGGCCAGCTTGTCGATCTCCTGCGCGGCGGCCAGCAGGTTGCCTTCCACCCGCTCGGCCAGGCGCTGCACTGCAGCCGCATCGGCGCGCAGCCCCTGCGCGCGCAGGCGGCGCTCGATCCAGTCGGACAGTTCGTGCGGCTTGATCGCCCAGGCCACGGCAATGGTGCCGATACGACCGATTGCCTCGGCCCACTTGCCCTGGTGCGCCTTGCTCCAGTCGTTGGCAGTGATCAGCAGCACCACGTCCGGCGGCGGGTTGGCGCAGAAGCGGGTGATGACCTCGGCGCCGTCCTTGCCCGGCTTGCCGCTGGGCAGGCGTACTTCCACCAGCCGGCGCGGGCTGAACAGGCTGGGCGCGTTGAAGCTGGCGTCGAGCTGGTTCCAGTCGAACTCGCGACCATCGGCATCGAATACCTCGCGCTCGCCGATGCCTTCGGCGCGCGCACGTGCGCGCACCGCATCGGCCGCTTCGAGCACCCGCAAGGTTTCCGGGCCGGCGATCAGATAGGCCGGCTGCAACGGCTGGCTGGACTGGCCGGCCAGCTGTTCGGGGCGAAGTTCCATGACTACGGAAGTTCCATCACTACAAGGGCACGCGCGACTGAAGCGTCACGGACAAGACAGCGTCTGCAGCACTCGGCCGGGGCATGGTGACCGCGCAGCAAGCGCACCATGCGCCTGGCGCAATCCAGTTCCGGACTCCGGGCGCGCTTGCCCGGCAGCTGCGCGGACGGGCTGATCACGACCCGCTCAGTTGTTCGACGAAGAGGCGGGCGGCAGCGACGCCGGCACGCTCGATTCCGGCGTCGACGGCTGCACGGGCGGTGTGGCGGCCGGCGGCAGCGGCGCGGTTGGCGTGCTTTCCAGGCTCTCACCGCGCTGTACGCGCGCGCGCACCACGCTATCGATACGCCGCAGGATCGACGCCGACATGTCCTTGCGCAACTCGTCGGCCAGGATCTCGCGCTCGGTCGCGGTACCGGTGGCATCCACCGGCGGCGACACGTAGTCGCGCGACAGCTCGATCACCTGCTGCGGCACCAGCACCGCCCCGTTGGCGGTGGTGACGGTAAAGATGGCGGCGTAGCGCAGGCTGTATTCCTGCGCACGTCCCTGGCTGTCGATGGCGATCGGCAGATCGCCCCAGCGCTCGGACAACACCTGCACCTGCGCAAAGCCGGTCTTGGCGTCTTCGTCGGCCAGCGTGGCACCGGCCGCCCTGAGGCCACGTCGCAGCAATTTGGCCAGTTCGCTGTACTGCACTGCGGACTGCACCTTCACCGCCGGGGTATCGGGTGGCAACGCAAGCGAATTGCGCAGGTGGAAGCCGCAGGCGGTGAGGCTGGAGACCAGCACGAGGGACGCAGCGAAAGCAGTAGGAAATCGAATCATGGGCACAGTCTGGATGAGCGCCCCGGCGGCGGCAACAGGCGGCTAGCCTGACGCAGCCCGCGTGAACGGGGCTTGATAGGCGCCGCGAAACCACCCGGCGCCCAGGAATGACAAACGCGTCGCCACGCGCCGGTGAAACGGATGACCGCAAGCCACCCCGACAATCTCGCCTGCACGTCGCCAGGCGCGACTGACCTGAAGTCCCGGGAACCATCGCGGAAACGTCACCCTGCGTCGCGACGCATCAATGCAGTCAATCGCAGAGAACCACTGCAGCAACCTGACCCGCGCAGCACCACATGCCAGTGCAGCACATTGCCAATACCGCCGCAGCAAGCTTGCACCGCGCCGCCACGCCGATCCGGGAACTGCCCGGATCGGCAATGGCAACCCGAGCGATCACCCCGCCACGATGTTCACGATCTTGCCCGGCACGATGATGATCTTGCGGATCGTCAGCCCATCCAGGAATTTCGCGGCATTGGGCTCGGCCTGCGCCAGCGCTTCGATCTGCTCGCGTGCCGCGTCTGCGGCCACCTCGATGGTGCCGCGCAGCTTGCCGTTGATCTGCACCGCCAGCGTCAGTGCATCGCGCACCAATGCGCTGGCGTCGACCTGCGGAAACGCGACATCTTCCAGCAGCGTTTCGCCACGGCCCAGCACCTGCCACAGGGCGTGGCTGGCGTGCGGGGTGATCGGGTTGAGCAGCAGCACCATCGCTTCCAGCGCTTCCTGCCGCACCGCCCTGCCCTGGTCGCTGGCGTCGTCGAACTTGGCCAGCGCGTTGGACAACTCCATCACCGCGGCGATGGCGGTGTTGAAGCTGTGGCGGCGGCCGTAGTCGTCGCTGACCTTGCCGATGGTTTCGTGGGTCTTGCGGCGGATCGCCTTCTGCTCGGCGCTCAGGCTGGCGGCGTCCAGCGCCGCTGCGCTGCCCTCGCCCACATGCTTGTGCACCTGCACCCACAGCCGGCGCATGAAGCGCGCCATGCCGTCGACGCCGGCCTCGTTCCACTCCAGCGACTGCTCCGGCGGGGCGGCGAACATCGAGAACAGCCGCACCGTGTCGGCGCCGTACTTGGCCACCATCGACTGCGGGTCCACGCCGTTGTTCTTGGACTTGGACATCTTCTCAGTGCCGCCGATATGCACCGGCTGGCCGTCGGCGATCAGCACCGCGCCGGTGACGCGGCCGCGCTCGTCGCGCTGGATTTCCACGTCGGCCGGATTGATCCAGTCCTTGCCGCCGTTGTCGGCATCGCGATAGAAGGTGTCGGCGATGACCATGCCCTGGGTGAGCAGGTTGGTCACCGGCTCGTCGCTATCCACCAGCCGCGCGTCGCGCATGAGCTTGTGATAGAAGCGGAAGTACATCAGGTGCAGGATCGCGTGCTCGATGCCGCCCACGTACAGGTCGGCCGGCATCCAGTAATTGGCGCGGCGATCGACCATGTCGCGTGCGTTGGGGCTGGTGTAGCGCGCCACGTACCAGCTCGACTCCATGAAGGTGTCGAAGGTGTCGGTCTCGCGCTCGGCCGGGCCGCCGCAGTCCGGGCAGGTGGTCTGGCGCCAGGTGGGGTCGGTCTTAATCGGCGAACCGGTGCCGGCAAATTCCACGTTTTCCGGCAGCACCACCGGCAGCTGGTCTTCCGGCACCGGCACCGCGCCGCACTTGGCGCAATAGATCACCGGAATCGGGCAGCCCCAGTAGCGCTGGCGGCTCACGCCCCAGTCGCGCAGGCGGTAATTGATGCGGCGCTGGCCCTGGCCCTTGCGCTCGAAGCGCTCGGCCAGTGCCTCGAAGGCGCCGCCGAAATCCAGCCCGTCGAACTCGGCCGAATTGATCAGCTCCAGCGGGCGGCTCTTGTCGGTGTACCAGTCGCGCCACTGGGTGGCGTCCCAGGTCTGTTCGTCGTCGTTGCGCGGCTCGCGCAGCTTGACCACCTGCACGATCGGCAGGGCGTACTTGTTGGCGAACTCGAAATCGCGCTGGTCGTGGCCGGGCACCGCCATCACCGCGCCGGTGCCGTAGCCCATCAGCACGAAATTGGCGACCCACACCGGCACCTGTTCGCCGCTGATCGGATGCACCGCGGTCAGGCCGGTGGCCATGCCGCGTTTTTCCTGGGTTTCCAGCTCGGCTTCGGAGACGCCGCCGTGCTTGAGCGTTTCCAGCAGGGTGGCCAGCTCGGGATTGGATTTGGCCGCATGCAATGCCAGCGGATGCTCGGCGGCGATCGACACGAAGGTCACGCCCATCAGCGTGTCCGGGCGGGTGGTGAACACGCGCAACGGATCCAGCGCGGTGCCGTCGGTGTCGCGCACGTCGAACTGGATCTCCAGCCCTTCCGAGCGGCCGATCCAGTTGCGCTGCATGGTCTTGACCGAGTCCGGCCAGCCGTCCAGCTGGTCCAGGCCGTCGAGCAGTTCCTGCGCGTAATCGGTGATGCGCAGGAACCACTGCGGGATCTCGCGCTTTTCCACCAATGCGCCGGAGCGCCAGCCGCGGCCATCGATGACCTGCTCGTTGGCCAGCACGGTCTGATCGATCGGGTCCCAGTTCACCACCGCATTGCGGCGATAGGCCAGGCCCTTGCGCATCAACCGGGTGAACATGCGCTGCTCGTGCACGTAATAGTCCGGCGTGCAGGTGGCGAACTCGCGCGACCAGTCGATGGCGTAGCCCAGCGATTTCAGCTGGCCGCGCATGTGCTCGATGTTGGCGTAGGTCCACTTGGCCGGCGCGGTCTTGTTCTTGATCGCGGCGTTTTCGGCCGGCAATCCGAACGCGTCCCAGCCCATCGGCTGCATCACGTTGTGGCCGGTCATGCGCTTGTAGCGGCTGACCACATCGGAGATGGTGTAGTTGCGCACATGGCCCATGTGCAGCGCACCGGACGGGTACGGCAGCATCGACAGGCAATAGAACTTGGGTTTCTCCGAGTTCTCGTCGACCTGGAAGGCGCGGGTGGCATCCCAGAACTGCTGGGCGGAGGATTCGACCTGCTGCGGGTCGTAGGCGTTCGGTTCGACGGTGGACATTGGGAGCGGATGCTCGGGCGGTGCAAAGCGGTACAGGGTACCGCAGTGCAGCAGGTGCACCAAACCGCTCGCTCAGATCGCCGGCTTTGCCGGCCAGATCCAGGCGGCGACCGCCAGCCAGCCGACCCAGGCCAGAAACGCCAGGCGCTGGGCGATGGCCTGCCGCAGCAGGCCGGGCGGGCCGAACGCCAGCACCGCCACCATCAGCCCGGCCGCCAGACTGAGCCAGGCCAGCGCGCGGGTCTCGGCGGCATTGAGCAGCGCAGCGGCAATCAACAGCATGCCGGGCACAAAGGCCACCGCCCACAGCAACCAGGCCGTGGCATGGGCCTGACTGGCGCGGCCGTCCAGATCGGTGGGATCCAGCGGCAGCATGCCCATGCCGACGAAGGCCAGCCCGGCCAGCACGATCAGCTGCCCGCCCACGCGCAGGCCCCAGCCGGCCCTGGGCGGCATGCGCGCCAGCAGGCTGACGCCGGTGACCATGCCCAGCGCGCCGACCAGCACGAACGCCAGCAGGTTGAAGCCCAGCGCATGCGGCACGCCTTGCGCGCCCAGCAGCGCGACCGGGTGGCTGGCCTGCAGATAACCCGGCAACGTGGCGCCGAACCCGGCCAGCGCCAGCACGAACACGCTTGCCGCGATCAGCCCCAGGTAGCGCTGCGCGCCGTCAGTCCTTCCCATTATCGTGCTCCGCTGCGGGGCGCGCACGCCACCAGGACGCGGCATTGTCGTGCCGGGCGGGCGCGCCGTGAACCCCCTCCGGCGTCCCGGACCGGCCTTGTGTCAGCCGGGTTTGCCACCATTACCTCCCACTGTTGCCGTCACCCCATCAGGAAGCCCATGTCCGACAAGCCGCATGTATTCGATGCCACCACCGACACCTTCGAGACCGAGGTCCTGCAGAAATCGTTGACGACACCGGTACTGGTGGACTTCTGGGCCACCTGGTGCGGGCCGTGCAAATCGCTGACGCCGATCCTGGAAAAGCTGGCAGGCGAGTACAACGGCGCATTCGAGCTGGGCAAGGTCGATGTGGACAAGGAACAGCAGATCGCCGCAGCGTTCCAGATCCGCTCGGTACCGACGGTGTTCCTGGTCAAGGGCGGCGAGATCGTCGACGGCTTCCCCGGCGCGATGCCCGAGGGCCAGGTGCGCGAATTCCTGACCCAGCACGGCGTGCTGCCGGCCGAGCCACAGGCGCCCGAAGCGCTGCAGCCCGAGGCGCCGCTGGACCCGCAGGCACAGGCCGCCGCATTGCGCGAGGCGATCGCCGCCGACCCGGACAAGGACGAGCTCAAGCTGGACCTGGCGCTGGCGCTGCTCAAGACCGGCGACACCGCCGAGGCCGAACAGCTGATCGACGCCCTGCCCGCCAACCTGGCCACCGATGACCGCGCGGTGCGTGCCAAGGCCCGCCTGAGTTTTGCCAATGTGCTCAAGGACGCCCCGGACGCGGGCGCACTGCAGGCCAGCGTGGACGCCAACGGCGCCGACCTGCGCGCCCGTCACCTGTTGGGCGTGCGCCATCTGCTCGACGGCAACGACGAAGCGGCGCTGGAGCAGTTCCTGGAAATGCTGCGCCAGGATCGCGCCTTCGAGGAGAACCTGCCGCGCCGCAGCCTGATCGATGCCTTCCGCGTGATCGAAGACGAAGACCTGGTCGGCCGCTACCGCCGCAAGATGTCGGCGCTGGTGTTCTGATAGCCGGTGGCGCTGCGGCGCCACATGGACACGTAGCAGCGGACCTGGATGCGACAAGGCACTGTTTCCGCGTAGGAGCGGACCCGGCCGCGACGAGGCATCCCCTGGTCGCGACAAGGCCCCCCGAGTATCGGTAACGCACCGTCGCGGCCAGGTCCGCTCCTACGAGGGCTGCCCCGCCGCGGCGGGCCCTAGCGCGGGTGCACCAAGCGGCGAGACACACTGCGCGAGCGGCGATGACGCGCCGCCTGGCCCGACTCGCAGCGCGGACACGACCGCCCCGATGTCGACCTGCGGCACCGTCACCATACGCATGCGAATGTTATGCTGTGAGCTCGACCCGCCATGGAACCAAGGCCCGCATGCGCGCTTCACTGTTCAAGCTCGGCATCAACCTGTGGCCGCCCTACCTGTTCTCGGGGATCCACGTCACCGTGTTGTCGGCCGACTATCGCTTCGCGCGGGTGGAACTGCGGCAGCGCCCGTGGAATCGCAACTACGTCGGCACCCATTTCGGCGGCAGCCTGTTTGCGATGACTGATCCGTTCTGGATGCTGCTGGTCATGCAGAACCTGGGGCGCGACTACTACGTCTGGGACAAGGCCGGCAGCATCGAGTTCGTCAAACCCGGGCGTGGCACGGTGAGCGCGGACTTTGTGATCGACAACGACGTGCTCGCCGACCTGCGCCAAGCCACCGCAGGCGGAGAGAAGCATCTGCGCTGGTTCGAAAATGCGGTACACAACCGCGATGGCGAGGTCGTTGCGCGCGTGCGCAAGCAGCTCTACGTCAAGCGCAAACCGGCGCGGTAATCGCAACCCTGTCGACCTGACTGCAAGACAGACGCTCGCCAGGTCGCTCGCTCGTCACGTGTCCGCTCGATGTCGGTGTCATGGCTGCACTGCGGGCGGCGCAACCGCATGCAGTCACCGCCGACATGACGCCCGCGTAGTACGGCGACGTCGCGATGTGCGAATCGCCGCTTTGCGTCCTTGCGCGCCTTGGTCAAGAATCAGGCACCTCTCCTCGCTGGTTGCCTTCATGCTGCTGCGCACTGTTGTTTCTGCCTGCCTGCTCGCTCTGGTCTTGCCCGCTACCGCCCACGCGGCCTATCGCAGTCCGCAACAGATCCTGGACAGCTCGCCGGCCGACGCGTGGCGCGTGCTAGACCCCGATCGCACGCTGTACCTGGAGCTGGATGGCGGGCGGGTCATCATCGAGCTGGCGCCGCAGTTTGCGCCCGAGCACGTGGGCAACATCCGCACGCTGGCCCACGAGCGCTTCTGGGACGGGCTGAGCATCTACCGCTCGCAGGACAATTTCGTGGTGCAGTTCGGCGACCCCGACGGCGAGACGCCCGGCAAGGCAAGATCCCTGGGCTCGGCCAAGACGCATCTGCCGGCCGAATTCGAACGCCCGGCGCAGGGCCTGGATTTCCAGCGCCTGCCCGATAGCGATGGCTGGGCGCCGCAGGTCGGTTTTGTCGAGGGCTTCCCGGCAGGCCGCGACAGCGCCAGCGGCAAAGCCTGGCTGGCGCATTGCTACGGCACGCTGGGCGCAGGCCGCAACAACGACGAAGACAGCAGCATCGGCGCCGAGCTGTATGTGGTCACCGGGCAGTCGCCGCGGCAGCTGGATCGCAACATCACCGTGGTCGGACGCGTGGTCAAGGGCATGGAATTGCTCAGCGTGATCCCGCGCGGCCCCGACCCGATGGGCTTCTACGAAGACCCCGCGCAGCGCTCGCCGATCCGTGCGATCCGCCTGGCCAGCGAGGTGCCGGTGCCCGAGCGCACGCCACTGCAACTGCTGCGCACCGACAGCCAGACCTTCCGCGACGTGGCCGAAGCACGCCGCAATCGCAGGGACGATTTCTACAAGCGCCCGGCCGGGCATATCGATCTGTGCAATGTGCCGTTGCCGGTGCGGGCGCCGCCTGCTGGTTGATTCGGGATTCGGGATTCGGGAATCGGGAATCGGGAATCGGGAATCGCAAGAGCGAGGCGCGCGTGCTCAGCGCGCGCGCTGGCTGAAGGCGACGCTGCCCAGGATCAGCACCGCGGCCAGCAACATGGTCCAGGTCAGCGGTTCGCCCAGCAGCGACCACGCCAGCAGCGCACCGAACACCGGCACCAGGTAGGTCACGGTGGATGCACGCGCCGGGCCGATGCGTTGGATCAAGCGGTAATACATCAGGAACGCCAACCCGGTGCAGACCACGCCCAACGCGGTCGCGCAGACCCAGGCCACTGCCGGCACCGGCGTGGTCGGCCACTGCAGCCAGGCCAACGGCGCCAGCAGCAACGCACTGCAGCCCAGCGTGGAGGCCGCCGATGCGGCCGGTGGCAGGTCGCCCATGTGGCGCTTCACCAGGTTGTAGCCGATGCCGTACAGCAGCGAGGCGGTCGCCCCTGCCAATGCCGCCGGTCCCACGCTCAACCCGGCCGATTTGCCGGTCGCCAGCACCAGCACGCCGATGAATCCGACCAGCAAGGCCAGCGCGCGCCGCGTGCCGATGCGTTCGCCAAAGAACAGGAACGCGATCAAGGCGGTGAACAACACCGTCATCGCATTGCAGATCGCACCGACGGCGGCCGGCGCGTGCTGCGCGCCCCACGCGAACAGCAAGAACGGCAGGGCGGAGTTCAACACGCCGATCGCGGCCAGCATCGGCCAACGGTGCAAGGGGAAGCGGTCGCGCGCCAGCCACAAAAACGGCAGCAGCACCGCCGCACCCAGTGCCAGGCGGATTTCCACCAGGGCCACCGTGCCGAACTTGGGCGCCGCCACGCGCATGAACAGGAACGAGCAGCCCCATACGATGCCAAGAAAACCCAGCTCCAGCGGGGTCCGCCATTCGCGCGTCGCACCGACCGGCTGCGTCGACGAGTGCGCACTCATGGGCGTGCTCCGGCACCATGCCGTGCGGTACTGAAACGGCAGCAGACAAGCGCGGGCAGACAGCTGGGCATGGCACGATCATCGCAACGGGATGGCGCAGCATCGGCTGCCACTGCGGGCGCGACAAGCGCGTAGTATCGCGGTCAGCCACAAATCTGACTCATGTCTCGATGAATCTGCGCCCGACCCTGTTGCCCGCGCTGGGCGTGTTCGCCGCCGCCGCGCGCCACCAAAATTTTGCGCATGCGGCCGAAGAACTGCATCTCACCGCCAGCGCGGTCAGTCACCACGTGCGCAAGCTCGAAGCGTTGCTGGGCGTCACCTTGTTTCAGCGGCTGCCGCGCGGGGTCAAACTCACCGCCGAAGGCCGCCAGCTGGCCGACGCCGCCACCGCCGCCCTGGCCGAGATCGCCGCGGTGGCCGGCAACCTGCACCCGCGCGAAGACGCCATCCCGCTACGCGTGACCACGCTGCGCTCGCTGTCATACTGCTGGCTGTTGCCGCGGCTGCCGCGCTTTTGCCGCGCCCATCCGCACATCCGCCTGGACCTGCAATCGGACCCGGCGTTTTCGCGTTTCGAAGAAGGCGGCCCCGAACTGGGCATTCGGTATGGGCAAGGCGCATGGCCCGGACTGACCTCGCAGCATTTGATGGACGATGAGTTGTTCCCGGTGGCCTCGCCTTCGTTGCCGGAAGTGGCGGCACTGCGCACACCGGCGCAGATCGCCCAGCTGCCGCTGCTGAGTGACATGTCGCCGCAGGGCTGGCGCGACTGGTTTCGCGCCGCCCAGGTGCGCGGCACCACGCTGCCACCGATGCATACCTTCAACGACAGCACCGATGCGATGCGCGCGGCGGTCTACGGCCTGGGCGCGGTGCTGGCACGCAAGCACATCGCCCAGCCCTACCTGCAACGCTACGAACTGGTGCGGCTGCCAGGCCCCACGCTCAAGGCCCGCTACGCGTATTACATCGTGCACCCCAGCCACCGCGAGCCCAGCCCGGCGGCAGCGTTGTTCATCGACTGGCTCAAACGCGAAGCCCTGGACGAACGTACCCCGATGCCTGCATTGCCGGCAGAACTGATGGCAATGCCTCGTGCCTGAGGCGGCTGGCTTGACCACTGCGATGTTGCTGGCCGGGCTTCGCTGGCCTGCATGACGTAAGCGCGGTGCGCGACCTGCGCGCAGGTGCTGGCGGACCGATGCGGCATGCCAGTGCGACAGGCGCACGACAACACACTCCAGCGTCAGCAACCGGCAGCGGCCTGCATCGCAACGCTGGCAGATCCCTTGCGCGCTCGCCGTCGACATCACCCCCATCGCCAATCACGGCAAGGCTCGCGACGGGCGCCAGCTGCATCCGGCCGTGGACGGGCGGCGCAGCCCCGGAAAAAACACTTGACATCGGCCGCCACAAAATCAATTAATTAGCTAATTCGTTAATTACTTAAGCCCTTATGTCCATCGACCGCATCTTCGAAGCCCTCGCCTCCCAGCCCCGCCGCAAGATGCTGGCGTGCCTGGCAGACCAGGAACTCACCGCCGGCCAGATCGGGCAGTTGTTCGAAATGAGCGCGCCGGCCATCTCACGGCATCTGTCGGTACTGGAAAGCGCCGGGCTGGTGTCCAGCGAGCGGCGCGGCCAGTTCGTGGTCTATCGGCTCACCCCGGACAACATGGTCAACACGCTCAGCAGCTTTGCCTTCGAAGTCTGCCCGGCCTCGGCGCCGCTCAAGCGCAAGGCGCGAGCCCTGACCAAGAAGACCTCCTGACCCTCCTCCGGCCGCAAAGGACTCATGCCGATGTTCAGCACGCCCCAGCAACGCCCTGCCGATGCACACGCAGGTTTTCCGTCAGTCCGTCTGGAGTCCTACAGCGGCGGTCTGCCGGTGGAGGTCACGCTGATCGCACAGCTGGGCGTGGGCGCAGGCAACCCGTTGATCGAACAGGCCTGTCGCCGCCAGCGCGCGCATCCCAGTTTTCACGATGCGCTGGACGAGCCATCGGCACGCCTGGCCGGCACCGACTTTGCGCACGGCGAATCGACCGCGCTGTTCTCGTTTGCGGTGGGCGCCAACGGCCACCCGTTCCATCGCCACGCCGGCCATCGCATGTTCACCGCCATCACCGGCAGCAGTGGCGCGCAACTGCGCTTCTGCACCGCCTCGATGGAACAGATCGAACAGGATCCGCAGCACTTCCTGGCCGCGTTGCGGCATATCGATCTGCCGGCCGACTGTCTGTTCACCGTGCGCTTTGGCGGCGGCACCTGGCATCAGTTCGCACCGCTCAAAGCGCAAGCCGCACACCCGGCATTTTTCGCATTGTCCTGCCACAGCGATGAGGCCGGCGGCGACTTGAGCGATGCGGTGCGCGCACGCGTGCTGTCCGGCACTGCCGATATCGCCACGCTCACCGAAACGCTGCCCGAGGCGGTGCTCGGGCTACTGGCCTCGGCGCAGGCGCGTGCGCTGCAGATCCCCACCGTGCGTCTGTCGCTGGCCGCATCGCCAGGCAGCAGCAGGTTTGCCTGGTGCGGCCGGCTGCGCTCGCTCAGCGGCAGGCTGCGCCAGGCAGTGAGCCGGCTGCGTCGGCCGGTGGGGTTTGTTGCGCTGGCACCGCAGCTGGCGCAGGTCAGCGTGCATGCCCAACCCAAGCCCGGCTCGCTGCTGACCCGGCACCTGCAAGGCTTCGATCATCAGGACAGCGTACGCCTGCGCCTGCAGCCGCATCAGTTGCGTCAACGCGGTGCGCACACCTTGATGGCCTTGCTGCTGGAGGGGTTCACCGAGCGCGCGCCACGCGGCGTCACCTGGTTGATGCGGCTGCGCAATGCGCTGGTGGCGCCGCTGCAGTTGCGGACATCTCCGCTGGGCTGCCCGGTGTCTTCGTTGCTGTCGGCACAGCGCGACTGCCTGTTCGCAGGGCGATTCCCGGTACTTGCGCAAGACACTGCGCCACTGGATCGACGCGTGCAGGTGTTGCTGGGCGCCGACGACCGCCACCTGGTGTTTCGCAGCAGCGTCGGCGTGGAAGTACTGGAGGATGGCGGTGTGGAGCTCAGCCTGGAGACGCGCGTGGCCTGCCGCAACCGCTTTGGCCGCATCTACATGGCCTTGGTGGACGGCGTGCACCATCGCTACATCGCACCGGCGCTGCTGCGCACTGCCGCCCAGGCCCTGCTGGTGCCGGTATTGGATACCACTGCGACACAGGCAACCGCGCGGCGCCCGTGAGCGGCCGGCGCACGCAGCCATCACCCGATCTTGCCTGACGGCTGCCTAGGCTTTGGGTCCCCAATCCAAGGAAGCTCTCCCATGCCGACTCTTCGCATGCGTATCACCGGCACCGACGACGACGCGCGTGCCATCGCCAACCTGCTGCAGAGCATCGAAGGCATCGAGCACGTCGAAGAAGTGGACGATCTGATGCCGCATCTGGACGACGACGATTCCAGCTCGGCCGGCCTGTCCGACGACGAAGGTCCGGGCAGCCACGAGTTCGAAGTGGAAGCCGGCAACGACGCCACCGCGCAAAAGGTGCGCGACGCGGTGCAGGAACTGGCATTGCAGCTGGACGTTTTTGTCGAGTACGAGTTCGACGAAGGCTGAGCTTGCGTTGGGCGCGACTGTAGTATCGATCGACGCCTGCAGTCGGCCTGCCCTCTTGCCAGATCGCATGGCTTGCTGCGCCCTGCACTATGCAGGCACCGCCGCATTCCAGGCAGCGGTGCGTTCGAGGGCGCACGCTGCTGGCCACAACATGCTGCCAACGCGGCTGGGCCGCCCAGCCGTGCGCAGGTCAGGACGTCCTGCGCTGCCGCGCGCGCCAGCGCCACGCCTGCAACAGCAGCCAGCCGGCGATCGCCGCCAGCAGCGCCACTGGCAGCAACGCCGCGACCGCACGGATCACGAATGCCACGCTGGAGGAGAACACCTGCCCGAACTCGGCAGTGGCCTGCGCGATCTCGCTTCTGCCCTGTTCCCCACCCGTACTGCGGAAGTTGAGCGTCAGTAACTGCGTGCGGATACGGCGTTGCTGCTGCGCTGACTCCTGCTGGGTCTGCTGCGCCTGGGCTTCGATCTCGGCCAGGCGCTTGGACAACGCAAGCAGATCGCTTACCGCCAGATCGCGGCGCTGCTGCAACTCCAGCAGGCGCGCGTGCTCCTTTTGAAGACGTGCCTGCGCCAGGCCGGTATCGGCAATCTGCTGGGCCAGATCCTCGGCGCGCGTGCTGCGTGCCGCGACCTCTCCGTGCTGGCCGGCCAGTTGCACCAATGGCTCGACGCCATCGGGCACCGTGCGCACGCGAACGCTGCCGCTGGGCTCGCGTCCGCCATCCTGTTCCACCGCCAACAGTGCGCAGGTGCCGAACTGCGCGCTCTGGCACGCAGTGCGCACGGCCGCGATGCGCTGGCCGATCTGATCGGCGGGCAACTCGATCCGCACATCGTGTTCGTACGCAAGCGCATCGCCTTGTGCGGCTGGCGGCGCTGGCGGCGCCGGGGCACCGCCATCTGCGGCCATCTCCCCCTGAGGCCGCGCACACCCGCACAGCGCCCAGCCGACCAGCAGCGCGATGCCGGGCCAGCGCATGCCGCGCCTCATCGGCTGGCTCCGTCGACCGTTTGCACGTTCAAGGTGGCCAGATCCAGCGCGGGCAGGCAACGTACGTTGACCGCCACGCTGGCTTCGCCGGTCTTGGGGTTGGCCCCCTCGCTGAAGGGCGCAATGCCGCACTGCGGGCAATGATGATGATCGATATGGTGGCGATTGAAGCGGTAGGTGCCGACCGCGTCCGGGTTCGCCTGCAGGCGCAGCTGGGTACGCGTGCCGAACCAGAGCAGGCCACCCCGACGGCGGCACAGCGAGCAATTGCAGTCGTAGACCTCGGTGATCGGGGCATCGGTCTCCAGCTCGAAGGCGATGCGTCCGCAATGACAGCTACCGGCATACAACATGGTGTTCCTCCTTGGAATGCGCCACCTCGCTGTGGCGTGCAACAGGCATACGGTGGCGACATGAAGGCGGGCCAGGCGCCAGCCAGGGCCTGTGCCGCAGACCGGCCGATTCAGCATGCCGGCCGCACCCGCTTGGCGCGCGACGCACCGCGTCGACCGCCACTCTAAACCAATGGCGGATGCGGACAACCGCGCAGTTGCCTATGCTGGCAGATTGACTCCACCAGGACCCACCATGCGTCAACGCCTGCTTGTCCTCGCCCTGATCGCCGGCCTGAGTGCCTGCCAGCAGCAGCCCGAATCGCCGCGCGCCGATACCGCGCCGCCCGCCGGTGCGCACGATGCGCAGACCCCGGATGCGCGTTTTGCCGCGCTGTCCAAACAAGCCCTGGACACCTGGATGCAGCTGTCGCCGGTCACCGCCACCCAGACCGGCGATCACCGCTTCGATACGCAGATCGACGATCTCAGCACCGCCGGGCGCCAGCGCAGCCTGGAGGCAGGCAAGAAGCTGCTGAGCGAGCTGGATGCGATCGACGTCGCCAAGCTGTCGCGCGAGAACCAGGTCGATGCGGCGATCCTGCGTAACCAGCTGCAGTCGGAACTCTGGAACACCGAGGTCCTGCAGAGCTGGGCCTGGGACCCGCAGGTCTACAACGGCCTGGCCGGCAGCGCGTTGTACGGCCTGATGGCGCGCGAGTTCGCGCCGCTGCCCGAGCGGCTGGCGTCGGCCACCCAGCGCATGGAAAAGATCCCCAGCATCTTCGCCCAGGCGCGCGCCAACCTGGACCCGGCGCGCGTGCCCAGGATCCACGCCGAGACGGTGGCCAAGCAGAACAAGGGCATCCTGAGCATCGTCGATACCTTCATCGCGCCCAACATCAGCCAGCTCGGCCCGATCGAAGCGGCGCGCGCGCAGGCGGCCATCGACAACCTGCGCAAGGCCGTGACCGAGCAACAGACCTGGCTGGACACCGTGCTGGTGCCCAATGCCAAGGGCGACTTCCGCGTCGGTGCGGACAAGTACGATCAGAAGCTGAAATTCGCGCTGCTGTCGTCGCTGTCGCGCGCCGACATCAAACAGCGTGCGGAGTCCGAACTCAAACGCGTGCGCAGCCAGATGTACGACATCGCGCGTACCGTGCTCAAGGACAAGCCGGGCGCACCGAAGCTGCCCGCCTCGCCCAGCGACGACCAGCAGCAGGCTGCGATCGAAGCCGCGCTGGAACTGGCCTATGCCGACAAACCCGCGCGCGACAAGGTGGTGGACGACGCCAAGGCGGCGCTGGCGCAATCCACCGAATTCGTGCGCCAGAAGGATTTGATGACGCTGCCGGATTCACCGGTGGACATCATCCTGATGCCGGAATTCCAGCGTGGCGTGGCGGTGGCGTATTGCGATTCGCCCGGCCCGCTCGACAAGAATCTCAAGACCTTCTACGCGGTCTCGCCGATACCCGAGGACTGGAACGACCAGCAGGTCGATTCGTTCCTGCGCGAGTACAACACCCGCATGATCCATCTGCTCAGCATCCACGAGGGCACGCCGGGCCATTACCTGGAAGGCTGGCACTCGGCCAAGTTCCCCTCCACGCTACGTGCGGTGCTGCGCTCGGGCATGTTCGCAGAAGGCTGGGCGGTGTACACCGAACGCATGATGCAGGAGCAGGGCTATCTGGAGAACGACCCGCTGTTCCACCTGGTGCAGCTCAAGTTCTACCTGCGCACCATCGCCAACGCCATCCTCGACCAGGGCGTGCATGTGGACGGTTGGGATCGCGACAAGGCGATGCATCTGATGACCCACGACACCTTCCAGCAGGAAAGCGAAGCCTCGGGCAAGTGGGTGCGTGCGCAGCTGTCGTCGGCGCAGCTGCCGACCTACTTCGTCGGCGTGCAGGAACACCTGGATACACGCAAGGCGGTGCAGGACAAATTGGGCAAGGACTTCAACCTGAAGGCCTACCACGACAAGATGCTGTCCTACGGTGCGCCGCCGGTGCGCTTTGCGCGCGAGTTGATGCTGGACCAGCCGATCGAGTGATCGATCCTTCTCCCCCGCGCGGGAGAGCGGCTACTGCCTGGTTTGATGCATGTTCCTTCTCCCGCGCGCGGGAGAAGGTGCCCCGAAAGGGCGGATGAAGGTGCGGGCGAAGCCTCGTATGGCTGAACCAGCGAGCGGCTTCGCCCCGTACCCTCACCCCAACCCCTCTCCCACAGGAGAGCGGGCTTGCCAACGCCGTTGCTGCCGTTTTTAAACAATCCCCCAACCAACCTCATCACCCATCCGCCGCCACAAACCCGCCGGTCTGCCGCGCCCACAGGCGTGCATACAGCCCGCCCTGTGCGATCAATTGCGCATGCGTGCCGGTCTCGACGATGCGTCCGGCGTCCATCACCACCAGCCGGTCCATGCGCGCGATGGTGGACAGCCGGTGCGCAATCGCAATCACCGTCTTGTTGCCCATCAACGCGTCCAGGCTGTCCTGGATCGCCGCTTCCACTTCCGAATCCAGCGCCGAGGTGGCCTCGTCCAGGATCAGGATCGGTGCGTCCTTCAACAACACGCGCGCAATGGCGATGCGCTGCCGTTGACCGCCTGACAACTTGACCCCGCGTTCGCCCACATAGGCATCGAAGCCGCGTCGACCTTCGCCATCGACCAGCGTGTCGATGAAGCCGTCCGCGCGCGCCTTGCGCACCGCGTCCAGCATCTGCGCATCGCTGGCCTGCGGCCGGCCATACAGCAGGTTGTCGCGGATCGACCGATGCAATAGCGAGGTGTCCTGGGTCACCAGGCCGATCTGCCCGCGCAGGCTTTCCTGGGTGACCTGGGCGATGTCCTGCCCGTCGATGAGGATGCGTCCCTGCTCCAGGTCGTACAGGCGCAGCAGTACGTTGACCAGGGTCGACTTGCCGGCACCCGATGGCCCGACCAGGCCGATCTTTTCGCCGGCACGCACCTGCAGGTCCAGCCCGGCGATCACCCCGCCGCGCTTGCCGTAATGGAAATGGATGTGCTCGAACTGCACCTGCCCCTGTGTCACCTGCAGCGGCACCGCATCGGACGCGTCCTGCACCAGCACCGGCTGCGAAATGGTCTGCATGCCGTCCTGCACGCTGCCGATGTCTTCGAAGATGCCGTTGACCGTCCACATGATCCAGCCGGACATGTTGTGGATGCGGATCACCAGACCCGTGGCCAGGGTGATCGCGCCCACGCTGATCTGCCCGCGGCTCCACAGCCACAGCGCCAGTGCGCAGGTGCCGACGATCAGGAAGCCGTTAGCAACGGCAATGGCGGTGTCCATCGCCGTGGTCACGCGCGTCTGCCTGCGATGCTTGACCGCCAGTTCGTCGATCGCGTCGCGCACATAGGCTTGTTCGCGGCCGGCATGGGCGAACAGCTTGAGCGTGGAAATATTGGTGTAGCCATCGACGATGCGTCCGGTCGCCTTGGAGCGCGCATCCGATGCCACCCAGGCGCGCGCCTTCATGCGCGGCACGAAGAACGCCATCAACCCGACATACACCACCAGCCAGATCAGCAGCGGCGCCATCAGCCAGGGGTCGGCCTGCGCGAACAACCACAGCGCGCTGCCGGTATAGACCACGATGTACCAGAGCGCATCGACCATCTGCACCGCCGACTCGCGCAACGAGGTACCGGTCTGCATCACCCGGTTGGCGATGCGCCCGGCGAAATCGTTGTTGAAAAAGCCCAGGCTCTGCCGCACCACGTAGTTGTGCATCAACCAACGCGAGCGGTTGCTCAGGCCCGGCACGATCGCCTGGTTGACCAGCAGATTGTGCAGCCCGGTGAACAGCGGCCGCGCCACCAGCGTGATCGCCGCCATCCAGAGCAGTTCGCCGGCATGACGGCGGAAGAAGTCCGCCCCGGGCCGCTCGGCCAGCATGTCCACGATGCGCCCGAGGAAGTCGAACATCGCCACTTCCACCAAGGCCAGCAACAGTCCGGCGATCAGCGTGGCCAGCAGGATCGGCCATAACGGCCGCAGATAATGCAGATAGAAACGCCACACACTGCGGGGCGGCATCTCCCGCTCGATGGGCGGGAAGATATCGATCAGGGACTCGAACCAGCGGAACATTGCAGACACTTTCGGGAAACACCGGGCGATCAGGCTAGCTGATCGCGCGTCAAGCTGCAGTGGCGCTGGCGTTGGACGTGTGCATCATCGCGTGCACGGCAGGCTGCCATGCACGCGACGGGCAAGCGGGTCCGTCGCATCGGACTGCCAAGGCCATGCATGGCCTGGATAACACGGCAGGTCAGGAGGCGTCAGTCGCGAACACGCGCAAGCAAACGATTGATCTCGTCCAGCTCGAAACGGCCTGGATCCAGGCGCCCCCCCAGGGTGGCCAGCTCCTGCACGTGTTGCGCATGATCCGGGTCGGCGATGATCTGCAGCAACGCCTGGTAACTGTCGATTCCTTCGCTGCTGTCCGGAGGGCAGGCATTGGCACCATCCACGCAACGCGCTGCGCGCAAGCCCGCATCAGGCGGCAGGATCGCCTCGACCTGGACGCGGTGCTGCCAGCCCTCGCCGCGACCGTAGAAATAGTCGAACCGCTCCAGCTCGCCCACTGCGCTTTCCAGCGTGGCACGGGCCGCATGCTTGAGCCGCGGTCGGTCCGGAACATCCAGCCCGGACTCGCCGTAGCGGCCGCCGCCCAGGTCGAATTCGTAAGGATGCGCAGCGTTCCAGCCCATCACCGGTTGCAGCACGCGATGCAGCGTGGCCAGGCGCAGCGCCCCCGGCACCAGCACGCGCCGCCAGATCAACGGTGCGCTATCCACCAGCGAAACATGCAGCTGATACACCGGCGCGGGCGCGGGCGCCACCTGCTGCGCAGCTTTCTTCTTGGCCTTGGTCATCGGGTCTTGGTCGCCTGTTTCGACGCCAAGTATGGCGCGCGCAGGCCGCGCCTGCATCGCAGTGGCACGGTCAGGCGCCAACGGCGCAGCAACCTGCCCGCACAACCGCTGCATGCAGCACGCTGCGACATGTTGCCCGACCGATGATGGACGATGCCGCAGACCGCGGTGCCAGCACCGTCCAGCGCACGCCACCGAACACCTTTGCCGACCCTGATTTACGCCGCATCCGCTCCACGCCCCGGCAGGTGCAGGCCGAACAGCACGTCGTACAGGATCGGAATCAAGCCCAGCGTTACCAAGGTGCCCAGCGCCAGGCCTCCGATCATGGTGATGGCCATGCCGGTCCACAGCGGGCCTGCGAACAGCATCAGCGGGATCAGGCCGACGATGCAGGTGAGCTTGGTCATCACGATCGGACGCAGGCGCTTGACCGCTGCAGTGACCACCGCTTCGCGGCGCGGCAGGCCATCGGCCAGTTCGGCCTCGATGCGCTCCAGCAGCAGTACCGCGTTGTTGACGATGATCCCGGCCAGCGCCAGCAAGCCGAAGGTGGCCATGAAGCCGAACGGATACCCGGTGATCACCAGCGCCAATGCCGCACCGATCAGCACGAACGGCACCGCCGACATCACGATGAACAGCTTGCGGAACGAGTTGAACTGCCACACGAACAGCAGCAGGATGGCGCCCAGTGCGTGCGGCATGTACTGCAGCAGGGCCTGATTGGCCTCTGCAGAATCCTCCAGCTCGCCACCGATCTCCAGCCGATAGCCGGGCGGCAGCTTGAGCGCGGCCATCGGCGCCGACAGCCGCTCGACGATGTCGGTCGCGGTCAACCCTGGATTGCGTGCGGTGACCGTGATCGCTCGACTCAGGTTGCGCCGCTGGATCGCCGAAGGCTCGCTGTCGCGCAGCACCGTGGCCACCGCCGCCAGCGGCACCGGCGCACCACCGGCTTGCGGGTACACCAGGGTGTCGCCGGGCGTGCCACCGGCGGCGCGCTCCTGCGCACTGCCACGCAATACGATCGCTGCCGAGCTGCCGTCGTCGCGCAGCAACGAGGCGTCCACGCCGCTGTAGCGTGCCTGCAGCGCTTGGGCGACATCTTCGCTGCTCACGCCGGCACGCCGCGCCCTGAGCTGGTCCACCTGCACCACGTAGCGTGGAATACGCGCCTGCCAGTCGTCCTGTACATCCACGGTGCCCGGCACTGCGCGCAGCGCCTTTGCAATGGCCACCGCACTGCTGCGCAGTACCGCTTCGTCGGGGCCGACCACCCGATACACCGCCATCCCGGCTTCGGTCGCGCCCAGCGAAAACCGCTTCGGTTCGGCGCGTACCGCGGGGAAGGCGCTGCGGACATGCGCGCGTACCCGTGCAATGACTGCATCGATGTCGGTGCCAGGCCGCACGCTCACGGTGAAATACGCCATATTGGCCGCCGGCAATGGTGGATTCAGGCCCAAGACGATGCGCGGGCCGCCGTCGGCGACATAGCCGATGCTGTCGGCAACTTCCGGGTTGGCGCGGCGATCGGCCAACCAACGGCTCAACTCGCTCACCGTGCGCAGGGTTTCACGCGAATCTGTGCCCGCCTGCAAGGTCACCGGCATCTGGAACTGCAGACGATCGGACTTGGGCAGGAAATCGTAAGGAATCGACACCAGCACCGTGACCGCCACCGCCAGCATCGCCACCATGCCGGCGATGAACAGCGTCTCGTGCATCAGCACGCGCTCGATGAGGCAGCGGTAGCCGCGATAGAACCGCGACGGCCCCTGCTCGCTGCTGTGCGCGACGTGCACCTTGGCGAAATACATGCACAACAGCGGCGTCACCGTGATGCTGAGCAGCCACGACCCCAGCAAGGTCACGCCGAGCACGGTCGCCAGCGAGCGCAGGTATTCGTTGGTGCTGGTCTGGCCGAAGAAGAACGGCGAGAACGCCAGCACGATCACCAACGAGGAGGTCAGCAACGGGGTGGCCAGGGTGCGGCCGGCAGCGATGCACGCCTGACGTCGCTCTTCCCCGGCAACCAGGCGGCGCTCGATGTCTTCGGCAATGACGATGCCGTTGTCCACCAGCAGGCCCAGCGCCAGGATGATCGCCGCGATCGATACCGTCTGCAGTTCCACGCTCAGCACACGCATCACGATCAGCGAGGCGAAGATGGTCAGCGGCACGATCGCGCCGACGATCAAGCCGGTGCGCCAGCCCAAAAACAGCATCACCACGGCCATGACGATGACAATGGTTTCGCCCATGACGTGGTGCATCTTGTCCATCTCGCGCTCGACCACGTCGGCCTGGAAGGTGACCACGTGTTGCGCGAACCCTGCGGGTAGCTGGTGCGCGGTCTCGTCCAGCTTGGCGCGCAGCGTTTTACCGAACTCGGCGATGTTGCTGCCAGGCTTCATCGCCACCGACACCACCACCGCTGGCTGGCCCTGGTAGACGGCCGCGCTTTCCGGCGGGTCGGCCGGCATCACCTGCACCTGCGCCAGCTCGCCCAAGGTCACCTCGCGCGCGCCGGTGGCGTCAGCTGTCGGCAAGGTCAGCAGCAGGTTCTGCAACTGCGCAGGCGTGCGTATCTCACCGGAAGTCGCAACCGTCATCGCCAGCCCCGACACCGTCGTCTGCCCGCCGGAGGCCACCACATTCTGCGAGCGCAACTGCGCCATCACGCCGGCCGGGCTCAGGCCGGTAGCCAGCAGCCGCGCGCGATCGAACGCCACGTAGACACGCTCGTCCTGCAGCCCGTACAACCTCACCTGCTCCACGCCCGGCAAGGTGTACAGCTGCTCGCGCATGCGCCGCAGCGGCGCACGCATCTCGCTCATCGAAAAGCCCGGCGCCGTCACCGCAATCGAGGCCACCGACACCCGGCCGAAGTCGTCGTCGATCAATGGCCCGAGCGTTCCCGCAGGCAGCTGCGCACCGGCCTCGGTCGCCTTGGCGCGCACGCGCTGCCACAACGCCGGCAGATCCTGCACGTCGTCGTAGGCGGTCAGCTGCACGATCGCGTTGCCGGGCCGCACCGTGGTCACGATGCGCTTGATGCCGGCCAGTTCGCGCAAGCGCTCTTCGATCGGGCGCGCCAACAGGGTTTCCACCTGCTCGCTGGGCATGCCCGGAAACGAGGCCGACACGACGGTGTCGCGGACGGTGACCGACGGTTCTTCCTGCGAGGGAAAGCCGAGAAACGCCCCGATGCCGCCAACCAGGATCATCACTGCCGCAAACAACGTCAGCCGGCTCGACGTCATCGCCATCCGGGTCAGCATCATGGCGCCGGCACTCCGCCCAGCTGCGTCTGCGCCTGAAACGGTATCACCGGCTGGCCATCGATCAAGAAGCCCACGCCCGTGCTGACCACCTGTTCGCCTGCCTGCAATCCGCGCTGGACCTGGATCCGGCCGCCGACGATCGACCCGAGCTCGACCGCACGCTCGACCACGATCCGTTGTGCCGGCCGATACACGAACACGCTGGCCTGTTGACGATTGAGCCTGGGCAATACCGCCGACAGCGGCACGCTGGGCGCGCCTGCGGCATGTGCAGGCAATTGCAGCAGGACGCTGCCGCCGCTGCGCAACGCGTGTGGCGCGCGCACCACCTCAAGAATCGCCAACGCAGTGGCGCCGTTATCCAGGCGGCTGGACAGGCTGCGCAGTCGCAACGTCAGCGGCACCGCAGGCTCGTCGGCCAGTGTGGCCTGCACGGTTTGCCCTGGCGTCAGCCCGGCGGCAACAACAGGCGGCAGATTGGCCAGCAATTGCAGATGCGCCTGCCCTTCCACCTGCAGCACCGCCTGCCCCGCCGCCACATCGGCCTGCGGTTGCTGCAGGCGTGCGATCACACTGCCATCGAACGGTGCGCGCAACTCGCCCAGACGCGATGCGCGGCGCGCAAGCGCCAGGTCGGCCTTTGCCACCTGCAGCTGCGCGCTTGCCGCATCCGCCGCCGCACGTGCGGCGGTCAGCGTGGCCGCAGAGCTGGCGCCATCGTCGAACATGGCCTGCTGCTGGCGCAGTTGCAGCTGCCGCTCGCCAGACTGTGCCATCGCTGCACGCAGGTTCGCGTCGGCCTGCTGCTGGCGCAGCTGCAGCGGCTCGGCATCCAGACGTGCCAGTACCTGCCCTTTCTGCACGCGATCGCCCACATCCACCAGCACGGCGGCGATGCGTCCGCCGCTTTCGAATGCCAACTCGGCGCGCTGTTGCTGACGCACCATCGCCGGCACCTGCAGCCAGCCGTCGTGGCCGGCACCGAAGCGCTCCAGCTTGACCGCCCGCGGTGTCTCGGCAGCCGGTGCATCCGCTTGGCTGCAACCGGCCAGCACGAGCGACAGAACGCACCACGCCATGCTGCGAAAAAAATCCTTCATCACGCTCTCCCCTGCCATGCGCCGCTCAGCGGCTATAGGTCACTGCAACCGTGCCGCTGACGAAACTGCGGCGTACAACCAGTGGGCTGTCCTCAGCGTTGTCGGCATAACGTGTTCCGGTCACGCCCACCGTGGTGGCCCAGTGATCGCCGAGCGAGTGCGTCCAGCTGCTCCCCACCGCAGCGGCATAGACACCGGACCCTGCATTGAAGCCCTGCAAGCCCGAGCGTGCCGCCTGCGCATCGGTGACACCGAAGTACGCCTGATTGAAACGACGGTCACCGGCATGCACGTCCAGATCCAGCGTCACCGTGTCGCTGGCGCTGTGCAGCAGGGTGAACTCCATCCCGGCGCGATAGCGATTGCGCCGCGCATCGTCCTTGAGCGCGAATTCGGCTTCCGCATTGACGTTGAGGTACGGGGTGATCTGCTGCATCACCAGCGTGCGCGCCGTGACCGATCCCGGCACGTCGCCCATGCCGGCCAACAGCCGCGAACCCGCACGCCAGTCGTTGTCGCGTTGCAGCCGGCCCAGGTCGTAATACATCGATTGCGACGCATAGAAGCCGGAGTCGCTCTGGAATTGCAGCCCCGCGCCACGCGCGGTATCGAAGAACAGCATCCCACGCTGGACCACCAGCACCGGGTTGGCCTGCACGCGGGCGCGCTCGGCGCCGGCATAGCGCGGCGCCGCAACCGCTGCCGCGCCCACGGTGATCTCGGTATGGTCACCCAGCAGCCGCGAGCTGCCGGTCAGATCGGTCTGCGCGTGCGCAAGGCACGGTGGCAACAGGCCGGAAGCCAACAGCGACACGTGCAGGGCAGCGCGACGATACAGCTGCGTGGAAAACACAATGGCCATGAAAATCTCCGTCAGCAATCAACAAAAGGGGGCAGGCAAACGCCGTAGAACGCCTGGAACAGCGCGATCCGGCTCAGCACGCGCTGGCGTGCGGTGGTCAGGTAATCCAGTTGTGCCTGCGTCGTGCGCAGGCGCTCGGTCAACAGCGTGGTGCGGTCTTCCAGGCCTGCATCCACGCGCCTGGCCATCCGCGTCACGCGTAACTGCTCACGCTCGGCCTGCGCACGCACGCGTGGCTCGGACTCGGCCAAGGTGGCGTGTGCGTCGAGCGCATCGGCAACCTCGCGGAA
The DNA here is from genome assembly GCF_040182365.1 of Xanthomonas sp. 10-10. NCBI lineage: Bacteria > Pseudomonadati > Pseudomonadota > Gammaproteobacteria > Lysobacterales > Lysobacteraceae > Xanthomonas > Xanthomonas sp. 10-10. Next base: position 3,288,961 of record NZ_CP144460.1, read on the forward strand.
GGCGGATTGAATCGCCTGTTCGTAGGCAGCGACATCGGCGCGCTGGCGTACCTGCGCCAACGCAAGATTGGCGCGATTGCGGCCGCCATCGAACAACGGCAGATTCAATTGCGGGCTGAAGCTCCACATGCCGTGGCCGGCGGAAAACAGCCCATTCAAGCCGTCGCTGGCGGTGCCCACGCTGCTGCTCAGGGTGATCGATGGAAAGAACGCAGCGCGTGCGGCGCCGATATCGGCGTTTGCCGCGCGCAGTTCCAGTTCCGCCTGCTGGATGTCCGGGCGTTGCAGCAACAGCGAGGAATCCAGCGCACGCCATGCCGTGCTGGACGTGTCTGCGGCAACCAGGCGCTGCAGGTCTCCGGGCACCGGCGCGCTGTCGTAACCGGCCAGCAACTGCAGCGCACGCAACGCCGCAGCGTGGTCGTCGGCCCCCTGCAGTGCCGCGACGTGCGCCTGGTCGGCCTGATGCTGCTGGCCATCGCGCTGCTCGCGTGCCATCAGCCCGATCCGGTACTGCTGCTGTGCGATCGCCAGCAGCGCAGCGCTGTCGGCATCGGCAGCTTGCAGCTGCTGCAGCGCCTGGGCGCTTGCCCGTTCGGCGGTGTAGGCGCGCAGCACCTCGGCAATCAGCGCGCCACGCGCCGCATCGCGTCCATAAGTGCTGGCCAGATAGCGCTGCCGCGCCGCCTCGGACATCGCCTGCAGCTTGCCGAAGAAATCCAGCTCGACATTGCCGATACCCGCGTTGGCGACCACCAGATCCTGCTGATAGCGTGCGTCCAGGGCCGGATCGTCGAAACGCTGCCGCAGCTGTTGTGCGCCCACGCCGATGGTGGGTACACGCGCCGCCCGCTCGATGCGGTAGTGCGCCCGTGCCTGCTCCACCTGCAAGGCGGCGCGACGGAAGTCGCTATTGTGCGCAAGCGCGCGTTGCAGCAGCGGCCGCAGATCGCGATCCGGCGCGAACGCCTGCACAAATGCGCGTTCCTGCAGAGTCAGCTCGATACCCACCGGCGCGCTCGGTGCCGCGGCGGCCACCGCCTGCCCGCTGCCGAAGGTGCCCGGCACGGTCACCGCCGGTCGCTGGTAAGCAGGCGTCAATGAACAGCCGCCCAGCAGCACGGCAACTGCCGCAAGATGCAGGGCGCGGGAACAACGATGCGCAGTCATTTGTGGAATCATGGTGTCGGAGTAAACGAGCCAATCTCGACCGACATCCTCGACCTGCAGCGTCCAGGTTGTTTTCGGGATTTATCCAGATTTGATCGAGACGACAGGCACCACGCCATGACGGGCAAAAAGGTTCTGCTGGTGGAAGACGACGCCGATAGCGCCAGCATCCTGGATGCCTATCTGCGTCGCGACGGCTTCGACGTTGCCATCGCCGGAGACGGCGAGCGGGCGATACACCTGCATCGCCAGTGGGCGCCGGATCTGGTGCTGCTGGACGTGATGCTGCCCAAGCTCAGCGGGATCGAGGTGCTGTCGGCGATCCGTCGCGCCGGCGATACGCCGGTCATCATGGTGACCGCCATCGGCGACGAGCCGGAGAAGCTCGGAGCACTGCGTTACGGCGCCGACGATTACGTGGTCAAGCCGTACAGTCCCAAGGAAGTGGTCGCGCGCGTGCATGCGGTGCTGCGCCGAAGCGTGGCAGTGCGTGCGCCGGGCGAGCCGTTGCGGCACGGCCGCCTGAGTGTGGACCCGGCCGCAGTCGTGGCAACCGTGCAACGCGAAACCGGCGACAGCGTTGCACTCGACCTGACGCCGACCGAATTCAATCTGCTCGCGTCGTTGCTCAAGACCCCGTTCAAGGCATTTACCCGCAGCGAATTGCTCGATGCCTGCCTGCCCGACAGCGATGCGTTGGAACGGGTGGTGGATTCGCACATCCACAACCTGCGCCGCAAGCTGGAAGTGCACGGCATCACCGGCGTGCTGGTCACCGTGCGTGCAGTGGGATACCGCTTCCAATGAACGCCCTGCGGCGCTTCATTGCCCGGCGTCGGCAAGCGCCGCTGTGGATGTGGGTCGGCTTGCGGATGAGCGCGCTGGCGGTAGTGACCGTGGTGGTGATCGCCTTCGGCATGTGGTGCTATTTCAATCTGCGCGACAACCTGATCCTGCGAAAATTGCCAGCGGCTGCACGTACCGAACTCGAACAACTGCGCGAACAACCCACTGCGAACGAGGCGCGTCTGTGGCAGTTGTTCCAGCAATACTACGATGTGGAAAATTTCCTGCCCGGACTGGCCAACCCGGATTGGTGGATGCTGTGGGCCATGGTGACGCTGTCCATCCCGGTGATAGTGGTCTGCGGCCTGCTCGCATCGCGTCCGCTCTCTCGGCAATTTTCACAGGTCGCCAGCGCCGCGCACCGGGTCAGCGATGGCGATTTCAGCGCACGCGCGCAGCTGGTGGCCGGCGCACCGGACGAGCTCACCGCGCTGGCGAACGACTTCAACGCCATGAGCGGCAAGCTTCAGCAGTACGAACGCGAATTGCGCGACTCCAGCGCAATGCTGGCGCATGAATTGCGCACACCGCTCAACGCCGCCATGGGCCGTGTGCAAGGCATGCTGGACGAGGTCTTCCCACGCGACCCCGAACAACTTCGACTGGTGCATCGTCAGCTGGAACAGATCAACCGGCTGATCGGCGATCTGCACCTGGTGTCGCTGGCGCGCGCCGGTCAACTGGTGCTGGAGCCCGAAGACTTCGATCTCCACGAGCTGATGGCCGAGCAGGTGGAATGGGCTGGCCCGACAATCCACGCGTTGCAGATGACGATCACCGCTCCTGCGCCTTCCGGACTACGCGTCTACGCCGACCGTCATCGCCTGGGCCAGGTGTTTTCCATCCTGATCGACAATGCGCTGCGTTATGCCGCCGCGGGCAAAGCGCTGGACATCCAGATGGGTCGCGATGGCGGGCATGTGATCGTCACGTTCGGCGACCGCGGCCCCGGCGTGGAGCCTGCGCATCTGCCGCACCTGCTGGACCGCTTCTGGCGCGCGGACAGTTCACGCGCGCGGCACTCCGGCGGCAGCGGCCTGGGCCTGGCCATCGCCTCGGCCATCTGCCAGGCGCACGATGGCTGCCTGACCCTCAGCAATCGCTCCGGCGGCGGGCTGTTGGCCAGCGTGCGATTGCCACTTTCGCGCTGAGGCGTTCTCGCTTGCGTTGTACCGCTCGCAGCGGCCTGGCACCCCAGGCGGCTGCGCGCATTCACCGCTGTTGCAGACTCGGCACCGCGTCGGTCACGTTGGCGTGGCGGCGCATGATCCAGTTGAACAGCGGCGTGGCCATCAAGGTGGACAGGATCGCCATCAGCACCAGCACCGAGAACAACCCCTGCTCGATCACTCCGGCCTGCAAGCCGATATTGATGATGATCAGCTCCATCAAACCGCGTGCGTTCATCAACGAGCCGATCGCCATCGCATCGCGGTTGTTTTCGCCGGTGGCGCGCGCGGCGGCCCAGCAGGCCACGCCCTTGCCGATGAACGATGCCGCCAGGATGGCCACGCCGGCCAGCATGATCTGCGGCTGCAGCAAGACGCTGAGCTGGGTTTTCAGGCCCGAATAGGTGAAGAACAACGGCAGCAGCAACACCACCACGAACGGCTGCATCATCTCGCGCAGCTTCTCGGTCAGTGCGCCCTTGGGCAGGCACACCCCCAGCAGGAAGCCGCCGAACACGGCATGGATACCGATCGCATCCATCGCCCAGGCGCTGACGCAGAACAGCATCAGCACGATCGCCAGCACGCTGTTGCTGAGCGGCCGATCCGGCGCCACGTGATCGGCCAGGCGACGCAGCAGGTGCCGGCCGACAAACAGCATGAACAACGCATACGCGACGCCGCCGCCGATGGCCAGATACGCGCTGCCCCAGCTGCCGCCGAAGCTGGCCAGCACCACCGCCAGAATGCACCACGCCGCCGCATCGTCGAATGCGCCGGCGGTCAGTGCCAGCGTGCCCAATGGGCTATTGGTCAGGCCGCGCTCGTGGATGATGCGCGCCAGCATCGGGAAGGCGGTGATCGCAATGGCCGCGCCCAGGAACAGCGAGGCTTCCATGAGCTTGGCCTTCTCCGAGAACAGGCCTTGCACATTGAGCAACCACGGGCACATCGCAAAGGCCAGCGCAAACGGCACCGCGATGCCGGCCAGCGACACGCTCATCGCGCTGCGATAGCGCGCACGGAAGTGATCGCCGCGGAAGTCGGTACCGACCAGAAACATGTACAGGCCCACGCCGAACTGCGCGAACACGTACAACACATCCATGGTCTGCTTGGGGAACAGCGACGCTTGCAGCTGCGGCAACACCAGGCCGAACAATGACGGGCCGAGCATCACCCCGGCAATCATCTCGCCCACCACCTGCGGCTGCCCGATACGCTTGGCCAGCATGCCCACCAGACGGCACACCAGCAAAATCGCTGCGGCCTGCAAAAAGAAGTACACCGACATCTGCGGAGTGGTCATGGGCCCGATGAGGTCCGAGTGAAGAAGCAGCGGATCATAGCGGTCTGCTCAAGCGGCCGATAGCCAAACGTGCCGTACCGTGCCGATGCCGGCCATCGAATCGGCGCAGCGCAGGGTGCCCACCGGCGCAGGCATCGCGGAACCGCAACGGGCCGCAACGTCGCTTTGCTCGAACGCAGATCACACAACCAAGGCAGCGGCGCTACGCACCATCTACTGGCCCGGTTCGATTCGCATCGGCGCTAGCGTGGTGCAAGCGGCAGCGGACGGTCCTGCACCACATGCTTCATCACCAAGGTAGAGGTGAGGCGTTGAACGCTGGGCAGTGCCGACAGGCGCGTGTCGTAGAGCTGCTGAAAGGCGGCCAGATCGCGCACCAGCACATGCAACAGGTAGTCGGGATCGCCGAACAACCGCTGCGCCTGCACGACCTCAGGCACCTGCGCAACCGCAGCTTCGAACGCTTCGACACCGTGGCGGTCGCCCTCACGCAGGATCACGAAGACGATGGCGGAAAAATTCAACCCCACCGCACTCGGGTCCAGCTGCGCGCGATAACTCTTGATCACGCCGGACTGCTCCAGCGCACGCACGCGCCGGTGGCACGGGGACACGCTCAGACCGATGCGCTCGGCCAACTCGGTCACGCTAAGCCGGCCATCGGATTGCAGTTCGGCAAGAATGTGTCGATCGATCTCATCCATGCGCAATATCCTGCCTCAATCACAGGATTCTTCGCAAATAATTGGAAGCACTTTGCCGGTCATCAACGATATCATTTCGCACTCTAGCGTTTGACGACCCGTTTCTGCCGTTGAAGGTCGCGGTCCGACACGCTGATCGGGCAGCCCATGCAAGCGCCGCCGCACGACAGGAAAGACCGCGCGCGTGTCGACGTTTGCCGACCGGTCGGCCCTCCCAACCCAACGTCATAAGGTCTCCCGATGCAACCGACTACGCGCGAACATCCCGCCCCTTACGGCACCGCACCCACTGCCGGCGTGCCGCTGCCGCGCGTACGCATCCCGCACTTGCTGCAGATGAAGAGGCGCGGCCAGAAGTGGGCAATGCTGACCGCCTACGATATGTACACCGCAGCGATCTTCGAAGACGCCGGGATCCCGGTGCTGTTGGTCGGCGACTCCGCGTCCAACAATGTCTATGGACACGACACCGCGTTACCGGTGACCGTCGACGAGCTGCTCCCGCTCGTTCGTGCGGTGACGCGCTCCACCCGCAGGCCTTTGGTGATCGCCGACCTGCCGTTCGGCTCCTACCAGGCCTCTGCCGAGCAGTGCTTCCATACTGCGGTGCGCTTCATGAAAGAGGGCGGCGCCCACGCAGTGAAGCTGGAAGGCGGCATCGACATGCTGCCGCAGGTGCGCAAACTCGCCAGCAGCGGCATTCCGGTCATGGCCCACATCGGCTTCACCCCGCAAGCCGAACACCAGCTTGGCGGCTATCGCGTGCAGGGCCGTGGCGAGGACGCACAGCGTTTGATCGATACCGCGCTTGCGTTCGAATCTGCCGGGGCATTCGGCCTGCTGATCGAAATGATTCCCGGCGATCTTGCCGCGCAGATCACCGCCGCGGTGTCCATCCCGACCGTCGGCATCGGTGCCGGCAACCGCTGCGATGCGCAAGTGCTGGTGTGGCAGGACATGGCCGGCTTGCGCAGCGGTCGCCTGCCACGCTTCGTCAAGCAATACGCAGATCTGCACGGCGTGCTGGGCAAGGCCGCACGCAGCTATGCCGCCGATGTGGAAGCCGGCAGCTTTCCTGCAGCCGAGCACACGTTTTAGAACATGCCCGCGCGCACCACCATCGGGTCGCAGGCATGGCGCACTGAAGCCCTGTGCGATCTGGACGATGGTTCGCTTGCACAGGTCGCGACCGACGCGGCGCCCTACTTCACCGGCGTCAGCAGCAGATCCTGAAAATCGAAGCTGAAATCGGTCAACGGCGAGATTGCCTGCATGCGCATCTCGCGCACCGCGCCGTCGGCAGTGAGCGCGAAATTGACGAAGGCATCGGCATTCAAGCCGCGGTCGTCCCAGCGCACGATAAAGCTGTCGTGCTGCCAATGTTCCAGCGTGCCAACCAGTTGCGCCGTCCTGGAAAACTGCATTCGCAGGCGCTTGCCGTCCTGACGGATCACCACATCGCCGTACCATGGGTCACGATAGGTCGCTGCATAACTGCGCAACGGCAACGAGGGCGTGGAGCGTGACGCGCGCGCGTCCAGATGCTTCTTCCAGCTGGCATCCGCATCGCCGTCGGCTTTTTCCAAGGCCTTCGCATAGGCAGCAGTCCAGTCGGTTGCCGGCACCTGCAAGAGCGCATCCAGCACCTGCAAGGTCACCGCATTGAATGCCGCACCCACTTCCTGATTGGTCAGCACCACCACGCCCAGCTTCTGGTCGGGTACCAGGGTCAACCGCGACACCATGCCCGGCCAGCCGCCGGTGTGCCACACCAACCGATGGCCACGATAATCGCTCAGAGTCCATCCCTCGCCATAGCCGGCAAAATTGGGACGCGCGCCAGCCAGTTCGGGCACCGGCGGCTCGGTAATGGCGATCGGCGTGATCATCGACCACATCTCCTGCTGCCGCTTGGCGCTGAACAGCGGCGTGCCATCGGCTAACACGCCACCGGCCAGCTGCACCTTCATCCACAACGCCATGTCGTGCGCACTTGCGTAAATACCGCCGGCACCGGAATTGTTGGACCAGGTCAACGGCGCAACGGTGCGCAGCTCGGTGAAGTCGTACTTGGCATGGCCCACAGCGGCGTTGTCGCCGGGCTGCAGATGGTCGGCGTTGAAGCGCGTGCCACGCATGCCCACCGGGGCGAAGATGCGCTGCTGCAAAAACGCGGCGTAGGACTGCCCGGAGACCTGCTCGATCACCTTCTGCGCGACGGCGTACAGGATATTGTCGTACGCATAGCGGTCGCGAAACCCACCGTTCAACGGCACCTTGGCCAGGCGCTGCACGACCTCTTCGGTGCTGTAGCTGGTGGTCGGCCAGAACAACAGGTCGCCGGCGCCCAGGCTCAGCCCGCTACGGTGCGCGAGCAGATCGCGCACGCGCATCTCGCCGCTGACGTAGGGGTCGGACATCCGAAACCACGGCAGATGGTCGATGACCTTGTCGTCGAGCGACAGCTTGCCTTCGTCGGCCAGAATCGAGAGCGACGCTGCGGTGAACGCCTTGGTGTTGGAGGCGATCGCAAACAGCGTATCTGCCTGCACCGGCTCGGGCTTGCCGATCTCGCGCACGCCGTAGCCGCGTTCCAGCACCACCTGGCCATCCTTGACGATGGCTACCGCAATGCCGGGCACATCGAATTGCTTGCGCACCCGTTCCATCTGCGCATCGAATTGCTGCATGCCGGCCGGCAGGTCGGCCGCGTGCGTCGTTGTCACCAGGGTCGCCAGCATCAGCACGCCTCCCGTCAGCCATCGGTTCAAGATCACCGCCACACCTCTTTGTTGTCGATCAGATTGCGCCGCCGGCACTGTCCAGCGGCAGCGGCGCGACCAGCACGCCGTTGGTATCGGCGTACAACCAATGACCCGGCACGAACGGGACGCCGGCAAAATTCACCGGCACATCCACCTCGCCCAGATCGCGCCGCTCGGTGCGCCGCGGGCAGGCGGCCAGTGCCAGCACGCCCAGCGGCAGCGTGGCCAGGATCTCGACGTCGCGCACGCAGCCATGGATGAGCACTCCGGCCCAACCATGGGTAACCGCGTGCGCCGCGATCTGGTCGCCCAGCAGCGCATGTTTCAACGAGCCCTGGCCATCCACCACCAGCACCCGCCCCTCGCCCGGCGTAGAGGCCAGTTCGCGCACGCGCGAGTTGTCTTCAAAGCAGCGCACGGTCGCGATCGGCCCGCAGAACACGCTGCGCCCACCGAAGTGGCGGAACAACGGCTCGGCAACGGTCACCTCGGGAAAACGGTCACACAGATCGGGCGTGGTCCAGGTCATCGGTGCGGTCTCGATCGGCTGAGCAGGCATGGTAGCCGGCTGCGGTGGCGTCTGGGTGTCGCCAGGCGACATCGCCCGCTGGCAGCGTCGCTGTCACGCCCCATCCAACCCCGCTACGCCAGGCTATGGCGGTGGCCGCCGCCAGCCACATGCAATCGTGCATACCTCATGCCAGCGAGTATCCCTAAGATGACCGATCTGTTCGCTTCCGCGCCGCCCGCCCTGAACGGCATCCATGTCGGTATCGGCGGTTGGGTGTATGCGCCCTGGCGTGCAGGCATGTTCTATCCCGACGGCCTGGTGCAGCGGCGCGAGCTGGAATACGCCAGCCGCCACGTCACCGCCATCGAAATCAACGGCACCTATTACGGTGCGCAAAAACCGGCGACCTACGCGAAATGGCGCGATGAGGTGCCGCCCGGCTTCGTGTTCTCTGCCAAGGCGCCGCGACGCATTACCCAGTCGCGCACGCTGGCGGGCACCAAGGCGCAGGTGGAGGACTTCGTCGGCGGCATTGTCGAGCTCGGCGATACCCTGGGGCCGCTGGTGTGGCAATTCGAACAGGGGCATCGGCTGCAGGCCGACGACCTGGATGCCTTTTTGACGCTGCTGCCCAGACGCGCAGGCCAACGCAGCCTGCGGCATGTGCTGGAGATTCGCGACCATGCAGCGGTGGATGCGTCGCTGCTCGCATTGGTGCGCCGCCACGGCGTGGCCACCGTGTTCACCGATTCGGACGAGCATCCCTCCTTTGCCGATCTTTCCACCGACTTCGTCTACGCGCGCCTGATGCGTAGCCAGGCGCGCCTGCATGCCGGCTATCCGGCGCCGGCATTGAAACGATGGGCCGAGCGGATCCATGCCTGGCGACGCGGCGAAAACCCGGCCGATCTGCCGCATGTGGGTCCCATGTCACCGGCGGCAGGCACGCCGCGCGAGGTGTTCGTGTTTTTCATCAGTGCGGCCAAGGAGCGCAATCCGGCGGCGGCGATGGCCTTGCTGAAAGAGCTGTCCGCTGCATAACGCGTTACCAGCATCGCTGCCTGCCCGGCGGATGCGTTGACCGAACGCGTTCGGGAGCAGCCGGCAACACGGCTGCGCTCACCGCCAGGCAGGCCGGACCAGTGCCCGGCGCGGCATGTTCCACTCGTACACTTCGGCTCTGAGTACGCAGTCCAAGCCCGCCTGGCGGCTGCTCGCCAGGTTTTGTCGGCCGCTCCAGGCACGGCGCCGACCTGCGGTTTTTCGGCGACAATGGCGCATGCCCACGACCGACCTGCGCAAGGCGCAACTGCAAATTCATTTCTGCGTGCTGCTTTGGGGCATCACCGCGATCCTGGGCAAGTTGATCACGCTGCAGGCATTGCCGCTGGTGTGGTGGCGCATGTTGATCGTGGTCGCGGCCCTGGCGCTGTGGCCGCGGGTGTGGCGAGGCTTGCGCGGCCTGTCCGCGCGCGTGGTGCTGGGCTATTGCGGCATCGGCGCCTTGGTGGCACTGCACTGGTTGACCTTCTATGGCGCGATCAAGCTGGCCAACGCATCGGTGGCGGCGACCTGCATTGCCCTGGCGCCGGTGTTCACTGCCGTGATCGAGCCATGGGTGACGCAGCGGCCGTTCCGTCCGCGCGAGTTGCTGTTCGGCCTGGCTGTCTTGCCGGGGGTGGCGCTGGTGGTCGGCGGCGTGCCCGATGGCATGCGTGCCGGGGTGGTGGTCGGCGCGATTTCGGCCGTATTCGTCGGGCTGTTCGGCTCTCTCAACAAACGCATGGTGACCCATGCCGACCCGCTCACCGTCACCGCCCTGGAGCTGGGTGCCGGCACGCTGACCTTGACCGTGCTGGCACCGGCCATGCCGCTGCTGCTGCCATCCCTGCATGGCGATCTGTTGATGCTTCCCAGCCTGCACGATGGCGTGTTGCTGCTCGCACTGTCGCTGGCCTGCACCCTGCTGCCGTTTGCGCTGGCGCTGGTCGCGCTGCGCCATCTGAGCGCGTATTCGGTGCAGCTGGTGACCAATCTGGAGCCGGTCTACGCCATCGTGCTGGCCATCGCGCTGCTGGGCGAACAGCGCGAGCTCACGCTGCAGTTCTATCTCGGCGTGGCGATCATTCTTGGTGCGGTGTTCCTGCACCCGGTGCTGGAACGCCGGCGCAAGGTGGTGCACCCGGAAGTGCTGGGCACGGCCGAAGCCAAGAACATCGTCGACTGAGAGCGGCCAACACCACCATTGCGCTCACCGCCACGCGGGCGCAGCCGGTGCCCGGACTCGGCAGGGGTCACCGGTATGCTCCGGTTCCGGGCGCGCCGTCGCCAATCCAGCCGACGACGGTTCGCTATGGTTTATCTGCTACTGCAAGTAACGTGGCATCGCGCGACCGCGCCTCTACCGGCAGCGGTTGCAGTGCCGCGTAACACCTGAGCCAGGGCTCCGCAGCGAATGGGGGCGTCTTGATGCCTGAGCGTCAACCGACCTGCAGTCTCCAGTCCGCTGTCAGGGGCACGCTCGAAACCTCGAACGATGCAGCGGTGCTTATCGACCATCGTCAAGCCCGCGCCAAAGCGCACCGCCCGGGCAGCGGCCCGCACCTGACGTGCAGGCAACAACGCCCACCCCTACTCCAGCGCAACTACCTGATCGCGGCCGCCGCGCTTGGCGGCATACAGGGCCTGGTCGGCACGCTTGATCACCGTTTCCACGCCTTCGTGCGGATACAACATGGCCACGCCGATGCTGACCGTCACCGGCAGCGCAATCGTCATTGTCGCCACGCTCTGGCGCAGATATTCGCACTGCACCCGTGCCTGCTGCAGGTCCACATTGGGCAGCAGCAACACGAACTCTTCGCCGCCGTAACGCGCAATGGTGCCGGCACCGGCCACATGCGCACGCAATAGCGCCGATAGCTCGCGCAGCACCAAATCGCCCTGGTCGTGCCCGTGCACGTCGTTGACCACCTTGAAGTGGTCCACGTCCAGCAGCGCCACCGACAGCGGCTGGTTGGCGATGCGCGTCTGCTGCGTCGCTGCCGCCAGTGCCGCGGTGAAGGCGCGGCGATTGGGCAGGCCGGTCAGCGGGTCGGTACGCGTCTGCTCGACCAGATCGGCGTTGACCGCTTCCATCGCGGCGTAATACTGCGCCATCTGCTGCTCGTACCATTCGCGCTCGCGCAACTGCCGACGCAGCTGCTTGCCGGCCAGACGCAGCTCCAGCAGATGCGAGGCCTGCCGCGACAACGCCTGCAGCGCGGCACGTTGGTCCTCGCGCAGCTGCGCCGGCGCCTGGTCGAACACGCACAACGAACCCAGCGGCATGCCTTCGCTGGTGACCAACGGCGCGCCAGCATAAAAGCGTACGGCGCCTTCGCCGGTGACCATCGGGTTGTCGAAAAAGCGCGGGTCCAGCAAGGTGTCTTCGACGGTCATCACCTCGTCCGGGCGCAGGATCGCATGCGCGCAGAACGAGATATCGCGTGGCGCTTCGCTACGCGGCACGCCGTGGGCCGCCTTGAACCACTGCCGATGTTCGTCCACCAGCACCACGGCCGCCATCTGCGTCTGGCAGACGGTGGACGCCACCAGGGTCAGGTCGTCGAAGGCGCGCTCGGGTGGCGAGTCCAGCAACTCGTACTGGCGCAGGGCGATCAGCCGCTCGGCTTCGTTTCCCGGCAATTGCGGTTTGATCACGCGCTCAGCCCCCTGCTGACTCGTTAGTGGCGGCGATATGCCTAAACCCCGTGGAGCGATCCATCCGCGCGAGCACCATTGGCCGCTCGCACATCCGGCAGTTCATCCAACCGGCTTACCAATCGGTGCGCTGCGGCAACAAGCCGCGCAGTTCCGCATCGCTGAGGTTGCGCCATTGCCCCGGCTTGAGTGCGGCAAGCTTGATGTTGTCGATACGCACCCGCCGCAGCTGCGTGACCCGATAACCGAATTCGGCAGCCATCAGGCGGATCTGCCGGTTCAAGCCCTGCTCGAGCACGATGCGAAATCCGAACTTGGCGATACGCGCGGTGCGGCACGGCAAGGTGGTCTCGTTGTGGATGCGCACACCACGCGCCATGCCACGCAGGAATTCGTCGGTGACCGCCTTGTTGACCGCCACCAGGTATTCCTTCTGGTGGCGATTTTCCGCGCGCAGGATCTCGTTGACGATGTTGCCGTTGCTGGTCATCAGGATCAGCCCTTCGGACTCCTTGTCCAGGCGGCCGATCGGAAAGATGCGCTGCTCGTGGCCGACGAATTCGACGATGTTGCCCTTGACCGAACTCTCGGTGGTACAGGTGATGCCCACCGGCTTGTTGAGCGCGATATAGACATGCTTGCGTCCACCGGGCTTCTTGGCCTCGCGCGCGCGCAGCGGCTGGCCATCCACCAGCACGGTGTCTTCCTCGCCCACCACCGCGCCGGTGCCGGCCACCATGCCGTTGACGGTGACGCGGCGCTCGCCGATCAGGCGGTCGGCCTCGCGACGCGAGCAGAAGCCGGTATCGGCGATATGTTTGTTGAGTCGGATTGTCATCGTTGGATTATCGGCCATTTGCAGCCTGCGACGCACACTGGCGCAGTAACGGCCCGGCGCGCAGCGCTGCCGGCGCGCCCTACCCGGTTACCGCCAGCATGGGCTGCGGCATGACCAGGTCTTCCAGCGGGCACGGGCGATGCAGGCTGAAGCCCTGCACCTGGCCCACGCCGGCGTCGCGCAGGCCGGGAATATCCGCCTCCGACTCCACCCCTTCGGCCACCACTTCGATACCCAGTGCCAGGCCAACCTGGGCGATGGAATGCACCGCAGCGCGGTCCACCGCGTCATGCGCGTAATTGCGCACGAAGCCGCAATCGATCTTCAACACATCGACGGTGAATTGCTTGAGGTAGCCGAACGAGGCCAGGCCGCTGCCGAAGTCGTCCAGCGCCACATGGCAGCCACGCGCGCGCACGCTCTGCACAAAGCGCTGCGCATGTTCCAGGTCGCCGATGACGGCGGTTTCGGTGATTTCCATGCACAGCTTGGACACCAGCGTGGGATAGCGCTCGAACAGGGCGCAGACGAAATCGAGAAAATCCGGCTGCGCGATCGATTGCGCGGACAGATTGACGTGGCACAGGTCCAGGGTCGCCACATGCAGCGGGTTGTCGGCCAGCTGCGCGCACAAGGTTTCCAGCACATGGGCATCGACCATGCGCCCGAGCCCGTAGCGCTCCACCGCAGGCAGGAATTCGCCCGGGCTCAGCACCCGCCCATCGCGCGCGCGCATGCGCACCAGCACCTCGTACTGCAGACGGCCGGGGTCGCTCAGCACCTGGATCTTCTGCGCGTACAGCAGCAGCCGGTGTTCGGCGATCGCCTGCTGCACGGCGCTGATCCAGCCACCGTCATGCCGACGCCGCGCCAAGGCCAGATCGTTCTCGCCAAGACACCGGATCCGGTTGCGCCCTTCTTCCTTGGCGGCGAAACAGGCCAGGTCGGCCGCGGTCATCAATGCGTTGACGTCGTTGGCGCCCCGGCGGATTTCCACCACGCCAAAGCTGCAACTCGGCGTCAGCGGCCGGCCGCCCTGATGGCTCCACGGCTGCCCCAGCACGCCATGCATGCGCTCCAGCAAGGCCTGCGCCTGCACCAGGTCGGTATTGGCCAGCAGGATCGCGAACTCGTCGCCACCCAGCCGCCCCAGCCAGTCGCCCGGACGCAACTGCATGGTGATGACGTCGGCGAAGTGGCACAGGAACTTGTCGCCGACCGCATGTCCGAAGGTGTCGTTGACCAGCTTGAAGTGATCCAGGTCGACGAAGCACAGCGCATGGCACAGCTGCGGCGATTGCGGCGGCTCGATCAGATGCAGCAGGCGGCGCTCGATCTCGCGCCGGTTGATCAAACCGGTCAAGGCGTCGTGGCGCGCGTGGAAGGCGACCTCGTCGGCCAGTTCGTGCGCGTGCGAGACGTCTTCGATCACCGCCAGCACCAGCGTGGGTTCCTCCGGGCCAGGCTCCACCAGCGAGGCGCTCCAGCGGCCCCACATCACTTCGCCATCGGCGCGCAGGAAGCGCAGCTCGCCGGACTGCATCAGCCGCGGCCAGTCGATCGTGCCACGGCTGTCCAGCACGATGTCGTCCGGGTGCACCAGCTGGGCGAGCGTGGACGCCTGCAACTCTTCCGGGCGGTAGCGCAGGATATGGGCCATCGAGGCGTTGGCATCCAGCACGTGGCCGCGCAGGTCGAACTTGACCATCCCCAGCGCAGCCTGCTGAAACGCCGTGCGAAACCGGCCCTCGTGCGACAGCAGATAGTCGCGGATGCGGCGTATCGCCAGCACGCAGGTGATCAGCACCAACAACAAGGTGGCCAGGCTGCAGACCACCATCACGTCGTGCAGCAGCCGTGCGCAGCGGATCAGCTGCGCCTGGAACTGCGCTGCATCGCTGCGCATGCGGGCATCGAGCAGATGCAGTTCGTCGCGCAGGTCCTGCAGCGCGCGCGCATCCGGTCTGTTGGCGGCTTGCACGGAGGCAGCACGGTCGGCCAGTGCACTGAGCTTCAACAGATCGGCATCGGTGTGCTTCCACAGCGTGATGGCATCGCCCAGATACGGAATCATCTGGCCGTAGCGATACAGCCTGACCATTTGCGGCATGTCCTCACGGGCATTGCGACCGGCCGCAAGCCCGGCATACACCGCCGTCCAGGCAATCACCGGCTGTTCGACCGCATCGCGCGCCGCGCGATCGCCGAGCGGCACCTCCAGCGCACGGCAGGCGGCCTGCAGATCGCTCGGATCGCCGCTCACCAGATAGCGCTCCAGCCAGTAGACCGACTCTTGCTGGGCATTGGACCAGTGGCCCTGACCGACAATCCAGGCGGTTGCTCCGGATTGGATTTCGATCGCCAGTGCAGAGAGCACGGCCATGCCGACAGCCATCGCCATCAGCAGCGCCAGAGGGAGCGTTAGCCAGCCGCGCACCATGTGCATGGTTTGGCCACTGCGTGTGCCGCGTGCTGACTGCGCCATTGCCATCCGTCCTTCACCGCCCCAGTGCGATTCAGGCGCCCAGTGGGCGCCTGAAGGCTGTAGCGGCCGCAATGGCCGAGTCTGTATGGCGGCGTCCGTTTGCCGGACGGCCGGCGGGAAACGTCAGCCTGGCTGACGATCCGCCGTCTGCGGTCCCGATCGGGACAGGCCTGGCCGCATCACTGCTATGTCCTGAAAGGAATAACAGCACGTGGATGGCTGCGCATGCGCCTGGCTGCGCAGCCGATTGTCAGCCTGGCTTACTCGCCGCGCGGCTTGGGCGGACCCTTGCGATGCGGCGCGCCGGCGCGATCCATCGGACGCCCCGGGCCGTTCGGACGCCCGGACGGCTTGCCACCGCGCGGGAAGCGCGGCTTGGACGGCGACGCCGCAGCCTCGCCTTCTTCCAGCTTGCGCATGTTGAGCTGCTGGCCGGACACCCAGACCTTCTTCAGGTGCGTCAGCAGCTCGCGCGGCATGTCGGCCGGCAGATCCAGGATCGAATAATCGTCCTGGATGTCGATCCGGCCGATATAGCGGCTTTCCAGACCGGCTTCGTTGGCGATCGCGCCGACGATGTTGGCCGGCTTCACGCCGTGGGTATGGCCCACCTCGATGCGATAGCTCTCCATGCCGAACTCCGGCTCGCCGCGCGGGGCAACCGGATCGCGACGCGGACGCTCTGCGCCGGCGCCATCACCTGCGAATGCCGGACGTTCTGCACGCGGCGGGCGTGCCGCGCGCTCGCCATCGGCACGCGGACCACGCTCGAACTTCGGCTCGAAGCGCGGACGCTCGCCACGATCGCCACGATCGCCGCGGTCGGCACGCTCGTTGCGCTGCGGTGTGAACTCCTCACGCGCGCCACGCACCGGCGGGGTCAGCAGGAACGGCGCATCGCCCTGCAGCAACTTGGCCAGCGCGGCGGCGATCTCGATCGCCGGCACGTTGTTTTCTGCCTCGTAGCGCTGCAGCAGATCGCGGTACATCTCGATCTGGCCACCGGCCAGGGTCTCGGTGATGCGGGTCATGAAGCGCGCCACGCGGGTGTCGTTGACCGCATCCACGCTCGGCAGCTGCATTTCTTCGATCGGCTGACGGGTGGCGCGCTCGATCGAGCGCAGCATGCCCTTCTCTCGCGGGGTGACGAACAGGATCGCATCGCCATTGCGACCGGCACGACCGGTACGGCCGATGCGGTGCACGTAGCTTTCGGTGTCGTACGGGATGTCGTAATTCAGCACATGGCTGACGCGCTCCACGTCCAGGCCGCGCGCGGCCACGTCGGTGGCGACCAGGATGTCGAGCTTGCCGTCCTTGAGCTGGGCAATGGTCTTCTCGCGGGCGGCCTGCTGCATGTCGCCATTGATGGCCGCCGCGGCCATGCCGCGTGCCTGCAGCTTCTGCGCCAGCTCTTCGGTGGCCGCCTTGGTGCGCGCAAAGATGATCATGCCGTCGAACGGCTCGACCTCGAGAATGCGGGTCAGTGCGTCCAGCTTGTGCAGGCCGCTCACCCACCAGTAGCGCTGGCGGATATTGGCCGAGGTGGTGGTCTTGGCCGCAATGGTGACTTCGGCCGGGTCCTTCAGGTAGGTCTGCGCGATGCGGCGGATGGCCGGCGGCATGGTCGCCGAGAACAACGCCACCTGGCGCTTCTCCGGCAACTTCTTCAGCACCGCTTCGACGTCGTCGATGAAGCCCATGCGCAGCATTTCGTCGGCTTCGTCCAGCACCAGCGTCTTGAGCTGGGACAGGTCCAGGGTGCCGCGATCCAGGTGATCGATCACCCGGCCCGGAGTGCCCACCACCACATGCACGCCGCGCTTGAGCGCGCTCAGCTGCTGGGCATAGGGCTGGCCGCCGTAGACCGGCAGCACGCGGAAGCCCGGAATGGCTTCGGCATATTTCTGGAACGCCTCGGCGACCTGGATGGCCAGCTCGCGGGTCGGCGCCAGCACCAGCGCCTGCGGCTTGAGCTGGTTGAGGTCGGCGTTGGACAGCACCGGCAGCGCGAACGCGGCGGTCTTGCCGGTACCGGTCTGCGCCTGGCCGAGGACGTCGCGGCCGGACAGCAGCGCGGGAATGGTGGCAGCCTGGATCGGCGACGGCGACTCGTAGCCGACAGCGGCAACGGCTTTCATCACAGCGTCCGAGAGGCCGAGGTCTGCAAACAGCAGCGGCGCGGAAGATTCTTGGGTCATGGGTAACTCCGGAGGCGCCGCACGGAGCCGGCAGGCGCAAAGCAGCATAGTGTGCGCCCTTACCCCCCTTCGTGTCGAAGGGTCGTGACGTTTTGTTCAGGTTGTGAGGATCCGCCCGCTGTGGCGAATCATCCTGGCACGCCCTTCCCTACCCTGCCTCCCCGCCATCGCCATGCCCCCGGACACAGACCAGCAAACCCGCTTCAGCGCCCTGCTCCAGCAGCACCGGGGCATCGTGCTGAAGGTGGCCGCCAGCTATTGCCGCAACCGCGACGACCGCGACGAGCTGGCCCAGGAAATCGCAGCCCAGCTGTGGCGCGCTTTTCCCGCGTACGACCCGGCCCGGCGTTTTTCGACCTGGATGTATCGCATTGCGCTGAATGTGGCGATCAGCGACTTGCGCGGTCGCAGCCGTGCGCCGGATGCGGCGATCGCACTGGATGCGGTGGTTGATCATCTTGCCGACCCGACACCGCACGACCCCGTACGCGAGCAGCAGGTCGCCGCGTTATACACCTTCATCGCGCAGCTGCCCGCGCTGGAGCGTGCGTTGCTGCTGCTCTATCTGGACGACCACAGCTACCGCGAGATCGCCGAGGTGCTCGGCATCAGCGAAACCAACGTCGCCACCAAACTCAGCCGCCTGAAGGCGCGCATCCGCAACGAACTGTGACCCACGACCTTACCGGAGCCGCAATGGAACTGGACGACATGAAACACGCCTGGCACACCCTGGAACACCGATTGGATCTCCAGGCCGCAGACATCCACCGACTGCTCGGCGACATTCGCAGCGACGCAGCGCATGCCAGCCTGCGCCCGCTGTGGTGGCGCCAGTGGGCACAGCTTGTGTGCGCGCTGGTACTGAGCGTCGTGGTCGCGCGTCGCTGGCTGGGCGCACCCGATCAGCTCACGGCCATCGTTGGGGGGGTGCTGCTGCAGCTCTGGTGCGTGGCGCTGGCACTCTCGGCGGGGCGCCAATTGCAGTTGCTGTGGCAGCTGGATTTCAGCGGGCCATTGGTGCAGACGCAACAAGCGCTCGCCCAGCTGCGGCGTTGGCGCACGCGCGTCGCGCCGTGGCTGGGCATCGCGTTCTGGGTGCTCTGGGTGGCCGTCGCCGACAGCGCCTGGCGCAGCCTCACCGGCGCCTCGCTGCCGCAGGCCTGGCTGCTGCTCAACCTGTTGGTCGGCGCGATGGGCGCCCTGGGCACCTGGTACGGCTATCGGCGCTTGCAGCGCGCGCAGCACCCCTGGCTGGACCGCATCGACGATGCGCATGCCGGCCGCAGCATGACCCGCGCGCAACGACTGCTTGAGGAACTTGCGCAGTTTCGCCGCGAATAGGCTGCCGGCCTGCCGAGGCGGGCAGCGCCAGCAGCCCGGCAGCGCTACAGCCTGGCTGCGCGCCCATGCCTGTGTTGCTGACATGCGGCTGGTGGTGCTGGCAGCGACTCCGGGCGGATAATCGATTTCTTTTTGACCGAGCGCAGCATGCAATTCCTGGAATTCGACCTGGACGGCGAGTACATCGAACTCAACCAGCTGCTCAAGCTGGCCGGCATCGCCGATAGCGGCGGACAGGGCAAGGCCATCGTCGCCAGCGGCGCGGTCAGCGTCGATGGCGTGCAGGAACTGCGCAAGACGGCGAAGATTCGTCCCGGCCAGCTCGTGCAACTGGATGACGTGGAAATTCGCGTCATGGCCATGGACCCAGACGCCGAGTCCGGCGAATGAGCGTGATCGAGATCGGCCAGCGCAATATCGCGCCGTCCTCCGAAGATCCGAAGCACGACGTCTATATCTTTTCGATCGAACCCGGCGCAGCGCGTCCGTTCTGGCTGGAGCAATCCATCCATGGCGGCCATGCCGACCGTGGCGGCTGCATCATGCTGGCGTTGCACGAGTTGGACGGCTGGCGGGGCGACTGGCGCCTACATCTGACCCATGCGGGGTGCGCCTGGGCGATCCCGCTACTGGAAGAGGCAATGCGCAACGGCGATGTGCAGGCGGCGATCGATGCGATCGTAGCGCGGGTGCGCGTGCCGGGCTGAGGCGGCCCCGTGCGGCGGAATGCTCGTCTTGCCCACCTGTCGCACTTCCATGCCCGCCAGCAACCATCGGATCACGATATCCGTCGATCGCATGCCGCGCACCCGCTGCCATGGATGCGCCCGGCCTGGAACCAACACATGGCGCGGCGCTTGATCAGGATCGAGCGCGATGCACGGCACACGTGCACGCGTCCGGACCCTCATGCATTACCACCCCAGCAACGCACGCACCAGCTTGACGATGCCCCAGAACGACACCACCCAGATGGCGCTGCGCAGGTAAGGGATGCCGGCCGCGTAAGCCGGCACGTAGGCCACGCGCGCCCACAGATACAGCTGCACGCCCAGGGCGGTTTCGGCATTGGTGCGTCCGGCCACGCTCACCGCCAGCACTGCTGCGGCAAAGATCGGAAAGGTTTCCAGGTAGTTGCGAAACGCGCGATCCAGGCGTGCGGCGACGCCGGTCAGCGGCTTGGTATCGCCATCGCGCGCACTGGCATTCCACTTGGTGCCGCGTTGCGTGGTCATGCTGGCCGATGCAGCCAGCAGCTGTACCAGGCCGAGCACCATGGCCCAGCCCAGCATCTGCAGTTCGATCGTCAGTTGCACGCAATTCTCCTGGCAGGCTGCCGCATCACTTGGCTGCCGAGCGCAGGCTGTAGCCCGCAACGCGCCAGGTCTTGTCTTCATCCAGACGGAACGACACCAGCTCGCGCACCGGTTGCGGCGCGTTGGCGAACCGGGTCGGGAAGCTGACGTTGACGTACAACCCTTCGGGCACCTGCGCGCCGGGGCCGTACTTCACCCGCGTCACCGAGCCCTGGCCACGCCCGACCATCGCACCCAGACGTGCACGCTCGCCGGCGAGCTGGGCGACGAAGGCATCGCGCTTGACCGCAGTCTTGGCCACGCTGGAGGCACCGTCCCACAGCGAGGCGGCCTTGTTGGCATCGACCATCTGCGCCACGCGCAGGGCGGCCTGGGTCATCTCGACATCCTGCTTGGCGACCTGCGCCTGCTGGGCCGCGCTCAGCGCCGGTGCCGGTTGGCCTGCAGCCGGCCGCGACGCCGAGGGCGCCGGCTGGGCAGTTGCCGTGCGGGAAGGCTGCGGTTGTTGAGCGAACGCCAGCGCTGGAGCCAACACCAACGCGACAAGCAAACGGGGACGGAGCATGGGACAGCACCTTGAACGGGTTGGAAAGCGATGGACCGCACAGATTGCGGCGGGTAGCGCAGTCTATGACGGGACGTGCGCAACACAAGCGGCGCGCGATTCGGGTTGCAGCGGCTGGCTGCATGATCGGGAAGGCGGTGTCGCGCTGGCGTGTAACCGGCTGTCAGCGCAGTGCGTGCGCATGCCCGAAGCTTGCACAGCCAGCGGGGGCTGCGCCTTCAAGGCGGTGCCCACCGCACGCAGGCTTGCTCGGTCTGGATCGCCTCGCTAGAGCTCGCCGCCGGGCGCAGGCGGTACCGCCGCCACGCCGCGCGGGCGCCACAGCCGCCAGCTGACCCAGAACGCGCGGGCGATGGCCGCCACCAGCGCCACCAGGCTCAGCCACGTCGCCAATGTTGCCGGCCATTGCGCATGCAGGTGGGCAGCGGACAGGCGCAGCAGCTCGGCCACACCGAAGCCCACCAGCACCAGCAGTGCCGATGGCAGATACGCCAGTAACACACCCTTGGTCTTGCCTCGCATACTGCCCCCCGGCCCGGTTGTCATGGGGCGACCATAGGCAGCGCGCAGTGCGATACGCGTGAAACCTGTCGCCGCGCTCAACCCTTCGCGTGTGCAGGCGTCGACGACTCGGGCTCCGCCTCTGCCGCGTCCGGCACCGGCGCTGCATCCGGTTCTGCCGGTGGCCGCTCGTCCGCTGCGGCATCGGCCTGCGCCTGGGCCGCCGGGGTAGCCGGCAGGGCGGCGGCATCGGTCTCGGCGAGCGGGCTCTCTTCCGGGCAGGCCGCATCCGGAAAGCCGAAACGCTGCTTCAGTGCCAGGCCACAGGCGTTGACCGCATCCAGGTCGGCGCCCTCGCCCTTGCACTTTTGATCGAACGCCACCAGAAACGCATCCTTGCGCCGCACGAACGCATCGCCGCACTTGCGCATCTGCCGGATGCGTTCCAGGTCGTCCTGTACCGCATTGGTGCCATCCAGGCCGTACTCGCGCAGCTCTTCCATCGTCAGCAGCCGCAGGCTGCGGTTGGGCACGGTCATCATCAGATCGGCCACTGCCACCGCCACACCGTTACGCTCCAGATAATCCTTGACGTTGCCGTAGACCTCGCGCAATTCGCGATTGAGCTCCGCACGCGAGGTCGCCTTGGAGCTGATCCGCATCATGCGGTGGATGCCGACCTTGCCGGCCACCAGCCGGTTGTCACCGGCCGCCAGCACGAACACGCAGGCGCTGTGGCAGATCGAGCCCTCGCGCACCCAGATGGTCCAGTTGGATTCGCCGATGGTGTCGCCGGCGCGGATCGCCGCCTCGACCTGCCCGCCACTGGAATCCAGATCCAGGATGCGATGCGGCAGCCGCAATTGTTCGGCCACCGCCGCCAGGCGCCACACCAGCGCGGCAAACCCGGCGTTGATCTTGCCCGCATACCGCACCCGCACCAGCCCGGTCTCGCGACACGGCGCCAGCGCCGCCTCCACGCTCGCCCGATCCAGCGCCGGCAACAGCGTGCCGTCGCCGGCCTCCTTGCTGTAATCGGTCGCGCAACTGATCCACGCCTGGCCCGCTTCCAGCTGTGCCTGCGGCCAGCCCGCCTCACCCGCCTGCGTGCGAGGACGGGGCGGCGGCGGCGCCGGCTCGGGCGTATCCACCGACACCATGTGGTCGCCGTCGCCGGCCTGCGCCACTCCGGTCTGCTGCGCCCCGGCAGCATCGGCGGATGTGCTGCTGCGGTCGCAGGCAACCAGCAGCAGTACACAGGCAAATGACAGACAAAGCGGCTTCAGCATCGAGATGAGCACCAGACAGCAGCGTGAGCGGGCTCTCAGTCTAGGGCGGACGCGCACCACGCCCCGAACCCTGCCTTAACCCGCGGCCTGTCAGGCCAGTTGCAGGTGTGGCTGATCCGCACGGCACCAGGCGTCGTGGCGTTCCTGCACCTGTCGAGCAGCCTCGGTCACATTGCGCTCGTCGCCAAATGAGGCGATGTACCTGCATGCTGCGAAGGCGGTACTGGCGCACTCATAGTCTGCAATCCACCGCAGACGCTCCGGTAACGCTGCGTGCTCGGCGCGCCACGCGGCATAGGGGGGACGGATACGTCGATGAATGCCCACACGCCACGGCTTGGGGCTTACCCGAGCACGAAAGCATTGCTGCATACGACACATCCGAGCGTAGACCGCGTCAACGCCGAGTTGCGAAAAACAAGCGGCGACCTCTGCGTCATCCGGCTCAAAACAGCGGTGCAACGCCAGCAGACGAAACCCGGCAGGCGTTCGATACAGCCGCAGATGCCACTGCGGGTGTGCGGCTGCGAACGCATCGATACGCCGCCGGGCCTGCTGTTCTGGTGTGCCTGCGCGACAAAACCGATGACGGCGCCAAGACCTCGCCAGACGGTTCGATAGCCAGGTCACCGCCGTCGCCAGTATCACCACGCCGAACAGATGGAATTGAAACGTACCAAGCACCATCACGCTCACCAAGAGCAGCAAGCCCCAACCAGGCCCCAGGCCCCTACGCGGCAAATGGGCAAAATCCACATCCGCAAACAGCACGTTGGGGGTGTTCAGGCACAAGGCGCCATAGCTGTTGCGGGTAAGCACCAGGCTACCTTCCTGCGCAACGATCTCTTCGCGAATCGGCAGGCCTTCTCCATAGGCCGCGAGCCTTTCCCTACGCGGCAGCGGCGTGCCGCTCAGGATCTCGTCGAGCGCCTCACCGGCACGACCACGCGCATGCAGCTCGGCCGCAGCGTAGCTTTCATCGGACCATCCGAATCGGCGGACGGTGATGCTGCGCTTGCCTTCTCGATGCTGGATACGGGCCTCGGCCCAATGTCTGGGAACAATCATCCCTGCGTCCTGTTTCACGTCTTGGTTGACCAATCCGGCAGAGAATATCCGGGCGGGAACATCCAGGCAGCAACCCTGTCCGAAAACGGCCAGCCGCGGCGCAAGCCAGCGCTTAGACTGGCGTCATGCAAACGATGACGCCCGATCGAATTCAATGCGACCGCGCCCGCCTGGCGCGCGATGCGCGCTTCGACGGGCTGTTCTTTACTGCGGTCCGCAGCACCGGCATCTATTGTCGGCCGGTGTGTCCGGCGCCACCGCCCAAGCCGGGCAACGTCAGTTACTACCCGAGCGCGGCGGCGGCCAGTGCGGCCGGTTACCGGCCGTGCCTGCGCTGTCGGCCGGAACTGTCGCCGCAGGCGCAGCAGCATCTGGGCGAAGAGAGCGTGCAGCGTGCGCTGGCGATGATTGCCGAAGGCCTGTTGCAGGAGCAGCCGGTGCAGACGCTGGCCGATGCGGTGGGCATGAGTGCGCGACAGTTGCAACGGCAGTTCGTGCAGCAGCTCGGCGCCACCCCGATCCAGGTGCATGGCACGCGCCGGCTGCTGTTGGCCAAGCAGTTGCTCACCGAAACCGCCTTGCCGGTTACCGAGGTCGCGCTCGCCGCCGGCTTCAACAGCCTGCGGCGTTTCAATGCGGCCTTTCTGCAAGGCTGCGGCATGCCGCCGTCGGCGTTGCGCAAGCAGCGCGCCGACGTTCCGGGCGGCCAACTGTGCCTGCGCCTGGGCTATCGCCCGCCGCTGGACTGGTCGGCGATGCTGGTGTTTCTGCAGCGCCGCGCGATTCCGGGGATCGAGCAGGTCGATGCCAGCGGCTACCGGCGGGTGATCGGCACGCCAGGGCACGCAAGCTTGATCGAGGTGGTCGCCGCGCCGCAGCGGCCCGAGCTGCTGCTGCGCATCGGCGCCACCGACCCGCGACAGATTCCGCAGATCGTGCGCCGGGTGCGTCGGCTGTTCGATCTGGATGCGGACCTGCAGGCCGTGCACGCCACGCTGGCATCCGAACCGCTCCTGGCCGAGGCGATCGCGCGCCGGCCCGGCCTGCGCGTGCCGGGGGGATGGGACGGCTTTGAAGTGGCGGTGCGTGCGGTGCTGGGCCAGCAGATCAGCGTGGCCGGCGCGGCAACGCTGGCGGCGCGGTTGGTGGACCGCCACGGCGGCCATCATGCCGACATGCCGCCCGGCCTGGATCGCAGTTTTCCCACGCCCGCACAGCTGGCCGACGCGCCGCTGGAACAGCTCGGGCTGCCACGCGCACGCGCGGCCACGTTGCGCGCGCTGGCATCGGCATGCGCACAGGGCCGGCTGCATTTCGGCGCCGGCCAGCGGTTGGCGGACTTTGTCGCCACCTGCACCGCGTTGCCCGGCATCGGGCCCTGGACCGCGCACTACATCGCCATGCGCGCGCTTTCGCATCCGGATGCGTTTCCGGCCGGCGATCTGATCCTGCAGCAGGTCCTCGGCGCGCCGGAGCGTCTGAGCGAACGCGCCACCGAAGCGCGTTCGCAGGCATGGCGCCCATGGCGTGCCTATGCCGTGTTGCACCTGTGGCATCTCGCCATCGACCGCAAGGACACCCGCCCATGAACACGCTGTACTACGACACCTTCCACTCGCCGATCGGCGCCCTCACCGTGGCCGCCGATTCCACTGCGGTGCGCCACATCCTGTTCGCACAGAACCGCTACGACGCGCCCGGACGTGCGAGTTGGGCGCATGCCCCCGATGCCGCCCTGGTGCGCGCAGCGCGCGAGCAACTGCTGGATTATCTGCATGGCGGGCGACGCAGTTTCGACCTGCCGCTGGCACCGGCCGGCACGCCGTTTCAGCTGCAGGTCTGGCACACGTTGGCGCGGATTCCGTTCGGCCAGACCTGGAGTTACGCGCAGCTTGCGCAGGCGGTAGGACGCCCCGCCGCCAGCCGCGCGGTAGGTGCTGCCAATGGCCGCAATCCGTTGCCGATCGTGCTGCCCTGCCATCGCGTGATCGGCGCCAATGGCACGTTGACCGGCTTCGGTGGCGGCCTGCCGACCAAGCAGGCGTTGTTGCAGCTGGAAGGCTGGTCGCCGCGCCAGATCGCACGCGCCGACGACCTGTTCGTCGATCAACGTGCAGCGCCGCTGCGCTGACTCCGCGACGTCATCGCTGCACCGTAAACTGGCGGCATGATCGATCGACGTCTTGTGTCTGCCGCGATGGCCACCGCGCTGCTAGCGGCCTGCTCCACCCAGCCCGGCGTGCGTGAGGCCTCACCGCCGCCCAGTACATCGTCGCCACTGTCGGCCGCCGCGACGTCCGACGACGCGCCGCATCCCTTGCTGCTGATTTCCATCGATGGCCTGCGCGCGGACATGCTTGATCGCGGCATCACGCCGACGCTGTCGCAGCTTGCACGCGATGGCGTGCGCGCGCGCTGGATGACACCCTCGTACCCGTCGCTGACCTTTCCCAATCACTACACGCTGGTCACCGGCCTGCGCCCGGATCGCCACGGCATCGTGCACAACAGCATGCGCGATGCCGGGCTGGGCAATTTCTGGCTGAGCAAGCAGGACGCGGTGACCGATGCGCGCTGGTGGGGCGGCCAGCCGGTCTGGGTGGGCGTGGAAAAGGCCGGGATGCACGCGGCAACCTGGTCGTGGCCCGGCAGCGAGGCCGCCATCCAGGGCGTGCGCCCGACGCATTGGCGCCATTACGAGGAAGGCGTCGCCATGGACGCGCGCGTGGACACTGTCCAGGCCTGGCTCAAGAGCTCCGGCGCCGACGCCAACCGCCTGGTCACGCTGTACTTCGAACACGTGGACGAAGCAGGCCACGACCACGGCCCGGAATCGCGCGAATACGCCGACAGCGTGCGCGCAGTGGACGCCGCCATCGGCCGGCTGCTGGCCGGCATGCAGCGCGACGGGACCCGCGCGCGCACCAACATCATCGTGGTCTCCGATCACGGCATGGCCGAGGTGGCGCCGGGGCATGCGATCAGCGTGGAAGCCATCGCGCCGCCGGCGATTGCCACCGCGGTCACCGACGGCCAGGTGATCGGCTTCGAGCCCAAGCCCGGGCAACAGGCCAATGCCGAGGCGATGCTGCTCGGCCCCCATGCGCAGTACGACTGCTGGCGCAAGGCCGAGCTGCCGGCGCGCTGGCATTACGGCACGCACCCGCGCATTCCGCCGATCGTGTGCCAGATGCACGAAGGCTGGGACGCATTGTTCCCCGACAAACTGGCCAAGCGCTCGCAGCACGGCATGCGCGGCTCGCACGGGTTCGATCCAGCCCTGCCCTCGATGCGTGCGGTGTTCGTGGCGCAAGGCCCGGATCTGGCGCAGGGCAAGCGCTTGCCCGGGTTCGACAACGTCGATGTGTATGCCTTGCTGACGCGGTTGCTGGGCATCGCCGCAGCGCCCAACGACGGCAACCCGGCCACGCTGCTGCCGGCATTACGCGTGCCGCCGGACATTGCGCACTGAGCACTGCGCACACCGGCTGCAGCGCGCCGATGCGACAATGGGGCCATGTCTGCTTCTGATCCCTCGCCGCGTCGCTTGCGGCCGCTGTTGTCCAGCGAAGGCTGGCGTCGTCGCGCCGCACTCTGGGGTGGCGCCATTGCGGTGGCCCTGGTCGCCATCGTGTTCGCCAAGGCCAGCGATGCGGCCTTCCAGTTGTTTCAACGCATCACCGCACACTCGATCTGGTGGGCGCTGCTGCTGACGCCGGGCATTTTCGCCCTGCTCGCCTGGCTGACCTCGGGGGCGATGCGGCCCACCCGCGGTAGCGGCATTCCGCAGGTCATCGCCGCGCTGGAGCATCCGGACCCGGCGTTTCGCGGCACCAACCTGTCGCTGCGCGTGTCGCTAGGCAAGCTTGCGTTGACCACGCTGTCGCTGCTCGGTGGCGCATCGGTCGGGCGCGAAGGACCGACCGTGCATGTGGGCGCCAGCCTGATGCATGTGTTCGGGCGCTGGTTCGGCTTTCACGATCCGCGCGAGCTTTCGCATTTTCTGCTTGCCGGCGGCGCGGCCGGTATCGCAGCGGCATTCAACACGCCGCTCGCCGGCGTGGTCTTTGCGATCGAAGAACTGAGCGGTCGCTTCGAGCACCGCTTCTCCGGCACCTTGCTCACGGCGGTGATCGTCGGCGGCGTGGTATCGCTGGGGTTGCTGAGCAACTACACCTATTTCGGCAAGGTGGCGGTGGCCTTGCCGTTGGGCCAGGCTTGGCTGGCGATCGCACTGTGCGGGAGCGTGGCCGGGCTGCTCGGCGGGATCTTCGCGCGGCTGGTGCTGGCCAGCGTCAGCGGCAAACCGCGCTGGCTGGGCGCACTGCGCCAGCGCCACCCGGTGCTGCTGGCGGCGTTGTGCGGCGTGGCGCTGGTCGGGCTGGCGCTGGTGTTCGGGCAAGGCGCCTTCGGCACCGGCTACGAGCAGGCGCGCAGCCTGGTGCAGGGGCATGCCGTGGTCGGCCATGAGTTCGGCCTGATGAAGCTCATCGCCAACCTGGTCTCGTACCTGGCCGGCATCCCGGGCGGCCTGTTCTCGCCCGCCCTGGCAGTGGGTGCCGGTATCGGCCACAACCTGTCGGTGCTGATGCCGAGCGTGGACCCGCGCACCTTCGTGCTGCTGGGCATGTGCGCCTACCTGACCGGTGTCACCCAGGCACCGCTGACCTCGGCGGTGATTTCGCTGGAGCTCACCGACACCAGCCAGATGCTGCTGCCGATCCTGGCCACCGTGTTGATCGCACGTGCGGTGTCCGGGCTGGTGTGCAAGACGCCGATCTATCGCGGACTGGCCGAGCAGTTGCTGACCCCAGCTGCAAAGGCGCCGGCGCCGGACGCCACCCACTAGAAACGCTGCATGATCCAGGCGCGCACGCCTTATCCGATGCACCACGGACGGCGCCGGGCGATGACAGGGCGCCAGCCGCCTTGGGGAGGTCTTGCACCGACCCGCGACGGCTGCCGATAGCGATGAGGTGCTACCGCGGCCACTGCCCAGAGCTGCGGCACCATGGCAAGCAGCTATGCCAGCGTTTGCACTGACGTCGGACATAAAAAAACGCGGCGCAAGCGCCGCGTTTTCAGATCGCAAAGCGGGCTGGGATCAGCTGGCCTTGGCGACGGTCTTCTTGGCAACAGCCTTCTTGGCCGGCGCCTTGACCACGCCCTTCTTGGCAACCGGGGCAGCTGCACCCACGACAACCTTGCTCACCGCGTGCGAACGCGAATTGCCGTAGCTGGCGTTGTAGCGCTTGCCCTTGGCGGTCTTACGGTCACCCTTACCCATTTCGTCGACTCCTGAATGTGAATACAAATTCCCGTGCTGGCACGGGTCTGGCGAGGTTTGCACCGGCGGCGCCCTCGCGCAAGGCCGGCAAGCCTACCACGTCGGCCCGGGGCCGCGCAGCCGCGGGCCCTGCCACGCTCTGAACAAGCCTTCCGTGCATCAGGCCTGCCATCCACGGGCACCCGGCGGTCAGCTTGGCGACCGGGGCCAGCCTGGCACCTGTGTAAAACGATCTTCCGAATGACCGCCTGCACCCAGCGCGCGCTGGTGTATCAGCGCTTGGTCAATGCGCGCAGCTCGCGTCGTGCACGTGCGCATGCCCGTGATTCAGCCGCAGATTGACCAGATGGGCGATGCCGACCAGGGCGCCGCCCAGCGTCATCACCACCGCGTGCGGCACCACCGAATGGTGCAGCGGGTCGTACAACAGGCCCAGCCACAACAGCGCCAGGCCCGGCAGCAACAACGCCAGCGCATGCAGCGCCTTGTGTCGGCGATATCCCAGGACCAGGCTGAAAAGCCCGAGCAGGGTCACGAACACGACGATCGCCAGTTCGACCCCGTCGCCCAGCCAGAACGACAATCCGAGCGACGGCGCCAGCGCCAGGACCAACGGCAGCACCGCACAGTGCACCGCGCACAGCAGCGAGCCGGTCGCACCGAAGCGGTCCAGCAGATGGCGAAGTGTGGGTAGAGGCATGACTTCCAGCAGGTGCTCGCGGCGACGTGGAATAATATAACATCTTCCTTGTTCCAGGCCCGCACCACTGCATCGCACAGCGCGGGCCTTGCCGTCGGCACAGCAGGCAAGCTGCGCCATCCCATTGATATATAGTAACAATCAGAGAGTCCGATCCACATGGCCCCCACGCTCATCCCCTCGCTGCGCCGCTCCGCCCTCTCGCTGGCACTGGCCAGCCTGCTGACTCCTGCCCTGGCCCTGGCCGAAGACACCCCGGAGGTTGCCGACCCGCAGACGCCGCCGACATCGGACACCCGGCATGACGCCACCCATTCCAGCGGCCGGCATATCAAGGACCTGGACAAGGTGGTGGTCACCGCCAGCCCGCTGCGCGACGCGGCAGGCGAGCTGAGCCGTCCGGTCGAGGTGCTGGCCGGCGAGCGTCTGGATGAGGTGCGCAGTTCGAGCCTGGGCGAAACCGTGGCCAGCCTGCCGGGCGTGCAGAGCTCCAACTTCGGCCCCGGCGTGGGACGGCCGATCATCCGCGGCCTGGATGGCCCGCGCGTGGCGGTGCTGCGCGACGGCCTGTCCACCCAGGACGTGTCCACCGTCAGCCAGGACCACTCGCCGGCGATCGAGCCGTTCCTGGCCAACCAGATCGAAGTGCTGAAGGGTCCGTCCACGCTGCTGTACGGCTCCGGCGCGATCGGCGGCGTGGTCAACGTGGTCGACGGGCGAATTGCCGAAACCCCGGTGGACGGCTTCAGCGGGCGCGCCGAAGTGCGTTTTGACGGCGGCGACAAGGACGGCAATACCGACATGTTCCGCGTCGATGCCGGCAACGGCAGCGGCCTGTCGATCCATGCCGACGGCGTGTACCGCAACCAGAACGACTACGACACCCCGCAGGGGCGCCAGCTCAACAGCTGGATCGATTCCAAGGTGGGCTCGATCGGCGCCTCGCTGTCCGGCGACTGGGGCTTTGTCGGCCTGTCGGCATCGCGCTTTCGCGATAACTACGGCAACCCCGGCGAGCCGGGCGACCCGTCCATCGGCGAGCGCGGCGTGTCGCTGAAACTGCAGCAGGACCGCTACGACCTCAAGGGCGGGCTGACCGATCCGTGGGGCGAAGGCAGCGCGCTGCGCTACAGCTTCGGTCATACCGATTACGCGCATACCGAATTCGAAGGCGAGGAAGTCGGCACCGTGTTCACCAAGCGCGCCAACGAAGGCCGCGTGGAGGCCTCGTTTACCTTCGGCGGCGGCTGGCAGACCGCGTTCGGCCTGCAGGGCAGCGATACCACGTTCCAGGCGGTGGGCGAAGAATCCTTCGTGCCCAAGACCGATACGCGTTCGCTCGGCGCATTCGCCGTGGCGCGCAACAGCTGGGAACGCGTCACCGCCGAGATCGGCGCACGTGTGGACAAGGTCAAGTACCAGACCGACATCGGCGTGGACCGCGACTTCACCCCGACCAGCTTCTCGGCCAGCGGCGGTTTCCGCTTCAACGAGCAGTGGCGCCTGACCGCCAACCTGGACCACGCCGAGCGCGCACCGGCCGAAGAAGAACTGTTCGCCGACGGCCCGCATATCGCCACCCTCGCCTATGAGATCGGCGATGCGGATCTGAAGACCGAAAAGGCCAACCAGGCCGAGCTGGGGCTCAACTTCCAGAACGAATGGGTGGATGCCAAGGTGGCGGCGTACTACAACCGCTACAACGACTTCGTCTACATCGTCGACACCGGCAATCAATGGTTCAACGAAGAAGACAACGACTTCCTGCCGATCCGCCAGTGGACGCAGGCCGATGCGATCTTCCACGGCTTCGAAGGCGAAGCGACCTTCCACCTGGCCAACAACGACACCGGCGCGTGGGACCTGCGCGTGTTCGGCGATACCGTGCGTGCGCGCCTGAGCGATGGCGGCAACCTGCCACGCATCGCGCCGGGCCGCTTCGGTGCGCAGATGCGCTGGAATGCCGATGCGTGGCGCGCCTCGCTCGGCGCCACCCGCACCCTGAAGCAGGACAAGGTGGCGGTGAACGAAACCGCGACCGATGGCTATACCTTCGTGGATGCGCATCTGGCCTACCACGTGGACCGCGGCAGCAATGCGTGGGAAGTGTTTCTGGACGGCAACAACCTGACCAATCAGGACGCACGCGTGCATACCTCCTTCCTCAAGGACGATGTGATGTTGCCTGGCCGCAGTGCCTCGTTCGGCGTGCGGATGTTCTTCTGACAGCGGTCTCTCTCCCCCGCTGGGTAGAAGCGAGGCCGCCTTCGGGCGGCCTCTCTATTTGGGATCGCCAAGCTGCGCGCTGTAGCGAAGGTGTGTTGCCTGTCCCGGACCCGGGGCGCGCGTACGCTCCGCTCGGCAGCCGGCGCGGGCTCGGCATCACCACTTGATCGCGCAGGTGGCAGCATCGTTGCGGCGGCATGCGTTCTGTCGCAGTGCCAATGGATTTCGCAGGCGAAAACCGCACACGGCACACGATCGACTGCGCGACAACCGGTCACGGTCATGGGTGTCGCGCCCAGGTGCGCTCCTACGTGGTTGGTTGGGGATGACGGCTTCTGAGGCAAGTGGCCTTCGCCCGGGTAGCGGGCACGCATCCGGCCGCTTGTAGATAGGTGCATATGCACGCAATATGCAGCCATCCTGCGGAGCGCGTCCATGTCCAGCACGTCCAACTGCACCTGCTTTCATCTGCGCCGGGCGGCGCGTCGGATGTCGCAGCTTTATGACCACGCACTGGCGCCGGTCGGCCTGAGTCTCAACGCGTACTCGATCCTGCGCCGACTCGACGCAGCGCAGTCTCTGGGCATGCTGGCACAGGCCTTGGGCATGGACCGCACCACCCTCACCCGCAACCTCAAACCCTTGCTTGCTGCCGGATGGATCACCACCCGGCGCGGCGACGATGCCCGGCAGACCTGGCTGATCCTGAGCCGCAGCGGCCGCGGGCTGCTGCGGCGCGCACAACCGCACTGGCTGGCAGCCCAGCAACGGATCGAAACGCTGTTTGGTGCAGCGCCGACCGCGCAGCTGCATGCCACGCTGGGCCGCCTGGATGCCGTGCTGGAACACGCCGCATGAGCGCGCCGGCAACCGCACGCGCAAGTGCGCAATGGGGCCTGCTGCTCACCGCCTCGGCAATGCTGATGCTGACCATGGGGGCGCGCCAGACCACCGGGTTGTTCGTCGAGCCGATCCATCGGCAGACCGGGATCGGGATCGCCTCGATCAGCTTCGCGCTTGCGATCGGGCAACTGGTCTGGGGTGCGGTACAACCGGTGTTCGGGGCGATTGCCGACCAGCGCGGGCCGCTGCCGGTGCTGCTGTTCGGCGGCATGCTGCTGTCGTTGGGATTGGCCTCGACGCCATGGCTGGCCAGCGAATGGGGCTTGATCGTATCGCTGGGCGTGCTGGCGGCGGCCGGTGCGGGCGCTGGCAGTTTTTCGGTCCTGATCGGTGCCACCGCCAGCCGCATCGCACCGGAACGGCGTTCGTTCGCGGCCGGATTGATCAATGCCGGCGGCTCGCTGGGCCAGTTTGTTTTCGCCCCGTTGGTGCAGCTGATGATCGGTGCGGCCGGCTGGGCCAGGGCGATGATCGGCCTGGCGTTGGTGTCGCTGTTGACCTTGCCGCTGGCCTGGCCGCTGCGCCGCGTGCCATCCGCATCGGGTAGCCAGCCGGCGCGCGCGGTCGACGACATCGGTCTGCGCGCGCAATTGCGGTTGGCGGTGCGCGATCGCAGTTATTGGTGTCTGCACCTGGGATTTTTTACCTGCGGGGTGCATATCGCCTTCCTGGTCACGCATCTGCCCGGCGAGGTCGCGCTGTGCGGGCTGCCGGCCAGCGTATCGGCGGTGTCGATCGCGCTGATCGGCCTGTTCAATGTGGCCGGCAGCCTGGTCGCCGGCAAACTTGGCGAGCGCGTACGCATGAAGTGGTTGCTGTGCGCGATGTATGCCAGCCGCGCGGTGCTGATCAGCCTGTACCTGCTCGCACCGCCCACACCGCTAACGTTCTATCTGTTTGCGGCCGCACTGGGTTTCACCTGGCTGGCCACGGTGCCGCCAACCGCAGGGTTGATCGGCAAGCTGTTCGGCCCGCGCTATCTGGGCACCTTGTTCGGGCTGACCCTGCTGTCGCACCAGCTCGGCGGTTTCTTCGGTGCCTGGCTGGGCGGGTTGGTGCTGGAACACAGCGGCGACTACAGCTGGATGTGGTACGGCGACATGGTGCTTGCGGTTGCCGCGGCGCTGGTCAACCTGCCGATTCGCGAGGCGGCGCCGGTGCGCACTGTTGCCGCGACCTGAGGCAGGCGGGGACAGCGTAGCGATCAACTCCGCGCTGCGCGCAGCGACGCTCGCACCTCTGCCACCGCATGGGTGCGAGTCTTCATGCGCACCAGGAGCGGCTGCCAACAGCTGGCGAGCGGTCGCCGCAGTGTGCGAATGGCACACAGGGATTCGCGTACCGGCCGCGCCCGCCTGGCGGCTGTACCGTCGTCTTGCGGGCTGCACAACAGCCGCTCGATCCATGCATCACTGCGACCAGCACGCCCGCAGCAATCACTGCATGTGTTGACGCGGCGCACAACAGCTTTTCTGCGCGACTCCGTTAGAACTGCAATACGCGCCGTGCAGGTCCGTTGCGCCATCGATGCAGTCCTGTGCGGCATATCACTTTTCGGGCAGTACGCCGTTCGCTGCGGCGGGATCTGCCGGTTGCTGCGACAGCAAGGACATCGCCATGACCTCACCCATGCCCCGCTATGCGTTATCGCTGACCATCGCCACCTTGCTTGCGCCGATGGCGCACGCACAGACCGCACCGCAAGAGACAGCCAGTCAGGATGCCACCACGCTGGATGCGGTGATCGTCAGCGGCACCGCGCGCTTCAAGGGTCTGGCCAAGCGCGATGCCAGTTTTTCGATCACCACCGCCAGCCCGGAGCAGATCCAGCAAGCGGTGCCGCAGAGCACCGCCGACCTGTTGAAGATCGTGCCGGGCGTATGGGCCGAGCCCAGCGGCGGCGGCACCGGTGCCAATATCTTCGTGCGCGGCATGCCCTCCGAAGGCGACGCGCCGTTCGTGACCATGCAACTGGATGGCTCACCGCTGTTTCCACCGCCGACCCTGTCGTTTCTGGAAAATTCCACACTGTTCCGCGTCGACGACACCGTCGAACGCATGGAGGTGTTGCGTGGCGGCTCCAGCCCGATCTTCTCCAATGGGCAACCCGGTCTGACAGTCAATTTCATCCAGAAAAAGGGCCAGGACGAACCGGAGGGCAGCGTGCGCCTGACCGGCGGCAACAACGACTTGCGTCGCATCGACGTGTTCAACAGTGGGCCGATGGGCAACGGCTGGTACTACAGCGTGGGCGGCTTCTTCCGCGAGACCGATGGGGTGCGCGACCCGCAGTTTTCGGCTGACAAGGGCGGCCAGTTCAGCGCTACCTTGAGCAAGCGCTGGGACAGTGGCGAGCTATCGTTCTACGCGCGGCATACCGACGACAACAACGCGTTCTACACCGCCATTCCGCTGCTCTCGCGCAATAACGGCAACGACCTGTCCAGTTTCCCCGGCTTGAATGCGCAGACCGGCACCCTGCTCGGCCGCGACTTCCGCAATGTCGATCTGCTGGTCGGGCCGAACGGACAGACCATCCGACGCGATCTGGCCGACGGGCGCGGCGTCAACATCGATGTGTTCGGTGGGGAACTGAACTGGGAAACCGGCGCCTGGACCATCGCCGACCGCTTCAACGTGATGAGCGGCAGCGCGCCGACCTATGCGTTGTTCACCGGCGATGCGCCGCTGCGATTGAGCGATTTCATCGCTGGCTACGGCAGTGGCGGCACCGCGACGTATACCAACGGCGGCGGCGTAGTCGACCCGAATCAACAAGTGCTCGAAGCCGGCTGGTGGTCGGTGGACAAGCGCCTGAATTCCTTTACCAACGATCTGCGACTGAGCCGCGAGCTGTTTGCCGGCAATACCTTGACCGTGGGTGCGTACTACGCCAGGTATTCCTCTGCCGACACCTGGTACCTGGGCAACACCATGTTGCTTACCGCGCAAAACAACGCACGTCGCATCGACGTGGCATTGGACGATGGACGCCAGGCAACGCGCCAGGGCTTCACCAGCACCGCGTTCTTCAATCTGCGCGCCAACTACGACGGCGAAAACATCGCGGCCTTCGTCGCCGACGAGTGGGAACTCAACGACAAGTTGCGGCTGGACCTGGGTGCGCGCTACGAGCGCCAGAGCGTGACCGGCAATGTGCACGACACCGCCACGATAGACCTGGATGGCAACCCCGCCACCCTGTACGACAACGCCACCTCGCTGGCCCTGGCGACCACACGCCGTATCGATCAGGACGACGAGGCATTCTCGTGGACGGCCGGGCTGAACTTCAAACTCAACGACAGCAACAGCCTGTTCGCACGGATCAACTCGGGTGTGAAGTTCCCCGGCTTCGATAACCTGCGCGATGGGCAGAACCGCGTACAGGAAGTGGACCAGTACGAGCTCGGCCTCAAGTCCGGCGCCAGCGCCTACGACCTGTATCTCACCGCGTTCTACAACACGTTCAAGAATTCGCCGTTCCAGGCGTTCCTGGCCAATGGCGAAAATTTCACCGCCGTTGGCGATTCGCGCGCGCGCGGCCTGGAGGTGGAAGGCGCCATCCGCCCGTTCGGCGGTTTCGAGCTGGCCGGCACCGGGGTATGGCTGGATGCGAAGTACCGCAACTATCGCGAGTTCACCGGCAACCAGGTGATGCGCCAGCCCAAGCGGCAGTTCCGGCTGACGCCGAGCTATTACTGGATGCTGCCGTTCGGCGACCTCAAGGTGTTCGCCACCTATTCGTACATCGGCGATCGCTTCGCGGACCTGGCCAACAGCCAGCGCCTGCCCTCCTACGACATGCTGGATATCGGCGCCAACCTGCATGTGGGCGAGCATTGGGAAGTGACCGCCAGCGGCAGCAATGTCACCGATACGCTGGGGCTCACCGAAGGCAACGTCCGCGTACCGGGTGCGGCCACCGGCGGGGTATTCATGGGCCGGCCGATCGCTGGACGGCAGTACCAGCTGTCGGTGGCGTATCGCTGGTAGGCGGCAGGATCAATACAGCGAAACATCGAGGCGTCGATTCCTGCACACATGCGGGATCGGCGCCGTTTCCGTTGCGACAGCACCTGCGCTCACCGGGGCCACACGCGCCTACGGTGCATCGTACGATGCGGGTTGCATGGCGCAGCACAGGCGACCCCGGTCGCACGCCCTTATACAGCATCTGGGTGCCGAGTCGTATGGCATCGCCTGGCTGCGCCCCTTGCGCACACCCGTCGCAGTCGCATGGTGCGCCGCTCCGGATGCGAAGCAAATCCGCGCATCGCGATGCTTTCTATCAATGAAAAAGTGATAGCTCCCAAAAGATCGCGGCCAATCCTGTGCGAAAAACGTCGCATCGCGTGCGTGAATCGGCATGTCTTGCATAAATTGCGCAACGGGTCACGCGACTGTCATCTGATGCTCAGCTTGCGAGCGCGGAGTGCGCCATCTCTAATCGGATCGCTGCCGATGCATTCGCATTGCCAGCGTCGGCTGCGCGGACGCGCACAGGGGAGCCGGCTGGTGCCCCGGTCGCATCCGTCCGGCGTTTCGGACCGATGCGTGTCACTGGCTCTTTCGGGATACACGGACATGGACCCTGTTGCTGCCTCTTCGCGTTGTTCTCCTGCACGCCCCCCCAATCCCACCTGACGTTGATGGCGTGCTCGCACGGGCCTGCGCATCTGTTCGGCGCTGCCTGATCGGTTTTGCTCGCCGCGGCCGCTGCCGCGTGGAGTCACCTGGATTTCTCCCGACGCTTCTGATTCGGGCTCGATAGGCAC
The DNA here is from genome assembly GCF_040182365.1 of Xanthomonas sp. 10-10. Taxonomy (NCBI): domain Bacteria; kingdom Pseudomonadati; phylum Pseudomonadota; class Gammaproteobacteria; order Lysobacterales; family Lysobacteraceae; genus Xanthomonas; species Xanthomonas sp. 10-10. Next base: position 3,326,638 of record NZ_CP144460.1, read on the forward strand.
GGCCTGAATCTGTTGAAGCAGTTACGCCTGCCGATCGCATGATCGGCAGGACGGGAGACTGTGTCGTATCGACCGTGCCTACCCTTGACTGGACTCAAACGGAATGAACCCTTACCGCAGGCGCCCTCTCGCGCTGTTGATCGGTGCCCTACTGATCACCAGCGCACCACTCTCGGCACTGGCCGACACGCCAGTGACCGCTACCACCACTGCCAACTCCAAGGCCAGTCCCAAGGCCAGCGATCCGCTGCTGCGCTACCAATGGCACCTCTCCAACCAGGGACAGGCCGTGATCGGCGACAGTCGCCCGGTGCCCGGCGTCGATATGGATGTGGACATCCTGCATGCCATCGATATCCGCGGCCGCGGCGTGCGGGTCGGTGTGGTGGACGACGGACTGGAATTGGGTCACGAAGATCTGTCCGACAACATCCTGCCCAATGGCTCCCACAACTTCGGCGATGGATCGCACGACACCACGCCGATCGACCCGGATCGTGCGCATGGGACTTCGGTAGCCGGCATCATCGGTGCGGTCGGCTGGAACGGTCGTGGCGGGCGCGGGGTGGCGCCGGATGTCCTGCTGGCAGGGTTCGATTTCCTGGCGCGCGGTTCCTCCAACAACGATGCGAGCGTGCGTTATGCGTGGGGTGACGGGCCGGAGGCGCGCAACATCGATGTCTTCAACAACAGCTGGGGCTCGGTTGCGCCGTTCTACGTCGACTTCTCCGCAGAAGAGCAGCGCTCCTGGGAAGCATTGATGCGCTCGACCCGCAGCGGTCTTGGCGGCATCTACGTCAAGTCGGCGGGCAACAGCTTCGGGGACCTGCTCGGCAGCGATGAGCAAGGCAATACCATCGATCTGTGCAATGCGACGACACGCGCATTGAATGTCGGCTGCGCGCTGGCCAACGTCGACCCACTCAGCAACCTGATCGGCACCATCGTGGTCGGCAGCGTCAACGCGAAAGGGGTGCGTTCGTCGTACTCCTCGTCCGGCTCGGCGCTCTGGATCTCCGGAATCGGTGGCGAATACGGATATCAGCGCAAGTTCGCTCCAGGCATCGACGATCCGAACGTTTACGCGCCGGCGATTGTCACCACCGACCTGACCGGTTGCTCTGCAGGCTTCAACTACGACGGCTCCGATCCCGTCAATGCATTGGACACCAGTGCCTCCAGGATCGATGGATCGTGCAACTACAACGGGATCATGAATGGCACTTCCGCCGCAGCTCCAACGGTTTCCGGGGTCGCGTCGCTGATATTGAATGCCAACCCCAGTCTCAGCGCACGCGATGTCAAGTACATCCTGGCCACCACGGCACGTCAGATCGATCCCTGGCAGCCGCGCGCGGTCTACCAGGGCAGCGTGATCGACCCGGGCTGGATCACCAATGCGGCCGGACATCGCTTCAGCAATTGGTACGGGTTCGGCCTGGCCGATGGCGCAGCAGCGTTCTACAAGGCGAGCTACTTCACTCCGCTGCCACCCATGCGCGACACGCAATGGGTCGCCTCCACTAACCCGCCCAGCCAGATCGGCGGTCCGGCACGACCTGGCACGCTCCGCATCCGCATCAAGCAGGCGATGAAGATCGAAGCGGTGCAGTTGTCGTTGCGGTCTGCGCATCTGACGCCGAGCAATCTACGCGTGGTGCTCATCTCGCCCAGCGGCACCCGCAGCGTGGTGGCCACGCCGTTCTCGGTCCTGGACCCCGCGGCCTACGCCAAGACCGGCTTCTACATCGACCTCACCTCCAGCAACGCCTTTCTGGACGAGTCCTCGCGCGGCATCTGGACACTGGAAGTCACCGACATGAGCGAGCCTGGCAAGACCGCAGCGCTCAAGGCGTTCAACCTTCGCATCGTGGGGCACTGACATGAAGATCGCGCTTGTTGTTTCCTTGTTGATGGGCTGCAGCGTTGCAAGCGGCGTAGCGCATGCAGCGCAATCGGCCGCTCCGCAGGCCGCGCTGGCAGCCGCCACCGGCGCACGCTTCCGCTCCGGAACGGACACCTTCCGCATGTTGCCTGCTACGGTCATCGAGCAGAAGACCTCCGCGGTCGACGCCAAGCGGAGATCGGGACCTGGCGGCGTTGCGCGTAAGGGCTCTGCCACGCCGCCGCCGGGCGGCAAGGTGATCGCACGCATCGGCAGCTTTCTGGTGGTGCTCGACCCGCCTGCCGGCGCGGCGCGCAACCAACCCCTCGCGCCTGAGCGCACGCTCGCCGCGGCGGTCAACGAGCGGACGGACCGGGTGGTGCTGGTCAGGCCGCAGGTGAAGCTGACCGGCACAACCCCCGCCACGGCGACCGCGCTGGCCGGAGGCACCGGTGGGAGCATTGCCTACGCCTCAACGGTGGATGGCAGCGCAGTCATCAGCTACGCCTCGATCGAGCAGGCACAACGCGCAGCGGCCCAACTGCAAGGCAGCAGTGGCATCGCGCAGGCATCGCTGGTGGTGACGCAGGCGGTCATGCAACCGATGTGAGGTCAACGGCCGCAGGCAGACGCTTGCGGCCTTCGCATCTGGTGCGCCGTCACTGGCGCCATCTCCGTAGTTCCTCTTTCTGACCAGAGGTCATGATGATTGCTTCTTCGCAGAGCTCCGCGCTGTCTTCTGCCGTGCTGCTGGCACTGTGCGTATGCGCTGGTGCTGCCAGTGCTGCCAGTGCTGCCGACGTTGTCGCGCAGCGCGGTACCGGCGCAGTGCACCGGCACAAGACACAGCAAGGCGACGACCCGCTGTTCCGCTACCAGTGGCATCTACTCAATCAAGCCCAACCGGTGTTCGGCGATGGACGCCCGCTGCCCGGCGTGGACCTGGATGTGGACATCCTGCACACGCTGGGAATCCGCGGCGCCGGCGTCAATGTTGCGGTGATCGATAACGGCTTGGAAATCGCGCACCCGGATCTTGCCGACAACATCCTGCCCAATGGTTCGCACAATTTTTTGAACGGATCGAACGACCCCACTCCGCGAGCAGATGACATCGACGGCGAGCATGGCACCGCAGTAGCAGGCATCATCGCTGCGCGGGGGTGGAACGGCATCGGTGGGCGCGGCATTGCGCCGGAAGCGAAGTTGGCCGGTTTCAACGCCGGTGACACCACCGATGGCAGCATCCAGTACGTCAACAACCGCTATTCCTGGGGCGATGGGCCGCAAGCCCGCGCAATGGATGTGTTCAACAACAGCTTCGGCGTCTCGGCAGCGGTGTATCAATTCAGCGACCTCGACGAGCAACGCGCTCTGGAACGGTTGATGCGGGCCCAGCGCGGCGGCAAGGGCGGTATCTATGTCAAATCGGCAGGCAACGATTTCAATACGCTGATCGACGTGGATGCGCAGGGCAAGCTGATCGATCGCTGCAGCGATCAGACCCGGCAACTGGGCGTTGCCTGCAGCAGTGCGAATATCGACAACATCAATAGCCTGACCACCATGATCGTGGTCGGTGCGGTCAACGCCAATGGGGTGCGCGCGAGTTACTCATCGCCCGGGTCTGCATTGTGGGTGTCTGGTCTCTCCGGCGAGTTTGGATTCCAACGCAGATTCGATCCGCATCCGGAGACGTTCAAGGAGTCGTACGGGCTGCTCGCTGCAACCGGGCCGCAGCCGTTCTACTCGCCGGCGATCGTCACCACCGATTTGAGCGGCTGCAAGGCCGGCAACAATCGCGACCGCACACGCGCGATGCAGAATGCGCTGGATACCAGCAGGTCCAAGATCGATGCCTCATGCAATTACACCGCACGCATGAACGGCACCTCGGCCTCCGCACCCACCGTCGCTGGGGTTGCGGCCTTGATGCTGAGCGCCAACCCGCAACTGACGCTGCGCGACGTCAAGTACATCCTGGCGACCACCGCGGTGCAGGTCGATCCCAAGCAGCCGAAGGTGCTCTACAACGGCAGCGTGATCGAGCCTGGCTGGATCACCAACGCGGCCGGCCACCGTTTCAGCAACTGGTACGGATTCGGCCTGGTGGACGCCGCCGCGGCGGTGGAACGCGCCGTGCATTTCACCTCGCTACCGGCGATGAAAGACACCGAGTGGAAGAGCTATGAGGGGAAAAGCAGCACCATCGGCGGTGCCGGCGTACCCGCAAGACTGGCGATCGACATCGGTCAATCCTTCAAGGTGGAAGGCGTGCAGCTGTACTTCGCCGGCACGCACAAGGATCCCCGCAACCTGCGCGCGGTGCTGGTCTCGCCCAGTGGCACGCGCAGCACCCTGATGACGCCGTTTTCCACGCTCGACAGGAGCGACGCAGGCATGGTGGTGTTCCTGACATCGAGCAACGCCTTCCTGGACGAACCCTCGGCCGGGCGCTGGACCCTGGAGGTCGACGACATGCTCGCCGACCAGGGCAAGGAACAACTGGAGGAATTCGAAATGCGCGTGGTGGGTCACTGACATGAAGATATCCTTGCTCACTCTGCTCGTTGTCGTTGCAACCGGCGTCTGCGCTCCCGCGTCGGCGCAGCTGGTCGACAGCAAACGCCTGCATGCTGCGGCGACCGGACCGACCATCGCTGCAGGACGTAGCAGCTTCCGGCTGATTCCCGGCGCAGTGGTCAGGCTGGCCGAGGGCGCGCCTGCAACGACCGCCGCACGCGCGATGCCGGCGTCGCAAACCACCACAGACGCCCCGGTTGCACGCTTCGACCGCTACGCGATCTATCTCGATGCCGGCACCGCCGCACGCACGGCCGCCGCGGTTCCGGCCGGGCAAGCCCCACGCGTGGCCGCAGCGCTCGAAACCCGCAGCGGCCAGCTGATCTTGCTGGGCGCCTCGATCAAACTCTTCGACACCACGCCCGCCATTGCGCATGCATTGGCAACGCGCACTGGCGGCAAGCTGATCTATGCCTCGGCCATCGATGGCAGCGCGATGATCGGCTACGAATCGGTGACCACTGCACTGGACAACTGCAAACAGCTGCAAGGCAGCAAGGGCGTGGGAGCGATCATGCCCGAGGTGATTCCGCGCGCGGCACGGCCGTTGTGAGGCGGCAACAGTGAGGTATGCCACGCTGTCGCCATCCGGCAGCAGCGTGGCGCAATGGCGCAGCCCGCCTCACACCGGTAGCGGGCTGCGTTCGGCAAAGTGCCCGCGCCAGTACGGGTAATACGGATACGGTGGCTCCACCGCGCTCACTGCATCCAGGCGCGCGCGTTGCGCGTCCGTCAGCGACCAGCCCACCGCACCCAGGTTCTGGCGCAACTGCGCTTCGTCGCGTGCGCCGATCAGCACCGTGCTGACGGTGGGCCGTTGCAGCAGCCAGTTGATGGCGATCTGCGGCACGCTGCGGCCGGTCTCTGCGGCAATCGCGTCGAGCACATCGACGATGTCGAACAGGCGCTCGTCGCTGATCGCCGGGCCGGCGGCAGCGGTGGCATGCAGGCGACTGTGTTCGGGCAATGCCTGGCCGCGGCGCAGCTTGCCGGTCAGGCGCCCCCAGCCCAGCGGACTCCACACCACCGCGCCCACGCCCTGGTCGATGCCCAGCGGCATCAGCTCCCATTCGTAGTCGCGCCCGGCCAGCGAGTAATAGCTCTGGTTGGCGACAAAGCGGCTGCAGCCCTGTGCGTCGGCCACGGCCAGCGATTTCATCAGCTGCCAACCGGCGTAATTGGACGCGCCCAGATAACGCACCTTGCCGGCGCGCACCAGCCCATCGAGCGTGGACAGCGTTTCCTCCACCGGCGTCATCGCATCGAAGGCATGCAGCTGCAGCAGATCGATATAGTCGGTGCGCAAGCGTCGCAGCGAGGCATCCACTGCACGCAACAAGCGAAAGCGCGAGGCGCCGGCATCGTTGGGCCCATCGCCCAACCGCAGGCCGGTCTTGGTCGAGAGGATCACCTGATCGCGGCGGCCCTGCAGCGCCTGGCCGAGGATCTCTTCAGAGGCACCATCGGAATACACATCGGCGGTGTCGAACAGGTTCAGCCCCGCTTCCAGGCACAGGTCGATCATGCGCCGCGCCTGTGCCGCATCGGTATCGCCCCAGGCGGAAAACAGCGGCCCCTTGCCGCCAAACGTGCCGGCGCCCAGCCCCAGCACCGGCACCTTGAAACCGGAACGGCCGAGAAAACGTGTCTCCACTGCAATGCTCCTTGAAGCCGAAAGAACGTCTGCGCGCAGTGCCAGCGGGTCCTGCAACCAGCGGCGCCAGGCGCTGCTCGCCCAGCACAGGCGCCGATCGCGCACGCGCGCGGTTGCGCGGCCTACTCACCACGCCTGAAGAACCGCATCAACCCACCTGCGCGCATGCCGCCGGCGCAGCGGCACGCCGGCGCTGCAGGTGCACGCTCCACAACGCGATCCCCAGGCCGACGGCGCTCAACAGCGCGGCGACCCACGGGGTGGCGACCAGGCCGGCGTGGGTGGAGATCGCCACGCCGCCCAGCCAGGCACCCAGGGCATTGCCCAGATTGAACGCGGCGATATTGAGGCTGGAGGCCAGGTTCTGGCCGGCACCGCGTGCATGTTCGAGCACACGCAATTGCAGCGGCGCCACGGTGGCGAAGGCGGCCACGCCCAGCAGCCCGACAACCACCACCATCGCGGTCTTGTTGTGCAGGGCCAGGCCCATCGCAGCGAGCACCGCCACCAGCGCCGCCAGCGTGCACAGCAAGGCGGCGGTGGCGCGCCGGTCGGCCAGCCGCCCGCCCAGCAGATTGCCCACGACCATGCCGACGCCGAAGACCAGCAAGACCGGCGACACCGCTGCCTGTGCGAACCCGCTCACCTGCACCAGCAGCGGCTGGATATAGGTAAATACCGCGAACACGCCGGCATAGCCCAGCACCGTCATCGCCAGCGCCAGCAGCACCTGCCCGCGCCGCAGTACCGCCACTTCCTGTCGCCACGACACCGGCGCCGCCGCACCTGCGGCGGCCGGCACCCATAGCGCAACCGCAGCGGTGGCCAGCACCCCGATCACCGTTACCGCCCAGAAGGTGGACCGCCAGCCAAGTTGCAGGCCGAGCCATGCACCGGCCGGCACGCCCAGCAGGGTCGCCACGGTGAGGCCTGCAAACATCAACGAGATGGCCGAGGCACGCCGCTCGGGCGGCACCAGCGAAGTGGCCACCACCGCGCCGACGCCGAAGAACGTGCCATGCGCCAGCGAGGTCAGCACCCGCGCGACCATCAGGCTGGCGTAGTCGGGCGCCAGGGCACAGGCGAGATTGCCCAGGGTGAACACGATCATCAGGCTCACCAGCACGGCCTTGCGCGGCCAGCGGGCACTGAGCAACGTGAGCACCGGCGCGCCGATACTCACGCCCAGCGCGTAGCCGCTGATCAGCAGGCCGGCTGCGGTGAGCGAGACGCCCAGGTCGGCGGCGACCTGCTGCAACAGGCCCATGATGACGAATTCGGTTGTTCCGATGCCAAAGGCACCGATGGTCAGCGCCAGCAGGGCTGGTGGCAGGCGGGACGCAGGGGAGGACATGACAGGAACCGGGGAAGGACTGCGCATAGCCTGCGCCGGACAATCCTCTTCAAGAAGCCTTGTTATGCTGATTCACTTTCAATGCCTGATTGATAATGCATGGACCGTCTCGGAGATATCGCGCTGTTCCTGCGTGTGCTGGACCTGGGCTCGATCACTGCCGCCGCCCACACCCTGGACCTGTCGGTCGCGGTTGCCAGTCAGCGCCTGAAACGGCTTGAACGCGACCTCGGCGTGCGCCTGCTGCACCGGACTACCCGCCGCCTGCATCCCACGCCGGAAGGGCAGCAGCTGGGGGCGCGCGGCCGGGTGCTGGTGGACGACCTGGAAGCGCTGGCCGACGACCTGCGCGAGAGCGCCCACGATGTCGGCGGGACCTTGCGGGTCACGCTGTCGGCCTCGTTCGGGCGTCAATACATCTCCCCGCTGCTGCCCGCCTTCCAGGCACGGCACCCGCGCCTGCGCATCAGCGCGCATCTGAGCGACGACCTGGTGGACCTGGTCCAGCAGGGCTTCGACCTGGCGATCCGCATCGGCGCGCTGGACGACTCCGGCCTGGTGGCCAGGCGCATTGCCGATAACCGCCGCACGCTGGCTGCCTCGCCTGCGTATCTGCAGCGGCACGGCATACCGCGCACTCCCGCGGATTTGATGCAGCATCCAGGCGTGCTGCTGATGGGCCGCGATGGCCGCCAGGACCTGTGGACGCTGCAGACGCCGGAAGGCGGCCAGGTGCGGGTACGCATGCAAAGCCGCTTCGAGAGCAACTTCGGCGAACTGGTGCGCGATGCGGTGCTCGCCGGGCAAGGCATCGCGATGCATTCGTACTGGCATATCGCCGACGACCTGCGCGCCGGTCGCCTGGTCGAAGTGATGACCGACTACCCGCCTCCCACCTCGCAGATCAGCGCCGTGATGCCCGCGCGCCAGCTGCAGCCGCCGCGGGTGCGTGCGTTTGTGGACTTTCTGCTCGAACACTTCGGCCAGACGCCGCCGTGGGAATCGGCAACGGGCGCATGAGCGCCTGCATGGCGGCTAGCTAGAAGATCGTGTGGGCTGCGCACAGGCCGCACGCGCCGTGCCGCCGTGCCGCCGTCCGCAGGCCCGGGCCAACTGTGCGCGCAGCGCGGCTGCGGGTGGCGCCACGGCGCGGACGCCTTACTTGCCGCTGCGTTGCAGGCGTTTGCCGAGCGCGCGTCGCTGGGCGTCGCTGAGCAGATGTCCGTGCGTGCCCAGCAGGCCGACGATCTGCTGATGCGCCAGCCGCGTACGCCTGGCAAGCTCGGCAGTCGCCGCCTGCTCGATCGCCTTCCAGTCGGCAGGGGTGGCGGCAGCTAAGGGACGGGGTTTGGCAGGCATGACGATCGAGGCACCGGAGACAGGTCGCAAGAATACGGAATGTGCGTGAGCGATCGATCAGCGGCATTGCCCCGATGGCCAGGGCTTCACTGGCACGCGCACGCATCGGCGGCATTGTCGAGTCTGCCATTGCTGGGCGCACCACGGTGTCCCTTGTAGGATCGCGCTACCGCGGCCGTGCCGCATAGCGCCAACGCACGAGCGTCCCGCATGCCCTCTGCCACCGCCGACCTGACCGACATCCTGCTGCGCCACGCACCGGCCGATGGCATGCACGCCACGCCGATCGCGGGGTTGCACGTGATGCGCAGCGCCGTCGCCTCCGACTCCATCCCTACCGTCTACACGCCGATGCTGTGCCTGGTGGCGCAGGGCCGCAAGCGCGCGATGCTGGGAAACCAGGCCTATCACTACCACCCGCAGATGTACCTGGTGGCCTCGGTGGACCTTCCCATCGTCGGCTCGGTAATCGAGGCCAGCGCCACCCACCCTTACCTGTGCTTCTGCCTGGACCTGGACACGGCGGTGCTCAGCGAACTGGCGATCCACCACGCGGAACTTGCCGAGCCGCAGCGCGACACCGCGAGCGCCGGCCTGTTGCTCAACCGCAGCACGCCGCAGTTGTACGACACTGCGGTGCGGCTGGCAGGCCTGCTCGACCGACCGCAGGAGATCGCCGCGCTGGCCCCGCTGGTCACGCGCGAATTGCTTTATCGCCTGATGGCCGACCCCGCCAATGCGGTGGTGCGCCAGATGGCGATTGCCGACAGCCGCCTCAACCAGATCTCCAAGGCCATCGTGTGGCTGCGCGAGCACTACGCGCAGCGTTTCAGCATCGAGCAGATCGCCGATCTGTCGGCGATGAGCCGCTCCACCTTCCATGCGCACTTCAAGGCGGTGACCTCGATGACACCGCTGGAGTACCGCTCGCATCTGCGCGTGCACGAGGCGCGCCGGTTGATGGTGGCCGAGGCGCTCACCGCCGCCGACGCCGGGTTTCGGGTGGGGTATGAGAGCGCATCGCAATTCAGCCGCGACTACGCGCGCCTTCTCGGCGAGCCGCCCGCGCGCGATGCACAACGCTTACGCGCAAGCGCGCCCGACGCGACCGAAGCGGCATGAGACCGCCGGCCTGACCACCGCGGTCTTCTGCACGCGCAGATCGCGCCGCGCACAACAGCTGCGGCGCTCCTGCAGCGATGGCGATGCAGTCGTTGCAGTCGAAGACGGCATACCCGCTGCGCCATTCCCGGTCGCTCAATCGGCCTTGTACTGCGCATCTGTCACCTGTTCGAGCCAGGTCACCGGCGAGCCATCCACCGACTCGGCAATGGCGATATGCGACATCGCCACCGTCGCGTTCGCGCCGTGCCAATGCTTGACGCCCGGCGGAATCCACACGATGTCGCCGGGGCGGATCTCCTGCGCCGGCTTGCCCCACTCCTGCACCCTCCCCGCACCGGCGGTGACGATGAGCGTCTGCCCCAATGGATGGGTGTGCCAGGCGGTACGCGCGCCCGGCTCGAAGGTCACCGTGGCACCGCCCACGCGTGCGGGTGCATCGGCCTGAAACGACGCATCGATCCGCACCTTGCCGGTGAAGTAATCGGCCGGGCCCACCGCCGACGCCGCACCGCCGGCACGGCTCACCTTGATCGGCGCCTGCGTGCCCCCGTTTCCCTCGCCACCCGGCGCGGTGGTCGCGGCCATCATCGACAACGACATTGCAGTTGCGAACAGATTCATTGCGGTACTCCTTGAGTGTGGTGAAACAACGCAGTAATGGCTTGCCAGGCCGCGCGGGGTGCCTCGCAGGTCGAAGCGGACCAGCGGCCGATGCGCTATCGGGCAGCCGCCGCATCGGTCTGGCAGTCGGTAGCAGAGCGCCACCCTGCCCTGCATCCGGTTGCCTGCACTGTAGCGCGCATGCGCAGACACACTCCCCCTGCAAATCCGCATGCAGCTAGAAACCCAGCGCATCAATGCGGCTGCGCTGCGGGGCACCGGCATTGAGGCCATCACACTCCATCGCGCATGATGCTGGCCGCATGAATCGCATGCCTGGAGCGGCACTGGCAGCAATGGCTCGGGAAAACCTCAACGACCTGCAGGTCTTCGTCACCGTCGCGCGCGAGGGCAGCTTTACCCGAGCCGCCGCGCAACTGGGCGTCTCGCAATCGGCGTTGAGCCATACCGTGCGTGCCCTGGAAACGCGGTTGGGCATCCGCTTGCTGACCCGCACCACGCGCAGCGTTTCGATGACCGAAGCCGGTGCGCGCCTGTTCGAGACGGTGGCACCGCGGCTGCAGGAGATCGACGACGAGTTGTCCGCGCTCACCGACTTCCGCGACAAGCCGGCCGGCACCATCCGCATCACCACCGCCGGGCATGCCGCCGATGCCTACGTGTGGCCGGCGCTTTCGAAAATATTGCCCGACTATCCGGACCTCAAGATCGAAGTCACCGTGGATTACGGCCTGGCCGACATCGTGGCCGAGCGCTACGACATCGGCATCCGCTTGGGCGACCAGGTCGCCAAGGACATGATCGCGGTGCCGATCAGCCCGCGCCAGCGCATGGCGGTGGTCGCGGTCCCTGGCTACTTCGTGCATCACACCATCCCGAGCGTTCCGGCCGATCTGGCGCAGCACAACTGCATCGGCCTGCGCTTGCCAACGCACGGCGGATTGCTGGCCTGGGATTTCGAAAAAGACGGGCGTGAGGTCAAGGTGCGCGTGGATGGGCAATGGACCTTCAACGGCAGCAGCGCGATCCTGCGCGCCGCGTTGGCCGGCGCAGGACTGGCGTTCCTGCCGGACACCATGGTGCTGGACCATATCGCCGCCGGCCGCTTGCGCCGCGTACTGGAAGACTGGTGCGACCCGTTCGACGGCTATTACGCCTATTACCCCAGCCGCCGCCAATCCTCGAGCGCACTCAAGGTGGTGATCGATGCATTGCGGCACGATCTGGTGCGTTGACGCACTTCCGTAGGAGCGCGCTTGCGCGCGATGAGGCCTTATCGGTAACGCTCAATCGCGCGCGAGCGCGCTCCTACGACAGCTTCGGTTTGCGGCGAGGGTAACGGTGGTGGTCGATGCGCTGCGGCACGATCTGGTGCGTTGACGCACTTCTGTAGGAGCGCGCTTGCGTGCGATGAGGCCTTATCGGTAACGCCCCATCGCGCGCGAGCGCGCTCCTACAACAGCTTCGGTTTGCGGCGAGGGTAAAGGTGGCGGTCGATGCGCTGCGGCACGCCTTGCCGCGGTGACACGCTCATGTAGGAGCACGCTTGCGCGCGATGAGGCCTTATCGACAAAGCCCCATCGCGCGCAAGCGCGCTCCTACGATTGCGGCGGTGTGCGGTCGCTTGCACCGCTGGGTCATTGACCGACCAGCTTCTGTCGCTCCGGGCTGTAACGCTCGCCGACAATCGCCACCGCATCCAGCGCCTGCTGGATGCGCGCAAGATCCTCGCTGCTCAGGGTCAACGCAGCGCCGCCCAGATTTTCGTCCAGGCGATGCAGCTTGGTGGTGCCGGGAATCGGCACGATCCACGGCTTGCGCGACAGCAGCCACGCCAGCGCGACCTGCGCCGGGGTGCCGCCCTTGTCGGCAGCGATGGCCTGGATGCGCCCGACCAGCGCCTGGTTGGCCTGACGGGCCTCGGCTGCGAACCGCGGCACCTGATTGCGGAAATCGTCGGCGGAAAATTGCGTGTCGGCCTGGATGGCGCCGGTCAAGAAGCCCTTGCCGAGCGGGCTGAATGGCACGAAGCCGATCCCGAGTTCTTCCAGCGTCGGCAACACGCCGGTTTCCGGCTCGCGCCACCATAGCGAGTATTCGCTCTGCACTGCGGTCACCGGCTGCACTGCATGCGCGCGCCGGATGGTGTCGGCACCGGCTTCGGACAGCCCGAAATGCCTAACCTTGCCCTCGTCAATCAAGTCCTTGACCGTGCCGGCCACCTCCTCGATCGGCACCGCCGGGTCCACGCGGTGTTGATAGAACAGGTCGATGCGGTCGGTCTTCAGACGCGTCAGGCTGGCCTCGGCCACCGCACGGATCCGCTCGGGACGACTGTCGAGCCCGGCGTCGGCATGTCCGTCCTTGAAGCCGAACTTGGTTGCAATCACCAACTGGTCGCGGTGCGCCGCCAGCGCCTCGCCCAGCAATGTCTCGTTGGCGAAGGGCCCGTAGGCCTCGGCCGTATCGAAGAAAGTGACGCCACGCTCCACGGCCGCCTGCAGCAAGGCGACGGCGTCCTTGCGCCCGGTCGCCGGCCCGTAGCCATAACTCAGGCCCATGCAGCCCAAGCCCAGTGCCGAAACCTGTAACCCGCTGTTTCCCAACTGTCGTATCTGCATCGCTTTCTCCCGCGGCAATGGCCGCATCGAATGGATCGGCCGCAGGCGGCAATACCGCTGCAGCACCGATGCGCCACGATAGTCCGGTGCCGCAGGCTCATTGCACAGCGGGCGGCGCTAACGCTTATGAGCGACCCTCATCAACGCGCAGCGCGCCTGATGCAGTGGTGGCCCTGCATGCGAACGCAGACAACGCACCAGCGACTACTGCCATCCATCGCGCAGTCCTGCTGCTGCAACTAGAACCCGCCAGGCACTTCGCGCTTGCCTGCCGTGCGCACCGCCGACGGTTGCGGCCGATACGCGCGCAGGAACAGCGCTACCGCACTGGCGACATACACCTGCTGCGCTGCAGCCGGTGCCTGCAACAGGTCGCCACGCATCGTCGCGTTGGCGGGCAGCCCGGTCATCAACCCGAAAAAATGGACCGATGCCTCCGGCAGGTCGTCGATCGCCAGCGCTCCGGCGGCCACCTCACGCGCCAGCAGGGTACGCATCATGCGGTCGTAACGCTCGAAGCACAGCATCCACATCTCCTCGCGCATCTGGCTGGGCAATACCGGCGGACGCACCAACGCGTACGCGGCATCGTCCAGTGCGCTGCGGCTCGCCACGCGCAGCAGCGCATTGGCAACGGCAATCAGGCGCCGATCCAATGGACCTTGCGCCTCCAGCAACCTGTCCCAGTGACTGCGCGGCGCATGCGCCAATGCCTCCAGCGTGGTGCGGAACAGCACTTCCTTGGACGCAAAGTACGCGTACAGCGTGGCCTTTGACACCCGCGCCTGTTGGGCGATGGTGTCCATGCTGGTGCCCTCGAATCCGCAGCGCTCGAACAGCGCACGCGCCGCCGCCAGGATGGCACCGCGCTTGCCGGGTGGCGCAGGCGCACGCAGTGCAGCGTCGGCGGGGGTCTGGTCATCCATGCGGCTGCCCCGTCGCGACGCTGGCCACCTCCGGCTCTGCCGTCTGCAACCAGCCGCCACCCATCGCCTTGTAGAACGTCACCAGATTGGTCAACCGCGACAGCTGCGTGCCGATCAAGGTCTGCTGGGCGCTGTACAGCGAGCGCTGCGCATCCAGTGCCTGCAGATAACTGTCGACGCCACGTTCGAAACGCGCCTGCGACAAGCGATAGCTATCGGCGGTCGCATCGACCAACGCCTGCTGCGCCTGCAACTGCCGGCCCAGCGTATCGCGTTGCGCAAGCGCATCGGACACTTCGCGGAACGCACTCTGGATCGATTTCTCGTAGCGGGCCACCTCGATATCGCGGTTGGCCTTGGCCATGTCCAGATTGGCGCGATTTCGCCCGGCATTGAAGATCGGCAAGGTCAGCGTCGGTACGAAGCTCCAGGCGCGCGTGCCAGAATCGAACAGGTTCGACAGGCTGCTGCTGGATGAGCCCACCGAGCCGGTCAGGCTGATGCTGGGGAAGAACGCCGCACGCGCCGCACCGATGTTGGCATTGGCCGCACGCAGGTTGCGCTCGGCTTCCAGGATGTCCGGGCGACGCTGCAGCAGCTGCGACGGCAACCCGGCCGGCACGCTGGCCAGCACACTGCCTTCCAAGCTGGCGCTGTCGGGCAACGCACGCGGCAACAAGGCGTCCGGCACAGCCGTGCCGACCAGCAGCACCAGGGCGTTGCGATCCTGCGCTACCTGCGCGGTGTAGCGCTCCACGTCCACGCGTGCGGTTTCCACCGTGGTCTGCGCCTGGCGCAGGGTCAGCTGCGAGGCGACGCCCAATTCGAAACTGCGTTGCTGCAGGCGATAACTGTCGTCTTGGCTACGCAAGGTGGACTGCGCCAATTGCAGCGACGCCTGGTCGGCGGCCAGGGTCAGATACGCGGTGGCGACTTCTGCGACCAGGCTGATATGGGTGCTGCGGCGGGCTTCGGCGGTAGACAGGAACTGTTGCAACGCCTGTTCCTTGAGGCTGCGCACGCGCCCGAACAGATCCAGTTCGTACGCGCTGATGCCGATGTTGGCACTGTAGGTGCGAAACACCGCCGGCTGCCCGGGGATGGCAAGCTCGCTCGGCGTGCGCGAATTGTTCGCCGTGCCGGTGCCATTGATGGCCGGCACCAACGCAGCGCGTTCCACCCGGTACTGCGCACGCGCCACTTCGATGTTGAGTGCGGCCACGCGCAGGTCGCGGTTGTTCTCCAGCGCCAGCGCGATCACCTGCTGCAACGCCGGGTCGGTGAAGACCTCGCGCCAGCCGATATCGGCCACGCTGCGCGCCGGTTCGCTTGCAGCCGCGTCGGCCGTAGTGGTGGACCCGGTACCGGCGAAGTGTTCCGGCACCGGAGCGTCGGGACGGGTGTAGCGCGGCATCATGGTGCAGCCAGACAGCGCGCTGGCCACCGCGATGGCGGCAAGTGTCATGCGAATCGGTGTCATGTCAGTGTCCTGTCGGTTGCGCAGTGGCGGGCGTGGCAGGCTGCGCGCGACGCTTGAACATGCCGCTGACCAGCACGAAAAACAGCGGTACGAAAAAGATCGCCAGCACCGTGCCGGACAACATGCCGCCGATCACCGCCGTGCCCAGCGCATGCTGCGCGCCTGCACCGGCACCACTGGTGAGCACCAGTGGCACCACGCCCAGGATGAAGGCCAGCGATGTCATCAGGATCGGCCGCAAGCGCATGCGCGCCGCTTCCAGTGCCGACTCGATCAGGCTCTTGCCGCTCTCATGCAGCTCCTTGGCAAACTCCACGATCAGGATCGCGTTTTTCGATGCCAGACCAATCGTGGTCAATAACCCCACCTGGAAGTACACGTCATTCATTTTCCAGGTCAGGATCGCGCCCAGCAGCGTGCCGAACACACCTAGCGGCACCACCAGGATCACCGAGAACGGAATCGCCCAGCTTTCGTACAACGCAGCCAGACACAGGAACACGATCAGGATCGACAGGCCGTACAACAGGCCGGTCTGGCCGGTGGAGGATTTTTCCTGTCGCGACAACCCGGTCCATTCAAAGCCGATACCCGGCGGCAATTTTGCCGCCGCCGCTTCCACGATCTGCATCGCTTCGCCACTGGACGCCGCGCCGGGCAGCGCCATGCCCAGGATCTCCACCGACGGCACGCTGTTGTAACGCTCCAGCCGCGGCGAACCCGATTGCCAGCTGGCGGTGGCGAAGGCGTTGAACGGCACCATGGTGCCCGCGCTGTTACGCACGAACCAGCGGTCGATATCCTGCGGATTCATGCGGTACGGCGCGTCGGCCTGCAGCAGCACCTTCTTGACACGTCCCTTGTCGATGAAGTCGTTGACGTACACGCTGCCCCATGCGCTGGAGAAGGTGTTGTTGATGTCGGAGATCGACACCCCCATCGCCTGCGCCCGGTGCGGGTCGATCTCCAGCTTGAATTCGGGCGTGTCTTCCTGCCCGTTCGGGCGCACCGCCACCAGCCGCTTGTCCTGCGACAGCTCCGCGAGCAGTTGATTGCGCGCCTGCATCAAGGCGTCGTGGCCCAGGTTGGCGCGGTCCTGCAGCATCAGATCGAAGCCGGTGGCATTGCCCAGTTCCGACACCGCCGGTGGCGCGAAGGCGAACACCTTGGCATCGCGAATACTGGCGAAATACGCCCCGGCCTT
This sequence comes from Xanthomonas sp. 10-10, assembly GCF_040182365.1. Lineage (NCBI taxonomy): Bacteria > Pseudomonadati > Pseudomonadota > Gammaproteobacteria > Lysobacterales > Lysobacteraceae > Xanthomonas > Xanthomonas sp. 10-10. The sequence goes on from NZ_CP144460.1 coordinate 3,343,450, forward strand.
GGCCGCCACGTCGGTGACGCTCTGGCCCTTGCCGGTACGCTCGTCCCACGGCCGCAGCTTGACGAAGGCAAGCCCCACGTTCTGCCCGGTGCCGGCGAAGCTGAAACCGGAGACCGCAAACACGCCGGACACCGAGTCCTTCTGATCGACCAGGAAGTGATGCTCCACCTGCCGGATCACCTCGCCGGTGCGCGCATCGCTGGCACCCGGCGGCAGTTGCACCAGCACGAACAAGGTGCCCTGGTCTTCATCCGGCAGGAAGCCCACCGGCAATTTCATGAACCCCACCACCACCAGCGCCAGCAGCACCGCGTAGGCAAGCATGTAGCGCCAGCCCTTGCCCAGCATGTGCCGCACCACGCCCTGGTAGCGGGTGTTGCCGCGATCGAACAGACGGTTGAACCAGCCGAAGAAGCCGGTGGTGGCCATGCCATGGCCCTTGTGCACCGGCTTGAGCAAGCTGGCGCACAGGGCCGGGGTCAAAATCATCGCCACCAGCACCGACAAGGTCATCGCCGACACAATGGTGATCGAGAACTGCCGGTAGATCACGCCGGTGGACCCGCCGAAGAACGCCATCGGCACAAACACCGCAGCAAGCACCAGCGCCACACCCACCAGCGCACCGGAAATCTGGTCCATCGATTTGCGGGTGGCGTCCTTGGGCGACAACTGCTCCTCGCCCATCACGCGCTCGACGTTTTCCACCACCACGATGGCATCGTCCACCAGCAGGCCGATCGCCAGCACCATCGCGAACATGGTCAGCGTATTGATGGTGAAGCCGAACGCGGCCAGCACGCCGAACGTACCCAGCAATACCACCGGCACCGCAATCGTCGGAATCAAGGTGGCGCGGAAGTTCTGCAGAAACAGGTACATCACCAGGAACACCAGCACCACTGCCTCGACCAGCGTATGCACCACCTGCTCGATGGAGATGCGCACGAACGGCGTGGTGTCGTAGGGCTTTTGCACCTTCATGCCCGGCGGGAAGAACTTCTCCTGCTCTTCCAGGCTCTTGTCGATGGCGCGCACCGTGTCCAGCGCATTCGCACCGGTGGCCAGCTTGATCGCCAGGCCCGCTGCGGGCTTGCCGTTGTAGCGACCCACCGTGTTGTAGCTTTCGCTACCCAGTTCGACCCGCGCCACATCGCGCAGCCGCACCTGAGAGCCATCGGACTGCGTGCGCAGCAGGATGTTCTCGAACTGTTCGGCGGTCTTGAGCCGGGTCTGCGCGGTGATGGTGGCATTGAGTTGCTGGTTGGCCACCGCCGGCAACGCGCCGAGCTGGCCGGCCGACACCTGCGCGTTCTGCGCCTGGATTGCGCTACGCACATCCACCGGGGTCAGGCTGAAATTGCTCAGCTTGTTCGGGTCCAGCCAGATGCGCATGGCGTATTGCGAACCGAACAGCGTGGTGTCGCCCACGCCTTCGACGCGGCTGATGGTTTCCTGCACATTGGCCGCCACGTAATCGGACAGGTCCGAATCGCTCATGCTGCCGTCTTCGGAGGTGAAGGCCAGCACGTTGACGAAGTTGGTGGCCGACTTGGTGACCGTCACGCCCTGCTGCTGCACTTCCTGCGGCAACAACGGCGTGGCCAGCGACAACTTGTTCTGCACCTGCACCTGCGCGGTGTCCGGGTCGGTGCCGTTGTCGAAGGTCAGTGTGATGGTCACCGTGCCGCTGGATTCGCTGGTGGAGGCCATGTAGCTGAGATGGTCCAGGCCCTTCATCTTCTGCTCGATGACCTGGGTGACGGTGTCTTCCAGGGTCTGCGCCGAGGCGCCCGGATAGTTGGCGGTGATGGCGACAGCGGGCGGCGCGATGCTGGGGTATTGCGCGATCGGCAAGGTGGCGATGGACAGGATGCCGGCCAGCATCACGATGATGGCCAACACCCAGGCGAAGATCGGACGATCGATAAAGAAGCGTGCCATGACGTGTGATCCCGCCTCAGTTGGCCGCACGCGGTGCGGTCGGGGCGGAAGAAGTGCCAGCAGCACCGGCAGCATGACCAGCGGCAGCGGGCGTGCCCTTGGGCTGCCATGGCACGGTCTTGACCTCGATACCGTCGCGCGCACGCGAGGCGCCTTCGACCACCACCTGTTCGCCGGGCTTCAGGCCACTGCGCACCAGCCACTGGTCGCCGACTTCACGGTCGGTCTCCAGCACACGCAACTGCAGCTTGTGGTCGGCGCCCACCACGAATGCGGTCGGCTTGCCGGCACCATTGCGCGAGACCGCCTGCTGCGGCACCAGCAGGCCATGTTGCTTGACGCCCTCCTGCAGCACCGCGCGCACATACATGCCCGGCAGCAGATCGGCGTTCGGGTTCGGGAACACCGCGCGCAAGGTGATCGAGCCGGTGTTCTGATCGACGGTGACATCGGAGAACGCCAGCTGGCCCTGCAACGGATAGGCGCTGCCGTCTTCCAGCAGCAGCGAGACCTTGGCCGCGCCCTCGCCGGCCTTCTCAAGGTCGCCGCGCGCCATCGCCTGCTTCAGCCGCAATACCGCCGCGCTGGGCTGGGTGACGTCGATGTAGATCGGGTCCAGCTGCTGGATGGTGGTCAGTGCAGTGGACTGGTTGGCGGTCACCAACGCGCCCGGCGTCACGCTGGAGCGGCCGATGCGGCCGGAGATCGGCGCGTCCAGGCGGGCGAAGGCCAGATTGATCCGGGCGGTCTCCACGCTGGCCTTGCCGGCAGCCACATCGGCTTCGGCCTGGCCCAGCGCCGCAGCGGTGTCGTCGCCTTCCTGCTGGCTGATCGCCTTGATCTGCGCCAGCTCGGTGTAGCGCTCGGCCTTGAGCCTGGCGGTGCGCAGATTGGCCTGCGCCTTGGCCAGGGTGGCCTGGGCGCTGGCATAGCTGGCGCGGTAGGTCGCCGGATCGATCTGGTACAGCGTCTGTCCGGCCTTGACGTTGCCGCCCTCGGTGAACTGGCGCGACTGCACGATGCCGCCGACCTGCGGGCGGATTTCGGCAATCAGGTACGGCACGGTACGCCCCGGCAGCGCGGTGGTCAGCGACACCGGCTGCTGCTGGACGGTCAGCACGGCCATCTCCGGCGTGCCCTCTTCCGGTGGCGGTCCGCCCGGCGGGCTGCCGCAGGCACTCAGCAGGGCGGTGACGACAACGGCGAGCAGCGGCAGGCGGAACGAAGCATGAGAACGCACGAGGATGTCTCCGGAGGGACAGTAAGGGTGAAATCTAAACGGTACGGTTCGGTATCCTAATAAGCGTGTCCGTAGCCGTCAAGCATTTCTGCCCAATCGGTATACTTAAACTTCAAAAGTGGAGTGAGTTGATGCGGGTCAGAACCGAAGAAAAACGCGACGCCATCGTCCAGGCGGCCAGCGAGGTGTTCCTCGAACTGGGCTTCGAAGGCGCCTCGATGTCGCAGATCGCCACCCGGGTCGGCGGCTCCAAGCGCACGCTCTACGGCTATTTCCCGTCCAAGGAAGAACTGTTCATCGCGGTGGCCACCGCCATGGCCGACAGCTATATCGATCCGTTGATCGCGACGCTGGAAAGCACCGACGCGCCAGTGGAGCAGGCGCTGCATGCTTTTGGCCGGGACATCCTCACCTTCCTGTGCGCGCCCACCTCCATCACCATCTGGCAGACCATCATTGGCGTGTCCGGGCGCTCGGACGTCGGCGCGCTGTTCTACAACAGCGGCCCCGAAGAAGGCATGCAGCGTGTGGCTCAGTACCTGCGCAAGCAGATGGACAAGGGTTTGTTACGGCACGCCGACTCGGTCGATGCCTCCCGGCAATTCGGCGGCCTGCTGCAGGCCGACACCTTGATGCCATGCCTGTTCGGCGCACTCAAGGATCCTTCCCCGCAGTATCTGTGCGATGCAACGCGGCGCGCGGTGGATCTTTTTCTGGCGGGGTATGCGTGTAAGCCGGCGACGGCCTGAGTGTTGCGGATGCGTGCACGGGGAGGCGGTTTGGTGGATGACGTGCTGTGGTGATTCACGACTTCACTGGTTTATCGAATCGACGACGATTCCGTGCACCGGGCGGCATTACGTGGTCGAGCGCATCGATGGCAGTGCGTTGCCGGCCTTCGACGTGCGCACTGTGCACTGTGATGTGCTTCCTTTGCGCGCATGAGAGACGCAGAGTGCGGGACGACAGCGCAAACAGTTTCGACCGAACCGCACGTGCTGGTGGTGCGTGCCATTAGCTGAAGGAGGCGGAGCCGCACGCCATGCTCAATGCAATGCCATGTGCGCTGCTGGCAGAGCTTCGCTGCATAGTGATGCATTGCCGGATGGGTTCGAAACGACAGCTGTGCGCTGCGACGTTGATGCACTGCGTGCACGCCTTGTCGCGGCCAAGGCCGCTCCTACGAGGAGCCCGCATTCCCTGCGGAGACTGAGCGGCGGCGGACGATGCGGACGAGCGCGCGCGCGTTCTGCGTACCCGCGCCGAAATAACACCGGGAAAGCCCCATCGCGCCCAAGCTGCCCCTGCAGCGAGGGGCGCTTGGGTTACCGTCTTGCGCGAGGTGGCTAACCCGAACCGCTGGCAGCGGTTCGATTCACAACAATCAACCCGCCACCGCGCACTTGGCGCACAGGCCGTGCACTTCCAGCGTCTGCGCCTGCGGCTGGAAGCCCAGCGCCTTGGCGCGCGCTTCCAGTTGCGCCACCACGTCGCGGTCTTCCAGCTCCACCGCGCTATGGCAGCGGTCGCAGATCAGGAACGGCACCGAGTGCTGGGCGCTGTTGGGGTGGTGGCAGGCGACGAAGGCATTGACCGACTCGAGCTTGTGCACAAAGCCATTCGCCATCAGGAAGTCCAGCGCGCGGTACACCGTGGGCGGGGCATCTGCGCCCACGCCCTTGCCTTCGCGCACCCAGTCCAGCAATTCGTAGGCCTTCACCGGTTTGCCGGCATCGGCGATCAGCCGCAGCACGTTGGCGCGGATCGGCGTCAACCGCAGGCCGCGTTCGCTGCAGGCGCGCTCCACCGCGCGCACGAAGCTGTTGGCATCGTCGACGTGGTGATGCGGGGCCGTGCAGGCGTGCTCTTGGTCGTGCGTTCGGGTGTGCGTGTGCTTGGTCATACAGGCTCCGGCGTCAGGCCGCTCCTATCTTGATGAGTGCCGCATCGATGCGTTTCAAGGCACCCTCGCGACCGGCCAGGTACACCGTCTGCGAAATGTCCGGGCTGACCTGGGTGCCGGTGATGGCCACACGCAGCGGCTGGGCGACCTTGCCCATGCCCAGTTCCAGCGCCTCGGCGGCGGCGTGCAGAGCGGCCGACACGCTCTCCACACTCCACTCGCTCAGCGCAGCCAGCATCTCGCGCGCCTTGCCCAACGGCACTTCCGCACCCAGTTTCAGGTGCTTGATCACCGCCGCTTCGTCGTACGTTTCCAGCGGCTGGTACCAGACCACGGCCTTTTCGGCCATTTCCTTCAGGGTCTGCACGCGCTCGCGCAGCGCCACCACCACATCGGCCGCGGCAGGGCCGGCGGCGATGTCCAGGCCGAGCTTGGCGAGCTGATATTCCAGCTGCGGCGCGATGCTGGCCGGGTCGTCGGTCTTCAGATAATGCTGGTTGACCCAGCCGAGCTTGGCCATATCCAGGCGCGCCGCCTTGGAATTGACGTCGGTGACGTCGAACAGGTCCAGCAGCTCCTGCCGGGTGAACAACTCCTGGTCGCCATGCGACCAGCCCAGACGGGCCAGGTAGTTGATCAGCGCATGCGGCAGATAACCGGCGTCCTTGTACTGCATCACGTCCGCCGCGCCGGTGCGCTTGGACAGCTTGGCGCCCTGCTCGTCCAGGATCATCGGCATGTGCGCGAACTTGGGCACCGGCGCGCCCAGCGCTTCATAGATGTTGATCTGGCGCGGGGTGTTGTTGATGTGGTCGTCGCCGCGGATCACCTCGGTGATGCCCATGTCCCAATCGTCCACCACCACCGCGAAGTTGTAGGTGGGAAAGCCATCCGGGCGGAAGATCACCATGTCGTCGAGCTCGCTGTTGGCGATCTCGATGCGGCCCTTGATCAGGTCGTCGAACACCACCGTGCCGCCGAGCGGATTCTTGAAGCGGATCACCCGGTTCGGGTCGTCCCGATACGGCAGCTGCTGCTCGCGCGCGGCGCCGTTGTAGCGCGGCTTTTCCTGCCTGGCCATCGCGGCCTCACGCATGGCGTCGAGCTCTTCGCGGGTTTCGTAGGCGTAATAGGCCTTGCCCTGTGCCAGCAATTGCTCGGCCACCTCCTGGTAACGGGCGATGCGCTGGGTCTGGTAGATCGGGCCTTCGTCATAGCCCAGACCCAGCCAGTCCATCGCCTCCAGGATGGCGTCGATGGCCGCCTGGGTGCTGCGTTCGCGGTCGGTGTCTTCGATGCGCAGCACGAACTGCCCGCCGCGGTGGCGCGCCTCCAGCCAGCAATACAGGGCGGTGCGGGCGCCGCCGATGTGCAGGTAACCGGTGGGGCTGGGAGCAAAGCGGGTGCGGCAGGTCATGGAACGCTCGGCGAAACGGGAGTGCGCCGATTTTACCTTGCGCAGCGTGGCCCTGCCCGGCCGGACGCTACGGCAGTGATGTCGGGGGCGCATCGGCCCTGCGGGACCCTGGCCGGCGCTGCCGGCACGCCCGCACCCTGCCGCGCAGCGCCTTCAGCCGCGCGCATCTGCGCTGCGACCAGGGCGGTTGCAGATCCACCCGCCGGCTGCACCACGGAGGCTGCAGCCGGCGCGTCGGCATGGCTTAGCGATTGCGCAACAGGTCGCCGTACACCACGCATTCGCCATCGCTGCGCGCCGGGCCGGGCGCGTCGTACAACACCAGCCAGCTGGGGACCTTGCCGGCCAGCTGCGGCGGCAGATTGCAGATGGCCTCGGCGCGGTCGCTGTCGGTGCCATGCGGCAGCACCGCCGATTCCAGCAGTGCATGCTGAAAGCGCACCGCTTCGCGGTTGGCAGCCAGCACGGTGCGTGCATCCGGCCACTTGAACAGGCGGATCTCGCCGTTCAACACCATCGTGGGGCCGGCCAGCAGGTACAGATCGTCGCCGGAATAATGCAGATCGCGGATACCCAGCCCGCCTAGTTGCAAAAAGTGTTTGCGCAGCAGTGTGCCGTCCTCGTCCAGCGGCGCCAGGCGCAGATGGTCGCCATGCGCCTCCACCTGGATTTCCAGCAGCGCCGACCAGCCACGCAGCACCGGTCCGCGCAGGCCCAGCAGCAGGCGCTTGCCGTCGGCCACGATGCCTTCGATATCGAAGCCGTTGTCCTTGCCGGGAATCTTCAGGAACGGGCCGAAATGCGCGTCGTCGGCCAGCAGCTCGGTGAGCTGGTTGTGCTTGGCGTCGCCCTTGAGCCGCAGCGCGCGGCGGCCGTCGGCCGCTTCGCGCACCAGGCGCGGAGTGCCGTCGGCATCGCGCTCGATCGGCAGGCAGGCCAGCAGACGGCGGTTGGCGTCGAGCTTGAGTTTGGTCAGGCGCTTGGCGTTGTCGGCGTCGTCGCGGCCGGGCTTGGCGTTCTTGCGCTTCAAACCATGCGAGCCGATCACCCACAGATAGCCGTCCGACAGGCCCATGCCTTCCAGGTCGGCCTCCTCGGCGGCCTCGCCCGGAAGATCCAGCAGCTCGGCCAGCGGGAAGCTCTGGCCCTGCCCGAAGCGCAGCGTCTCGCGCTGGCCGGGCTGCAGCTTGCGCAGGCGATCCACCGCGCAGGCTTCGTCGCCAGCCACCCACAGCCAGTCGTCGGTGAACGCCGCGCCGGACAGATTGCTGTGCACCAGCGCGCCGGGTGCGAACTCCAGCCGGACGCTGTGCGGAATCAGGGTTTTCTTGAGCATGGGAACCTGGTGGGTGGTATTGCAAGGCTGGGCGATTGAACACCTGTGCAGATGGCTGCGCGGTCGCGGCCGACGGAGGCAGGGGCCAAGGCCCCCGTCGCGTCTGCAGCCGCCGCGCCTGCGCACACTGCAGGTCGCAATCAATCGTGCTTGGTCAATCGAACGCGGCCAGCTTGGCACGCGCCACTTGCGGCGCCAACTGGCCCGGCCAGTCGCGGTCGTTGGCCACCTGCGCGTGCGCGCGGCTGGCCTCGAACGCATCGAAGTCCAGCGCGGCATATGCCCAGACGGCGTCGGCGTCGGTTTGCGCCAGTACGCCGTCGGCGGGGAATCCCACATCCATCGGCGCAAACACCGCCGCCTCGCCGGTGTTGACGTCCAGCGCCGGGCTCCAGGGCGCCTCGCCGGCGGTGACCGATTGCGCGACGAACATGCGGTTTTCCAATGCCCGCGCCAGACACCCGACCCGCACCCGGGTGGCGCCGGCGGCAGTGTCGGTGCAACTGGGCACGATCAACAGGCGCGCGCCGGCTTCGTACTGGGCACGTACCGGCAACGGAAATTCGCTGTCGTAGCAGATCGCAATCGCCGCACGTACCCCATCCAGGTCGAATACCTTCAACGCATCGCCCGGCTCGATCAGCCCGGTCGCCTTTTCGAAGCCGGTCAGTTGCAGCTTGTCCTGCCAACCATGGCCGCCATCGGGCGCGAACCAGTCACTGCGATTGCGGTAGCGCCCCTGCCCCAGATCCAGCAGAAAACTGCCGGCAATCACATGCAAGCGGTGCTGCCGCGCCAGGCCGGCAAACAGCTCCAACCAGGCAGCGCGCAGCGTCTGGATGGCCGCCAACGACTCCGGCAGGCCGGCCGACACCTGCGTGCCGAAGCTGGCCGCCAGCTCCAGCGACAGATATTCCGGCAGCACCGCCACCCGCGCGCCGGCAACCGCGGCCTCGCCGATCAGGGCCGACATGCGCGCCGCGAAGGCGGCAAAATCCGCGGGTTTGCCGATCGGATATCTGGCAACGGCAACGGTGAGGGGAGCATTCATCGGCAAGATTCCTCTAACGGCGCTGGAGTGAGGCAATGGTGCACACCACCATGATCGGCTACGCCACGCTCAAGGGTTCAGCGCACGCGTCCACACACTCAAGCTGTGGTCGATCTGCCCGTGTTGCAACTCCGCCCACTCCAGCCGCACCTGCATGCCCGGCTGCGGCGCGTAGCCGCGCTTGCGCCAGAACGCATCGTTGGGCCGATAGTCGGCAGGCTTGCGCGGGTCGTCCGCTGTGCGCTCCACCGAACAGAACGCGGTGCGCGCAAAGCGGCCCAATGCGCGGGCATGCGCCTCGCGACGGTCGAAGAAGGCGTGGCCGATACCCTGCCCGCGATATGCCGGCAACAACACCGACTCGCCAAAATAGAACACGCTGGCCGGGTCGATGCCGCAGGCGCGAAACGGCGCATGGAAGGCCTCGCTGTCGTCGAGCAGCGGCAGGCCGGTGGAAGCGCCGATGACAGCCTCGCCATCGCGCGCCAGCACGAAGACGCTGTCGGGCGAAGCGGCATAGGCGGCCAGATAATCGCGCTCGTAGCCGGCATCGCCGTCGTACAGGTATGGCCATGCGCGGAACACCGCGATGCGCAGCTGCGCCACCGCATCCAGATACGGCAACACCGCGTTGCCGTGAACTGTCTCAACCATCAGGGAGGTGCCGGTCATGCGGCCATGGTAAGCCAGGCCGCGTCGCGCTGCTGCGCTGCCACGGCTCAACGCAGCCAGCCGCCGTGGTCTTGGGTGGCGTTGTCGGGCTGCTGCCACATCAGCCACACCGCCGCGTCGTCCTGGGCCACCAGCACCCCGAGCAGCGCATCGACGCTGCGCGCCCAGTAACTGCCGTTGCTCAAGCGCTGCCACGGCCCGTAGCCACGAACCGCTGCGTCCGCTGAAGGCGCCTGCCGCCGCGCCGCCTGCAAAAACCCGCACCCATCCACGCGCAATGCCTGCGCGGTGCGCGCATGCAGGCGCAGGCCGATCACACCACGGCGGCCCTCGCGCGCCAGCGGCAATGCCGACAGCGGCGAGCATTCCCATTGCGGTAGTGGCGCTGCGGGAAGCAGCGCCACCGTGTCGATTCCGGCGGGCAACAGACGCTGCGCCCGCCGGTACACCTGTGCATGTGCGCGCATGCCGACCTCAGCGCAGGCTGTTGCCAAGCTCGTACCAGTCGACCTTGCGCGTCACCCACATGATGCTGGCCAGGATGCCGAACAGCAGCAGCGAGCCCATCAGCAACGCGTTGTCTTCGGAGACCAGCAGGCTATAGAGCACGCCATACAACGCCGTCAGCATCACCGAGAACCCGGCAGCGCGCACCCAGCTGCGCAACACACCGGACAGGTAGAAGAACTGCAGGCCGATGCACGCCGCCGCCGACACCAGATACGCCTGCCAGAACGCGATGTGCTCGGAAAGGCTCAGCAGCAGCAGGAAGAAGATCGCCAGCGCCAGGCCGACCAGCAGGTATTGCAACGGATGGATCGGCAAGCGCTTGATCAGTTCGAACAGCACGAACGCCACGAAGGTCAGCACGACGAACAGGATGCCGTACTTGCTGGCGCGATCGGCCTGGGTATACACATCCACCGGGTCGACCAGACGCACTTCCAGCGTATCCAGCGACGACTGCGACGACTGCAGCTGCGTTTGCGCACCGGTCGCCAGCGAGGACAACGACCAGCTCGCATCGAAACCGCGCTCGCCGATGGTCGGCGCATTCGGCAGGAAGCGCCCACCGAACAGCGGGTGCGGCCAGGCCGAGCGCAAAGCGATCTCGTTGTTGTCGCCAATCGGCGCGATGGCCAGGCTGCGCGTGCCATCCAGCACGAATGCCATGTCCAGCGTATTGCCATCGACCAGCTTGCCGGCCAGCGGATCGCCCAAGGGCTGCAGATCGGCGTGAATGCCGGCCGAGCGCGATGCCAGGCCGCCAGCGCCGCTTTCCAGCGCAAGCGTGCGGCCGTCCACCCGCAGCGTTGGCGTGCCGACCAGGCCACGTACGTCCGAAATGCCCACGGCCAGATGCGGCTGACCATAGCTGCGCCCGGCCACGGCCGGATACTCGAACGGGTCGAATTCGGCCTTGAGCTTGGCCTTCCAGGAATACACCTGCACGCGGAACAGGCCGATCTTGCGCTCGGACGGGGTCAGCTCGCCGCTCAGGTTGAGCGTGCGCGGGGTCTGCAGCAGTTGCCCATCGCGCTTGCGCCAGACCTTGTGTGGCTTGCCTTCCTCGTCCGGCTCGGTCACCTGCACGTCTTCGGTGTACGGCAGCACCCGCACCGGCGCGATGAACTGCTGCTCGCCGGCCTTGCTCTGCGCCACCCGCTCCACCGCCTGGTCGCGGTACTGCGCGCGATCCTGCACGGTGCCGCGAATCAGCAACAAGGGAATCAGCAACAACAGGATCAGCCCGCCGATGGTGGCGAACCGCAACAACAGTTTCAGGGATTTCATCGGCCATCCTCGTTCTGGGAGATGGCCAGGGTGCAAGGCGCCGGTGTCGGGGGTTTGAGGTCAATTTGAAGCGAATGTGAAGTGCCACCTCTGCACGGGTGGCGGCCGACACTGTGACGCACACGGGAAATCCGGGTTTCCAGCCCTAAAACTGCAACGCAGGCCCGCCGTACGCTTCCGTTTCACCGATGACACTTCGCATCACCGCCGCGCCCGTTCGCGCCAGGCGCAAGGATGGGCACGCAGTTACGCACTTCAAAGCCATCCAATCGTGTTCTGAGTTGTCTGGCTCACGGCTTTCCGATTGTGTCGTTCTTCCTCGTCCCTTGCGTGCACCGCATTGGTGCCATTCCACCCGCGTGCCAGCTTGCCGGCAGTGGTTTCAAACGTGCGCGCAACTGCATCCCTCTTTTCATCTGGAGTCTGCCTTCCATGAACAAGCAACGTTCACTTGCGCTTTGCGTGCTCGCCGCCCTGAGTTTGTCCTCCGCTGCGGCGCAGGCGGCAATGCACGGAATGGGTTTGAAACCATCTGCGTTGATGCAGCCGGTCACCCCGTTGTTCGGATCCGCGAGTGCGGCCAAACCCCTTCCCGCATCGGTGGACCTGACTGCCTGGGCGATCGCACCGGGCGATCAAGGCCAGGTGGGATCCTGCGCATCATGGGCCACCGCGCACACCCTGACCGGTTGGTATGCCAACGCCAGCAAACAGGCGCAAACCCGCTTTGCGCCGATGTATCTCTACAGCCAGGTCAACGGCGGTGTCGATGAAGGCTCCACGCTGGAAGCTCCACTGGATGTCGCACTGGCGCAAGGTATCGACACCGAACAGCATTATTCGTGGGGCGACTACAACTGGAAGAACCCGCCCACCGCCGCCGACCGCGCCAACGCGGCCAGGAACCCCACGCCTTATCGCAAATACACCGTGCTGTATGCAGGCGATGGCAATGGCGGGCGACCGCTGATCGAGCAGATCAAACTTGCACTGGCCGCGTCCACGCCGGTCGCCATCGGCTTCTATGTCCGGCAGGGTTTCGAGGACCTCACACCCAGCAACCAGGTCGACTACGACATCAAGACGCCGATCCTGGGCGGGCATGCGGTGATTGCACTGGGTTACGACAGCGATGGGCTGATCGTGGAGAACAGCTGGGGCACCGAGTGGGGCAACAAAGGGTTTGGCAAGCTGTCCTGGTCAGTGGTTGCCAAGGACGTCATCGGCGCCGACGTGGTGCATTAGCGCGTTGCGGATGCGCGCGGTGATGCGCGGCTGATACGGATACGGCATGTGCACTAGTGCATGCCGCATTCCGCACCGGGAGGCCGCTGCTCTCAGCGAGATACTGCTGCACGAAATTCGACCAGGCCGCTACCAGCGGTTGCCAAGACGACTGCGCAGCCGGCGCGTGCAATCAGCATGTAGCACGTGCACTTCCTGGCTCCTGCGCATTGGCCATCCCATCTGACCAGGCTCGCGTCGTGTCAGCTGCGCTTAGCCGATCGGCAAGCGCAGGGTCGCAATCGCACCGCCACCGGCGCGATTGCCCAGCGCCGCATCGCCGCCGTGCAGGCGCGCCACCTCGCGCACGAAGGGCAAGCCGAGGCCGGAACTGCGTTGCCCGGTCTGTGGGCGCGCCAGCGAGTAAAAGCGTTCGAAGACGCGTTCGATGGCGTAATCGGGCACACCACTGCCCCTGTCTTCGACCGACAGCCGCCATTGCCCTGCGTCCATCTGCGCACGCAGCAGCACGCTGCTGCCCTGGGGCGAAAACGCAATTGCATTTTCCAGCAGATTGATCAACGCCTGACGCAGTAGAAACCCGTCGCCGGATACGTACTGCTCGCCGGCCGAATCGGGCAGCGCGGCAACCTGCAGTTGCACGCCTGCCGCGGTGGCGCGCGGCGCCACTGCCTCCGACGCCGCCTGCAGCACGCCGGCCACGGCAATGCGCTCGCGCGTCTGCAGCCAGCCGTGCTGTTCCACCTCGGCCAGCGCGAGCAGCTTGTCGATGGTTTCGGTCAGCCGTTGTTCCTGCGCGCGAATGCTGGCAACAAAATGCTGGCGATCGGCTTCCGGCAACGGTTCGGTCAACAGCTCCGATGCGCCACGGATCGCCGCCAGCGGGCTTTTCATTTCATGCGTCAGCGACTGCACGTAATGCTCGACGTAGGCCTTGCCTTCCAGCTTGCGGCGCATGGTTTCCAGCGCCTGACCGAGGTCGCCGATTTCATCGCCGCGCGGTTTGGGCGGCGGCACCGGGATGCCGGCGCTCACGGCCTGCGCATAGCGGTTGAGCCGGCCGATGCCGCGCATCAACCACCACGTCATCAGGACGCCAATCAATGCGGAAATGCCGATCAACCAGGCACCGCGCTGCAGGATGTTGCGTTGGCTGGCTTCGATGAACGGGTCGATGCTGCGATTGGGCTGGGCAAGCGTCAGCACGCCGATCAACTTGCCGGGTTGGTCGGGCGCGTAGATCGGGGCAGCCACATGCATCACCGTTGCGGTCGGATCGCCATCGAGTTCCGGGCTGGAACGCGCGCCGTATTCGCCACGCAAGGTGCGGTAGACATCGTTCCAGCGCGAGTTGTCGCGGCCCACGTCGCGGCCCAGCGAGTCGAAGACCACCACGCCGCGCGCGTCGGTCACGGTGACGCGGTAATCCACATGGTTCTTGCGGAAGCGCCACACCCAGGCCTTGGGCTCGCGCTGCTGCGCCTGCGCCAGGTTGCGCGCAAAACGGCCGTCGACGATGTGCCCTGCGGCCAGGTCGCTGCTGGCCATTTCCGCCAGCACGTTGGCCGCATCCACCAACGTGGATTCCATCGCCTGGCGCACGCCGGGTTTGACCTCGTTGACGAACACCCGCATCACGAAGAACGCGGCCAGGCCCACGATCAGGAAAAACCCCAGAAACAGCTTGAGACCTAGCCGCATGTCAGCGCGCCGCTCCGCTCAACCCAGCACGCGCAGACCGGCCCATCGCCTACAGCTCCAGTGCGTAGCCAAGGCCACGGTGGGTGCGGATCGGGTCGGCCGGCACGCCGGCCAGGCGCAGCTTGCCGCGCAGCGTCTTGATATGGGTATCGACGGTGCGATCGGCGCTGTCGGCGCTGGCATCCCAGCCGCGATCCATCAACTGCGCCCGGCTCAGGATCGCACCGGGCCGTTGCAGCAACGCGGCCAGCAGCGCGTATTCGTAACGGGTCAGCGGCAACAAGGCATCGCCATAGCGGATGCGGCTGCCTTCGCGGTCGATCGCGAATGCGCCATGCGGCTGCCAGCCCGGTTCGGCCACTGCCGCCACGCTGCGGCGACGCAGGCGTGCGCGCACCCGCGCCACCAGCTCACGCGGGGAGAACGGTTTGGCCATGTAGTCGTCGGCGCCCAGTTCCAGCCCGAGCACGCGGTCGATCTCGTCGTTGCGCGCGGTCAGGAAGATCACCGGCACCTCGCTGAAACTGCGCAGGGTGCGGCAGACCTCGAAGCCGTTGATGTCCGGCAGGCCGACATCCAGCACCACCAGATCGGCCGGGTCGGCACGCAGCCGCGCCAGTGCCTCGCGGCCCAGCAGGCAATGCTCGGCCGCATAGCCTTCGCTGCGCAACGCGTAGAGCACGGTATCGGCAATGGCGGCTTCGTCTTCGACGACGAGCACGCGGACGGAAGTGTCGGACATGGCGCGCAGCATAGCCGCATGCCGGTGCGGCCAATAGCGCGCGTGCGGCCAGGCCGTAGAAGCCCGCAGGCTTTGGCGACAGATGGCCGGGGCGGCGCCGCCATCCTGGCGTGCCGCCCTCACGGCCACGCCGCCGGTACATCCCACCACACCGCATACCAGCGCGCAGCGCAAAGGGCCGCGCACGCTCTACACTTCCCGGATGAACTATCGCCACGCCTTCCATGCCGGCAACCATGCCGACGTGCTCAAGCACATCGCCTTGCTGGCGCTGATCGACACCCTCAAGCGCAAGGACACGCCGTTCTTCGTGCTCGACACCCACGCCGGGCGCGGCCGCTACCAACTCGGCGGCGAAGAAAGCCGCAAGACCAACGAGGCCGATGACGGCGTGATGCGACTGATGGCCGAATCCACCTTGCCTGAAGTGGTCGAACGCTACCTGCGCGCCGTGCAGGCCGACAACCAGAGCGTTGCCCGCCCCGCCACGCCCGGACAGAAGCCGGCGCGCCCCACGGCCGGCATCCAGCTCAATCATTACCCCGGCTCGCCGCTGCTGGCCGCCCAGGCCCTGCGCGAACAGGACCGCATGGCGTTCTGCGAGTTGCAGCCGGACGAGGCTCAGGCGCTCAAGGGCCTGTTCGCCAAGGACAGCCGCGTGCGCGTGCATGCCGGCGATGGCTATGCCGCCATCCGCGCGTTTTTGCCGCCGCGTGCCGGCGACGCCAGGATCGGCCGTGGGCTGGTGCTGATCGACCCGCCCTACGAGTCGCAGGAAGCCGAGTACCAGCAGATCATCCACAGCGTGCGCGAGGCACTGGCACGCTGGCCGCAGGCGATCTGCATGGTCTGGTACCCGATCAAGCTGCGCCGCAGTCTGCAGCCGTTCATGCGCAAGGCCGCCACGCTGCCGGCCAAGTCGGTGCTGGTGGCCGAGCTGCAGGTACGCCCGGACGACTCGCCGCTGCGCCTGACCGGCAGCGGGCTGTTGATCGTCAACGCGCCCTGGCAGTTCGACCAGGTGCTGGCGCCGGCCTTGCCGGTGCTGAAGAAGCACCTGGGCGAACCCGGCGCCTCGACCCGGCTGGAGTGGCTGCGGCAGGACGCCTGATCCGCCGCCAGCCGTCGCCGTGGCCGTGGCGGCCGCAGCGGGACGGCATGCGTCGGCAGGCCGCTGACTGTCACCACGCCAGGCCCCTGGTGCCGACTCGCGGCATGCGCTGCATGCCAGCGCGGGCTGTTCCGGACTGATCGCCCGGCCGCCGGGATGGCGCGCAGAATCGCCGGTTGCCGCGTCGCCGCCCGGACGTGGATTGACCGCACCGGGCCAGCGCCTGTCCCGACACTCTCACGACTGGCTCACGGCTCGGCTCGTTACAGTTGCGTGGGAAGCACTGCCACCCCCTGTTGGCCCTCTGCGGCGCACCGGATTCATTCACGGTTGCGCGCCGGGCTGGTGCCAGAATCTTCCGATCTTTAAGGAACACCGGTCATGGCCATTCGCAATCGCATGCCCCCCTGGCATGAAAACTTCAGCCTGCCCAATGGCCGCACCCTTCTGCTCCGCCCGATCCGTCCCGAGGACGGCCCGCCGCTGCAGGGGGCTTTCAGCCTGCTGGGACCGGAGGAAATCCGCGCGCGCTTCGTGCGCTCCTCCGCCGAAATCACCCCGGAGATGGTGCAGCGCCTGACCCATCCCAATCCCAAGACCGAGATCGTGCTGGTCGCCGCCGAGCAGTTGCCCCCGGGCGAAGCCCTGGTGGGCGCAGTGGCGCGTGCGGCGCTGGTGCCCGGCACCCGCCAGGCCGAATACACCATCCTGGTCAGCAGCTTCGTCGCCGGCCAGGGCCTGGGCCGGCAATTGATGCGCAAACTGGTGAAGTGGGCGCGCCGCAAGTATCTGGACTGCCTGTTTGGCGACGTGCTGCAAAGCAACGTGCCGATGCTGCAGCTGGCCGAATCGCTGGGCTTCAAGCCGCAGGCGCATCCGGATTCGCCGGAGCTGGTGCGCATGGTGCTCGAGCTGGATGCCTGAGGGGCTGGGATTGGGGATTCGGGATTTGGGATTCGTGAAGCGGCTTGGAGCGGTTGATCTGCGGCTTGGCTGCCGGGCCCTTGCCCGCCCACCATCGCAGGACACGCCGTGAATCCGTCCATGGAGGCTCTTACGCGACGGTGGGCGGGCAAGGACCCGTCGAGATGGTCGGTGTGCCTAATTTAAGAGCAAGGCATGACATGCGCTGGTTGGATCCGTGTGCGTCGACCGGCTTCCCACCACCTTCCCACCGCAAGCCGAGCAACAGACAGGCTTTTTAACGCGCAACCTGAAAACGTCCCGCCTGCCACCGCAGGCCGAACAACACGCCTTCAAGAAAACCGCCGACCAACTGTCTGGTGCGGTGCCCTCGCCGCTTGCGGGACCGTGTGGCGGCATGGATGCCGCCACCGAGCCTACAGGGACGTACTTGCGGCGTGTCCCGCAAGCGGTGAGGGCACCGCGCTCTCGACCGACCGGGATTTTGACTAGGCTTTCGACTGCGCTCCCGCCTGCATCTGGTCCAACCGGTTGCTTGCCAGGGGTTGCCCGGTACAAGCATGTCGATACGTAAGGCGGGGCTCTGCGGCGCGCTTGCGCGCAGGCGGCCGGGGCCGGGTTTCACGCCGGATGGACCGGCCGCAGCGGTCGCTCTGATAAAATCGCCGGCTGATGCCGTCGCCAACCACTTTCCCCTCTCCGCCGCTGCCCAAGTCCGGCCAGCTCCGCGCCTATTGGCGCGCTCCGTCTTCGCCGACTGCGCTGGCCTGGTCGATCGCGCGGGCCGCCGAGGCGCATACCGGTCCGCTGCTGGTGATCGCACGCGACAACCAGAGCGCGCATCAGATCGAGGCGGATCTGCATGCCTTGCTCGGCGAGCATGCGACGCTGCCGGTAGTGCCGTTCCCCGATTGGGAGACCCTGCCCTACGACCAGTTCAGCCCGCACCCGGAAATCATCAGCCAGCGCCTGGCCGCCCTGCACCGCCTGCCCGGCCTGACCCGTGGCGTGGTGATCGTGCCGGTGCAGACGCTGATGCAGCAGCTGGCACCGCTGAGCTACATCGTCGGCGGCAGTTTCGATCTGAAGGTCGGGCAGCGGCTGGATCTGGATGCGGAAAAACGCCGACTGGAAAGCGCCGGTTACCGCAACGTGCCGCAGGTGATGGACCCGGGCGATTTTGCCGTGCGCGGCGGCTTGCTCGATGTGTTTCCGATGGGTGAATCCACGCCGTTGCGGGTGGAGCTGCTGGACGAGGATATCGACTCGATCCGCGTCTTCGACCCCGAATCGCAGCGCTCGCTGGACAAGGTCGATGCCGTCAAACTGCTGCCCGGCCGCGAAGTGCCGATGGACGATGCCAGCATCGAGCGGGTGCTGGCCTGCCTGCGCGAACGTTTCGACGTGGATACCCGCCGCAGCGCGCTGTATCAGGATCTGAAATCGGGCCTGGCGCCGTCGGGCGTCGAGTATTACCTGCCGATGTTCTTCAGCAAGACCGCCACCTTGTTCGATTATCTGGACAAGCGCGTGTTGCCGCTGGTTGCCACCGGCGTGTCCAACGCAGCCGATGCGTTCTGGGCGCAGGCGCAGAATCGCTACGAGCAGCGCCGCCACGATGTGGAACGCCCGCTGCTGCCGCCGGACGAGCTGTATCAATCGCCAGACGCATTGCGCGAGCGGCTCAACAAGCTGGCGCGTATCGAGGTGTGGGCCAGCGACCACGCGCGCATCGACGAGGCCGCCGCGCTCGGCGAGCAACCGTTGCCGCCGCTGCCGGTTGCCGCAAAGGACGCGCCGGCCGGCCAGGCGCTGGCGTCGTTCCTTGGCCATTACCCGGGCCGTGTGCTGGTTGCCGCCGATTCGGCCGGCCGCCGCGAAGCGCTGATGGAAGTGCTGGCCGCCGCCCAGCTCAAACCGGATGTCGTGACCGATGTGCCGGCTTTCCTGGCGGCGCCCAAACTGCGTTTCGGCATCACCGTGGCAGCGCTGGAAGACGGCTTTGCGCTGGACGAACCGCAGATTGCGGTGCTGACCGAGCGCCAGCTGTTTCCCGAGCGGGCCAACCAGCCGCGCCGCACGCGCCGGGTCGGGCGTGAGCCGGAAGCGATCATCCGCGACCTGGGCGAACTGTCCGAAGGCGCGCCGATCGTGCACGAAGATCACGGTGTGGGCCGCTACCGCGGGCTGATCGTGCTCGACGCCGGCGGCATGCCCGGCGAGTTCCTGGAAATCGAATACGCCAAGGGCGACCGGCTCTACGTGCCGGTGGCGCAGCTGCACCTGATCAGCCGCTATTCCGGTGCCTCGGCCGAAACCGCGCCGCTGCATTCGCTGGGCGGCGAGCAATGGACCAAGGCCAAGCGCAAGGCCGCCGAAAAGGTCCGCGACGTGGCAGCCGAGTTACTGGAAATCCAGGCCCGCCGCCGCGCGCGCGCCGGTCTGGCCTTGCAGGTGGACCGGGCGATGTACGAGCCGTTCGCGGCCGGCTTTCCGTTCGAGGAAACCGCCGACCAGCTGGCGGCCATCGATGCGACGCTGCGCGACCTGGGCAGCAGCCAGCCGATGGACCGCGTGGTCTGCGGCGATGTCGGCTTCGGCAAGACCGAAGTGGCCGTGCGCGCCGCCTTTGCCGCCGCCAGCGCCGGCAAGCAGGTCGCCGTCTTGGTGCCGACCACCTTGCTGGCCGAACAGCATTACCGCAATTTCCGCGACCGCTTCGCCGACTACCCGATGAAGGTGGAAGTGCTGTCGCGCTTCAAGAGCACCAAGGAAATCAAGGCCGAGCTGGAGAAGGTCGCCAGCGGCGACATCGACGTCATCATCGGCACGCACCGCTTGTTGCAGCCCGATGTGAAGTTCAAGGATCTGGGCCTGGTGGTGGTCGACGAGGAACAACGCTTCGGTGTGCGGCAAAAAGAAGCGCTCAAGGCGATGCGCGCCAACGTGCATCTGCTCACGCTCACCGCAACGCCCATCCCGCGCACGCTCAATATGGCCATGGCCGGCTTGCGCGATCTCTCCATCATCGCCACCCCGCCGCCGAACCGGCTGGCAGTGCAGACCTTTATCACCGCCTGGGACAACACCCTGCTGCGCGAGGCATTCCAGCGCGAGCTGAGCCGCGGCGGGCAGCTGTACTTCCTGCACAACGATGTGGAAAGCATCGTACGCATGCAGCGCGAGTTGTCCGAACTGGTGCCGGAGGCGCGCATCGGTATCGCGCACGGGCAGATGCCCGAACGCGAGCTGGAACGGGTGATGCTGGATTTCCAGAAGCAGCGCTTCAACGTGCTGTTGTCGACCACGATCATCGAATCGGGCATCGACATCCCCAATGCCAACACCATCATCATCAACCGCGCCGACCGCTTCGGTCTTGCGCAGTTGCATCAGCTGCGCGGCCGCGTCGGCCGTTCGCATCACCGCGCCTATGCGTACCTGGTGGTGCCGGACCGGCGCTCGATGACCTCCGATGCGGAAAAACGCCTGGAAGCCATCGCCTCGATGGACGAGCTGGGCGCGGGCTTTACGCTGGCCACGCACGATCTTGAAATCCGCGGCGCCGGCGAATTGCTCGGCGAAGACCAGAGCGGCCAGATGGCCGAGGTCGGTTTCAGCCTGTACACCGAGCTGCTGGAGCGCGCGGTACGCAGCATCCGCCAGGGCAAGCTGCCCGACCTGGATGCCGGCGAAGAGGCGCGTGGCGCCGAGGTGGAGCTGCACGTGGCCTCGCTGATTCCCGAGGATTACCTGCCCGACGTGCATACGCGGCTGACGTTGTACAAGCGCATTTCCAGTGCGCGCGACCCCGATGCGTTGCGCGAATTGCAGGTGGAGATGATCGACCGCTTCGGCTTGCTGCCCGACCCGGTCAAGCACCTGTTCGCCATTGCCGAGCTCAAGCTGCAGGCCAACGCGCTGGGTATCCGCAAGCTGGATCTTGGCGAAAATGGCGGGCGTCTGGTGTTCGAGGCCAAGCCGTCGATCGACCCGATGACCATCATCCAGATGATCCAGAAGCAGCCCAAGCTCTACACCATGGATGGCCCGGACAAACTGCGCATCAAGCTGCCGCTGCCCGAAGGAGCGGATCGGTTCAATGCCGCACGCGGTTTGATGGCTGCGCTGGCACCGGGCTGAAGCGCAACGCTGCGTTTGACGGCGTTGCAAACAGACTCAACAACACCGGGCACCATGCAGGCCGGCAAGCGCCACCGTTTGCATGACGTGCGCGCGCGCCTGTTCCGATATCGCGCCCATCTGCATCACCCGCAACGGGCTCGCAACCCTTGCCCTTGCTAAGTGCACTGCCCTGCCGTGCGTCTAGACACGCGTGCCTTGTCCAGGGGACTGTCCGGGACAAACGCCTTATGAGTCTGGTTGCGACAAAGCTGAGCAGTTAATTCAAAAACTGCCGATGATTTCGCATTTCCGTCATTCGGCTGAATTTGTCCTAAATATTCCAGCGAGGCGCCGATACCTGCATAGACCGGCATGACCCTGCGTGCAGACCCATACGCAGTTCCATGTCACCGCGCCCTTCTCCCCCGCGTCATCGCACCCAACGTGCGCCATCGCTTGAGGCACCAATGAACACTCCATCTCCCGACCTGCCCGCGCCGCTGACGCTTGCCCTTGAGGGCGAGATGACCATTCGCCGCGCTGCCGAACTCAAGCCGCTGTTGCAGCCGGCGTTGGCGCATCCGGGTGGCGTGCATCTGGATCTGGCGGCGGTGAGCGAAATCGACACCACCGGCCTGCAATTGTTGCTGGCCACCAAGCAGGCGATCCAGGCCGATGGACGGCCATTTTCGCTGACCGATTCCAGCCGTGCGGTAGTCGATGTGATCGAACTGCTCGGCCTGCTCGAAGCGCTGTATCCGCATGCGGTTGCCGGCCTCGGCGAACACATTCACTAACGGACTGGTGACGCGCGCATGGACATGAACCAACTGATGCAGACCTTCCTGGCCGAGAGCCGGGACCTGCTCGAAGACATGGAACGGCACCTGCTCGAAGCCGAGCGTGGCGCCTCCTCGCCGGATGCGGTCAATGCGATCTTCCGCGCCGCGCACACCATCAAGGGGTCGGGCGGTTTGTTCGATCTGCCGCAGCTGGTCGGCTTTACCCATGTGGTGGAAAGCGTGCTCGATCTGGTGCGCGAGGACGCGCTCGTGTTGAGCTCGGAACTGATCGGGCTGCTGCTGGTGTGCTGCGATCATATCCACGCGTTGGTGGAGACCGCCGCCGACCCCAGCCATGCCGATGCCGATGCGCTGGCTGCCGAAGCCGAACCGCTGCTGGCGCAATTGCAGACCTACCTGCAAGGCAGCGCCTGCGGCGTCACCGCCGCCGCCATCCAGCACAGTACGCCCGAAAAACAGAGCGGTTACTGGCGCATCTCGCTCAAACTCTTCGCCGATGCCCTGCGCTTCGGCAACTCGCCGCTCAAGCTGATCCGCAATCTGCGTGGCCTGGGCTCGGTGGAATCGATCGGTACCGACTACAGCCAGTTGCCACGGTTTGAAGACCTCGACCCGGAAGCCAATTACCTCGGCTTCCAGATCCTGCTGCGCAGCGACGCCGACCGCGCCGCGATCGAAGACGTGTTCGAATTCGTCCGCGACGATTGCGACCTGGACATCGCCGCAGTGCCTGCACCGACCGATGCCGCCACGCTGCTGGTCAGCGAGCCGGTGCTTGCCGCAACACCGGCCGGCGCGCTTGCGGCCGTGCCCAATGCGGCAAATGCCGCTTCGGCGCCGGCCCGCAATGCGCCTGACGCCGGCGGGCGCAACAACGATGCGCGCTCGATCCGCGTGGATGCCGACAAGCTCGATCGCATGATCGATCTGGTCGGCGAACTCATCATTGCCGTGTCCAGCACCAACGCCAATGCACAGCGCACCGGCGATGCGCAACTGCTGGAATCGGCCTCGATCCTGGCCGGGCTGGTGGAAGAGGTCCGCGAAAGCGCCCTGCAGCTGCGCATGGTCAAGATCGGCGGCACATTCAGCCGCTTCCAGCGCGTGGTGCACGATGTGGCGCGCGAACTCGGCAAGGACATCGCGCTGGTCGTGGCCGGCGAAGACACCGAACTGGACAAGTCGGTGGTGGAAAAGATCGGCGACCCGCTGACCCACCTGGTGCGCAATGCGATGGACCACGGCATCGAGCCGGCGGACGTGCGCGTGGCGCGTGGCAAGCCCGCACGCGGCACGGTGGGCCTCAACGCGTATCACGACTCCGGCAGCATCGTCATCCAGATCACCGACGACGGCGGCGGCTTGAACCGCGACCGCATCCTGGCCAAGGCGCTGGAACGCGGCCTGATCGAACCCGGCCGCCAGCTCAGCGACCGCGAAGTGTTCGCGATGATCTTCGAGCCGGGTTTTTCCACCGCCGAAAAGGTCACCAACCTGTCCGGCCGCGGCGTCGGCATGGACGTGGTCAAACGCAACATCACTGCGCTGCGCGGCACGGTCGAGATCGACAGCGCTGCCGGGCTGGGCACCACCATCTCGGTGCGCCTGCCGTTGACGCTGGCCATCATCAACGGCTTCCAGGTGGGCGTGGGCAAGTCCGTGTTCGTGGTGCCGCTGGATGTGGTGGAAGAGTGCGTGGAATTCACGCCCGACTACGCCAGCGACTACATCGACCTGCGCGGCAGCGTGCTGCCGTATGTGCGCCTGCGTGAACTGTTCGCGCTCGGCGGCAGGACGCCGGCGCGCGAAAGCATCGTGGTGATCCGCCAGGGCACGCAGCGCTTCGGCCTGGTCGTGGACACCTTGCTGGGCGAATGGCAGACGGTGATCAAACCGCTGTCCAAGGTCTTCGCACAGGTCAAGGGCATCAGTGGCTCCAGCATCCTGGGCAGCGGCGATGTCGCGCTGATCCTGGATGTGCCCAGCCTGATTCAACAGTTGCATCCCAACCAGGACGCGTTGGCGGCCTGAGCGTTCGTCGTCCCGCTCCCACAACCCGCGTCGTTCGTTGTTACCTGACTCCAGGAATCATCGCCATGTCACACCGTCTTCCGATCGCTACCCAGTTATGGTTCACCGCCGCGCTTGCGGTGGCCCTGCCCGTCCTCGTGATCGTCGCCGGCTTTGCGCTGACGCTGTCGCACGCGGCCCTGCTCGGCGCCAGCGTCGTGGCAGCACTCATCAGCGGCGCACTGCTGGTGTGGGCGATCCGCATCGCCGGCGGCGCGCTGGACCTGGCGACGACCACGCTGGACGCATTCTCGCGCGGCAATTTCGATGTCGCCCTGCCGCAGACACGCGACGAGCATGCCGGCGAGGTGCTGCGCGGCTTGCGCAAGCTGCAGGGCGGCATCCGCCACGTCAATGAAGAGATCAATCGCGTCTCGCGCGAACACGATGCCGGCGAAATCGATGCACGCATCGATGTGGCACGTTTCGACGGCGACTTCCGCACCATGGGCGAAGGCATCAATCGCATGGTCGCCAACCATATCGCGGTGAAGAAGCAGGCCATGGCCTGCGTGGCCGAATTCGCCCGCGGCAATTTTTCCGCCGAGCTGGAACGCCTGCCGGGCAAGAAGGCCTTCATCAACGAGGTGGTGGACCAGATCCGCGGCAACCTCACCGGCCTGGTCGCCGAGGTCAACCGCATGGCAGCCGAGCACGATGGCGGCGATATCGACGTGGTCATCGACACGCAGCGCTTCACCGGCGATTTCCGTCGCATGGCCGAAGGCATCAATGCGATGGTGGCAGGGCATATCGCGGTCAAGAAGCAGGCCATCGCCTGCGTGGCCGAGTTCGGTCGCGGCAACTTCACCGCACAACTGCCGCAGCTGCCGGGCAAGAAGCGCTTCATCAACGAGACCATCGACCAGGTGCGCGGCAACCTCACCGGACTGATCGCCGAGATCAACCACATGTCGGCCGAGCACGAAGCCGGCGATATCGACGTGATCATCGACAGCGCGCGCTTCGATGGCGACTTCCGCAGCATGGCGCTGGGCATCAACCAGATGGTCGGCGCGCATATCGCGGTCAAAAAGCTGGCGATGGGCGTGGTGGCCGAGTTCGGCCGTGGCAACTTCGATGCGCCGCTGGCGCCGCTGCCGGGCAAGAAGGCCTTCATCAACGACACCGTGGAACGGGCGCGCGGCAACCTGCGCAGCATTTCCGAAGTCATCCAGGTGATGGGCGCGATGGCCGACGGCGACCTCACCCATACCGTGGAAGGCCGCTACGAAGGCGCGTTTGCCGACATGCAGCGCTACGTCAACACCACCATGAGCCGGCTCACCGAGATCGTCGATGAGGTCAACCGCAACGCCGAGAACCTGGCCAGTGCCTCGGAAGAGGTCAGCGCCACCGCGCAGGCGCTGGCGCAGGCCGCCAGCGAACAGGCGGCCGGCGTGGAAGAAACCAGCGCCTCGCTGGAACAGATGACCGCCTCCATCGCGCAGAACACCGAGAACGCACGCGTCACCGACAGCATGGCCGCCAAGGCCGCCAGCGAAGCGGCCGACGGTGGCGACACCGTGCGCGCCACCGTGGTGGCGATGAAGGACATCGCCAAGAAGATCGGCATCATCGACGACATCGCCTACCAGACCAACCTGCTGGCGCTCAATGCTGCGATCGAAGCGGCGCGCGCCGGCGAACACGGCAAGGGCTTTGCGGTGGTGGCCGCCGAAGTGCGCAAGCTGGCCGAGCGCAGCCAGATCGCCGCGCAGGAAATCGGCGAGGTGGCCGGCTCCAGCGTGGAACTGGCCGAAAGCGCCGGCCGTGTGCTCGGCGAGATGGTGCCCTCGATCCGCCGCACCTCCGACCTGGTGCAGGAAATCGCGGCAGCCTCCGAAGAACAGACCGCCGGGGTCAGCCAGATCAATACCGCGGTGGGTCAGTTGAACCAGACCACGCAGTCGGCTGCCGCCAATGCCGAAGAACTGGCCGCCACCTCCGAGGAAATGAGCGCGCAGGCCGAGCAGCTGCAGCAATTGATGGGCTTCTTCCGCCTGGGCAATGGCGGGCGCGGCGCAGGCACCAAGAGCGGCCCACGCCGTGTCGTGCAGGCCAGCCACTCCGCGCCGACCAGCGCACCGCCACGCCGCACCAACGTGCGTCAGCTCGGCGTGGTGGCGGCAACCGCCGACACCATCGACGAATCGCAGTTCGCCAGCTTCTGAGGAGCCGACGATGCACGCGCACAGCACCAGCACCGCACCGTCGCCGACGGCACCGCAGCAGTACCTGACCTTTTTGTTGGCCGGGGAAATGTTCGGCCTGGGCATCCTGGGCATCAAGGAAATCATCGAATACCGCGTCCCCACCGACGTGCCGATGATGCCGGCGGCGCTACGCGGGGTGATCAACCTGCGCGGCGCGGTGGTGCCGGTGGTGGACCTGCAGCAGCGTTTCGGCCGCGATGCCAGCGCCATCACCAAGCGCAGCTGCATCGTGATCGTGGAGATCGCGCAGGGCGATGCACACCACGTGCTCGGCCTGCTGGTGGATGCGGTCAGCGAAGTGCTGGAGATCGCACCGGGTGACATCGTCCAGACGCCCAGCTTCGGCGCCGGCATCTCGCGCGATTTCATCCATGCCATGGGCAAGATCGGCGAGCGTTTCGTGATCCTGCTCGATGCCGATGCCGTACTGGGCCGCGATGCGCTCGCCCAGCTCCCCGCCGCCACGTTGGCGGCCTGACTGCCGCATGCACGCAAGGATTCCCATGCGCCCCGCCCTCCTCTCCTGCAACTGCACGCTCACCGGCCCGGTGCTGGTGGTCGACGACAGCGTGGTGCAACGCGAGCACGCCATGGCCTTGTGTCGCCAGCTCGGCGCCAGCACGGTCGACGGCGCCGTCGATGGCCACGCCGCGTTGGCCTGGCTGGTCCACGCCACCGCGCCCTCGCTGTTGCTGATCGACCTGGAAATGCCGGGCATGGACGGCGTGCAACTGCTCGATGCGCTGGCGCGCGGCAAGCACAACGTGCCGGTGGTGGTGGTGTCGCAACGCGGCGGCGCGCTGATCGATGCGGTGATGCAGCTCAGCCGCAGCGCCGGCGTGCGTGTGTTGGGCGGCATCGAGAAACCGATGAACCTGCAGGACCTGGCCACCGTGCTGGAGTGCGAACCCGAATCCAGCGCCAGCGTGCCGAGCTTCGTGCAAACGGCGATCTCGCCGTTGATGTCCAGCGGCGGCGCGGCGGCCTCGCGCCTGGACCGCGCGATGCGGCGCGGCGAAATCCGCGTGGCCTATCAACCCAAACTCGATCTGAAAGATGGCCGCCTGCGCGGTGTGGAAGCGCTGGCGCGCTGGCGTCGTCCGCAAGGCGACATGATCGGGCCGGATCGCTTCATTCCGCTGGCAGAGCGCGAAGGCTTGATCCACGCCCTGACCCAGCAGGTGATCGACAAGGCGATTGCGCAACTGGTGGATTGGCGCAGCGAAGGTTTTCAGCTGAGCCTGGCGTTGAACCTGTCACCCCGGTTGCTCAGCGAAGAGGATTTTCTCGAACAACTGTGCGCCAAGCTCAGCGACAACGGACTGCGTCCGGCGGATCTGGTGCTGGAGCTGACCGAAAGCGCCATCGTGGAACCGGCCAATGCGCTGAGCATGCTTGCGCGCCTGCGCCTGCACGGTTTCGGGCTGTCCATCGACGATTACGGCACCGGCTTCTCGTCGCTGCAACGTCTGGCCAGCATCCCGTTCACCGAACTCAAGCTGGACCGCAGCTTCGTGCAGGCCGCGCATCGCAGCCGCAGCCAGCGTACGGTGCTCGAATCCACGCTGGAGCTGGCCCATCGCCTGGAACTGACGGCCGTGGCAGAAGGCGTGGAAACCCCGGACGATTGGCGCCTGCTGCGCGAGCTGGGCTGCGATCTGGCGCAAGGCTATCTGATGGGGTCGCCGATGCCCGGGCCGATGCTGTCGGACTGGTGGCGCGAGCATGCCGTGCGTATCGCCCGATTGAGCGACACCACGCTCAGCAGCGATGCGGATGTGGCCTGAGCCGATGAGTACCGCTACCGCCATCACCGAGCAGGAGTTCGGCCGCTTCCAGCGTTTCATCTTCGAAGCCGCCGGCATCAGCATTTCGTCAGGTAAAAAAGCCATGTTGTGCGGCCGCCTGGGCAAGCGCCTGCGCGAACATCAGTTCAGCAACTACACGCAGTATCTGCAGTTGCTGGAAAGCCGCCAGGACCGCGCGGAGATTCAGACCGCGATCGACCTGCTGACCACCAACGAAACCTATTTCTTCCGCGAGCCCAAGCACTTCGAGCTGCTGCGCAAACTGGCCGGCGAACATCGCGGCGGGCTGCCGTTCCGTTGCTGGAGCGCGGCCAGTTCCAGCGGCGAAGAGGCCTACAGCATGGCGATGGTGCTGGACGACACCTTGCAGGGGCGCCCGTTCGAGGTGGTCGGCACCGACATCAGCACGCGCGTGCTGGCCAAGGCGCGCACCGGGCATTACGCGCTGCAACGCATCGACGGCATTCCGCAGGCGTATCTCAAGCGCTACTGCCTGCGCGGCCAGGGCGAGTATGCCGGCACCTTGCTGGTGGAACGGCGCCTGCGCGAGCGGGTGCAGTTCGTGCACGCCAACCTCAACGCCGCGTTGCCTGCATTGGGGAGCTTCGATGCGATCTTCCTGCGCAACGTCATGATCTATTTCAATGGGCAGACCAAGCGCGAAGTCATCCTGCGCGTGCTCGCCACCCTCAAATCCGGCGGGCATTTCTGCATCGGCCATTCCGAGAGCCTGAGCGAACTCGACATCGATCTGGTCCAGGTGGCACCCTCGATCTTCCGCAAGGCCTGAGCCAAGGATTCACTGTGTCCACAGCCTTCAACCGCCCTGCCGCCAGCCCTGGTGCCCGCACCGATTCCATCAAGGCCATGGTCGTCGACGACTCGGCGGTGGTGCGCCAGGTATTGGTGGGTGTGCTCAACGACGCGGCCGACATCGAGGTCATCGCCACCGCGGCCGATCCGCTGCTGGCGATCGAGAAGATGCGCAAGCAATGGCCGGACGTGATCGTGCTGGATGTGGAGATGCCGCGCATGGACGGCATCACCTTCCTGCGCAAGATCATGAGCGAGCGCCCCACCCCGGTGGTGATCTGTTCGACGCTCACCGAAAAAGGCGCGCGCGTCACCATGGATGCCCTGGCCGCCGGTGCGGTGGCGGTGGTGACCAAGCCGCGCCTGGGACTCAAGCAATTCCTGACCGATTCTGCCGACGAACTGGTCGCCACGGTGCGCAGCGCCGCACGCGCCAACGTCAAGCGCCTGGCCGCACGCGTGGCCGCCGTGCCGCTGGAAGCGGAGGTCAAGCACACCGCCGACGTGATCCTCCCCGCGCAAAGCGGGCGTGCGCTGGCGCAGACCACCGAGCGCATCGTCGCGATCGGCACCTCGACCGGCGGCACCCAGGCGCTGGAAGAAGTGCTCACTGCCTTGCCGCGCGTGTGCCCCGGCATCGTGATCGTGCAGCACATGCCGGAGAAATTCACCGCCGCCTTCGCCGCCCGCCTCAACGGCCTGTGCCAGATCGCAGTGAAGGAAGCGGCCAACAACGACCGGGTGATGCCGGGGCGCGCGTTGATCGCGCCGGGCGGCAAACATCTGCTGCTACGCCGCAGCGGCGCGCAATATTTCGTCGAAGTGATGGAAGGCCCGCCGGTCAACCGGCACCGTCCGTCGGTGGATGTGCTGTTCCGCTCGGCCGCGCGTGCGGCCGGCAGCAATGCGCTGGGCATCATCATGACCGGCATGGGCGACGACGGCGCCGCCGGGCTGCTGGAAATGCGCCAGGCCGGCGCGCGCACGGTGGCGCAGGACGAACACACCAGCATCGTGTTCGGCATGCCCAAGGAAGCGATCAAACGCGGTGGTGCGGATCGCATCCTGCCGCTGGGTGCGATGGCGCGGGAGATCGTAACGCAGCTGCAGTAGGCACCGCCTGCGGCGCCCAGGTAGCGTCGACCGCGGGCGTGCACAACGCGGCCCACGCCTGGCGCCTGGCGGCGCATTCAAGACCGCGATACACGCGGCAGTCCGGCGCCCGCCACGCGGGCCGGGTCTTCCGGCCACAGCCCGCGCTGCCGCTGCGTTGGCGTCCACGGCAGCCTAAAGATCCGCCGTTGCTGCCGCTAACCTGACTGAAGACCCAGCATTGCGCGGGTCACCCGAAGCGGCGGCATCGCCGTCCCGGGACCGGAGGTGCAACATGACGACGCGCGATCTTGACGATGGCCTGTTTATCGATCCGGTCAGTGTCGACTCGGTGATTGTCGACCCCGTCATCGCGGCAGGTGCCACCATCGGCTGTGCTGCATTGCTGGCACCCGCTGCCCGTGTGGTCGACGACGCGCACTGCGGCCAGCCACCGCTGCAACTGCTGCCGGCCGTGCATTGCCCGCAGGCAGAGCCCCGCCCCGACTGGGCACAGGCACGTGCAGCCTTGCTTGCACAGCCCGTTTCGCAACGCGCTGCAGGCGATGCGCGGGCGCGCGCGGAGTCTCCCCTTTCCCGTTCCCGCATGCACTAAGCGCGGCAACGCCCCCTAGCGCGCAGTCGTCAGCCAGGTGTGGACGGCACGATCCAGTCGGTGCGTCCGCATGCCATCTGCCGCAGCGGGCACCGGCCGCGCCGGGCCGGCGGCGAGCGCAGCGGTTTTGTCGGCCGCACCACATCACCGTAAGCGTTCGACATGCGTGACCAGCGCAGGCGCCGCCAAGCCTTACAGCTGCGAATCCAGCGGTAACCAGCCAAGCAGCTTCGCAGCGCTGCGGCGCCAGACACTGGCTTCCGGCTCGCGCGTCCAGACGCGCGGCGGCTGCGCGGCATCGTCGTGCCAGCGCAGCGCGCCCTGTTCCAGGGTGACCCGATAACTCACCGCCGCACTGACCTTGTGGTTGTAAAGACGCTCGAGCTCCGCAGTGACGGTGCGGTCCTCGAACAGCAGGCCCATCTCGGTATTGAGATTCATCGAGCGCGGATCGAGATTGAACGAGCCGATGAAACCACGCGTGTCGTCGACCACGAACGCCTTGGTGTGCAGGCTGGCACCGCTGGACCCGAACAGGCTTCCATCCGGCTTGCCCATCGGCTTGAGCTCATGCAGGTGCACGCCCTGTTGCAACAGCGGCACGCGGTAATCGGCGTAGCCGCTGTGCACGGCCACCACGTCGTTTGCCGCCAGCGAGTTGGTGAGGATGTTCACACGCACCTTGTGCCGACGTAGATCGCCGATCCAGCGCATGCCTTCCTCGCCCGGAACGAAGTACGGCGAGATCACCTTCAACTCGCGCTGCGCATGCGCCATCTCGCCGATCAGTACCGGCGTCATCCAGTCCGCTTGCGGCTGCGCGCCATCGGCTTTTTCCGGCGGGTCGGACACGATGCGCGCATGCGCGAGCCAATGCACCGGGCGGTCGCCCTGCATCAACGCATGCACGCCGGGCGAGCGCCGCAAGCGCTCCACATACGGATGCGCGCGTGCCGACGCCATGCCGGCATCCAGGCTGCCGCGCAACGCTTCCAGCGCCTGCGGTTTTGCGGTCACCAGCGCGGCCAGCGGCAAGGCATTCGGGCTGTTCCAGTAGGCATCGAAGTTGCGCTCGGCCTGCTGCACCGTCGGCCCCAGCACGGCGGCGTCCATGTCCATGAAATTGGTATCGCGCGCAGCATCGAAGTATTCGTCGCCCACATTGCGCCCACCGACCACCGCAATCCGTCCGTCGGCAATCCAGGCCTTGTTGTGCATGCGCCGGTTGATGCTGAACATGCGCAGCACCATCTCCACCCCGCGCATCAACGTGCCTTCGCGCGCGCGGGTGGGATTGAACAGACGGATCTCGATCATCGGGTGGCTGTCGAGCGCCGCCAGGACCGAATCGCTGCCATGGATATTCATGTCGTCCAGCAGCAACCGCACGCGCACCCCGCGATCGGCCGCGCGCAGCAGCTCGTTGTGCAGCAGGTTGCCAGTGAAATCTGCGTGCCAGATGTAGTACTGCAGATCCAGGCTGCGCCCGGCCGCACGCGCGGTCAGCGCACGCACGGCAAACGCATCGATGTTGTCGGACAGGATCACCATGCCGGTCCGGTCGGCATGCGCTTGCTGCAAAGGTGCAACCGCCTGGTCGATCGACGTGGTCACGGCCGTCGCCGGCAGCGCGTGACTCACCGGCCCGCGTTGGCGATCGGCAAAACGGCCATAGCCGTACAGCGACAGCACGCTGCCCAGCACTAGGACCAGCATGCCGATGCCGATCCATTTGAAGACGTTACGCTTGGTCACTGCCGAGCCCGAAATTGCCAGCGCCGCAGTGTAGATGCAGCGCTGGTAGCTGCGTGTGCACAGGCTGGCACGCGAGCGGCCCCGACAATGCTGCAAACAAGCGGTTTTGCGTTGAAGATCGTCGCTGCGACCGCTCGCAAGCCACATCGGCGCCGACGCGCAGGCAGCGATTCCGCCGAGATTTTCTGACGCGCCTCGACGATTGTTCTCTGCGCTGGAAACAGGCGTCTGCTCGATCGATGCCGGCACCAGGAAAAACGATTGCGCCCACCACGGCGAACGCAATCGTTCCAACACCTGCTTACCAGATCGCCACGCGATCCTTGTCCGCACGCACCATCGCATCGCCGGGCTTGCATGCAAACGCCTGTGCAAATGCCGGCATGTTCGACGGCGCGCCATTGGCGCGGAAATTCGCCGGTGCATGCGGGTCGGTGTTCAGCCGCACACGCAGTTCGCCATCGGTGAAATTACGACGCCATACCGTTGCCCAGTTCATGAAAAAGCGCTGATCCTGCGAATGGCCGTCGATGTCCTTGTTGGCATCGGGTTGTTCCTTCAGCGCCATCTGCAAGGCGTCGTAGGCCACCGTCAGGCCGCCCAGGTCGCCGATGTTTTCTCCAAGGGTCAGCTTGCCCTTGACGTGCACGCCGGGAATCGCTTCGTAGCCATCGAACTGCGCCACCAACTGATCGGTGCGCTGGGTGAACAACTTGCGGTCCGCATCGGTCCACCAGGTAGCGAAGTTGCCCTTGGCATCGAACTGGCTGCCCGAGTCGTCGTAGCCATGCATCATTTCGTGCCCGATCACCGCGCCGATCCCCCCGTAATTGAGCGCTGGATCGGCCTTGGGATCGAAGAACGGCGGTTGCAGGATCGCCGCCGGGAACACGATCTCGTTGCGGGTGGCGTTGTAGTACGCGTTGACCGTCTGCGGGGTCATATGCCACTCGCGCTTGTCGACCGGCTTGCCGATCTTGTCCAGCATGTAGCGGTAGTTGAACGCCTGCGCGGCCTGCATGTTGGCCAGGAACCCATCGCCGCGCGTCTCCAGGCCCGACCAATCCCGCCATTGATCCGGGTAACCGATCTTGGGCGTAAAGCTGGCCCACTTTTCCAGCGCGCGCTGCTTGGTGTCCGCGCTCATCCAGTCGAGTTTTTCCAGCCGTGCCTTCAGGGCGACCGACAGGTTCTGCACCAGCTGCTGCATCTGTTCCTTCGATTCGGCGGGGAACGCGGACTGCACATACAGCTGGCCCAGCGCCTCGCCCATCGCTTCGTTGACCGCATTCAAGGTGCGCTTCCAGCGCGGCAGCATGTCCTGCTGGCCGCGCAGCGTCTTCGAATAGAAATCGAAATTGGCCTGCTCGAACGGCTTGGCCAGATACGGCGCCGCCTCATCCACGCTGTGGAAACGCAGGTACGCCTTCCAGGTCTCCACCGGCGTGTCGGCCAGCATCGCATCGAGCTCGGCGAAATAGTCTGGCTGGCTCAGCGAAAACGTCCCGGCCGGCACCTTGAGCGCGGTGAAGAACGCCTGCCAGTCAAAGTGCGGCGTCACTGCGTTGGCGCCGGCCACATCGACCGGGTTGTAGCGCTTGGCCGGGTCGCGCAACTCGATGCGCGAAAGCGAGGCGGCCGCCAGGCGGGTCTCGAACGCCATCACGGCCTTGGCTTGCGTGGCCGCCTGCGCGGCGGGAATGCCGGACAACTCCAGCACGCGCGCGATGTAGGCCACATACTGCTCGCGGATCCTGGCCTGCGCCGGATCGGTGTAATAGCCCTTCTCGGGCAAGCCCAGGCCGCCCTGCCCTGCATAGGCGATCATCTGTTCGGAATTCTTGTAGTCGGCATTGGCACCGAACGAGAACACGAAACCCTGGCCCTGCGCGTAGCTGTCGCGCAGCCATGCCGCGATGGCAGGCGCGTCGGTCAGCGCATCGATGGCCTTCAACTGCGGCTGCAGCGGGGCAATGCCGGCCTTGTCGATGGCCACCTCGTCCGAGCCGGTCCGCCACAGGTCGGCGATCTTGGCATCCACCGAGCCGGCCGACAGATTGCCGCGCGCCAACTGTTCCACCAGCGCGTGCTGGATGGTCAACGAGCGCTCGGCGAGTACTTCGAAACTGCCCCAGCTGCTGCGATCGGACGGCACCGGGTGTGCCTTGAGCCATTTGGCGTTGACGAAGCCGTTGAGGTCCTGGCACGCGTTGATGGCCGGATCCAGATCGGCGCTAGCGAACGCCACGATCGGCGCATCGAGCTTGGAGACATCCACCTTGGTCGGTACCGCCCGCGGGGTGGTGGGCGCCGCCTTGGCGGAGTCGTCGGAGGCACCGCACGCAGATAGCGCCACCACACTGGCCACCGCAAGCGACAGCGGGGCAAACTTGCTCAACTTCATTGGATTCTCCAAGGCACAAGACCGCGTCGTACGCGGTCGAAAAAAGTAGGTAGCCGTCTGGGAGACAACCACACAAATGCTTGCAGCGGCACCAGAACAGCGTGAGGTTGGATGCCGCGCCTTATCGAAAACACATCAACGCCGTCGACAGATCATCTGCGCCCCATCCAGGCGGACATTCACCATGTTCTATCGTCGACCGATCAGACACTGCACTCCGGCGCAGGGACGCGCCGCCGAGTGCAGTCATTTCCGCGCGTAAAACGGCGCCATCAGCAGATACACCGGATACGCCAACAGCATCAGCACGAGCGCGACTTCATGCCCGGAGGCCGCGCCCGCCCAGGATTCCATAGGGCGCGAAGGCCCAAACAGCCCGAACGCCAGCAGCAACACACCCATGATGCAGATCAGCAGCGCCACCAGCAGTGCGTCGCTGGAGACGCTGCCGGCGGCCACTATCCCGAATGCAGCGCTGGCGCCTGCCAGCAAAACCCCTACCGTGACCAGATAGGCACGGCAGTAGATGGCGCTCACGTTCTGGTGCCTGCGTCTGGCGGACATCCTGTCGTCCCTGCATGCGTGAGACGCCGGGCGCTGAACCACGCAGCACCCGGCGTACCGGATGGAAGTGCCGCAACGCGCTCGCTGCGCCGTGGATACTCCACGCCGCGCCTGCACGCGCGGCATCGGGCATAGGCCTACTTCGCCTTGCCTTGGTTGGCTACCGCCTCGGCCGCACGCTTGGCCGCTTCTGGATCGCCGAGATAGCGGTAGCTCTGCACCTGCAGGTTGTCGTCCAGCTCGAACAACAGCGGGATGCCGGTGGGGATGTTGAGCTCCAGGATCTGCTCGTTGGAGACGTCATTGAGGTACTTGTACAGCGCGCGCAACGAATTGCCGTGCGCGGTCACCAGCACGGTCTGCCCGGCTTTCAGCTGCGGCGCGATGGCGTCGTGCCAATACGGCAACACGCGCACCAGCGTGGTCGCCAAGGACTCGGTGCCCGGCAATGCATTGCGATCCAGCGTGGCGTAGCGACGGTCGTGGCAGGGGTGGCCCGGATCGTTGACGTCCATCGCCGGCGGCGGGATGTCGTACGAGCGGCGCCAGATCTTGACCTGCTCTTCGCCGTGCTTGGCCGCGGTTTCGGCCTTGTCCAACCCCTGCAGGCCGCCGTAATGGCGTTCGTTAAGGCGCCAGCTCTTGGACACCGGCAGCCAGTCCTGATCGAGTTCCTTCAGTGCGCCCTGCAGCGTGTGGATGGCGCGCTTGAGCACCGAGGTGTGGGCAACATCGAACTGCAGCCCTTCGTCCTTCATCAGCTTGCCGGCCGCGGTGGCTTCCTGGCGGCCCTGCTCGGTAAGTTCCACGTCCACCCAGCCGGTGAAGCGGTTGTCCAGGTTCCATTGGCTCTGGCCATGGCGCAGCAGTACGAGTTTGCGGGTCACTACGGTTCTCCGATTGGGGGCCGATCAGCCTGCGATTGTAGCGGCAGCCGGCGCATCGCTGGCGTGCACGATCTGCCCACGTGCGGGGCGCGATGCTGCTGCCATGTCCAGCATCGCTCCCGTATTCGCCGATTGGGACGGCAGCGCCGCACAGGCGCGACAGTTGCAGCAGCAACTGGCACACCGCGTGGTGTTGCAGGACGAAGTCGTCGCCACGCCACAGTTGCTGGCCGGTTTCGATGTCGGCTTCGAAGACGATGGCCAGACCACACGGGCCGCCGCCGTGCTGCTGGACGCGCAGACCTTGCGTCCGCTGGAAACGCATGTGGCGCGCGTGCCCACCTCGATGCCGTATGTGCCTGGCCTGCTCAGCTTTCGCGAATTGCCGGCGTTGCTGCAGGCGCTGGCACTGCTGTCGCGTACGCCGGATCTGGTGTTCGTCGATGGCCAGGGCATCGCGCATCCGCGCAAGCTCGGCATCGCCGCGCACTTCGGCGTGGTGACCGGGCTGCCCAGCATCGGCGTGGCCAAGCAACGGCTGGCCGGGACCTTCGTGGAGCCCGGTGCCGACCGCGGCGACCACAGCCCGATCCTGCTGGGCGGCACGCAGATCGGCTGGGCACTGCGCAGCAAGCCGCGCTGCAATCCGTTGATCGTCTCGCCCGGGCATCGCGTCTCGATGCAGGGGGCACTCGACTGGACCTTGCGCACGCTGCGCGCCCATCGCCTGCCCGAGCCCACGCGCCTGGCCGATCGACTGGCCTCGCGGCGTGGCGAGATCGACCTGCCCACACAGGCAAGCCTGCTGTAGCACCGACCCGGCGCACCGGCGCAGCGCAGTCGACCCCGGCACCGATGCAATCTCCCCGGCGGTGCTCACAGAACATTCCGTCTTGATCGGCGGCGCTGCGACGGCGTGGCGTGCATGCGAAGCTTTGGCTCCCACCCGTCACGAGCTAACGCCATGACCACCCTGATCGCCCCACGCGTCCACGACATCGGCGGGCTGCAGGTGCGTCGCGCCGTGCCCACCCTGCAGGCGCGCAGCATCGGCCCGTTCGTGTTCGTCGACCACATGGGTCCAGCGGTGCTGGAGCCGGACCACGGCATCGACGTGCGCCCGCATCCGCATATCGGCCTGGCGACCGTGACCTTCCTGTGGGCGGGCGAGATCGGCCACCGCGACACGCTCGGCTCCGATCAGGTGATCCGCCCGGGCGACGTCAACTGGATGACCGCCGGCCGTGGCATCGCCCATTCCGAACGCACGCCCGGCCCCGAGCGCGCACGCGAACATGCACTGCATGGCATGCAGACCTGGATCGCGCTGCCGCGTTCGGCCGAAGAGACCGCCCCGGCGTTCCATCACCACGCCGCCGCGAGCCTGCCGCAGCAACGCCGCGAGGGCGTGTGGCTGCGCGTGATCGCCGGCCGCGCCTATGGCGAGGAGTCGCCGGTGCAGGTGTTCAGCGGCACCCTCAATGTGGCACTGGATCTGGCGCCCGATGCCGAGATCGATCTGGACACCGGCTACGCCGAACGCGCGTTGTACATCCTGGAAGGCGAGGCGCAACTGGATGGCGCCGATGTGCCGTCGCGCCACCTGATCCTGCCCTCGTCCGGCGCGCGTGGGCGCCTGCGCGCCAAGACGCCGCTCAAGGCCATGCTGCTCGGCGGCGAACCGCTGGATGGCCCGCGTCATTTGTGGTGGAACTTCGTGTCCAGCTCCAAGGAGCGTATCGAACAGGCCAAGGACGACTGGCAGGCCGGGCGCTTCGGCAGCATCCCCGGCGACGACAAGGAGTTCATTCCGCTGCCGGAAACACCGGCACCCAATCCGGTCAATTACCCCTGAAACCATGCGCGGATCCGGCCTGGCGACCGCGACCGCTCCAGGTCTCGCAACGGGAGTGCCCCGTCACACAAGCGATGCCAGGCAGGGATGCGACCCATCTTGAGCACGCCCACAGAATTGTGGTAGTGATACCCCCGTAGTCGGAGCACGTCGCGTGGACGGCACGCTCGAGCGGGGAGCTTGGGACGGTGCAGCGGCACGAAAGACGACGTCGCCCCGCATTGTCATCCATCGCCGGGGAACACTTGAATGAAGTCCGCATCCTGCCTGTTCGGCCTGTCCTTGCTGTTGGCCGCCGCAACCGCCCACGCCCAGACCTCGCCGGTCTGCCCGCCCTTGCCGCCCGCATCGGGATTGCAGTGGAACGAGCTGGCCGGTGCCGACTATCTGGTCTGCAAGGCGGTCACCGCCGACGGCCGCCAGGTGGTGGGCGTGATGCTCACCACCCGCGACCCGGCCATGACCCTGGCCCGCGACCGCCGCGCCGAGAAGGGTCAGATCCAGCAGGAAGACTTCTACTGGTACAAGCTCGATCTGGGCGGGCGTGACATTCCGGGCATGGAATCGCGCCGCGTCACCGTGGTGGAACTGGGCAAGAAGCGCTATGCGCAGCTGTGGATCGACGGCGCCAGCACCGAAGAACTCGCCTCAATGCAATCGCTGGTGCAGGCGATGGATCTGCAGCCGGCCAGTCTTGCGTTGCAGCGCTAGAGGTAATGCCAGTTGCCGCGCGGCGTGAATGCCGCGCGTGCACCACGCATGAGCGCCTCGGCAGGTCTGGCGCTTGCCGTGCTGATGGGCTGACTGCTGGCCGCAGGTCACCGCATCCCGGACCGAATGCGATGACCTGTCGACACCCTCAGGCCGCAGGATCGGCAGCGTCCGACGCCTGCAGCCGACTGGAAATACGCACCTCGCCAGTCAACAGCCGATGGATCGGGCATTTGTCGGCCACTTCCATCAAGCGCGCGCGTTGCGCGTCGTCCAGCGCGCCTTCGAGCACGATCTCTCGGCTGATGTCGGTGCCTGCTGCACCACGTTGGGTGTAATGCAGATGCACGTGCACCGCCGTCAACGGCCACTGTTTGCGTGCCGCCACCATCGACACGGTGATCGCGGTGCACGCGCCCAATGCGCCGAGCACTTGCGACTCCGGATCCGGCCCGGCATCGCTACCGCCATTTGCCGGTTGGGTGTCGCCGACCCAGCGATGCTGCCCATCGTGGATGCTGACGGTGTACGGCACCGCTTCGGTGCTGACATGGACGGGGCGGTCACTCATGGCATTCTCCTGCGATGCATGACGTCGACACGGTTAGAACCGCCCTTCCTGGAAATCGACGAACGCCTGCATCAATTCCTGCTTGGTATTCATCACGAACGGGCCATGCCGCATCACCGGTTCGTTGAGCGGGCGGCCGGCAACCAGGATGAGCTGCGCGCCCTGTGCACCGGCGCGCAGCGTCAGCCGCTCGCCACCGCCCAGCACGGCCAGTTCCTGCGCCGGCAGCGCGCGGGACGCATCGCCTTCGCCCACTGCGACCTCGCCTTCAAACGCGTACGCAAACGCGTTGTGCCCGCCGGGCAGCAGGTAGTCCCACACCGCACCCGGTGCCAGCGCGATATCCAGATACACCGGGCTGGTGGCAGGTTGCACGATCGGGCCGACCACCTCACCCACGGTGCCGGCGATCACCTTGACCGTCACCCCGGGCGCCGGCTGCGCCACCGGAATGTGGTCGGGCGCGTACTCCTGGTACTTGGGCTCGGTCATCTTGTCGCGCGCAGGCAGGTTCACCCACAGCTGAAAGCCGCGCATGCGCCCGGATTGCTGCTCGGGCATTTCCGAATGGATCAGCCCGCGGCCGGCGGTCATCCACTGCACGCTGCCCGGTGTCAGCAGGCCTTCGTTGCCGTGGTTGTCCTTGTGCCGCATGCGCCCGTCGAGCATGTAGGTCACCGTCTCGAAGCCGCGATGCGGATGGCTTGGAAAACCGCCGATGTAGTCCTCGGCCTTCTCGGTGCCGAACTCGTCGAGCATCAGAAACGGGTCAAGATCCGGCAACTGCTGGGTGCCGATGACGCGGGTCAGCTTGACGCCGGCACCGTCGGAGGTCGGCATGCCGCGGATGGTGCGCAGCACATGCGCCGCTGTCGTGGTGGTGGTGCTCATTGCGTTGTCCCTGTGCAGTGGGTCGGTGCGCCAATGATGGGTGCGCATGCTGCACCGCCCAACCACGGCGGTTGCAACCGATCGTTCCAATCGTCGGCCTGGTATGGCGGGCGCTAGCGCATCGTGTCCCCGAATACTCTACGACCAAAGTTTTACCCTGCCGCAGAACGTCGCCATTGACCGCAGCCGGGGCACGGGGGGACCCTTGAGCGAATCGTTCCTGAGGGGCATGCATGAAAGGGTTCTCGAAGCTGGCCTGGGGCGCGCTCGCGCTGCTG
This sequence comes from Xanthomonas sp. 10-10, assembly GCF_040182365.1. Classification (NCBI taxonomy): domain Bacteria; kingdom Pseudomonadati; phylum Pseudomonadota; class Gammaproteobacteria; order Lysobacterales; family Lysobacteraceae; genus Xanthomonas; species Xanthomonas sp. 10-10. Next base: position 3,383,989 of record NZ_CP144460.1, read on the forward strand.
GCCGCGTTCTGTCTGGGTACCGTGGCGCTGCGGCGTGGCGAGCACATCAACGCGCTGTGGATCGTGGTGGCGGCGGTGTCGATCTATCTGATCGCCTACCGGTTCTACAGCCTGTTCATCGCCGACAAGGTGATGCAGCTCGACCCCACCCGCGCCACGCCGGCGGTGTCCAACAACGATGGCCTGGACTACGTCCCCACCAACAAGCACGTCTTGTTCGGGCATCACTTCGCTGCCATTGCCGGTGCAGGACCGTTGGTCGGCCCGGTGCTCGCCGCGCAGATGGGTTACCTGCCGGGCCTGCTGTGGCTGGTGGTGGGCGTGGTGTTTGCCGGCGCGGTGCAGGACTTCGTGGTGCTGTTCCTGTCCAGCCGCCGCAACGGGCGCTCGCTGGGCGATCTGGTGCGCGAGGAAATGGGTCAGGTGCCCGGCACGATCGCCCTGTTCGGCGCCTTCCTGATCATGATCATCATCCTGGCGGTGCTGGCGATGGTGGTGGTCAAGGCGTTGGCCGAGAGCCCGTGGGGCATGTTCACGGTGATCGCCACCATGCCCATCGCGATCATGATGGGCGTGTACATGCGCTACATCCGCGTCGGCAAGATCGGTGAGATCTCGGTGGTCGGGCTGATCCTGCTGCTGGGCGCGATCTGGCTGGGCGGCAAGGTCGCCGCCGACCCCACCTGGGGGCCGGCCTTCACCTTCACCGCCAAGCAGATCACCTGGATGCTGATCGGCTACGGTTTCGTCGCCTCGGTGCTGCCGGTGTGGCTGCTGCTGGCGCCGCGCGATTACCTGTCCACCTTCCTCAAGATCGGTACCATCCTGGCGCTGGCGATCGGCATCCTGGTGGTCATGCCCGATCTCAAGATGCCGGCCCTGACCCAGTTCGCCTCCACCGGCGACGGCCCGGTCTGGAAGGGCGGCATCTTCCCGTTCCTGTTCATCACCATCGCCTGCGGTGCGGTGTCCGGCTTCCACGCGCTGATCGCCTCCGGCACCACACCCAAGCTGCTCGCCAACGAAGGCCACATGCGCTACATCGGCTACGGCGGCATGCTGATGGAATCGTTCGTGGCGGTGATGGCGCTGGTGGCGGCCTCGATCATCGAGCCGGGTATCTACTTCGCCATGAACAGCCCCGCTTCGCTGGTCGGCACCGACACCATCGCGGTTGCGGCCAAGGTCTCCGAGTGGGGCTTTGCGATCACCCCGGACGTGCTGGAAGCCACCGCCAGGGACATCGGCGAGCACAGCATCCTGGCGCGCGCCGGCGGTGCCCCCACGTTGGCGGTGGGCATCGCACAGATCCTGCACCAGCTGCTGCCGGGCGAAGACACCATGGCGTTCTGGTATCACTTCGCCATCCTGTTCGAAGCCTTGTTCATCCTCACCGCAGTGGATGCCGGCACGCGTGCAGGCCGCTTCATGCTGCAGGACCTGCTGGGCAACTTCATCCCGGCCCTGAAGAAGACCGAATCGTGGGCCGCCAACATCATCGCCACCGCAGGTTGCGTGGCGCTGTGGGGGTATCTGCTCTACACCGGCGTGATCGATCCGTTCGGCGGCATCCAGACCCTGTGGCCGTTGTTCGGCATCTCCAACCAGATGCTGGCGGGTATCGCGTTGATGCTCGGTACCGTGGTGCTGTTCAAGATGAAGCGCGACCGCTATGCATGGGTCACCATCGTGCCGGCACTGTGGCTGTTGCTATGCACGACCTATGCCGGGCTGATCAAGATCTTCGACAGCAACCCGGCGCAGGGCTTCCTGGCGCAGGCGCACAAGTACCAGGCCGCCATCGCCAGCAACACCATCACCGCACCGGCCAAGACCGTGCCGCAGATGCAGCAGATCGTCACCAATGCCTACGTCAACACCGGGCTGACCGTGCTGTTCCTGTTCGTGGTCGGCTCGATCCTGATCTATGCGGTCAAGACGATCGTGATCGCGCGCCGCACTCCGCAACGCAGCGACCGCGAAACTCCGTACGTGGCCTTGCAGCCACACCAGATGGCGGATCTGTAATGGGCACCCAACTCGTTCTTGCCAGCCAGTACCAGGTGCATCGCCGCATCTGGAGGCGCTTGATACAGACTGCACGCCTGTGCTGCGGCATTCCTGATTACGACAACTACGTGCGCCACATGCTGGAAAAACATCCCGACAAACCGGTGATGGACTACCCGGCATTCTTCCGCGAACGCCAGGATGCGCGTTACGGCGGCAAGAGCGGGTTCCGCTGCTGCTGATCGGACGAGTGTCTGATCAGAGAGTGGCCGATCGTCTAGTGGAACCGCAACAGGGCGCGATGCGAATCGCGCCCTGTTGCGTTGATGGCTTGGGGTTGGCCGCAAGGGGGCCTCTCGCACTCATCACCGCAGACACGCCGCAAGGCCGGGCGGCTGATGGCCGGCCTTGCCAATGGATCAGTTGTAGGGCGGTTGATCTGCGCGCTGGCTGCAGGGCCCTTGCCCGCCCACCGTCGCGGGACACGCCGTGAATCCGTCCATGGAGGCTCTTACGCGGCATCCATGCCGCGTAAGGTCCCGCGACGGTGGGCGGGCAAGGACCAGTCGAGTTGGTCGGTGCGCATGGAAGCGCCCTGCTGGATGCGCCTGTCCGATCATGACGTATCGGCTCCATGTCTGATGGGGGCGCCGCACTACAGACAGCTTTTCAAACGAGCGCCGACCAACTGTCTGGTGCGGTGCCCTCGCCGCTTGCGGGACCGTGTGGCGGCATGGATGCCGCCACCGCGCCTACATGGACGTACTTGCGGCGTGTCCCGCGATCGGTGAGGGCACCGCGCGCACGACTCATCGGGCTTTTGACATCCAAGAGACCCTGTCAGCGCCTCAGCCAGCGCGTTTTTGCGCAAGCCGCTCGAACAACGCAGGCAGATCGCGCATCTCGTCGAACACCGCCAGCACACCAAGGCGACGCAAGGTGTCGGCATGTCCCTGCGGGATATGGCTGGCACCGGTGAAACCCAGCACCTGCATGCCGGCCGCCAACGCGGCAGTCGCACCGGTGGGGCTGTCCTCGATCACCAGGCAGCGCTCCGGCGCAACACCCAGGGTGCGGGCAGCCAACAGATAGACATCCGGCGCCGGCTTGGGCCGCTCCACCATATCGGCGGCGAAGATGTGTCCCGCCGCGCGCGCAGTGAGCCCCACCCGTTCGACCGAAGCGATCACATTGTGGCGGCGACTGTTGGAGGCTACCGCCAGCGGCAGCGGGATCTGCTCCAATGCCGCGCGCACACCCGCAATCGGCTGCACCTCGGCGGCGATCAAGGCCTCGCTGCGCGCCTGGATCTGTGCCAGCAAGGTCTCGGGCAACTGCAGCGCAAAGTGTTCCTCCACCCGCCGCAATACCTCGCGTGTGGTCTGCCCGAACGTGGTTTCCAGCAGATGTTCCAACGGCTCGGCCGGCACGAACGCTGCCAGCGCCTCGCGCATCACCCGGTCGGCCAGTATTTCGCTGTCGACAAGAACCCCATCGCAGTCACTGATCAGTAGCTCGTACGCCATTGCACCCATCTGCTTGCTGCTTGCAAAGCGCCATTATGCCGGCCCGGTCGTGACCGTCGGCTGTGGCCCGGCGCTAGTACAGGTAACAACTACGCACACGCATTCGCCTGGAAGGCCCGTCGTCAAGCAGTCCCGACCAGACGCCCCGCCTCCGCGCCGATGTCACGAAATCTTACCGCTTGCGATTTTTACAGCTGGTAGGATCAGGCCCGCTGCGGAAGGACTTGCCGCAGCGCCATCAGGAATGCGATCAGGAGAAGGAGATTTCGATGCAACCGCGATTCTCTGCCCTGCTCGTTCTTGCGACCTCGTTTTTCGCGGTCTCATGCACCGCCTCGCCCGGTGCCAAGGAGCAAACCACCATGTCAGCTACGCTGCAGGACCACGCCGTCGCCTTCCGCGACCCCGGTCTGACCGACATCGCCAACGCCGTCGCGCACGGCGATGTTGCGCGGATCAAAACGCTCGCCCCCACCGTCGATCTGGCCGCACACGGCGATCAGAACGTGACCTTGCTGGAATGGGCGATCTGGAACGAACAACCACGCGCCCTGGACGCCCTGCTCGACGCGGGCGCCGACCCCGCGTTACCGGGCATGGACCAGGAAACGGTCGTGCACATGGCCGCAATGGCGCAGGATCCGGAGTACCTGAAGATTCTGCTGCAGCACAAGGCGCCGATCGATGTGGTCAGCGCACGTGCCGGCTGGACGCCGCTGTTCCGCGCGGTGCAAAGCAAGCGCGATGCGCAGATCGGCCTGTTGCTCGATGCCGGCGCCGACGTGCAGCGTGTCGACCACACTGGTAACAGCCTGCTGCATCTGGCCGCGCAGAGCGGCGCCGCCAGCCCGGCAGTATTGCAATTGCTCAAGGCCGGCGTGGACCCCACGGTGCGCAATGCACAGCAGAAAACCTTCCAGGCGTATTTCTTCACCACGCCGGACCGCCTGCTTAATGCCACCGGACAGCAGGTCAGGTCGGATGTGCGTACATGGTTGAGCGCCCACAACATTCCCGTGGAAAGCAGCCGCTAAGCGCGCTTTCCGTACGACGCACGCAAGGAGCCGCGCATGCCCACGTCAGTATCCATCTCTTCCACCGCCGCACCCACTCCGTTCGCAGAGTCGATGCGCGGACAACAACCGCAACCGCAGGACCGGCAGTTTCCGGAGCTGTTGCAAGATCTCTACGCCACTGCAAACCAACGTCGCGAAGGCGGCGCCGAAACCTTTGCGCCGCTGGCCAACGGCTGGTCGCGCATGGACGACAGTGCGCTGCAGCAGGCCGGCATCGATCCGGCCCTGCTGCACGATGCCAAAAGCGGTTTCGATGCCGCGTTCTATCGCAACGATCAAGGCCAGGTGGTGCTCGGTTTTTGCGGCACCGACGAAGGCAAGGACTGGAAGCACAACATCGGCCAGGGCCTGGGCTTTGCCGATGCGCAATACGCATCGGCAATCCAGCTCGGCAGCCAGGCCAAACAGGCCTTTGGCGACCAGGTGGTGATCTCCGGCCATTCGCTGGGCGGTGGTCTGGCGTCTGCATCGGCCATGGTCAACGACATTCCCGCAGTGACGTACAACGCGGCCGGCGTCAACGACCGCACCCTCGAACGCGAGGGCCTGGATGCGGCGGCAGCCAAGCAATATGCCAGCGATGAATTGATTCGCGGCTACCACGTTAAGAACGAAATCCTCACCCATCTGCAGGAAGACAGCATTCCGCTGAAGTGGACGATGCCCAACGCGGCCGGTCACCAGATCCAGTTGCCGGAGCCGGACCCGCTCTCGTTCGGGCAGCGTCTGGTGCCCGGCATGATGCTCAAGCACCGTCTGGACCTGCACGGGATGGACTCGGTGATCAAGGCGCAGGACATGCAATCGCCGGACCAGGCACGCGGCACGTCGCTGCAACCCGGCAGCCGGTTGTTCAACGACGCGGTCGTGCAACTGGATGGCCAACGCGAGCGGCTGGGGCTGCGTGACGACACCGCGTTTCTCAACACTGCTGCCAGCGTGGCCGCGCGTGCAGGCAACGACGGCCTGCAGCGGATCGATCACCTGGTCCCCAACCGCGATGGCGACAGCCTGATTGCGGTGCAAGGCCGCATGGACGACCCGGCGCATCTGCGCAGCCATGTGCAGACCGCATCCGCTGCCAATGAGCCTGCGCAAGGCAATGTCAGCCAGTTGCAGCAGCACAACCAGCAACCTGCCCAGCAGCAGGAAGAGCAGCGCCGCGTGATGCAGCACTAGAGGGCCTGGCAAACCGTGCCGCACGCAGTCCTTGTCCCGTGGACGCGTGCGGCGCGGAAAGCGTCGGGGAAATGGGCGACGGCTCTGCTGCGGTAAACCGACCGGGAAAGCGCATGCAGCTGTTCCAGGCAGCAGCCCCATGACGCCGGCCGCACAGCGCAACGCGGCACTAGCCTGCCCCGGCCATCGCCCGCAGGGTGATGCCGACCAGATAGGCCAGATAGGTACCGGTGGCGTAGCCCATCGTGCCCAGCAGCACACCCACCGGTGCAAGCGCCGGGTGGAAGGCCGCAGCGACGACGGGCGCAGACGCCGGGCCGCCGATGTTGGACTGCGAGCCGATCGCAAAATAGAAGAATGGCACCCGCAGCCAGCGCGCCAGCGCCCACAACAAGGCGATGTGCACGGCGATCCAGATCAGCCCGAGCAGGAACAGCCACGGCCGATCCAGCAGCGCCAGCAGGTCCATCTGCATGCCGATGCAGGCGATCAGGAAATACAGCAGCAACGCGCCGATCCTGGAGGCGCCCGCGCCTTCCAGGGTCCGTGCGCGCGTGAAGCTGAGCAGCAGTCCCAGGCTGGTCGCCAGCACCACCACCCACACGAACGGCGCATCCAGACTGAACTGGCCAGCCCAGCTCAGCTGCGCCTTGCACCACGCCGCCAACGGGTTGGCCAGCGCGTGGGCCAACCCGACCCCGCCAAACGCCACTGCCACGATCACCATCAGATCGGCCAGGCTGGGGATGCGCGCATGTTCGGCCTGGAAGCGCGCCATGCGCTCCTGCAAGGCGTCCAGCGCTCGGGTGTCGGCACCGCTGCGCTCATCGATCTTGCGCGCGCGTCCGGCCAGGAAAATCAACGCCGCCATCCACACGTAGCCGACGCCGACATCGACCACCGCAAACTGCCCGAACGTGGTCGCATCGACATTGAACACTTCGCGCATCGCCAGCATGTTGGCGCCACCGCCGATCCAGCTGCCCGCCAGTGCGGCCATGCCCGCCCAGGTGTCGCCGGCGACGGTTGCCGGGTGCAGCCATCGCATCACCCAGAAGGCGACCACCGCGCCCAGCATGATGCTCAGTGACGCGCCCAGGTACATGGCGACCAGCTTGGGCCCCAGCCCCAGGATCGCGCGCAGATCGATGCTCAGGGTGAGCAGGATCAATGCGGCCGGCAGCAGCACATCGCGGGCGATGGGGTTGTACAGGCGCGTGTTGGCGCCATCGATCAGCCCGACGGTGTTGTAGATCCCGGGCAGCAGGTAGCACAGCAACAAGGCCGGCACCACGGCATAGAAGCGCCGCCACGGGCCTTGCTCGCGCGAGGAGGTCCAGAACACCGCCCCCAGAGTGGCGGCGATCAGGCCGAAGACGACGATATCGTTTTGAATCAGTGCAGACGCAGGCGCATTCACCGCGGGCGGTCATCCGGACAGAGGGCCGCCGACGCGGATCGGGCCAGGAGCGGCCGATGACCACGAATCTAGCCGACCGCGGCGGTCACGCAAACCCTGCGGACAATCTGAGCGCAGCGGGTCTGGCGATCGCAACCGGTCCATCTGCGGCGCGCCGCATTTCCATGCCAGGCGGATGGGCGGTTGAACAGTCCGTCGAGCGCGCGCCTTGTCGTTATCGGCAGCTTGCTGCCGCGACCGGTAGGTTGGCAGAAGCCGACACAGCCTCGTAGTCGCACAGCCGCAGCCAGACTGAAATGCGGCCATACGGCCATCGCGATCGACGCCGGGCGCCGGACCAGCGCTTAACCGTAGCGCCGCACCACGCGTTCGCCGTCGGCGGTATCCAGGACCACGCCGCTGGGCTGGCCGGTGGTCAGGCAGTGCAGCTTGGCCATCAGCTCGGCATTTTCCAGGGCGCCCTGCTCGCGCAGGTAGCGCAGCGGCGACCATTCCGGGCGGGTCACCCACCAGCTGCCTTGCTCGGGACGAATGCGTACGACGTAGCGGGATTGGTCCATATGGCCTCCGGCCGGTGAGTACAGCGGTCAAACACAGCGGACGCGCCGGACGGGCGCACCACGCCAGGGATTGGGGCAAGCCACGCCACTTCCGGTAGCCAACATGCCCTTACTCAAGGGGCCGCGGGAGAGTGGCCGATGGCTCCGCGTTTGGCATAGCGAGCATGCGGTTTTACGCATGGCGACACCGTCGGGCGGACACTGGCATCCGAGTAGGAAAATTCTTACGTGACACAGTTCACGCTGGGCGCTACATTCCGCGACGAGGCGTGAAGAAATCTTCACAGGCAGCCGCCACAGGAGCGCCGACGGCTTGCAGGAATCAAGGCGCGCTCGAACCAGACCTTGGGGAGGGTTGGCATGTATCTGCTCAGAAAGTTCCAGTTTCCGGTCAAGACCGCGATGGTGGTGGGCTACGTTCTGGTGGTCAGGGAAGCCTTGGTGCTCTGGACCTGATCGGCATCGGCGCATTGCGCAGCAGGCTGTCGGAAATCGGTGGCCGATACCCGTCATCGCGTCTCAATCCCGGTCTACCCAACCGCGTTGTTGCGCTGCCGCAAGATCCGCAGGCGTGTCCACGTCCAGCGCCAGCGCCGGTGCGCTGACGCAGCCCAGCGTCTGCACATCCAGACTCGCAAACAGCGCGCGCAGACCGCTATCGCCCTGCAGCGCAACGTCTGCCCAGGCGGTGTGGGTCACCACCGCGGGAATCCCGCGCACGCCCGCATAGCCACTGGTGGCACACCGCGAAGTGGCACGCTCAGCTTCGTCCAGCAAGGCGCGTAAGTGCGGCGCCTCCAGTGCCGGTTGGTCGCACCCCAAAATCAGGCTGCGTCGCAGCGTCGGATCGTCCTGTACATGCCGGCGCAGTGCGGACAGGCTGGAGCCCATTCCGGAAGACCAGTCGGCATGCCGCAGCACTTCCACCTCCAGCCCCTGCAGGACGTCGGCCAGCCTGTCGGCATCGGCGCCCAGCACGACGACACAGCGCAGTGGTGCGGTCTGCAATGCGATGCGTGCAGCACGCCGCAGCAATGGTTCGCCGTCGCGCATCAGCAACTGCTTGGAGCGGCCGAGCCGGCTCCCCGCGCCTGCTGCCAATATCAATGCGGCATGGTCGCTGCTCATGCGCGGCGCCTGCCAGGCGCGTCGCAACCGACGCACGTAGCGCGGCAACTGCGTGCCGGATGCAAGCTGCGTGCGTCGCCAGGCGTTGCGTGCATGCACACGGCAACGCGTGGCGATCCGGCAACTGGCACATCGCACGACACAACGTCACAAAGCGAGAGAACAAGGGGCATGGCGACGTCGTGCGTGATGGAGACAGACTCAGCGTAGAGGCCGCGCTGTGCGTGCGGAGTGACTGCGCAACGCATCGACCGCATGCGATGCTTGCGCTGATGCGTAGCAGGCGTCAACGCACCATGCGGAGTGCGGATTAGCGCGGAATGCGTGCACGCACACGGCGTTGTGTCGGGATGGATTACCTGCACGAAGCAGCGCTGCGGGCAACCGCCAAGGCCTACGAGGCGCGGCACGACAAACCATACGACAGATGCACGACGACCTAAGCGCTGGCCGCACCGATGTGCAGGTCCGTCACTGCCTGCGTGGCTTCGGCGATGATGCCCAACGCGATGGTATGCGGCGATGAGCGCCCCATTCGCCAACCCGCCGGCAGGCGCAAACGCGCAAGCTCAGCTTCGTCGTAGCCCAGCGCACGTAACGCCTGCAGGCGGCTGTCGCGCTTGCTCCGGCTGCCCAGGATGCCGATGCATGCTGCATCGGTTTCCAGGCCGCGGCACGCGACCTGCAGATCGATCTCGCTGTCGTGCGCCAGGCTGTACAGGGCTGTGCCGGCGTCCAGCTGCAGATCGCGTAACGCATCGCGCAAGCTGCGGCGATCGTAGTGTTCCGGCGCCAGGCCGGGCGGCGGCTCACTGGGCCCGTGCGGACGCAGCACACGCGCCTCGATCCCCATTTGATTGGCCAACGCCACCAGCGCCAGCAATGCAGGATCTGCACCCACCAGTACCAGCCGCAAGGGCGGGCGATGGACGCGCAGAAATTCGCCGGCACGCACATCGTGCACATGGGCGGGATAGCGCACGCTTCCGGTCCTGCGATCCAGCGCAACATGAAACGCGCGGCGGTGCTGACGCGCATTGCGCCAGCGTGCGAGATGCTCGGCCAGATCCGGCACTGGCCAGACCAGCACGCCAATGCGCCCGCCACAGCTGAGCTGGATGTCCAGCACATCGCTGCCCTCGCCATAGTCCAGCCATCGCGGTTGCCCATCGCGCAATACGCCCATGGCTTCATGCGCGACGGCCGCTTCCACGCAACCGCCGGAGACATAACCGGCAACCCGGCCATCGGCCGCGATCGCCATCTCGCTTCCCAGCGGGCGCGGCGAGGAGCCCTGCACGTCGATCAAGGTCGCGATCGCCACCCGCTGGCCGGCGCGGTGCCAAGCGGTCAGCACCGGCAGCAGATCGTCGTGCAATGCGTAGCTCGGCCATGCCGGCCACGCCGGCTGGGCCGGCGCTGCATGCGTGGCAGGAGCGACGACTGCACTCACGCGCGCAGTTGCTCGGGCAGATGCGGCAGCAGCTTTTCCAACGTCACCGGGTAGTCGCGCACGCGCACGCCGGTGGCGTTGTAGACCGCGTTGGCAATCGCTGCCGCCACGCCGCAAATTCCCAGCTCGCCCACGCCCTTGGCCTTCATCGGCGAGGACATCGGGTCGCTTTCTTCCAGGAACACCACGTCCTGATGCGGAATATCCGCATGCACCGGCACTTCGTAACCGGCCAGGTCGTGATTGACGAAGAACCCGAAGCGCTTGTCCACCGCCAGTTCCTCCATCAACGCCGCACCCGCGCCCATGGTCATGCCGCCGATGACCTGGCTGCGCGCGGACTTGGGATTGAGGATGCGTCCGGCCGCACACACCGCGAGCATGCGGCGGATACGCACCTCGGCGGTGGTGACATCCACGCCAACTTCGACAAAGTGCGCGCCGAAGGTCGACACCTGATGGGTCTTGGACAGGTCGCCGAACTCGATCTTGTCCTCGACCACCAGGGCGCCATTGGACGCAGCATCGCCCAGTGGAATGCGCTTGCCGCCGGCACGTACATGGCCATCGGCAAATTCGGCCTTGGCCGGGTCCAGGCCCAACTGCTTGGCGACGGTTTCGCGCAGCTTCACCGCCGCTGCGTAGACGCCAGCGGTGGAACTGTTTGCGCCCCACTGCCCACCAGAGCCCGCCGATGCCGGGAAGCTGGAATCGCCCAGGCGCACGTCCACCCAGTCCAGCGGCACGCCCAGCATCTCGGCCGCGGTCTGCGCGATGATGGTGTAGGAGCCGGTGCCGATATCGGTCATGTCGGTTTCCACCACCACGCGACCACCCTGCTCCAGGCGCATGCGCGCCCCGGAGGTCATCACCGGCGCGTTGCGAAACGCGGCCGCCACGCCCATGCCGACCAACCAGCGCCCGTCGCGGTTGCTGGCCGGCTTGGATTTACGCTTGGACCACTGGAAACGCTCGGCACCGTCTTGCAGGCACTTGACCAGCTGGCGCTGCGAGAACGGGCGCTGCGGGTTTTCCGGATCGACCTGCGTATCGTTGACGACCCGGAACTTGACCGGATCCATCGCGAGTTTTTCGGCCATTTCGTCCATGGCCACTTCCAGTGCCATCAAACCGGGCGCTTCGCCGGGGGCACGCATGGCATTGCCTTCCGGCAAATCGAGCACGGCCAGCCGGGTCGCGATCAGCCGGTTGGCCCCGGCGTAGAGCAACTGCGTCTGCGCGGCGGCGATCTCCGGGCCGCCCTCGGGCAGGTCGCCCGACCAGCTTTCGTGTGCGATCGCGGTGATCTTGCCATCGCGCTCGGCACCGATGCGGATGCGCTGCACGGTCGCCGGACGATGTGTCGTGTTGTTGGCGATCAGCGGGCGCGGCAGCATCACCTTCACCGGACGCTTGACTTCGCGCGCAGCCAGCGCAGCCAGGACTGCATCGGCACGCAGGAACAGCTTGCTGCCAAAACCGCCACCGATGTACGGCGACATGATGCGCACGTTTTCGCGCGGAATGCCCAAGGTCACTGCCAGGTCGCGCGCACCCCAGTTGATCATCTGGTTGGACGTCCACACGCTCAGCTTGTCGCCGTCCCACATCGCGGTCGACGCATGCGGCTCCATCATCGCGTGCGAGTGATCGGGCGTGGTGTACTCGGCATCCAGTTGCACCGGCGCCGCGGCGAAGGCGCCATCGAAATCGCCGACGGCGCTATTGGGGGCCCCGCCCTCCTTGCTGACCTTGGCGCCATCGCGCGCTTTCTTCAGATCGTATGCGCCGACATGGCGGCCGTAATCGACCTTGATCAGCTGCGCCGCTGCGCGGGCCTGCTCGAAGGTTTCGGCAATCACCACTGCAATTGCCTGGTGGTAATGCTGGATTTCCGGGCCGCCCAGCAACTTGGCGGTGTTGAGCTTGCCCTTGTGCAGTTTGCCGGCGTTCTGCGCAGAGACGATCCCGAGCACGCCGGGCGCGTTGCGCGCGGCGCTCAGGTCGATGCTACGGATGGTGCCCTTGGCGATCCCCGCGCCCACGACATGGCCGTAGGCAGCGCGGCCCGGCAGATCATGATGTTCGTAGGCATACGGCGCTTGGCCGGTGGTCTTGAGCGGCCCGTCGATGCGGTCGACGGGCTTGCCGACGACCTTGCCTTGATCGATGGGGTTGGAACCGGCAGGAGTGTCGAATTTCATATCAGGCCCTCGCCTCGGCCAGGATCGCGGTCAAGGTGCGTTCCACCAGCGGCACCTTGAATGCGTTGTGTTCGGTGGGCTGTGCGCCGTCCAGCAGCACAGAAGCGATGGCGCGTGCGCCCTGGCGCGATTGCGCTTCGGCCGCTTCGCTACGCCATGGTTTGTGCGCCACACCGCCAACGCCGATGCGCGCGGTGCCGTCGCGCTGCACGACAGCGGCGACCGAGACCAGGGCAAACGCATACGACGCGCGGTCGCGCACCTTGCGATAGACATGCGTGCCGCCAAGCGGCTTGGGCAAGGTCACCGCGGTGATCAGCTCGCCACGTTCCAGCACGGTTTCCAGATGCGGTGTGGTCCCCGGCGCACGATAGAACTCGGCCAGCGGCACGGCGCGCGTCTGTCCATCCGGCCGCACCGTTTCCACCGTAGCGTCCAGCACACGCATGGCGATGGCCATGTCGCTGGGATGGGTGGCGATGCAGGCGTCACTGGCGCCGATGACAGCCAGCTGACGGTTGAAGCCGCCGATCGCCGCGCAGCCGCTGCCTGGCAGGCGCTTGTTGCACGGCTGGTTGGTGTCGTAAAAATACGGGCAGCGCGTGCGCTGCAGCAGATTGCCGGCCGTGGTGGCGCGATTGCGCAGCTGGCCGGACGCACCCGCCAGCAATGCGCGCGACAGCACCGCGTAATCGCGGCGAACCCGCGTATCGGCGGCAAGATCGGTATTGCGTACCAACGCACCGATCCGCAAGCCGCCCTCCGGCGTTGCGTCGATGGTGTCCAGATTCAATCCGTTGACATCGATCAGATGCGATGGCGTTTCGATCTGCAGCTTCATCAGATCGAGCAGGTTGGTACCGCCGGCGATGAACTTGGCACCTGGCTGGCGCGCGGCCTTGACTGCGGCATCTGCCGCCGAGGTGGCGCGCTCGTAGCTGAAAGCCTTCATGCGCGTTCTCCGGCGACTTCGTTGATCGCTTCGACGATGTTGGAATACGCACCGCAGCGACAGATGTTGCCGCTCATGCGTTCCTGCAGTTCCGGCGTGGTGAGCCGGGTCTTGGCGGTCAGATCGTCGGTTACATGGCTGGGAATGCCGCGCTTGACTTCATCCAGCACGGCCACTGCCGAACAGATCTGGCCAGGTGTGCAATAGCCGCACTGATACCCATCGTGTTTGACGAAGGCCGCCTGCATCGGATGCAGTTTGTCCGGTGTGCCCAGGCCTTCAATGGTGGTGACCTTTGCGCCCTGATGCATCACCGCCAGCGACAGGCAGGAATTCATGCGCTGCCCGTCGACAATGACCGTACACGCGCCGCACTGGCCGTGATCGCAGCCCTTTTTGGTGCCGGTCAAGTGCAGGTGCTCGCGCAATGCATCAAGCAAGGTGGTGCGGTTATCCAGTGTCAGCGTCACCGGCTTGCCATTTACCTCGAAGGCGACCTGGCTGGACGCGTTGGCCGGCTCCACCGCCTGCCGTTGCGACACGGCAGTGGCCGCCATCGAGTGGGTTGCGGCAACGCTCGCTGCCGACGCCGTGCCAGCGATCAATACTTCGCGACGGGTCATCTTGATGTCTCTCATGGCTGGCATCTCCAACAATGCTGGCTAATACAGTTCTTTATCAATGTGCAGGGCCGTCAGTCACAAGCGCGTGAGTGCGGGCTTGAGAACGGTGCAATCGGTGGTTGCCCGATTCTAGTTGTCGCCTGCGCATGCATTGGCGTTGGAGGCAGCATGCGTCTATGAAACGTACTCATCACTGTGCGGCGTCATTGGATGGCGCCGTGGCGATGACGCGCTCGATGCAGCATCGATTGCGGGCGCGGTCACATGCCGACCGGGATGCGCAAGTCAAACCAGCCGCTGCAGAGCAACATCGCTGGACCAGCCGCGATACGAGTGCTGCGGCAGCAACACCTGCAGACCTGCTTGGCCTGGCGCGCCGGCGTCATGAGGCCAGCGCGCCCGGTCAGCTGGTATCAAAACTCCAGCACGATCTTGCCCAGATGCCCACCGGCCTTCTGCAATGCGAACGCCTCGCCGATCTCTTCCAGCGCATAGCTGCGGTCGATGACCGGACGCAGCGACAGACTGTCCAGTGCACGCACCAGCTGCTGCTGATGCCGGCGACTGCCGACCACCAGGCCTTGCAGACGCTGCTGACGTCCCATCATCTCGGCAGTCGGTATCGGGCCGGCCGCACCGGTCAGCACGCCGATCAAGGCGATGTGCCCGCCCACCCGCGCGGCACGGATCGATTGTGCCAGCGTGCCGGGTCCACCGACCTCGACCACATGGTCCACGCCGCGTCCGTCGGTGATCTCCAGCACCTGCCGCGACCACTCGGCGTGCTGCCGATAGTTGATGACGTGATCGGCACCGAGTGCGCGGACCTTTTCCAACTTCTCGTCCGAGGAGGACGTGGCGATCACGGTCGCGCCCATCGCCTTGGCGAACTGCAGCGCAAAGATCGACACACCGCCGGTACCCAGCACCAGGACCGTGTCGCCCGCCTTCAGGCCGCCATTGGCCACCAGCGCGCGCCAGGCAGTGACGCCGGCAGTGGTCAAGGTGGCCGCCTGCGCATGGCTGTAACCGGCCGGCGCGTGTGTAAATGCCTGCGCAGCAGCTACAACCGCGCTGCGTGCATACCCATCGACGCCATCGCCCGGCGTGGTCGCAAAGCCGGCATGCAGCGGTTCGCCGTCCAGCCACTGCGGGAAAAAGGTCGACACCACATGGTCGCCGACGGCGAACTCGGTGACGTCCGGACCGACCGCTTCGACCACACCGGCGCCGTCGGACATCGGAATGCGTCCATCGGCCGTCGGCATCTGCCCCGATACCACGCCGAGGTCGTGGAAATTCAACGAGCTGGCATGCAGCCGCACTCTGATCTGGCCGTGTGCCGGCTGCCCGGGATCGGGCAGCGCAACAACATGTAATGCATTCAAGCCTGCAGGATGAGCCAAACGAACGGCGCGCATGAGGTGTTCCTTGCTGTGACCGGCGTTTGGGATAACACGCCGGGCGTTATCCGAATGCAGTCGAGCCGGCTTTCGGCTTGCTTGTCGGCTGCCGTCTTTTTCGCCGAGTCGCGCGCGGTGACGGCAACCAACCGGCGGGCGCCAGACCGGCCAGACAGCTCATCCGGTGCAGTCGCCGCAGGAACGTGGCGTCACCCTGCAGATGCGACGTCCATCAGCGCATTACCGCGATCCATCCCGGCACCAGCTTCGGCAAGCCTTGCGAATATCTGCCGACGCATGGCTGCCGCCACTGCCGCAGCCATTCGATGCAGGTGCAGCGTACAGCCCTGCCTCCTGCCACACGAGGACGCCCGGCCGAACCAGACTCGAGCAATGCCTCCGCTGCTTGGCTGCTGATAACCTGCCGACGTCTACACGGCCGGCTTCCGGAACGCCATGGTTTCTGCCCTCCGCTTTGCATGCGCAGTGTTGGCGAGTCTCGCCCTGGCGCAACCGGTTGTCGCGCGCGCATGGCAGCTTGCCGCCATCACTCCGACCAGTGCTGCCGCGTCCACCCCAACGGCGGCAAACGGCGCACCGACTGCGATCGATGTCGCCGACATTCCGTCACTGGCCGACGTGGATCAGCGGCTGGCCGAGCGCGCCCTGGAGGCGAATGCAGAGCCCGGCGCACCTGCTGCCTCGTTCGCACGTCGACTGGCGAGGATCGAAGCCGCGGTCGAGGATCCGTTCTGGCGCATCACCTTTGCCGAGATGCGGATGCTGCCGATTCCGCGCCTGGAAAGCCTGTCGCGCCACTGGCGATTCCAGGCACGCCAACTGGCGCGCTGGCAGTCGGATCTGGCCATCGCAACCACGCATCGAGCCAGCGACGCGGCAGGACTGGCGTCCCGCCGCGAGGCCTGGGTGACGACCGCAACATCCGGGCAGGAGCTGCCCATCGCGCTACGCCAAAGGGTGGACGAGGTCGTGGTCGACCTGGCCCAGGCCGAAGCGGGATTATCGGATCCGCTGGCACGGCTGATCGCACTCGGCCGACGCGGAAATGCGGTGGACGCGCGCATCGAAAGCGCGCAACGTCGCGTCGCAGAGGCGATCGCGGCGTACGACACGCGCCTGCTGCGCGTGGATGGGCCGCCACTGTGGCAACTGACCCCGGCCAGCGTCGTGTCCGTGGCCGATACCAGCGATACCGTGCGCAGCGGCCTGGAAATCGAATCGCGCTTTGCCGAAGAGTATGTCAAGGGCGATGCGATGGTCGGCCGGCGCGCCTTGCAGACACTGCTGAGCTGTTCGCTCCCGTTGTTGCTGTGGCTCGCCTGGCGCAGTCGCGGGCCAATCAAGGCTGGCCAGATCAGCCGGACCGAGGCGAGCGTGCTTTCGCGCCCCATTTCGTGCTGGCTGCTGCTCGTCGTCATCGGCGTCTTCGCCTTCCAGCCCGACGCGCCGATGCTGACCCATCAGCTGGCGCTGGTGATTGCGGTCGTCCCGGTGATGCGGTTGCTGCCGACCTCGCACCGACGCCTGCTGGGGATAACGCCACACGTGGCCAGTGCGTTGTTTCTGCTGCTGCGGCTGGGCTTCGTCTTGCTGTCCAGCCCGGTCCCCTATCGTCTTTATATTTTCTCGCTGACATTGCTTGGCCTGGCCGCAGCGGGCTGGCTGCTGTGGCGCGCACATCGCCATGGTCATGCATCGCAGAACGGGCGCCTCGGCAATGCACTGCGCGCCGCAGTGCATGTCGGTGGGGTACTGCTGGGAGTGGCACTGGTGGCCAATGCGTTCGGCAACGTGTCGCTGGCAGAGACATTGACCGGCGGCGTCATCGACAGCCTGTATTTCGCCCTGCTGCTCGCCGCCGGCATGACCGTCCTGGCAACCTGGGTCCAGCTGCTCCTGAAGCGCCCCGGCGTAGCACGCTTCCGGCTCGCACGCGAGCATGCGGGCCCCGCGGTGCAGCGATTGCTCAAACTGCTGACGGCCGCGGCCGTCGTCGGTTGGATCGTCTACGCGCTGGATCGCTTCCGTGTGCTGACCCCGGTCGACGACTCGCTGTCGGCGTTGCTGGGACACAGCTGGGCGCTTGGGGATCTGCGCGTGAGCCTGGGTCATGTGTTGCTGTTCGCACTCAGCGTGGTGATCGCCTTCTGGCTCGCCAAGACGGTACGCCTGGTGCTCGATGGCGAAGTGCTGTCGCGGCTGTCATTGCCGCATGGTGTCGCCAACAGCATCGCCTCGTTGAGCTATTACGCGGTATTGATGCTCGGCCTGATTGGAGCGCTGTCGGCGGCCGGCTTCAAGACCAGCCAGCTGACCTTGGTGCTTGGCGCCCTGGGCGTGGGCATCGGGCTGGGCCTGCAGAACGTGGTCAACAATTTCGTCTCTGGCCTGGTGCTGATCTTCGAGCGGCCATTCCAACCTGGCGACGTGGTCGAGGTCGGAGGGACCACTGGCCGGGTGCGCGACATCGGCATGCGCGCGACCCGGCTGTCGACGTTCGACGGTGCGAGTGTCGTGGTGCCGAATGGTCAAATGATCTCCCAGCAACTGGTCAACTGGACGCTCTTCGATCGCAACCGCCGGCTGGAAGTACGTGTCGCCGTGGCTTATGGCAACGCGCCAACAGAGGTGGAAGCCCTGCTGATCGACGTGGCGCGCACCACCGAGGGCGTCGCGGCCACACCCGTACCGATCGTGCTGTTCGACAGCATGGGCAACGTGGCGATGGAATTCATCGTGCGCGCCTGGACACTGGAATACGACAATGCCGGCGCCATCCGCAGCACGCTGGTCGGGCGCATCTACGAGACGCTGACCGCGCGCGGCATCGGCCTGGCGCATGCCGCAGCGGAGGTCTATCCGCCGCCGTCGCGGACCACGCTCTGATCATCGCGCCTTCGCCACGGCAATCGAGCGCGTCGATCGCGGACCTGCGTTCGATACGAGCGAGTGGCGCGCCTTTCGCGTAGAGACATCGTCGCCCGACCGTGGCGGCAGTCGGTACGTCAGCCGGTGGTGATCGCCATGCTCGGATCTGCCGTGTTGCCGGTGATCGGCCTCTGGCTGGATCTGCAATTGCGCCGCATGCATCGCAACGAGGCAAGGCTCAGCGCGCAGGCCTGGGGGATGCGCTGAGCGGCATCGCGAACCGGCGTGCACTCGACCATCGCCTGTCGCAGGCACTGCAGCAGGCAGGACGCCTGCAGACGCAGTTGTCGGTGCTGATGATCGATGTCGACCACTTCAAGCTGTACATGGCGGGCTTTCTAGGCCGCCACAGACGCGGAAGCGTGTTGGACACGCTTGCGCCGGGTCACCGCGCAACGGCGTTCGCCATCACGTGTGCGGCAAGGCGTTGCGCGTGGGCCGATCGGCCGATGCAAACGCGTCGGGGCATTGCGCGGAGCGTGGAGCCACAGGCTACTCGCCGCCAGCGGGGTCAAGCGCCGCAAGCAGCTGCGTGCGACAGGCGAGCAGGATTTCATCCGCCAGCGGTGCATCGTCCGGGCACGCACGCGACAGGACGACCGCGCCCAGCATGTGCGCGAACATGTCGAGCGTTTTCGCCCGGACACTGGCCTGCGACCCAGCATCAGGCAGCACGCCTTCGCGTTCGACGGTCGCCAGCATCCGTTCGAGTCCGGCTGCGAACGTCGCCTTGATCTCCACCGACTGACGCGCCGCGTCGCCACTGAGCGCCGCCATGGTGCAGCCATCGCTCCTGCCGTCTCTATGCGTTCTTGAGACGTAGAAGTTGATGAAGTCCCGGATCTCCAACCCCTCCACCTGGCGGGAGATCTGTTCAAGCCCGTGCTGGGCCGTCTCGGCGATCAGGTCGGCCTTGGAGCCGAAATGCTTGTAGAAGCCGCCCTGGGTGAGCCCGGCGGCAGCCATCAGATCGGCCACGCTCACCCCGTCGTAGCCACGTTCACGGAACAACGCGGAGGCCGTTTCGACGATGCGGGCCCGGTTCTCCAGCGATTGCGCTTTGGTGATTTTCATTGTGTTCCAGGGTCGACGGCAGGCCGTCAATTTACATTGATGTCGACCACAATCAAAGTTGTTGACATTTTTGAGTTCGGTCGACATCATAAATCCACACGGTCGAACGCCATCCGTCGACCACCGCCGCCTCACCTCACCAAGGACACTTCATGAAGACACATAAACCTGTGGCGCTGGTCACCGGCGCTTCCTCGGGCATCGGCGAAGCGGCTGCCCGGCAACTCCTCGCCGCCGGCTATACGGTCTATGGCACCAGCCGGCGCGGTGCGGGAGCCGGCCAGGCGGCGTTTCCGCTGCTGGCGCTGGACGTGACCGATGACGTGTCGGTCGCCGCTGCGATCGCCGAGCTGCAGCAGCGCGAAGGCCGTCTGGATTTGCTGGTCAACAATGCCGGCGTCGGTGTCCAGGGTGCGGCGGAAGAAAGCTCGATCGAACAGGTCCGCTCGCTGTTCGAAACCAACTTCTACGGCGTGGTCCGCGTCACCAACGCGGTCTTGCCCCTCATGCGCAAGCAGGGGAGCGGACGCATCCTCAATGTCGGCTCAGGCCTGGGTCTGATCCCTGCGCCATTCAACGCCTATTACTCGGCCACCAAACATGCGCTGGAGGGATATTCCGAATCCCTCGACCACGAAGTGCGCGGGTTCGGTGTGCGGGTGGTGGTGATCGAGCCGGGCGCGACCCGCACCGCATTCGAGACCAGCACCGTCTGGTCGGATCGGCCACTGGCCGATTACGACGCGCTCCGCGCCAAGTATCGGGCGGCATACGAAAGCGCGATTGCCGTCGCGGCCACCGCCGAGAGCGTCGCCGACACCATCGTCCTGGCCGCACGCGAGCAGCGTCCGCAGTTGCGCTACGCGTCCGGCAAGGACGCAAGACAAGGCGCATTCGCCCGTCGGTTCCTGCCTCGCGCGTTGTTCGACAAGGTGCTGCACAAGCAGTTCGGACTGGCGTAATTCCCGGGCATCAGGCCCATCAATCCACGACATGAAGGATGTGACATGAAAGCTGTTCGATTTCACCAGACCGGCGACGCCGATGTCCTGATCTACGAGGACGTTCCCGATCCGACGCCGCAGGACCACGAGGTGCTGATCCGGATCGAAGCGACCGGCCTCAACTTCGCCGACGTCATGCGACGCCGGGGAGACGATTATCCCGAGCCGTCGCCAGCGCCCTTCATTCTGGGCGCGGAAGTTGCCGGCACGATCGTTGCGGTCGGCAAGGCGGTGACTTCGCTGCAAGCCGGCATGTCGGTACTGGCAACACCTGGCGCCGGCGGCTACGCGCAGTACATCTGTGTGCCGGAGGCGATCGTGGTGCCGCTGCCCGATGGCGTGCCGGCGGTCCAGGCCGCGGCCGTGATGGCCAACGGGTTGACCGCCGCGCTGGTGTTGCGCAATGCCGCGCGGCTGGCGCCAGGTGAAACCGTGCTGATCGAAGGCGCGGCCGGCGGCCTGGGCTCCCTCGCGGTGCAGCTGGCCAAACTCTATGGCGCCGGCAAGGTCATCGCCGCAGCCAGCACGCAGGAAAAGCGGGACATGGCGATCCGGTTGGGCGCTGACGCGGCGGTGGACTACACCGCTGCCGACTGGGCCGAACAGGTCCGTGCCCTGACCGATGGCAAGGGTGTGGACGTCATCGTCGAAATCGCTGGCGGCGACAACGTCGCCGAGGCGTTCAAGGCCCTGGCGCCGTTCGGGCGCCTGATCTTCGTCGGCCAATCCAGCGGCAACACCGCCCTGATCGACCCATGGCAGTTGATCGTTCCCAACCACACGCTGACCAGTTTCTATGTGGGTAGCTACCTGGCGTTCCCGCAACTGATCCAGTCCACGCTGACGGAAATCATGGGCTTGATCCTGTCCGGACAACTTGCATTGCAAGTCAACACCGTGCTGCCATTGTCACAGGCGGCCCAGGCGCATCGGCTGCTGGAAAGCCGCCAGACGACTGGCAAAGTGGTGCTGCAACCCTGGGTCGAGGCTTGAGTCGATACCGGAACTGAAACAGCAAATGCCGGCATTCAATGCTGCATTGGGTGAACCTGCGACCTGAGAAACTCCTCGAACGCCTGAGGATCCAGCCCAGTCGACACCAGGACAAGAGCATCCAACCGCCCGACCAGCGGCGCCGCACTGCCGAACGTGCTACCAGGCGACACCGTCCTGGTGCGCGTTGCGCATCTGCAGCGTCTCGGCGCCGCTGCCTGGGCAAACCCGAGCGTCGACGTCCAGCGTCGACAGTCTCTGCAGCTGGAAGCGCGCGCCCGCACATCAGGCCGCCACGGCCTGCATATAAAAAAAACCCAGCAGGCGCGAAGGGTTAGCGGGGTTGATCTGTTTCAACGTTGCTGATGATCAGAACGGCTGTGCACATCTACCGGATACCCGAGTACGTGGCCTGGAATGGTTTGACCCCGAGGGGGCGCAAACAACCGCCGGCAGGGATATCAACCGACTGCAGGAAGTCGGTCAAGAAGGCGGATGGAATCCGGGGCGCTTGCGGGATCTGCGCCAACGGTCGCGGTTGCCCCACGCCTGCGGTCACCTACCCTTGGGGGCAGCAGTGGATCCACGCAACATCAAACTGAAATCCAGCGTCTGTTGAAGCGGCACGTCCACCCTTTCGATGATGGCGAGCAGCAGGTTGACCGCGCGGACACCGATCTCCCGCATGGGTTGCCGAATGGTCGTCAATGGCGGCGTGAGGTAACTCGACGACGCCAGGTCGTCGAAGCCGACAATGGACAGCGCATCAGGCACGCGGATGCCCAGGTCCCGGCAGGCGGCCAGGGCGCCCAACGCCATTTGATCGCTGAAGCAGAAGATCGCGGTCGGCGCGGGCGTACGCGCCAATAGCGCCATCGCAGCCGCATGGCCGGATTCTACGGAGAAGTCGCCCGGCACGACGCTCAGGTTGCGCAGACGGCCGCGTGCCTTGCCGGAGGCCCGGGCCCCTTCCAGTCGCTGCTGGTGCAGCGGATTGTCGGGCGGACCGCCCACTACGGCGACGCGCTCGTGCCCCAGTCCATACAGGTGTTCCATCATGGCGCGCGCGGCGGCCGCGTTGTCGATGTGGACGCTGGGGATGCCCAGCGCCGGGTCGAACTCGCAGCCGTTGACCACCGGCGCAGCGGCGCCCAGCTGCTTGACGATCTCACGCGCCGTCGGCGGAAGGCCGTGCCCCAGCACGATCAGGCCGTCTGCCTCGTTACGTCGGAGCATCTGTGCGTAGCGCTCCTCGCGATCGGGCTGGTGTTGGGTATCGCCTAGCAGGACGGCGTAGCCGACGGCCTGCGCCGCGTCCTCCGCGCCCTGCAGGATCTGGGCGAAGAAGGGATTGGCGATGTCCGGGACGGTGACCAGGAGCTTGCCGCTGCGCTGGGTCTTGAGCGTCCTGGCCACCGTGTTAGGGACATAGCCCAGCGCGGCGGCGGCCTGCTCGATGCGCGTGCGCGTAGCCGGCAAGACCTTTTCCGGCCGGGAAAGCGCCCGCGACACCGTGCCGGCGGTGACGCCGACGTGCTTTGCGATGTCGTAGATGGTTGTTGCCATGAGCTCGGTTCTTCTTTCCGCTGTGCAGCGCACAACGGGTCTTGCGGGTGGCCCATGCTAGGATGATTCAATCGATTGCATGAGGGCGAATCACGTTGAAGACGCTCAAGGGTCCGGCGCTGTTCCTGGCACAGTTCATCGCCGACACACCTCCCTTCAATCGCTTGGACACACTGGCCGGTTGGGCTGCAGGGCTGGGCTATTCTGGCGTACAAGTGCCGACCAGCGCGCCCCACCTGTTCGATCTGGCCCAGGCTGCGCAGAGCCAGGCGTACTGCGACGACGTCGCCGGCATGTTGGCCGGGTACGGCCTGCAGGTCACCGAGTTGTCGACCCACTTGCAGGGGCAGCTGGTTGCCGTCCACCCCGCCTACGATCAGTTGTTCGACGGATTCGCACCGTCGGACAAGCGCGGCGATCCCGCCGCCCGCCAGGCCTGGGCAGTTGAACAACTGCTGTTGGCGGCCAGGGCCAGCCAGCGCCTGGGGCTGACGGCACATGCCACGTTCTCCGGCGCGCTGGCCTGGCCCTACTTCTACCCTTGGCCGCAACGCCCGCCGGGGCTGGTGGACGAAGCCTTCGCCGAACTCGGCCGCCGCTGGCGCCCGATCCTGGATGCCTTCGACGCCTGCGGCGTGGACCTGTGCTTCGAGATCCACCCAGGCGAGGACCTGCACGACGGCGCGACCTTCGAGCGCTTTCTCGATGTGGTGGACCACCATCCACGCGCCAAGATCCTGTACGACCCCAGCCACCTGCTGCTGCAGCAGATGGACTACCTGGGCTTCATCGACCGGTATCACGCCCGCATCGGCATCTTCCACGTCAAGGACGCGGAGTATCGCGCCAGTGCGCACAGCGGCGTCTACGGCGGCTACCAGGACTGGATCGATCGTCCGGGGCGGTTCCGTTCGCTCGGCGACGGCCAGATCGACTTCAAGGCGATCTTCTCGAAGTTCGCGCAATACGATTTCCCGGGCTGGGCGGTGCTGGAGTGGGAGTGCTGCCTGAAGCATCCGGAAGACGGCGCACGCGAGGGTGCCGCGTTCATCCGCGACCACATCATCCGCGTGACCGAACGCGCCTTCGACGACTTCGCCGACAGCGGCGCCGATCCGCCATCGCTGCGCCGCATGCTGGGGATCTGAGCCAATACCGCCTGGGAGGGCAAGCCATGAGGCACACCATGTCGCGCTTGGGCGCGATGATGTTTCTGCAGTTCTTCATCTGGGGAGCATGGTTCGTGACCCTGGGCACCTACCTGGTGCAGGGCCCCCTGCAGGCCAGCGCGAGCCAGGTGGCGACGGCCTTCCTCAGCCAGTCCATCGGCGCCATCGTGGCGCCGTTCCTGGTCGGCCTGGTCGCGGACCGCTACTTCGCCGCGCAGCGCATCCTCGCGGTGCTGCACCTCGCCGGCGCGGTGCTCATGTGGCTGGCGTCCACGGCGACGAGCTTCGGCATGTTCTCCGCCTGCGTCATGCTGTACATGCTGCTGTTCATGCCGACGCTGGCACTGGTCAACAGCGTGGCGATGCGGCACATGCAAGCGCCTGAAAAACAGTTCCCGCCCGTGCGGGTGGCCGGCAGCGTCGGCTGGATCGTGGCGGGCGTGCTGATCGGCTGGCTGGGCTGGGAACAGGCACACCGGCTCGAACTGACGTTCCGGATGGCGGCGCTGGCATCGCTCGCCCTGGGCCTGTATGCCTTCACCCTGCCGCACACCCCGCCGCTGGCGCAACAGCGCGACGCCGGGCTGGGACAGATGCTGGGACTGGACTCGCTGCGGCTGCTGAAGTCGCGCTCCTATCTGGTGTTCTTCCTGGCCTCGATCGCCATCTGCATCCCGCTGGCGTTCTACTACAACTTCACCAACCCGTATCTCAACGATCTGGGCGTGCGCGGCGCGGCCGGCCTGCAATCGCTGGGCCAGGTGTCCGAAGTGCTGTTGATGCTGGCCATGCCGTTCCTGTTCGTGCGGCTGGGGGTCAAGACGATGCTGGCGCTGGGAATGGCGGCGTGGGTGCTGCGCTACGCGATGTTCGCCTTTGGCGATGCGGGCGGCGGTTTTTCCTTGCTGGTGATCGGTATCGTGCTGCATGGCATCTGTTACGACTTCTTCTTCGTCACCGGCCAGATCTACACCGATGCGCATGCCGGCCCCGCCGCGCGCAGCAGCGCGCAGGGCTTCATCA
Source organism: Xanthomonas sp. 10-10 (assembly GCF_040182365.1). Classification (NCBI taxonomy): domain Bacteria; kingdom Pseudomonadati; phylum Pseudomonadota; class Gammaproteobacteria; order Lysobacterales; family Lysobacteraceae; genus Xanthomonas; species Xanthomonas sp. 10-10. The sequence continues at coordinate 3,409,301 of NZ_CP144460.1, forward strand.
CCCTTGCCACCTACGGCGTGGGCATGCTGATCGGCACGTTCCTGTCCGGTGCGGTGGTCGAGCACTACACCACGGCGGCGGGCCCGGACTGGCAGCAGATCTGGCTGTTCCCGGCAGGCGTGGCGCTGGTCGTGCTGGTCGCCTTCCTGCTGCTGTTCCGCGACCGGCCGGTCGCCGCGGCCATCCCCTCCACACGCTGAGAACCCCACCCGATGAGCAAGCTTGGAATCGCCATCGTCGGCACGGGCATGATCGGCGCCGTGCATCGTCGCGCGGCGCTGCTGGCCGGTGCGCAGGTCCGCGGCATCGCCGCCTCATCCCCGCAACGCGCACGCGAGGTTGCGCAGTCCTGGAATGTGCCGCGCGCCTATCGCGACATCGAGGACGTGGTCGCCGATCCGCAGGTGCAGGTGGTGCACGTCTGCACACCCAATCATCTGCACCGCGCCATGGCGGAGGTGGCGCTGCAAGCCGGCAAGCACGTGATCTGCGAGAAACCCCTGGCCACGACATTGCAGGACGCCCAGGCAGTGGCGGCACTGGCCGCCGCGACCGGGCTGGTTGCCACGGTGCCCTTCGTCTACCGCTATCACCCGGTGGTGCGCGAAGCGCGCGCACGCATCGCGCAGGGCGACCTGGGGCCGCTGCGCTTGATACACGGCAGCTATCTGCAGGATTGGCTGCTGGATCCCGCCAGCAACAACTGGCGCGTGGACCCGGCGCTGGGCGGCGCATCGCGCGTGTTCGCCGACATCGGCTCGCACTGGTGCGACCTGGTGGAATGGGTCGGCGGTGAGCGTTTTGTCGAGGTCAGCGCTGCCTTCGCGACCGTGATCGCCGAGCGCGGCGCCCTCACCGGGCAGAGCTTCAGCACGCCGACGGCGGGCGGCGCGATGCAGGCGGTAGCGAGCGAGGACGTGGCCGCAGCGATGTTCAGAACCGGCGCGGGCACGCTGGCGTCATTGACGGTCAGCCAGGTCTCGGCGGGGCGCCGCAATCGCCTCTGGTTCGAGATCGACGGCGCCAGGGCCAGCGTGGCGTTCGACCAGGAGGATGCCGAACGGCTGTGGATCGGCCTGCCCGACCAGCGCGAGGAAATCTTCGTGCGCGGGCCGGGTGCCGGCAGTGCCGAACAACGCCGGCTATCTACATTGCCGGCCGGGCATGCGCAAGGCTACGGCGATTGCTTCGAGGCGTTCGTCGCCGACACCTATCGCGCCATCGAAGGCGAGCGGCCGGACGGCCTGCCGACCTTCGAAGACGGGGTGCGCTCGGCGCTGATCGTCGATCGCGTCATCACATCGGCCAGGTCGCGTGCCTGGACATCCATCGATTGAATCCCGGGAGGACTTCCTGATGCATCTGCCTACACGCAGGACCGCGACCCTCGCCCTGCTGCTGCTCGTCGCCCTGCCCGCCTTCGCACGTGACGCCGCCGGCCCGAAACAACTCATCGCGGTGCAGATGTACTCGCTGCGCAACGCCGGCTCGCTCGACCAACAGCTGAAGATCGTCCACGACGCGGGCGTGGGCGCGGTGGAAACGGTCGGCACGCAGAACGTCAGCGCTGCGGAACTCAAGCAGCTGCTGGACAGGTATGCGATCAAGGCGATCTCCTCGCACGTGCAACTGGCCGATCTGCGCAAGGACCTGGACGGCGCGCTCGCCTTCAACCGGTCGATCGGCAACACGACACTGGTAGTGCCCTACCTGGACGAGAAGGATCGGCCGACCGATGCCGCGGGCTGGACCGCATTGGGCCAGGAACTGGGCCAGATCGCCAAGCGGGTGCGGGCCAAGGGCATGCACCTGGCCTACCACAACCACGACTTCGAACTGGTCGACTTCGATGGCAAGACCGGCCTGGAGCTGCTGTTCGCAGCGGCCGGCCCCGATCTCAAGACCGAGTTGGACCTGGCATGGGTTGCGCGCGCAGGCTACGACCCGGCGGTGATGCTGGGCAAGTTCAAGGGCCGCATGTTTGCGGTACACGCCAAGGACAATGCCCCGAAAGGCCAGGCCGAGGACGAGGGCGGCTTCGCCGCCGTCGGCCGGGGCGTGCTGGACTGGAACGCGATCCTGCCTGCCGCAGCGGGTGCCGGCGTGCGCTGGTACATCATCGAGCACGACCGTCCGCGCGATCCGGCCACGGTCATCCAGATCGGTGCCGATTACCTGCGTGAACACCTGCCCGCCGGCACCCATCGCTAGCGCGCACAGGAGCCCCGCTTGAAACCGATCCTGACAATGGCCGTGGCTCTGCTCGGAACGACGCTTGCGGCCACGGCATGGTCCAAGGACGACCCGACGGCCGGCGCGCAGCTCTACGCAACGCACTGCACGGCCTGCCACGGCGCGACTCGCGCGGGCGTCCCGCCCACGTTTCCTGCGCTAACCGACGTGGGCAAGCGGCTGCAACCCGCGCAGATCAAGGAGAAGATCGTCAAGGGCGGCGGGTTGATGCCGCCCTTCCCTCAGCTGTCGCAAGAGGATGTCGGCAACATCGCAAGCTTTCTGGCGCAATAAGGGCGTGCCACCGATGCCCGAGTAGGTCGCGTTGGGTTTGTCGGATTGCCAGTCAGGCCAAGCCGCGCGGCGCCGGCTGGCGGCCCGACGAGCCCAATCCGCAGGTCAGCGCTTGCGCGCCTGGCGCTACGCCATCACCCCAGCCGCATCCGCCACACATGCGCGCGCTTCTTGCCTGCGTGCATGCGCAAGAGCGGCGCGATCTGCGCGGGGATTGATGGCACACCCCAAGATGCCGGCGACAGCGTTGCGCCGGCGCTACAGCGCGCGCACCCAGATGTTGCGATAGCTGACCTTGGAATCGTGCTCCTGCAACAAGATCGGCGCGCACCCATGCGGCGCATACGACGGCGCGCCGATGTACTCGGTCTTGCCCGACAGGACGGTATCGTCCTGCACCAGCACGCCGTTGTGCAGGACGGTGATGCGGGCAGGTGAAGTGAGCCCGCCCCCCTGGGAGAAGCGCGGCGCCTTCCAGATGATGTCGTAGGCCTGCCATGCGCCCGGCGCACGCGAGGCGTTCACCAGCGGAATGGCCTGCTTGTAGATCGCGCCGGCCTGGCCGTTGGCATAGGTAGGGTTGTCGTGGCTGTCGAGCACCTGGAGCTCATACAGTTCCTGCAGGAAGATACCGCTGTTTCCCCGCTGCTGGCCTTCGAACCCCCGGGTCGCGGCAGGCGTGCGCCACTCGACATGCAGCTGGATGTCGCAGAAGCGCTGCCTGGTGCGGATGCCCTTGCTCCCCGGGACCACGGTCAGCGCGCCGTCGGCGACGCTCCAGGGCGCCCGTCCGCCCTGCTCCGACTCCCAGGCCGAGAGATCCTTGCCATCGAACAGCACGATCGCGTCGGAGGGCGCGCCGCCGGGCGGCGTGGCCACGATCGCGGGGACGGGCGTCCACACCTCGGTCTTGGTCGGATCGCGCGCAGGGTCGCCGCTGGCCTGCGCGAACGCAGGCGCTGCGGCCAGCAGGCCGGCCACCATCAGCAGGGGTCTGGTCATCGTGTTCCCGGGAAAGTGGCGCATGGGCGAATCCTCGCGGTCCGTCAGTTGGTCGCCCAGGCGGGCGTACCGGGGGCGTAGGCCAGGTCGCCGTCGTAGCGGCCCGGCACGGCGACGTAGCGCAGCACTTCGGTCGCGGCGACCTTTGAGCTGAAGAAGCTGAAGATGGCCAGCTGCTTGATCATCGTGAAGTAATGCGGCATCGCTTCGGCCAGTTCGGCGGTGCCGGTATCGGTCGTTCTGACGGCGTGCTTCCTGGCTTCTGCATCCAGCGCGCGCAGCAGCTCGGTGCGTGCCTGCGGCGCCAGCGACACGAAGCGGCCGCCGGCGCGTTTGTCGATGTCGGCCAGGCCGGCGCGGAACGCCGCCTGCTGCTTGGCGGTGTAGCAGTCGGTGACGAATTGCGCCATGAACGGGCCGGCGCCGGCGTCCTTTGCCCCCGGCGTTGCGGTCCGCGGCAGGATGGTGTCGGCGATCTCGTCCAGCGTGCCGACATCGGCGGCGGAGAACAGCGTCCTTGCCCCCGCGGTCGGCACCTGTGCATGGACGAGCGCAGGCAGGCCGACCATGGCCGCGCCCGTGGCGGCAACGATCATCTTCAGCAGTTCGCGGCGTTCCATCACAGGTTCCCCGCTTTCAGTTCGCGCACCGCATGGTCCGCCGCGCGTGCCGTCAGCGCCATGTAGGTCAGCGAGGGATTGACGCAGGCGCTGGAGGTCATGCAGGCGCCGTCGGTCACGTAGACGTTCGGCGCGTCCCAGACCTGGTTGTGCTGGTTCAGCACGGAATTCTTGCGGTCGCGGCCCATGCGCGCGGTCCCCATTTCGTGGATGCCCTTGCCGGGCGCGTAGTCGTCGTCGTGCATCTGCACGTCCTTGACGCCGGCGGCCTCCAGCATCTCGGCGGCATCGGCGGCCATGTCCTTGCGCATGGCCTTTTCGTTCGCGCGCAGGGACACATCCATCGCCAGCACCGGCAGCCCCCACTTGTCCTTGCGCTGCGGGTCCAGGCGAATCGTATTGTCGTGGTGAGGCAGCATTTCGCCGAATCCGGTCATGCCGATGCGCCAGTCGCCCGGTTGCGTCAGCGCATCCTTCAGGTCGGCGCCGATATTCAGCTCGGCGATCTCGCGCGACCACCCGGTGCGGCTGGCGCCGCCCTGGTAACCGAACCCGCGCAGGTAGCCGCGTCTGTCCGCGGCGACGTTACGGAACCGCGGAATGTAGAAGCCGCAGGGACGACGGCCGAAGTAGTACTTGTCCTCAAAGCCCTCGACCCGGCCGGAGGCGCCCGCGCCGAAATGATGGTCCATCACGTTGTGCCCAAGCTCGCCGGACGAAGACCCCAGCCCGCCGTCCCAGACATCGGTGGCCGAGTTCATCAGCAGCCAGCTCGAGTTGAACGAAGACGCGTTGAGGAAAATGACCTTGGCCGTGTACTGATAGGTCTGCCCGCTCTCGGCATCGACGATCTCCACGCCGCGCGCTCGCTTGCGGTCCTTGTCGTAGAGCACTTCCTTGACGATCGAGAACGGCCGCAAGGTCAGGTTGCCGGTCTTCATCGCCGCCGGCAGCGTCGCCGACTGGGTCGAGAAGTAGGCGCCGAAGGGACAGCCCAGGATGCACTTGTTGCGATACTGGCAGTTGACCCGGCCCTGCTCGACCATGGGCTGGGTGATGTTGGCGGTACGCGAGTGGATCAGGTGCCTGGTCCCGCCAAAGGCCTTCTTGATCCGCGCGGCCACGTCCCTTTCGACGATGTTCAACGGGATCGGCGGCAGGAACTGGCCATCGGGCAACACGTCCAGGCCCTCGCGCGTGCCGGCGATGCCGGCGAACTTCTCTACGTAGTCGTACCAGGGCGCGATGTCGGCGTAGCGGATCGGCCAATCGGTGGCGATACCGTCCTTGAGGTTGGCCTGGAAGTCCAGGTCCGACAGGCGATAGCTCTGCCGTCCCCACATCAGCGAGCGGCCGCCCACGTGATAGCCGCGGTACCAGTCGAATCGCTTGAGCTCGGTGTAGGGCGATTCCTTTTCGTTGGCCCACATGCCCTGCAGGTTCTCGACCAGGCCGTAGTCGCGCTTCAACACCGGATAGTCGGCCTTCATCGCCTGGGTCGGCCGGTTGTAGTGCGGGAAATCCCACACTTCCTTCATCGCGTTGACATAGTCCTTGACGTGCTCGATGTTGCGTCCGCGTTCCAGCATCAGGACCTTGAGGCCTTTCTCGGTCAGTTCCTTCGCCGCCCAACCGCCACTGATTCCCGAGCCAACGACGATGGCGTCGTAGTGATTGTCTGCCATGGGTTCTACTTCACCTTGGTGGATAGCGTTTCAGACGTCGCAGAGGCGGATCGCCTCGCGCAGCGAGCCGACGGGATCGGGCGCGGAAGGAATGAATTCCTGCGCCAGATAGCCATCGAAACCGGTATCGCGGATTGCGCGACAGATGGCGGGATAGTGCAGTTCCTGAGCGTCTCCGATCTCGTGCCGGCCAGGCACGCCTGCGGTGTGGTAATGCTTGAAGAACGCGTGATGCTTGCCGATGGTGGCGATGATGTCGCCCTCCATGATCTGCATGTGGTAGATGTCGTACAGCAGACCGAAATGGTCCGAGCCGATCCGTCGGCACAGCTCCACGCCCCATGCCGAGTGGTCGCACAGGTAGTCGGGGTGATCGACCTTGGAGTTCAGCAGTTCCATCACCAACACGACGCCGCGCTTCTCGGCGTGTCCGAGGATGCGCTTGAGTCCGGCTTCGGCGTGGGCCATGCCCTCCTGGGGGTCCATACCGTTGCGATTGCCGGAAAAGCAGATGAGGTTGCGATAGCCGGCATCGGCCACCAGGTCGATGTGCCGCGTGTAGCGCTCGACCAGCTGGTCGTGGAACTGACTGCCGGCGAAGCCCTTGTCCAGCCCCATCTCCGCGCCGTTGCACATCGAGCTGTAGACGCCGTTGGCCTTCAGCGCGGGCCAATCCGCAGGACCGACCAGATCGATGGCGGCGAACCCGATGCCCTTCACCGTCTGGCAAAGCTGGGCGATCGACTGCTGCGGAAACGTCCAGCGGGCCACGGAATGCTTCAGGTTGCCCTTGCGCGGCGCGGCAGCGGCAGACGCAGACGCAGGCAACATGCCCACGACGCCGAGGCCAACGCTCCCGGCGACGGCAACGCGCAGCGCATCTCGCCGCGTGAACCCCGCGGCCGGCGCCGGCCCGCTCGATTGGATAGACATCCGTTTTCCGGCCTCCCAACCGGTATCAAATGCTAGGCATTCGCCGCAATTCAATCGATTGCACCATAAAGTAGGCAATCGCGGTTTTGCAAGACGCAGTGCACGAAATCCCTGCTGCAGGGCAAAACCCCTATCGCGCCAGACGCTGCATCACGGTGATGGAACCTCGGGCGTCGCAGGAGGTGGACGGCCAGACGATCTCAGCCCTTTTCGGCGATGTCGACCGCGGCCTTTTGTCAGCAACTCCGCACGCAAGCAGGTAACTCGTTCACGCCTGCCATCGCGCTAGCGCCCGTTTCTCTGTCGATCATCCGCGTATTCCAGAGGACCCAGTCAGTCGTTCCTGACTCGCATCACGGCAAGCCTGGCATGGAGCGACAGTCTGTCCTGCTACGCATGCGCAGAAGCAAAGTGATGCAGCAGCCTGCGCGGCCCCGGGTTCGCGCACTGCAATCGTCTTGAGCGATTCGGCACCCATCCGCATGACCCCATCTTGCAGTGACGGTAGCCGACTGAATCAGGTAAACGTACCCGTAAGCGTCTTTGGGCGCCGGCTGTGGCGGTCGAACTTGCCAACGCACTGCCCCACTCCGGCCAACCGGCCGTTGCCGTAAGTCTTGCGGCCCACCCAAGCGGTCGGATGCCTGAGCGCGCAGGTGTTCGCTCTCGTCGCTTGGCAACACGGATCAGCAACCGATCATCGCCGATGCGTGTTCCAGCAACCACAGTCGCATCAGCCATTGGTACCGGACAGATCGGCACCGCAGTGCGTCACCGAAAATTGCGCCGGCCGAAAACATCGCTGTGCCGACTTGGATCGCGAGCAGGATGCATCGTCACTTCCTGGGGCGCCAAGAGCGCGCCGACATGTCTATCCCACCGGTCCGGTTTTTTCACGCTGGACACAATAAGGGCGCAAGCACCCAGCAACTCGGATAAAAAAAGGCCCTTGGCAAATGCGCCAAGAGCCCTTGTTTACATCTTTAAAAATGTATTCGCTTAAAACGGTTGTGTCTACCAAACCTGACAACAAACGGCGGAAAACCAAAGGTAGCAGGAGTTCTGGCAGCCCGGAGAGATCTAGATGTAAACATCCGACCACGATTTGCTCAAGTTGTTTACACCCGCTCCCGTCAAAGGCGCCCCGACATAACGGTCACTGCGCTGCGTATCAACGTCCCCACCCGGGTTCAAGCGCAAGTCGGCGGAACCTGCCGACATCACAGACCCGACGAATATGGGCAAGACGGCGGCAAAGGCCGTTTAGTTAATGTCGTTACAAGCCAATGGGCAGCAAAGTCGGTGGGACTACCTAACATGGCAGCCATCCGCTTCAGGCAGATTATGGCCCTCCCATTCTAACTTGGTCCCCGCCATCGGCTACTCAGCTTCGTGCAATGGCAGCGCAAATAATGTGGCGTAGCCCATGAGATCTGATCTGATCAGGGTCGCCTTTTGCGTAGGTCACCAACTGAGCGCTACTGACGACTTGCCCATCCGAGTCAGGGAGTCGTTCAGTGATCGACTCACATCCCTTAACAAGCTCACCTAAAGGCTGATTAGTCTCTCCATCTACTAGCGCCAATATCCTTCGCGAGAGCGAGTAGAGCCACAGGTTGACCCCATGTGCACAGCTATGTGAGCCCCAGCTTATCTGGGAGCTAAACGGCAGTCGAATGGTTCGCGCCAGACTGTCGAAGATGCTCCGCAGCGCGCTAACGATCGCTTCTAGCTCTTCTGGTGCAAGATGGGATATTAGCACCGCAAGCTCGTCAGTGAAGGCACCATCCGCCTCAAGCTTAAAATGCAAGCTCTGTCCGTTCAACGCATTACGCCACTGCACCATGAGATCGTTGAGCCACTCCCTGGAAATTTGTGCTGGGTCTATGACCCTACGTTCAAGCATGGGAATCAGCAGTGACTCAAGGATCCACGGAGTAAAGTGATGCAGCCTGCCCAGACGTCCGCGCACAGGCTCAAGAATATCCTTAAGTTCCCCGTCTGTTAGCGCCCCATCAAGCGACTCGGTGAGCTTTGATATCAGATAGGGTTTGGACCCTGCCTTCGCGAAATTGGCCTCATTGATCATCCAACAGAGGATCGTTCGCTGCGCTCCAGCCGGCATGACCCTGTCGATCTTCGAAAGGGAATCAATGCCCCATACGCCAGAGTTAATCGCGTCTTTAAAAGCATGCAGACCCACCCAAGCTACTAAACCAGCTTCACTTTTCATGAGCGCATCGATCTGTGCAGGAAGCTTTTCAAAGCTCAAACACAGACACATGTGCCTGAATCCCTCCACGACTAGCGCATGCGTGCGCTCGTCTTTAATTGGAGATGCACATATGTTGGTAATAAATTCTACAAGCGCTTGCGGAGCATAGGCCCAAAGCAGTTTCAGCGCATAGTAGTCGCCCCATGATGTGTCAACAGGTGAATAAGGAAAAAGAGCATGGGGCTCATAACTCGATAGCAGCAAAGAACTGAGGTCTTGAGACCTATACAACTCAATATTCAACAGTGCGTTCCGCATCCGCGGCTGCAGCGCTCCGTCACGCAATGGACTCAGATAATCAAGCAAGGAATTCTTAAGATCTTCCGAGAAGGGTGCATCTCTCTTGGTGTAAAAATCGCCCGCAGGGGAGTTAGCAAGCACGAAGCCCATTGCATCCCAAGCAGAGTTGAAGTCTTCAAGAGGTAGACCTTCAGTCCACAGCTTGGATGCGACGCTATCAAATATCCCGTGGTCCAGATGGCCCTCTGTGACCATCCCTTTAGCCTCCAGTTGCCCCATCAGATCTTTTCCAGACAGACCGACCAGCTCTTTGTCATCCAGCCACCAAGCCAACACATCGCCTGCGCGAGTCGCCTCAACGAACGAGGACCGATGGTGCAAACCCTCGACCTCCTTTCCTTCACTTTCGCAGTGCGCAGCTGTTGTCGAGTCAAAAATCAGCTTCGCGGTCGGGACTTGCTTGCCATCTCCATGCAAAGTGCTCTGGATGATCTGGTCAGCGTAGTCGAAGACGTGAGGTATGACATCCAATGGAATAGGAGTTGCCAAGAGGGGATAGCTTTCGTTGGCCCTTTGAATGGAATTGGAGAGATGATAGCCACCTAGCGGCACTCCGCCAGATGATCGAATCAGGATCATACGGTCGTGGATCTTGTTATCAGGAACGGCTAGGACCTTCAGCCGAACATTGCCAAAATACCCCCTTCTCCACTCATTGCACCTACTGATAAGGTTTTCCACCCGCCCGGACTGCTTGACCAGCGAACTGCCCTCGTCTTTCGGTGCTTTCACCGAGATGCCATCGTCCTTAGCCGCCTTCTCTGTGGTGATGATGAGATAGTCTCCTGTTGAGGTTCCCATTCTGTGAAGCAGTTCAACGCCTACGTCCTCCATAAACGGATCGATCCATGCAATTTGAGCATCATGGTGCTGATCGAAGATCTCGCGAAGCCAATCTGTCAGCTGTAGGCGGCTGGCGCCGCCGCTATCGGCAAGTTTCATGAAGAATTGGCCCTTGGAGGGCTCAGGGAAAAGTTGCTTAATGCCATTTTCAGTGAGGCGATTCAATTCTACCCAGGGGTCCGACAAGTGCCCTCTTATGACTGAGCGAGAGGTATGAATAGCACGCTCCACTCGCCCCTTCACCTCCAGCTTTGGCCTGTCCTTCTTTGAAACTTGCTTCTCCAGCCAGCCCAGCTTTCTGTCCAAACTGATTGACCCAATCATGCGCGTACTTAAGTTCACGCTGCCAACGAAGTAGCTGCCCGTCTGAACCACGAGGTATGATGCGATTGGCCCTTTGCTTAATGCATAGATCTCCAATGTGAATGACGTGCATGACCGGTTCTTGAGTGCTTCCATCCTAAAGCTGTGATTCAGTGGAAAGTCTGTCTCCTTGTCCAGGACCGTTGTATAGGTCGCTTGGATGCTTTCATCGCTTTGTGCATTGAGTACTAGAAGTAGATCTGACTTCCCGTGGGTCAAAGGTTCAAAAATCTGGATGGTGGCGTCACAACCGCTCAACGTTATGTCGTACTTACTCCTCTCTGCCCGCGTCAAGCTGGGCGAACAAATGAACTCAAAGTCCCCGATCCGCCAAGCATCCAATGCCGTGAAGTCCAGGCCAGTATCGGCGTTTAACGACAGGCACGCGGCAGCGGCAATTGTTCGCTCTGAACCTCCCATGCGATTGAAAACTAACGCTTTGCCTTCAGACGACATCGCGGCGCTATCCACGCTTGCGTAGCTCGTTGGACTGAGCCGGCTTGTACGGAACCGGAAGTAATCGCGTGTCGGCAAGTGCATAACGGGACGGCCAATAGGGTTCACCCCAAAAATCGCCCCTCCAATTTTCACAGCCAACTTATCATTGAGTTGAATACCTGCCATTTTACTGGCAGAGCTCAGAGACTCGCCGGCAATGAAGTGCTCAAGAAAAATTTTGATTCGAAATGCAGATGTATGCAGCGTCAGCGCATGAGTCTTTGCCGAACCGCTCTCGGGCGTTGCATTTTTGCTGGTTGTCGTTCCACTCCAGCTGTCTGACTGGTACGTACCTGGCAACAATCGGCCGTACAGAAATCTTAGCTCTGAGGAGTACGAGCCTTGGATTTCTAGCACCCATATCTGAGTTACAGTGAGAGAGTCATCATCGCCGAAGAGATTGTGAAGCCTAAAGTCTGAAACTAGATCGTTGAGACCATAGTGCATAGCGAATCCTTGTGCTTTTCGATGAGTAAGCGCGAGCTTCAGCGCTAAATTGGCCGAGCAGGAGGGCTCAGTGAATCGCCCCGGGTTTCGTAGATATTCGTCAGCTGCTCTAAGAATTCTGCCTCTCGAAGTCTATCTGGGACAGCCCGTCGTTGGAACTTTGTCATCGTTTGGCGGTGCAAGAGATCTCAATTGCTGACAAAGGCCTAGGCAGTGGCAAATCTGCCAAAATTCCTACAGATTCCTACCACGCCGACGCCTTTGGGCGGCGAGCGACCACTTGAATCGGATCAGGTCTCTATCACTTGTCATCGCCAAAGATCAGCTTACCGATCAGAAAGAGTGTGCTTCCAAAGTTATAGATCAGTTGCTGGCCTTGCTTGAGGTAGGACTGGCTTGTGTCAATCCCAGCTAAAATCAGAGCATCGGCAACCTTGTCGCCAGTCGGATGGGCGTCCGCTACTCTCATGTCATACACCCCAGCGATCACGCCAAATACGCTGCGAGCCTTCTCGACACCAACCTTCTGAGCAAGAATGTCCTGAAGAAGCTTATTAGAACCAAGCTTTTCTCTGTCAGCATGAGTGGAAAGCTTACGAAGTTCACGTACGTTGAGCCTATCTGAAAACAAGCGAACTAGCTCTTTCGCAAGTCGCAGAAGCGACGCTCGATCCGTACTTACAAATCTTGACACAATCTGCATCGCATCCTGATCATCGATTCTATGGTTAAACAAAGAGAAGTCATGCTTGTGCTTGAAGCTACGCTCAAGCAAACGCATAGTCTTGAACAGCAGAACCTCAGACGCCTCTGTGGAAGCGGGCTGTGTCTTCACTTGAGACATCAAGAGTTCCGCAGAGACCTTTCCGTCAGGAGCAACGTTTTGAGAGGCCCATACGTGCTGCTCCCAAGTAGGGAGCTTGGCAATGTCATAGGCATACACAGTCATTAAATCTGCCGAGTTGACACCGAAATGCGTGTGGTACCCGGATGTGGAAATGATCGCCCCTGTCTCCGCGGTGTACCACTTCAAAGAGAACCCTCGACGTGCCAGTAGCTCATTTACAACACCTGGACGGAACCAGAGCCATCGACCAACATCCTCATTCTTCAGATCGCGGGACGCTGTACGAGCTCCGTCGGTATCCGTAATGAAATGGGGGCGAGCTGAGTCCTCGTCACCTCTGACGCGCACACTGCGCTCTTTGTGGTCGATCCATTCGTCCCGCCAAAACTCACCCTCAACCCTTACGCCGGCGTATCCACCTCGATGGCCCTCTCGCTGCTCCGACTCAGTATTGTCATCCCACTCAGGCCCCATGACCGGCGCATCTTCGTCTGGGTCTACGTCGGTCCTCCAAACCCGGAAGGACGCCCAGCTCCCCCCGAAGACATCCTTCAGCTCTCGTAGGCTGAGCTCGAACTTTCCCCCGTCCCTTTCTTCTTCTGTCTCAGCGAGGCCCTCATAGTCGCCTCCTTGGAGTGACGAGATGTTCTCGACGCGCTGGCGGTAGTATGAAACTTTCAGCGCCAAGCCTCTTGCAGCCAGGTAGTCCAAGAGGAACTCTCGCTTTATCTCGATGGACGTGTGGCTCCCATCCTTGTCCAGCTTTTCACGGACGACCTCAACGAAGTCCTCCTCCGGACGAACCCAGCTAGTGCCTTCCTTCACCAGACGAAGGGCAATAATCAGATCTGGGCTCAATATCCACTGTCTACCGCCAACCACAGGTTGATCGTGCTCATAGACGAACTCGATCCCGATTGGCTGCTTATCGTTGTATTGGAACTCTTCTACGGGGGAGTAGTGCCCATCGTCGTAGGCATAAGGCCGCGCACTATGGCCGATCCCAATCTCATTCCACCCCAAGCGATCTGCATTGCGCCTGTTCTCCGGACTAAAAGCGACGGATCCACAGCCAAAGTACTCGCTAATGTAACCAATATCTTTTAGGTCGCCACGCCCTTCCTCGTGCTTCTCCGAAGCCCGCAGCGGCACCCATGTGGAGTTGTCAAACCGCCGACGTGTCTCCCGGCTCTGGAGCATCCAATCCCTTTTCATGCTGTAATTCCTATCAGTAATCAACAAATGGAAGAGCACTGGCAACTGGGATCAGCGCTCATGTACCGATCAGTCAACAAGCCAAAGAATCGGCTGTCGCCCGAAACACGTTAACAAGAAAAAAAAGTTCTTGGCAAATGCGACGCCCCTAAGCCTGGCCCACTACAGCAGCCCCCCCCCCCACACAATTCAATGCCAGCTAGAACTAAAGGTCTGCGGTTGATGTTGATCACAGAGCTCGGCGGGCGTTAGCTCGCGCGGCTCTCGCAGTGCCTGAAACGCACTAGCGGCCAATTGCTTGGTCATATTTATCGCGGTAAACAGGACCGTCTGAATGAATTTCGGCGAATCAACGACGTGATTCCAGTGCTTTCCGCGGCGACCTGACTGCCTGCAAAATGAAATTGCGGCGGATATCCCTACAGACCCTGCTTGGGAGCCCGTTGAGATTGCCAGAATTAAGATCAGCTATAGGTACGTGGTTTCTTCGCCCACAGACTATAACGGAGAGATGATCGAACCTCGCTTTGCCGCATTGTGATGAGCTTGATGTTGAGTGCCATACAACACCCGGCCACTGCGCCAAGAAGTGATGCGCCCAGCCAACGAGGCCATGACCAGTCCACGGAAACAACAAGCAGTATCGTGCCGCCCAGCGCGACCACGCATAATATGCATGTACAACCCCATTTATTCCTTGAGGAAATTCTGGACCAAGCACTGACCGACACGGGCTCGCACTCCCATTGATCCCGTGCACGCACCACTTCTAGATCGATCTGAAGGCGTCGTATCGACTTTTCATTGGAAGCCTCCCTGAGCGCTCGCTCGACCGACGAACGAGCCGGAAATTCAGAATCCCACTTCCGACAAATCACGACCCCATAAGCCTGCAGTACAGGCAACACCCACTCGGGACTAGCGAGTGGCTCGAGGTATCGGCCATCCAGAACGGCCCAATATTGAGTTACCCCAAATGTACAGACTGTATAAATCACTATTCGCTCGGGCGCAGGATAGTCTTCGGTACTGGTACATGCAGGGATCCATTCTTCGTTAAGGCGCTGAAATAGACTCACCCGGTTCTTTCCTTCGCCGGCCAGGAACAATCCAAGAGGGCGAATCCACGTGTATGTCGCACCCTCATCGCTGCCCCAATGCGCACGATCAGGGTGCAGGAGAAAGGAAAGCACAGCGGCCTCTTTCTCTGGCGACATCGTTTCGGAATATTGGCGATGTGCATCGCCTATGACCCTCCTGGCCGGCACCAACGCCGGAATGCCTTTGTCGGAACTGGTTTTGCGAGCGAACGGAAACGCCCTAAGGTAGAACGTGAATCCTTGGGGAATGTGATGTTCGTCGGGCCAGAGATTCAAGCCCTGCCCTGCGATCGCCGAAAGCCGAACGCAGCGCCTAGCTAGAGCGTCGCAAGCATGTTTGTTCGCCACCATCTGCGCCACAGCAATATCGAGCGCAGGTGAGGCAATGTAATCCAGGCGTGGCAGTATGTTTGACTTGTTGTTCTCGATGCTCATTGGCAGCCACATGTAGCTCTAGGATCTATGGGCTGAGCCCGATCGTAAAATTGTCAACCCACATCTGTTTTGGCCATCTAGGCCACGATCACGAGCTTAGGCGAGCTCTTGCGATCGCACTTGCTACTGCATATCTTAGCTTGACTCGACCATATACTGTTATTCGCGCGATGCAGCTGGCGCCTCGCTCATTGGCCCTTGATCGCAGTTGGCGTGAGGATCGGGGATGCTCAAGGGCTGGTACGCATTACTAACTAAGCTTCGTTGGCCTCAAAACTCTTTGATAGCACGTCCTGCAACGAGACCTTGACCAGGCTCAGATCGGCGACCAGATTTTTGAGCTTTGATACGCCCAGGTTTTTCTACACATCTCAGACGTCACTCCAAGCACGTCGAAGAAGAAAGCCTTGGATCGGTGTGACGGGCGCCTACCTTGGCGAACGTTGGGCCGAGAAACAGGACATCAACCGGATCTACACACAGCCAGATCGCAGCGGCAACGAGTGGACGCGCAACCCGGAAGATCCTCAAGGCACTTGGACGCGCACGGTGAGCGCACCGATGCCAAACGGCGGTTTTCAGGAAACGCGGCTCGTTGCCGCCGGCCGCCTTGCCGATGAACTGAATTACCGCGCGGCGAACGACTCGTATTCGCTCGGGCTGGCAAATCCACCAAAGCCGCAGGATCCATACCGCCTGGATGCCAAGGCCGAAACGCATCCGCCGCGCGAACCGTTTGAAACGAGCCGCGACTACGTGCGCGATGCTCAGACCGGGCAGTGGCAGCTCGAGATCAGGGAAAATATCGACGGCAAGATACCGATCACACGCAATGCCCCGATTAGCACCGAGCGTGCAACCGCGCTGGAGAGCCAGTCGCAGACGATCATCGCGCAGAACGCCGCCAACACGCCGGAAGCAATAGCGGCCCGCTACCAGATCGCGTACAACCAGTTCGGCTGGAATGAGTTCGCCAATCGAGAACCAGTGCCGCAGGCCATCACGAACGCGCGCACGCAACCGCAGCCGTTACAGGCTTCCGACGGCCATTCCTACACCCGCGACGCCAACGGCGAATGGACCACGCCAGGCACGTTCTATGGCACCAATCCAGCAACCGGCAACACGCGCGAGGAATTGAACCGTACCTGGCAGAGTCAGCAGGCCGGCCTTCAAGACATGGCGTCGATGGCGGAGGTCGCCCGCAGCAATCCCACGCCGACGCAGAGCGATTTGCACAGCCAGGTGGCCGGGATGTACGCCCGCGCTGGCATTACGCGCACTGACGCGCACTGACGCGCACTGACGCGCAGATTGATGCGGCCACGGCGGCAGTTGCACAAGACCATGCACGCGATACGGGCAAGCAGATGCCCTTCTTCCTGCAGCTGCAGAAAGATGGCTCAATTGCCACGGTGGTTGGCCAGAACGACGACCGCATGGAGATCAGGGCAACCACGACGGCAGCAGAGATATCGCAGGCAGAACGGCAGCAGGCCATGCCTGCCAACATCCCCCAACCCAACCCCTCCACGCCATCGCCTCACACACAGCAGCCTGCAGCGCCGCCTACGCAAACCCCATTGCCCAGCGCGCCGTCGTCGCAGACAACGCCGGAACATTCGTCAGCGCTGGATGACGATCACTTGCAACAGCGCGCAGCGGCCACGGGCAGAACCACGACACAGGTCGCCGCACCGGCAATGCAGATGGGTGCGCGCTCTAATCCATCGCACGATCCTCGTGAAGACGAGCAGCCATCTGTGAATCGTCAGAGCGCCGTTGGCCCAAAACCGCAAGACGCTGCGCTGTTGGCGCAACTACGCTCATCCATCGCAAGGCTCGATGAGAGCGCCAACAAACCGTGGGATGAGCGCAGCGATCGCATGGTTGCTAGCGCCTACAGAATGGCGGTGGAGGCAGGATTCAATCCCGGCGACAAGGTCGACGTTGCACTGAACATACCGACCGACAAGCTTCCGGGCGGCGTGACGATGTTCGTGATGCGCTCAGGCCCAGGCGCCTCCCCGGATCCGTATGCCAACCGCGCGCACATGCCGACCAGCGAGGCTCTAGCTGCGGCTCCCGAACAACAGTATCTGGCGGCTAACCAGGCACGCGATACGCAAGAGCAAACGCGCTTGCAAGAGCTCGCACAGGCTCGTGATCACAGCCAGGATGATCCAAGCAGGAGCGGGCCGCGAATGATGTAACCCGGCCAATAATCAATTCGCATGTTTTTGTAGGCGCTTCGGTGCGGCCAACTTGCACGCTATACCTGCAGCACAATCAGGCGGTCGGAAAAACAAGTTTGACGGCTTGCGAGGCAGTCAGGCCCAGGGTTGCAGTCAGCTGGAAGAACTCGATGACATCCAGCCGGCGAGCACCGGCCTCAACCGCGGAGACGCGCTGCTGTGGCCAGCCCAATGCACGAGCCACCTCACTCTGCGACAGCCCCAGCGTCTCGCGGCGGTCACGTAGCCGTTCCACCAGCTTTCGGTAGTCATCGCGATAAATGGTTTTGGACGCCACCGTCGTCACCGGGCTTGGACGACTGAGCAATCTATGACCCATCTACCGGTTACATGAAAAACATGTAGCCAAAGCAAGGGGCCGCTGGTAGCATCCCCGGCTTACTCGCGAGAGGTGCGATGGTATGTGCAGCCACTCAACCGACTCTGCCGCCCGCCGCCTGCGACTTGGTGCCCTATGCACAGTCGCTGGGCTTGGTACGCCTTGCCGCCTGGTATGCGCTTGAACTGTCCACCTCAACCGTAGCGCCCTTCAGCACCGGGACGGCCCTAAGCCACTCGCTGTTAGGGCGCTTGGAGGATGCAGGAGCGGTACGGGTCTCCCAGAGCCCAGAACCGGGCATTCGGCGCTCGCTGTACGAGCCGCTGGCCTGGTTCTATCCCACCGACTGGGGTGACCCTCAAGATCTCCAAGCCAGACTTCACACCATCCTGGTGGGGCTGGCGGCGCGTCCCGACACAAGGGACGCCAAGGTTGAGCTATGGGCCGCACTGGCTCATGCCGAGATCGAAACCTACCTCACTCATTTGCTACGTCGCCATACGCTTGAGCCCGCCGGCGCATCCCTGATCATGCATGTGATGGCTGATGAGTGGGCCAATCTCAGCTTGGCGCGCAAGCGCTATTTGGCCTGGTACGGGGCCAGGGGGGCGGCCGCTGCGTTCTTGCGAACTGGCATGGATCAAGAAGCGGCACGCAACGCAATGTTAGAGGAGATGCGCCGCAGAGCTCGTTGGCTCAACTCCCAAGCGACCCGCAACGCATTGGCGCATGATGAATATCGCTTTGTACCGGATCCTAATTGGAAGCGGCCTGTCCTTCTGGAAGTTTTTCTGAGCATATTGCTACCCGAAGGAATGTCATATTGGTCTGATGTTCCATAGCCAAAGCACGGATCTCTTTCCACCGTAAACCGTGCACTGCCGTGATCAAGGTGCCGATGTAGGGCGCGAAACCTACCATAGGCCCGCACACCCGCAAGGGGCGGCAGCGACGTACCCTAGAGGAAATGATGCAATGACGATGCCAGTCGAGCGCACGCGTAACCTTATCCAGGCCGGGGCATTTCTTAAAGAACTCTCGGCTAATGCGGCCGTGCCCAAAGCGGTCCGAACGGAGGCCTACCGACTGCTGCGTCACTTCCCCTCGGTGTCGGACGTCGAAGCAATTGCGGCCAATGAAGCGCATCTACTTCAGCTTACGGGATCAAGGCTGGTAAGGAACTACCTCGTCCCCACGTTCGACGATGACTGGGTTCGCGGGTACAAGCTTGGTCCACACATCGGGGGATAGATACGGCTATCGCGGATCTCCAACTTTTGGACCTCCTGGGCACGGACGCTCGGCTAGCTGGACTGCATAATCACATCACGCTTGAACTCTATCCTGAACTTCCTAAGCTCGGACACAGACACTATTTATGGCCTAAATCGGCCTTCTTGTAAGTATCCATGAATACGAGGGTGCCCCCCCCCCCTTTCGGAAGGCCCCTTGATTGATCGAATTCACAGCTCAGCGTCAGATTCGGAAGCATTGATCAATGCATCGATCTCTGCACCAAAGCCGCCGATCATCATCTGATACATCGTGTTCGCCTGAAGTCGGGCACTCTCATCAATACTGAGAAGATCGATTCGACCATTTGGCAATTTACGCACCTGCAAAAGCGAATCCGGACCACGCAAGCCGCGCGCAAAGTGCATCTTTCCCAAGCGCAGTTGCTCGCGAACAAGGTTAATACGATCTTCGAAATCGACACGCGTCATGGGCGTGGACATGCGACTAATGTTCTTAACCATAGATTTCAGTACTTGTTCAATGTGGTTTGATATTTTCCACTGACGTGCAAGCTCCACGCCAGGCGCCAACCAGATGGCAGATCGAACGCGGCTCGCCTGACGGCGAGCAACGCATGCTCGAAAACGCGGCTCTGAACAGGTGACATCACAGTAGCTGTACTACCGTCGCGCCAATGATGACGCACACATGCCGATGGATCGGCGCCGATCAACGCCAAGAACTGTGGTGTCACGATCGCTGGCGTCAAGGATCCAAACGTTGCGGCAATTGGGCGGACCCTACCACAAACATCCGTCGCGTTGCTATCTTGAAAGTCCGGTATCTCCGTAGAAAGAAAAGCCGGGTCGGATACCGGACCGGGGCGCTTGGATCCTGGCGCAATCAACTCGGGAATCAACTCGACGTGGACGAGTTTCTTATCAATCTCCGCCATGCACTGCATATGCAGATATACAAAGTCGTGGTCCGACGGCTGGTAGGCATCTTCATCTCTCGCAATTAGCGCTTCGATCAGGCGGGAAGTTGGCCGCAGTTCAGCTGGCGGCTCCACCAGTGACTCCGGGTTGCATGTTCTGAGAATGGCATCGGCCACCCGCAATGCATCAAGCGACAGATCGGGAAAGATGGCAACGCACAACGCATGCCGCACCTTGCATTCCCAGCGATCCAGGAGACCTATCCGCTCGCGAAATCCCTGTGAGACACTTAGTTCCAGTGCATGACAATCTTCAATGCTCAACGGCAAACAGGCTGTTGCAAGTGCCGCAGCGAATCGCTTTACTGATGTAGAGTCCAACATACCAATTTCGCTCAAACCTTTCCAAACACCGAATAGATTGGAGGGAAGATATGTTGGAGGAGGCGGAGAAGCATGCACCGCATCCGATGAATCCGATATCGGCAACCTGGCTTCGAGCGCGCGTGCGAGCTTGGCTGCGCTGCCATCTCCCTGTCTGCCAGCCCTATCAGCCACCCGGATAAGTGCCGCATACCTACTGACGTGGGCGACTTGATCCGGCAGCGCATCCATCTCCAAGTAGGGAACGATTCGCGACCACAACCCCAGCGGATTCTCTTTGGACAAAACATCAAGCGCGCCGGTTGCGACGTCAGCCCGATAACGGGGATCACGCGAGACCATGAGCCGTACAACTGGCTGAATCCATGTATCTTCCGTCCGCAACAGCCAAAGCAGCATGGATGCTGCACTATCACGTCGTTCCCAGCTGGGATGGTCCAACGTCCAAAGCAAGAGTTCCAGTGCCGGCGGCGTGTCCTCATCGTGCGCTTCGTTGCCAATGTACGTAAAAGGATTGGTAGATGCAGCACCAACCAGCAACCCTACATGGTCGATTGCCACGTCCAGCATGTCGGCTTGTGCTTGCGCATCCAACCCAGAGCTGGCCAGCTGGATAAGTCGGGAGGCAATTTGCCATCGCTGGGTGTGCCGTTCCTCGATGGCAAGATCGCCATAGGCCCGCGCCAATGCGTCACCATCTGGAATGAGACTTTTCAGGATTCGATCTGCCTCGCCGGCCGAGTGGAGGTGATCCCATACCGACCATTCCCCTCGCTGCAACGCCCTAAGCGCCTCAAGGCTGCAAGCGATCGCCTCAGCGGAGTTCCGTCGTTTGAGATGCTTTCGCGACGCCTCCAACGCGCGTTCCGCCTCCTGAAGCGCAGACCGCCTCCCGAAGGTCCCTGGCATCCAAATCCCGTCCTCGTCGCCGGATTCTGGCTCGCCTACATCAACCGAAGGCTTGGTGACTTGCGTAACCTGCTTATCCAGATCTGTTCGCAAACCGTTCAGACGCCGCCTGCGAACACCGAAGTTCGAACTGATCCGGTCAACCTGATCCTCGGATAAGTCGCCCTCGATTTTCTCAAACAAGGAGCCTAGCGCCGTCAAAGCCGCTGGCTCCAAGCGCGACATCAGGGCCTGCAGCAGGAGCCATGCTCTTTCTCGACTCATCGACAGCGAGAGCATCTTGATTCTGTTAGATGCCCATGCAAGATCTAACGGATGATCCACTAGCCGATTGATGATGTTGGCGTAAGCCAAACCCCAGCCATCCAAGTAGCGGTCGTCGCCCTGCAAGTAGCTCTCTAGCAGAGCCCAGCGTATCCGCCAACCAAGAGAAACATCTACGTGCTTGACGAACTGCAGCAGCGCTGCCTGCTCTTCCAGCGATCCACCCGGAAATCGCATGCCGACAAAAGGCGACACGCGGTCTAAGTCGCTCTCTGCAACTTGGTCGAACAACTGCTGGTTGGTTCCACACGACTGGTGCTGAAAATACCTCACAGCACCGGCGCTCAAGCCTCGCCGACAAAGTTCCCCGATAAACGATCCCTTGTCGGCGCGCACGTATCGCCGAAACGTCATCTCGCCAGTCGCTCGCTCAAGATTGGCCGCAATCTGTGCGAGAACCACAGTATCGACTGCGGTTCCAAGGGACAACGCCGCGAGCGTCTCCGACATCAGCGATAGTTGATCCTCCTTGTACCATCCGGGGCCCATCGAAACCCCCAGCACGGAGCGGTACGTACGTAATGCTTCCTCCGGAGCGCCTATTCGAGCCAACAGCGACACGATTTTTAGCAACTCCGGCACCAACTCATGCCGGTTCTCTACGTTCTTTAACGTGTAATCGCGCCATGCAACCACCGCGTCGAACACGGTGTCTTCCAGACCACCCAACTTATCTGCACTGATGATGGGCCCAATCAGGCCCTCCAACGCTCGACGAAATCCTTCGTTGTAGAGCCCAAGTTGCTCACCAAATCCCCTTTTTAACAAGGCAAACAAAGCATCCGCGCTTCCGCCAAAGCAGTCGATGTATAGCCGCACCAAATGTTGGTAGAGCCACGGAATCACATGTTCCGGCATAAAATAGCTCTCATCCCACCGTATTCGGGACTTGAGCGTGAATTCAAATGCCGGTAGAAGATTAACTTCAATGTCCTCCCGAATCGCGTTGACAGCTACGGCATCGTTAAGCGCATATGCACGCCGAGCACAACCGTCGTGGCAGGCCACCGACCGTGCGAGGGTAACGAGGCGAACCTCCCAGTTATCCGAGTCAGGGAGCTGAGCAACTGGCCACACCAGTTGCTGGGAAAGGAAATAGCTGGCGCGTTGTCGTCGATAGGCATCATCGAACGCTTTCTCGTCGGCGAGCGCTCTGTTCTTGGTGAACAAAGGAATATCAGCCACCGCGATAAGCATCTCTCCCGCATATCGCATGACGAGTTCGGGCGCCGCTCCGACTTCGATCAGGGCATCGACCACGAAGAAGGTCCGGTCATCGACTGGCAGGCTTCCGTCAAGCTTTTCCTCAATGTCGGAAAGTAACAGCTGCACAGGCGCCTCCTGCAGCTCAATTCCGTAAGTGTCGCTGTACAATTTGGCATGCAACAGAATGGCAATCAGCGACGTTGCCTGAAAATGCGGTGGCACCCCATCTGGGATCGGAATCTTGGCGATGGACTTGTAGGATCCTCTCAAGCAAAACGCGGCGCCAAGCATGTCACCAATGATAGCCTGCATGATCTCTTGCTGCTGATCCACAGGCAGGCCATTACCCGGATTCATAACCACCCTGCGGGCGTACTTAAGGAGCTCGATCGTGGGAGGGTCACTACCGGCTTCCTCGACAAGCACGTAGAGGTGAGTTCTCAGCTTCATAAGAAAAGTAAACTGGTTCCAGGTCATGTCTTCCGGCGTGAACGCCTCAGTCAATGCCCGTTCCACAGTCTCTAGGATTTTTCCCGCATCATCGTATTGCTTGGCTGCAATCATGCTTTGGGCGACGGCAAAGGCCTCCTGAGGGTCCACGATCAATGTGCGGTAACGGAGAATGTGCCGCAACGCCTGTTTGGTCTTGCCTAGTGAAATTAGTGCCTGGGCCACCAACTCAGCAGACTGTGCGAATAACGTGTTGTAGCGAAACCCCAATCGCTGAGACAACAAAAGCAGTCTAACGATGTCGATGGCCTTGCCTTCGGCCGTTGCAATGGTAAGCGCATCGTCAATGTCCGTCAGAAGCACATCAGGCTCGGCCTCCAACAGCACCGCATGATCGACCCACGTTTGATCGCAGGCATTGAGCGCTTCTCTCCTGACATCACGCTCGCCAAGAAGTCCGTGATAGATCCTATTCAGCACTCCGTAGTCGCCGCTTGCGGTATCTGTACAGAAGTCCGCAAGCCGTCCTTGCACCCAGTTACCTGAGACCGAAGTCTTGTGGACGACAAATTCTGAAAAGGAGGGATGGTAGATCTCTGTCTCTTCGGCGCGCGATAAGAGATGCCGGATTCTTGCAAGCGTCGAGACATAGACGGCACGCTCGCCCATGTTCAACAAGGGCATAAGCGCGCTGGTCGGCACGCTCCAGCGCAATCGCGCGATGATAGCGAGCAGATTGACCACGTCGTTATCTTGAATGAGCCTAGCCCAGATCGTCTCGTAATAGTCCTCGATGGCGCCGCTGAACGCGGGCAGTGTCCGCAGCTCTTCATCGCTGATGCCGCCGTTCACTAGGTCAATCAGGTAGCGCAGATATAGAGGGTGACCCAAAGCCCGCTCGCACAGCAGATCGATTAGCGCCGGCGTAGCTCTGTCGCCTTCCAGCGTAGACCGGCAAATTTCGACTTGTGCCTGGTCATCAAGGGCGGGCAGTGTCAGACGTACCGCGCCGCGCGCAATGTCACCGAGTTTGCCAGACAAAGCGTCCAGCCCGACTCCCGTGAGGACAACCTTGAGTCCGGTAGGCAACACACGAGGGAGCAAACCAATAAACCGTTGCAGGGCTTCCCCCCCCAAACGGTCAGCCTCATTGAGGCCATCAATGAACAACACTCCTCGCATGCCAGACCGGACGCAGCCATCCGCGAGCTCCTGCAACGCACGCGCCGTATGCTCAATGAGCTGCGGGTAGGACAACTCCGTGAGGCGCGCAGGACGCCCCGTGGACTTTGCCGAGCGCAACGAGTTGAGCCAGTCGAAGAAAATCTCGGGCTGCGCTTGGTGAGCAGGTGTGGAGAAGCGCGCCCGGTCCGTGAACGCATAAACTCCTAGGACGTCGATACCTCCACCATTAGGATCGAATGTCTGGCAGTAGGTCGACTTTCCGATTCCGTGCGTCCCTTCTAAGAGCACATAACCTGATCCGCCCTCACGGAGACAGTCAGTAAACTTTTCATCGAAATTCCTGCGCGCAACTCCTTTGGGAAGATCCACATCCGGTGCATCGACCTCACTTGATGAAATAACCCCATGGCTCTCAAGAAATGCTCTGAATCGCGCGGTTCCGACTGCCCCAAGCGTGTTGTCCACCCGGATCCGAATAATCCCCTGGCAAACGTCGTCTACAATGAGCGCTGCACCGGACAAACCCTCGTAGCCGGACAGAACCGTCTCCGGATCGACGGTCAAGTCTAGGTCGATGCCTTGAACAGGGACCGCGAGCACTTGCTGCACTGTGCCCTGTGCAAGGTGCCCGACGTCGAGTTTAACGGCCGGATAGCCAAAGGCATGCCAGCACATTCCCGGCCGCACTGGATTGGCCGAAAGGGCGATCGGGCGATAGCCAAGCGCTTCCGGTAATCCCAGCAGGCACACGTCAAGGTCCCCGTCGGCCGCAAGCACAGTCGCCTCGAAGTCCCGCGTGGCCCCACCGCCGTAGAAACGCACCGTGACGTGGCCGCACAGTCCGCCGTCCGCTCCCTCAATGGTGTGGAGCGCCGTCAGCACATGGCTAGGCGAAATCAGCCAGCCTGTGCCTGATTTTTTATCTGCCAGCACCTGACAGGACGCATCCTTGATTTCTTCTTCGATCACGTCCTTGTCTCCCCAACAGTGATCCAGTCGCTGCGTCCAATGTGCACGCTGAACGACGCACCGGCTCTTGATACATGTTGTGACAGCTTCCTTGCGGCGGGCGTGTCGTAGTTGAGATGTATCTGGCGTTCGAAGGCTGCAGGGCGGTCGACAATTTCGGCCAATACCTCGAAGTCCGGGTGCCCGTGACGCGATCCATCAGAAGAGATCAGAAAACACGGCGCGTCGACGCGTTGCAGCAGTTCGACGCTTGAGTTATGCCGGCTGCCATGGTGCGAGATCTTGATCGCATCGAACACGACCGGTGCGGACCCCTTCGCAGGTACAGCCGCAATAACGTCGTCAGCCCAGGCATCACCCAGGAACAAAAGTCTTGCCCCCTCCCCTTGTACGACGAAGGCGATTGAACTCCCGTTAGTTAACGAAGTGTCGGCGATATGGACGTCTTTCAAACCTCCCGCCTCTCCAGCTGCGATCGAAGTAATCGCCGCAATGGGGGTCGACCTCTCCGATGCCAGCCACATCTCGTACGCGTCCTCGGCCAGATCGCTGATCCGGCCACTGCCCTTGTAGCTGAGCTGCCGCAGCTCAGATAGCCACCATCCGCGCAGGGCATGCAACCGACCGATCGGCGGACCTATGACGTGTAGCTCGACGCCTTCAACCAGCACCCCCGGCAGTGTCTGCATCTGCACGCATCGCAGGCCATTATCGCCATTCCATCTATACTGGTATTGCGCCAATAACCGGGCCAACGAGCTACCCTGACGTGCGCTGATTGGCCGTGCTTCGGGCGACGCTCCCACTTCGATCGAAAACCCACGGCGCTGGATTGCCTGTAGCAGCTGCCGGTCCGCAGTATTGTCTGCTGCGCCTGAGGCGGCAGGCAAAGACCGCAGACCGTTGTGCCAAAACTGATCAACCTCGATAATGCGCCGGGCACCGGGAGCACCATTCGCCCCAATGAACTCGATCATTCCGCCGATGTGGTCAGCATCAACATGAGTGCATACGGCGAGACTGAGGCGCCTTCCTGCTTGATGCAATTTCAACAGGTCAGGAGCGATTTCATCTCGAAAAGTGGAGGCATACCCAGCGTCAATCAGGATGTGTTGCCCCGCGACCTCAACAAGGAAAGCGTCGCCGTTCCTTGCGGGATACATCTTCAGCTTCGGCATGGGCAAGGCACTTAGGAATATGAATTTGCATTACTATACCGCCCATATTGCTCGACAGCGGAGAGCTATGCAAACCAAGAACCAGAACCTTTCTCTCCTCCCCGACGACATGTACTACCGGTACCGGCGTCCGAACGGAACTCCCCTCCTTCCTCCAACAGGCGACCCGGCGGCGAGCTGAGCCGTGTATTCGTCAGCGACTTCACGCCGCTGGTTCCAGCTTCTGGAAGCTTACGCCCCAATCTTGATCACCTCGTATTCGCTGCATATTCGGAGGCGCCGCGCAGCCGCCTTACCATCACCGCGACGCGCATAGTCAACGTCAGGCAAGGGCTTGTCGAAAGAGCCCAAGATGTTGTCGGTATCTCTGCTTTTCCTTGGGCTGCTCGAATCTCCGTAGCTGCGCCCAAATTGCTGATCGTCGGTAGCAATGCTTGGCTATGGCCCCCCATAATTATCGCAGGATGCTTTCATTTTATGGCTTTCTTTGTTATAGCGAGCGGCGAGCGACGTAACCAAGTCATCGCCTCTTACAGTACGCCATCGATCACTGCAGCGACAAAGCAGCGACTGATGCCGCGTTAAATATACATTCTGCATTTACTTCCGCAGAGCAAAAAAAGTGCATCCGATGCAACAATCTATTCCCTCTTAGGCGACTAGATGACAAAGATCGCTCCTCAACCCTCTTTATTGCGACTTAGAGGCACTTCCTGTAGGCGTAGTGAATCGCTCAATTCTGAGGCGCTCAAGTTCTGACGAAGGAATTATCTCGACGCTGTCGTCGACCATATGATAAAGGACATAGACATCACCAAGCCGCCCCGCAAGCTGATACTTCTCAGAGTCCTTAGCTCCCCTTTCTGCCTTATGCTTGGTCAAGATTGACACTACCGCCGGCGCTCGCTTCACGCTAGCGGCTTTACGGTGCCCAAGGTAGTGTGCCGATAGCGGCATATACGCAAGCACCAATGCTATGTAAGGTAGCAGCTCCATCTGGCGAATACTTATGGGAAGCCCGGGGGTTCTTTGTACTAACCAGATCAGAATCCATGTAAGAAAAACTCCAAACACAAGATAGAAGCCAAAATCCACATAGAAAGCCAAAGCGATCAAGAAGATCAAGACAGCAATCGGGACAAGTATTGCTACTGTACGATAGCGCTCGCTCAAGATGGAGAGGTTCCTACCAAGATAACCACCAACAAGCGAAGAGAAAAGCAAGAACGCCAATGTTGCGCCGATAGCAGTCAAGCCAACAAGGGCCAAATCGTTTACAGATCCAAATTGGAACGGATCCACGCCGAAATTACCCCAGTACGACCTGAGGTAAATAACTCCTTGGACAGCACCGAAAGCAATAAAAACTGATCCCCAAGCTAGAACGTGCGCGCTTCCGATCTCTTTCTTTTCGACAGCGGTCTCTGCCATGTTAGTTCCTGGGTAATTAAACTTATTTCCTTTTCTTCAGCGGAGTATCACCCCCGGCGTGGCGAGTCTGTCCACGGTTCACGTGAGGAAGTGGCTGGCTGAGGAAATCTTGAGTTAATCCGCGAGAGTGTGCATTGTAGGCCCAGGTAACGAATTGCTCCAGCAACCGCTGGTTTTCTGCCTCAAGCCGCTGGTTCTCAGCCTCCAATCGGGCCAACCGCTCTGCCATACCGGGTGATGTAACTCCTTCTCTGTATAACGGCTGCACCCCTCTGAGCGCGCCCTTCCTTAGAACAAATGCTGCGCGGATGCGTTCATGCTTATGAAGCCCCTGTCGGGTATAGCGACAATGCAACCTCAGAGCAACCGCATCCACTAAGGCGTTCCAACTCAGCGGAGCTTCGCTCCAAGCGTCAAGGATCCTGACAATCTGCTCAATGGCACCATCCGATAAATTTTTACCCCGTCGCGTGACGGTCTTCTTATGGCCTGTTCTCACTACGCCTCCGCTTGCTCTTCTGGGCAACTGGCGCAGCTAACGAATTAACAACTCGCCCCCCTTGAAGGCGGAACGGAGCTTGAGTCGCTGCCATCTGGATTGGCGTACCATCTGGAATATCCGGATCTTCCATGATGGACAGCAACTGGGTGAGCCGGTCCACTGTCACGCGATGATGTTCCATCCAGCGATCACTGCCGGCATAGCCTTGGCCGACCGCCACTTCTGCCTTCTGCTTCAGCCGAACCGCCTCCGTCAACTGCTCACGCAATCTCAAGACTTTTTGGATATCACCTTTTATACAGATCAACTCTTGGCAATTAATGCAGTCGGCATGCAACTGACATGGAGACGACGTGTAGTCGTGAATACAGTATCCGAGCTCTGTTACGTGCGCAGTCGGAACCATCAGTTGCGCAAAGGCATCACGCTTGATCAGCGCACGTTCTAGCGGCGCGGATAGAGGACCAATCATCTCATCTGTACCCACTGCCGAGCGAATACTTTGGAGCATCTGTCTGGGTGAAACATGGTCATACGCCTCGTTCTGGCGCACATCCAGTCGGCCAGACCATTTCGCAACATCTAGCTGGCTCAAACCACCGGCCTGCGCCAACGTATTGAGATAGTGCCGAAAAGCATGTGACTTCAGGATAATGGGACTACCATCTGGCTCCGTAAATCCAAAGCGAGAGAAGATTGAATTCAACCCATGCGCGCTCCGGCTTCCGAGCCCTGTATTTACTTGACCTACACTCACAAGCTCAATCATACAACGATAGGTACTACGCTGCATTCCTAGCTCGTTTCTGCGGACAGTGAATAAAGCATTTGCATAGGTGACACCGGTCGCCTTATCAAGCGTGGGAAAGCCTCGCGGCAGCAGCGAGACAATGACCTTCTCAACCTCCTTAAACCTGACGTACAACGCATTACCCTGCCCCTTAAATCTAACCATCCTAATTCCCTGAGCTTTACACCATGCGTTTGCGCCCATTCTGCCTGTCAAGCCGATGATCCGTGCAACTTCCTCAAGGTCTAGCCATTCACTGTTGCGGAGATGCTCCACGTCTAATGCCAAATAGATCTGACTAGGATTGCGTTCATACCACCCGGCGATATCTCGCGCTTCCATTGTGACTTTCCGGATTCGACGCAAAGCCTCCTGCACCACCGGCACCATTGCCGGCACCATCCACTTCACTCCAGGCTTTGCGCCCTTAGCCGGCCACCAGCGCAGACCGTACGCATCATCCTTCCCGGGACGCGCCTCTACGACCTCGCAAGCCGATGGCAGCGTCAAGATTTCACTGATACGCTCGGGAGCTGCCAACATGATTGCAGCAGCTGCCGCGGTGACCACGTCCGCAGGGTCTTGGGCCATCAAGAATATTCGTGGCAGGGCTTCAAGAGCAGCTGCTGATGGCAGTTTTTCCGCTCTACGCCTATCAGCCTCTGCGCCCACCCGCACCGTGTCAGATGGGCGTCGGATCGGACTACGCCAAGTTGTCCGACTGATCGACAGAGCATTTTCTTTCATGAAATTCGCTAGAATCTCCAGCTGCTGTCCGACGCGGTAGGCGGCTCCAGCGCTGAAATTCCCTACCAAGAGCTGTGTAGCTCTATTGAAAACCGCCGAATCCGCACGTACTGGATCACATTCCCGCGCTCCTTCTGCAAGAGCCGCCGCCAATGCACGAAGCGCAGCGACTCTGGCGTGAATGGCTTTAACAGGACGAACTCCGGAGAGATAGCGAATATAGGCCTTCGCAAAGCTTCGGAAGGGCTCAGGCATGACTGCCGGAATAGCACCGCCCACTGCTTCCAGCATTGAGAAGCTAATCCGCTCTCTCTTTCTTCCTTTAGCTTTGGTCAAGACCGCGTCTGTCACGTCCCAAGTGTTACTTTCGAACGGAAGATCTTGACCAAATACCGCAAGCTGATTGCGAGCCAGATCGATGAACTGGCGAATGTTAGTCCTAGCATCAGCTTCAATACTAGGAACGAAGACGATGACATCAGTTACCATGACCTCGCTCCTGCTTCCATCCCTCACAGCGGCGAACGACTTCCGCTACTGCCAGGATGGTTCTGTCGTTCACGGATGCGATTCGAACATCAGCATCCTTACTCAAACGTTCACGCTCATCCACCAAGTGATCCAGAACGGCTTGATGAGGCCCATCGACCCAAGGCTCAAAGTTCACACAGGTGTAGCAAGCAATGGGAGCCAGGGAGCCGCAAAATCCGTAGCTTCCGCAGTTACCGATCGCCCTCATGGATGGATCAAAGCGAGGATCACATATCCGACTAGCCGGATCGGCGTAGCGAGTGGCCTGAGATTCGTCTTCAATGAGAACGCCTGAGAAAGCTTGCGCCATTGGAGCCAATCGAAATGCGATAGCTCTATCTATTCGCTCCACGATCTCTGGCCGAGCCTCGATGTACACACCGACATTTTGGGTGTCACTATGATCGAGTAGTTCTGCTATGACAAGTTCACCATGGCCCTCGATCGCAGCTCTAGTAGCAAATGTTCGACGAAAACGCACCGAGCTAATTCGAAGATACTCTCCTGTTCTCTCCGACCTAACCTTGAGAGGATCTAATGTCGACTGCAATAAGGCATTAATATCTTTCGCAGTGCGATGAAACTGGAAACTGTCGGGCTCGACATGCGGCCTTGAAGTCGCGGGAAACAAAGGTGCCTCAGAGGGATCTTTAAGGACCCCTTCGAATGACTTCCTGACACCGTTGGCATGCTCTACGAGCACGCTGCCGATTTGAGGTATTACGACGCGATTTTTAAACGCACTTCTAATAAGACTTCCGTGCTGCTTGGCCCGTGGCATCTTCAGCAAGTATACCGGCACCCCACTTTTCTGCTCAACAACAGAGATATCGCGCACTTTCAACGCAGCGTGTTGAATAGCACGCTGCCCCAGCAGCATAAATAAATACGCCAGTACATATCCCTCTGTAGAGACATCACCTCTCTTAGCGGCATGATCCAAAGCCCTTTGAAGCGCCTCCAATTCCATGTCCGTAAACGGACCACAAACAGGGTCATGAGTAAGTACTGCACGCCCCTTATTAGCACCAGGATTTCTAATTTGTTTAAGAAAAATATAAGCCCGATTTGAAATTCCCTCGCAGCCGAGCTCATACCAGCGCCGCAACAGAGTCGACAACTGACCGAAATGCCAGAGATTCTGAGCATCTAAAGATGCTCTGTAATTGATAAGATCAGTGTCATTGAAATTAGCAACCGGGCCGCCCCGAACCGTTCCGACGTGCAACGCAAATCTAAGCAACTGTTGAAACATCACCCGCAAATGGCTGGAGGCCATCCTCTCTGCGTACCACACAAGCGTAACCTTGGCCGAATATTCCAAGTCCCTTGAAAGACAGAGTTTTGAGAAGCGAAGGCTTATCACCTCAGAAATGTCCCGATACATCCAGTGATCGCGCTGAGGATTGAACTCCACTCCACTCGGTGTGCGCACCTTACATGGCAACGACAGGAGCACATCAGGACTAGTGCGCCGTGCCTTATTCATCCCTATGGCCTCCAGCAAGAACCTTTTCCTGCATTGCAAGTGAAGCTTCTCTCGCCTTCCTACGAATGTGACGCCTTGTGTATACGGCTGCATGGTCGGACGTTGGAGACCATCCCATCAGGTAGCTTCGGTACTTCTGCTCCTCCGCCGGCGCCACCCCTGCCACATCCATCTGCCTGGAAAACATGTCATTCCATGTATGCCGGAGCAAGTGCGGTGAAAGATTTTTTGGTAAATCCGGACATGCGGTGCGCAGTACCTCAAAGACCTTCTCCGCAGCGGCAACGGTGAGCGGCTTCCCGCTGCGACTGGCAGCGAATAGAAATCCATGTGTCTTTGACTTCGGCAAACCCGACCTATGATCAAGAATATACGCATTAGTTTGAGTAAGGAGATCCTTTTGCAACTGAAGAACCCTTGCTCGAGTTTTGGTTTGGGGTTGATTTCGCCTAGGATCCTCTGGATCATCCGCTCTGCGATGGATTGTGACTTCACCCAATCGGCTGTCGATATCTGAGCTGCGCACTCCAAGCGCTTCTCCAATTCTCAATCCTAGGTTCAACAGCCACCGCACCAGAAGCGCATTGCGATGGCGAGTGTGCTTATCACGCCACGGGTTGTCGGCGCACGAAGGATCGGTTACTCGCAGCAGCTCTTGCACTTGGCTGTCGGATAGCCCCTCTCGCTCAACTCCGCTGCCAGCTACGAACGAGACACGCATCCGGCTATCCAGGGCCTTGAACGTCATCTCTATAGCACTCTGAAAGCGAACGCGGAACTCGTTCGAGAGGCCATGTTTACTCCTACGATCATCCGCTAGCCAAGCAAGATAGCCCCGGATATACAATAGACGCGTGGATGCTACTTGAAGGGCAACCTCTTTCCGCTGCTGTCTAGGTGGTCGACCACGCACCGTCTCCGCAACTTGGGTTCGCGTTTTTTCATGAGTACAGAGGAAAGTTGTATTGGAACCGAGTGCTGCCAACGGCTGTCGGCTACTAAGTATTAGACCCTCTACCTCGGCGACCGAAAGAAGTTCCCCATACTCCAGGCGACTGTCGATATCGATTCCTTGCGCAACAAGGAACAATTCGAAAACCATGATCGCACGCAGCACATTGCTGATCGTGTTGGTTGAGAGATTTCTACCGCGGACCTGAGTGAGGGCAAATATAGTTGCAGAAAAGAGCGGGCACCCATGCTCATCCAGCAGCACTGGAAAGCGCTCACCTGAGGCGAACAGGACAGTCCGAACTCGAAATGCCGGCCGCATCTTTTTACATCCTCTATTGGTAGAAGATTGGCCTCACATTAGCAGGAAACAAGGATCGCTGTGTAAACCAAAAAACCCCAATAAACGCAATGGCTTACCGGGGTTTATTTGCATCGAAGAACTACTAAAAATTAGAACGGAATATCGTCATCGGCAAAATCGTCCATCGGCGGCGCCGACTGCTGCTGGGCCGGCTGCTGACGACGCGGGGCATAGTCCTGGCCACCGCCGCCGCCACCGTAACCGCCCTGGCCACCACCACCGCCACCGCCCTGCTGACGCGGGGCCTGCGCGCGCTGCGGGCGATCGCCGCCCATGCCACCGCCGCCGCCTTCACCACGGCCGCCGAGCATCTGCATCTCGTTGGCGACGATGTCGGTGCTGTACTTCTCCACGCCGTCCTGACCGGTGTACTTGTCGTAGCGCAGTTCGCCTTCGACATACACCTGCGAGCCCTTGCGCAGGTACTCACCGGCGATTTCGCCCAGCTTTCCGAAGAACACCACGCGATGCCACTCGGTGCGCTCCTGGTTATTGCCTTCGCGATCCTTGCGCATGCTGGTGGTGGCCAGGCTGACGCGGGTGATCGCCATGCCGGCCTGGGTGTACTTGGTGTCGGGATCGTTGCCGAGGTTGCCGACGAGGATGACTTTGTTGATGCCGCGGGCCATAGCTGCTTCCGAAATGATGCGCTGGCGCCGGAGGC
Organism: Xanthomonas sp. 10-10; assembly: GCF_040182365.1. Taxonomy (NCBI): domain Bacteria; kingdom Pseudomonadati; phylum Pseudomonadota; class Gammaproteobacteria; order Lysobacterales; family Lysobacteraceae; genus Xanthomonas; species Xanthomonas sp. 10-10. The sequence goes on from NZ_CP144460.1 coordinate 3,443,211, forward strand.
GCGCAGCGATGAATGTCTGTGCGGCAATGTTACCGCACCTGCCCACCGACGGTCGTGGCAGGTTGCCGCGCCCGGCTGCCGGGCAAGCGCCCGGCCCAGGGTCGGAAATCCAGCCCGCACGGGCCTTTGCAGCCGCGCGACAGCGAATATGAAGGCCGCGGTTGCGCCCGGCGGGACGGATCCTGCCGGTACACCTATAATCGGCGCTCATCACGAACGCCTGCGCATGACCATCGCCGAAGACCTCCCCACCGTGCTGGGCCTGCCCCAGATCCAGTCCCTCGCCGCGCCCGACATGGCCGCGGTCGATGCACTGATCCGCCGCCGTCTGGCCTCGGACGTCGTGCTGATCAACCAGATCGCCGATCACATCATCTCCGCCGGCGGCAAACGCCTGCGTCCGATGCTGGTGATGCTGGCCGGCCACGCGGCGGGCGGCTCCGGCCCGGAGCATCACCAGTTGGCGGCGATCATCGAGTTCATCCACACCTCGACCCTGCTGCACGACGACGTGGTGGACGAGTCGGACTTGCGCCGCGGGCGCAGTACCGCCAACGCGCTGTGGGGCAACGCACCCAGCGTGCTGGTCGGCGATTTCCTGTATTCGCGCAGCTTCCAGTTGATGGTCGAGCTGGACCGCATGGAAGTCATGCAGATCCTGGCCGACACCACCAACCGCATCGCCGAAGGCGAAGTGCTGCAGCTGCTGCACGTGCATAACCCCGACACCGACGAAGCCGCCTACCTGCGGGTGATCGAGCGCAAGACCGCCGTGCTGTTCGCCGCCGGCACCCGCCTGGGTGCATTGGCCTCGGGCGCGGATGCCGATGTGCAGCAACGGCTTTACGACTACGGCATGCAGCTGGGCTTTGCGTTTCAGATCGCCGACGACGTGCTCGATTACGCCGCAGATGCCACCGACCTGGGCAAGAACCTGGGCGACGACCTGGCCGAAGGCAAGGCCACGCTGCCGCTGATCCATGCGATGGCGCATTCGGATGCGGCCACGCAGCAGCGCCTGCGGCAGATCGTCGAACAAGGCGACGCAGCCGCGATGCCGGAAGTATTGGCCGCCATCCACGCCACCGGCGGGCTGGACTACAGCCGCCAGCGCGCCGCCGAATACGCTGCCGCCGCCGAACAGGCGCTGGACACCCTGCCCGCCAGCCCAGCGGTTGCCGCGCTACGCGGCCTGGCGCGCTACGCGGTCGAACGCACGCACTGATTCGGAGCGCCGGGCACTCCGGACGGGATTTGGGATTGGAGATTGGGGATTCGCAAAAGCGGCCTTGTTCGCGCTCTTACGAATCCCGAGACTTGATCGCCGAACGATTGTTAGGCACAGATCGATGAGCACAACCAGGGATTGATTGAAGGACGGAACCGCGCTGTTGCGAATCCCGAATCCCGAATCACCAATCCCTGCTACTGACCGAACCGCTCATCGAAAAAGTCGCCCAGCATGCGGTACGCACGCTTGGCCGCGCGCGGGTTGTACAGGCAACCGGGCGGGCTGTTGGCATCGGCTTCGGCAAAGCAGTGCACCGCGCCGCTGAAATTGACGAACTGCCAGTCGGCGCCTGCGGCATTCATCTCGGTTTCGAAGGCGGCGATGTCCGTCTTGCTCACGCTCTTGTCGTCGGCGCCGTTGAGCACCAGCAGCGGCGTTTTGGCCGAGCCGGCAGCGGCCGGGCTAGGCGTGGCGATACCGCCATGCAGGCTGACCACGCCGGCCAGCTGCGCACCGGCGCGCACCAGCTCCAGCACCGTGGTGCCGCCGAAGCAGAACCCCACCGCGCCGATGCGCGATGCATCCAGCGGCGCCTTGCCGGCCTGCGCCTTGAGCACATCCACCGCTTTCAGCGCGCGGGCGCGCAGCGTCGGCGGGTCCTTCTTCAGGGCGCCGGCAAACTGCCCGGCCTCGCTGTCGTTGGCCGGACGCTTGCCCTTGCCGTACACATCGGCCACCAGCACCACATAGTCGTCGCCGGCCAGCTGCTTGGCCTTGCTCACTGCCGAGTCGTTGACGCCGCGCCAGTTCGGCACCATCACCAGGCCGGGGCGCTTGGCGTCGCCGGCATCGTCGTAGACCAGCACGCCGCTATAGGTGTCCTTGCCGATCTTCCATTCCAGTGGCGTTGCCTGCATCGCGGCCCAGACCGGGGCCGCTGCCAAACTCAATATCATCGCCGTACTCCACTGCCACCGCTTGTTCATGCGCCTGCTCCATGGATGTAAAGAATCCGCAGTGTGTCAAAAGATGACTGCCGACGGCTCGAGTCATCATCAGAAAGATGAGTTCAGCTTTCCAGCTACAGGCCGATAGAGCGTTGCTGCCCAGCGCCACGTCGTCACGCAAGCTCCACATCACACTACAAGGATGTATAGCTATATGAAGCCCCAGCTACAAACTGCGTTGCTCACTACTATTCTGTTGCTAAACCAATACGCGCAGGCCGCCGATACCCCGTTGGACGACACTTTCACTTCCTTTGCGCGCTGTGACGCCAGCTTTTTCGGTAGCCTGCAGAGTAACGCTCGAGCCTGGAAGGCGCATGCGTCGCTGAGCAGTGCGAACGGCATCAGCTGGATTCCGGTCGGCAACCGCGCCAGTCTGGTCGACAACACAGTGACCCTGCGGGGCACACCAACCCTGGCCGGACTGAAGGTGCACTCCTATTTCGACAAAACGTCGGAAATGGGCAATCTTGGCTATTACCTTTACTGGGGCTTCATCATCGATGCCCCGTTAGAAACCAGCCTAAAACAACTCCTGCCATTGGTCGAGCACCCCGAAAGGCTGCGCGCCACGCGCGGACTGCATGTGCGCAGCGAAGTGCGGGTGGGCAACGAATGGCGCGCCACCTATGACCAGGGCGGCGTAGCCTCGGGTACCCGCCTGCTGGAACGCGTCCTGATCCTGGAATCCGAGACACCGGGGAAGACCACGGTGAGTTGCTCGCTGCAGGGCGCAGTGGACGCTGCCGTACTGGAACAGCTGCGACCAGACATTGCGCGGGCGGACTACCCCCAGCCGCCAGCCACGATACGCATTGAAGACGTGCCGTTGCCGGTCGGTGTGCGCGATGGGCTGGACGAGCCGCTACTAACCCCCAGATTCACCAAGCTCAGCTACAGCTATGTCTCGACCAAGGACGGCAAGCCAGACACACTGCCACCCACTAACGTGGAAATGGCGGTAGAAGATGGGCTTTTAAATGTCACCGAGACCTACAGTCCGAGCTTCCATGTGCAGCGCCAGACCAAGGCCGGGCTCTTCCAGCTCAAGTCGCTGATGAGCGGCAGCGATGGCCGCGTTTTGCTGACTCAGTCCTTCGATCTCGACATTCCCAAAACATGGGAACCAGGCGCCACAATCAGCGCCAAGGCGGTAATGACCCAAGTGCCGGAACGCCGAGGCGACGAGCCGTCGAACGTAACCGTGTCGTGCCGCATCGGCGAGCGCTCGCCGGCCTCGCGCGTGTTTGCTTCGCTGCAGGGCGATGCGGTCGCACTAAACTGCTCGGACAAAAATTCGCGAAGCATCAGAGCCTTCATCGAAGATCTGGGTATCGTATTGAATTTGGAAAGCTCGCTCGGCAATAGCCAGTACAAAAGCACCATCTCGGAATTTAACGTCGTCCGCTGAAGGTCGCGCGGGATCGGGTAGTTCACTCGATCCCGATACCGGGAATCGACGCAATCGCCGCCGGGTCGAATCCGGCCAGCTGGGCGAAATGCCGCCCGCGTGCAACGTAATCGCTGTACGCACCGAAGCTGGGCGCGCCCGGCGACAGCAGCACCACACCGCCCTGCACGCCCAGCGCGTCGCGTGCCAGCTGCATGGCATGCTCCAGGTCGGTGGCGGCATGCAGGCCGAAGCGACCGGTCTCGGCCAACGGCGCAAGCAGCGCATGGATGCGTGGCCCGTTGGCGCCCATGGTGACGATTTCCAGCGGTGCCTGCTGCGCCATGTGCTTGGCAAAATCCTGCCAATCCAGCCCGCGGTCGTGTCCACCGACCAGCAAGGCCACACGGCGTTGCGCAAAGCAGGCCAGCGCGGCCAGCGAGGCATGCGGTGTGGTGCTGATCGAATCGTTGACGTAGCTGATGCCATCCACGCTGCCGAGCAACTGCAGGCGATTGGGCAATGGACGGAAGCTCAATGCGGCCGGTGCCAGTGCTGCGGCATCCAGGCCCAGTGCTTCGATCGCGGCCAGTACCGCGCACAGATTGCGACGGTTATGTTCGCCAGGCAGCGGCACGTTGGCGGTATCGAAGATGGCCTGCTCGCCGCGATACACCAGATCGCCACGCAGGTGCCAGCCGTCGGCATGGTTGAACCAGCGCACCTCGCTGTGAGGCAGCTGCAGCCCGCGCAACAGCGGATCGGCAGCATTGAGCAGGGCAATCCGCGGCCGGCCTTCGGTCACCAGCGACAGCTTGTCGCGCACGTAGCGCGCCTCGTCGCCGTGCCAGTCCAGGTGTTCGGGAAACAGGTTCAACACCAGCGCCAGTTGCGGGCGCGCGCCACTGCGCCCGACCTCCCCGGTCTGGTAGCTGGACAACTCGATCGCCCAGTACGCAGGCGGCGGCTGCGGTGCCAGCACTTCCAGCAAGGGTTGGCCGATATTGCCGACCAGGGCGGTGCGATGTCCGGCACAGCGCAGCAGGTGCGCCAGCAACGCGGTGGTGGTGCTCTTGCCCTTGGTCCCGGTCACGCAGATCGCGCCGGACACGCTTCCGTCGGCCTGCGCGTGTTCGGCAAACCAGAGCGCCGTACCGCCGATGAACTGGGTGCCGTGCGCGGCAGCGGCCGTCAGCGCTTCGGCACGATACGGACTGATGCCAGGCGACTTCACCACGACCTCGAACCGGCCCAGCGCCTGCGCACTGGCTTCGGTTTCCACCTGTAACGCCGCATCGGCCAATGCATCCAGCTCGCGCGCTTCTTCGACGTTGCAAAAGACGGTCAGCGGTTGCGTGGGCAATGCGCTGCGCAGCGCGCGATAGGCAGCGCGCCCCTCGCGCCCCCACCCCCACAATGCAACCGCCCTGCCCTCAAGCTGCGAAATTCGCACGCACGCGCTCCCACAGCGCCGCCGGGATACGGTGCTCGCCGTCGATGGCCATCAACGGCTCGACCTGCAGGTCCTGCACATCCAGCTGCGGCTGGATCTCGCGGATGAAACGCTTCACCAGCGCGTCTTCCTTCCACTCGGCACGCGTTGCCAGCACCGCCATCGCCGCACGCGATTCGCGGCCTTCGCCCACGCATTCGAACGGCTTGTGGTCCTGGAACTCCAGCAGCGCATCGTAGCCGCCGGCCTGGCTGGCATCGTCGAGCAGATTCCGCCCGAAGATCTTGACCAGGCGCGTCTTGGGCATGAACGGTGCCAGCGCCAGGAACACGAAATGACACTTGGGGCAGACGCCGCACCAGCGATGCACCGGGCGCTCGCCCATGATGTGGAAGTTGCGGTTGCAGCTGGAAAAATGCGCGTCGTAGTGGTCGGTCCTGGCGAACTGGCGTGCCACCGCCAGCTCCGACAGCGGCCGCAGCAGCGAGTAATAACGCAGATCGTCAGCCACGTGGCGCTGCACATACGCACCAAACGCCTGCTCGAATGCCCAACCCTTGGACCACTGGTGATTGACCTCGCCGGTGCCGGGAATCTGGCTGCCGTAGCTGGCCGAGCGCTCGTTGGAGAACACCACCTGGTCCACACCGGTCAGCAACGCCGACAGCACCAGAATCGCCGAATTCACCGCAGTGACCGGGATATGCCCGTTCCACGCACCCTGGCGATTGAGCTCGAACAACTCCGGCGCCAGCACGCGGCCGATGTTGAGTACCGGCAGGCCGGTACGCTCGGCACAGGCGCGGATCAGTTGCGAGCCGCCGATCCAGCTGACGGTCTGCTCGATGCCGGCATGTCGCAGCGCTTCGATACTGACCAGCGAATCCTTGCCGCCACCGATGGCCACCAGCGCATGCTCGCGCAAGCCCAACACAGGCGCCTGCGCAGCTGGCTGCGCAGCCACCGGGAAGTTGATCTTGCCGTGCAGGTTCAAGCCATTGCGGTAGGCGAATTCGCCAAGGCCATGCAGATAAACGCTTTCCACCAGCGCGGCGGTTTCGGCATCGATACTGTAGCTGTCGATGACGATGGTCGGCGGCACGGCGGCCTTGTAGTAACTCACGCCCGCGATGAGGTGCAGCAACTGCAAGGCCTGTTGCACGGCGGCGGCACGCGCGCCGTCCAGCACGAATGGCGCGCCGGGCACGGCAACGGTTTCCACAAGTTCCGGCCCCTGGTCGAAGGCATACACCAGCGTCGCCACGCCGGTCTGCGCGTCGAGCGCGCAGCGCACGAAACGGAAGGTGGACATCTGGTGTTTGTCGAAAGCGCTCATGGACTACCTGCAAGACCCCGTTGCCGACGCAGGTAGCGTCGGCACAGGGCATATTCAATCATGGAAAACGGCACCGCAGCCCACAGCAGCGGCAGGCAGCCGATGACGAACAACAGCAACATCACTTGCGAGCCAATCACCTGCGCATCGCCGGTGGCCGCCAATGCAACCAGCAGATACAGCAGCAATGCCGGCAGATAGCTGAGCGCACTCAACACCACCGTGCGTACTGCCATGCCACCAGCGTGCCCGGCGGACGCGGGCGCTCGCGTATCGCGCCGACGCTGCCAGCGCGCGGCGCTCCATGCGCCAGCGCCCGCCGCAAGCAGCGCCGGCAGCGCCCATTTCAGGCTATCGGCCCACGGCATCCGCTGGCCGGCCATGTCGATGACAGTGGAAAACACCATCGACACGCCGCCGGCCAGGGTGCTGAGCAGCACGAACTCAGCTAGCGGGCGCATCGATCACCTCTTCGCGCGGCAGCTCGCGTTGGTTGTAGGTGCTGGCCATCGAATAGCCGTACGCGCCGGCATCGGCCACCAGCATCACATCGCCCGGCGCGGTGGCAGCCGGCAGGCGGCGGCGCTTGCCGAACACGTCAGACGACTCGCAGATCGGCCCGACGATATCGAAGCTGCCATCGGCCGGCGCGTCGAGCTGGCTGAGGTTTTCGATGTCGTGCCAGGCGTCGTACAGCGCCGGGCGGATCAAGGTGTTCATGCCCGCATCCAGTCCGACGCGTTGCACGCCATCCTTTTCGATCACCTGGGTGACGCTGGCCAGCAACACGCCGGCCTCGGCCACCAGGTAGCGGCCCGGCTCGATCGCCAGCCGATAACCCGGATGCACGGCCTTGACCTCGGCCAGGCCCTTGGCCCACACATCGAGATCGAACGGTTCGTCCTCGGCGCTGTACGGAATCGGCAGGCCGCCGCCGATATCGATGGTTTCCACCGTGCCGATACGGCGGGCGAAGCCGGCCAGTTCGTCATACATCATGCGCCAGTGCTCGCCGGTCTCCACGCCACTGCCCAGGTGCGCATGCACGCCGGTGATGGTGACCTCCAACGTGCGCGCCACTTCAACGAACTCATCCACACGCGTGGACGAGAGACCGAACTTGGAGGCCTTGCCACCGGTATTGACTTTCTCGTGATGCCCATCGCCATGCCCCAGGTCGATGCGCAACCACACGTTGCGGCCGCGGAACACCTCCGGCCAGCGCCGCAACGCTTCGACGTTGTCCACGGTGACGGTCACGCCCAGCGCGAACCCGGCTTCGTATTCGGCCTTCGGCGCGAAGCTCGGCGTAAACAGCACCCGGCGCGGCGACAGCTCCGGCAAGGTGTCGAACACGCGGCGCAGCTCACCGTGGGAGACGCATTCCAGCCCGAACCCGGCCTGTTCCAGCGCCATCAGGATCGCCGGATGCGCATTGGCCTTGATCGCGTAATAACGCTGATCCACTGCGGCAATCTGCGCCAGTGCGTGCGCCCGCGCACGCACGGTGGGCAGGTGATATGCATAGCGCGGCGTGCCGGCCTTGGACAACGAAAGCAGATGCGCGCGCTCGGCATGCCACCACGGCGTGGGCCGCGGGCGCACCGAGCCGATGATCTGCCGCCAGCGCGGGCCGAACACCTCGCCTTCGCTCACCGGCATCGCGCCGCTGTCGATCAATTCCGCATGCAGGATCGGCAGCAAACCGTCGGCATCGGCTTCGTCGATGACGAAAGTCAAATTCAGGTCGTTGGACGACTGCGAAATCATGTGCACGCGTTCCTGCCCGAACGTGGCCCATACGTCCGACAGTTTGTGCAGCAGCGAGCGCATGCCGCGCCCGACCAGGGTGATCGCCGCGCAAGGCACGATGATCTTGACCTTGCAGATCTGCGACAGGTCGGCCGACAGCGCAGCCAGTACATCGGTGTTGACCAGGTTCTCCGACGGATCCAGCGACACGGTGACATTGGTCTCGGCCGAACCGATCAGGTCCACCGACAGGCCGTGCTTCTTGAACAAGGTAAACACATCGGCCAGAAAGCCCACCTGCTGCCACATGCCGATGCCTTCCATCGACACCAGCACGATGCCGTTGCGGCGGCTGATCGCCTTGACGCCAAGTACCGGCTCGGCATTGCCGTCGATGCTGGTGCCCGGCAGATCGGGGCGCTCGGTATCCAGGATCGCCATCGGCACGCCGGAATCGCGGCACGGCTTGATCGAGCGCGGGTGCAGCACCTTGGCGCCGGTGGTGGCGATTTCCTGCGCCTCGTAATAGTCCAGGCGGGTCAGCAGGCGCGCGTCCGGCACTTCCTTCGGGTTGGCGCTGAACATGCCGGGCACATCGGTCCAGATTTCCACCCGGCTGGCGCCGAGCAACGCACCGAAATACGCCGCCGAGGTATCCGAACCGCCACGCCCCAGGATCGCGGTGCCGCCATCGGCGTGCCGCGAAATGAAACCCTGGGTGATCAACAGCCGCGTGGGCTGCGCATCGAAGCGCGCGCGCCAGTCGGCATCGGACTGCCACTGGCAGGACACCGACAGGCGCTTGGACCATTCGCTCTGATTGGGCTGCGGCGGCAACGCCGACAACCACTGCCGCGCATCCAGCCAGCCCATGTCCAGGCCACTGGCATGCAGATACGCCGCACCGATGGTGGAGGACAGCAATTCGCCCTGCCCCAGCACCTCGGCCTGCCAATCGAGCGTACGCGTGGCAGCGCGCGCATCGGCAACCAAGGCGTGCAGTGCTGCCAGCCGCTCGCCGAGAACCGTATCGGCGTCGAGCTCGAGCTCGGCCAGAAAGTCGCGATGGCGTTGTTCCAGCGCTGCCACGCGCTGTGCGCTATCGGCAGCGCCATCGGCGATGGCGGTCAGTTCGTTGGTCACGCCCGAGAGCGCGGACACCACCACCAGCACGCGGCCGCCGGTTTCGTTCGCCCGTTTGCTCGCCAGTTTTCCAATCGTGTCCCAGCGATGACGACGCGACACCGAGGTGCCGCCGAACTTGAGGACGATCCAACGATCGGTAGTGTGGGGAGCTGACATGGAGTAGGCGTTTATGATGGGGGAAAGAAGCCGGGATGCCGGGCGGAACCTCCGATTCTACTGCCAATGGCGCGCATCTGACCCCGCGTGTGGTCGCACTCCGCAGCGCCGCTTTGCATCGCGGCAACGGTTTGCGCTGCAACCATCCGCACTTTTCACACCACCGAGATCGCATCGAGCATGAGCAAGCACCGTTACCTGCAACTGGATGTCTTCGCCAGCCGCACCGGCTCCGGCAATCCGCTGGGCGTGGTGTTCGACGCTGGCGCGTTGTCGGCCGAGCAGATGCAGCAGATCGCCGCATGGCTGAACCTGTCGGAGACGATTTTCTTTGTGCCCGTCAGCGCGCCGGATGCCGACTATCACATCCGCATCTTCACTCCACGCGCAGAGCTGCCGTTTGCCGGCCACCCCAGCGTCGGCGCGGCGTGGGTCGCGGCAACCCATGGATTGACCGGCTACAAGGCCGACGGCCGGCTGCACCAGCAATGCGCGGCCGGCGTATTGCCGGTGGACGTGTTCGACCGCCACGGCGCGTTGCAGGTGCGGCTGCGCGCGCCACGCGCACGCGTCATCGCAACCGGCGACACCCACACGGCCGCATTGCAGGCGGCCTGCGCCGGATTGCGGGTGACAGCGCAGCCGGCAGCGCTCTGGAACAACGGCCCGAACTGGTGGCTGCTGGAGCTGGCCGATACCGCGGCGGTGCGTCAGGCCGCGCCGGATCTTGCCGCCATCACCCGCCTGACCCAGGCCAGCGCCGCCACCGGGCTGGCCATTTACGCAACCGCGCAGGACGGCGACGCAGATCTGGTGGTGCGCGCGTTCTGCCCCGGCGACGGCGTTCCCGAAGACCCGGTGACCGGCAGCGCCAATGCCTGCATCGCCGCGCGCCTGCATGGCGAAAACCGCCTGCCGGGCGAAGCGGCGCGTTATGTCGCCAGCCAGGGCCGCGAGGTCGGCCGCGATGGTCGCATCCACGTGGAAGTGGACGATGCAGGCGAAATCTGGATTGGCGGAACGACGCTGCAGGTGATCGACGGCCGCATCGATTGGTAAGCTGCCGCGCCCTGTTCGCGGATCCGCCACCATGACCACCCGCCGTTTCCTGCAACTGGATGTGTTCTCCGCCCGCCCCGGCAGCGGCAATCCGCTGGCGGTGGTGCTGGATGCGCAGGGTCTGGACGATGCGGCCATGCAGGCGATCGCCCGCTGGACCAAGTTGCCGGAAACCACCTTCGTCTTTCCTGCGGCCGATGCGCACAGCAGCTACCGGCTACGGATGTTTTCGCCGCAAAAAGAGGTCCCGTTCGCCGGACACCCCAGCGTGGGCACGGCGCATGCGGTGCTCGACGCCGGGCAGGCCGCGCCGGACGATGGCCTGCTGGTGCAGGACGGCATTGCCGGGCAGTTGCCGCTGCGCGTTGAGCAGATCGATGGCCACCGCAGCATTGCCATCCGCACGCCGCGCGCACGCGTTGCCGAACAGGTGGACGTCGACGACCCGCGGCTGCGCGATGCGCTGCGCGGCTGGCCGCTCGGCACCCTGCCGCCTGCGTTGATGGATGGGGGGCGCACCTGGTGGGTGGTGGAACTGGCCAGTGAAGCGGCATTGCGCAGCCTGCAACCGGACTGGGATGCGATCGCGACACTGGCCGAAGCCACCGGCAGCATGGGTGTATTCGCCTACGCGCGTGCCGCTCAGGCAGGCAGCTACGATCTGGCGGTGCGCGCCTTTGTCGGCAACGGCCGGCGTTTCGAAGATGCGGCCTCCGGTGCGGCCAATGCCGTGCTCGCGGCCTGGCTGGACAGCCGCCACGCGCTGCCCGGCAGAGACCGGCGTTACGTGGTCAGCCAGGGCCGCGAGATCGGCTTCGATGCGCTGCTGGAACTGCGTATCGACAGCAACGGCGACGTGTGGTCGGGCGGCCAGGTACAGACGGTGATTCGCGGGACCTTGGACTGGGGCTGAGCGCCACGAACTGCGTACTGCGGGCGTCGCCGTATCCGCCAGATCTGACGCGGGTGGTTAGACGGCAACCCCGAAAGAAATTCTTCTGCGCCGGGAACTCGGCCCGATCACCATCCATCGCATGACGCGCCTGCGTTCGGCAGTCAAACCCGGGGAAGTTTGCTAACTGTCGAATGCGACGCACCAGCGAACACTCTGCGCAAACGCTTACCTGCCCTATCCCTGGCAAGAAAAAACGCTGCGGTCTCCCGCAGCGTTTTTTTACAAGAAGCCTGGACGCAATCAATCAGTCGGGGCGTACATCCACGCGTACACGGATCCGGTCGCCCGGGTTGTAGTCGCTGCGCGTGTGGTAGGTGCGGCCGGCATATTCGTACGTCACGTCGTAGCCATCCACGCGCTCGCGCGTGGTGCGGTACGACACAGGCTCGCAGACGCTGACATTGCCCTGGTAGGTGCGGTGATTGGCTTCGTAGATCGAGCGACCCGCCGCCACGCCGGCCATGGTGCCGACCGCTGTCCCGACCAGGCGTCCGTTGCCGCCGCCGACCTGACTGCCGAGCACCGCACCGGCGATACCGCCGATCACGCTGGCGACGCCGCGGTTGGAGGCATTGGGCGCGCCATAGCTGCCGCCGTCGCGATAGTAGCCATCATTGCTGGTGTAGTACCCATCGGAAGGGCGGTTGTAGCAGCGCTCGCTGCTGCGCTCGTTGTAGGAGTCGGACACGATGATCGGGTCCACGCGTACGACGCGCGCGTATTCGTAACGGCCGTCCTCGTAGCCGCCGCGATCGTTGTCGCGGTAGCCGCTGTCGTAGCGCTGCGCCGTTGCATTGCCCGCCACGGCCAGACCCATTACCAGAGCACCAAGCACAAGAGTTTTCATTGCGGCAGCTTCACAGGGAGGACACGCTGCCGATGCTCGGCCCGTTGCGGTGAAACCGCCCTGAACCGAACAGGCCGTGCAAAGGCCTATTCAGGTTGCCGCCAGCTGGGCCCGCCGGCATGGTTCGCCGACGCGCGCAGCTTCACGCTGGATCAGTTGGAAAATTCGCTTTCCAGACTGATCGGCACGGCGCTAAGTGCCTTGGACACCGGGCAATTCTTCTTGGCGGTGTCGGCCAGCTCGCGGAACTTGGCTTCGTCGATACCGGGCACCACGGCCTTGAGTTTCAGGCGGATCTGCGACAGTTGCGGGCCGCCCTCCATCGACAGGTCGACGTCTGCACGGGTGTCCAGCGAGGTCGGCGGGAAACCGGCTTCGGTCAGCTGCGCCGACAGCGCCATGGTGAAGCACCCCGCGTGCGCGGCAGCGATGAGTTCTTCCGGATTGGTGCCCTTCTCGTCGCCGAAGCGGCTGCTGAAGGCGTAGCGGGTGTTCTCCATCAAGCCGCTCTGCGGCGTGCTGAGCTGACCCTTGCCGGTCTTGAGGTCGCCTTCCCAGTGAGCGGTGGCGTGACGCGAAATACCCATTGCGATCTCCTGCGATTGAAAGGGACCGTCACCATAGGCGAGCGGGTGTTAGGGCTTGGTGCTTGTTGCCGGGATTGGGGATTGGGGATTGGGGATTCGGGATTGGGATTGGCAAGAGCGGGCGCTGCCTTGAGCGAGTGGTTGCGCTGCCAACGCGCAGGCTGGCGGGGCTGACCACAAATTGCTAACAACAACCTAGACGATGTAGTTGGCGCGAACGAGCCTGTGCATCTGCGCGGTGGGGCTCGATTCGGGACACTGGCTGCGCGCGGCCAGTGGCTGCGTGGCGATGGTAACGGGGCTCTTGCTCAGATCCCGGCGTGCTGCCGCGATGCGCGCCTGCGTGTTGGTAAAAACAAACGGGCACAGCGACCGCTGTCGCTGCGCCCGGGGCGCCACGCATCTTTCGCACGCACCGCATGTGCGATGCGTGCGAGCGTACGTACGTACGAGCAATCAACCCAGCAGGGTTTCCAGCACCGCCATGCGCACGGCGACGCCGTTGGCGACCTGACGTAGCACGCATGATTGCGCGCCGTCGGCGACCTCGTCGGTGATTTCCACGCCGCGGTTGATCGGGCCCGGATGCAACACCGCGGCGTCGCGGCCGGCGCGCGCCAGACGCTCGCGGGTCAGGCCGTAGTCGCTGTGGTATTGCTCCAACGACGGCACCAGGCCTTCTTCCATGCGTTCGCGTTGCAGGCGCAACATCATCAGGGCGTCGGCACCTTCCAGCATCGCGTCGAAATCCTGGCCGACCACGCAGCCGTCCAGCATGTCGTCATCGGGCAACAGACTCGCCGGGCCACATACGCGGATCTCGCCAGCGCCCAGCGTGCGCAGTGCGTGCAGGTCCGAACGCGCAACGCGCGAATGCTTCACGTCGCCAACGATCACGACCTTGAGCTTGGAAAAATCGGTGCCTTTGGCCTGGCGCAGGGTCAGCATGTCGAGCAGGCCCTGGGTCGGATGTGCGCTACGTCCGTCGCCGGCGTTGATCAGTGCAGTGCCCTCGCCTGCGGCCTCGGCCAGCGCCTGCACCGCGCCGTCGTCCGGATGGCGCACCACGAAGCCGCGCACGCCCATCGCCTCGAGATTCTTCAAGGTGTCGCGAGCGGTCTCGCCCTTGCGCGTTGAGGAGGTGGACGCGTCGAAATTGAGCACGTCCGCACCCAATCGCTGCGCGGCCAGATGAAATGAGCTGCGCGTGCGCGTGGACGGCTCGAAAAACAGCGTGCAGACCGCAGTGCCGGCAAGCACGTTGCGCTTGCCGACCCGGCCGACTGCGGCATCGCGGATCTGGCCGGCACGGTCGAGCAGCTGCAGCAGCGTCGTGCGCGGCAGTCCTTCCAGGGTGAGCAGGTGACGCAGGCGTCCGTCCGAATCGAGTTGCATGGTGGTCGTCATCGCAGGTCGGGAATCAAGGGAGAAGAGTGGCTTGGTCGGGCGCGGCCAACCAGCGCTCGACGATCACGGCCGCCGCCATGGCGTCCAGCGCGTCGGCATCGCGGCGGCGCTTGCGCCCATCGGCGCGTTCGCGCGCGAACCGCTGCGCGGCTTCGACCGAACTGGAGCGCTCGTCGATCAGGACGACCGGCAACGCATAGCGCGCGCGCAACTGCCGGGCGAAGGCATGCGCGCGCTTGCGTGCGGGTTGATCCTTGTCGTCCAGCGTGAGCGGGTCGCCAACCACCAGGCCGTTTGGCCGCCACTCCTTGTGCACGCGATCCAGCGCGACCCAGTCCGGGCCGTTGGCATGCACATTGATGACCGCGACTGCACGCGCACCGGCACCCAATGCGGTACCGACCGCCACGCCGATCCGGCGCGACCCCACGTCGAAGCCCAGCACCGTGCCGTCGGAGCGGATTGCGCACGCCTCAGGCATGCCCGGAATAATCCGTGAGCCGGAACAGGTCCACACCGATGCGCCCGGCGGCGGTCTGCCAGCGATCTTCCAGCGCGGTGGCGAACAGCACGTTGGCATCCGATGGCGCGGTCAGCCAGCTGTTTTCGCCCAATTCGAACTCCAGCTGGCCCGCCCCCCAGCCCGCGCAGCCGAGCGCCACCAGCGCATTGCGCGGGCCTTCGCCGGCGGCCATGGCTTCCAGAATGTCGCGCGAGGTGGTCAGGAACACGCCCTGCCCCACTTCCAGGCTGGAATCCCATTCGCGCGCATCGTCATGGATCACAAAGCCGCGCTCCGGGTGCACCGGCCCGCCACTGAGCACGATCTGCTCGCGCAGCTGCGCGTCGTCGGTGTCGATGCCCATCTGCGACAGCACTTCGCCCAGCGTGTACTCCGATGGCCGGTTGACCAGCACGCCCATTGCGCCGTTCTCGTCGTGCTGGCAGATCAGCGCGACGCTGCGCGAAAAGGTGGGGTCGGACAGCGCCGGAAGCGCGATCAGCAGTTGGTTGGCCAGAGGCGTGGGCAAAACAGACATGGCCGCATTCTAGCCGTTCGTTCCGCCGCGCGCAGAGCCGCTGCCATAATTGCCGCTTGCCGTGAACAAGGACCGTGAATGCAAACGCCCCCGCCCCACATCCCCGGCCCCGCAGAGACGCCGCTCCCGCGCCAGACCCGGGCGTTCATCGTGCTGGTGGCGCTACTGCAGGGCGGGCTGCTGTATGCCGCCGAATGGAGCAGCACCCACACGAGCGGGCCGCTGGCAGCACTGGGGCCACGGGTATGCTGGTACACGTTGGTGCTCACCGTGCCCAGCATGCTGCTGCTCAGCGTGCAGCAGTTGCACGACCGCCGCCTGTGGCAACACGTTGCTGTAGTCAGCGCCGTGTTCGCCGCATTGGCTGGCTGGGCGGCCTGGAGCGCCACCGGCGCGCCCGGCCTGGAAAGCCACAAGCTGCTGACGCCATTCGGGCTGAGCGTGGCGGCCGGGCTGTTTGTCGCACTGCCGTGGCTGCAACATCGCCAGCAGCATGGCCGCTGGCGCGCGGCGTACACCGCACTGTTCGAGCATGCATGGCAAAACGCCCTGACGTTGGCGCTTGCCCTGCTGTTCGTGGGCGTGTGCTGGATGGTGCTGTCGCTGTGGGCCTCGCTGTTTGCGCTAGTGAACATCACCTTTTTCCGCAGCCTGTTCCACCAAGATCCCTTCATCTACCTGGCCACCGGCACCATGGCCGGCCTGGGCATCCTGATCGGGCGCACCCAGCATCGCGCGGTGCAGGTGATGCGGCAGATCCTGTTCGCGATCTGCACCGGCCTGTTGCCGCTGCTGGCCTGCATCGCGTTGCTGTTTGCACTGACCTTGCCGCTGACCGGGCTGCAGGCGTTGTGGCAGACGCGGTCGGCCGCGGCCATCCTGTTGTGCATGGTGTTCGCGCTGGTGCTGTTCGCCAATGCGGTCTATCAGGACGGCCGCGCACAGCCGCCTTACCCGCGCTGGCTGCGCCGCGTGGTCGAGGCTGGTTTACTCAGCCTGCCACTGTATGCCGGCTTGGCTGCGTACGCGGTGGCCCTGCGCGTGGCCCAATACGGCTGGACCGGCGAGCGTTTCTGGGGAGCAACCCTGACCCTGGTGGCAGTCGCTTATGCGCTGGGCTACGCAGCTGCGGTGCTGCGTCCGCAACGCGGACGCTGGCTGGGCCATCTTTCCAGCAGCAATATCGCCTTGTCGTGGCTGGTGATCGCACTGGCGGTACTGGTCAATACGCCGATGCTGGATCCTTACCGCATCGTTGTCGGCAGTCAGACACGGCAGCTACTTGCGCGCACCGGCACAGTGAACCCGGATGCCGAGCGTGATGATCTGGAATTCCTGCGCTTCGACAATGGCCGGCGCGGCTATCAGGCACTCCAGTCGCTGCGCGCCACACCCGCCTTTGCCAAAGATGCCAGGCGCAGCAAACGGCTGGATCAAGTGCTTGCACGCCAGCAGCGCTGGGAGATGGAAGCCGCGCCAGACACTTTGCTCCGCGCACGCATCAGCGACCCGGATGCACTGCGCGCGCATCTAGCCGTTGCGACGGGCAGCAAGGCTCCCGCCCCGAACTGGTGGCAGGCATTGGCACAAGGCAAGCTCGACGCTGACGGCTGCCTACAGCCCGATCGCGAATGCATTGTCAGCAGCCAGGACATCGATGGCGATGGCCAGGACGACGCGCTGCTGTGCGAGGTTTCGGATCGCTTTGGCGTCAGCTGTTTTCTGTACACGCGTGACGCACAAGGGTGGTACGAGGTGGACACGCTACAGAGCTTCCCTAAACGCCGTCAGGATCAGGAAGCGCTGCGCGAGGCGGTGCGTCACGGCCGCCTGACCATCCACCATCGACGCTGGCCGGATTTACAGTTTCCCGGCGCCGGGCAGATGCACATCGCGCCGCCGGGTACTGCACGCATACGGGAGCAACGACCATGAGCGGCTACTGCAGCATCGCGCCCGGCCACCCGGTACACGGGCATTACCACGACCACGAATATGGGTTCCCGCAGCGCGAAGAACGCGAACTGTTCGAACGCCTGGTGCTGGAAATCAATCAGGCCGGATTGAGTTGGGAAACCATCCTGCGCAAACGCGGCAATTTCCAGCAGGCCTACGACGGGTTCGACGTGGATACCGTCGCGGCCTACGGGCAGGCCGACGTTGCGCGCCTGATGAGCGACGCCGGCATCATCCGCAACCGCCTCAAGATCCTGGCCGCCATCCACAATGCGCAGGTCATCCAGACCTTGCGCCGTTCGCATGGCAGTTTTGCGCAATGGCTGGATGCGCAGCATCCGCTCGACAAGCCGGCCTGGGTCAAACTGTTCAAGAAGACCTTTCGCTTCACCGGCGGCGAAATCACCGGCGAATTCCTGATGAGCCTGGGCTACCTGCCCGGCGCACATCATGCGCAATGCCCGGTGTTCAAACGGATCGCCAAACTCAAGCCGGCCTGGATGCAGGTGAAATAAGCGCGGCTGACAATACCTAGCGAGCAGTCATCCGGTGGGAAGGGACGGCGCACTCAGAACCGGCGTGTATGAGGGGTACATGCTGCACCGGGCAGCGGCCGCGCCCGTCTGCCGGTGAGGACTGTCGTTCTGCCCGCTCCAAGTCGGCGGCATTGGCTACGGGTGTCTGACAACACGCCTGGGCGATGCAACAGGCAGGGTCACGTCGCTGGAGGAGGCCGGCACTGATTCGGCTCCCTGCGCCTCCATGGCGATACGCCGCGTTACGCCAGCGGTTAGCGCGATGCCATGCAGAGCCCTTCGCGGCACGCATCGATGCCCCGGGCATGGCGGCAAACAGGAGGATGCGACCCGCCTCGATACAAGCGCACTCAAGCGTGCAGCGCGAGCCATGTCGCTACTTCGACAACGACATGAGGTGCATGCGTCGTTCTACAAGGCTTGCCAACCGATTGCCCGTAGCGCATCCGGGCGCGACTGGGTATTGCAGACAAGGCGTCATCGCGCCCGGGTGCGCTCCTACGTGGGGAGCGAGGACCTCGCCGGACCGGTCACACACCCATATAGCGGTGCGGGCGGTGGTTGAACATCAGCACCAGGCTCAGCATCAGCGCACCCAGCGCCGAGTACAGCACCTTGTCCGGCTTCAAAACGAAGAAGGCCACCACCATCAGCATCGCATCGAAGCTCATCTGCACCTTGCCTGCGCTCAAGCCGCGTTCGCGCTGCAAGTACACCGCCAGGATGCCGATTCCGCCCAGGCTGCCGCGGTGACGGATGAAGAACAGGATGCCCAGCCCGGCCAGCGCGCCGCCGACAATGGCCGCAAACGCGGTGCTCATGCGCGCGTACTCGGCCCAGCGCGGAAGCAGATCGGTCAAGGCGCCGCAGGCACCGACCGCGGCGAAGGTCTTCAAGGTGAACTCCCAGCCCATGCGGCGCACGCTCAGCCAGTAGAACGGCAGATTGACCAGCACGAACACCACGCCAAAATTCCAATGCAACGCGTAGTGCAACAGGAAGGCGACGCCGGCCATGCCGCCGATCATCAGCCCGCCCTTGGCGAAGATCGCCAGGCCGAGCGAGGCGACCAACGTGGCCAGCACCATGCCCTGCACGTCCTCGGCCACCGAGTGGTGATACGCATGGTCGTCGGCCGTGGTCCCCGCCGAATCCGGTGGTGGCGTCAACGGCCCGGAGGTGACCACGGTGCCGTCGTCGGGCAACGGTTCTTGCTCCGGACGGAGATCGGAATCGGGAAGGCTCACGGGTCTGGGCACTGCAGTGGGGTGCGATATTAGACACTATCGGCCACCGCGGTTACATCTGAAACAGCAGTGCGTGCCATGCAAGCGTGAGGAAACGGTCGAAGAACTGGCACGCCCGCGTCGGCCGGCCAGCACACCACTGCGCACCACGCCCAGACGCAATGCCGGGCTCCGGACGGGAGGTCTTCACCGGGTAAATGGCAACACGCGATCCGCCACTGCGGATCGACTCAGCGACTCAGCTGCATCAGCGCAATCGCCAGCGCAGCAAGCGCGCTGAGCGTGAACAACAGTCCGCCACTGACCAGCCATAGGATGCTCAGCAGGGTGAAACGCTCGCGGCGCCATTCCGGAATGCCCTGCGCACGCTTGAAGCGTCGCAGCCGCGTATTGACCACGGCAATCGGCAGCCAGCCCAACACCAGGAAGAACGGGCGCGATTTTTCGGAGAACGTCAGCAGCAACAACGCGATGAAGACCACTGCGGACAGCCGGAAAAGCCAGCGGGATCGTCCCTGCAGTCCAATACACTGCCCCAGCAGCCTGAAGCAGCTCATCACCCACAGCGGCGCAAGCCCCGCCCGCCAGACCGGCCATATGCTCGGGCGTCCTGTAATCGCGCGTAACGCAATCCAGTTGCGGTAGAACCAGTAGCCGCCGTAGGCCCCGAAGCTGGCGACGAACATCGCAACCAGCTTCCAGTTGGAGGGCGCAAACAGCAGCGCCAGCGGATCGTGCGCCCAGCGCTGCGCCAGCGGATCGTCGACATCGTGCGTTGCGCTGGCAGCTTCCACGACGTGTCCCTGCGTCATTCCGGAAGACCTCACCGAACCTCGGCGATCTCCACCCCATCAAGCCCCTGCGACAGCGTCTTGGCGTCGCCGCCCTGCGAGAGCTTGATGCGCAGGCGCACCTCGTTCTGCGAGTCGGCGTAACGCAGCGCGTCTTCGTAGCTGATTTCACCAGCCTGATAGAGCTCGAACAGGCTCTGATCGAAGGTGCGCATGCCCAGGTTGGTGGACTCCTTCATGATCTCCTTGAGCTTGTGGATCTCGCCATCGCGGATGTAATCCTGCACCAGCGGCGTGCCCAGCATGATCTCCATCGCCACACGGCGACCGCGCCCATCCGGGGTCGGAATCAGCTGCTGCGCCACCACGCCCTTGAGGTTCAGCGACAGATCCATCAGCAGCTGATTGCGGCGGTCTTCCGGGAAGAAGTTGATGATGCGGTCCATCGCCTGGTTGGCGTTGTTGGCGTGCAGCGTGCACAGCACCAGGTGGCCGGTCTCGGCGAAGGCGATCGCGTGGTCCATGCCCTCGCGGGTGCGCACCTCGCCGATCATGATCACGTCCGGCGCCTGGCGCAGGGTATTTTTCAGCGCATTTTCCCAGCTGTCGGTATCGATGCCGACTTCGCGCTGGGTGATGATGCAGCCCTCATGCTTGTGCACGAATTCGATCGGGTCTTCGATGGTGATGATGTGCCCGGTGGAATTCTGGTTGCGGTAACCGATCATCGCTGCCAGCGAGGTCGACTTGCCGGTACCGGTGGCGCCGACGAAGATGATGATGCCGCGCTTGGTCATCGCCAGCGTCTTGATCACCGGCGGCAGGCTCAGCTCTTCGACCGTAGGGATGCGCGTCTCGATCCGGCGCAGCACCATGCCCACCTGGTTGCGCTGGTAGAAACAGCTGACACGGAAACGCCCGACCCCGGACACGCCGATGGCGAAGTTGCACTCGTGGGTCTTTTCGAACTCTTCGCGCTGCGACGGCGTCATCACGTTCAACACCAGATCGCGGCTCTGCTGCGCGGTCAATGGCGTCTGCGTGATCGGGCTGATCTTGCCGTGCACCTTGATCGCCGGCGGCATGCCGGAGGTAATGAACAGGTCCGACGCCTTCTGGTGCGCCATCAGCTTGAGGAAGGAGGTGAAGTCGATGGTGCTCATGGCGTGCTCCTTCGGAGCCGGGAATGGGGAATCGAGAATCGGGAATTGGAAAAGCCAGCAGCCGGGAGCCGGGACCGGTCAGGAAACCTGCTGTTGCGATTCCCGATTCCCGATTCCCGAATCACTCGAATATCCGCTTGTCCTTGGCGTATTCACGGGCCTGGTTGCGCGTGATCAGGCTACGCTTGACCAGGTCCTGCAGATGCTGGTCCAGCGTCTGCATGCCGTACTGCTGACCGGTCTGGATCGAGGAATACATCTGCGCCACCTTGTCCTCGCGGATCAGGTTGCGGATCGCCGGGGTGCCGACCATGATTTCCCAGGCCGCGGTACGCCCGCCGCCCACTTTCTTGAGCAATGCCTGCGAAATCACCGCGCGCAGGGATTCGGACAGCATCGAGCGCACCATCGGCTTTTCGCCGGCCGGGAACACGTCGATGATGCGGTCGATGGTCTTGGCCGCCGAGCTGGTGTGCAGGGTACCGAACACCAGGTGACCGGTTTCCGCAGCGGTGAGCGCCAGGCGGATGGTTTCCAGGTCGCGCAACTCGCCAACCAGGATGATGTCCGGGTCTTCGCGCAAGGCCGAGCGCAGCGCTTCGTTGAAGCCGTGCGTATCGCGGTGCACTTCGCGCTGGTTGATCAGACACTTCTGCGAGGTGTGCACGAATTCGATCGGATCCTCGACGGTGAGGATGTGGCCGTATTCGTTCTTGTTGATGTAGTCGATCATGCCGGCCAGCGTGGTCGACTTGCCCGAACCGGTCGGCCCGGTCACCAGGATCAGACCCTGCGGCTGGTCGATCAGCTGGCGGAAGATCGGCGGGCAGCCCAGGTCTTCCAGCGTCAGCACTTCGGACGGAATGGTGCGGAACACCGCACCAGCGCCACGGTTCTGGTTGAACGCATTGACGCGGAAGCGCGCCAGCGAGGGAATCTCGAACGAGAAGTCGACCTCGAGGAACTCTTCGTAATCGCGCCGCTGCTTGTCCGACATGATGTCGTACACCAGCGCGTGCACCTGCTTATGGTCCAACGCCGGAATATTGATGCGACGGACATCGCCATCGACACGGATCATCGGCGGCAGCCCTGCAGACAGGTGCAGGTCCGATGCCTTGTTCTTGACAGAAAACGCCAATAGTTCAGCGATATCCATGCGCTGCTTGTCCCCTAGGCTGCGATTGGAAGGTACTCCCCGGTCGGCAGTATAGCGTTCTGGCTGCTGGCGGGAAGCGGCTTGCCACCGGTTCAGGCCGGCAGCGCCACGCGGGGCTGAAGGCGTTGGTTTCTGGTCATGGCAGGGGGCGGCGACTGCCTGCCTCAGGCCCAGCCAGGCTGGGTGGCTCACAGGAATCGACCGCACCGCCCGCCTCAACGCGGCACTGGGGGCTGGTACGCGCTGCCTCGGTCAGCGCGGTCACGGCGCTGGAAGCAAGCGACCGGGGGCGTCACACTAGCGCTCCTGCTTTTTTCTGGATCGCCACGTGCCGGCTTCGTCGCTGCAGCAGATTCTCGATGCCATCCATGCCGCAGCAGCCGAGCATGCGCGTGCCGACGTCCGCTTGCTGGCGGTGTCCAAGACCAAGCCGGCCGATGCCGTCGCCGCGTTGGCTGCGCAAGGCCAGCGCGCCTTCGGCGAAAACTACGTGCAGGAAGCGCAGGCCAAGATCACCGCGTTGCGCGAGCTGGGGCTGGAATGGCACCTGATCGGCCACCTGCAATCCAACAAGGCCGATATCGCTAGCCAATGTTTCGACTGGGTGCAGACCGTGGACCGCGCCAAGTTGATCCCGCTGCTGGCGCGCCATCGCCCGGACGACTGCGCGCCATTGAACGTGCTGATCCAGGTCAATATCGACGATGAGGACAGCAAGTACGGGTGCGCCCCCGACGCCATCGACCGCCTGGCCGACGCCATCGCACTGCAGCCGCGGCTGCAATTGCGCGGCCTGATGGCGATCCCGGCACCGTTCCCGGAACAGGCAAGACGCAATGCGGCGTTCGCGCGCATGCAGGACCTGTTCGCGCAGCTGCAGCAGCGCCATCGGCAGGTGGATACCTTGTCGATGGGCATGAGCGCGGACTTTGTCGAAGCGATCGCGGCCGGGGCCACCATGGTGCGCGTGGGCACGGCGCTGTTCGGTGCGCGCGCTCCCTCGCCCGCTGCCTCCGCCTGAGCTGCCTCGCGGATCGCCCCATCCATTCCCAATGACTAGAGGTGCCGCAATGACCCTGCCCACGCCGCCTGCGCCGTCGTCCGCCACTGCCGGGCTGGTCGCCTTCATCGGTGGCGGCAACATGGCGCGCAGCCTGATCGCCGGGTTGATCCGGCAAGGCGTGCCGGCTGCCAGCCTGCGCGTCGCCGAGCCGGTCGCCGAGTTGCGCAGCGGGTTGTCGCGCGACTTTGGCGTGCATGTGGTCGAAAGCGCACGCGACGCTGCCGATGGTGCGGCCACCTGGGTGCTGGCGGTCAAACCGCAGGTCATGCCAAGCGTCTGTACGCAGCTGGCCGAGCTCGCACAAGCGCAGCAGCCGCTATTGCTGTCGATTGCAGCCGGGATCACCGCAACCCAGTTGCAGCGCTGGAGCGGCGGCAACACGGCGGTGGTCCGCGCGATGCCCAACACCCCCGCGCTGCTCGGCGCCGGCGTCACCGGGCTGTATGCCACCGCATGCGTTTCCGATGCGCAGCGCGCACAGGCAACCCGGTTGCTGGAAAGCGCCGGCGTGACGGTGTGGATCGACGACGAAGCGCAAATGGACGCGGTGACTGCCGTCTCCGGCAGCGGCCCGGCTTACGTCTTCTTACTGGCCGAAGCGATGGAGGCGGCAGCACTGGCGCAAGGCCTGCCGGCCGATACCGCGCGCACCCTGGTCCTGCAAACCCTGCTTGGCGCCTCGCGCATGCTCACCGAATCGGGTGAAGCACCGCAGGTCCTGCGCCGTCGCGTGACCTCGCCCAACGGCACCACGCAGGCGGCGATCGAAACATTCCAGGCAGGTGGATTGGAGGCGCTGACAGCGCGCGCAATCGCCGCAGCGACCGAACGCGGCCGCAGCTTGTCGGCGGCCAACGATTAGTCGGCAGCGGCTTGCGCGAGCGCTTCGCTGGCTGCATGGGCAATCGCGACGGGTCGCGCTAATCGACGGCCTGACCCGCAAGTCGCCACCCGCCGCAGGCATCCAGCGTCAGGCACCAGGCGGCTTCCCACGCAACGTCGCGCGCTTTGCAATCGATGCCAATACACCTTGCCAAGCGATCGCCCGCGGCTTTTTCGACACCTTGCGGCGATACAGCCGCCGCCGGCAGCAGAGCGGGTCGATCAATGCGCAGCCGGTTGGCGCGCGCAGTGCGACCGTAGCCTTGCGCGACGACCTGCTGCCCTGCGTCAGATCCGACACATGCCTGCGCGCTGCACGCGTGCCGCACCGCGTTTTACGCAGGTTTTTACGCCGCTGGTGAACGAACCCCCGTCGAAAGACGCTTTTTTGTGTTGTTTCATCGTTTGCCTATTGGCGGCGCGCAGCAGTTGCCCTACATTTCGCGTTGCCGACTGGGTCGGCAGACCCAACACCACCAACGAATACGGAACGTATACCTCATGGCAAAAACCGCCGCTAAGAAGGCTGCCCCCAAGAAGGCAGTGAAAAAGGTCGCCGCCACCAAGACCGCAAAGCCGGCCAAGGCCGCTACGTCGGCCGCGCCGAAGCCGATCAAGGAAGCCCTGAGCAAGACCGGTCTGGTCGCGCACATCGCCGAATCCACCCAGCTGGCTCCGAAGGACGTCCGCGCCGTGCTGGCTTCGCTGGAAGCCGCTGCGCATTCCTCGTTGAACAAGAAGGGCGTCGGCAGCTTCACCCTGCCGGGCATGCTGAAGATCACCTCGGTCAACGTGCCGGCCAAGCCGAAGCGCAAGGGCATCAACCCCTTCACCAAGGAAGAGCAAATCTTTGCTGCCAAGGCCGCAACCCGCAAGGTCAAGGTTCGCCCTCTGAAGAAGCTGAAGGATGCCGCGCTCTGATCGAGCGCGTATCCGGTGTCATCGAGACGGCCTTCGGGCCGTCTTTTTTTTGCGCGCGCATTGCCGCATGCGCCCCCACATTGCGCTCATGACCGCTTGCCTACCCTACGTGCTGATTTGCGACGCAGCAGGTGCATGTGACCGATCCATTGCCCCACACTTCGACAACGCCGCCATCCACGAAACGCAGCCCCGCACGTCGCGTGCGCCGCCTGCTGGTGTCGATCGCCCTGCTGTGCGCTTTGGGTGTGGCAGCGCGCTGGGCCTGGCAGTCGCCGATGGCCGAGCGCCTGCGCACCAGTTGGGAGCTGTCACGGATGCCGCCGCCTACCCATTTGCACATTCCGGTGGACGGAGTACGTGCCCGCCAGATCGCCGACACCTTCGGTGCCCCACGCGGACGCGACCGCAGCCATGCGGGCGTGGATATCTTCGCGCCGCGCGGCACGCCTGTGGTCGCCGCCACCCGCGGCGTGGTCAGCGCCATTCGCGACGCCGGGCTGGGTGGAAAGCAGGTCTGGGTGCTGGGGCCGGCGATGGAGCGGCATTACTATGCGCATCTGGACGACTGGGCAGCCGGGCTGGCGGTTGGCGATGTCGTCGAGCCAGGCACCGCGCTGGGCATGGTGGGGACCACCGGCAACGCACGTGGCACGCCGCCGCACCTGCATTACGGTGTCTATGGGCGCAACGGTGCGTACGATCCGCTGCCGCTCCTGCGTAAAACCGGGCCGCAGGTTGCCGACTGAGCACGTTGGAACACTGCGTCATGGCCTGCGCTATCGAGCGCGCGGCGGCCTGCGCCTATGGTGGACGCAGCCCAGGAGTGACGCGACCACCATGTCCCGAAAACGCTATCGCATTACGGTCACGCCCATCGAGAACGACGGGCGCCCGTGCGACGACCGCTGCACCATCGAGTTCGAACAGCGCTCGCGCGCGGACTGGATGCGCCTGCTCGAAGAGTTGCATCGGCGCCGCGATCTGAGCAGCGACGAATGCGCCGCACTCACCGTCGGCTCGCAGTTGCTGGAGGACCTGGCCGCCCGCCCACGCGCGCACCCCAGCGATGCGCTGGATGCATTACGGCCCAGGCTGCAGTTGCTGCTCGAGCGCCTGCAGCGCGTACACCCCGGCGCCTGATTACCCCGCAGCGCACATGCCGGCTACACTGCGCTCCCTGGGGACGGGAGAGGCGCCATGCGCTGGATCGTAAGTGCCATAGCGGTAGCCGCGCTCGCAGGCTGCAGTTGTCACCGCAGTGCAGACTAAGACACGGGCGCGACAACCAACGTGCCTACAACACGTGCGCCGGCAGCATCCGCTGCTGCGAGTGCCAACCAGGCATCTGCGCAGCCTGCGGCTGAAGACTCCAGTGCTGCGCAGGCGCGCGCCAGTCTCGCCCAAGCAAGCGCCACCGTGCAGCGTTATCTGGGCGCACTGCCCGGCGCCGCACGCGCCGATGCCGATGCATTGTGGGCCGGTGGCCGGCCATCGCCGGTGCCGGACGATGCGGTACTGCGCGGTATCGGCGATATCCGCTCGATGCGCATCAACAACGACCCACCGGTACCGTTGGATCAGGAACATCCGCCGCGGCGGATCGAGGTGCCGGTGCGCATCACCGTGCGCACCAGCGCTGGCACGCAGCAGCTGGCCGGCGCCTATCGCCTGCAGCCGCGCGTCGGCAGCGACAGCTGGGAAATCTACTCCGCCAGCTTGCATCCGGTGCTGCGCTAACCCGTGGTTCACCGGCGCTGACTAAGGTTGTGTCACCTGTTGCCGGAGTCACCCGATGAAACTGCGTTCGCTTGCCGGATCCGTGCTTGCCCTCGCCTTGGCGCTCCCCGTGACCAGCGCCTGGGCAGCGCCGCAGATCCAGGGACATCAGATCAGCGTGCAGGCCAGCGACCTGCAGCAGTATCTGGGCGGTCGCTTCCCGCAGACGCACGACACGCTTGGCGGCCTGATCGCAATGACGGTCAGCAATCCGGCGCTGTCGCTGCCGCCGGGCGACCGGCTCAAGATGGCGTTCGACCTGGCTGTGGCCACTGCTGGCGGCGCGCCGGCCCCGGTGGGCAATGTGACCCTGACCAGCGCGCTGCGTTACGACGTCGCCAAACAGGGCTTCTACCTCGACCAGCCCAGCATCGACGATTTCCGTCCTGCCAATTCCGGCGCAAAGCTCGATCACAGCACCCGCCAGCTACTCAACACCTGGCTGGCCGATTACGCACGCAAGGAACCCATCTATCGCATCGACCCGTCGATTGCCGCAGTGATGGGCGCCGTGCAGGTGGAGTCGGTAGGCATCCAGAACGGGCGGGTAGCGGTCAACTTCAATCAGAACATCGAACAGCTGGTGCCGGCGGCGGCGCTATCGGGTAAGTAAAATTCGTACGCTGGCCGGCAGACGGCGCAGCCGCTTACTCATCCGCACACGACGCTCCCAACGTTCATCATGCAAAGGCCCGACGCACCAGCGCCGGGCCTTTCGATTGACGCGGAGTGGAGCGTAGCGACCAGCGCGCCTTACGCAGCCAGGGCCTTGGCCACCGCCGCGCTGAATGCCGGAATGTCGTCCGGCTTGCGGCTGGTGATCAGCTGACCATCGACCACCACTTCGGCATCCTGCCAGCGCGCGCCGGCATTGGTCAGATCGGTCTTGACCGACGGCCATGAGGTGACCTTGCGGTCGCGCACCAGATCGCTTTCCAGCAGGAGCCACGGCCCGTGGCAGATCGCCGCGACCGGCTTGTGGGCCGTGGCGAATGCGCGGATGAAGGCAATCGCCTGGGTGTCCGTGCGCAACGTGTCGGGATTGAGCACGCCACCGGGCAGCACCAGCGCGTCATAGCTGTCGGCGGTTGCCTGTTCAAGATGCTGGTCGACAGCGACCGAGTCGCCCCAGTCGGTGTGATTCCAGGCGCGGATCTTTGCGCCATCGCCGGGTGCGATCACAGCGACCTTGGCACCCCACGATTCCAGCAGGCGCTTGGGTTCTGTCAGTTCGGATTGCTCGAAGCCATCGGTGGCCAGGACAGCGATGGTCTTGCCGGAGAGCGAATAAGACATGTAGGGCTCCTCGATGAAAGAAGCCCGCACCCTAGGCAGCGCGCTGTTGCGTACCGGTGAACCGATGTGTGCGTCGCGTCAGCGCGCAACGCGCTCGCACAGGCTCAGCGCTTGGGCTGCAGCATCGTGCCGGTGCAGTTCTTCGACCCGCAGCGGCATTCCCAGATCTTCTTCAAGCGCGGCGTATGCCGCTCGGCCAGGGTGATGCCATAGTTGTAGGTGAGTTCTTCGCCAGCCTTGATGGCGCGTTTGGCCTCGATGAAGATCTTGTCCTTGCTGCGGTCGTCGCCTTCTGCCTCCTCGATCACCGCTTCGCAATTGGGATTGCAGCTGTGGTTGATCCAGCGCGCAACATTGCCTTCGTAGTTGGCATCCAGCACATAGTCGTCGCTGAGCGTAAAAAGGAAGGTG
This sequence comes from Xanthomonas sp. 10-10, assembly GCF_040182365.1. Classification (NCBI taxonomy): domain Bacteria; kingdom Pseudomonadati; phylum Pseudomonadota; class Gammaproteobacteria; order Lysobacterales; family Lysobacteraceae; genus Xanthomonas; species Xanthomonas sp. 10-10. Next base: position 3,471,781 of record NZ_CP144460.1, read on the forward strand.
TGGCCGCTTTCCACGTCGCCGGTGTCGTCGGCATCCACTTCGGCATGCGTGCGCAGGCGTCCCTTGTATTGAATGATGCGCTCGCCCTTGCGGAGCGGGGCGAGGGCGAACATGCCATTGCCGTGGATACGTGACTTGCGGGCGGCAACTTTGCGCGACATGTAAGGGTCCAGTGATGGGGCCGCTCATTGTGACCGCAGCGCGCCCATGCGCCAAGCACAAGCGCACCATCGCCCGCAACGGCCTGCGCTTGCCGGCGGCTGAACCGGGCGGTTGGCCCTGCCCGGCGGGAAAGAGTACAATTTCGGTCCGCTTTAAGGTTTCCTGCTCGCTCATGTTGCGCGTCACCAAACTCACCGATTACGCCACCGTCGTGCTGACCGTGCTTGCCGCACGCAGCGGCGAGGTGCTCAGCGCCAGCGAACTGGCCGAACAGGCGGGCCTGGAAGCGCCGACCGTGAGCAAGATCCTCAAACCGTTATCGCAAGCCGGGCTGGTGGAAGGTCTGCGCGGCGTGCACGGCGGTTACCGGCTGGCGCGCGATGCCGGCCAGATCACCCTGGTGGAAATCGTCGAGGCAATGGAAGGCCCGTTGGCGATCACCGAATGCAGCCAGGACCATAGCCAGTGCGGCATCGCGCAGACATGCGGGGTGCGCTCCAACTGGCGCCTGATCAACGACGTGGTCGGCGACGCATTGCGTCGGGTCACGCTTGCGCAGATGTTGCAGCCTCTCTCTCTCCCTGGCGACAGCCGTCGGCGTTCCATCGCCGCACGCGTCGCGACCACCTGACCTGTAGGCAGCCCGATGGCCACCGAACTTGCTCCCCCGCAGAATGCGCAGATCCTCGAACGATTGGGCCGACGCTACGACGCCGGCTTCATCACCGAGATCGAATCCGATTCGCTCCCGCCCGGCCTGGACGAAGACACCATCCGTGCGCTGTCGGCCAAGAAAGACGAGCCGCAATGGATGACCGACTGGCGTCTAGAGGCCTACCGTCATTGGCTGAAAATGCCGATGCCCGAATGGGCCAAGCTCAAGATCGCGCCGATCGATTTCCAGTCGTTGAGCTACTACTCCGCGCCCAAGGGCCCGAAGTATGCCTCGCTGGACGAGGTGCCCAAGGAACTGCTCGACACCTACGACAAGCTCGGCGTGCCGCTGCACGAGCGCGCCCGGCTGGCCGGCGTGGCGGTGGATGCGGTGTTCGACTCGGTCTCGGTCGGCACCACGTTCCGCAAGGAGCTGGCCGAAAAGGGCGTGATCTTCTGCTCGATGTCCGAAGCCATCAAGGAACACCCGGAGATAGTCAAACAGTACCTGGGCAGCGTGGTGCCGGTGGGCGACAACTACTTCGCCGCGCTCAACTCGGCGGTGTTCTCCGACGGCAGCTTCGTGTTCATCCCGAAGGGGGTGCGTTGCCCGATGGAACTGAGCACCTATTTCCGCATCAATGCCGGCCACACCGGCCAGTTCGAGCGCACCCTGATCGTCTGCGAGGACAAGGCGTACGTGTCGTATCTGGAAGGCTGCACCGCGCCGATGCGCGACGAGAACCAGCTGCACGCAGCAGTGGTGGAGCTGGTGACGCTGGAAGACGCCGAGATCAAGTACTCGACCGTGCAGAACTGGTACCCCGGCGACGAAGAAGGCCGCGGCGGCATCTACAACTTCGTCACCAAGCGTGCCGAATGCCGTGGTGCGCGCAGCAAGGTCACCTGGACTCAGGTCGAAACCGGCTCGGCGATCACCTGGAAGTATCCGTCGTGCGTGCTGCTCGGCGACGATTCGGTGGGAGAGTTCCATTCGGTGGCGCTGACTCATCATCGTCAGCAGGCCGACACCGGCACCAAGATGATCCATATCGGCAAGCGCACCAAGAGCAAGATCGTCAGCAAGGGCATCAGTGCCGGGCGTGGCCAGAACACCTACCGCGGCCTGGTCAAGGTGGATCGCAATGCGGACGGCGCGCGCAACTACACCCAGTGCGATTCGCTGTTGATCGGCAAGCAGTGCGGCGCGCACACCTTCCCCTACATCGAGGTGAAGAATCCCGGCGCAACCGTCGAGCACGAGGCCACCACCTCCAAGATCAGCGATGACCAGCTGTTCTACTGCCGTGCACGCGGCATCAGCCAGGAAGACGCGGTGTCGTTGATCGTCGACGGCTTCTGCAAGCAGGTGTTCCGCGAGCTGCCGATGGAGTTCGCGGTGGAAGCCAAGAAGCTGCTGGAAGTCTCGCTGGAAGGCAGCGTCGGCTGACGCCGACGGAATCGGGAGTGGGGAATGGAGAATCGGTCTCGGTTCTCTTTCCTGCTCCTCGCCGCGCCAAAGTCTCGCATTACCCATTCCCTATTCTCGATTCCCTATTCCCATGCTTACGATCAACAACCTCCACGCCAGCATCGCCGGCAAAGACATCCTCAAGGGCCTATCGCTGGACATCCAGCCGGGCCAGGTGCACGCCATCATGGGGCCCAACGGCGCGGGCAAATCCACGCTGGGTAATGTGCTGGCCGGTCGCGACGGTTATGAGGTCAGCGCCGGCACCGTACAGTTCGAAGGCAAGGACCTGCTCGACCTGCCGCCGGAAGAACGCGCGGCAGCAGGCCTATTCCTGGCCTTCCAGTACCCGGTGGAAATTCCCGGCGTCAACAACACCTATTTCCTGCGCGCCGCACTCAATGCACAGCGCAAGGCGCGTGGCGAGGACGAGCTGGATTCGATGCAGTTCCTCAAGCTGGTACGGCAGAAGCTGGCCGTGCTGCATCTGAAGGACGAGCTGCTGCATCGCGGCGTCAACGAAGGCTTCTCCGGCGGCGAAAAGAAGCGCAACGAGATCTTCCAGCTGGCCGTGCTCGAGCCCAAGCTCGCCATCCTGGACGAAACCGACTCCGGCCTGGATATCGATGCGCTCAAGAGCGTGGCCGACGGCGTCAACGCGCTGCGCTCGCCGGAGCGTTCGTTCCTGGTGATCACCCACTATCAGCGCCTGCTCGACTACATCACCCCGGACGTGGTGCATGTCCTGGCCGAAGGCCGCATCGTGCAGAGCGGCGGCCCGGAGCTGGCGCTGGAGCTGGAAAAACACGGCTACCACTTCCTCAAGGACCGCGTGGTGCCCGAGGTTGCCGCCTGATGAGCGCCCTGCTCGACTCCCTGGCCCGCGGTTTCTGTGGTAACGATGCGCGCCGCGCCGAGCTCGATGCCGCGCTGCAGGCAGGCCTGCCCGGCCCGCGCGCCGAAGCGTGGAAATACACCTCGCTGCGCCAGCTGGAACGGCGTAGTTTTCAGCCGGCCCCGCTGGTGCAGACGTTGATCGATGCAGCGCTGCTGGACGAGATCCCCTCGCCGCGGCTGGTGTTCGTCAACGGCCGCCCATCCGACGCCTTGAGCGACCTGTCGACGCTGCCGGATAGCGTGCAGCTGGACACCTTGTCCGCGTCGCTGGCTGCAGGCGATGACGCCCAGCAATTACTCGGCCGCCGTTTCGAAGGCAGCGACGAAATCTTTGCGCGCCTCAATGCCGCGCTTGCCGACGAAGGCGTGCTGGTGCGCGTGCAGGAAGGCGCGCAGATCGAGGCGCCGCTGCATCTGGTCTTCATCGGTGTGGCCGGCGAGCACGACCTGTCCTGGCACCACCGCCACCTGATCGAACTGCGCGCCGGTGCGACGCTGAACGTGGTCGAGCACCACCTGCATGTCGGCGATGCCGCGCATCTGCACAACAGCCTGATGCATGTCCATCTGGCCCAGGATGCGGCGCTGTCGCATGCGCGCGTGCAGGCCGACAGTACGCACGCAACGTCGCTGTTGCGCACCGATGCGGTGCTGGCGCGCAACGCGCGCTACCAGCGCGTGGATCTGGAACTGGGCGCCAACCTGTCGCGCCACGAGCTCAACGTGCGCCTGGAGGGCAACAACGCCCAGCTCACCGCCAATGGTGTGCTGCTCGGCAACGGCCGCCGCCATGTCGACACACGCCTGGGCATCGCGCACATCGCACGCGACACCAGCTGCGAGCTGGTCTGGCGCGGCGTGGGCGCCGATCGCAGCCGGGTGGTCTTCCACGGCGGCATCAACATCCGTCCCGGCGCAGACGGCACCGACGCGCGACTGTCGAACAAGAATCTGCTGCTGTCGGCCAATGCCGAGATCGACACCCAGCCGGTGCTGGTGATCGATGCCGAAGAAGTGCAGGCCGCGCATGGCGCCACCGTCGGCCAGCTCGACGACAACGCCTTGTTCTATCTGCGCTCGCGCGGCCTGCCGCAGGCAGAGGCGCAGCGCCTGTTGAGCGCCGCGTTCTGCCACGAGCCGCTGCGCATGCTGCCAAGCGCACTGGGAGCGGTGCTGGCGCTGCAGCTGGACCGCGCACTGACCTCGGCAGGCGTGGCATGAACGCGCCCGCCGTCACGCAGCTCGCCGCGCCGGACTGGGAGCGCGTGCGCTCGGATTTCCCGTTGCTGATGCGGCAGGTGCACGGCAAGCCGCTGATCTATTTCGACAACGCCAACACCGGGCAGAAGCCGCTGCAGGTGATTGCCGCGACCGACGAGTTCTATCGGCGCCAGAACGCCAATGTGAGCCGCGCGGTGCATGCACTGGGCACCGAGGCCACCGATGCATTCGAAGGCGCGCGCAGCAAGCTCGCGCGTTTTCTCAACGTGCGCGCCGACGAGCTGGTGCTGTGCAGCGGCACCACCTTTGCGATCAATCTGGTGGCCTATTCCTGGGCGTTGCCGCGCCTGGGTGCCGGCGATGTGATCCTGATCTCACGCATGGAGCACCACGCCAACATCGTGCCGTGGCAGCTGGTGGCCCAGCGTACCGGTGCAAGCATCCGCGTGGCCGAAATCACGCCGGACGGCGCGCTGGATCTGGACGCCTTGCGCAAGGCGATGACGCCGGAGGTCAAGCTGCTGGCGATCACGCATGTGTCCAATGTGCTGGGCACGGTCAATCCGGTGCGCGAGATCTGCCGCGAGGCACGCAAGCGCGGCATCGTCACCGTGGTGGATGGTTCGCAGGCGGCGCCGCATCGTCGTATCGACGTGGCCGGCATCGGCTGCGATTTCTACGCCATCACCGGCCACAAGATGTGCGGGCCCACCGGCACCGGCGCACTGTGGGCACGCCGCGAACACCTGCAGGCCATGCCGCCGTTCCTGGGCGGCGGCGAGATGATCAAGGAGGTCAGTTTCGAGGGCACGGTGTTCAACGATGCCCCGCACAAGTTCGAAGCAGGCACGCCCAACATCGCCGGCTTCATCGGCCTGGGCGCGGCGGTGGATTATCTTGACTCGCTCGGCCTCGATCACGTGGAAGCGCGCGAAGCCGAGCTGCTGGCGCACTTCACCGAAGAGCTGCAGCGGATCGATGGCCTGCGCATCTTCGGCACCACGCCCGACAAGGCCGCAGTGGTGTCGTTCCTGATCGAGGGCGCGCATTCGCACGACCTTGCCACCCTGCTCGACCTGGAAGGCGTGGCAGTGCGCTCCGGCCAGCACTGTGCGCATCCGCTGCTGCAGTACTACGGCGTGGCCGCCACCTGTCGCGCATCGCTGGCCTTTTACAACACGCACGACGAGATCGAGCGCTTTGTTGCCGCGTTGGTGAAGGTGCGTCGCCTGCTGGGCTGATTGCAATCGGGAATCGGGAATGGAGAATCGTGAAAGCGGCTCTCCTACCTGCGGTCGCAGATCCACACGTTGCAAGTAGCTCATCGGGTGGCGCAACGCTTTTCCCGATTCCCGATTCCCGATTCCCGATTCCCGATTCCCGATTCCCGATTCCCGATTCCCGATTCCCGATTCCCGATTCCCGATTCCCGATTCCCCGCTAAACTGCTCCCATGCAGACCACCACCTTCCGCACCGCTACCGTCGATGACATCGACGCCCTCGTCCAGCTGGTGACCTCGGCCTATCGCGGCGACAGTAGCCGCGTGGGCTGGACCACCGAGGCGGACATTCTCGATGGTGCCCGTATCGATCCGGCCGTGCTGCGTCAGGACATCCTGCGCGAGCGCAGCCTGGTGTTGCTGGTGGAACAGGACGGGCGCCTGCTGGCGTGCGCCCATATCGCCGACGACGATGGTGCGGGGTACTTCGGCATGTTCGCGGTGGACCCGTCGCTGCAGGGCAGCGGCCTGGGCAAGACGCTGCTGGCCGAGGCCGAGCGCATCGCCGCCGCCGAATGGCAGCTGCCGGTGATGCGCATGACCGTGATCGATGTGCGCAACGAACTCATCGCCTTCTACGAACGACGCGGTTACCGCCGCACCGGCATCGTCAAACCGTTCCCGTATGGCGATGAGCGCTTCGGCGTGCCGCTGCGGCAGGATCTGCGGTTCGAAGTGCTGGAAAAGTCGCTGGCCGACGCCGCGCCATGAGCCAGACCTGGACATTCGTCTGCGCAAGCGACGCGCTGCTGCCCGGCGAACTGCAGACCGTCTGGGATGAGGTCACCGACGCGCCGATCGTGGTGTTCAACCTCGACGGCGAGCTGTACGCGCTGGAAGACCGCTGTAGCCACGAAGACTACGAGTTGTCGCCCGGCAGCTTCGACCCGGTCGCCGGCACCATCGAATGCCAGTTGCACAGCGCGCGCTTCGATGTGCGCGATGGCCGGCCCTTGTGCGCGCCCGCCTACACCGCCGTGCCCAAGTTCCCGGTCAGGCGCGAGCACGACGGCATCTGGACCCGCGACGACCGCTGAGACGGCGGTTTGGGGCTCGCGACTGGACAGGCTGGGGGCCGCCATCTGCTTCAGCGCCTGCGCTTGCGTTCGGCAACGATTGCAAAGAAGAATGATTTGCATTTAAGATCGCAGCCCTTCAGGTCTTCTTAACATCTGACCTGCCCTGCGATCCCATGCGCCCTGCACTGTCCGACACCTTCGATCTGCGTCCTGTTCGCCTGCGCTTTCCAGCGCGGCGTGCCGGCGTGCGCGGTGGACGCCAGCCGGACGCGACGGGCTAGCGACGCACGCACACCCTTCCGCATCCGCCGAGCCGCCGCCAGGCCGGAGCATCGCTTTCCTTTTCGAGACGTCTCATGACTCCCAGGATTTCCCCGCTCACCTCGGCCGTGCTGTTGACCCTGTCCGCTCCCGCGTTCGCCCAGCCCGGCGACGCGCCAGCGCCTCCGGGCGCGGTGGATCTGGATGCCATCCGGGTACAGCAGGAACGTGCGCAAAAACCGTCCTCGCCCAAGTACACCGAAGCGCTGCGCGACACGCCGCAGACCATCACGGTCGTCACCAAGCAGACCATGGACCAGCAGAACCTGCTGTCGCTGCGCGATGTGCTGAGCACGCTGCCCGGTATCACCTTCGGCGCGGGCGAAGGCGGCGGCGGGTATGGCGACAGCATCAACCTGCGCGGCTTCACCGCCAGCAGCGACATCACCACCGATGGCGTGCGCGACAGCGCGCAGTACAGCCGCAGCGACACCTTCAACCTGGAAGCGGTGGAGCTGATCAACGGCGCCAACTCGGCCATGTCCGGCGCCGGTTCGGTCGGTGGCAACATCAATCTGGTGACCAAGACCGCCGGCCAGGGCGATTTCACCAACGTCGTGGTCGGTGGCGGCAGCGACCGCTATGGCCGGCTGACCGCCGACAGCAATTACGATTTCGACAACGGCACCGCCGTGCGCCTGAACGCGATGGGCCACACCCAGGACGTGCCGGGACGCGATGAGGAATTCCGTCATCGCTGGGGCTTTGCGCCATCGGTGGCGTTCGGCCTGGGCTCGGATACCCGCTTCACCCTGAGCTACCTGCACCAGCACGACAACAACCTGCCGCAGTACGGCGTGCCGTTCGCACTCAGCCCGTTCAACGACGGCCCGCTGCCCGGCGTGGACCCGGAGACCTTCTTCGGGTATCGCAATACCTCGCGTCAGGAAATCGACGTGGACATGCTGACCGGCGTGCTGGAAATGGATTTCGACGACAGCGTCAAACTGCGCAGCCTGGCGCGCGTGCAGCGCGTCGACCAGACCACCAATGCCACTGCACCGCAGGGCACCTGGTGCCTGCCCAACGGCACCGACCCGTACACCGGCCGCGCCTGCGTCGGCCAGCCAGCGGCCAGCTGGAACCCCAACAGCGGCCCGCGCGGCCTGGTGCGCGAGACGGAAAACTTCATCGCGCATAGCCAGACCGACCTGACCGCCACCTTGCACACCGGCGCCATCGAGCACCGCGTGGTCGCTGGCGTGGCCTTCAGCAAGGAAGACTTCGAACTCGATAGCGGCACCACCTTCCGCAATGCCGATGGCTCCACCACGGGCATCACCTACCCGGTGCAGTCCTTCGACAATCCGTACAACATCTGGACCGGGCCGCAAAATTACTTCCGCACCGGACACAGCAAGGGCAGCCTGACCAATCAGGCGGTCTACCTGTTCGACACGCTGCAGTTCAACGAGCAATGGATGCTCAACCTGGGCGGCCGCTACGAACACAACGAAGGCGACAGCACCACCTACACCGTCAATGCCGCCGGCAACGTCACCGGTGTAAGCGCGGGCTTCCCGGCCGGCAGCGAAGAGGACCTGTTCTCGTATCGCGCCGGTCTGGTGTTCAAGCCGGTCGAGAACGCCAGCCTGTATCTGTCCTACGCCAACAGCAAGACGCCGTCCAAGGCCTCGGTCAACGGCTCGTGCACGCCGATCGCCACCGCCACCGCCGGTGCCAACTGCAACGTCGCGCCGGAAACGGCGGTCAACATCGAGCTGGGCGGCAAGTGGGACGTGCTGGACCAGCGCCTGGCGCTGACCGCTGCGGTGTTCCGCAACGAGCGCGAAAACTACAAGGTCAACAGCGGCGATCCGCTGATCCCCGAGCAGGTGCTGGACGGCAAGGCGCGTGTGGACGGCATCGCGCTCGGCGCGGCCGGTTACCTGACCGAGCGCTGGTCGATCTTCGCCAACTACACCTTCCTCGACAGCGAAGTGCTGCAGAGCGTGTCCAACCGCACCGAGAGCCTCACCGGCGACCCGGTGGCCGGACGCGAGCTGGTGCAGACCCCGCGCAATGCCGGCAACATCTGGACCACCTATACGCTCAACCAGTGGACCTTCGGCTACGGCGTCACCTACCAGGGCGGTTTCTATCCGAACAATTCCTCGGCGGCCGCGTACATCAAGACCGACGATTACTGGGTGCACCGCGCGATGGTCGGCCTGCGTGTCAACGACTGGCTCAGCCTGCAGTTGAACGTCAACAACCTGTTCGACGAGGAGTACTACACCAGCGTGCGCAACAACCTCACTGTCAACGCGGCCGGCACCGTGACCGCCGGCAGTGGCTGGGCGCTTCCGGGCGAAGGTCGCTCGGCGGTGTTGAGCGCCACCTTCAGTTTCTGACTACTGCCCCACTGACACGCCGTCCGCATGCTGCGGGCGGCGTGGAGACCACCGCATGTTGCTGCCCATTCCCGATGTCCTCACTCCCGCACAACTTGGCGCGTTGCGGGAACGGCTGGACGCGGCCGACTGGGCGGACGGCCGCATCACTGCCGGCCATCAATCCGCGCAGGCCAAGGACAACGCGCAGCTGCCCGAAGACAGCGCGGTCGCACGCGAAGCCAGCGCACTGGTACTGGACGCACTTTCGCGCAGCAGTACGTTCTTTTCCGCGGTGCTGCCGCGTCGGATCTATCCGCCGTTGTTCAATCGTTACAGCGGCGGGCAGTCGTTTGGGTACCACGTCGACAACGCTGTGCGTTACGACCGCAGCCGCGGTGGTGCCGAGCCGGTACGCACCGATGTCTCGGGCACGCTGTTTCTCAGCGACCCGGACAGTTACGACGGCGGTGAGCTGGTGATCGAAGATACCTTCGGCACGCAGTCGGTGAAGCTGCCGGCCGGGCACCTGGTGATCTATCCCGGAACCAGCCTGCATAAGGTGATGCCTGTAACGCGCGGCACGCGCGTCGCCGCGTTCTTCTGGACCCAGAGCATGTTGCGCGACGATGCGCAGCGCCGCCTGTTGTTCGAACTGGACGTGTCGATCCGTCGTTTGACCCAGGACACGCCCGGGCATCCATCGCTGATCCAGCTCACCGGCGTGTATCACAACCTGCTGCGGCAGTGGGCCGATGTCTGAGCCTGTGATCGACCCGGCCCTGTTGATGGCGCTGTTGCAGACACAGCCCGATCAAGCGATCGCGCTGCTGCGCAAGGCGGCCGCCGGGCACGATGTGAATGCACAACTGCTGCTCGCGCAGCTGTACGCGGAAGGCCGCGGCGTTCCCGCCGATCCGGCCATGGCGATGCTGTGGTACGAAGTGGCCGCCAATGCCGGACATCCGGAAGCGATGAATCAACTGGGGCGTTGCCACGAACTGGGCTTCGGCACGGCGTGCAACATCGTGTTGGCCGCGCTGTGGTATCGCCGCGCCGCCGAGCATGGGCTGGATTGGGGCATGTACAACCTCGCGCATCTGTACGGCTCCGGCCGTGGCGTGGCGCAGGACCACGCGCAGGCATTGGCGTTGTATCGCACCGCGGCCGAGCGTGGTCACGCCAAATCGATGAATTTCGTGGCGCGCTATCTCGACCAGGGGCTGGCCTGCGATGCCGATCCACTCGCAGCGCGCAACTGGTATCGCCGTGCTGCCGAAGCAGGCGATTTTCGCGGCCAGGCCAGTTACGCCACCTTGCTGGCAGACGATGGCGACATCGATCAGGCCGAGCACTGGATGCGGTCTGCGATCGCAGGCGGACATGCCGGCTTCCTGCAACAACTCACGCCGCTGCTGACGGGTGCAACGCAGCCACGTCTGCGTGCATTGCTGAGCGACGTGGCGAGGCGACAATCGCTACTGCAGGCATCCGTCGCAGCAACCGCGGCCTGAGCACGCCATGTCGACGTCGAACCAGACCCTTGCCACCACCCAGCAACGCCGCGGTTTCTGGCTGCGCCTGCTGCATCAATGGCACTGGATCAGCTCGGCGCTGTGCCTGATCGGCATGCTGCTGTTTACGGTCACCGGGCTCACCCTCAATCACGCCGCGCGTATCGAGGCCAGCCCGTCCACCGAACACCGCACGCTCACCCTGCCGCCAGCGCTGCTGAAGGCCTTGGGCACGCGCCAGGACGGCGATGCACCGCTGCCGCCGCGCGTGGCGCAATGGCTGGGACGCGAGCTGGAGATCAGCATCGGCACGCGCAACGGCGAATGGTCGCCCGACGAGGTCTATCTCGCGCTGCCCCGCCCCGGTGGCGATGCCTGGTTGAGCCTGGACCGCAGCAGCGGCGCGATCGAATACGAGCGCACTTCGCGCGGCGCCATCGCCTATCTCAACGACCTGCACAAGGGCCGCAACGCCGGACCGGCCTGGGGCTGGTTCATCGACGTGTTCGCCATCGCCTGCCTGGTGTTCTGCATCACCGGCCTGTTCCTGCTGCACCTGCATGCGCGTCAGCGCAGCATGACCTGGCCGCTGGTCGGCCTGGGCCTGCTGATTCCGCTGCTGATTGCCTTGCTGTTGATCCACTGACCTTTTACCGGAGACGATCATGCGCGCCACCCTGACTATCGCTCTGAGCGGCCTGCTCGCCATGCCGGCGTATGCGGCCACGCTCGACATCAACGTCGAGATCCCCAAGCTCACTGTCGCCGAATACCACCGCCCGTACGTGGCGATCTGGCTGGAAGGCGCAGACCAGAAGGTCGCCGCCAATCTGGCGGTCTGGTACCAATCCAAGGACACCGCCGAAGGCCACGGAACCAAGTGGTTGCCGGATCTGCGCCAGTGGTGGCGCAAGAGCGGCCGCACTCTGGAGGTGCCGGTCGACGGCGTGACCGGCCCCACCCGGCCTGCCGGCGCGCACGCGTTGTCGTTCACCGATACCAAGGGCGTGCTGAAGTCGCTGCCGGCCGGCCAGTACACGTTGGTGGTGGAAGCCGCGCGCGAAGTCGGCGGCCGCGAACTGGTCAAGGTGCCTTTCAGCTGGCCGGCGAAGTCTGCGCAGACCGCCAAGGCCAGCGGCAGCAGCGAACTCGGCGCCGTCAGCCTGGTCGCCAAACCCTGAGCGTCACCTGCTGGTGGCGGCCGCACGCAGCGTACGCGGCCGACCACGGCACAACGGCGCAGTGCATCGCGTTGCCAGATACATATCGCTTTCCACGCATCCACGCAGCGCCACACCTGCGCGCTGATCAGACACGTGACCCACCGTCCTCATCGTCCTTCAAGGAGTTGTCATGAAACGTTCGCTCGTCCTGATCGCCATGCTCGCCGCACTACCGGTCAGCGCACTCGCCCACAAGGCCTGGTTGCTGCCGTCGCAGACCGTCATCGCCGGCGAGGCGCCGTGGATCACCGTCGATGCGGCAGTGTCCAACGACCTGTTCTACTTCAACCACGTGCCGCTGCGCCTGGACAACCTGAGCATCACCGCGCCCGACGGCAGCACGCTCAAGCCGGAAAATCCGGCCACCGGCAAGTACCGCAGCGTGTTCGACCTGCAGCTCACCCAGCCCGGCACCTACAAGCTCGCCATCATCAATGCCGGGCTGTTCGCCAGCTGGAAGGAAGACGGCAAGCCCAAGCGCTGGCGCGGCAACGAGGCCAGCTTTGCCACCGAAGTGCCGAAGAACGCGCAGGAATTGCAGGTCTCGCAATCGCTCAATCGCGTGGAAACCTTCGTGACCCGTGGCGCGCCAACCACCACAGCGCTCAAGCCCAGCGGCAAGGGCATCGAGCTGATTCCGGTGACCCACCCCAACGATCTGGTCGCAGGTGAAGCGGCGCAGTTCACCCTGCAGCTGGACGGCAAGCCGGCAGCCGGGCTGGAGATCGAGATCGTGCGCGGCGGCACGCGCTATCGCGATGCGCAGAACGAGATCAAGTTCAATACCGACGCCAAGGGCGGCTTCAGCGTGACGTGGCCGGAACCGGGCATGTACTGGCTGGAAGCCACCAGCGAAGACAGCAAGACCTCGCTGCCGCAGGCCAAGCAACGCCGCCTTGGCTATGTCGCCACACTGGAAGTGTTGCCGCAGTAATCGCCGCACGCACGCCACTGCGTTGACCGGATGGTCAGTGCAGTGGCGCTGTGGTGGCGACACATGCCATTGGCGGGTGCACAGCGCGGAGCATCAACCTGCGCATCCCTGCTGCCTCAAGGACAGACCGCGTGATGCAAACGGCACGTTCGCGCGTCACCATGGCTGCTTCAGGCAGCGCCTGCTCGACCGGTCCACACATGCATCCAGTTTCTTCCGCAGACGACGCCGTTGCCTCCCTGGGCGGGCGCAGCATGGGCACGACCTGGAGCGTCAAGCTGGTAGCGCCGCGTGCGCGCGACCTGCATCCCCTGCATGCGCGTATCCAGGCGGCGCTCGACCGTGTGGTCGCGCAAATGAGCACCTGGGAAGCGGACTCGGATATCAGCCGCTACAACCGTGCCGCAGCAGGTGACTGGCAGACCTTGCCCGACGACTTCTTCAGCGTGCTGCGCACCGCGCTGCAGATTGCCCAGGCCAGCGACGGCGCGTTCGATCCCACGGTCGGGCCAATGGTCGAGCTGTGGGGCTTTGGCGCCTCTGGCGGCCGGCGACGCGTACCCTCGCCCGAGCAGATCGCGCAGGCGCGCCTGCGCTGTGGTTGGCGACGCCTGCAACTGGATGGCAGGCGGTTGCTGCAACCCGGCGCTGTCGCACTGGATCTGTCCGGCATCGCCAAAGGCTTCGGAGTGGACTGCGTACACCATGCGTTGCGACAGGCCGACATCGAGGACGCCTTGATCGACGTGGGCGGCGAACTGTTCGGCTATGGACGCAAACCCGATGGCAGCGCATGGCGTGTACTGGTCGAATCCGCGCCCGATGAGGACGCCGGCGCTGCCTTGCCGACACGTGTGCTTGCCTTGGACGGGCTGGCAGTCGCCACATCCGGCGATCGTTGGCACCGCTTCGATGCCGACGGCATGCGCTACGCGCACACCTTCGACCCACGGACCGGAGCGCCGATTCCGCACGCGCCTGCCGCCGTCACCGTCCTGGCACGCGACGCCATGCAGGCCGATGCCTGGGCCACCGCGATGACCGTGCTCGGCACCGACGCCGGGCTCGCCCATGCCGCCAGGACCGACCTGGCAGTGCGCTTCCTGACGCGCCACGATGGCAGCTTGCACGAAGCGATGAGCCCCGCATTCGAGCGGAATCTGGCGGCGTCATGAGTGTCGCGAGCCCACGCGTGTGGATGGGTAACGGGATGGCGCTGCTCGTCTTGGCCGCGCTTATCGGATGGCTTGCCCGCCTGCATGACGGTGCGTGGTGGGCCGCGCCCACACCGCATCGTTGGCAATGGGCCGCCGTCGGGATGGCCGCGTATGCCGTGCTGTGCGCTGCGGTCTTCCTGCGCCGCCGGGCTCGCGCCGACACCCCGCACGGCGACAGCAGCGGCGTGTTGATCGTGTGGGCAAGCCAGACCGGGTTCGCACGCGAACTGGCCGAACGCAGCGCCGCTGCCTTGCAATCGGCAGGCATCGGCGTCCATGCATTGCCGCTGCAAGCAGTGGGTGCAGAGCAGCTCGCGCGCGTGCCACGTTTGCTGTGCATCGTCAGCACCACGGGCGAAGGCGACGCCCCGGATCACGCGCAGGCTGCGGTGCGTCACTGGCTCGCCGACAACGGGCAGGATCTGGCCGCCATGCAATACGCGGTGCTGGCGCTCGGCGATCGCCGTTACACCCAGTTCTGCGCATTCGGCAGGCATGTCGACGACCGCCTGCAGGCGCGCGGCGGCACCCGCCTGTTCGAGCGGATCGAGGTCGACAATGCCGACCCGCGCGCCTTGCAGCAATGGCAACAGCGCCTGTCGGCATTGGCGCCTGCCCTTGCAACGCAGCCCGACTGGAGCGTGCCGACTTACGCCGCCTGGCAGCTGCGCGAACGCGTCCACGTCAATCCAGGCAGCGCAGGCGCACCGATCCATCGACTGCGTCTCACGCCCATCGATGGCACGCTGCCGCCATGGGTTGCCGGCGACATCGCCGAGATCGCACCGGAAAACGCTCCGGAAAGTGTCGAGGCATGGTTGCAGCGCCATCGACGCGACGGCGCAGACATCGTCGACGGTCGTACGCTGCGCGCCTGGCTTGGCCGCTCGCACCTGCCGACCGATGCACAGATGGCGGCCACGACGTCATCGGATGCGACCGCCTTGGTGCATCGCCTGCTCGCGCTGCCGCATCGCGAATACTCGCTGGCATCTACCAGCGAAGAAGGACACGCCGAACTGCTGATCCGCGAACACCGGCATGCCGACGGGCATCTTGGGATCGGCAGTGGCTGGCTGTGCGTGCATGCTCCCGTCGGCGCGACGATCGCCTTGCGCCTGCGCAGCAATCCGGGGTTCCATCCGCCAGCACCCGAGCACCCCATGCTGCTGATCGGCAATGGCACCGGCATCGCCGGCTTGCGCGCCCATCTACGCGCACGAATCGCGGTCGGGGCGAGCGACAACTGGCTGATCTTTGGCGAACGCAATGCCGCGCACGATGCGCTGTATGCCGAAGAACTGCAGCAGTGGCAACACGCTGGCTGGATCGCGCGTCTGGACCTTGTGTATTCGCGCGACCACACCCCAGCGGTGCGTTACGTACAACATGCATTGGCCGCTGCCAGCGATAGCCTGCGCCAGTGGATCGACCGCGGTGGCTGCATCTATCTCTGCGGCAGCCTGCGCGGCATGGCAACCGACGTGGACAGCACCCTCGATATCCTGATGGGCATCGACGTCAGGCAAGAACTGCTACGCAGCGGCCGCTACCGTCGCGACGTGTATTGAACGGCAACCATGCAGGCTGAGCATGGCAACTTGGCACCGTGGAGCGCTACGATCGGTGGCAATCGGTGCGCGGCAGCGACGGCATCCGACACCGCCCCGCGATGCTTCCCTCTACGTTGCAGGTCGTGCCATCGGCCACTTTCAAGGTCTCTGAATCCGACATGCAGCAATACTCGTTCGCCGGTAACCATGCTCCGCACCGTCACGCTGCTGCATGCATGCAAGATCGCTGACGCCTGGAGGCAGGCAATGCGGAAAAGGCGCGTCAAATCCGACGTGCTAGCCACTGGGCCCAAATCGGATGTACTTGGACTCGCACCCCCAGCCGTTCGATGCACGTACGAACATGCTTGGCTGCCCGGACCAGCTAATCAGAGGTTCCGGCACGCGGACTGACGCGGATCGCCAGCAGCTCGCCGCCGCCCTCGAGTACGTAACGGGTGCGCGTCGATGCACTCAGCCATGCGGTATCGCCGGCAGCCAGTGGTGGCAGTTCACTGTCGCGCCCAAAGCTGGCCTGGCCCGCCAGCAGGTGAATGGCCCAGGCGCTGCCCGGATCCGCGAAGAACAGCATCGTGCCGACCAAGGGGCGATGCAGGAGCTCGGTATGCAGCAGATCGCGGCGCCACATCAGATTGAAATCCTGCGTCGGCCCATCGAGCAAGCGCGCATCGACGGCCTCCTCGCCAGCGAATCGGACGCGCTGGTAAGGCGGCAGCAACTCGACCACGCGCGCGGCGCCGGCAGTGCCTGCGTCGCCACCATCGCCATCGGTGGTGCCGGTGATCAGGCCATCCGCATGAGCAGCGCCATCACCCGGATCGAGCACGCCAGCACCAAACTGCAGCCGCATCCCGTTTCCGTGCAGCAGCACCAGTTCGCGATCGATCCCCGGGAATGCAGAAAACGCAGCATCGCGTTCAATCTCGGCAATGGACAGCCGCAATACCCAGGCCTCGGGTTCCCCGAGCCGCAGGATCTCGCGTGTCCAACCCAATTGATTGCGCCACCGCTCGCGGTGGTACTCGGTGGCCGGGATCACCCGGCTGCTCAGGTCTGTCAGCTGCATCGGCGCATTGTGCCCGAAGCCCGGCACTCAAGCCCTGCCAAGGCCACGTGGCAGAGCGACACACCCTGAAACGAAAAACGCCCGGCTGCACATCCAAGTGCAACACCGGGCGATTCCACGTCCTTGTCGGCTTCCAGCCATCCCCCGGACATCCTGTCCAGTTAGGTTGCGGCCACGCATCCTCGCGTCGAACCGTATCTCGGATCCCTTCCCCTTAACGCCGTCCCACCGGTTTCACCGCCGCCCCCTTGGCAGCCTTCTTGGCGGGAGCCATCGTGGCTCCTACTTCGATCAGGTCTCGATTCCGTTCGACCGTCTTGAGTCCGATGCCCTTGACCAGTGCCAGTTCCTCGGCACTTTTGAAGGGACCGTTTGCCTGACGGTGCTCGACGATTGCCTCGGCTTTTGATCGCCCGACATTCGTCAGCACCTTGTCCAATTCCTCAGCAGACGCGGTGTTGATATCGACCTTGTCGAGCGCGTACGCATTCGAGGACAACAACAACGCCAGTAGCAGGGACTTCAGGACTACGGTAAATGACTTCATTGCAACGCTCCTTGTGGCTTGGGTGATGGTCCTAGCCAGCATTCCTGCCGGCGGAGCCAGTGTCCCGCGCCACATGCAGCAATCCTATCGCCAACGAACTTTTCACACAGCCGGTGAACTGCGCGCCGCCTTGTAGGGAAATCCCTACCCCTGGCCTCGGGCGTAGAATGTGCCATTACGTCACGCATTCGGAGCCTTCATGGACAGCGCCAAGATCGACCAATTCATCAGCGATACCTGGGACCGGGAGATCGTCCCGCAGCTGGTCGATTACATCCGTATCCCCAATAAATCGCCGATGTTCGACGCCGATTGGGTGGCCCACGGCTATATGGAGCAGGCCGTGACGCTGATGGAAACCTGGGCGCGTGCGCAGGCCATCAATGGCATGCAGGTAGAGGTGGTGCGCCTGGACGGCCGTACGCCGCTGATCTTCATCGAGATCCCTGCCACGGGTCCGGAGTCCGGCGACGACACCGTGTTGCTGTATGGCCATCTGGACAAGCAGCCGGAGATGACGGGTTGGGACGCCGACCTGGGCCCCTGGGAGCCGGTGCTGCGCGACGACAAGTTGTATGGCCGCGGCGGCGCCGACGACGGTTACGCGATCTTCGGTTCTCTGGCTGCGATTCTGGCGCTGCGCACCCAGGGTCTGCCGCACGCGCGTTGCGTGGTGCTGATCGAAGCCTGCGAGGAATCCGGTAGCTACGATCTGCCCGCGTATGTGGATCATCTGGCCGAGCGCATCGGCAAGCCGTCGCTGGTGGTGTGCCTGGACTCGGGCTGCGGCAATTACGAGCAGCTGTGGTGCACCACCTCGCTGCGCGGGCTGACCGGTGGCAACCTCAGCGTGAAGGTGCTGGAGGAAGGCGTGCATTCGGGCGATGCCTCTGGCGTGGTGCCGTCCAGCTTCCGGCTGCTGCGGCAATTGCTTTCTCGCATCGAAGACGAGGCCACGGGCCGCATTCTGCTGGAGGGGCTGCACGTGGAGGTGCCGGAGGAGCGACTGACCCAGGCCAAGGCCGCGGCAACAACGCTGGATACCGCCATCTTCGACAAGTTCCCGATGGTCGATGGCCTGGTGCCGATGCATGAGGACCTCACCGAGCTGGTCTTGAACCGGACCTGGCGCCCGGCGCTGTCGATCACCGGTGTGGACGGCATGCCGCCGCTGGCTTCGGCCGGCAATGTGTTGCGTCCGCAAACGGCGGTGAAGCTGTCGCTGCGGCTGCCGCCGACCGCCGACGGAAAGGCCTGCGGCGAGCTGCTCAAGCAGGCCTTGCTGCGCGACCCTCCGAATGGCGCGCAGGTCACGCTGGAACTGGAAAAGGCCTCGTCCGGCTGGAATGCCCCGGCCATGGCGCCTTGGCTGGAAAAGGCCATCGACGATGCAAGCCAGGCGTTCTTCGACAAGCCGGCGATGTACATGGGCGAAGGCGGCTCGATTCCGTTCATGGGCATGCTGGGCGAAAAGTTCCCGGGCGCACAGTTCATGATTACCGGCGTGCTGGGGCCGCATTCCAATGCGCATGGCCCGAACGAGTTCCTGCACATCCCGATGGGCAAGCGCGTCACTGCCTGCGTGTCGAAGGTGATCGCCGAGCATCACGCGGCCTGCCTGCGCGGCGAAACCAGCGGCTCGCCGGTGGCGGCCGACAGCGGCACCCGTCATGGTGGACATGGTTGCTGTTGAGGCCGTGAGGCCGCCGCGGGCCGAGCGCGTGCGCTGACGTCAGGCCTGGAATTGCAATCGCATCGAACCAGGCAGCATCGGCGAGGGGGCAGCGGCCCCTCACCCAGCTCCCGGCCCGCCAGGACCCGGAGCTGGGGATCGAGCATCCGGTTGAATGCCGATACCTGCACCGGCACTGTGGCGCGCCGCTGCTGCGGCACTGCGAAAGCCCTTGCTGAAGGCATCCCATCAGCGTCGCCCGCACTGCGCTTGCGGCGCAGGTCGCCGACATCCGAAATGCTAGTCTGCCGATCCCTTTCGCCTTCGGTGCTGCGATGAACACCTTGTTTGGTAGCGACAGCTGGCTCTACATTCTGCTGGTGGGATTTGTGGTCGGGCTACTGGCGCGTTTCATCACGCCGGGCACGCAGCGCCTGGGTTGCCTGCTGACCATCGTGCTGGGCATCGCTGGAGCGGTGGTGGCGAGCTGGTTTGGCCGCTACATGGGCTGGTATCACGCCGGCGAGCCTGCCGGCTTCCTCGGCGCATTGCTCGGCGCCATCGCCATCCTTGCACTGCTGCGCTTGTTCAGCGGCAGCAAACGCTGACCGCAAGACGCGCTTTGCCCTCTACTCCCTGATGCAACCACGACACATGACGGTATCGCCCTCTGACCCTGCGCGCGACGCGCTGCGCCTGCAATGGGCGCGACGCGCGCTGGATGATCCATCTGCCACGTTGCAACGCGCGTCGGTCGACGCCGGCTTTCGCAGTTACTGGCGTACGCAGGGGCGCGGCACCGATCGCATCCTGATGGATGCGCCACCGGAGCTTGAAAACGTGGCCCCATGGTTGCGCATGCACGCCCTGTTGGGCGAGCACGGAGTCCGCGTGCCGCACGTGCTGGCACAGGACCTGCAGATCGGCTTGCTGCTATTGGAAGACCTGGGCGTACCGACGCTGGCGCAGGTGCTGACCGACGCCAATGCCGACGCCCTGCTGGATGGCGCAATCGCGCAATTGCTGTTGCTGCAACAGATCCCGCCGCCCGCCGACAGCGGCGTGTTCGGTGAAGCGTTGCTGCAACGCGATGCCGGCCTGTTCGAAGAATGGTTCCTGGGCCGCCATCTTGGCGTGCAGCTGGACTGCAGGCAGGGCGAGCAGTTGCAACTGGTGCAACGGCGTTTGATGGACAACGCACTGGCGCAGCCCCGCGTGTTCACCCATCGCGACTTCATGCCGCGCAATCTGATGCCGGTGCCCGATGGCCCGGCAGTCCTGGACTTCCAGGATTGCGTGATCGGGCCGATCGCCTACGACCCGATCAGCCTGTTCAAGGACACCTCGGTCAGTTGGCCGATCGCACGCGTCGACGGTTGGCTGGCGCGCTATCACGCACGTGCGGAGGCGGCCGGCTTGCCGGTGCCGCCGCTGCAGCAATTTCTGCGCGACGCGGACTGGATGGGCGTGCAGCGACACCTGAAAAACCTGGGTATTTTTTCGCGCCTGAGCCATCGCGACGGCAAGCATTGGTATCTGGACAACGTGCCGCGCTTCATCGCATATCTGGACGAAGTACTGCCGCGCTACGCCGAGCTGGCTCCGCTGATCGCGCTGCTGGACGAAGTAGTCAAACCCGCACTGGCAGCACGGGCAGCGAAGGCAGACGCATGAAGGCGCTGATTTTTGCAGCAGGCTTTGGCGAGCGCATGCGCCCGCTGACCGAACACATGCCAAAGCCCTTGCTGTCGGTCGGCGGCACGCCATTGATCGTCTGGCATCTGCGCAAGCTGGCGGCGTTGGGCGTGGACGAGGTGGTGATCAACACTTCATGGCTGGCCGAGCAGTTTCCGCAAACGCTGGGAGACGGCAGCGCATTCGGTCTGCGTCTGACGTATTCCTTCGAGGGCGCCACTCCGCTGGAAACCGGCGGTGGCATGCTGCATGCGTTGCCGTTGCTGGGCGACGCCCCATTCCTGTTGGTCAATGGCGATATCTGGACCGATTTCGACTTTGCCCGCCTGTCGCATGCACCCGAAGGACTGGCGCAGTTGGTGCTGGTCGATCGCCCCGCGTATGCGGAGCGCGCAGACTTTGCGCTGGACGCCGATGGCAAGGTACATGCAGATTTGCCCGCAACGCTTACCTATTCCGGCATCGGCATGTATCGACCGGCGCTGCTGCACGACTGGCAATCGGTGATTGGCCACTTGCCAGAGCAGACCGGCGCGGCGCCGCGGTTTGCATTGGCGCCGATCCTGCGCGCGCAAATGGCGGCAGGGCTGATCGATGGCATCCACCATGCCGGGCGCTGGACCGATGTCGGCACGCCGCAGCGATTGGCGGAGCTGGATGCGCAATTGCTGCGCGACGGCGGCTGATCGCAACCAAGCGCCGCAACCAGCCAGCCAGCCAGCCAGCCGCGCATCGTGCATTGCTTGCACCACGCACACCGACCATCTCGATCGCCCTTGCAGCCAAGCCGCAGATCAGCCGCTCCGCAACCGATCTATCTGCATTGCAGGCGCCCGCGAGACACAACGCAGACCATGCGCACCAACCAACGTGACTGGTGCTTGCCCGCTCACCGTCGCGGGACCCTGAGCGGCATGGATGCCGCGCCGGAGCCTACATGTACGTACTTGCGGCGTGTCCCGCGATGGTGGGCGGGCAAGGGCCCTGCAACCAGCCCGCAGATCAGCCGTACTACAAGCTTTCAGGTGTAGTGCCTCAAGTGCCTGGACACTGATTTAGATGTGCTGAAGCGAAGTGCGAAGCAACCCGCGCCTACCTTGCGCTGAGCGTCGTACTTCCGTCAGCTGATCGAAGAGCCGCGATCCTCCAGCACCCGCCGCAGGAACGGCACGGTGATGCGGCGCTTGGCCGCCAGCGATTCGCGATCCAGCCGATCCAGCAAGGCCACCAACGTGGCAAGTTCGCGCTCGCTATGCGTCAGCAACCAGTCGATCGCTGCATCGTCCAGCGCCAGCCCACGCCGCTGCGCACGGTCGCGCAGCACGGCCGCGCGCGCCGCGTCGTCAGGTACCGGCAGTCCGATCCGGACGCATTGCGACAACCGCGAACGCAGATCCGGCAGCACCAACGCCAGGCCATCGGGCATCTGCCGTGCGGTGTAGAGCAAGCTGATGCCGGCGGCGCGTGCGCGATTATGGAAATCGAACAGCGCCACTTCGTCGTCGCGCTGGCCGGCGATGCTGTCCACGCCATCCAGTGCAACCAGGCTGCGCCCCTCCAATGCTTCGAGCGCATCGCGCAGGCGGCCGGCTGCTGCATGCAGCGGCAGATACGCGGTTGCGCGCCCGGCCTGCTCGGCCGCCGCGCACACCGCCAGCGCCAGATGCGTCTTGCCGGTGCCGGCGGGGCCGGCAAGATAAAGCCAATCGCTCACCTGCCCGGCCGCCAGGGCCTGCAGCTGCGCAAGCAGGCCCTCGGGCGCGGCGATGTAGCTATCGAAACGCTGGTCGGATGGCGCGCGCAACGCCAATGGCAACTGCGGCACGCTCACGACCGATCTGCGTCCTTGGTCGGGTCGACGATGATGACGCTGCGCTCGGCGGTGCTGGACTGCAGCACGATGCCCGCGCGCTCGCCGGCATACAGGTCGCTGCGGGTGTACTGCTCATGCGCATACCGCAGCAGCACGTTGGCCACCGCTGCCACCGGCAACGCCAGCAGCATGCCGAGAAAGCCGAACAGCTGGCCGCCGGCCATCACCGCAAAGATCACCGCCACCGGATGCAGGCCGATCTTGTCGCCCACGATGCGCGGTGTCAGCACGTAGCTTTCCAGCAACTGGCCGACGGTGAACACGACGCCCACGCCGATCAGCAGCTTCAGATCCAGCCCCTGCGCCTGCACGACCGCCGCCAGCAGTGCCAGCACAATGCCGGTGGTTGCGCCCAGATACGGAATGAAGCTGATGAAGCCGGCGATGATGCCGATCAACAAACCCAGGTTGAGTCCGATGATCGAAAGGCCGGTGGCGTAGATCGCGCCCAGCGCCAGCATCACCAGGAACTGGCCGCGGATGAAGCCGCCGAGCACGTCATTGGATTCCAGCGCCAGCCGGCTCACGGTGCCGATATAGGCGCGCGGGATGACCGCCGCCACACGCTCGACCAGCCGGTCCCAGTCGCGCAGGAAGTAGAACGCCAGAATCGGCAGCAGCGCCAGGTTGATCACCCAGGTCACCATCGCAAAGCCCGAGCGCTGCACGTAGCCGAAGAAGGTCTTGGCAGCGCCGCCGGCTTGTTCCCAATGGCTGCGGATCCAGTCGATCAGGCGCTCAGGGTCCAGCCAGCCCATCAGCTCCACGCCGGTCTTGGCTTCCAGCCATGGAATGGCGGTACTGATCGCCCAGGTGCGCATCTGCGGCAAGGCGTCGATCAGGGTCATGATCTGGCGCTCGATCATCGGCACCAGAATCATCAGCGCCAGCACGAACAACAGCAGTGCCAGCACGAACACCAGCGACACCGCCATGTTGCGCGAGCGACCGGCACGTTCGATGCGGTCCACCAGCGGGTCGCCCAGCCAGGCCAGCAACAACGCCAGCACGAACGGCGTCAGGATCGGGGATAGCAGCGATACCACCCACAACACGCCGACAATCACCGCCACCCATTTGAGGCGGCGCAGGAACAGGGCGATTTCGGCTTCGGGAGTCAAGGTCATTTCAGGCGGTACTCGGCGTGCTCGTTTTCGAGAATGATCGGACCCTCGGTCGGTACCGACACCGAGACCAGCGGGCTGTTGTCGCCGAGCATACGGTTGAGGCCGGAAATGCCCGTGAGCAGTTCCAGATCCACTTCCATGCGGTCGCCGTTGGCGCTGACCGGGCGAATGCTGCGCACTACCGACACGCCCTGCAGCGCAGCGGCAACCCGCAGGTAATCGTCGGCGCTGTGGATGCCGGTGATCACTGCGCGATACACGCCCGGCACGCCCGAGTCCACGCGCTTGGCGTAGCGCTTGACCAAGGCATCGGCAGCGCCATCGGCACCGGCAGCCATCGCGCGGCGCGCGTCGCCGTCGCTGCTGGTCCAACTGGACAGCACATTGCCGTTGTCCACGAACACCCAGTCGGCGGTCCAGCCGGCCGCATTGCGGTAGAGCTTGCCGATCAGCTGCATCGGCGGGCTGTATTTGGCCGACGCGCGCGACACCGCGGCGGTGTCCTTGCGCCAGATCGCACCGGCCAGCGCCTGCTCGGCCGCCGCACCGCCCGGCAGGCCGAGCCGGTACCCGCGCTCGATCGCACGGTCCAGCACGCTGCGTGCGGCATTGGCCTGGGCGACACCTACCAGCCGTGGGCCGCTGCCATCATCGATGGCCAGCCACAGCACCGGCTTGGGGCGCGGCAGCGGCCACACCGGCAAACCGAGGGCAGCGATCAAGCCATCCACATCGGACTGGCGAAAACGCGCGACCAGGGTGGTACGAAAGGTAGGCGCACCTGTACGCGAGGTGCCCTGATCCTGGCGGTAGTCGTAGTGTTCGACGTAGTTAGGCGCATTGCGCAGCGCCTGCGGCACGCCGGGGCGGCTCATCACCGAGCGATCGCCGGAGACCTTGCCCAGCACCGCGCCCAAGGCGCGCGCCAGGGCACCGGGGCGATCGGATTCGCCCTGGCTATTGACCGGCACTTCGGCATCGTAGGCACTTTGCGCCTTGGCGACGTCGCCTTCGGTGCGCAGGTCGGCCTGCGCAAGGGCCGGAACCACAGGCATGGCGACCACGAGGGCGAGAAAGAAAGCGAGACTGCGGCGCATCGACGGTTCCATGGCGTAAGCGTATCCAGGTGAATTGTTGCCCGAATGGGGCGCTAGCGCCAACGTGGCTGTTAAAATCGCCGCCTTTACTGCCGAGCCACCCACGCCCGTGACCAGCCCAACGCCTTCCACTCCCTCGCCCATGACCTACCGCGACGCGGGTGTCGACATCGATGCCGGCAATGCCCTGGTCGAACGCATCAAGCCGTTGGTCAAGCGCAGCTTCCGGCCGGAGGTGATGGGTGGCCTGGGCGGCTTTGGCGCGCTGTTCGACCTGTCGGGCAAGTACAAGGAGCCGGTGCTGGTCTCCGGCACCGACGGCGTGGGCACCAAGCTCAAGCTGGCCCAGCAGTTGGGTCGCCACGACACCATCGGCATCGACCTGGTCGGTATGTGCGTCAACGACGTGCTGGTGCAGGGCGCCGAGCCCTTGTTCTTCCTGGATTATTTCGCCACCGGCAAGCTGGACGTGGATACCGCTGCAGCGGTGGTCGGCGGCATCGCGCGCGGCTGCGAGCTGTCCGGTTGCGCGCTGATCGGCGGTGAAACCGCCGAAATGCCCGACATGTACCCGCCGGGCGAGTACGACCTGGCCGGCTTTACCGTGGGTGCGGTAGAAAAGTCGCAGCTGCTCGACGGCGCGCAGGTGCGCGAGGGCGATGTGCTGCTTGGCATTGCGTCCTCGGGCCCGCATTCCAATGGCTACTCGCTGATCCGCAAGATTTACGAACGTGCCGGCGCACCGGCCGAACATGTGCTGGACGATGGCACCCGACTGATCGACGCGCTGATGGCGCCGACCGCGCTGTACGTCAAGCCGGTGCTGGCGCTGCTCAAGTCGCACGGCGAAGCGATCCATGCCATGGCCCACATCACCGGTGGCGGGCTCACCGAAAACATCATCCGGGTGATTCCCGACGGCCTGGGCCTGGACATCGATGCCAAGGCCTGGACCTTGCCGCCGGTGTTTGCCTGGCTGCAGCGCGAAGGCGCGGTGGCCGATGCCGAAATGTGGCGCACCTTCAACTGCGGCATCGGCTTTGTGCTGATCGCATCGCCTGAGCAGGCAGCCACGCTGGAACAGGCGCTGGACGCGCAATCGCTGGCGCATTGGCGCATTGGCCAGGTGGTCGCCGCACACGGCGACGAACGCGTACGCATCGGCTGATCGAGGACTGCATGGACGCTTCCCCACCTGCCCTGCCGACGCCGGCCAGCGCCAATGACCTGCAGCACCTCAAGCTGCTGTCGACCTTCCATTACGTGCTGGCCGGCATCACCGGGCTGTTTTCGCTGTTTCCGCTGATCCACCTGTTCATGGGGCTGGCCATCGTCACCGGACAGTTACCGATGAACGGCAGCAATGGCGAAGCGGCACCGGACCAGATGCGGATGTTCGGCTGGATCTTCGTGGTGTTCGCGGCCGCACTCATCACCGGCGGGCTGACGTTGGCGGGCTTCATGGCGTATGCCGGCCGCTGCATCGCACAGCGCAGGCGGCATCTGCTGTGCCTGATCGTGGCCGGCATTTCGTGCTCCTTCATGCCATTCGGCACCGTGCTTGGCGTGTTTACGCTGGTCACCTTGCTGCGCCCTCAGGTCAAGGCACTGTTCGGCCCTGCCGCAAGCGCCGCCTGAGGGATACGTGATCATCAGGGCCCTGCGCCGCGCCAAATCGGCTGCGTTGATCGTCACCATCGCAGTGTTCCTGGCGAGCTGGATCGCGCCGCTGTGGCCGGTCGAACAGGCCTTGCACAGCTCACTGACGGTGCTCGGGTTGTTCGCGCTAGTGTGGGCCGATCGTCGCTGGCCACTGGAAAACGCCGCGTTCGTGGCAATCTGCGTGTTTATCGCCTTGCACTGCGTCGGCGCGCGCTGGCTGTATTCCAACGTGCCTTACGAGCAATGGAGCATGCAGCTGCTGCACTGGTCGCCCAGCGCGACGTTCGGCTGGACACGCAATCATTTCGACCGGCTGATCCATCTGCTGTTCGGGCTGTGTTTCACGCCGGCCATTGCGCAACTGGCGCTACGGCTATGGCCCCGCCTGACGCTGCGGCAGATCTTCGCGCTGACGGTGATGAGCATCATGTGCGTCAGCCTGGTCTACGAGTGGTTCGAGTGGGGCATTGCGCTGCTGCTGTCACCACAGGCCGCCGAAGCCTATAACGGCCAGCAGGGCGACCCCTGGGACGCGCATACCGACATGCTGCTGGCAACCCTCGGCAGCCTGGCTGCCTACCCCGTGGTGAGGACATTGTTCAATGCACGCGACTGAACCGCGCCTGCGCCTGGCCGTGCTGGCCTCCGGCCGCGGCAGCAATCTGCAGGCCATCCTTGACGCAATCGACAGCGGGCGCCTGCACGCGGAGGTGGTCGGGGTATTTTCCGATCGCCCGCAGGCGCCGGCACTGCACAAGGTGGACGCGGCGCACCGCTGGAGCGCCAGTCCACGCGACTTTGCCGACCGCGACGCCTTTGACGCCGCGCTGGGCGATGCCATCGCCGCCGTGCAACCGGACTGGGTCATCTGCGCCGGCTACATGCGCATCCTGGGCGAGCCGTTGGTGCGACGCTTCGCTGGCCGCATGCTCAATATCCACCCGTCGCTGCTGCCCAAGTACCGCGGATTGCACACCCATGCGCGCGCGCTGGAGGCCGGCGACACCGAGCACGGCGCCAGCGTGCATCTGGTGGTGCCGGAACTGGATGCCGGCAACGTGATCGCGCAGGCCCGCGTGCCGGTGCTTGCGGGCGACAGCGCCGAGCAACTGGCCGCCCGCGTGCTGGCGCGCGAGCACCTGCTGCTGCTCGCCACGCTGGACCTGCTGGCCAGCGGGCGCCTCCAGGTGGACGGCGATGCGGTGCATGTGGACGGTCAGTGCCTGTTTACGCCACTGCGACTAGAGTCCGCTGGCACCGCACTCGCCTGAATGCGGATACGCCCTCCTCATCCTGTCTCGGACATCCTTGTGGCCCCGTGCCTCAACTCCAGCGCATGAAAGCCCTCCCGATCGCCGCCGCGCTGTTGACCACGGCCCTGCTCTGCCAGGCCAGCCCGAGCCGTGCGCACCAGGCAGCCGCGCCCCCGATGGCCACGCCTCAGACGCCTGCTGCCCCTGTCGCCCCTGCGGCTGCAGCCGCACTGCCCGCTAGCACCTGGACGCCGCCGCCGCTGGAGCCTTTTGTGGCGACCTACCAGGCGTTCTACCGTGGCAAGGAGGCCGGCGATGCCACCATGCAGGTCAGCCACGGCGACGCAAGCCAGTGGCGGATCGACATGTCGGTGCGCGGCCGCAAGGGCTTCGCCAGCATCCTGGGCTTGAACCTGGAACAGAGCACGGTGTTTCGCGTCGATGGCGACACCTATGTGCCGTTGAGCCAGAGCACCGTGCGCAAGGCGATGTTCTTCGGCAAGAAGGTCACCGGCGTCTACAACTGGCAAGCCGGCACCGCGCAATGGGACGGCGACCTGAAGGAAGAGCGTCAGCAACCCATCCCGCTGCAACACGGCGATCAAAGCGCGCTGTCGCTGAATCTGTCGCTGATGCGCGACGCGCAGCCGGGCCGCAGCCTGAGCTACCGCTATGTCGATGTGGGCCGGGTGCGCAAATACGATTACAAGGCCGCCGATGCCACCGAGGTGGTGCAGGTCGGCGACCTGAGCTACGACGCGTTGCGCGTGTACCGCGTCAACAGCGGCGACAACGAAACCATCCTCTGGATCGCCAACGGAGTTCCGACCCCGGTGCGCATCCTGCAACGTGACAAAGGTGAGGATCAGGTCGATCTCCGCCTGGTCGAATACCAAGGAGTCTGACCATGAAAACCCTCTCCCGCACCAGCGCCTTGATCGCCGCCGCCGCACTGGCCGTGGCCAGCCTGCCGGCGTTGGCCGTGCAGCCGTTCCAGGCTGATTACTCCGCCAATTACATGGGCATGCAGGCCAACGGCACCATGACCCTGGCCGCGGCCGGCGCCAACCAATGGCGCTACACGCTGACCATCCAGAACCAGTTGGCCAACCTGACCCAGAGCACGGTGTTCGAGGAAGCCAATGGCCAGCTGCGCCCGGTCAGCAGCAACGATAGCTCTTCGATGATGGTCAAGCGCCGCAACGTCACCGCCAATTACGACTGGAAAACCAGCCAGGCGACCTGGGGCGGCGATATCAAGCCGGACCGCCGTGGCCCGGTGAAATTGCAGCCCGGTGACATGGATGCGTTGCTGATCAACCTGGCGATCACCCGCGATCTGGCTGCCGGCAAGCCGCTCAACTACCGCATGGTGGACGAAGGCCGCATCAAGCCGATGAGCTACAAGGTGGTCGGCAAGGAAACCATCACTGTCAACGGCAAGCAGGAGCAGGCCACCAAGGTCTCGCGCGTGGATGGCGACAAGGAATTGATCGCCTGGGTGGTCAAGGACCTGCCGGTGCCGGCGCGCCTGCTGCAGAAGGAAAAAGGCCAGGATGCGCTGGATCTGACCATCAAGGGGCTGCGCTGAGCGAGATGCAGCTGCCATTTTAAGAGCGCGCCAAGGCGCAAGGCTTTGGAGGAGCCAGTGGGTCGAGGGCGCGGTGCCCTCGCCGCTCGCGGGACACGCCGCAAGTACATCCCTGTAGGCTCGGTGGCGGCATCCATGCCGCCACACGGTCCCGCGATCGACGAGGACACCGCACCAGACGATTGGTCGGTTGTTCGCTTAAAAGCTTGTCCGTTGATCGGCTTGCGTGTTGATCGGCTCGGGTTAGGAGATTAGCGGACGCTTGCTTGTCAGAACTGCAGGGCACGGTGCCTGCTCTTACCATGCACACCGACCATCTCGACCGGTCCTTGCCTGCCTACCGTCACGGGACCTTACGCGGCATGGATGCCGCGTAAGAGCTTACAGGGACGTACTTGCAGCGTGTCCCGGGATGGTGGGCGGGCAAGGGCCCTGCAACCAGGCCGCAGATCAGCCGCTCTCCGACTGATCCATCCGCACCAACCCATCACGCCTCAGGGCTTTGCTGCGGCCTTGTCGTCGCCGGTGCTGAACACCGTACGGCAGTCCACGCGGATCTGCTCGTCGTTGCTGCGCCAATAGAACAGATCGCAGTGGCGCTTGCCTTCGACGGTCTTTTTCACTGCCACCGCATAGAACGACTGCGCGATCTCGTCGCGGCTGGCGGTGCCGTCGCCGTTCCAGTCCATGTCCTTGAACTCGACGCCCTGGGTGATCGCCATGCCGACCGACCAGGCGTAGGCCAGCCACGCCAGGATCAGCACGATCACGCCCAGCAGGATCTTGCGACGGGTGGTGAAGCGTCCGCGCAGGATCATGCGGTGCGCCGGATGGTCGCGCCCAGCGCCCCCAGCTTCTCCTCGATGTTTTCGTAGCCACGGTCCAGGTGGTAGATGCGATCGATGGTGGTGTCGCCGTCGGCGACCAGCCCGGCCAGGATCAACGAGGCCGAGGCGCGCAGATCGGTCGCCATCACCGGCGCGCCGCTGAGACGCTCGGCACCGCGCACGATGGCGGTGTGGCCTTCGACCTGGATGTCCGCGCCCAGCCGCAACAGCTCATTGACGTGCATGAAGCGGTTTTCGAAGATCGTTTCGTTGATCACGCCCACGCCATCAGCCACGCAGTTGAGCGCCATGAATTGCGCCTGCATGTCGGTGGGAAACGCCGGGTATGGCGCGGTGGTCAGGTTGACCGCGCGCGGGCGCTTGCCATGCATGTCCAAGGTGACGCTGTCGGCGGTGGTGGTAATGGTGGCACCCGCCTCGGTGAGCTTGTCCAGCACCGCATCCAGGGTGTCCGGGCGCGCGCGGCGCACGGTGACGCTGCCGCCGGTCATGGCCGCGGCGACCAGGAAGGTGCCGGTTTCGATACGATCCGGCAGCACCGCATGGTGCCCGCCGCCCAGACGCTGCACGCCCTGCACCACGATGCGCGGCGTGCCGGCGCCTTCGATCTGCGCACCGAGCGCGATCAGGCAGTCGGCCAGGTCGGTGACCTCCGGCTCCATCGCCGCGTTTTCCAGCACTGTGGTGCCTTCGGCCAGCACGGCGGCCATCAGTACGTTCTCGGTGCCGGTAACGCTGACCATGTCGAACACGTAGCGCCCGCCCTTCAGGCGGCCGTTGCTGGTGGCCTTGATGTAGCCGTTTTCCACGCTGATCTCTGCACCCAATGCCTGCAGGCCCTTGATGTGCTGGTCGACCGGGCGCGAGCCGATCGCGCAGCCGCCGGGCAGCGACACTTCGGCGGTGCCGTAGCGCGCCAGCAGCGGGCCCAGTACCAGGATCGAGGCGCGCATGGTCTTGACCAGCTCGTAGGGCGCGACCTGGTGGGTCACCGAGCGCGGGTCGACCAGGATCGAGCGGCCCTTGGCCAGGGTGCCTTCGTCGATGGTGACCTCGGCGCCCAGCTCGCTGAGCAGCTTCACCGTGGTGATCACATCGTGCAGGTGCGGCACGTTGCTGATTTCAACCGGCGCATCGGCCAGCAAGGTGGCGCACAGGATCGGCAGCACTGCGTTCTTGGCGCCGGAGATATTGACTTCGCCGTGCAGCGCTTGGCCGCCGGTCACTACGATTTTTGCCATGGGAATCTGAGAAATCCGAAAGTAGAAGGGATGTCGGGGGAATGAAGTGAGGGACGTATCGACCGTAGTGCACGGGGCGCGCGTTGGAACCGGGGGATCGAGCGGCGCCGGGTACGGCCAGGGACGCGCTGGACAAAGTCACTGCGTGAGCGTGGACGACGCCAGTCGAGGCGATGAGGTGCCTACTGCTGACCGACCCTGCTCCGCGCGCCGCGCCGACCCAGCCCGCCTGATGGCGAGCGCGGCGATTGCGCTCAGCCTTCCTCGGGCGTCAGGGTCTTCAGCTGCAGCGCGTGGATCGCCCCGCCCATCAGATCGCCCAGGGTGGCGTAAACCATGCGGTGCCGCGCTAGCGGGGCCTTGCCGGCAAAGGCCGGGCTGACCACGGTCGCCTCGAAGTGCACGCCGTCGTCGCCGTGCACGTCGACGCGGGCTTCGGGCAAGCCGGTTTCGATGAGTTTACGGATGGTTTCGGCGTCCACAGGGTGTTTCCTCATAAAATGAGCGCACATTCTACTCTTCACCCGAGTCCCGTATGGCCGTCTCGCACCTGCCCACCGCCACCGTCAGCGACGCCAGCCTGGTCGCCAGCGGCCAGCGCGTGCTGGAGATCGAGCGTGAAGCCTTGGCGAGTGTGGGCGCGCGCATCGGCAGCGCGTTTGCCGCGGCCTGCCGGCTGGTGCTGGCCTCCCGTGGGCGGGTGGTGGCCACCGGAATGGGCAAATCCGGCCACATCGCGCGCAAGATCGCCGCCACCCTGGCCTCCACCGGCACGCCGGCGTTCTTCGTGCACCCCGGCGAGGCCGGCCATGGCGACCTG
The DNA here is from genome assembly GCF_040182365.1 of Xanthomonas sp. 10-10. Taxonomy (NCBI): domain Bacteria; kingdom Pseudomonadati; phylum Pseudomonadota; class Gammaproteobacteria; order Lysobacterales; family Lysobacteraceae; genus Xanthomonas; species Xanthomonas sp. 10-10. The sequence continues at coordinate 3,504,095 of NZ_CP144460.1, forward strand.
GGCATGATCACCGAGGCCGACATCGTGCTGGCGCTGTCGTATTCGGGCGAATCGGATGAAGTGCGCATGCTGCTGCCGGTGCTCAAGCGCCAGGGCAACCCGATCATCGCCATGACCGGGCGCCCGAGCTCGTCGCTGGCCCAGGCCGCCGACGTGCATCTGGATGTGAGCGTCACCGCCGAGGCCTGCCCGTTGCATCTGGCGCCGACCTCCAGCACCACCGCCTCGCTGGCGATGGGCGACGCCCTGGCGGTGGCGCTGCTGGACGCGCGCGGCTTCACCGCCGACGACTTCGCCCGCTCGCACCCGGCCGGCAGCCTGGGCCGCCGCCTGCTGCTGCACATCACCGACGTCATGCACGGCGGCGATGACCTGCCCAGCGTGCGCGCCGACGCCAGCCTGAGCCAGGCGCTGATGGAAATGAGCCGCAAGCGGCTGGGCATGACCGCGGTGGTCGACGACGACGGCCGCCTGATCGGCCTGTTCACCGATGGCGACCTGCGCCGTGCACTGGACAGCGATATCGACGTGCGCAGCGCCGGCATCGCCGAGGTGATGACGCGCAACCCGCGCACCATCGGCGCCGACCAGCTGGCCGCCGAGGCCGCGCGGCTGATGGAGGACTACAAGATCAATGGCCTGATCGTGGTGGACGCGCAGCAGCGCGCGGTCGGCGCCCTGAACATTCACGACCTGTTGCGCGCTAAGGTGGTTTAACAGGTTCAGTTTTCACTGCGGAACCCCGTTCTCACCGATTCGTGCCGATGCCCTACTCTCCCCTGCTGCACCTCCCCGCCGAGCTGATCGAACGCGCCGCGCGTATCCGCCTGGCCTGCTTCGACGTCGACGGCACCCTGACCGACGGCCGCCTGTACTACGACCATGCCGGCAATGAGAGCAAGGCGTTCAACGTGCTCGACGGCCAGGGCCTCAAGCAGCTCGAACACGCCGGCATCCATGTCGCGCTGATCACCGCGCGCGCCAGCCTGTCGGCGGAAAAGCGCGGCCAGGATCTGGGCCTGCACGTGCAGATCGGGGTCAAGAACAAGCGCCTGGCCGTGCTGGCCTTGTGCCAGGAGCACGGCCTGTCGCTGGACCAGGTGCTGTTCATGGGCGACGACCTGCCCGATCTGCCGGCGCTGCTGGCGGTCGGCCTGCCGGTCGCGCCGGCCAACGCGCATCCCTGGATCGCCGAGCGCGTGCAGTGGCACACCCAGGCCCGTGGCGGCGAAGGCGCTGCGCGCGAGGTCTGCGATGTGGTGCTGGCCGCGCAGGGCCAGGTCGAGGGCATCATCGAAAGGTTCTCCGCATGAGCTGGAACTGGCGCACCACCCTGGGCGTGGTGCTGTTTGCCGCCGCCGTCGTCTCCGGCTGGTCGGCGTGGCAGCAGCGCGCACGCCCGGTCGCGGCCGTGGTGGATGAGTCGAAGGCCGACTACGTGCTGCGCGACTTCGAACTGATCGCACTGGACAAGCAGACCGGCAAGGAATCGATGACGCTGCGCGCGCCGGAGATGCACCGCAACCGCGCCGACCAGACCTCCGACATCACCACGCCGGTGTTCCTGCTGCCCGACAACGCCAACCAGCCCTGGACGTTGCGCGCCAAGACCGGCTGGGTCAGCCCCAAGGGCGACGAACTGCGCCTGCGCGGCGATGTCGAAGGCGACAGCCCCACCGGCGGCGCGACCCCACCGACCACGTTCCGTACCCAGAGCCTGGACGTGTTTCCGCAGCAGAACCTCGCCAAGACCGCTGCTCCGGTAACCATGAGCCGGCCGGGTATCATGCAAAGCGGGGTCGGCTTCGAAGCCGATCTCAAATCGCGCCAGTACAAGCTCCTCTCTCAGGTCAAGACCCGCTATGAACCGAATGCTGCCCGCTAAACTGGCGTTTGCCGCGCTGCTGTTGCCTGTCATGGCGATGGCCAAGACCAGCGACCGCAATCAGCCGATGGCGATCGACTCCAATGCCAACGACTGCAACATGCTCGACGACAGCGGCAAGTGCCGCTTCAGCGGCAATGTGGTCATCACCCAGGGCACGCTGGAAATCCACGCCGATACCGCCGACATCTTCCAGAAGAACGGCCAGACCGACCGCGTGGTGCTCACCGGCAAGCAGGCCACGCTCAAGCAGCAGATGGACGACGGCGCGATGATGAACGGCCAGGCCGACAACATCGAATACAAGGTGGCCGACGAGATCATCATCCTGACCGGCAACTACAAGGTCGACTCGCCCAAGGGCACCAACGCCGGCCAGCGCATGGTCTACAACACCAAGACCGGCAACATGCAGAGCGGCGGCGACGGCAGCCGCGTGCGCACCATCATCCAGCCCAAGAACGCCGCCCCTGCCGCGGCAACGCCTGCGCCGGCACCGGCCGCCAAGCCTGCAGCCAAGCCGGCCACCAAGCCGCAGGGGAACAAGTAATGCTGGTCGCCACCGGTCTGCGCAAGAAATACAAGCAACGCGAAGTAGTCAAGGAATTCGGCCTCACGCTCGAGGCCGGCGAAGTGGTCGGCCTGCTCGGCCCCAACGGCGCCGGCAAGACGACCTGCTTCTACATGATCGTCGGTCTGGTCGAAGCCGATGCCGGGCGTATCGAACTGGACGGCCGCGACCTCACCGCCGAGCCGATGTACGCCCGCGCCAAGCTCGGCGTGGGATATCTGCCGCAGGAGCCGTCGATCTTCCGCAAGCTCAGCGTGGCCGACAACATCCGTCTGGTGCTGGAACTGCGCGAGGAACTGGACAACGCTGGCCGCGAGAAGGAACTGGTGTCGCTGCTCGAAGAACTGCAGATCACCCATGTGGCCGACCAGCTCGGCGCCAGCCTCTCCGGTGGCGAGCGGCGCCGCTGCGAGATCGCGCGCGCGCTGGCGGCCAAGCCGCGCATGATGCTGCTCGACGAACCCTTCGCTGGCGTCGATCCGATTTCGGTCGGCGAGATCCAGCGCATCATCATTCACCTCAAGGAACGCGGCATCGGCGTGCTCATCACCGATCACAACGTGCGCGAGACCTTGGGAATCTGCGACCGCGCGTATATCCTCGCCGAGGGGGGCGTGCTGGCGCAGGGGGCACCGGACGCGCTGCTAGCCAATCCCGACGTCCGTCGCGTGTATCTGGGGGAAACTTTCCGCCTTTGAGCGCGTCGCCGCGCCATCGATTCTTCCAGTCAGTGCCCGCATGAAAGCCCGGCTTCAGACATCGCTAGGACAGCAGCTGGTCATGACGCCGCAATTGCGTCAGGCGATCAAGCTATTGCAGATGTCCACGACCGAGCTGGAACTGGAAATCGCCGAAGCGGTGGAGACCAACCCGCTGCTGGAATGGGCCGACGAGGCCGCGCATGCGGCCGGCGACACAGCGGTGGAATCCTCGCCGTCCTCGTCCAGCGAGGAACCCCAGCGCGAGGAACCGGCCCCGGCCGAGCGCGACGACGACTGGTCGCAGGACGAGTTGCAGTGGACCGGCTCGGGCAGCGGCGGCAGCTTCGACGACGACGAGTCCGGCGATGCCGCCGAGCGCGTGGCCGAATCGGAAACACTGGCCGATCACCTGCTGTGGCAGCTGCACCTGTCGCCGCTGTCGCCACGCGACCGCCAGATCGGCGCGCTGTTGATCGATGCGCTGGACGAAGACGGCTACCTGCGCGAACCGCTGTCGGCCATCCTCGAAACGCTGGCGCTCGGCGCGGCGGTTGACGAGGCCGAAGTACTCACCGTGCTGCACCAGATCCAGCGCTTCGACCCGGTCGGCGTGGGTGCGCGCACCCTGGGCGAGTGCCTGGCCTTGCAGCTGGCCGTGCTCGACCCTGCCACGCCAGGACGCGAGCTGGCGCTGCAGATCGTCGCCGGCCCGCTGGAGCGCCTGCCGCGCAGCGGCGTGGCCGGCCTGGCGCACGAACTCAAGCGCTCCGCCGCCGATGTCGAACAGGCCGTGCAACTGGTGCGCTCGCTGGACCCGCGCCCGGGCAAGCAGATCGGCGACCTGTCGCAGGACACCTATGTGGTGCCCGACTGCGTGATCTGGCGCCAGCGTGGCGTATGGCGGGCCTCGCTGGCCGGTCGTGCCCAGCCCAAGGTCACCATCCACCGCGGCTACGAGAACCTGATCCGCAGCTGCGGCGAATCCGACGCCGGCTACCTGCGCGGCCAGCTGCAGGAGGCGCGCTGGCTGCTCAAGAGCCTGGAGGCGCGCGGCGAGACCCTGCTGCGGGTGGTGCGCTGCCTGTTGCAGCACCAGGCCGGGTTTCTGGAATTCGGTGCGCAGGCCTTGCGCCCGCTGACCCTGCGCGAGATCGCCGGCGAGCTCGGCCTGCACGAATCCACCATCTCCCGCGCGATCGCCCGCAAATACGTACGCACCCCGCGCGGCACCATCGCGCTGCGCTCGTTTTTCGCCTCCGGCATCGACACCGATAGCGGCGGCGAGGCCTCCAGCACCGCCATCCAGGCCATGATCCGGCGCCTGATCGATGCAGAAAACCCCCGTAAACCCTTGTCGGACGCCAAGTTGGCGGATCTGCTGAAAACTTCCGGCGTACCAGTGGCGCGGCGCACCGTTGCGAAGTATCGTGAGGCCATGAACATTTCCGCCTCCCACGAACGCGTACGCATCGCCTGACGTTGCAACCACCGCAACGCCGGCCTGTGCCGGGTTTGTCGGATCACCGGAACGGTTCATTGGCCCACCGACCAATGGAGGTATCCGATGCGCATCGAGACGTATGGCCACCAGCTTGAAGTGACCCCCGCCCTGCGGGAGTACGTGGCAAGCAAGCTGCAGCGACTGCAGCGCCATTTCGACCAGCACTGTGAAGTCCGAACCCAGCTGGCCGTCCGCAAGCCAGACCATCACGTGGTCGCCACCGTCAACCTTCCCGGTCGCACCCTGCACGCAGACGCCAGCGGCTCCACCATGTATGCGGCCATCGACCTGCTGGTCGACAAGCTCGACCGCCTGGTGCTCAAGCACAAGGAAAAGAAATGTAACCACCATGCACGCGAGGTGCGCGACAATCTCGCATGACGCTTCCCGCTTGATGCCCTCATGCCCTTAACCGATCTGATGGCGGCCGTGCGCACTGTGGTGTCGCCGGCCGCCGATCGCGACACCGTCCTGCATACCGCCGCCGCCCTGCTGTCCTGCCGTCAGGCCGGCGCCGACGAGCTCTACGCCAACCTGTGCGAACGCGAGGCCCTGGGCAGCACCGCCATCGGCCACGGCATCGCCATTCCGCATGGCCGCTGCCCCAATCTCACCGAGCCACGTGGCGCCTTGCTGCGACTGGATGCGCCGGTGGCCTTCGGTGGCGATGAGCCGGTGGACCTGATCTTCGCGATGGCGGTGCCTGCGCACTACACCCACCAGCATCTGATGCTGCTGTCGGAGCTGGCCGAACGGTTTTCCGATGCGCAGTTTCGTCAGCAGTTGCGCGCCGCCCCCGATGCGGACGCCCTGATGGCGCTGCTCACCGACGCCCCGCCACCACAGGCCAGCGCCGCATGAATACCAGCATCACCGCACGCGAACTGTTCGACCAGCAGCGCGACAAGCTGGCGCTGCGCTGGGTCGCCGGGCAGAAGGGCGAGCACCGCGAGATCGAGGCCGGAAGCAACAACGCACGCCGCCCGTCGCTGGCCGGCTATCTCAATGTGATCTATCCCAACAAGGTACAGATCCTGGGTACCGAAGAGCTGGCCTGGCTGGATTCGCTGGACGCGCGCCAGCGCTGGGAAACCATCGAGAAGATCATCCAGGTGCAGCCGCTGGCGCTGGCGATCAGCAAGAACCAGTCCTGCCCGGAAGACCTGCGCGCGGCCGCCGACGAATCCAATACCCCGCTGTGGATCTCGCCCAAGCGCGGCCACGAGTTGCTCAACCATCTCTCCTACCACCTGGCGCGCACGCTGGCGCCGCGGGTCACGCTGCATGGCGTGTTCATGGAGATCTATTCGATCGGCGTGCTGATCACCGGCGAGGCCGGTTCGGGCAAGAGCGAGCTGGCGCTGGAACTGCTCAGCCGCGGTCACCGGCTGGTGGCCGACGACGCGCCTGAGTTCACCCAGATCGCCCCCGACGTGCTCGACGGCACCTGCCCGGAACTGCTGCAGGACCTGCTGGAAGTGCGCGGCCTGGGCGTATTGAACGTGCGCGACATGTTCGGCGACACCGCGGTGAAGAAGAACAAGTACCTGCGCCTGATCGTCCACCTGACCCGCCCGATGACCGAGCCCACCCCGTCCGGCTACGAACGCCTGACCGGCGATTCCGGCAGCCGGCACGTGCTGGATCTGGACGTGCCGCTGATCACCCTGCCGGTGATGCCCGGCCGCAACCTCGCGGTGCTGACCGAGGCAGCCACCCGGCTGCATATCCTGCGCACCAAGGGCATCGACCCGGCGGCGATGTTCATCGCCCGCCACAGCAACCTGCTGGAGCGACGCACGCCATGAGTACCGCGCCCTCCACGCTGATGATCGTGAGCGGGCTGTCCGGCTCGGGCAAATCGGTTGCGCTGAAGACCTTCGAGGACCTGGATTACTACTGTTCGGACAATCTGCCGGTGGAGCTGCTGCCGGACTTCGTCAAGAGCCGCCTGCGTGGCAACCCGATCGGCGACCAACGCCTGGCGGTAGGCATCGACGTGCGCAGCCGCAGCGACCTGACCCAGCTGGCGCAATGGCGCCTGGCGGCGCAGGAATACGGCATCGAAGCGCGGCTGCTGTTTTTCGAAGCCAGCGATGAAGCGCTGATCAAACGCTATGCCGATACCCGCCGCCGTCATCCGCTGAGTCATCTGGGCCTGGCCTTGCCTGAGGCGATCACCCGCGAGCGCCAGTTGACCGAGCCGCTGCGCGCGCAGGCCGATGCCATCATCGACACCAGCACACTCAACGTGCACCAGTTGCGTCGCCGGGTGGTCACCGAATTCGCGCTCGGCTCCAACGACCGGCTGTCGCTGCTGTTCGAATCCTTCGCCTACAAGCGCGGCGTCCCGGCGGAGGCCGATTTCGTGTTCGATGCGCGCGTGCTGCCCAACCCGCACTGGGACCCGGAGCTACGCCCGCTGACCGGCCGCGATGCCGGTGTGCGCGACTATCTGGACAACCAGGCGGACGTGCAGCGCTACAGTGCGCAGATCGTGGATCTGCTCGACACCTGGCTGCCGCGGCTCCGCAACGACACCCGCAGCTACGTGACCATCGCCTTCGGCTGCACCGGCGGCAAGCATCGCTCGGTCTACATGGCCGAACGCATGGCGAGACATGCGCGCGAACAGGGCTGGCCGGAAGTGGCGACGTTTCATCGCGAGCAGGATTGAGTTGGGGCTGGGATTTGGGATTCGGGATTGGGGATTCGTAACGGCGGGGTCCTGCGTGCTGCAACGTGTGGCTTGGCTGATGTGTACGGGTGCGTTTGCCGGGGTGCGCATTGCCTGGGCTTGGCCGGGGTTGATCGCGGGACTCGATGTATCTGGCGCGCTTTGTTGCGGCTTCCTTGGCTTGACGTGGCATCGCAGGCTGCACCGCTTCGACACGCGGATGCGCCTTTAAACGTCCGCAGACCTCCACTGCATCTGGACGTGTATGCGGCTGCGGGGTGCAAACTGCAGCGCTCGCTTGCGCTGCGTCCGGCAGCGACCTGATGCGCGTCACGGATCATGCGTCATATCCGCTACACCGCGCCTGCTGCGCGCCGCGCATACGCCCGATTGCCGCGGTCCTAAACGGCTATTCAGTTCGCAACGCATCGGTGCAGGCAAACGCTATCGCGCGGTCATGCCGACCTGTTAACGTTTCGGCATGGCCTGTGGCATTCTCCTCATTACTCATCCCGGCATCGGCGCAGCGTTGTTGAACGTGGCGACGGGGCTGTTGCGGCATTTGCCGTTGAAGACCGAAGCATTCGATGTGCCGTTCGATGCAGACCTGGACGCATTGTTGCCCCAGGCCTCGGCGGCGATGCGCCGGGTCGACAGCGGCGACGGCGTGCTGGTCATGACCGACCTGTATGGCGCAAGCCCCAGCAATCTCGCCAGCCGGTTGGCCAAGCTCGGCACGCCGGTCCGTCGGGTGTCCGCGCTGAGCCTGCCGATGCTGCTGCGGGTGATGAATTATCCCGAACAAGGTTTGCAGGAGCTGCCCGCCACCGCGGCGGCCGGTACCCGCAACGGAGCGATCATCGACGATGCTTGAACGCGAACTCATTGTGTCCAACCGACTCGGACTGCATGCGCGGGCGACCGCCAAGCTGGTGCAGACGTTGTCGTCCTATCGCAGCAACGCCACGCTGGCGGCCAAGGGCCGCGAGGTGAATGCCAAGAGCATCATGGGCGTGATGTTGCTGGCCGCAGGTCAAGGCACCAGCGTGGTGGTACGGCTGGATGGCGAAGACGAAGCGCAGGCCTTGCAGGCGTTGGTGGAGTTGTTCGAGCGTCGTTTCGACGAGGACAGCTGAGCATGCGGGGCGTCGGTGCCAGCGCGACCGACACGGCGCCGCTGCGCCAGGCACGCGCATGAGTCTGCGCCTGCGCGGACATGGCGCCTCGCGCGGCAATGCGCTCGGACGCGCGCGCGTGCGCCAGAGCCATACGCTGGAAGTGGCCGAACAGCGCGTGCCCGCCAACCAGGTGGAAACGCAGCTGCAGCGCCTGCACGTGGCGATCGAGGCGGCACGCACCGAGATGCAGCAGCTGCGCGACCGCCTGCATGGCGCGCTGGCGCGCGAGGTCGGCGAGTTCCTCGAACTGCATGCGCTGCTGCTCGACGACCCGGAGCTGTTGCAAGGCCTGGACGAGTTGATCCGCACCCACCGCTACAGCGCCGACTATGCCCTGCGCGTGCAGCGCGACCGGCTGGCGGCAGTGTTCGATGGCATGGAAGACGCCTATCTCAAGAGCCGCATGGACGATCTGGATCACGTGATCGGCCGCATCCATGCGTTCTTGCACAAGCGTGCACCCGACCTCAAGGGCGTGGCTGGCGAAATCCTGGTCTGCGACAACGTGGCGCCGTCCGAGCTGGCGCAGTTGCAGGCGCAAGGTGTGGTCGGCATCGTCACCACCGCCGGCAGCGCGCTGTCGCACAGCGCGATCCTGGCGCGCAGCCTGCATCTGCCACTGGTGGTCGGGGTCAGCGATGCGGTGCAGCGGATCGACGATGGCGATGTGTTGATCGTCGATGCCGGTTCCGGCCAGGTCATCGTCGATCCCACGCCCGAGCATCTGCGCGACTACCGCGAGCGCCTGCGTGCGCTGGCCAAGGAACAGCGCGAACTCGGGCGACTGCGCTCCAAGCCCACCCGCACCCGCGACAACGTCGATATCACCCTGCTGGCCAATGCCGAGTCGCTGGAAGACGTGGCGCGTGCGCATGCGCTGGGCGCCAGCGGTCTGGGGCTGTATCGCACCGAATTCCTGTTCCTGCAGCGCAACGAGCTGCCGGACGAAGACGAACAGTTCCACACCTACCGCGCCACCGTGCTGGGCATGAGCGGCCGCCCGGTCACCATCCGCACGCTGGATCTTGGCGCCGACAAGGCCGACCGCACCGGCCTGACCTTGAGCGACGAAGACAACCCGGCGCTGGGGTTGCGCGGCGTGCGGCTGTCGCTGGCGCGGCCTGCGGTGGCGCAGGCGCAGTTGCGCGCGATCCTTCGCGCATCCGGCTATGGGCCGGTGCGCATCCTGGTGCCGATGGTCAGCGGCCGCGAAGAAATCCTGTTGCTGCGCAAACAGCTGAAAAAGCTCACTGCGCAGCTGCGCGACGAAGGCCACGAGATTGCCGAGCACATTCCGCTGGGCGCGATGATCGAAGTGCCTGCTGCGGCGCTGGCGCTGGATTGCTTTATCGACGACATCGACTTCCTGTCGATCGGCACCAACGATCTGGTGCAGTACCTGCTGGCGGTGGACCGCAACAACGAGGCGCTGGGCGAGTTGTATTCGCCATTGCATCCGGCGGTGTTGCGGCTGATTGCGCAGGTGATCGCCACCGGGCGCGCCTATGCCAAGCCGGTGGCAGTGTGCGGCGAGATTGCCGGCGACCCGCGCTTCGTGCCGATGCTGCTGGCGTTGGGGCTGACCGAATTCAGCCTGCATCCGGCCACCTTGCTGGAGGTGCGCCGCGCGGTCCGCGACATCCATCTGGCCGAGTTGCGCGTGCAGGGCGAAAAACTGCTGCGTGCCCGCGACCGCAAGGGCATCGAGAAGTGGCTGGCCTGCAATGCGCAGGCCGTGTTGCGTTAGCGCCATAGGCGACTGATCGCCAGGATGCAACGCGTACGGCGACACGCAGAGTCGGCCACGCATGGCAGCTTGCACACGCTGCATGTCGTTCGTCCGATGCGGCAAGCTCCCGCGCAATCGGCTCACTGATGCAAGGCGCATCCGGCATCGCTTCGGCAATCCGCATGCGCCTGGTCACGCCGCTGTATGTTTCGTCACCATGCGCAAGCGATAATGCGGTGCTGATCCAGCACCGCGTCTTCCACTGACGGCGCGTCCACTCTTCCGGGGAGCCGCGCATGGCCGAAGCCGTCCGCCACGACAAGACTGCGCGCCAGCTGCGATTGCTGTCCGACGCGCTGGATAGCGGACGCTTAGGGCCGGTACGCCGGCTGGTCAACACGCTGGCGCCAGCGGAGATCGGCAACTTGCTCGAATCGCTGCCGCCCGGCAAGCGCGAAGTGGTGTGGGGCCTGGTCGACCCGGAAGACGACGGCGAAGTGCTGCTGCATGTCGGCGATGAAGTGCGCGAAAGCCTGTTGGCCGACATGGACACCGACGAGATCGTCGCCGCGGTCGAAGATCTGGACATCGACGATCTGGCCAACCTGGTCGAAGACCTGCCCGACACCGTCATCGACGAAGTGCTCAAGTCGATGGACCGCGAGAACCGCGAGCGCCTCGAGCAGGTGCTGTCGTATCCGGAAGACACCGCCGGCCGCCTGATGAACCCGGACGTGGTGACGGTGCGCGCCGATGTCAACGTCGATGTGGTGCTGCGCTATCTGCGCCTGCGCGGCGAGCTGCCCGACCACACCGATCACCTGTATGTGGTGAGCCGTCGCCACCAGTATCTGGGCCGGGTATCGCTGGCCGCGCTGGTCACCCATGAAGACAGTACACCGGTCAACCGCCTGATCGACGACGAGCAACCGGCGATCGATGTGGGCGATGGCTCCGACGAAGTCGCGCGGCGCTTCTCCGACCACGACTGGATCTCCGCGCCGGTGGTGGACGACAACAACATCCTGCTCGGCCGCATCACCATCGACGACGTGGTCGACATCATCCGCGAACAAGCCGAACACCAGGCCATGAGCGCAGCCGGCCTGGACGAGGACGAGGACATGTTCAGCCCGGCGCGGCGCGCGTTCCGTCGCCGCCTGATCTGGCTGGGCATCAACCTGTGCACCGCGTTTCTGGCCTCCAGCGTGGTCAGCCGTTTCGAAGGCACCATCGAAAAACTGGTGGCGCTGGCGGCATTGATGCCGATCGTGGCCGGCATGGGCGGCAACGCCGGCACCCAGGTGCTGGCGCTGATGGTGCGCGGCCTGGCGCTGGGGCAGATCGGCTCGTCCAACGTGATGACCCTGCTCAAGAAGGAGCTCACCGTGGCGCTGATCAACGGGCTGTGTCTGGGCGTGGGGCTTGGGCTGATCGTACTGGCCTGGTTTGGCCAGCCGATGCTGTCGCTGGTGATCGGCACTGCGCTGACCTTGAACATGCTCACTGCTGCCTTCGGCGGCGTCCTGGTGCCGGTGACGCTCAAACGGCTGGGCTTCGACCCGGCCCTGGCCGGCGGCGTGATCCTGACCACGCTGACCGACGTGATGGGCTTTTTGAGCTTCCTGGGCCTGGCCACATTGATCCTGATGCCGTGAGCGCGTGCGCCCGGCCGCATGCACGTGCAGTGCATGCGCCACCAGGAATGAAGGGCCGCATGACGCATCCACATCTCCCGCCGCACCGCGACGTGCCAGCGCACCTGCATGCGGCGATACTGCAGCCTGGTGATCGATGGGGAGTGCTGCGTGATCGTTCGTTGCGTCTTGCTTGGAATTCTTGCGCTGGTGCTTGCCGGTTGTTCCAGCATGGCTGAGCGCCAGCACGAAGGGCGGCGCGGCCACTTCGTCGCCCGCACCCTGCAGCTGGAGGGCCGGCTATACCGCTACCAGGTGTTCGTGCCGGCTGCCAAGACGCCGCAGCCACGGCCGATCGTGCTGTTCCTGCACGGCTCGGGCGAGCGCGGCGACAACGGGCGCGATCAGGCCGAGGTCGGCGTCGGCCCCTACCTGAGCGAACACACCGCCGACTTCCCGGCGTTGGTGGTATTGCCGCAGGTGCCCGACGACGAGGAATGGCTGGGCGTCAATGCACGCATGGCGATCGCCGCGCTGGATGCGGCCAGCGCCGAGTTCGCCGCCGACCCGCAACGCACCTACCTTACCGGCATTTCGATGGGCGGCTATGGCGCGTGGGAAATCGGGCTGATGCAGCCGCAGCGATTTGCCGCGATCGTGCCGGTCTGCGGCGCGCTCAAGGCGCCACGCGACGAGCGCCGCACGCTGTATGTCAGCCTGGTCGCCAAGGAAGCCGACCCGTACACGGCAGCGGTCACCCAGCTCAAGCAGGTGCCGATCTGGACGTTTCATGGCGCCCAGGACACCTCCGTTCCACCGCACGACGATCGCGCGCTGTACCGCGCCGCAAAGGGCGTGGGCGCCAACCTGCGCTACAGCGAGTATCCCGAAGGCAACCACAACGTCTGGGACGTGACCTATGCGGACCCGGCGATGTGGGAGTGGATGTTCAAGCAGCGCCTGCGCTGAGCGTATTGCGGTGGGCGCGCCCCCCGCGCGCTCGGCCGCGTGGGGGGCGCCGCAGCGAAGGCGAAGCCCGGCCGTGATCATGCCGGCACTTGTCCGGGGTCATCGCACGCTGCGCCTGCCGCTGGGTTCGACCGGCGCAGCACGCGACGCGACAACCGCTGCCATCAATGGTGATAGCCGGTCTCGGCGGTGATCTTGCCGCGGAACACCCGGTACGACCATACCGTGTAGCCCAGGATCAGCGGCAACAACATCACCAACCCCACCAGCGCGAACAGCTGCGAGGACGGCGGCGCGGCCGCCTGCCAGATGGTGTACACCGGCGGCACCAGATACGGCCACATGCCCAGCACCAGGCCCAGGAACCCGAGGACGAACAGGCCCATCGCCAGCAGGAACGGCGCCGTGTCCGCTCGCCCCGGCGCGGTCGCGCGCCATAGCGCATAGCCCGTTACGGCAACCAGCACCGGCACCGGCATCAGCCACAGGTAATGGGCGTCGTTGAACCAGCGATCCATCACATGCGATTGCAGCGATGGCAGCCACGCGCTGACCAGGCCGATGAAGACCAGTACGCTGAGGGTCAATGGCCGGCTCAACTGACGCGCAAGCGCGTGCACATGGCCTTCGGTCTTGAGGATCAACCAGGTGCTGCCGAGCAGCGCATAACCGAACACCAAGGCCGCGCCGGTCAGCATCGCGAACGGGCTGAACCAGCCCCAGATGCCGCCGACATAGCGGTCGTTCTCGATCGGCAGGCCCTGCACCAGCGCGCCCAGGATCACCCCCTGCGCGAAGGTGGCCAGGATCGAGCCGGCAGCAAACGCATTGCTCCATAACCGCCGCGAACGCTGCGCCTTGAAGCGGAACTCGAACGCCACGCCGCGGAACACCAGCGCCATCACCATCAGCAATACCGGCAGGTACAGCGCCGACAGGATCACCGCGTACGCCTTGGGAAACGCCGCCAACAACCCTGCCCCGCCCAGCACCAGCCAGGTTTCGTTGCCGTCCCAGATCGGCGCGGCGGTGTTCATCATCAGGTCCAGCTGCGCCTCGTCGCTGCGAAACGGCGCCAGGATGCCGATGCCGAGCACAAAGCCGTCCAGCACCACGTACATCAGCACCCCGAAGCCGATCACTGCGAACCAGGCCACGGGCAGGAAGGTCGTCATGTCCATCACGCAGCTCCATCGATCGTTTCGTCGGCTGCAGACAGCGGCCGTGCGGGTGTGTGTTCGCCGTGGTCCAGCTGCGGCGCATCGTGCGGCGTCGGCCCGATCTTGCCGATCTTGACCAGGTACCAGATGCCCCAGCCGAACACGAACGCATAGCCGGCCACGTACACCGACAACGAGATGGCGGTCATCAGCGCCGACTGCGGGCCCACGGCGTCGGCAGTGCGCAGCAGCCCGTAGACCACATACGGCTGGCGGCCCATTTCGGTAACGAACCAGCCCGAAATCAGCGCAATGAAGCCACTCGGCAGCATCCAGCGCCAGGTGGCCAGCAACCAGCGCCACTGCACCAGCGTGCCGCGCCACAATGCGAACGCCGACACCCAGGCCACCAGCAGCATCAGCGAGCCGATCCCCACCATGATGCGGAAGGCGAAGAACACCGGCGTCACCGGCGGGCGGTCGGCCGCTGGCACCGAGGTCAGCGGCGCGATGTTGCCGTCCAGGCTGTGGGTCAGAATCAGGCTGCCCAGGCGCGGAATCGCCACCTCGTAATCGTTGCGCTCGGCCTGCGCATTGGGCACCGCAAACACCACCAGCGGAAATCCCTTGCCCGGTTCTTCGGCGTGCCAGTGCGCTTCCATCGCCGCGATCTTCATCGGCTGATGCTTGAGCGTATTCAAGCCATGCATGTCGCCGACGAAGATCTGCAGCGGCACGGTGATGGCCGCAAACACCACCGCCAGCTTGAGCATGCGCAGGCCAGCCTCGCGGTGCACGCCCCGATGCAGATACCACGCGCCCACCGCACCCACCGCGAAACAGGTGGTGATGAACGAGCCCAGCGCCATGTGCGCGAGCCGATACGGGAATGAAGGATTGAAGATGATCTTCAACCAGTCGACCGGGTGCACGATGCCGTCGACCACCTCATAGCCGGCCGGCGTCTGCAGCCAGCTGTTGGAGGAGAGGATCCAGAACGTGGAAAACAGCGTGCCCAGCGCCACCATGCAAGTGGCAAAGAAGTGCAGGCGCTCGGAAATGCGCCCCCAGCCGAACATCATCACGCCCAGGAAACTGGCTTCGAGAAAGAAGGCGGTGAGCACTTCGTAGCTCAGCAGCGGCCCGATCACCCCGCCCGCAATGCGGCTCAGCTCCGGCCAGTTGGCGCCGAACTGGAAGGCCATCACGATGCCGCTGACCACGCCCATGCCGAACGACACGGCGAAGATCTTCTGCCAGAAGAAATACAGCTCGCGCCAGACCGGCAGGCGCGTTCGCAACCAACGCCATTCCAGGAAGGCCAACAGGCTGGACAGCCCGATGGTGAAGGCTGGAAACAGCACGTGGAAGGCGATGACGAATCCGAACTGGAGACGCGACAGCAGCAGGGCGTCCATGGAGAGTGCTCCAGGAAAGAGGAAGGCAGCTACGCCAGCGAAGCGGCGAGCGAGCCCCGACGATTTGCGCCGTCGGGGAGCATTACCGCAACGCTGTCGCGCCACACCGCAATGGTAGTGACGCTCGCGTCCGTTCCCGATGCGACACGGCGTCGCATCTGCGGCAAAAAGTCGCGCTTGCGCTACCGCCCGATGCCACTTTCCAGCCTGCGACACCTACATAGTCTTCCGGCCGCGCCAGGCAATCAGGCGCCCAGCGTGCGTAGCAGCGCGCCTGCGCGCGATGAGCTCTACCGGCGATGCGCTGTCGCGCGCAAGCGCACTCCTGCGTAGCGCTGCGGTCGCTTACTGCCGGTGACGCATCCGCCGCGCCAGCTCGCTGATCAGCGCGATGCCGGCCGTGAGCCCCACCATCGACAGGAATTGCGCGCGGGTGTCGGCAGAAGACGCCAGCAGCGCGAAGATCACCGCCAGGATCGCCAACGCCAGCAGCGTCAACACCGGATACCCACGCATGCGGAACGGCAAGGCGATACCGGCACGGTCGGCGCGCGCGCGCAGGATCAACTGCGACAGCAGCGAGATGGTCCACACCAGCAGGCAGGTGGCACCCACGATATTGAGCAGCATCGGCAGCACCTTGCCCGGGTACAGCAATTCCAGCACCGCTGCGGCAAAACCGAACAGTACGCTGGCGATCACCGCCACCAGCGGCACTTGCTGGCGGCTGGTGTTGCTCAGCCAGCGCGGCGCCTCACCGCGCTGGGCCAACGAGAAGATCATGCGCGAGGCACCGTAAAGATTGGCGTTGAGCGCCGACAACAACGCCACCACTGCCACCAGCGTGATACCGGTGGCCGCGCCGGGAATCCGCGCCACGTCCAGCACCGCCGCGAACGGCGAACTCAGCGCGGCGCTGGTCCACGGCACCACCGCCACGATGACGCTGATCGAGCCGATATAGAACACCAGGATGCGCCAGGCCACGGTGCGGATGGTGCGCGCCAGGCTGCGCCCGGGATCGGCGGTTTCGGCCGCCGCCACCGCCACGATCTCGGTGCCGCCAAACGCGAACACCACCACCAGCAACGCGGTGCCCACGCCGGCCAGGCCCTTGGGCGCGAACCCGCCGTGCTGGGTGAAATTGGACAGCCCCGGCGATACCACGCCCGGCAGCAAACCGGCCAGCAACGCGCAGCCGATCAACAGGAAGATCACGATGGCGACCACCTTGAGGATGGCGAACCAGAATTCGAACTCGCCGAAATTGCGCACGCCCAGCAGGTTGATCACGGTGAAGGTGGCCATGAAGATCGACGCCAGCATCGGCACCGGCAACGCCGGCCACACCGTCGCCAACAGGCTCGCCGCGCCCACCGCCTCGGCGGCGATCACCACCACGATCTGCAGCCACCACAGCCAGCCGACGGTTGCGCCGGCGGTCGGCCCCATCGCATCGGCCGCGTACACCGAGAACGCGCCGCTGGCGGGCTTGGCCGCAGCCATCTCGCCGAGCGCGTTCATCACGATGATCACCAGCGCGCCGGCAATCAGGTAGGACACCAACACCGCCGGGCCGGCCGCATGGATGCCCACCCCCGAGCCCAGAAACAACCCGGCGCCGATTGCCGTGCCCAGGCCCATCATCATCAACTGCCGCGGTTTCAAGGCATGGCGCAAGGCAGGCGCAGCGGTCTCAGCAACAGGATCGGTCGGAAGCGACATGGACGGAATCGGGAAGGTGGTAACGCGACACGATACCGCGTCATGACGCCCGCCGCGCCTCTTGACGAAGACGCCTGCGCCAGGCTGAAGGTATGGCCCTGCCGTCGGCAGCGAGCCCTCCGCTCCGAGGCAATGGCCCAAGACCGTGCCGGTGCACGACGAGCGCGCGCCATGCTGCAGTGCACACTCACCGCAGCAGCAGCGCCGACGGCGGTGTTGGCCCTGCCAAGCCAGCACCGCGCGCTGGTCGGCCTGCAGACGGCGCTGCAACGTGGCGCCCTGGCCCGGGATGTGCTTGCATCGAGCGCGGCCTGCCCATCGCGCACTATCACGAGCCGCAGAAATGTCCGCACGCCATCCGGGCCAAGCAGGCGGCGCGACGCGGCCGTCATCATCCCTTCTTCGTCCAGACGGCACGTCGCTGCGGAGCACCGCCAGGTCAGACATGCGTAAAAGACGTGGCCGGCGACCTCGCTGCACATAAAAAATCCCCGGCATTGCCGGGGATCTGTGGATGCAATACTGCGCGGACGCTTACTCGGCCAGATTCTTGCCTGCCCCTGCGGTGGCGATCACCTTGGCCTTGACCTGCGCGGCCGGCGTGACGGTATAGATGTAGCCCAGCGATTCCGGGAACACCTTGGAGCTGACCCAGTTGGTGGCATTGGCGTAGGGCTTGCTGCCATCCGGCGTACCCCAGGTGATGCCGCTGCCCACGTAGTTGTTGATCAGGTCCCAGTAGCCGATCTCGCTGCTGTCGCGCGAGGTCACCGGGTTCTTGATGTTCTCGAAGTAATTGGACTCGATCTTGGCCACGCCGCCCATGCGCACATTGATGCCCGAGGTGCTGACGTTGTTGAAGTAGTTGTTGTAGATATGGCTCAGCCCGCGCCGCTGCAACGGCACGCGCGAATCCACGTTTTCGAAGCGGTTGTGGTGATAGGTGGTACGGGCGGCCGAGTTCTTGGTGTCGCTGTCGCTGTAGCCGTTGAGCGCGACCTTCTGGTAGTTGTACACGTAGTTGTAGGACACGGTGACGTGGTGCACGCCCTTCTTCATGTCGATGCCACCATCGAACGAGGCATCGCCGGCGCCGGAGCACTTGGTCAATGAGGCGAACACGGTGTTGTGGTCGACCCAGATCTTGGACGGTTCGCCACTGGAATTGCCTTCCAGCGAAATCGAATCGGCATCTTCGCCGCCTTGCAGCAAGCCGATGGTCATGTTCTGGATGATCACGTTATGCGCGTTGCCCACCACGCGCACACCGAAGTTCGCCGCCGAGCCGTTCGCCCCCCTGATGGTGACATCGCTCTTGTTCTTGATCTGCACGGTCTTGGCCGGCAGCTTCCACTGCGCGCAGACGTCCTTGATGGTGCCGAAGTCGAACTTGCCGGTGTAGTTGAGCACCAGTCCGCCACTGCCGGAATAACTGTCGATGGCAGCCTGCATCGCTTCGAAGGTGGCCACGTTGACGGGGGTCTTGTTGCCGCCGCCGGTGGTGGCGGCGCCGTACCCGACCGGGCCGGCGATGGCGCTTGCAGCGCAGGCGGACAGTGCGAGCGCGAGTGCGCCCTGGAGCATCTTGCTGGTCATGCAGCCTCTCCCAAAGAAGACGATAGGCAATGCGCGACGTCTGCGTGATGGCAACGACGTCGGCAAAGCAGTGCGTGGGGGCCGCATTCTTCGCGCGATTTAAAACATAAAACAATTATCCATCTTTGAAAGTTTGACGCACCACGGTGTTCTCTTTGCAGGACATGCAAAAGAGACAGCAAGAGACACGCAGGACAGGACACCGCTGCGCATGCCGTGCATACGTGATTGACAACGTCCAGTTGATGGCGATGCGTAGGCTATGCACGGCAATCGCGGCGTCAGGCACTGACGACGATGCGGTTGCGTTGAATCGACGCGTTGATACGAACCGGTGTTGCAGTGCGACACCGCACATCGCACACCGCAGCAAGGCGGTAGCGGCACGGCGCCACATCCCTGCTGTGCAGTGCGGCAGAGAGAGACGTCCATGCAGCATCGACGCATCTCTCCTGCAGGTGCAGCGCTGAAGTGACGCACGATTGCCGCCGACACGGCTCGCTGCGGCGAATACCGACGACACGACTACGCAGGCCGCACAGCATCGGATCAGCCAGGGCGTCCGGCGATACCAGGCTGACTCAGCCAGCGCGAGAAGCGCGGCCAGCAGTGCGTGGATCGCGGGCGCCAGCATGACACCGCGGGCGCGCAACCCGGTTGGACCTGGACTAATGCTGCCGGCAGCGTATCGATCGAGCAGCGCAATCGCACATCATCGATTCACGCGATCAACACATGGCCGAGCGGTGCTGCTGCGGCGCTCCCGGGCCACGGGCTGCCTGCACGGCGCACTACGCCTTCAAGGCACACTCGCCGGCAATGCGCGTGGTTCCGAGGGTCACCACGAACCAGCGCGACGACCACCAGACCGCAACGCAACAGATCAGCGCCTCCAACCGGGGCCGCGCCTCACAAGGCGCGATCGACCAACCCCGACGCATGCGCCAGCTCGCCGCCCGGCCAGGGCGTATGGTCATCGAGAAAATCGCCGACCAGACGCATGCAGGCAGCGCGTTCTTCCACGTGCGGCATATGGCTGGAGTTGGCGAACACATGCCAGCGCGCATCGGGAATCAGACGCGCGTAGGGCTCAACGGTTTCCGGCGTGGCTTCGTCGTACTTGCCCGACAGCACCAGCGTGGGCGCCATGATGCGGTGCAGCCGCTCGATGATGCTCCAGTTGCGCAGGCTGCCCACCACGTGGAATTCGGTCGGCCCGTTCATGGCGTGATACACCGTCGGGTCGGCATCGATGGCGGCGAAGGTACGCACCACCTCGTCAGGCCACGGAACCAGCCGGCACACATGCTGCGCGTAGAACACGTCGCTGGCCGCGCGATAGGCCGGATGATCCAGCGTACCGGCCGCCTCGTGTTCTTCCAGCGCGGCCTGTACCTGCTCGGGCAGGCCGGCGCGCAGGCGCAGCGCTGCGGCACGCCACAAGCCCATCGACGCCGGCGAATTGGCGATGACCAGCGCACGCAACCCGCTTGGCCGACGCACCGCATGTTCGGCCGCCAGCATTCCGCCCCACGACTGGCCCAGCAGGGCGTACTGCGCCAGGCCCAAGTGCTCGATCAGCGCCTGCAATTCGTCCAGAAACAGCCCGACCGTCCAGAACGCGGCACCCGCGTTGGGAAGATGGGTGGAGCGGCCATTGCCCAGTTGATCGTAATGAATCACCGCACGGCCGTTGCCGGCCAGATCCTTGAAGCTGTCGACATAGTCATGCGTGCAACCCGGCCCCCCGTGCACCACCACCAGCGGGCAGGCATCGCTGCGCAGGTCGCCGCTGATCCGGTACCAGGTGCGATAGCCGCGGAATTGGACGTACCCCTCGGTGGACTGCATGACCTGCGCCTGCTCGGCAATGATGAGCGCCGAGACTAGCGGGCAGCCGCGCCTGGGTTAACTGGCAAATCTCACAGGTTTGCAGCGGTTTGCAGGCCTCCGCATTCATCGCTTATGCGTCAGACAGGCGGCGGATCAACGCCTGACAGCACAGGTGATTGTGCAGACCAATCGCAAACCCGGTGTTCAGGGTCGGCGACTATCAGCTGCCTCACTGCACCTGCCGCGGCCTGCAACGGAAGGGCCTTCTCTCAAGGCCATCGCTGCACTGCAGCGCGTAGGCCCTGCCCACCCTCCAGCAGCACCATCCGGGCCTGCGTAACGCGGCGCTGGCCATTGGAAGCGCCGATCACCGCGCATCGACGCGCCGTGTGACGTCAATGCCGCAGACGGCGACCGCAATCCGCTCATGGTTCCAGCAGTCGATAATGCATACCGCGCACTACCGCCTCCACGCGATTGCGCGCGCCCAGTTTGCGTGCGGCCGAATTCAGATGCAGGTTGACCGTGGCGGTGGACCGATTGAGCGCGGCAGCGATGCTCTTGGCGGTCAGCCCCTTGGCCGAATACTGCAGGCATTCGCGCTCGCGCCGGGTCAGCGCGATGTGGTGACAGCGCCGCTCCTGCGGGTCCAGCAGCTCCTGCGCACGCGCCTGGAACGCATGCGCCAGCAGCAAAAAAGGAGAAAGCTGTGCTTCGGCCAGGCGCGGCGCCTCGGCGGCAACCGCATCGACCGCGCCGCTGAACGTGGCAAACGCGCCACCGGGCAGATGCAGCGGCACGGTGACACCGGTACCCATTCCGCTGTCGCAGAGATAGCGCGTCACCTGGCGGTGCTGCGCGCCTACATATTCCACCCCCGGATGGTTGCCGTCGGTGCGGTACGACCAGATGAAGGGCGTGGTGCGTCGCGTGGCGCGCTGCTGAACGGGGTCATGTTGGTAGTAGCCGTGCTCGCACCAGACATGCTGCATATCCCCGGGCGCATTGCGCTGCATGAACACGCTGGGGGTGATCAGCGCGCCCTCCATGCTCAGCGGCACCGGCGCGTAGTCGTATACCAGCGACTGGAAGCCGAGCGTGCAGACGTCGCCGAACACCCTGTCCAGGCAGGCATCGAGCGTGTGCAGTGCCTGCAGATCGCGGCCCAGGCTGGCCAAAGTGTCGAACATGGGGGTCCTTCGTCGCGGTTGACGCCGCTGGATGACATCCAGCACGGAAAACCTAGCACTTTTACCAATGGATGGGCTTGTCGGCCACATTATCGTCACAATGCCGGTCACACAGCTGCAGCGCAGCATCGGCTCCCCCGGACCGCGCACCTGCGCTGGACGTTCCTTCCCCACAGCGGATACCTGCATGACCGAGACACCACGCCGCGACGATGCGGCCGCGCTGGAACGCTTTGGCTACGCGCAGGAACTCAAGCGCCAGCTCACGCTGAAGGATCTGCTGATCTACGGCCTGGTGTTCATGGTGCCGACCGCGCCGTTTTCGATCTTCGGTGGGGTGTTCGACATCAGTGCGGGCATGGTGCCATTGACGTATCTGGTCGGCTTCGTGGCGATGCTGTTCACCGCCCTGAGCTACCAGCAGATGTCGCAGGCGTTCCCGGTGGCTGGCTCGGTGTACGCGTACGTCGGCCGTGGCTTGAGCAGCGGCATGGGTTTTCTTGCCGGCTGGGCGATCCTGCTCGATTACCTGCTGGTGCCCACCCTGCTCTACGTGGTTGGCGCCAACGCCATGCACAACGTGTTGCCGGCGGTGCCGCAGCCGGCATGGATCGCGTTCTTCGTGGTGCTCAATACCGTGGTCAATCTGCGCGGCATCGAAACGACGGCGCGGGCGAATCGGTTTTTCCTGTTTGCGCAGCTGGTGGTGTTGGCGGTGTTCGTGATGCTGGCGACGCTGGCCATCCAGCGCGGCGTCAACGGCGCGCACTGGAACCTGCGCCCGTTCTACAACCCGCAGGCGTTCTCGCCGCAGCTGATCTTCAGCGCGTTGTCGGTGGCGGTGGTGTCGTTTCTGGGCTTCGATGCGATCTCCACGCTGTCGGAAGAAGCGCGTGGTGGCAATCGCGTAGTTGGCCGTGCCACCTTGCTGGCCTTGGTGCTGGTGGCGGGCCTGTTCGTGCTGCAGACCTGGCTGGCCGCCTTGCTGCAGCCGGCTCTGCAGCGTTACCCAAGCGCGCAGGCATCCAACGATGCGTTCTTCGAGATCGGCCGGCTGATCGCCGGGCCCTGGCTGCAGATCGTCATTGCGCTGACGGTGGCGATCAGTGCGGCAATCGCCAATTCACTGGTGGCGCAGGCGGCAACCTCGCGGCTGTTGTTCGCCATGGCGCGCGACCGCCAGCTGCCGGCGTTCCTGCGCTACATCCATCCGCGCACCGGCGTGCCGCAGCGCGCCATCGTGCTGGTTGCCGCGTTGAGCATGGTGCTGGGGGAGGTGTTCGTCGGGCAGATCGCGCTGCTGTCGTCGCTGTGCAACGTCGGTGCGTTGACGGCATTCGTGCTGTTGCATATCGCAGTGCTCTGGCACTTCCGTAACCAGGGCCGGATCGTATTGCATGGCGTGGTGCCGCTGATCGGCATCGTGATCCTGGCCTATGTATTGATCAACGCCGACCGGCACGCGCAGCTGGGCGGCAGCGCATGGATGGTGGTGGGATTGGGAGTGTTGGGGTTCCTCAAACTCAGTGGCCGCTCGACCGAATTCCGCGCCAGCGACGCACTGGAATAGCGCGATACGCACAGCGTTAAGCGCATGCGCGGGCAGGTGGTCGCCAGCCTGCGCGCGCACCGCGTGCGCGCCGCACCATGCACGGTGCCTGCAACCATCAAGCGCCCGCTCGAACGCGGCATGCAGTGCTGCATGACCACCCGCGTCTCGTTCATCGACCTGCGTCGTCGCGTTGCCAGTGGTCCTAACGTGCCGCTCGACTAGCGACATGCACGCAAGCGTGCTTGCGTGACAGGCAGGCACCCGTGCGGTATTGCCGCGTCCATCGCGCATGCGGCGCAACGCATCGATGTGTGCGAAAGCGATTGTATTTTCTCTGACCGTCAATCTCTGAACGAGATTTTCAGCACATATTCAGTTGTAAACATTCGCTAGTCTCGTTCGGCGCCAACGATGGCGCCGCGGGTTGTGGCCCCCGCCGCAGCCTGCCGTTCCCTGACGAGAAGGACTACCCATGAATCGCAAGAATGCGTTGTACCTCGCGCTGCTCTCTGCTGTGTCCGGCGCTGCGCTGGCTGCGCCGCCCACCGAAATGGATGCCGCACCGGTGAGTAGTGCGCCGCAGGCCGCCAAGCTCGGCGCGGCGACGTTGCAGTCGGCCAGCCTGCGCGGCGGCATCATGCCAACGCGCGTGGCGCAACTGGCTGCCCCGAGCAGCAAGGAACTCGGCGCCGTGCGTGAGCGCCGCATTGCGCAGGTCAAGCATGGGCAGCCGCTGCAGATCGGCTTTTCGCGCGCGCTCGCACAGCCGTTGGTCAACCTGGCCAAACTCGATTGGCAAATGGCTGGCGACGGCTCGCGCGTTGCCACCTTGAAGCTGGGCTCGGCGCAGGCGGCATCGTTGCGTGCGGCATTGGTGCTGCGTGGCGCCGGCGCAAAACCTGGCGACCCGGCAAAGGTGACACTGCGTTTTGCCGGCGACGACGGCCGCGTGTTCGAACAATCCGGCGCCAGCTTCGTCGGCACCGGCGATGCGATCGGCTGGTCGCCGACGGTGAGCGGCGAAAACCTGCTGGTCGAACTGTCGCTGCCGG
Organism: Xanthomonas sp. 10-10; assembly: GCF_040182365.1. Classification (NCBI taxonomy): domain Bacteria; kingdom Pseudomonadati; phylum Pseudomonadota; class Gammaproteobacteria; order Lysobacterales; family Lysobacteraceae; genus Xanthomonas; species Xanthomonas sp. 10-10. Next base: position 3,528,469 of record NZ_CP144460.1, read on the forward strand.
CAGGCCTGTACCCGGAGAACTTCAGCCTCAGCGTTCCGCAACTGTCGCATCTGGATATCAGCCCCACCGCCAGCCCGCGTGACATGATGACCATCGCCATCGGCGAAAGCGATTCCTGCCAGAACGACATCGTGTGCCGCGCCAATCCCACCGCCGGCTTCACCAGTGCGGCAAAGGCCGTGGCGCGCATGGTGTTCACCACCAGCCAGGGGTCATTCCTGTGCACGGGAACCCTGCTCAACAACACCAACACGCCCAAGCGCAATCTGTTCTGGACCGCGGCGCACTGCATCAGCACCCAGACGGTAGCCAATACCTTGCAGACCTACTGGTTCTACGACGCGGCCAGTTGCAACGGCAACACCGCCAGTTCGCAGGCCACAACGCTCACCGGCGGTGCGTTCCTGCGCCATGCCAACACCACGCGCGACACCGCGCTGCTGGAACTGAAGACCGCACCGCCGAGCGGCGCGTTCTATGCCGCATGGAACAGCGCGGCGATCGCATCCGCCAGCACCTCGATCGTGGGCATCCACCACCCGTCGGGTGACGTCAAGAAGTACTCGCTGGGTACGGTGAACGCGTTGAATACCTCCATCGACGGCAAGAGCCCGTTGTATCGCGTGGTCTGGAACGACGGCGTCACCGAAGGCGGCTCGTCCGGCTCGGGGTTGTTCACCATCGCCAGTGGCGGTGCGTATCAGCTGCGCGGCGGCCTGTACGGCGGCTACTCGTTCTGCACGGCGCAGACCGATCCGGACTATTACTCGCGCTTCTCCGACGTGTATTCGTCGATCTCGACGTTCTTCGGGCAGTAAGCGTCCAGGCATTGCCGAGCAAGCGTGGCAGGCGTTGGAGCGCCTGCCACGTCGGGCGGCGCGAGGCTGCGCATCGCCACCTGCATGATCGACATGCGCAGCGTCCTGCCTGGCGCAATGACGGCAACGCGGTGACGCGTTCCCGCGCTGGGGCGTTCTACAACTGTCTCTTGCTGGCATCGCTCAATCGCATGGTCGGGTTGCTGTTGCCGCTGCGATGCGTATACAGAATCCAGTTCGGCAGACCCGGCAAGGCGCGGTTGGCTTGTATCGCGCGAGCACCCCGAAAGCGCATCAACCAATACACCCAGAACGTATGCCAGCGATGGTCACCGGTAGCCGCCGGGCTGGCGGTGATGACCGACAGCTTCCGCGCCGTACCCACCTGACGGCTGCTCGCTACGTCGTGCTAGCCGCTCCAAACGCCACCAGGTGCAGCCTCGCGTGCCAGGTAAGCGCACGCTCTGATGGCTGCCTGCCGACGCTGCTGCGCTGCCATGTGCTGCCATGCCCCGCCAAGTCCTAAGGACGTTCAAGCGAGCAAAGCGCAACGCGATCCTGCAGACTGCAAACACCTTCATCATCAGGATCGGCATGTCTGCCCACCATCGCTGCCGCTGTCGCCGTGCCGTCACCGCAGTGCTGCTTTCCGCAGTGTCCGCTGTCTCCACTGCCGCGATGGCGGCGACGCCGGCGGCCACGGAGGACGTCAAGGCCTACGCATTGCAGCTGTGCCTGGACCAGAACTACGAACGCAGCGGCCGGCTGGAGTCCGACCAACTGCGCGACCGCTCGTATCTGCTCACCACCTACGCACTGGATAATGCCAAGCCTGGCGCCACCGCACGTTTACAGGCCTTCGTCGCGCAACAGACGGCGGACTACCACCGCGGCGAGGTGCCGATGAAGGACGAAGCACGCCGCGGGCCGTTCACCAGGATCTTTGCGCAGTGCATGGCGTTCTATCGCTCACCGGCGCTGCGTGATTTTGTAGCAAGACAACGTTGAGGCGTGCCGGAGCGTGGTGTTTCGTTCGTTGCCGACATGCAGCCCTTCCCAGTATCCCGGAACCGCGATGACCGCATTGAACAAGCTCCGTAGCCGCCGCGGCATGCTCAAGACCGCACTCGGTGCCGGCGCGCTGCTGGCGGCAGGCCAGCTCGCCGCCACTCCACGCAACAACGCTGCAAGCAACGGCACGGCGCCTGCTCCCTTCCCGGCCAAGGGCAGCGTGCTGGTGCTGCTCGGCACCAAGGGCGGGCCGACACCCTCGCCGCTGCGTGCGGCGGCGGCCAATGCGTTGGTGATCGACGGCCAGCCGTACCTGATCGATTGCGGCAACGGTGTCGCCCAGCAACTGGCCAAGGCCGGCATCCGGCTCCCCGCGCTGCGCGATATCTTCCTGACCCATCATCATTCAGATCACAACGCCGACCTGCTCAATGTGGTGTGGCTGGCCTGGGCCAGCGGCTTGCAGACGCCGGTGCATCTGTATGGGCCACCGGGCATCGGCAGGATGGTGGACGCGTTCGTCGAGATGAACGCCATCGACATCGATGCGCGCATCCGCGAGGAGGGCCGCCCGCCGTTCAAGCAGCTCATCCATGTGCACGAGTTCGACCAGGCCTGCACCGTGTTGCAGAACGCGCAGGTCACGGTGACGGCCACGCTGGTGGATCACTACACGCTCAAGCCTGCATTCGCCTATCGCTTCCAGGCCCGCGACCGCACGGTGGTGTTCTCCGGCGATACCCGCTACCTGCCGGCGCTGGCCGAGTTTGCCAGGGATACCGATGTCCTGGTGCATGAAGTGATGTATCTGCCCGCGCTGGAAACCATGCTCAAGACCAACGACAACGCCCCCACCTTGCTGGACCATCTGCTCAAGAGCCATTCCACCAGCGAAGAGGTCGGACGGATCGCCGCCGCCGCCCATGCGAAACTGCTGGTACTGACTCATTTCGTCCCCGGCGGCGATCCCTCCATCACCGATGCGATGTGGCGCGAAGGCGCACGCAAGCACTACGCCGGGCCGATTGTGGTCGGCGCCGATTTGATGCGGCTGTAGCCGGCAAAGAGTTGCAGCACGCGGGCGGAAGCATGTTGCGCATGGTTTGGGTCGACACGGGATCCGGATCGTCATCGTGTTGACGGCGCTGCCGTTTCTGCGTCGCCCATGCCCGATACACAGGCGCGCCCATCATGGTCCGGCAGCGCTGCTGCGCTCTACCGAGCAGCCAGCGCCTTGCAGGCATTGCGGCCTTCGGATCAATCGACAGATTTCCCGGTACTTTTGAAACGCAATGCACCAAGCGCCTTGATGTCGTGACGGTCGCCTGGAGCGCGCCGGCGCCTTCAGGTGTGGGTAAAGCGCACTGCACAGCCCTACATCGCCACCCGACTGCGCCCACCCCATACCTGTTCGCCGGCCTGGCAATAGCGCTCAATAAACGCCTGCTGCGAGGGCATTTGTTCCACCACGCGCTGGATCGGCTGCGCAATGCCATCCAGCAGGCGACGCAGATCGGCGTCCGACAATGCGGCAGCCAGCGGATGATGCTGCTGCGGCACGATGCCCTGCCCCAGCAGTACGTGCGTCCAGGAATCCACGCGAAACAGTTCGTCGGTGCCTTGCCAGGCGTGCGCGCGCTCGCGCCAGGCACGCAGACGCAGGCGCAGCGATTCGGGCAATTCCATGTCGCGGCACTGCTGCCACAGCGGCTCGTCGCGCTGCGTCGCGTGGTAATGCAAGATGACGAAATCGCGTACGTGCTCCATCTCGGCGCGGCTGATGTCGTTGAAGACCTCGACCTGCGACGGCGCGATGCCATCGGCCGGGAACAGGGTGATCAGCCGTACCACCGCGGCAATGGTGAGATGGATGCTGGTGGATTCAAGCGGCTCGATAAAGCCGCTGGCCAGGCCCAGCGAGACCACATTCCTGTTCCAGGCCTTGAGCCGTCGCCCGGTACGGAACGGCACCAGCCACGGGTCCTTGACCGGGGTTGCGGCAGTGTCGCGCAGCAGTTTGGCGTGCGCCTGGTCATCGGACATGTGCTGGCTGGAGAACACCAATCCATTGCCAACGCGATGTTGCAAGGGAATATGCCAGCGCCAGCCCGCCTGATGCGCGATGGCGCGCGTGTACGGCACCGGCGGGCCCACTGCTTCGGTCTGCACCGCCACCGCGCGGTCGCATGGCAGCCAGTGGCTCCAGTCCTCGTAGCCGGTGTGCAGCGTCTGCTCGATCAACAGGCCACGGAAGCCGGTGCAATCGATGAACAGGTCGCCTTCGATCACCTGACCGTCTTCCAGCACCAGCGCGGCCACATCGCCGCTATCGGGTTGCAGCGTCACCTGCTGGATCCTGCCTTCGACACGCGTGACCCCGTGCGCCTCGCTACGCGTGCGCAGGAACCGTGCGTACAGCGCCGCATCCAGGTGGTAGGCGTAGTTGACGGCTGGCTCGCGCGGCAGCGCGAAGCGGTCCACGCGCGAAGCCACCGTTTCCAGGCAGTAATCGCCAAATGCGCCGGAGATGCCGCGGCGCTGACTTTCCAGCCACAGATGATGGAAGGCGCACACCAGCGTGCTCTGGCCGGTAATGCCGAACGGGTGGATATAACGCTCGCCCTGCCGGCGCCAATGCTCGAAGGAGATCGACAGCTTGAACGTACCAGCCACCGCGCGCAGAAACTCCTGTTCGTCGATCTGCAGGAACCGGTGGAAGGTGCGAATGGGCGGCACGGTGGATTCGCCCACCCCCACGGTGGCGATCTGATCGGACTCGACCAGGGTGATGTCCAGCAGGTCGCGGAACTGATGCGACAACGCGCAGGCCGCGATCCAGCCGGCGGTGCCGCCACCGGCGATGACAACCTTGCGAATCCTGGCCTGGTTCACTGCGTTCTCCTGTAAGTGGGACCACACGACGGCGGAGCGCTCAGCGATTGAGCTTGCCGATCAGCATGGCGCGCAGCTGGCGCGCCAATGTGGGGTCGATCGGGCCCAGCACCTGACGCGCGTGCTCGGGCAGATGTTCGCCGGCCCGCTCTGCAGGGCCGAACACGTAGTAGTCGAACAACGCCCGCCAGGCGGCCTTCTCCGACTCCGGGCGGTCGCGGATGGCCCATAGCGCGTGATACAGCGCCTGCATCGGTGCGGGCAACTGCGCAGGGGCCGTGCTCCACCAATAATTGACCAGCACATTGAACGGTTGCAGCGACTGCACGTGGTGCCACCACATGCTGGGGATGAAGATCGCATCGCCCGGCTCGAGCACGGCCGTGCGCGCCTGCGACAACGCATCGGCCATGCGCGGGTAGCGTGCAAGATCCGGATTGGCCACATCCACCATGCTCACCACCTGGCCGCCAGGCGTGGGCTCCAGCGGCCCCGGATACAGATTGGCCACCTGCCCGGGCGCAAACAAGGTAAAGCGTCGCTGACCTACCGCGCATACCGCCAGGTTATTGGGCGCATCGAAATGGCAGGAGGCGATGACCCGGTTGCCGATCCAGATGCTGGGCGGCACAGCCTTGCCGTCTGCACTGACATCCAGGGCATTTCCTGCAGCAAAACCGGGCAAATGCGCATCGATCGGCAACGAGGCCAGGTAATACGTGGGCGGCTGCTCATCGTCCAGATGCGCCTGGATCGCATCCAGCAGCGCGCCCAGGCTGCCGCGTTGCACGTCGAAGTTGAGATCGCTGCAATCGTCGCGATAGAACGGCCGGCCGCCGATTTCGGGAGCGCCATACGAGTACTGCAATGCCCGGCCGGTGTCCATGCTGCGCAACTGCGCCATGGCTTGCGACGTGCCACGCTGCGCGGCCTGCACCAGCGCCCAGTCGCGCGCAACGCCGCGCAGCACCAGCGGCTGCGCGGACGCACACAATTGCGCCAGCAATGCCGCATCCGGCTGGCAGTCGCTGCACTCGGGCAGCGGGGCGATCGATGACGGTGCGCTCATGCGATCAGGCGCGTGCTGCGACTGCCGCAGCGGCCTGCGTGTGCTGTAGCCGACGCTGCTTTTCGCCCATCAACCGGCGCAGGTTGTGGTGCGAGGCCAGCATCAGGAACGCGCCTTCCAGGTACCCGGCATGATGCAGCTGCTGCAAGGCAGCGCCGTCCAGCGCGGCCAATCGCTCGCGGTCGATGCTGTGCAGCCCTTCCAGGTGCACGCCATGGCTGTCGTCGAGCACTACATCCAGTTTCACCGGTTGGATCAGACCCAGCGCATCGAAGGCCGCGCACATCGCCTGCCCTGCATCCATGCCGTCACGGATGCCGCGCAACACGCTGATGATGTGTTCCAGATAGGCACTGTGCCCGCCTTGCGGCAGGAAGACCGCCTCGCCTTCGGCACGGCTGACGCGCGGATGCTCCAGGTCGACATGAATCACCGGCTCCTGCACCAGCGCGCCATCGATACGCTGCTCCTGAAACCCGATCAAGAATGGCCCCTTGGCGACGATGCCCGGCAGGTAGCCGGCATTCCAGCGTCCGTCCTGCAGAAACAGGTTTTCATCGGGCGCAAAACCCAGCAGGGCCACCGACTGGTAGGCACCGGTGGCCGCATCCTTGCGAAAGAACAGCGGGTATTCGCGTTGCAGCTCGGCGTACTCGGTGACGAAGGCCGGCACGAAGCCCACCGCATCGCCGAATGCGGCACCAAACCGCAGAATCACGCGCAGATCGTGGTGCGCCACATTGTTGAGCACTGCATATCGCGACATCTGGAGCTCCAGCAGTGGCCGGCGATGGCCACTGCACCGGTCGGGGGATCGATCACGCGACGACATGCCGCGTCCGCTGCCCGCGAGCATTGCCAAAAAGTACGACACCGGCAAGCGGCAGGGCAGCATGCGCCGGTGCACGACGGACGCAGGTATCTGGATGATTGCACGCGTCATCCGCATCCCGCTTCCCTTCGATGACGCCGCGCAACCCTGGCGCCTGTTGCGTTCGCCTGCGATGTCGCTGCCGGATGACCTACGCAGCCCGTGTAGCTGCTGCGGTAGCGTCTGGCAGACGCATCCGGACTGATACAGCCCGGATCGCACAGAGAAAACGACGCGGCAGCCGGCGTGCACACCAGGCACACACCGGCTGCATCCATAGGACGCACTGGCGTCGGAACGTCGCCGCCAGTGCGATGCCCTCAGAACGCGTACCGCACACCCAGCGTGTAGCGCGGCTGCTGGTCGATCAGGCGGACAATCTGCTTCTCCGATCGCCCATGCCAACGCACGTCTTCGCCGGTGAGGTTGATCGCCTCAAAGCCCACCGACAGCTGCTTGTTGAACGCGTAGCTGAGGCTGAGGTCGAACTGCTGGTACGCCTCCACGTAGTACGGGTTGCGGTTGGAGGCATCCTGGTTGGCCGCGATCAGGTACTCGTCGCGCCAGTTCCAGGCCAGACGCGCGCTCCAGCCGTATTTTTCGTACATCAGCATCACGTTGGCGGTATCGCTCAGGCCCAGCAAGGCGAACTGGTCGCGGTCGATGACGTTGTTGTCGAACGCCACGTCGCCTTCGACGATGGTGTAGTTGGCGTAGATGCCGAAGCCGGTACTGCCGAAGAAGTACTGCCCGCCAAGCTCCCAGCCATGGATGTTGGCCTTGTTCTGGTTGATCGGCCGCGACACATCGAACTGGTACAGCGGGTCGGCGGCGGTGCCGACCAGGTCGTATGCGTTTTCCAGCGCCAGGCTCTGCGCGGAGCTGCCGTTATAGGCACCCAGTCCACCGGTGGCCGCGGCGTTGCGCAACAAGGCGGTGGCAGCGAACAGGGAGGTATCGTTGGCCGAACAGGCCGCCGCCACGTCGTTGCCGGCCGCACCGACCTGCGCGGCGCAGGCACCACTCTGCAGGAAGGCCAACGCGGCCTGCGCATCCGGCCCCGAGGTGGGATCGGTCAGCCCGTACAGCGTTTCGCGCGAGACCGTGGTGCCGATGAAATTGCTGACGCGCTTGTTCCAGAACGTGGCCGACACATAGCTGGCATCGGCGAAATACCATTCCAGCGCCAGATCCAGGTTGTCCGATTCCAGCGGGTCCAGCGTGGGCGTCTGCGAGTCACCGCTGGCGCGGTTGGAGGGGTTGATCAGGATCGAGCCAGCCGGGGTATTGGGCGTCGGCCCGGCGAGCAGGTTGTTGTACGGCGCGCGCGCGATGGTCTGGCCGAACGAGGCACGGCCTTTCAGCGAATCGGTGATGTCGATGCTGAAATCCAGATTCGGCAGAATGTAGTTGTAGCTGGTCTTTTCGCTGAAGGGCTGCTGTTCGGTAGAGCGCAGCAACTGGAAGTCGTTGTTGGCCTGCCATTGCAGCGCGACGGGCGTGGCCACCTGCGAGGTGGATTCCACATCGGTGCGCTCGTAACGCAGGCCCAGGCGCGTATTGGTGGTCATGCCGGAGATATCGCCGGTCAACTCCAGTTGCACATACGCCGCCCGGGTCTTTTCTTCGACCTGATTGTCCGCGCTGTACAGCGGGTTGTAGCGCGTCGCAGCGCCGTACTGGCTTCCACCCCATAGCGCCAGCTGGCTGGCATCGCCGCGCCATGCATTAGGCGCCGCGCCATTGGCGTTGAAGTCATCGAACATGCCGACGATGCTCACAGGCCGTAGCAGGTCGGTCATGCCCGGCTCCCTGCCGGCATTGGCCACGCCCCAGTCGCCCAACGTGGAGTAAGTGTCGCTGGTCAGGCGGTGCATGGTGGTATTGGACGAGCTGACGCCGAACTGGAAACGCCCGTCGTCGAAATCGAACTTGCCATCCAGGCGGCCTTCCTTGGTCTCGGTCACCTGCTTTTGATAATAGATGCGCTGCACCTGCGAACCCAGATTGTTCTTGGTGAAATCCGGATTGACCACACCATTGGTGCCAGCCAGCGAATCGGCGACGGTGGGATACCAGGTCCGCGCGCCGATGGGCAGCGAATTGTTGAACCACAGCTCCTGTGCCCATTGCCCGCCGCAGGACGGACCGTTGGTGCAGTTGTTGGTGCCGGCAAAGCTGAAATAGGTCGCGCTGCCGCCGGTGACCGGATCGTTGGGCAGGCTCTGGGTCTTGGAGTTGTGCGCATCGAAGGTCAGCTGGAAGCGGTCGCTCACCTGCCAGTCCGCATTGAAGCCGAGCGAGCCGAGCGTGTACTTCTGCTCGTTGCGCTGCTGCTCCATGCCGAAGTCCTTGGCGCCGTTGGGCACATCGCGCAGATACACCGGCGTGGCCACGGTCTGACCAGTGTCGAACGTCAGATCGGTGAAGCTGTTGGCGCGTTGCAACCAGATGCCCTGCTCGCCGCGTTCTTCGCGGATTTCGTTGGACGAATAGGTGTAATCCAGGGTCAGCGTAAGGCTGTCGGTCGGTGCAAACTGCATCACCGCCTGGCCGTTCATGCGCTCGCGCTGAAAGTCGGCGAACGCGTAGCGGATATCGTTGGGCAGGCCATACAGCTGGCCGATCGCCGGCGCGTTGGTCACCACGGTATCCGGGCGCAGTGCCGGGTCGGTCCCGGTCCAGCGCTGGATGTTCCAGCGGTTTTCGGTGGCCTGCACCGAACCGCCGTGACGCTTCTGGTAGCTGGCGCTCAGGCCGATACCGAAGGTCTTGTCCGGGTTGGTGTAACTGAAGATGCCCGACACTTCCGGGGTCAGCGAATCGCCGAACGGCTGCGAGCGGTCGGAGACCATCTTGGCGCCGGCATTGGCCACCACGCCCTCGTGATTGAACGGCTTGTCGGTCTGGATGTTGATGGTGGCGCCGATGCCGCCGCTGGGCGCAGTGGCACGGCTGGTCTTGAACACCTCGATGCCGGTGATGGCTTCGGAGGCGAGCTGGGCGAAGTTGAACGCGCGCGTGCCCACGTCCACGCCGCCGATCGGCGTCTGCCCGGGCGCACCGAAGGCGTCGGCACCGGGAATCAGGCGGCCATTGAGCGTGACCGTATTGAATTGCGGGCCGAAGCCACGTGCGGTGACCTGCGCGCCTTCGCCATCGCGGCGTTCGATCGAGATGCCGGTGATGCGTTGCAGCGATTCGGCCAGATTGGTATCGGGAAACTTGCCGATATCTTCCGCGCTGATCGCATCCACCACGCCGGCGGCATCGCGCTTGATGCCCATCGATTGGTCCAGGCTGCTGCGGATACCGGTGACGGTCACGGTGTCGAGCGTGGTGGCGGCGTCGCTGCTGGACTGCGGCGCGGGTGTCGGCGGCGCGGGGTCCTGCGCAAACGCGGGATTGATGACCAACAGGCCACCGACGAAGGTGAACATGGCCTTCGACTTGAAGCTGTTCAACGTACGACGCATCGATGTGTCCTCGGGAGTGGAGTCCAACCGTTTACGGCAAATGTCGCGGCATGCGACACGGCGAAGTCATGACCACCGCCGGGTCGGCGATGGAACAGCCCTGCTCTGAATAAGGTCCCCTAGCGCGCATGCTGCCGATCGCCCCTTCGATCGTCGGCCTGCGTTGTGCGTTGCGTGCCTGCGGCAGACATCGCCGACAAAGGTGGTGTCGGCGACAGGTGCGCAACGCATGCCCTGCACGGCGTGCCGGCCAGTGATAGCGCTAACACGCCGCGCAGCCTAGTCAGGCGATAAAGCGCTTGTCACCGTGCGTTGCAGCATAGTGATGGGCCTGCACTGTTACAGCCGATACGGCAGTCGCTTGAGTCCGCATGCCGTCTTCAATGGCGGCGCGGCTGTAAGCGTTATCATTCAATTGCGCAAAAACCGGCAGCAGCTGCGGCGAAATTCGCACAATCAAACTGCAGCACCATGGTCGCGCAAGACGACTGCGCAAACTGCGCATCGACGACGACGCGATCGACTCGGACGCGCGAGGCACACGATCGTCGTGTGCGACCTCGTGGCGTGGGAAACCGGCACGGAGCCGACGGATGCGCAAGGAAAGCTGCGCAATCGTCGCAATCGATTGCGCCGTGGGTGGCGGTTGCAGCGCGCAGCGATTGCGCGCATCGGCGCGCGTGATCTTGCCGCGGCTGACAAGGTAGCGAGCCGTCCTCGGGTGGCGTGGACGGCGCGGAGGACCCGGCGTGTACGAGTGACACACGCCGCGCCAGGCACCGGCCGCGCCCGCCTGACGGTGAGCACAGTCGTCTTGCTGGTTGCGCTCGAGCCAGCCTGCGCTGGCGACGGTTAGCCGATCACATCCACGCGATCGTCGCTGCGGTCGGCATCCGGCAGCGCATGATCCGGGTCCAGGGTCACGTGCAGCACTTTCTGGGTGGTGGGCAGGGTCAATGTCGGGGCAGTGTTCTGCAGCCAGGTCTCCACCGGCACGCGACGGTCCAGATGACTGCCATCGGCCAGATCCACGCGCACGGTGACCGGCATGACCAGTTTTTGCCGGCTACGCAAGGTCAGCTGCAGTCCCTTGGCCGGGTCGTGCTCGACGTACTGCGCGCGGGCGATGCCCATGTCCAGCTGCCAATTGTTGAGATACCAGCCGCGCCACCACCAGCTCAGGTCTTCGCCGCTTTCGCTTTCCATCAGCCGGAAAAAATCCGAAGGCGTGGGATGCTTGTAGGCCCAGGTGGCGATGTATTTGCGAAACGCCGGATCGAAGCGCGCAGGCCCCAGAATCTGCTCGCGCAGCAGCACCAGCCCCAACGCGCCTTTGAAGTACGTCAGCGGGTGACGGTAGGTTTCGCTGGTGGCATCGGCGATATCCATCAAGGTCGGCGCACTGCGGTCGGCGAGCAACGGCAGGATTTCATCGACCGGATTTCCGCCCTTGGGCGCATATTCCGAATCGCGCTTGGGCGCATATTCGCCCTTGTTGAAGGCATCCGATGCATACACATCGATGAAGGTATTGAAGCCTTCGTCCATGAAGGCATGGCGACGCTCGTTGGAGCCGACGATCATCGGGAACCAGGTGTGACCGATCTCGTGGGCGGTGATCCAGAACAGGTCCTTGCCGCCGTCCTCGAAGCCGTCGAACACGATGCCCGGATATTCCATGCCCGCACCGTAGCCGCCCAGGTTGATGGCAGCCGGCCATGGATACGGATACCACTGCGAAAAATGCTCGATCGCGCCCTTGACGTATTCGGTGGAGCGATCCCATTTATCCGCGCCCACCCCCTCCACCGGGTACACCGACATCGCCAGCGACTGCTTGCCGCCCGGCAGCTTGATGCGTGCGGCGTCCCACACGAACGCAGGCGATGCGGCGAACGCGACATCGCGTGTGTGCTGCATATGGAAGCGCCAGGTGCGCGTAACGTTGCCCGCCGGTGCCGCCGCACGTGCGGCCACCTCTGCCGGGGTGCGGATCAGCACCGTGCGGTCGCTGTCGCGCGCCTGTTGCAGGCGTTGTTGCTCGGCGCGGCTGAGCACCTCGGCCGGGTTGGTCAACGCACCGGAGCCGGCCACCAGAAATCCGTCCGGCACCGTCACCGCATAATCGAAGTCGCCGTACTCCAGGTAAAACTCCGAGCCCAGATACGGTTGCGTGTCCCAGCCACGCAGATCGTCGTATACCGCCATGCGCGGATACCACTGCGCAATCTCGTAGATCTCGCCCTGCTTGCTGGCACTATAGGCGGTGCGGCCGCCCCAGGTGCCGGGAATGCGGTAGCGGTAACGGATCTGCAGCGTCAGCGCCTTGCCCTGCCCGGCCAGCGGCTGCGGCAGATCCACGCGCATGCGGGTGTCGTCCACCACGAAGTGCGCCGGCTGGCTGCGGCCGTCGCGCTCGATCTCCACGCTGGCGATCTGCATGCCATCGGTGAACTGGGTGCGCCGCGATGGGCGGCTGGCAGCCGCGCGCGCATCGGCGCGGTACATGTTCTGGTCCAGCTGCAGCCACAGCACGTCCAGCGTGTCCGGGCTGTGGTTGGTGTAGTGGATGGCGGCGGTGCCGGTGAGCGTGTGGCTGGCCGGATCGATGCGGGCGTCGAGCTGGTAATCGGCACGGTTCTGCCAGAACAACGGCCCGGGCACGCCACTGCCGCTGCGGTAGGCATTGGGCGCGTCGGGCAATTGCAACGGCGCGAACAACGCCAGTGGGTCGAACTTGTCCGGTGGCGCGACGGTTTGCGCGCCCGTGGCGGCCAGCGCGGGCGCGCTGACGCACGCCAGGGAGAGTGCAACGGTGAGCGAGCGGCGCATGGCGGGGAACATGCTGTGGTCCTGCGACGGGGGGAGTTTCATCCTACGGCGGCGCTCGCCGGGCGTGCACTGCCATTGGTCCCGGTTGGCGCCAGGTCACGCCACATGGCTGGCCGCATTGATGGCGGCACGTGCGTGTCAGCGGAGCGGCCATGCAGTGATGCTGTCGCCCACCCGCGTCGTACTGACGCACGATGCACTGCGATGCCCCTGCCGCTGCATGCGACGACCGAAGACATCGGCGGACGCCGATCGCCCCATTAGCACTCGGCAAGTCCTCGCGCCAAAGCCGCCTGAAAGCGCCGCGTCCCATCCGCCGCGCGCAGTGCTCGACCGGGTGGGGGATGCGCCGGGTGCAGCATGCACACCCCGGCGCAGGTCACTTGCAGGCGATTCCCGCACCGGCCAACGGTCTGGCTGCGGCTTGTCTTCGCCGCCAGCTAAGGCGGCAGGCTTCCCAGCCGCACCGCACCATCAGCGCCCTCGCCCAACGCGTCGTCCGGATTGCTCAAGCGGCAGCGCCGCAGCGACAGGCAACCACAGCCGATGCAGTCGGTGAGTTGGTCGCGCAAGGCCTGCAGTTCGCTGATGCGCGTCTCCAGCTGCCCGCGCCAGCGTGCGGACATGCGCGCCCATTCCGCGCGTGTGGGCGTGCGCTGATCCGGCAGTACCGAGAATGCATCCAGCACCTGCTGCAGGGGAACACCGAGCCGTTGCGCGACACGAATCACTGCGATGCGCCGCAATACATCGCGCGCATAGCGGCGTTGATTGCCCGCGGTGCGCAGGCTGCGGATCAGGCCCTTGCGCTCGTAGAAATGCAATGCCGACACCGCCACGCCACTGCGCCTGGCCACCTCGCCCACCGACAACTCATGCTGCATTGCCTTGACCTCAACCTTGGTTGAGGCAGGATGCTGCGCGGCCATGACCGACGCAAGCGCCGGTTATGCCCCTGCTCACTCGCTCTGGATGTTCGATGCCCACCGATACCGCCCTGCCCGCCGCACCCCTGCACGACACGCACCCACCGTCGATCCTGGCAGCGCCGTATCGCGCCGCCACGCTCGGCATGGTGGCGCTGGTGTCGCTCAATGCCTTCGAGTCGCTGGCCGTTGCCGCCGCCATGCCCACCGTGGCGCGCGAGTTGAACGGCTTGCCGCTGTACGCGCTGGCATTCGGCGGCACCCTGGCCACCAGCGTGGTCGGCATGACCGCTGCCGGGCGCTGGAGCGACAGTCGCGGCCCCGGCGGCGCGCTGGGCGTGGGGCTGCTGTGTTTTGTGATCGGGCTGTTGATCGCCGGCCTGGCGCCGAGCATGCCCGCGCTGATCGCCGGGCGCCTGCTGCAGGGGCTGGGCGCCGGCGCGTATTCGGTGGCGTTGTACGTGATTGTCGGGCGGCTGTATCCGGAAGCGTTGCGGCCACGTGTGTTTGCCGCGTTTTCCGCAGGCTGGGTGGTGCCGTCGTTGATCGGGCCGAGCATCAGCGGGCTGATCGTTCAGCACGTGGGCTGGCGCTGGGTGTTTCTGTCGGTACCGCTGCTGGCGATCCCGGCCGGGCTGATGCTGTGGCCGGCCTTGCGCGGGCGGAGCTGGACCAACGCAGATCCCGCCGAGCCGGCTGCGTCGCTGGGCTGGGCGATCGGCGCAGCATTGGGCGTACTGGGCGTGTATCTGGGCGGTCAACTGCACGGCACCACTGCGCTGGGCGCGATGCTGCCGCCGCTGCTGCTGACGGTGTATTGCGCGTGGCAGCTGTTGCCGGCCGGCACCTTGCAGCTGGCACGCGGGCTACCCAGCGTGATCGCGCTGCGTGGCATCGCGGCGGCGGCGTTCTTCGGCTTCGAGGCGTTTCTGCCATTGCTGCTGTCGCGCGAACGCGGGCTCACGCCGCTGCTGGCGGGCGTGGCACTGAGCGTGGGCGCGCTCGGCTGGTTCAGCGGCTCGTGGTACCAGGGCCATAGCCGCGCCGGTTGGTCGCGACCGCGCCTGCTCAAGACCGGCGCGCTGCTGATGACACTGGGCATCGTGATCGGCGCAGGCGCGGTGTGGCCGGCGATTCCGGTGCCGGTCGCAGTCGCCGGCTGGGCACTGACCGGCCTGGGCATGGGCTTGCTGTATCCCAGCCTGTCGGTGCTGACGCTGGCCTTGTCGCCACCGGAGCAGCAGGGCGCCAACAGCTCTGCGATGCAGCTGAGCGAAGCGATTGCCGTCGCCGGCATGCTGGCGCTGGCCGGCGCGCTGTTTGCTGCGCTCCTGGCGTCGGCACCGGTGGCGGCCTACCTGAGCGTGTTCGCGCTGGCCTGGCTGTTGGCGGTGGCAGGCTTTTTTGTGGCGCGGCGGGTGTAGCGACTGCTGCGCGGCGATCGCACGGCGTCGGGGCGCCGCGCCATCCCGATACGGCGCGCCGCCTCGGTTCGGCACGGATGTGGCTTGCACTGTGCCGATGCAGTGCAGACGATCACGCCTGCCGACCGCACTTGCGGCGACATCGTGACGCAGAGCGTTCCCAGGACTTTGCCGATCCTGTCCGGATCGCCGAGCAAGCTGCATCTGCTTGCCCTGCGCGGAAGGGTGGTCATTTTTTCGCCACCCACCTTGACAGCGTTACGGGCCGGGGCCTGCGCGCAGTTGTCCACAGCCTTGTGCAAGTTCCATCCACAGGGGGTGTGGAAAACCTGCGCTGCATCACGCGGCCCGCAGGGCTTGCGCGCAACTGCGACGTATGCGAAGCAAACGCCGCAGTCGCACGCAAGCCGTGATGCTGATCGTCGCTACGACCACCTCGCCGGTCTGCAACGCCCCGATGCCTTGTGCTCAGTCCACGATCACATGCGGCACGAAGCGCGAGGTGTCGCGGGTGATCGGGCCATCGTCGTCGCGCATGCCCAATCCGGCGGGGCGATCGGCGACCACCCAACTGCCCACCAGCGCATGGCGGCCATCGAAGACCGGCAGCGGATGATGCGCCTGCAGGATCGCCGGGCCGTCCACGTAAGGCCCGTCGGTGTGTGCGGCCTCGCCTTGCGCAGTGACCAGCGCGATGTTGGCGCCCTCGCGCGACAGCAGCGGCTTGCGCACCCAACCGGCACCAGGTGCTTCACCGGCGTGCGCAAACCTGGCTGCCAGCAGATTGGGATGGCCTTGATGGCGCTCCCACAGCAGCGGCAGGATGCCCTTGTTGCTCAACACCGATTTCCATGCCGGTTCGATCAGGCGCACGCGGTTGGCGATCAACGCCGGGCCGAAGCGCTCTTCCATCATGAATTCCAGCGGATACAGCTTGAACAGGGTCTGGATCACGCGGTCCTGGTCATCGGTGAACCAGCCTTCGGCGCTCAGGCCGATGTCCTGGATGGCGACTTCCTCGGTCGCGATGCCGACCTGGTGCGCGCAATCGCGCAGATAGCGCACGGTGGCGCGATCTTCCAGCGAGTCGCGCACCGCCGAAAAATGCATCTGCGCACCCAGCGCGCCATCCACTGCCAGCGCGCCCAATGTTTCGCACAACAGATCCTGGATCAGGTTGTACTGGTCGGTGCCCGCCGGCAGCACGCCGGCGGCGATCTGCTGCTCCAGCCACAACCACTGGAAATACGCAGCCTCATACAGCGAGGTGGGCGTGTCGTAATTGAGCTCGTACAACTTGGCAGGGCCGTTGCCGGAGTACGCCAGATCCATGCGGCCATACAGGTGCGGGTCGCGGTTCTTCCAGGAGCTGGCGATCCAGTCCCAGTAAAACGGCGGGATGGCCAGCTTGCTCAGCAGCGCCTCGGAGCCGACCACCTCGTCCACCAGCTGCATCGCCATGTCGTGCAGGTCTTGGGTAGGCGCTTCGATGTCGTCTTCGATCTGCCGCAACGAAAACGCGTAATACGCGCGCTCGTCCCAATACGGCTCGCCGTCGATGGTGTGGAAATGGAAGCCGAGCGACTCGGCCTGCGCGCGCCAATCCGGGCGTTCGGCACTTGCGATGCGTTGCATGTCAGCCGCCGAACCCGGAGCTGCGCCCGCCGCTGCCGAACGAGCTGCGTGCCGCCGCGCTGGAGCCGAAGCCCGAGCGCGACACGGTGATCGCACGCGACGGCATGTCGATCGCGCCACTGCGCCCGCGCACGGTGCCGATGCGGTTGCTGGCCAGATCGCCATTGGGCTTGTAATAGCCGCCGCTGCGGTAATCGCGGTACAGCGGAATCGAGCCGCCATAGCGATAGCCACCACCACCGCTCATGTTGCCCAGCGCGTAGCCCAGCAGGAACCCGCCCATCGGCGGGATCCAGCTCTGCTGGCCCTGCGCGGTCTGCACCGCCGTGCAACTGCCGAACTGCTCGTCGCACTCGTAGCGCGTATTGAAGCGCGGCGCGGCCTGCTGGTGCTTGGTCACCGCCTCGTCATAGGCCTTGAGGCATTGCTGGATGTCGTTCTGTTCCTGCTTGACCTGGTAGCAGTCGGAAGCCGACTGCAGCACCACGCCGGTTTCCGGCTCCGAGCCGCAGCCGGTGACCAGCGCGGCGGGCAGTGCCGCCATCAGGGTGAGCTTGAGATTGCGTGATCGCTTCATGGCGCAGCCTCCGTTACGGCGTAATCGCCGCGGCGTTGATCAGGCCGACGGCGATCGACACGCCGGCAGAAAAGATGCCGGCGGCGGTGACGTTGTCGGTGATCTGCCGCGAAATACGCCCGGCCACCAGGTTGGCAAGCAGATACGCCACCACCTGGATGCCACAGGCGACCACGCCCCAGATCAAGGCATCGATCAGGCTCACCGAATGGGTGATGGCCGAATGCAGCGGCAGCGCCACGCCGATCAGGTTGCCGGCCAGCGCGGTGGCGGCGGCCACGTTGCCCTGCCGCAGCAAGGTGAAATCCTTGTGCGGGGTGACCAGGGTCACCAGCACCACCGAGACGATCAACACGCCCAGGCCGGTGCCGAAGTAGGAAAGAAACGCGAGAAAACTCTGCAGATTGATCGGATTCATGACAGGACCGGTTGGGTGAAGGGCGAGCACGCGCTCAGGTGATGTCCAGATCGGCGACGGTAACGTCGATACCGACCGCGTAGGTGACGCAGAATTCGTTGGGGCCGGAATCCTCGCCGGTGACCAGCAAAAATTCTTCGCGCTGCAGCTCTGGTACATCGCGGCTGTAGAGCATGGCGTAATGGGTCAGGTCGCCATCGCGGCGCGGCGGCTGGTAGCGGTACAGCACCTCGTCGTAGGCGATTGGCGGGATGCGCGCACTGTCGTCGGTGGACTGGGTGGCGCGTTCCCAGCGCTTGCCGGCGTACTCGATCTGCGCCGCGCCCAGGTGCGGGTGCTGCATCACGAACTCCTGGAACGCCTGCTTGCTCGGCGGGTTCACCGTCTCGCAGTACACGAACGCCTTCATCGCCTCCAGATCGCCGCCCACGGTCGTGACCTGCAGGAACGCATCGTCATCCAGATAGAACCGGTGCAGCGAATAGCCATCGCCCAGGTTGACGTGGCCATAGCACGGGATGCCCTGATTGCCACCCGGCAACTCGGCGGTCATGGCCTCCGGCGCCATGCGGTACAGCGTGGTATCGATGGCGACCTGGCCGCCCACACGCAGGCCCAGCGGCAGTGCGTGCCCGATGGCGCCGGTGCCAGAGCTTGGCAGCGGCGGCGGTTGCGGTTGGCCGAACAACTTGCTGAAGAAACTCATCGTCAGACACCTCGTGGCGATGCAGGAATGGGGGCAGTGGCCGCGCGCAGTGCCTGCCACGCAATTGCGTGCGCAGGTACGCGCTGATCGGCCAGGTAATACAGCATGGCACCACCGGCGACAGTGGTGCGTGCTGGCGGATTCAAGCGCAACGCGCCATCGGGCGCTCGCACGCCCAGCAGCAAGGCGCCGCGCTGGCTGAAATCGGCGGCGAGCCGGCTGTAATCCAGCGCATCGATCTCCGCTGGCACGGCAACACTGAACTGGGTGGGGCCATCGTCCACCGACAACAACTCGGCGGTGATGGCGGCGCTGCCCGGGTCCTGTGCGGCACGCGCCAGGATTTCGGCGGTCATCGGCCGCGTGCACTCGATGGCCGGGTAATGATGGTTGACCAGCCGCGCGGCGCTGGCCGAGTCGAAATGCGCCACCACATGCGCGCGCGGCGCATGCGCCATCAACGCGAACACTGCCGCCAGGGTCTGGTCGTCGGACGGCGGGTTGACGATCACCCGCGCCGCGCCTGCGATGCCGGCGCGCAGGTACACCTCGGTATGCGTGTACGACTCGGCCGCGACAAAGCGCATGTGGTCGGGCATCGGATTTTCAGCGACGCCTTCGGCGATCAGCACCACGCCTTCGTCGTCGGTGGCGGTGTCAGATAGCAGCAGCTCCAGCAAGCGTGCCGAGGCTGCGCCCTGCCAGCCGATCAGAATGGTATGCCCGCTCAAATCGGCGTAGGCCATCTTGCCCATGTAATGGCGCCTCCAGAACGTGATGAGTACGCCGCTGGTTTTGGCCAGCACCGTGGCGAACAAGGCCACCGCGCCCGGCATCAACACGAACGCGGCGATATAGCGCCCTGCCACCGAGCCCGGCGACAGGTCGCCATAGCCGATGGTGGTGGCGGTGGTCATGTAGTAATACGGAAACGCGTCCAGGCCGACGAGCTTGTGCTCGCCGGCCAGCCACAGCAACACCCAGCTCAGGCCCATGTGGGCCAGCAACGCCAGCGCCACCATGCCCCAACTGACGCGGCGCACGTGGCGCCGCAAGACCCGGAACAGTTTTCCGACGATGATCATGGCGCGTCCTGTGCCGTGGCGTTGCGGATCAGCTGTCGCTGCGCGGAACCTGCTGCACGTCGCGCACCTGGCCGATCAGCGGCGCGCTGCCGCTGGCGGTGTCGTGGCCGAGCTGGGCCGGCTTTTTGAAGCGTGCCAGCACCGCGGCGGCGTTGGATTCGCCTTCCATCAGGCCAGCCGCTGCCAGGCGCCGATTCAGATCGCCATCGCCGGTGGACGATTCCAGCTCTTCGGCCGATTCGATGCGCGCGGAGGTTTCGGCCTGACGCGCCTTGATCCGCTCCAGCGATTCCAGCGCCGAGCCCATCTTGCTGCTGGCACCGGAATGGCGCGCGGCAATGGCGGCCTGCGCCTTCTGCACCGCGTCGGTGGCCTTGACGGTGTCGATCTGCTGGCGCATGCCGCGCAGCTGGTTCTCGGTCTTCTGGATGGTGGCCTTGAGCGTCACCACCGATTGGTCCAGCGACGTCTTGGAGGCCTTGTCGCCGGCGTCTTCGCTTTCCAGCGCGGCCAGCTTGACCGCCACGTCGTGCGCCAGCGCCTCGTCGTTCTTGGCCAGCGCACCTTCGATATAGCGCGTGTACTCGGCCATCTTGCCGGCACGCGCATCGATTTTCTGCTGGGCGAGCTTGCTTTGCGCCATCAGTTTGGTCAGCTCTTCGCGCGAGCGCGTGAGCTGGGCGCCGGCATCGCGCATTTCCTGGTCCAGGATGCGCAGCGCATTGGCGTCGACCGCCTTCTGGCCGGTTTCGTGTGCAGTGCCACGCAGCAGCGTGATCAGCTTTGAAAAGATACTCATGACAACACGCCTTTAGGAAAAGAACGGCTTGAGAGATTCGGCGGCATCCAGCGTATTGGCCGCCAGGGTCTGGATTTCCTCGTCGATCTGGTCGAGCGTGGACGAGGCCGACAGCTCGCCGAAGACCACATAGCTGTCCTTGCCGTCGACCTGCACCAGACCCAGGTTGGATAACGGATTGAGCGGATTGAGCCGCAGGCAGGCGTCGTTGAAGGCCGCGCGATCGCTGACCTGGTCGGCGTTGGCCAGCAGGGTGGAAACGAATACCTGCGAGCCGGAGGCAGCGACCTGGATCTGCATGTCGCCGTGGTCGGCCAGGGTGAGGTTGATGGCCGGTTCCAGCCCGTCGATCAGCTCGACCTCGATCGGCTGGTCGCGGTAGCGCTCGGCCAGCAGGCCGTGCAATTCGACAGTGGTGTACTGCGTCATGGGATGTCCTGTCCTTCGGTCATGGGGCGATGTGATGCAGCAAGCGTCGTGCAATGGGCGGACATACTACAGACTGTCTGCGACCGGCAGAAAGGGCCGGAAGTCAGCGGGTCAGGCAAGCTGCAGGCGGAAGTAGACCACCCGTTCAGTTGGCTCGAAACCGCACGACGCATGCGCGGCCTGGGCATTGCCGTCTTCCAGCTGCGCATCGGAGGCCAGCTCTGCACAGCCCTGATCCCGGGTCCATTCGGCCGCCGCGGCCACCAGCGCACGACCAAGCCCGCGGCCGCGCCAGGCCGGCACCACGTACCACCCTTCCAGAAAGCCCACCGGCGTGCTGTCGGTGCCATTGACGTAGTCGTGGCGCACCGACACCTCGGCAAACCCCAGCGCCGCATCCGCGTCGTCCACTACCACCAGGTGGCTGGTCGCTGATTGCGCCAGCGCGGCCTGCAGGTCGTCGAGGCCATCGTCGGCATCCGGCCACAACGCCAGGCGCAAGGCCAGCAAAGCCTGTGCATCGGCAGCGACCGCCGCGCGCACCCGCCACCCGGCCTGCGCGCTCATGGGTACAGCATCCGCTTGGTCCAATGGCTCGCCGCATCGGCCTCGTACCGCCAGCGCTCGTGCAGCCGGAACTTGGCCCCATACCAGAACTCGAACGCTTGCGGCACCACCCGGAAGCCGCCCCAGCCGTCCGGACGTGGCACCTCGCGGCCGTCGAAGGTGGCTTCGACCTTGGCGATCGCCGCATCGAACTCGGCGCGCGAGCCCAGCGTCTGCGATTGCAGCGACGCCCACGCGCCGATCTGGCTCATGCGCGGGCGCGAGGCGAAATACGCATCCGATTCGTCCGCGCCGACCAGTTGCACGCCACCTTCGATACGCACCTGGATGCCGGCTTCGCGCAGGCTGCGCCACAAGAACAGCAGCGCCGCCTGCGGATGGGTCTGCAGATCGCGGCCCTTCGCGCTGTCCAGATGCGTGTAGAACACGAATCCGCGCGCATCGAAGGCCTTGAGCAGCACGGTGCGCGCGCTCGGCCGCCCATCCACGTTGGCGGTGGCCACGGTCATTGCGCTGGCTTCCAGCTCCGCGCCGTTCTGCGCCTCGGCATACAACGCGGTAAAGGTGGCAAGCGCTTCTGCGTATAGATCGGGCATGACGGTAGGTGGCAGCAGGACAAGCCCCCATTGTGGGCGCATCGCACGCGCTTGTCGCATGGCCCGGCGGTCGCACCCGGCCGCATGCGCATCGTCATCGGCGCAAATTGCGCCAACCGGCCGGCGCGTGCGGGCCGCACCGATGTCGAGCTGCCTCGCGCGCCCGGTACGCGAGTGCGAAGGCGAATGCTACGATCCCTGCGCATGAACCCCGCACCCAATCTCGTGATGATCGGCCCGATGGGCGCCGGAAAAAGCTGCATCGGCCGCCGCCTGGCCGAGCGCTTCGGGCTGGAATTCATGGATGTGGATCAGGCCATTGTCGAACGCGTGGGCAGCAGCATCCCGGCGATCTTCGAACAGCACGGCGAAGCGCGCTTTCGGCAGCATGAAGCCGAGACCTTGCAGGCGCTGCTGCAACAGGACAACAAACTCATTTCCACCGGTGGCGGCGCGGTGCTGGATCCGCTCAACCGCGCGCGTATCCAAGAGCGCGGGTTTGTGGTCTACCTGCACGTGAGCGTGCCGGCACAACTCACCCGGCTGGCGCGCGACCGCAATCGCCCGCTGCTGCAACGCGCCGACCGCGAGCAGGTGCTGCACGCGATGGCCGCGCATCGCACCCCGCTCTACCAGGAGGTCGCCGACCTCACCCTGGAAACCGACCACTTCTCCCCCGCCGAGGCCACCGCGCAGCTGGTGCTGCGCCTGGCCGCGCAATGGCGCATGTCGAGTACCCCCGCATGACACTTCCTCGTTCCTCGCGCAGCGTCGATGTCGACGGCGCGCAGCCGTACACCATCACCATTGCACCCGGCCTGCTGGCCGATGGCTCCCGCCTGGCCAGCCATGTCCGCGGCCGCCACGTGCTGCTGCTGAGCGACTCGCAAGTAGCCCCGCACTACGCCGCCGGCGTGCGCAGCGCGCTGCTGCAGGCACGCCCGGACCTGCAGCTGGGCGAGTTGGTGATTGCCGCCGGCGAGGCCTCCAAGACATTGGACAACTTCGGCGCGGCGATCACCGCGCTGGCCGAGCTGGGCGCCACCCGCGACGCCTGCGTATTCGCGCTCGGCGGCGGCGTGGTCGGCGATCTGGCCGGCTTCGCGGCCGCCTGCTGGATGCGCGGGGTGGACTGCGTGCAACTGCCCACGAGCCTGCTGGCGATGGTGGATTCCTCGGTCGGCGGCAAGACTGCGGTGGATATCCCGCAGGGCAAGAACCTGGTCGGCGCCTTCCATCCGCCGCGCGCGGTGATCGCCGATACCGACACCTTGCGCACCCTGCCCGCCCGCGAACTGCGCGCCGGCCTGGCCGAGGTGATCAAGTACGGCGCCATCCGCGACCCGCTGTTCTTCCAGTGGCTGCACGCCGAGCGCCGCGCCTTGTTGGACGGCGATGCGGCGGCATTGGCGCAGGCCATTGCCCGCAGCTGCGAACACAAGGCCGAGATCGTGGCGCGCGACCCGCTGGAAAAGGGTGAGCGCGCCCTGCTCAACCTGGGCCACACCTTCGGTCACGCCATCGAAACCGAGCAAGGCTACGG
The DNA here is from genome assembly GCF_040182365.1 of Xanthomonas sp. 10-10. NCBI lineage: Bacteria > Pseudomonadati > Pseudomonadota > Gammaproteobacteria > Lysobacterales > Lysobacteraceae > Xanthomonas > Xanthomonas sp. 10-10. Next base: position 3,552,143 of record NZ_CP144460.1, read on the forward strand.
CGCGCCCGGCAACGACAACCTCAACCATGGCGAAGCGGTGGCGGTGGGCATGGTGCTGGCTGCGCGCCTGTCGGCCGCGCTGGGCATGAGCCAGGCACAGGACACCGCTGCGCTGCGCAGCCTGCTGCAGGAGTTCGACCTGCCCACCGACATCCCGCCGGGCCTGTCGCCCGACGCCCTGCTGGGGCGCATGCGCCTGGACAAGAAAAATGTCGCCGGCCGCCTGCGCCTGGTGCTGTGGCGCGGCATCGGCAAGGCCGAAGTGGTACCCGATGTGGACGAGGCGGCGGTGCTGCAGATCCTGGCGGGCTGAGGTGGTGATGGTCAGTTGGATGGAGTTGGTCGGTTGAGCTCGGGTGGAGCGCTGCCGCGCCGGGATGACGTTGCACGATTGCGCTCGAACCTCGCCGGCCGGGCGTGAAGTCTGCCAGCCAGCCAATGCAAGCCCGGATTGCCAGCCAATAACGCAACACCACGGTTGATGGCCACCCCTGACGCCCACCGTCCCAGAACGCAAAGACACCGCCCTTGTAGGAGCGCACCTGGGCGCGATGGGGCATCACCGGTAAACCCCCGTCGCGCCCGGGTGCGCTCCTACCAAACGCCTGCACGCTGCTGCGCGGAGAACGCTCAGCGACGGTCGCGTAGGAGCGCGCCAGCGCGCGAGGGCCTTGCCGACAATCCCGCCGCGCCCGAGCCCCCCTTCACCATCGCATCGGCCTTGCTCGAACAGCCCTGCTGCTGACCGCAGCACGCCGCACCGGCCTCCAAGCAGCTGCCGCACCACTGCCGCCCACCTACCGGCTAGACCTTCGCTACCGGAGCAGCGCAGCGCGCCCACTGCCCCCAGCCTTCAGCACTGCCCGGCTACAATCGGCCGCATGCGCATCCTCCTGCAACACGATTCCGGCGGCAACGAGCCGCTTCGCTACGTCCAGCTGACCTTGCAACCGGACCTGTTCGGTGGCTGGGAGCTGCTGCGCGAAAGCGGCGAGATCGGTGGACGCTCGCAGTTGCGACGCGACCAGTACCTGCTGCAGGACGAGGCCGACCGGGCCTTCGAAAAGGCCCGCGACACCCAACTCAAACGCGGCTTCCAACTCATCACCGGCGGCGCCGACGCGCCGCGCTGAGGACACACCTCCCATGCTCAAGAACGATCGCCTGCTGCGCGCCCTCAACCGTCAGCCCGTGGACCGCACCCCCGTGTGGCTGATGCGCCAGGCCGGCCGCTACCTGCCGGAATACCGCGCCACCCGCGCGCGCGCCGGCAGCTTCCTGGGCATGGCCAAGAACCCGGACATCGCCTGCGAAGTGACCCTGCAGCCGCTGCAGCGGTTTCCGCTGGATGCGGCGATCCTGTTTTCCGACATCCTGACCATCCCCGATGCGATGGGCCTGGAGCTGTATTTCGTCGAAGGCGAAGGCCCCAAGTTCCGTCACCCGGTGCGCGATGCCGCCGCCATCCATCGCCTGGGCGTGCCGGACATGGAAACCGAGCTGCGCTACGTGATGGATGCGGTGCGCCTGATCCGCCGCGAGCTGGATGGCGCGGTGCCGCTGATCGGCTTCTCCGGCAGCCCGTGGACGCTGGCCTGCTACATGATCGAAGGCGGCGGCAGCAAGGAATACGCGCGCATCAAGGCGATGGCCTTCAACGCCCCGGAGGTGCTGCACCACCTGCTCGGCACGGTGACCGATGCGGTGATTGCCTACCTGTCGGCGCAACGCGCCGCCGGTGCGCAGGCGCTGCAGGTGTTCGACACCTGGGGTGGCGTGTTGTCGCCGGCGATGTACCGCGAATTTTCGCTGCCCTACCTCACCCGCATCGCGCACGAACTCGAACGCGGCGACGGTGCGCAGCGCACCCCGCTGGTGCTGTTCGGCAAGGGCAACGGCGCCTACGTGAGCGAGCTGGCCGCCAGCGGCGCCGAAGCGGTGGGCGTGGACTGGACCATCGCGCTGGCCGACGCCGCCCAGCGCGCCGGCGGCCGCGTCGCCCTGCAGGGCAACCTGGACCCGGCCACGCTATACGGCTCGCCCGAAGCGATCCGCGCCGAAGTCGGCAAGACCCTGGACAGCTACGCGCAGGGCAATGGCGGCTCGCGCGAGGGCCACGTGTTCAACCTCGGCCACGGCATGTCGCCGGACATGAACCCGGAGCATGTCGGCGTGCTGGTGGAAGCGGTGCAGAGCCTGAGCAAGCGCTGATGCAGGCACGACCGACAGCGCGCGGTCAGTGCTGTCTGTGGCTCGCTCAGACCGATCATTCAAGCAGCCGCAGCTTTTCTTTCAGCCACCGGCAATGATCGGCGGCGCCTGCACGCAGGCCGGCCTTGGACCTTCTGCGGCATGGATGCCGCGCAAGCGCCTACGAGGACATTCTCGCGACGTATCCGACGCCGGTACGCGTGCAAGCACCCGCGTCGCGAGTTGTTGACTGCGTGGCTTCGCCTCGTCCCCTCTCCCGCAGGAGCGGTGCTTGAAGCACGGTCTCGGCCCCCGGATACGACATCGCGCTCCCACTCAGTACCGGCAAGCGGCAGGCGCGCTCAGCGGCCGAAGCACACGCGCATGTTTTTCTGAGTTCGTGCACACCAGCGCGGGGATAATGCGCCGTCCCTTCGACGGCGCTCACCATGTCTCAGCCCGCTCCCGTCCTGCGCGCCTACGCCACCATCAAGCCGCTGCTGTGGCTGGTGTCGCTGGCGATCTTCATGCAGATGCTGGATGCGACCATCGTCAACACGGCATTGCCGTCGATGGCGCACAGCCTGCACGAAAGCCCGCTGCAGATGCAATCGGTGGTCTTCAGCTACGCGCTGGCGGTGGCGATGTTCATCCCGGCATCGGGCTGGATCGCCGATCGCTTCGGGACACGGCGCACCTTCCTGGCTGCGATCATCGTGTTCACGCTGGGCTCGTTGCTGTGCGCGGCGGCGCAACAGCTGCCGCAGCTGGTCGGCGCACGCATCGTGCAGGGCATTGGCGGTGCGATGTTGTTGCCGGTGGGTCGGCTGGCGGTGCTCAAGACGGTGGCGCGCGAGGACTTCCTGCGCGCCATGAGCTTTATCGCCATCCCTGCGTTGATCGGCCCGTTGATCGGCCCGACACTGGGCGGCTGGCTGGTGGAAGTGGCGTCCTGGCATTGGGTGTTCCTGATCAACCTGCCGATCGGCATCGTCGGCTTCATCGCCGCGCTGAAGATCATGCCGGACCATTACGGCGATGCACGCAGGCGCTTCGATCTGGTGGGCTATCTGATGCTCGCCTTCGGCATGGTGGCGTTGTCGCTGGCGCTCGATGGCATTTCCGAACTGGGGCTGCGACATGCGTTTGTGATGTTGCTGGCGATCGGCGGGCTGGCTGCGCTGGCCGGCTACTGGCTGCATGCGGGCAATACCGGCAACGCGCTGTTTCCGTTGGCGCTGTTCAAGGTGGCGAGTTATCGCATCGGCATCCTGGGCAACCTGTTCGCGCGCGTCGGTAGCGGGTCGATGCCGTTTTTGATTCCGTTGTTGCTGCAGGTGGGCCTGGAGATGAGCCCGATGAACGCCGGGCTGATGATGGTGCCGGTGGCGCTGGCCGGGATGGCCGCAAAACGCGCTGCGGTGAAGCTGGTCGGCCGCTTCGGCTACCGCAACACCTTGATGGTCAATACCGTGCTGGTCGGGCTGGCGATGGCCAGCTTCGCACTGATCGATGTAGGGCAGCCGTTGTGGTTGCGGTTGCTGCAGCTGGCCTGCTTTGGCGGTGTCAATTCGTTGCAATTTACCGTCATGAATACCGTCACCCTGCGCGACCTGGATCGCGATCAGGCCAGTCCGGGCAACAGCCTGTTGTCGATGGTGATGATGTTGGCGACCGGTTTTGGCGCGGCGGCCGCCGGTAGCCTGCTGGCGGCATTCAACACCCATCTGGGCGATACGCATGGCGCTACGGCGGCACTGCATGCCACCTTCCTGTGCGTGGGTGGCATCACCTTGTCGTCGACGCTGATCTTCTGGCAGCTGGCCGAGACGCGGCCGCACCCGAAAGAAGTGGAGGCGGTGGCCGAGTAATCGGCGACATGCCTTCGATCAGGCGCTACGGCATGCATGGCAGCGGCGCCGTCAGTGGCGAACATCGCTAGATGTCCTCGCGCGGGCGGCCCCGGCGCAACGCCTCGGCGATGGTGTCGGCCAGCATGTCGCCGGTCAGCGGCTTGCGCAGGAAACTGTCGAAGCCGGCCTCCTTGGCGGTGGGCTCGGCAGCTTCATCGGAACGCGCGGTCACCGCAATCAGCGGCATCTCGTAGCCGAACACGCGCAATTGCCGCGCCAGCGCGAACCCGTCCAGCCCGGGCAGATCCAGATCCAGCAATGCCAGGTCGAACGTATTGTCGGCAGCTTCGGTCAATGCGGCCAGACCGTGCGGCGCATGCACCACCGAGTGCCCCTGCGCGCGCAGCAGGCCGACGATGACCTCGGCGATGGTCGGGTCGTCCTCAACCAGCAGGATGCGCTGCGGCGCGATAGCCGCGCCGGCACGCGTCACTTCACCGCTGAGCGCAGCGTTGGAGGTGACCCAGCGCAGCGGCAGGTCCACGACAAACCGCGTCCCGGCGCCGAGACGGCTGATCACTTCGATATGCCCGCCCATCGCCAGGGCCAGTTCCTGGCAGATCGCAAGACCCAGGCCGCTGCCACCGTAGCGCGAGGTGGTCTTGGCGCCATCGCCCTGCTCGAAGCGCTGGAACAGCCGCGCCTTCTGGTCGGCATTGATGCCCGGGCCGGTGTCGGCGACTTCGAAACGCAGGCCCTGATACGACCCCAAGGTGGTCAGCTTCAGACCGACCACGCCGCGCTCGGTGAACTTGATCGCGTTGCTGAGCAGATTGAGCAGAATCTGGCGGATGCGGGTAGGGTCGCCGCTGGCGGTGATGTCCCCAAGCAGGGCGACTTCCAGGCTGAAACGCAGGCCGCGTTCCTGTGCCAGCGGCGCCATCAGGGCCTCCACCTCGGCCACCAACTGACGCACCGAGAACGGCTGCAGATCCAGCTCGAGTCGCCCGGACTCGATACGTGCAAGATCCAGCGCGTCGTTGACCAATCGCAGCAGATGCGCGCCCGCGCGCCGGATCGATTCGGTGTAGCTGCGTTGCCTGTGATCGAGCTGGGTCTTGAGCAGCAGCTCGCTCATGCCCATCACGCCGGTCATCGGCGTGCGGACTTCATGTCCCAGCGTGGCCAAAAAGCGGGTCTTGGCCAACGATGCCTGCTCGGCCAACTCCTGCTTGTGCACGGCCAGCTGCCAGGCATTGAAGCGGCGCAGACGACGGCGATAGAGCAAGACCGCCGTGGCGAACAGACACACTGACAGCAGGCCGAGCGCTACCAGCCCCCACGGCGACAGCCACCATGGCGGCAACACCTGAAAACGCAAGGTCTGGCTCGCCGACCAGATGCCGTCTGCGGTGCGCCCCTGTACTTCCAACGTGTAATGTCCCGATGGCAGGCGCGAAAACAGGCGCTCGCCAGTGGCGCCGACATCAATCCAGTCCGGATCGTAACCGCTGAGGCGGAAGCGATAACTGGTGGACTCGGGATTGGTGAACGTGGGCATGCGCGCAACGATATGCAGGTCGCGATCGCCGTCCTGCACCTGTAGTGGCGCCTTGTTGGTGACATCCACTTCGCGTTCACCCCGTCGCAGGCTGACGCGTTCGATCAACAACTGCGGGCGGCGTAAATTCGGACGCATCATGGCCGGGTCGAACACCACGACGCCGTCGGATGTCCCTCCCAGGATCTGCCCCGTGCTGGCCTGCACCAGTGTCGCCACCTGCAGGGGCGAGCTCGGAAGTCCATCATGCACGTCGTACACGCGCACCAGCTTGCTGCCCGGATCGACCCGAATCAGCCCACGGTGACTGGAGACCCAGGCCACACCGCCGGCATCGACCACCAGGCCGGTCGGCGACACCCTTGGAAACTCCTGATCCTTTCCCACCGTATCCAGATGCGTGAGCTGGGTGCCGTCCCAGAGATAACGCCGCAATTCTCCCGCCAATCCAACCCAGACGATGCCGCCATCGCCCTGCCGAAACACATAGGTGGGCAGGGACGGCGCGCCGCGTACCGGAACGAACCGATCGGCCTGCGGGTCCCAGCGCCAGAGACCGGCATTGTTGCTCAGCCAGATCTGTCCATCCGGTCCGACACGCATGTCCAGGACGCTCAGCGCTTTCAGCCCGTGACTGGCATAGTCGATCGTCCTGAGCAGCTTGCCCTCGCTGCTCCACAGTTGCACCCCATACGTCAGCAATGCGACCCAGATGCGACCCTGCGCATCTTCGGCCATCCTGCCCGGTCTGCCCGCGATTTCGGGGTCGGCTGCGGGATCTTCCATGTGCTCGAGCAGCGGCCGACGCCTGACCTCGCGGGTTTGCGGGTCGTATCGAATCAGCGTCCCCTGTACACCGATCCAGACAATCCCCTGCCTGCTTTCAATGATGGTGTCGGGAACGCGTTCCGGATCGACCGGGACCAGATATGGCTTCACTTGGCCGGTGGCTGGATCGAAGTGCTCAAGAGCACCTCGCGTGCCGACCAGCCAGATTCCGCCCGTGATCGAAGGCGCTGTCGCAACCACCGAGGGATTGGCGAGGGACTGCGGGTCATCTGCACGATGCGAGAACAGCGCGAAGGTGTCCCAACGCGGGGGCAGATGCCACAGCCCGCCCTCCAGGCTGGCAAACCACAGCCCTCCTTCGCGGTCCTGGTAGGAAGTGATCCAGTTCCGGTTGACCAGACCGTGCGCTGAAAAACTGTAGACCGGCACTCGTTCGATCGCACCGCCGTCGACGCTCATCCCCAGGCCGGTCTTGGTATCCAGCCAGTAGCGCCCGAGTCGATCGCGCAGCAGCACGCCTTTGACCTCCGGCGTGGCCGTGACGCTGTGCCAGGGGCGCGGGGTGGACCGCCCGACGGTGTTGAACTGAACTGTATTGCCCTCAATATCGGCAACCCACAGCACCTTGCCGTCGGGCTCCTGGTACAGCCGGTTGACTGCCTGGGATGGCCCCGGGAGCGGCACGCGTTCCATGCGTCGGCCATCCCAGTGCACAAGTCCGCCCCAGGTGCCGATCCACAAGGAACCGTCAGGCGCAACTTCGATACCGACGACGTTGTCGGACGGCAGACTATTGGGATCGTCTGGCCTGGCGGAAAAGTGCTGCATCCGCCCGTCGGGCCGATACCGATACACCCCTTGCTTCGCAGTGCCGATCCAGACCTCGCCATCTGGCGTCTGTGCCAACGCCCACACCATCATGTCGCGCAGTTCCGGAAAATGCGGATCCTCCAGCCGCTTGAATGTGCGCGTATTCGCTTCCAGATAGCCAACGCCGCCATCCTCGAAGCCCATCCACACCCGGTCCTTGGTATCGACGCAGACGGTCCAGACCACGTTGCTGGCCAGGCCATCTTCCATTCGCCAGATACGGTAGTTGCGGCCATCGAATCTGGCCAAGCCGTCATCGCTGGCAAGCCACAGATACCCCTGTTTGTCCTCGGCCAGTTCATTGATCGTGTCGGACGGCAGTCCGTCTGCGATCGTCAGCTGGATGGGTACCGGGGTCGCTGGCGTACGCGCCTTTACGGGAAGCACTGCCAGACACAGGCACACCCAGAGCACAGCGAGCAGCCAATGGGGCAAGCGGGATAGAGAGCGCACCGGATCAGTTTCACGACAAGTCGGCGCATAGTGCGGGCCACGCGCAATGCGGGCAAGCCCGAATCTGCGCATACGGCTGCGCATGCACCTCTCTCCAGGATGCGTGCGGTAGCGTCGTTGCAACACCCGCCCTGTGCCGCAGTGGTCGCGAACAGCGAGCGCAAGACTGACAGTGTGCCGACAGGGCCTTCGTGCCCTGGCCAAATCATCACGGCCTTGAATGACGGTTCAAACAGCCCGTTCCCTGGCGAACGCGCTGCATCGCAGCCAATCAGCGTTCGCTCAGGCAGGGGCATCCGCGCTGCCTGTCAGCGCTTGCTGCGCAACGCCTCGGCGATGGTGTCGGCCAGCATGTCGCCGGTCAGCGGCTTGCGCAGGAAGCAATCGAACCCGGCCTCCTGCGCACCTGGTTCGGCGGCTTCATCCGAACGCGCAGTCACCGCAATCAGCGGCATCTCGTAGCCGAACACGCGCAATTGCCGCGCCAGCGCGAACCCGTCCAGCCCGGGCAGATCCAGATCCAGCAATGCCAGGTCGAACGTATTGTCGGCAGCTTCGGTCAATGCGGCCAGACCGTGCGGCGCATGCACCACCGAGTGCCCCTGCGCGCGCAGCAGGCCGACGATGACCTCGGCGATGGTCGGGTCGTCCTCCACCAGCAGGATGCGCTGCGGCGCGACCGCAGCGCCAGCACGCCCCGCTTCGCCGCCGAGCGTCGCGTCCGAAGCTACCCAGCGCAGCGGCAGATCCACCACGAACCTCGTCCCGGCGCCGAGCCGGCTGATCACCTCGATGTGCCCGCCCATCGCCAGGGCCAGTTCCTGGCAGATCGCCAAGCCCAGACCACTGCCGCCGTAGCGCGAGCTGGTCTTGGCGCCATCGCCCTGCTCGAAGCGCTGAAACAGACGCGCCTTCTGTTCGGCATTGATGCCCGGCCCCGTGTCGGCCACCTCAAACCGCAGGCCCTGATAGGAACCGAGCGTGGTCAACTTCAGGCCAACCACGCCGCGCTCGGTGAACTTGATCGCGTTGCTGAGCAGATTGAGCAGGATCTGCCGAATGCGGGTCGAATCGCCGCTGGCAGTGATATCGCCAAACAGGCCGATTTCCAGGCTGAACCGCAGGCCGCGCTCCTGAGCCAATGGCGCCATCAGCGCTTCGACCTCGGCCACGAGCTGGCGCACCGAAAATGGCTCCAGATCCAGTTCCAGCCGCCCGGATTCGATGCGCGCCAGATCCAGCGCATCGTTGACCAGCCGCAGCAGATGCGCGCCCGCACGACGGATGGAATCGGTATAGCTGCGCTGCTTGGTATCCAGCGAGGTCTTGAGCAGCAACTCGCTCATGCCCAGCACGCCGGTCATCGGCGTGCGTACCTCGTGGCCGAGCGTTGCCAAAAACCGCGTCTTGGCCAGTGACGCCTGCTCGGCGACTTCTTGCTTGTGCACCGCCAACTGCCAGGCATTCAGGCGTCGTAGACGGCGGCGGTACAACAAAATGGCCGCAACGACGACGCATACGCTCAACAGGGCCAGCAGGCCCAAGCCCCACGGCGACAGCCACCATGGCGGCAATACTTGAAAACGTAAGGTCTGGCTCGCTGACCAGATGCCGTCTGCCGTCCTCCCCTGCACTTCCAGCGTGTAATGCCCGGAAGGCAGGCGCGAAAACAGGCGCTCGCCACCGGGCCCGACGTCGATCCAGTCCGGGTCGTAACCGCTTAAACGAAAGCGGTAGCTGGTTGACTCCGAATGCGTGAAGGTCGGCATGCGCGCGACGATATGCAGATCGCGATCGCCGTCCTGCAGTTGTAGCGGCTCCACACCGGTGACATCCAGTCCGCGCTCGCCACGGCGCAGACCTACGCGCTCGATCAGCAGCGGCGGCTGGCGTGTATTCGGACGCATCTGGGTTGGATCGAACAGCACGACACCATCAGGTGTTCCGCCCAGAATCTGCCCGCCAGTTGCGCGTACGAGTGTGTTTTCCTGAAACTGCTGATTGGGAAGTCCGTCATGAACCCCGTAGACCCGCACCATTTTGCTGGCGGGGTCCACTCTGATCAGACCTCGCGCGCTCGATACCCAGGCCACGCCGGCACCGTCCACCACAAGTCCATTAGGCGCCACCATGGGAAACTCTTGTGCCCTGTCGATCGTGTCCAGATGTTTGAGTTGCGTGCCATCCCAGAGGTAGCGCCGCAACTCACCCATCAACCCGATCCAGACAACGCCCGAGTCGGTGAAACGGAACACATAATTCGTTGAAGCAGGTGCACCTCGCACCATGACGAAAGTATCGGCTTTCGGATCCCAGCGCCTTAAACCAGTCGAGCTGGCAAGCCACATTTGCCCATCGGGACCGAGCCTGAGGTCATAGACGTTAGCGGTCTCAAGGCCATGACTTCCGTGCGCTATCTCCCGAATGAGCCGTCCCTCGCCGTCGCGAATCTGCAGTCCGGCATTGGTCAGATAAATCCACAACCGACCCTGCGCATCCAGCGCCAGGCGTTCCGGATTGCCGTAATTCATCGATGCCGACCCGGTAGAAAGCGGCCAGCGCTTCCGTTGTTTGGTGCGCGGATCATAGCGGACCAGCGATTCAGGAAGACCTATCCAAACGTAGCCGCTTCGACTTTCGACCAGGGACGTTGGCCAGCGCAATTCATAGATTGGTTGCAAATGACGTTCCACCACCCCGCTATTTGGATCTAAACGCTCAAGAACGCCACGCGTCCCGGCAATCCACACTCCGCCAGATGCGGAAACTGCCGAAGCCTTTACGAACGGATTGGAAATCGATTGACGATCGACGGTGTGATAAGACAGTACCGCGAAAGTATTCCAATTAGGAGGCAAATGCCAAAGACCACCATTAAGGCTGGCAAACCATATGCCACCCTCACGATCCTCGTAGGCACTGGACCAACTCGGCTTTATCAGCCCATGGGCAGAAAGGCTATAGATCGGTACGTTAACGACATCCTTACCATTCGATATCCCTAGACCGCCCATCGTATCCAGCCAATAGCGCCCGGCCCGATCACGCAGTAACACACCTATAACACGTTGATCTTTTTTATTTTCATACCAAGGCTGCGTTACAAATTGCCTTTTTGAATTCAGCCGATATAGCTGGTAATTTCCGTCAGTGACCCAAAGAGTCCCACGCGAATCCAGTCGCATCCCGTTAGAATATTGCATGTTTCCAGGCAGCTTTACACGCTCAAAGTTTTTACCTGTCCAGCGCGCCACGCCTGAGTTGCCTCCAATCCATAACGACCCGTCAGGCGTGACACGCAAGGCGGCGACGTTGTTTCCCGGCAAGCTCTTCGCATCGTCTGCCACAAACGTAAAGCGCTGCATACTGCCGTCCGAGCGCCGCCGATACAGGCCGTTTCTTGAAGTTCCAAACCATAGATCGCCGTCGGGCGTCTGCGCGATCGCCCACACGGTGCTGCGTCTGAGCTCAGGAAACTGTGCGCTCTCCAACGGTTTGAATAGGCGTCGTTTTGCGTCCAGAACACCCACGCCACCATTATCCAAACCGACCCACACCCCGTCGTCTGCATCGACTCCTAGGGCCCAGACAAAATTGTCTGTCAGCCCGTCTTCCATCCGCCAGATGCGGTAACTCCGCCCATCGAACCTGGCCAGACCATCGGCGGTTGCCAGCCACAGGTAGCCGTTTCTATCCTCGGCAAAGTCATTGACCGTGTTGGAAGGAAGTCCGTCGGCCACGGTGAGCTGGATCGGCACAGGAGTCGTCGGCACTGCCGCAGAGGCAAGCACGGGCACCGCTGTGATCAACAGGACCAACCACAGTGCAGCAAGGGTGCGACTGAAATTGGAACAAAAACGCAGACGTGGCATAAAAATTTCACCGCAGGTCGCAGCATAGTGCGGGCCGCATCGAGCATGAGCAAGTACGCACTGCCTCACTTGGAGACGCCCGATGCAGCGCCATCGGCGAGTGCCGCGCACGCACTCGCCGCGTCGCGCGCAGCCGCGATCGCTTCCAGCAGCAAATCGGCGGTGACCGGCTTGCGCAGGAATCCGTCGAAGCCGGCACTGCGCGCCTGGCGTTCGGCATCGCCATCGGCGCGTGCGGTGACCGCCAGCAACGGGAAGCCGTGACCCAGCCGGCGCAGCTGCAAGGCCAGCGCAAAGCCGTCCAGGCCCGGCAGATCCAGGTCCAGCAGCGCGATATCGAAGCCACCATCGACCGCTTCGGACAACGCCGCCAGACCGTGTGCGGCATGCACCACGCGATGGCCGCGCCCGATCAATAGCCCGCTGATCACCTCGGCCACGGTCGGGTCGTCTTCCACCAGCAGGATGCGCAGCGGCGCACCGGCCGGGGTGCGTGTTTCGCCGGCAGCACTGCGCGGGGCCGATCGGTCGATCGGCAACGGCAGATCCACGGTGAACTGGGTGCCGACACCCAATCGGCTGCGGACACGGATCTGGCCCTTCATCGCCACCGTGAGTTCCTGGCAGATTGCCAGCCCCAACCCGCTACCGCCATAGCGCGAGCTGGTGCGCGCACCCTCGCCCTGTTCAAAGCGCTGGAACAGACGCTTCTGTTGCTCGGGCCCGATCCCTGGACCGGAATCGCGGACCTTGAAGCGCAGGCAGTCGCCATGCCGACTGACGCTGAGCCCCACTTCACCGCGCTCGACGAACTTGATCGCATTGCCGAGCAGGTTGATCAGGATCTGCCGCACCCGCGTGGCGTCGCCCGACACTGACAGGGTGGCGGGCAGCTGATTGCGGTAATGAAACCGCAGCCCACGCGCCTCGACGATGGGCCGCATGAAATCGGCCAGTTCCTGGGTCAGCTGCGATGGATCGAAGGGCTGCGGCACCAATTCCAGCTTTCCCGCTTCGATCCGTGCCAGATCCAGCGCATCGTTGACCAGCCGCAGCAGATGCGCGCCGGCCTTGCGGATCGCATCGACGTGGCTGCGCTGTCTGGCATCCAGCGGCGTGGCCAGCAGCAGCTCGCTCATGCCCAGCACACCGGTCATCGGCGTGCGCACCTCATGCCCCAGCGTCGCCAGGAAGTGCGACTTGGCGATCGAGGCCTGCTCGGCAAGTTGCTGGCGCTGTTGCGCCAGCACCCACTCCTGCTGGCGACGCACACGTCGCCGCCATCCCCATACGCCCAGACAAAGCAGCAGCACGCCCAACAGCACCGCGACCAATTGCGCCGGCGTACTCAGCCACCACGGTGGACGCACCTGCAGGTGCAGGGAAGGTGCGGCGATCCAGTCGCCGTCGCCGGCACGCGCCTGCACGTCGATGCGATAGTCGCCTGGCGGCAGCCGCGACATCACGCGTTCGCCGGTGGCGCCCTGCTCCACCCAGCCCGCGTCGTAGCCCTCCACACGGTAGCGATAGCGCGCCGAGGCAGGATCGACGAACGACAACAACCGCGCGCTGATGCGCAGGTCGCGATCGCGCGCCTGCAGCACGATCGTGCCCTTGTGCGGCAGCGGCTGCGGGTGCTCGGCATCGTTGCGGCGGACCTGCACCGATTCGATCACCAGCCGCGCCACCGGTGCCGGCGCAAAGGCCTGCGCGGGATCGAACAACACGATGCCGCTGGTGGTCAACGCCAGCACCTGCCCGCTCGGGCCGGTGACCGGGGGACGCATCGAGAATTCGCTGTCCGGCAGGCCGTCGCGCTGCCCGAACATGCGCACCTGCGGCTGATCGCGCCGGTAGGCGTACAGGCCACGCGACGTGGTCGCCCACACGGTGTCCGTGCCGCCCAGCGCCAGCCCACGGATCTCGGTGGAGGGCAAGCCCTGGGCATGCCCCACCCGCTCCAGCAGCCGCGCGTGGCTGCCATCCCAGCGGTAGCGCTCGATCGCACCGTGCCGCCCGGCCCAGAATTCGTGCGGCGTTACGAACGCCAACGCATAGACTTCACGCACAGCGTCGGCGCCGCCGATCACCCTGCGAAAACGCTCGCCCTGCCACACCCACAGCCCGTCGCCGGCGGCCACCCATGCCGAGCCATCCGGCCGAACCAGCAGTTGCTGCACCATGCCGCCCACCTCGCTGAGGTCGGTACCGAAGCGGAATGTGGCCAGCAGGCGACCATCTGCCGCACGCCGCTGCACGCCGCCTTCGACGATCGACAGCCAGAACTCGCCATCGATGCCCGGCGTCATCAGTTCCACGCGATGGATGTCGGAAGTGCCGAACTGCATCGCCAGCGCGTGTTTTTCGCCGGTCCTGGGTTGATAACGCAGCACGCCGTCACTCAGGGCCACCCACAGGCTGCCATCGCCGGCCGGCAGCACCGACTGCACGCTGCGGCCCCCCAGCACATCGCTGTGCAGCACGGGAACGACCTCGCCCTGATCGCCGACGCGATACACCCCTTCGCCGGTCGTCACCAGGAAGCTGTCGCCGTCGGCGGATGCGTTCATCAGGTACAGACTTTCCAGCGGCTTGCCCTGCGCCTGCTGGATCGTGGAGAAGCGCCGCCAATCCGGCGGCAGATAGGCCAGGCCCTGCGAAATCAGCCCCAGCCATAAACCGCCCTGACCGTCCTGCATGACATCGAGCACGCCGCTATGGGCGGTCAGAAAGCCGCTGCCACGATCACCCTCCATGACGCGCAGTTTGGTCTCGCCCGGCGCAACACGGAAAAACCCATCGGCCGCACCCACCCAGTAACCGCCATGCACGTCGTGCACCACGGTGCCGGCACGCACGCCGGAGACTCCTTCCCAGGGCGCAGGCTCGAGCACCCCGGCCGGTGTCACCCGATACAGGCCCTTTCCGCTTCCCACCCACAGCGTGCCATCGGGATCCTTGCTGAGCTTCAACACCATCGTGCCCAGGCTGTCCGGCGCGATGCGCACGAAGCGATCACCGTCGCGCATCACCAGCCCACCTGCGGTCCCGATCCACAACCGGCCGCGTGCATCGGTAAGCATGCTCATGATGGTGTCGCTGGGCAGTCCGTCCGCTGCATCGGGCGTGGCACGGAAGACGGTGATACGGCCATTTTCCTCGCGGCGGCACAGACCACCGCCGCTGCTTCCGATCCATAGCGCGCCCTGCGCCTGCGCCAGCGCCCAGACCTGCCCGACGCAGGCGTGCGCAACGTCCGGAAAACTGGTGAATACCGCACGGTCTGCATCGAGCATGCTCAGTGGCGAGTCGTTGACGCCCAGCCACACCCGGTCGCGATCGTCGACCAGCAGCGTTTCCACCTCGTTGCCGGGAATCGAGCGCGCGTTGTGCGGGTCGTGCTGCCACACCTGCAGGCCGATACCGTCGTAGCGCGCCAGGCCGTCGCTGGTCGCCGCCCAGACATAGCCCTGCCGATCCTGCGCCAGTGCCAGCACCATGCGCGAAGGCAGGCCTTCGGCCGGGCCGAACCGACGCATCCGCGGCGTCTCGATCTGGTTTACCGCCGCTGCCTCCACGCCGATCAACAGCGCCATGACGGCAAGCACGAACAGCACTACCTGTTTCATCGTCGTCCTTGTCCCAGCCACCTGCGCGGTCGCGCGCACTCCCCGGCCGGACTGCACTGTACCTGCTACCGCACACTTGCCCCTAGTCGACAGCGCCCTCGCCCCTGTTCCGCAAGTCCGCAGCGTCGGCTAGCACCCGTGCCAGGGCGTTGGCCAGCAGCTCGCCGGTGACCGGCTTGCGCAGGAAACCATTGCAGCCAGCCGCCATCGCCTGCGGCTCGGCATCGGCGTCGGACCGTGCCGTGACCGCCACGATCGGGAAGCGCACCCCGCGTGCGCGCAGTTGCGCCACCAGTGCAGCACCGTCGAGGCCGGGCAGATCCAGATCGCACAACCCCGCGTCGAAGCTGCGTGTGCTCACCTCGGCCAGGGCGGCCAACCCGTGCAGGACATGGGTGACCTGGTGCCCGCGTGTCTGCAGCAAGCCCACGATCACCTGTGCCACGGTCGGGTCGTCTTCGATCAGCAGCAACTGCAGCGGCGCCTGATCCCGGGCAGCGGCCGCGTGTGCCGGAGTGGCTACCGCCGCGGGCAACGTCGCAACCCAACGCAACGGCAACTCCACCACGAAGCACGCGCCCTGCCCCAATTCGCTCTCGACCCTCACCACCCCGCCCATCGCCGCAGCAAGCTCGCGGCAGATCGCCAGGCCCAGCCCACTGCCGCCATGCCGGGCCAGGGTCAGTGCGCCTTCGGCCTGTTCGAAGCGCTGGAACAGGCGCCCACGTTGCTCGGCGCTCATGCCGGGACCGGTATCGCGCACCTCCAACCGAATGCCTTGTGCGGGGCTCTGCGACAACGCCGACACGCGCAATTGCACGCTGCCGCGTTCGGTGAACTTGACCGCATTGAACAGCAGATTGAGCAGAATCTGCTGCACCCGGCTGGCATCGCCATGCAGTGCCGGCGGTAGCGCGTCGTCCAGTTCGCATTCGAAGGCCAGCTGCTTCTGCTCGGCACTGGGACGGACCAGTTCGACCGCCTGACCGATCAGCAGGCGCAAATCGAAATCGCGATTGTCCAGCGGCAGCTTGCCGGCTTCGATCCGCGCCAGATCCAGCGCATCGTTGACCAAGCGCAGCAAGTGCTTGCCGGCCGACTGGATCGCGCCGGCATAGCCTTGCTGGCGCGCATCCAGCGGTGTCTGCAGCAGCAACTCGCTCATTCCCAGCACACCGGTCATCGGCGTGCGCACCTCGTGCCCCAAGGTCGCCAGAAAGCGCGTCTTGGCCAACGACGCCTGCTCGGCCAGCTCGCGCTTGTGCTGGGCCAGCTGCCACTGCGCCCGCATGCGCACGCGATGGCGGTAGGCCGCGGCGAGCAATGCACTCAGCAGCAGACCGAGCATGCAGGTCAACGCAATACCGAGGTCGCTACGCCACCAGGGTGGCAGCACCGAAAACCGCAACGATTGCACCTGCGATGCATTGCCGAGCGGATCGACACCCTGCATTTCAAGCACATAATCGTCCGGTGGCAACGAGGAGAATTCGCGCATGCCCGCAGCGCCATGCTCCACCCAATCGGTGTCGAAGCCTTTCAATCGCGTGCGGTAGCGGTTGGCCATCGGGTCGATGAAAGACAGCAGGCGCATATTGACGCGCAACTGGCGATCGCTCGGCACCAGCGCAAAGCCACCGCCGATCGGCAATGCGCGACGTCGGTCGCCCTGCTGGACGCTCACCGCTTCCAACCGCATCTGCGGGGTAAACGAGGGAACATCCGGCGCATTGGTGTCGATCATCAAGGTGAATCCATCGGCGGTCCCGCCCACCAGCACACCGTTGTTGGACATCAGCAGACAGCTGCGACTGAACTCCTGGCTGGTCAAGCCGTCGCGCGCACTGAAACTGCGGATCTTGGCAGGCGTTGTCCGCGGGTCGATGCGCCACAGGCCACGTGCGCCGGACATCCACACACGACCGAGCGCGTCCAGCTCGAAGCCGTAGGCATCCATGGCGGGAAATCCTTCGGCAGCGCGAATGCGGCTTACCCGTTTCCAGACGCCATTACGTTGCGCCCAGTGCTCGATGCTACCGGGGCGGTAAAGCCAGATGCGATTGCGATCCTTGACCACAAAGCGCTGGATGAAGTCGACATCCAGCCCCGGCACCAGCATGAATCGATGCGTTTCGGCATGCCAGGCATACAGGCCACCGGTAGCGCTGATCCACACGCGCCCATCCGGCCCCATGTTGATCTGGTAGTACGGCAATTCCTTCAGGCCATGCAGATCGTTCGAGGAGATCGTCTCCAGAACGCGCCCACTGACGAGGTCGCGTCGCTGGATCACTTGCTCGAACGCTGCCCACACGGTGCCATCGCCAGGCTCCCCGATCCAGAGCGCCGCCTCGGCGGGTCCATCCCCGATGAAATGCGTCAGCTCACCGGTCGCCAGATCCAGGCGCGACAGTGCATGCTGATTGTTACCGAGCCAGAGCTGCCCGCGACGGTCTTCCAGCGCAGAGGTGACTTCCATCTCGCGCAGATCCGGATGCTGGACTCCGGTCTGCACCAAGGCGCCTGACGAGGTGTCGTAGCGCAACAACCTGCCACTGCCATCGAACTGCCACAGGCCACCAGAGCGATTGGCCGGCGCAAGACTGCAGGAGATGCCTTTGCCCTGATCGTTCACCTGCTTGAAGGCTGCGGTCCGACGCCAGTCTTCGCGCAGGTAGGCGAGCCCACGGCCATGCAGGGGCACCCAGATCCCTCCGTGCGGACTTCGCCAGATCGTGGTGACATGCCGATTGGAAACCAATGGTTGGTCACCGTTGTTGACCGGCGCCGGTGGATGACCGGCACGGGTGTGCCATAGCCCCTGCTCGGTGCCGAGCCAGAATTCGCCATCTCCGGCATCGGCCACCGTCCAGACCCGATTTCCTGTCGCAAACATCGAGGCCCACGCGGGTGTATGCCACCCCCCGGAGGAATCCATATAGCGCAAGCCGGTATCCGAGGAGGTCCATAGCCGTTGCCCTACCCACTGCAGCGCATTGATACCGCTGGCGTCGCCATCCGGTCGCACGTGATGCAGGGCCAGCCCGTCGTAGTACGCCAAACCGCCGAGCGTCCCGATCCACATGCGCTCCCGGTCGTCCAGGGCCAGGGCGTAGACCGGATTGGGGTCTAGCGGATCCTCCATCCTGGACAGATCCAGTGAGCTGAAATTCCCCTTGGCATCCAGGCGCAAGACATTGCCGGTCGACATGCCGAGCCAGATCTCATCGCCCCGGCCGGCAATGGCATAGATATCTCCCGACCCCAGCGCGGGAACGTCGTCGGGCAGATATGCGGTGAATTTGCTGCGATCGGCGCTCAGCATCGCCAGCCCGGCGCCCGCCAGCGCCAGCCAGATGCGATCCTGGTCGTCGATATACATCGCCTGCAAGGCATTGCTGCGCAGCGAGTAGCGATCGGTCGGGTCGTTACGCCATACCTTGAACTCGGCACCGTCATACCGAACCAGGCCATCGGTGGTGGTCATCCACAGATAGCCCGCACGATCCTGTGCGATTGCGGTAATCATGGTCGAGGGCAGCCCTTCGGCCGCGCCCACGATGCGAAAGCGCGGGATCGCGGGCACCTCGGCCAGGGCCGGCACTGCCATCAGCGCAACCAGCAACCCCAGTAACAGACCACGCATGCGGGAATCCTTTCCACGTCCAGCCGGCATGCTCGCAATGGATCGTTGCAAGCGCAAGCCGCGCGCGCGGCACCGGGATGTGTCTAGAATCCGCCCATGACGCCCTTCGCCCGCCTGCTGCTTCCCGCCCTGGCACTGACCAGCCTGGCCGCCTCCGCCGCACCGGTGCGCTATGCGCTGGATCCGGTGCACACCCGCGTGCTGTTCGCGATCGAACATGCCGGCTTTTCCAAGGCCCTGGGCACCGTGTCGGGCAGTAGCGGCACGCTGGTGTTCGACCCGGACGACTGGGCGTCCGCACGACTGGACGTGACGGTGCCGCTGCACCGCGCCGACCTGGGCGATGCCAAGTGGAACCAGGCCACCCTGGCACGCAACCTACTCGACGCCGAGCGTTTTCCCGACGCGCATTTCGTCTCCACGCGCGTGGAGGCCAGCGGCGAGAACCACGCCAAGGTCACCGGCAACCTGACCCTGCACGGCGTCACCCGCCCGGTGACCCTGGACGTCACCCTGAACGCGCTCAAGCGCCACCCGCTGCCGCCGTTTCGCCGCACTGCCGGGTTCTCGGCCACCGCCACGCTGAGCCGGGCGGAGTTCGGGATCGATGCATGGAAATCGATGATCGGCGACACCGTGGAACTGCGCATCGAAGCCGAAGCCGTGCGCGAAGGCCGTACCGACGACGACACAGCGCCGCCGCAAGCCGAACCCACCAGCCCTGACGCAGCTGCCAGCCCGGAATCGCGAACATGACCCTGAAAAACATCGAGCGCTGGGGCGGTGTCAGCCAGGCCCTGCATTGGCTGATCGCCTTGCTGATTCTGGTGCTGGGCATCGTCGGCCTGACCATGGGCGAACTGCCCAAGACACCGAAATACTTCTGGGTCTACACCGCGCACAAATCGGTGGGGCTGACCGTGCTGGCGCTGGTGATCGCGCGGCTGGGTTGGCGCCTGTACGCCGGCGCGCCGCCACCGGTGGCCGGCACGCCGCGCTGGCAGGAGCGCATTGCCGGGCTTACCCACTGGCTGCTGTACGGCATGATCTTCGCCATGCCGCTGTCGGGCTGGTTGTACGACTCCAGCAGCGGCCTGCGCCCGTTCCGCTGGTTCGGCCTGTTCGCAGTGCCCAAGCTCAGTGGCCCGGACGAGCAGCTACGTGCTACCTCACACGCCATCCACGAGTGGGGCTTCTGGTTGTTGATCGCCGTGGTGCTGGCACATGCCGGCGCGGCGCTGTATCACCACATTTTCCAGCGTGATGCCACATTGGCGCGGATGTTGCCACGCGGTTGGCTGTCCTCCAAACCCTAAGGATTCCCCATGTCGTCCAAGTTGTTCGCCTCTCCCCTGCTGGTCGCCGCGTCGCTGGTCGCCACCTTCGCCACCGCGCCGGTGCTGGCCGCCGACTACGTCCAGGCCCCCGGCTCGACGCTGGTGTTTGCCAGCAAGTACGACGGCGAAGTGTTCACCGGCAAGTTCCCCGGCTTCGATACCACGCTGAGTTTCGATCCGGCCAATCTGGCCGCAGCCAAGCTCGATGTGCGCATTCCGCTGGCCAGCGCGATCAGCGGCAACAACGATCGCGATTCGACCTTGCAAGGCCCGGACTTTTTCAACGTCGCGAAGTTTGCCACCGCACGCTATCGCGCCGACAAATTCCGTGCGCTCGGCGGCAATCAATACGCGGCCGACGGCACCCTGGAACTGCGCGGCGTCAGCAAGCCGGTCACGCTGACCTTCACCTGGACGCCGGGCGCGCAGCCCGTCTTGGCAGGCAAGGCGGTGGTAAAGCGGCTTGACTTCGGCGTGGGCGGCGGTGACTGGGCCGACACCAAGACCATCCCCAACGAAACCGCGATCAGCACCAAGGTCGTGTTGAAGGCGAAGTAAGGCCACAGGCCGCAACCGGACGCGGCCACTGAGCGGCGGACTACCTCGTCGGGTCCGCCGCTTTTTTATGCCTGGTGATTGAATGACACCGCGCGACAGCTAGACTCGGCACTCGCCCAAAGGACGCCGACGATGCGCACACACGGCACGTTGACCCGCTGGAATGCCGATCGTGGCTTTGGCTTCATCACGCCGGCCCAGCCAGGCGATGACCTGTTCGTGCATGTTTCCGCGTTCCCACGCGGCCTCGAGGCGCCGCGCATCGGCGAAGTGATCTCCTTCGAAACCGAGCCTGGTCCGGATGGTCGTCCGCGCGCGGTGCGCGTCGTGCGTGCCGGTACGCATGCGCACAGGCATGACGCCCCCGCGCGACGCAACACGGCACGCACGACGCCGGCAAAAGGACAACTCGGGCTTGGCAAGGTCTTGCTCATGATGCTGGTGCTCGGTGGCGGGGCGTTCGCCTACCAGCAGCGCGATTACCTGATCGATGCGTTTACTCCGGCACCGGCACCCGAGCAGACGTCGCCGCAGGAGCGGCACGTAGCGGCCGCTCCTGCATCTGCTCCCACCTCTCAATACAGCTGTGGCGGGCGCACGCATTGCTCACAGATGACCTCCTGCGAAGATGCCACGTACGTGTTGCAGCATTGCCCAAATACGGCAATGGACGGTGATCACGATGGAGTGCCCTGCGAGCAGCAGTGGTGCCGTTGAATCAATGCGGCCGACACCTTGAACGGGCGGCCGACAAGAATAATTTGTCAGCCGCACCTTGTTGGATGTGGTCAAAAGCGCAGGTCAAACGCTTAGTGAGTCGAGGGCGCGATGCCCTCACCGCACCAGACAGTTTGCTGGCTGCTTTACTCAAAACCCTGCACACCGACCATCTTGACTGGTCCTTGCCCGCCCACCGTCGTGAGGCCTTACGCGGCATGGATGCCGCGTAAGAGCTTAAAGGGACGTACCTGCAGCGTGTCCCGCGATGGTGGGTGGGCAAGGCAGCAAACTCGCGGCGTCGCGGGCGCGGTGCCCTCACCGCTCGCGGGACACGCCGTAAACCCGTCCATGGGGGCTCGGTGGCGGCATCCATGCCGCCAACGGTCCCGCAATCGGCGAGGACACCGCACCAGACAGATTGCTGGCCGCTTTACTGAAAATCCTGCACACCGACCATCTCGACAGGCCCTTGCCCGCCCACCGTCGCGGGACCTTACGCGGCATGGATGCCGCGTAAGAGCCTCCATGGACGGATTCACGGCGTGTCCCGCGATGGTGGGCGGGCAAGGGCCCTGCAGCCAAGTGGCAGATCGGCCGCTCTGCAGCTAAGGCCCAGATCATCCGCTCTGCACCAGGCCGGCGCGAAGTCGTTTTTCAGCCACCCTGAATCCAAATCTGGCGCGTACCGGGTGCGCAAACGCCGCATCATCGCGTGCCGGCATTCAACCACTCGCGCAAACGCCGGCTGTCGAACGGCCAGTCCAGCTCGCGCCCATCCGCATCGCGCAGCACTGGCACGCGCTCCCCGTAAGCGGCCTCAAGCGCCGCATCGTCGTCGATGAAGACGCTACTGAACTCGCCCGCGCGCGCCTGCGCCAGCGCCTCCACGGCCTGGTCGCACAGGTGGCACTCGTCGCGCTGATAAAGAGTCAAGGCCATTGGAAGGTCCCATGCTGCGCTGCAGCCATGCTGCAATCGCCGACCGACTAGAATAGCCGCCTTTACGCTCACCTCTCCGGCAAGCATGGCTGTCAGCACGTTCGACCTGTTCAAGATCGGCATCGGTCCGAGTTCCTCCCACACCGTGGGGCCGATGCGCGCCGCAGAACGCTTCGTGCATCGCTGGCTGCTCGATGCCGGTCGCCTGCAGGACGTGGTGCGCATCCGCGCCGAAGTCTTTGGCTCGCTGGCCCTGACCGGCCGCGGCCATGGCACCGACAAGGCCGTGCTGCTCGGGCTGGAAGGCCACCGCCCCAACCTGATCGACCCGGACATCATCCCCGCCACGCTGGAGCGCATCCGCTCCAGCAAGCGCATCGCCCTGATGGGGCAGTACGAAATCGGCTTCGACGAGAAGCGCGACCTGCCGATGAACAAGCGGCAGAAGCTGCCTTACCACACCAACGGCATGCGCTTCACCGCGTACACCGCCGACGATAGCGTGATTGCCACGCGCGATTACTACTCGGTGGGCGGCGGTTTTGTGGTCAACCAGGACGACGCCGCCGACGACCGCATCGTGGCCGACGAGACACCGCTGCCCTACCCGTTCCTCAGCGGCGACGAACTGCTGGCGCAATGCGCGCGCAGCGGCCTGAGCATCGCCGCGCTGATGTTCGAAAACGAAAAGAGCTGGCGCAGCGAAGACGAGATCCGCAGCGGACTGCGCGAACTGTGGGCAGCCATGCAGTCCTGCGTGGAGCGCGGTATCCGCCAGGAAGGCACCTTGCCGGGTGGCCTGAACGTGTCGCGTCGCGCACCGGCGCTGTACCGCGAACTGTCGTCCAAACCGGAAGCGGCCATGCGCGACCCGCTGACCACGCTGGACTGGGTCAATCTCTACGCGCTCGCCGTCAACGAAGAGAACGCGGCCGGTGGCCGCGTGGTCACCGCCCCCACCAACGGCGCGGCCGGCATCATCCCGGCGGTGCTGCATTACTTCGACCGCTTCTGCCCCGGCGCATCCGAACAGCGCATCTTCGATTTCCTGCTCACCGCTGCGGCCATCGGCATTCTCTACAAGGAGAACGCCTCCATTTCCGGTGCCGAAGTCGGCTGCCAGGGCGAAGTGGGAGTGGCCTGCTCGATGGCCGCCGGCGGCCTGGTCGCCGCGCTAGGCGGCAACCCGGGCCAGATCGAAAATGCTGCGGAAATCGGCATGGAACACAACCTGGGCCTGACCTGCGACCCGATCGGCGGGCTGGTGCAAATCCCATGCATCGAACGCAATGCGATGGGTGCAGTGAAAGCCATCAACGCCAGCCGCATGGCCATGCGCGGCGACGGCAAGCACAAGGTCTCGCTGGACAAGGTCATCAAGACCATGCGCGACACCGGCCGCGACATGCAGGACAAATACAAGGAAACCAGCCGCGGCGGCCTGGCGGTGAACGTCATCGAGTGCTGAGTCTGCCGGTGGCATGATGCGATCAGAACGCATCGCACCACGCCAGGTTGATCCAGCAATTGGCGCCACTGCAGTAGCGCTCACCCGGCCTGCGCCTGCGGCAGAAAACAAGCCCGCATCGCCATGCCATTCCGCAGAAGCCCCCCCTTCTCCCGCCTGCGGGAGAAGGTGCCCGAAGGGCGGATGAGGGCAAGTCAGCCCACCACACCCCCTAGCCGTCGCACTGCCCGGATCCACGCCTCCACCACGGTGCGTCCTGTAGCCTTCCGGCACGGACCCCGGATGGAGAACACGATGCGACATCTCGCCTGTGCACTCGCACTGACCCTGGCCTGCGGCCCGCTGATGGCTCAGCAAGCCAGCTACGGCCCGCGTCTTGAAGGCTTCGATTACCCCTACCCGGTCAAGACGTACGTGTTCACCTCGCAGCAGCAGCCGCTGGAAATGGCGTACCTGGATGTCGCACCCACCGGCAAGCCGAACGGACGCACCGCCGTGCTGCTGCATGGCAAGAATTTCTGCGCGGCCACCTGGGAATCCAGCATCGCGGCCCTGAGCAAGGCTGGCTACCGCGTGATCGCGCCGGACCAGGTGGGCTTCTGCAAATCCAGCAAACCGGCCGCCTATCAGTTCTCGTTCGCGCAGCTGGCCGACAATACCCACGCATTGCTGAAAACACTGGGGATCGACCGCGCAGTGGTCGTCGGCCACTCGATGGGCGGCATGCTCGCGATCCGCTACGCACTGATGTACCCGCAGGCCACCGAACACCTCGCCCTGGTCGACCCGATTGGACTGGAAGACTGGAAGGCCGAAGGCGTTCCATGGCGCAGCGTGGATGCCTGGTACGACAACGAGCTCAAGAGCAGTTTCGAGCGCATCAAAAAATATCAGATGGACGTGTACTACGCCGGTCAATGGAAGCCCGAATTCGAACGCTGGGCGCGCATGCAGGCCGGCATGTCGCTGGGCAACGGCAAGCAGGCGGTCGCCTGGAATCAGGCGCTGACTTACGACATGGTGTTCAACCAACCGGTCGTGTATGAGCTGCCCAAGCTGACGGTACCGACCACGCTGTTCATCGGCCTCAAGGACCGCACCGCGATCGGCAAGGACACCGCACCGCCGCAGGTCAAGGCGCGCGTCGGCGACTACACCAAGCTGGGCAAGCAGGCAGCTGCGGCCATTCCGAAGGCGACCCTGATCGAATTTGCCGACCTGGGGCACTCGCCGCAGGTACAGGACCCCGCGCGTTTCAATGCCGCACTGTTGAAGGCCATCGCGCAGTAATTGCAACAGCGCACGGCAATCGGCTGCCGTGCGTTACTTCTCCTGCCAACGCAGCCCGGGCACTGCCGGTTGCGGCCATCACGCAGCGTTTGAAGACGACCACGGCAGGCAACCGCAGCACAGGCCGCAGCCATCCAAGACGACCGCACCAATCAGCGCTAAGCCCGCGACAGAACCAACGCTTCTGCCGCGCAACGCAAACATCAACCCGCCACGATCCGCAGCACATCGTCCAGCAGCGCGGCTGCCGTGACCTCCGCACCTGCACCCGGGCCCTGGATCAACAACGGTTGCTCGCGGTAACGGTCGCTGCTGATCGCGACACGGTTGTCGGTTCCGGCGCCGCCAGCCAAGGGATGCTCCAGCGCCAGCTCGCGCAGTCCCACGCTTGCGCCATGCGCGTCCACCCGGCCTACAAAACGCAGACACCGCCCCGCTGCGCGTGCCTGCTGCCAGCGCGCGCTTACGACCGCATCCAGTTCGCCCAGGCGTGCATCCAGCTGGCCGATCGGCACGCTGGTGAGCCCGGCAGGCACCAGCGACTCCACGTGTACCTGTTCGGCCTCCAGTTGCCATCCGGCCGCACGCGCCAGGATCAGCAGCTTGCGCCGCACATCCTCGCCGGACAGGTCGATCCGCGGATCCGGCTCGGTGTAACCCGACGCCACCGCTTCGCGCACGCAGTGCGAAAACGCGCCGCTGCCGTCATAGCGATGAAACAGCCAGGCCAACGATCCCGACAGCACACCCTCGATCGAATGGATATGGTCGCCACCTGCCACCAAGGCGCGCACGCTGCTCAGCACCGGCAACCCGGCGCCGACGGTGGCGCTGTCGCCATAATGCGCGCCAGTGGCATGGCGGGCGGCAATCAGCGCCTGCGCACGCGACAACGCCGTGCCCTGGCCCAGCTTGTTGGCGGTCACCACATGCACGCCGCGGCCCAACCACTCCACGTGCCAATCGGCCACCACATCGCTGGCCGTGGCATCCACCAGCACGTCGCCAGCACGCAACGCGACGGTTTCGGCCCACGGCTGCAGCACAGCCTGCCCACGCGGCGCAGCGTTGGCCTGCAGCAATGCCTGCTCCGCGCTCACGCCGCAATCCTGGGCGATGCGCGAATTGGCCAACCAGTCGAAGCGCGGCAACTGCAACTGACGCTCCTGCAGCGCGGTATAGCGCGCCACGAACGCGCGCCCTACCGTCCCGGTGCCCAGCAAGGCCAGCCGTGGTGTCGGCGTCACTGCTGCCACCGAAGCCCGGCGCGAAACAGGCAGCGCAGTGCTCACGCGTCGACCTGCTTGCGATTGGTGGCGGTCAGGGTCGCTTCGGCACGCGCCAGACCGGCGCGCAGGTCGATCAGCAAGTCTTCGGCCGATTCGATCCCGATCGACAACCGCAGCAACCCGTCGG
This sequence comes from Xanthomonas sp. 10-10, assembly GCF_040182365.1. Taxonomy (NCBI): domain Bacteria; kingdom Pseudomonadati; phylum Pseudomonadota; class Gammaproteobacteria; order Lysobacterales; family Lysobacteraceae; genus Xanthomonas; species Xanthomonas sp. 10-10. The sequence goes on from NZ_CP144460.1 coordinate 3,578,734, forward strand.
AAATCCCGGCCGCCGCACGTGCTTCGGCGGTCATTGCCGCATGCGTCATCGAGGCCGGATGCGCGATCAGGCTTTCCACGCCACCCAGCGACTCGGCCAGGGTGAAGTAGCGCAACCCATCGACGAAGGCGCGTACCGCCGCTTCGCCACCGTTCAACTCGAAACTCATCATCGCGCCAAAGCCCTTCTGCTGACGCGCCGCCAGGGCATGGCCCGGATGCGTCGCCAGGCCGGGGAAATACACCTGATTGACTGCCGCGTGCCCGTCCAGCAGCGCAGCGATCGCGTCGGCATTTTCCTGGTGCACGCGCAGGCGCGCATCCAGCGTGCGCAGGCCGCGCAAGGTCAGGAAGGCATCGAACGGCGAGCCGGTCAGGCCCAGCGCATTGGCCCACCACACCAGCTGCTGATGCAGCTCGGCATCGCGCGCCACCACCGCACCGCCCACCACATCGCTATGGCCGTTGATGTACTTGGTAGTGGAATGCAGTACCAGATCCGCCCCGAACTCCAGCGGCTTCTGCAATGCCGGCGACAGGAAGGTGTTGTCCACCACGGTCAACGCACCCACCTTCTTCGCCGCTTCGATGACAAAGCGCAGATCGGTGATGCGCAGCAGCGGGTTGGATGGGGTTTCGATCAGCACCAGCCTGGGCGACTGCGCCAATGCATCGGCCAGCGAACGCGGGTCGGTGAGGTCGGCGGTGATCAGCGCGAAGTGGCCCTTCCTGGCCAGCGCATTGAACAGGCGCCAGCTGCCGCCGTACGCATCGTGCGGCACCACCAGCGTATCGCCGGGCTGCAACACCGCGTTGAGCACCAGGTTGATCGCGCCCATGCCGGTGGAGGTGATGACGCCGCCGGCGCCGCCTTCCAGTTCGGCCAGGGCCTCGCCGAGCAGATCGCGGGTAGGATTGCCGCTGCGGGTGTAGTCGTATTGGCGCTTGTTGCCGAACCCGTCGAAGGAGAAGTTCGACGACAGCACGATCGGCGGGGTCACCGCGCCGTAGGCGGTATCGCGGTCGATGCCTGCGCGCACGGCGGCAGTGGCGGCGGTACAGGGGGCGTCGGCGGGGTCACGATAGCTCATGCGATTTCTCCGGTAATGCGAAGGGCAGTAGTGAGGATCGCGTCGATGCGATCGATTTCTTTCAGGAAGGCGTCGTGGCCGTACGGCGAACGCAACACACGCAGGCTGCCGCGCGGGCCCAAGCCTTCGACCAGGCTGACCATGTCGGCCAGCGGCACCAGGCGATCGCCCTCCACCGCCACCACGACGGTGGGCACGCTGACCTGCGCCGGGTCGATGCGATGCAGGTCGATGGATTCGGACAGGCGCAAGTACGCGGTGACCGGCGTGCGGGCCACGTATTGCGCGCCGGCGGCATCCAGATAGTCTTCGGCGGCAACGCGCACGCGGCCATTGATCACTTCCGGCGGCGCATCGAAGCGCTCGCTGAATTCTTCCGGTGTGCGATAGCTGAGCATGGCGAATTGCCGCGCCAGCGCCAACCCGTGATTTTCCGCGCACTGCAGCTGGCCCAGCGCCACCGCACGGCGCTGCAGTGCGCGCCACGCGGCGGCATACGGATGTGCGCGATGCGCCCCGCTCACTGCAATCAAGGTGCCGACGCGGCCGGCATGACGGGTGGCGAATTGCAGCCCGACCAGCGCGCCATACGAGTAGCCGACAAAACCGTGCAGGCGCGCGATTCCCAGCGCGTCGAGCAGCGCGGCGATGGCATCTGCCTGGTCGGCGGTGTCGATCGGCGCATCCAGCGTGCCGTCGGCGCCGAGGAAGTCGAAGGCCAACAGACGACGCGATGACGGGTCCAACGCGCGGCCCGCACCGACCAGGCCATCCACCCAGCCCTTCTCGGGGAACACAGCACTGGCCGCCAGGTGCCGATGGGCCGAGATGCCGCCGGCGACGAACACCACCGGCGCATTGGCAGCGCCGATCAATTCGTAGCGCAGGCGCACCTCGCGCATGCCGGCATGGCGCATCGGCAACGACACGGCGATGTCGCCGCGCAACGCGATCACGCCGTCGATGTCGGCGGCGGGAGTGTCTAGGTCATCAGTGGTCGTTGGCGATGCTGTGGTCACGAGGCTCATGGCGATATCCGGGGTGGATCGGCCATCGAGCTTCGCGGGAGCTCGCGTTCGACGTGCGCAAGGCACGATTCGAACCATCTTTCGGCGGACGCGAAGGTCCCCGCAGGATTTGGCACCAAACGCGGGCGCTTGCGCGCTCCGCTGGCTGCCCCGGCATCAAAGGGCCTGTCCCTCCGCCGGTCTCGATGGTGAGGCTAAGATGCCACCGCACTTTTGCGATGTCAATCGCTTCATGCGGATGGAAAGATATATTTTCATCCGATACCACCGGACACTGTGATGCACCGCATACTTGCGGCTCCGTTCGCTCAAGCCAATCGCGTGCATCACCGCGTCTTCCGCTCTCTTTCGCCCGTAATGATTCCGGTGTTGGTCGCCGCCCTGCTGGCAGGTGCGCCGCCCGCCGCTGCGCAACAACGCTGGCATTGGAACGGCGGCGCGGCACCGGCCGCGTCGCGCACCCTATCGACGCCAGTCGCCTCTGCCACAACGGGCACCAGCCCGGCCCTGCAACTGGAATGGCAGGCACCGGTCCATCTGGCATGGGTGACCAACCCGCTGTCCGGGCCTGCGCAGGTCCGGCTGAGCGCTCCACCCAACGAGGATTACCGCGCCGTGCCGCAACTGCCGCTCACGGTGCTGATGGCTGCGCACGAGCGTCGCCTGCTGGCACGGCTGTACCCGGCCAGCAACCAGCGCACCCTGGGTGGGCTGGGACTCAAGCTCGACATCGTGCCTGGCGATCCTCAGGCGCAGCCGCAGCCGGCGGGCTATCAGTTGCCGTTCCGCGATGCGCCGGTGCAGGTGGATCAGGGCTTCGGCGGCCAGTTCAGCCATGCCGATCTGCCCAACTGGTATTCGGTGGACTTCGCCCTCCCCCAGGGCACGCCGGTGCTGGCCGCGCGCGAGGGCGTAGTCATGGAGATACGCAAAGACGTCACTGAAAGCAGCGCCCACGACCCTGGCGCGGGCGGCGGCAACCTGGTGCGGGTGCTGCACGCCGACGGCAGCATGGCGCTGTACGCCCATCTGGCCCCGAACGGCGTGGCAGTGCACGCCGGCCAGCGGGTCGGCGCCGGCGAACGGCTCGGCGCCTCAGGCAATACCGGCTACAGCACCGCCGCGCACCTGCATTTCTCGGTGCAGCGCAACGCCGATCTGCAACTGGTGTCGGTGCCGTTCCGGATGTGGGGCCCGCGGGGCGAGCTGCACTTCCCCTCGCCGGCCCCTTAGCACTGACGTCCCGGCGCCCCGATGCCACCTGGCCGCCGGTCCGCAAAGGCCCGTTGCGCCGAAGCCGCTATAATCGTCGGCTTCCTCAGTTTCCGCAGGCGTCCGACCGGGCGCGCACCGCCCATGTCCGAAGTCTCCAACGAAGCCGCGCGCCGCCGCACCTTCGCCATCATTTCCCACCCCGACGCCGGCAAGACCACGCTGACCGAGAAGCTGCTGCTGTTCGGCGGTGCGATCCAGATGGCCGGATCGGTGAAGGGCCGCAAGGCCGCCCGTCACGCCACCTCGGACTGGATGGCGCTGGAAAAGGAACGCGGCATCTCGGTCACCTCCTCGGTCATGCAGTTCCCGTACGAGGGCAAGATCGTCAACCTGCTCGACACTCCCGGCCACGCCGACTTCGGCGAGGACACCTATCGCGTGCTCACCGCAGTGGACTCGGCGCTGATGGTCATCGACGTCGCCAAGGGCGTGGAGGAACGCACCATCAAGCTGATGGAAGTCTGCCGCCTGCGCGACACACCCATCATGACCTTCATCAACAAGCTCGATCGCGAAGGCAAGAACCCGATCGACCTGCTGGATGAAGTGGAAACCGTGCTGGGCATCCAGTGCGCACCGGTGACATGGCCGATCGGCATGGGCCAACGCCTGAAGGGCGTGGTGCATCTGATCAGCGGCGAAGTGCACCTGTACGAGCAGGGCCGCAACTTCACCCGCCAGGATTCGACCATCTTCCCGTCCCTGGAGGCGCCCGGCCTGGCCGAAAAGATCGGCGAGCAGATGCTGGCCGAGCTGCGCGACGAACTGGAACTGGTGCAGGGCGCCAGCAACGCCTTCGATCTGGCGGCCTACCGCGCCGGCCAGCAGACACCGGTGTTTTTCGGCTCGGGCGTCAACAACTTCGGCGTGCAGCCGCTGCTGGATTTCTTCATCGAGCACGCACCGCCGCCGCAGGCGCGCGACACCACCGGACGCCGCGTCGAGGCGACCGAAGCCAAGCTCAGCGGCTTCGTGTTCAAGATCCAGGCCAACATGGACCCGCAGCATCGCGACCGCGTGGCCTTCATGCGCGTGTGCTCGGGCAAGTTCGCCGCCGGCATGAAAGCGCTGCACGTGCGCAGCGGCAAGGAACTCAAACTCGCCAACGCACTGACCTTCATGGCCAGCGACCGCGAAATCGCCGCCGAAGCGTGGCCGGGCGATGTCATCGGCATCCACAACCACGGCACCATTTCCATCGGCGACACCTTCACCGAAGGCGAATCGCTGTCGTTCACCGGCATCCCCAACTTCGCGCCGGAACTGTTCCGCCGCGCACGCCTGCGCGACCCGCTCAAGCTCAAGCAGCTGCAGAAGGGCCTGGCGCAGCTGTCCGAGGAAGGCGCCACGCAGTTCTTCCGCCCGTTGATGAGCAACGATCTGATCCTGGGCGCGGTGGGCGTGCTGCAGTTCGACGTGGTGGCCTACCGGCTCAAGGACGAATACGGCGTGGATGCGATCTTCGAACCGGTGAGCGTCACCACCGCGCGCTGGGTGCATTGCGACAACGCCAAGAAGCTGGAGGAATTCCGCGAGAAGAACGCCGGCAACCTGGGCGTGGATGCGGCCGGTCAGTTGGTCTATCTCGCACCGACGCGCGTCAACCTGCAGCTGGCGCAGGAACGTGCGCCGGATGTGCGCTTCTCGGCAACGCGCGAACACGCGCACGCCAAGGCCATCGACTGACATAGACCAGGATCGCTAAGGAAGCGCAACGGCTGGCGATGCGATTTGCGTGCAGTTACGGTACCTTTTTGGCATGAACGCAGACGCCTCCCCCTCGACCGACCTGCGCGACGAAATCGCCAGCGCCGTGACCCACGGCCTGGGTGCCATCGCCGCCCTGGCAGGCGGTTCGGTGCTGATCACACTGGCCGCCATCTATGGCGATGGCTGGCAATTGGCCACCTCCATCGTGTTCAGTGCCACGCTGGTGTTGCTCTACGTCGCCTCCACGCTATTCCACGCAATCCCGCATCCGGGCGCCAAAGCGCGCCTGCAGGTGCTGGATCATTGCGCGATCTACCTGTTGATCGCCGGCACCTATACGCCCTTTACGCTGATCAATTTGCGTGGCACCTGGGGCTGGGGATTGTTCGCCGCCATCTGGACGATCGCCGCCGCCGGAGTGGTCTTCAAGCTGTTCTTCACCGGTCGTTTCCGCCTGCTGTCGACGGTGCTGTATCTGGCCATGGGCTGGCTGATCGTGGTGGCGATCCAGCCCTTGCTGCGCTCGGTCGATACCTGGTCTCTGTGCTGGCTGCTGGCCGGCGGACTCTTCTATACCTTGGGCACGTATTTCTACCAACGCGATACCCAGCGCTATTTCCACGCGATCTGGCACCTGTTCGTACTGGCCGGCAGTGCTTGTCACTTCGTTGCGGTGATAGCGCAGGTGATGTGAGACGCGACCTGCGGCGCGTTCGCGCGCCGTGCACGAGGCATCGCCAACCATGGCCCGCGTGAACAACGTGACCGACACCTCAGCTACACCATCGCCCTCTACCCCACGTCGTCGACGCTGGCTGGCCGGGCTTGCCATCGTAGCCGCCGCCGTGGTGATCTTCGTGCTGCTGTTTCAGTGGAACTGGCTGCGCGGTCCGGTCGAGCGCGTGGTCAGCGCCAAGACTGGTCGCCAGTTCCATCTCGGCTATCTTGACGTGAAGCTGGGCCGCACGACCACCGTGCGCGGCAATCGGCTGAGCCTGGCGAACGCAGCATGGTCCAAGCGCGGGCCGATGGCCGAGCTCAACTCGGCCGAGATCGATGTCGAGTTGTGGCCACTGCTGCGCGGCAAGGTGCGTCTACCGGAAATCCGCCTGGATCACCCAACCCTCTTGCTGGAAGCCGGCGACGACACCCATCCCGGCAACTGGGTATTCGATCAGGACAGTGGCGATGGCACCATGCCGCGCCTTGGCCGCCTGCTGGTGAACAACGGGCGCCTGCAGTACATCGATGCAGCCAATAGCTCGAACGTGGATGTAGCGATCAACAGCCTCGCACCACCGAGCAGCGACCAACGTGCAGCGCCGATCGGCATCGACGGCAAGGGCCGCTGGAAGGGCTATCCCTTTACGCTCAAGGGCAATACTGCCTCGCCGCTGGAACTGAGCCAGAGCGAGCACCCGTTCCGCATCGATCTGCGCGGCAGCGCCGGCGCCACCCGCACGCACGTGCGCGGCACCTTGACCAACCCGTTCCAGTTCCAGGTGTTCGATCTGCAAATGGCGCTCAGCGGCCAGGACATGCAGGACCTGTATCCGCTGACCGGCGTGGCCATGCCGTCGACGCCGCCATACAAGCTAGACGGTCATTTGCGCCGCAACGGCCAGCTCTGGCGCTACGAGAAGTTCACCGGCACCGCCGGCGACAGCGATCTGTCCGGCACGGCCGAGGTGGACCTGCGCAAAAAACGCCCGTTGCTGCGCGCCGACCTGGCATCCAGGCGGCTGGATTTCGACGACCTGGCCGGTTTTGTCGGTGCACCGCCCAAAACAGGTGGCGACGAATCGGCCAACGCACAGCAGAAGCAACAGGCAGCGCAACTTGCCGCCAGCGCGCGGATCCTGCCGACCACGCCCTACGACCTGACCAAACTGCGCGCGATGGATGCACAGGTGCGCTGGCGCGCGCAGCGCATCAATGCGCCGTCGTGGCCACTGGACGACATGGATGCGTCGCTGACGTTGAAGGACGGTCTGCTGCAGCTGGACCCGCTGAATTTTGGCGTGGCCGGTGGCGACATCCGCTCGGCCATCCGCATGGACGCGCGCAACCCCGTCATCGTCACGCAGCTGAAGGCAGGCATTCGCGGCATCCGGCTGGATCGGCTGTTTCCGGATGCCGCGCTCGCCAAGCAGGCTTCAGGCGCAATCGGCGGCGCGCTGGATCTGCGTGGCCGCGGCAATTCAATTGCCGCCATGCTCGGCAGCGCGGACGGCTCGATCGGCGTCGGCATGGGCCGCGGCCATGTCGGCAACCTGATCATGGAACTGGCCGGCCTGGACATCGCCGAATCGCTGAAATACCTGTTCACCACCGACCGGCAGATTCCGGTGCGTTGCATGTTCGGGGATTTCGCCGTCAAGGACGGGCTCATGCAATCGCGCGCCCTGGCCTTCGACAGCACCGACACCATCATCGTCGGCGAGGGCAACATCAGCTTGAAGGAGGAAACCCTGGATCTGCTGCTGCGCCCGCGCCCGAAGGACCGCAGCATCCTCAGCCTGCGCTCGCCGCTGCGCGTGGGCGGAACCTTCAAGGATCCGTCGTTTCATCCCGACTACAAGGCGCTCGGCCTGCGTGGCGCCATCGCGATCGGCCTGGGCATGATCGCCCCGCCCGCCGCCCTGCTGGCCACCTTCGAACCAGGGCCGGGCAAGGACAGCAACTGCGGCGGCAAGTACGCCAAGTAACTGCTCGCGCCGCCCTCAGCTGGCGATATAGCGCTGCAATTGATCGATGTCGCGCTGCTGCATCTCGATCACCGCCTTGACCAGGTCGCCGATCGAGATCACGCCCTGCACGCGGCCGTTTTCGACCACCGGCAGATGCCGGAAGCGGCCATCGGTCATCAACTGCATGCAGCGCTCCACGGTCTCCGACGGCGACACCGTCACCACCTGCGTACTCATGATCTCCGCCACGCTGGTGGTGGCCGACGAGCGATCGTGCAACACCACCTTGCGCGCGTAATCGCGTTCGGACACGATGCCGACGAGCCGCTCCCCGTCCATCACCAGCACCGCACCGATGCCCTTTTCGGCCATCAGCCGAATCGCCTCGATCACTGCGGCATCGGCTGCAACCGCGAACACCTCAACCTGTTTGGTCTCCAACAGCTGTCGTACGGTCTGCATGGCCCGCTCCGCGCTTGGTCTGGTTGTCGCAGACTACTCCCACCGCGCCGCGGTGGGTATCGACCAGGTACAGCGGGCGCTGCTTGGCCTCGTCGTACAACCGGCCCAGGTATTCGCCGATCAACCCCAACGCAATCAACTGGATACCGCCCAGAAACAGGATCACCGACATCATGGTCGGCCAGCCGGCCACCGGGTCGCCGATCAGCGCCGCCTTGACCACCACCCAGGCCCCGAACAGAAATGCCACCAGCGCGGTCATCAGCCCCAGGTAGGTCGCCGCGCGCAGCGGCACCGTGGAAAAACTGGTGATGCCGTCGAGCGCGAAATTCCATAGCCGCCAGACCGTGAACTTGCTGTTCCCGGACAAGCGCGGCTCGCGTCGGTACGGCAATGCCACCTGACGGAATCCCACCCAGCCGAACAAGCCCTTCATGAAGCGGTGCCGTTCGCGCAACTGCTGCAGGGCCTGCACCACACGAGGCGAAAGCAGCCGGAAATCGCCGGTATCGGCCGGGATCGGCGTGCGCGACAAACGCCCAATGACGCGATAGAACGCGTGTGCGGCGCCGCGCTTGAGCCAGCCCTCGCCCTCGCGAAAGATGCGCGTCCCAAAGATATTGTCGTAGCCGGCGCGCCAGAGAGCGACGAATTCGGGAATCAGTTCCGGCGGATCCTGCCCGTCTGCATCGAGCAGCACCACCGCGCCCGGCAGCACATGATCCAGCCCCGCGGATACCGCCACTTCCTTGCCGAAATTACGCGATAGCCGAAGCGCACTGACCTGCGCATCCTCCTGCGCAAGTGCCTGCAAGACGTTCCAGGTGTCGTCGGTGCTGCCGTCATCGACATACAGCACATGCGTCTGCAAGCCATGCAAGCCCGCCAGCACCGCGCACAGGCGCGGATGCAGCAGCGGAATGCTGGTTTCTTCGTTGAAGGCCGCGATCACGACCGTGAGGCGTTCGGTGACGGCCGGCAGTTGGGCGTCGTCGATGGTCCTCACCTCACTGCGCCTGCAGATACGCAGCGCCGCCCAGCTGGCGCGCCTGCCGCTGGATCCAGGCGGTGCGTCGCTGCACGTAGGCGCCGGGCCGGCGCGCATCGTAGCGGCGCGGAGAGGGCAATACTGCGGCCAGACGCGCCGACTCGGTGGGCGACAGGCCTGCCGCATCCTTGCCCCAGAACTGCCGCGCCGCCGCCTGCGCGCCATAGACCCCGTCGCCGAATTCGGCCACGTTGAGGTACATCTCCAGAATGCGCTGCTTGGGCCACAACAGCTCGATCAACACGGTGTACCAGGCCTCCAGGCCCTTGCGCACCCAGCTGCGCCCCTGCCAGAGAAAGACATTCTTGGCTACCTGCTGACTGATGGTGCTGGCCCCGCGCACGCGCCCGCCACGCGCATTGTGATCGCGTGCCTTCTCGATCGCCTGCAGATCGAAGCCGTGGTGCATCGGAAACTGCTGATCCTCGGCAGCGACCACCGAAATCGGCAGGCTGGCGGCGATCTGATCGTAATCGCGCCACTGCTGATGCAGGGAAAAGCTCCCATCCCCCTCGCCCCAGGCTTCCAGGTAGCGCCCGACCATCATGCTGCTGATCGGCGGGTCGACCACCCGCAGCGCCAGCACCTGCAGCACGCTCGCCGCAGCAAACAGCAGCGGCGCCGCCAGGATCCAGCGCAGCCAGCGCCGCCGCCGCGGTGGTGTCACCTGCTTGCCATCCAATGCATCCGTCCCCATTAGTTCGCTTCGACCTTCAATCACGATGCCTGCCGCATTATCCGGCAACCAGCGTCCCTTACGTCCGATGTCTCCATGACCGATCACGACCAGCTTTCCCGTTTCCTGCTGCCTGCCGCCGGCGTGCGTGGCGTCCATGTGCGTCTGACCAAGGCCTGGCACGATGTCCAGGGCGCGGCCGAGTACCCGCCTGCCGCGCGCCAGCTGCTGGGCGAAGCGGCAGTGGCGGCCGCCCTGTTCACCGGCCACACCAAGGTCGACGGGCGCCTGTCGGTGCAGCTGCGCGGTAACGACACCCTGCGCACACTGTTCGCCGAATGCACCGCTGCGGGCACCTTGCGCGGCATCGTGCAACTGGCCGAGGGTGCCGACGCGCCCACCGACCTGCGCGAGCTGGGCGAGGCCGCGCTGCTGGCGATCACCATCGAAAACCCTGGCCTGGCCCCCCGTGAACCGCAGCGCTACCAGAGCTTGGTGGGCATGCAGGCCCCGGATCTGGCCGAAGCCTTCGAGACCTATTTCCAGCAGTCCGAGCAGTTGCCGACCCGCCTGCTGCTGGCCGCCGGCCCGGATCAGGCCGCCGGCCTGCTGCTGCAGAAACTGCCTGGCGATGAAGGCGACAACGACGGTTGGACCCGCATCGGCGCCCTGTTCGACACCCTCGGTGCGCCCGAGCTGTTGTCGGTGGCCGGCGAAGACCTGTTGCACCGCCTGTTCCACGAAGAAGACCCGCAGTTGCTGGGCGGCAAACCGTTGAGCTTCGGCTGCTCCTGCTCTCGCGAGCGGGTTGCGTCGATGCTGGAATCGCTGGGTGAGGAAGAGGCGCGCGCAGCCGCCGAGGAGACCGGCGAAGTGGAGGTCCGCTGCGAGTTCTGTGGCCGCGAGTATCACTTTGCGTTGACCGAGTTGACCGTACTTTTCAGCAAGGCGCAGCCCTCTCAGCAGGCGCCGGAACGGTTGCAATAGATAGCATTGGCGGTGCGTTGTGGGGAACGCGACCACTTGTTAAATAATCATAAACGCCCTAGCATTCCCATTGCCCGCTCTCGGGAACTTAACAACTGCCCCTGGGTCTGAACTCTGGTATGCGACACCTTCTGCGCCTTCCGCTCGCTTTGCTAGTTGCCCTTGCGGCAGCCACGGGTGTGCATGCGCAGTCGACGTCCCAGCAGTTGCGCGAGAGCACCATCCTGCCGGTGTGGAACAAGGGCAGCGGCAAGGTGGAGGCCTTTCTGTATCTGGAACCCACTGGCGAGCAGAAGGCCGGCGCGCGTTGGCACTTCGGCCGCAATTCGCTGGATGCCGCGTTCGGCCTGACCTCGGGCGATTCGCTGGGCCTGCTCTGCAATAGCAGCCGCGGCACCAACATCAGCGGTCTCGCCAGTCACTGCCTGCTCGCCGGCATTGGCGACGATGAAGAAGACAGCGCCGCCGCATCGCGCCGGGTTTCCGGAACGCTGGGCTTCAATCGCGCCGGCGGCCGTGTAGGCGTCACCGCCGGCACCGGTCGCGACACCCTGCCGGCCTGGCTGATCGGCGCCGGCAAGGCACCACTGACCCGCGTCGAGCAGAACGATCTGACCGTGTTCGGCCAGAAGAACATCGGTCGCGAAGGCTTTGTTTCGATCGGTGGCACTTACGCCCGTGCGCGCCTGGTCCCGCTGGCCGACGTCTCTCCGGCCATCGCCGACCAGTGGGACAGCAAGACCCTGAGCGTCGGCGGCGGCTATGGCGCCTTTAGCGCCAATGTCATCGGCCGGGTCGTCGATGTTCCCGGCCAGCCGGAAAAATGGGAAGGCCTGGGCCTGGGCCTGACCTGGCGCACCCCGTGGAGCGGACAGTTGACGGTCGGCGCGGAGAACGTCATCTCGCGCGGCAAGAACCCGTTTGCGCCGAATAACGAGAGCAACAGTGACGGCACCATTCCTTATGTGAGGTATGAGCAAGACCTGTAAGCCACTGACCCGAAACGAATTTCAAGAACGCCACCGATCACACAATCGGTGGCGTTTTTCGTTCAGGAACCTCCGAAACGGCACTTTTTCACGACTTCCTTCTTTTTCGTTAACGGGACTTTAATTCCTGGCGCAACGCATATACCATCGGTTCACCCTGACGTTTTGGATCCGCTTCTTCGGAACCGCCGACAGGCAAACAACCCTTGGCAGTACCCAAGATCACTTGGAGAGAGAGCTAATGAATTGCAAGTCCAACAAGCTGCGCGATGCAGTTGTCCTCGCGCTTGTCGTGGGTGTGGCCGGTACCGGTACCGCCATCGCTCAGGAAGCAGGCACCACCAACCTCGACAAGATCGAAGTGACCGGTTCGCGCATCAAGCGCGCCGACGTGGAAACATCGCAGCCGGTCTTCAGCATGAGCCGTCAGCAGATCGAATCGCAGGGTCTGACCTCGATCGGCGACGTGATCCAGAACATCAGCTCGGGTGGTTCGGCGCTTAACAGCAACGTCAACAATGGCGGCAACGGCGAGACGCGCGTCAACCTGCGCAACCTCGGCTCCAACCGCACCCTGGTGCTGGTCAATGGTCGTCGCTGGGTCGGCGGTACGGGCCTGGGCGGCGCAGTCGACCTCAACACGATTCCGACTGCCGCCGTCGAGCGCATCGAAGTCCTGAAGGACGGCGCCTCCACGATCTACGGCTCCGACGCCATCTCCGGCGTGGTCAACATCATTCTGCGCCAGAACTTCGATGGCGCCGAAGCAAATGCGTACTTCGGTCAGTACGACAAGGGCGACGGCAGCCGCGAGTCCTACGACTTCACCATCGGCTCGACCGGCGACCGTTGGCACGCCACCTTGGGCGTCGGCTACGTCAAGGAAGAGCCGGTGTGGGCGGGCGATCGTGAGATCTCCGCAGTGCCGGTCTTCGGAGCCGTTGCCGGCACCGGCAACAGCACCACGATTCCAGGTGGCCGTTTCGGCATCTTCGGACAGACCGGAACCAACCCAACCACCGGCGCCCCTACATTCGGCGCAACGCGCTTCAATGGAACGCCCGGGTTCTCCATCACCAATAATGGTGGTACGACCTCGCGCAACTACACGGCTGCCGATAGCTACAACTTCGCACCCGCTAACTACCTGGTGACCCCGCAGGAGCGTAAGTCGGTATTCGCGGACGCCGGCCTGTCGATCACCGACAACGTGCGTTTCAAGACCACGGTGACCTACAACGAGCGTGAGTCGAGCCAGATCCTCGCACCGATGCCGGTCGTGCTGGGTCGCTCCGCGCCCGGCACCAACGGCGCAGACATTGTCATCTCTGCCAGCAACATCTATAACAACACCGGCCGCGACATCGATTACATCCAGTACCGCGCCGAAGAGACCGGCGGCCGTATTTTCACTCAGAACGTCAAGACGTTCGGCTTCAGTGGCGCATTCGAAGGCGACTTCGAAGTTGGTCAGCGCTTCTTCAACTGGGAAGCCGGTATGTTCTACGGCAAGAACGACCAGACCGACCGCACCACTGGCCTGTTCAACATCTCCGCATTGCGCAACGCACTTGGGCCGTCGTTCGTCGACGCAAGTGGCGTCGCACGTTGCGGCACCGCTGCCAGCACCATCGACGGCTGCGTTCCGATGAACATGCTGAGCGGCCCGGGTTCGTTGACCCCGGAAATGCTGGGCTATGCCGGCTTCAATGCGCATGACCTGTACGGTTATGAGCAGAAGACCTACTTCGGCAATATCGGCGGCGAATTGTTCGATCTGCAGGGGGGCGCATTTGCATTCTCCTTCGGCGCCGAACACCGCGAAGAGTCGGGCTTTGACGATCCGGACGCACTGATCAACTCTGGCGACACCACCGGCAACGCGCGTACCGCCACCAACGGCGGCTACAAGCTTGACGAAGCCTACCTCGAACTCGCCGTGCCGCTGCTGGCCGACCTGCCGGGCGCACAGTTGCTCGACTTCAGCCTGGCGACGCGTTATTCGGATTACAGCAACTTCGGCGATACCACCAACAGCAAGTTCGGTTTCCGCTGGAAGCCGATCACCGACCTGATGATTCGTGGTAACTGGTCGCAGGGCTTCCGTGCACCGTCGATCAACGAACTGTTCCAGGGCGTGAGCGACACCTTCGAAGACGTGCGCGATCCGTGCGCAGGCTCCTTCAGCGATGGCTCGGTCAACGGGACCCGCCCGGGCTCGTGCGGCGCAGTGCCGGCGTACGCTCAGGCTAACCCGCAGGTGCGTACCGCCACTGGTGGCAATCCGAACCTGCAGCCGGAAACCTCCACGTCCAAGACGTTGGGCTTCGTCTACAGCCCGGGCTGGGTGACCGGTCTGGATATCTCGCTCGACTGGTGGAACATCGAGATCGAAGACGCGATCGACACGCAGACCGTGCAGGAGACCCTGGACAGCTGCTATCTCGCAGGGATCGCCAATGCCTGCTCGCTGATTCAGCGCGAGCCGACCGGCGAAGTCTCCAACCTGCTGGCCGTGCCCAACAACATCGCCAGGATCGAAGCCGAAGGCTACGACCTGACCGTGGGCTACCGCCTGCCGGATACCGCATGGGGCAGCTTCAGCGTGGTGTGGGATTCGACCTACATGAGCAAGTTCGTGGTCGAAAAGCCGCTGCAGGATCCGGAAACCCGCGTTGGTCTGTACCGTGGCGGTTCGGCACGTGACAACAACTGGCGTATCCGCTCCAACCTGATGCTCAACTGGGAATTGGGCGATATCGGCGGCTCGGCCTCGATGCGTTACTACAGCTCGCAGGTTGAAAACTGCACCGGCGCCAATGTCGCGACCCCGGCAAACGTTGCATTGCTGTGCTCGGATCCGAATCGCGTGACCAGCGCGGGCGCCGCCCCCCGCAACCATGTTCCGAGCGTGACTTACACCGATCTGGCCGCTTACTGGAAGGCTCCGTGGAATGCTCGCGTCACCGTTGGCGTGAACAACGCTTTCGACCGCGATCCGCCGCAAGCTGCGACCGCGTTTGCCAATAGCTTCGACTCGCAGTACGAAATTCCGGGTCGTTTCTATTACATGCGCTACACCCAGAAGTTCTGATAGGCAGTTCGGTTAAACCGTAAAACCGTAAACAAAAGCCGCGATTCGAAAGAATCGCGGCTTTTTTAGTGGCGGTTGCTTTTATTGACTATCGTCTTGATACGTCTGGCGATAGCGCGGCTCTAGCCAGGAATCAGCGTTTGGATCACATGCTCGACGTAGGACTCGAAGTCTTCGCGGGCCTGCTTGGGTTGTTGCAGCTGCAGCGAGAGCTGCAGGAAACCGACATAGGCCGCGTAGGCCAGGCGCGCGCGGTGCTGGGCGTCGGTACGGGACAGGCCGGCCTGGCGGAACGAGGCGATCAGGTAATCGAGGCGGCGCTGCGAGACGCGGTCGATGACCGGGCGCACGGCCGGATGGTCGAGTGCCTTGAGCAACTCGCTGTAGATCACGTGCGGCGTGACTTCGTGGGCGACCAGTTGGAACAGCGCGCGCAGGCGTGCGCTGGGGTCGGGAACGTCTTCCAGGCTACCGAACACTTCCTTTTGTTCGAAGATTTCCCAGCGCTCCAGGGCCGCCTGCAACAGCGCGTCGCGCGAGGGGAAATGCCAGTAGAAGCTTCCCTTGGTAACGCCTAGCCGACGCGCCAACGGCTCGACGGCGACGGCTCCCACGCCCTGTTCGGCGATCAGGTCCAGCGCGGCCTGCGCCCAGTCGTCCGCGCTGAGACGGTTGCCGCGACCGGAACTGGCACGGGGTGTGGTCGGGCTGGATTCGGTGGTGTCGTTCATGGCGCGATTTAACCATACGCCTGAGTCAGTTGCAGTATGTATCATAAAAATGACAGACAACTGCCACTATTCAATGGCTTAACCATCCATACCAGAGAGTATTGACAGCGGGCCGGCAGCCTCCATACCATTAGGTATGGTCACCTCTCCTTCTACGCTTGCCCCCCTTGCGGTCATGTCGCGCATCAGCGCTGGCGATGTGGAGTTGGCTGTGTCGGTACGGGGTGAGCCGCACGCACCAACCGTGTTGCTGGCGCATGGGTTTGGGCAGACGCGGCACGCTTGGGAAGCGACGGCAACCGCGCTGGCGCAGGCCGGCTACCGCGCACTTTCCTACGATGCGCGCGGCCATGGCGACTCAACCGTCAATGCAGTCGACCTGCCCTATTCGCCAACACAGTTCACCGACGACCTGATCGTGTTGGCAGGCGAGCAGCCGCAGCCGCCGGTGCTGGTGGCAGCCTCGATGGGCGGCCTGTTCGGGCTGCTTGCCGAGGCGCGTTGGCCGGGGCTGTTTCGCGCGATCGTGCTGGTCGACATCACGCCGCGATGGGACACCACGGGCGTTGAGCGCATCCTGCGCTTCATGACCGCGCATCCGGATGGATTCGCTTCGCTGGATGCGGCCGCCGATGCGATCGCCGCGTATCTGCCGCATCGCCCGCGCAAGACCGCACATCAATTGCAGGCATTGCTGCGTCAGCGTGCAGACGGCTATTGGCACTGGCACTGGGACCCGCGCCTGGTCGACGAACTGGCTAATCAGGATGCGCAACTGCAGCAGCACGCCCTGGTGGAAGCGGCAGCGCAGGTGCGCTGCCCGATGCTGTTGATCAGCGGCGGGCGCAGCGACCTGGTCACCCCGGACAACATCAGCGAATTCCTGTCGATCGCCCCGCACGCGCAGCACGTGCAGCTGGCCGACGCCACGCACATGCTGGCCGGCGACGACAACACCACCTTTACCGCCACCGTGTTGCATTATCTGGACGCACTGCCCTCGGTTGGCACCATTGCAGCGTCCAACATCACCGAGCATGTCACTGGAGCAAGACCATGAGCATCGTTGCACCGTTCCTCCTCGTCATCCTGGCGGCGGGCATCGCTGCCTATCACCGCATGCGCCTTGCCACCTGGGTTGCGATCAGCGCCTGTGTGCTGGTGGCCTGCTGGCTGCTGGATGCCAATCTCACCGCGACCATCGTCGCTGCGGTACTGGTGGTGCTGGTTTCCGCGCCGGTGCTGCTGCCATTCCTGCGCAAGCCGCTGCTGACCACGCCGCTGATGGCGTTCTTCCGCAAGGTGCTCCCGCCGCTGTCACAGACCGAGCGCATTGCGCTGGAAACCGGCTCGGTCGGCTTCGAGGGCGAGCTGTTCACCGGCGACCCGGATTGGCAGAAGCTGCTCAATTATCCCAAGCCGCAGTTGACCGCCGAAGAGCAGGCGTTCCTGGATGGGCCGGTGGAAGAACTGTGCAAGATGGTCAACGACTGGGAAATCACCCACGTCCACGCCGACCTTCCGCCGGAGCTGTGGGACTTCATCAAGAAGAACAAGTTCTTCGGCATGATCATTCCCAAGCAGTACGGCGGCCTGGGTTTCAGCGCGCTGGCGCACCACAAGGTGATCCAGAAGCTGTCCTCGATTTCCAGCGTGGTCAGTTCCACCGTCGGTGTGCCGAACTCGCTCGGACCGGGTGAGCTGCTGCTGCACTACGGCACGCCGGAACAGAAGGACTATTACCTGCCGCGTCTGGCGGTGGGTGCCGAGGTGCCGTGCTTTGGCCTGACCGGCCCGTTCGCCGGGTCGGATGCGACCTCGATCCCGGACTACGGCATCGTCTGCAAGGGCGAGTGGAACGGCGCCAACGTGCTCGGCGTCAAGCTCACCTTCGACAAGCGTTACATCACCCTGGCACCGGTGGCGTCGTTGATCGGCCTGGCGTTCCGCGCCTACGATCCGGATGGCCTGATCGGCGACAAGAAGGACATCGGCATCACCCTGGCGCTGCTGCCGCGCGAAACCCCCGGCGTGGAAATCGGCCGTCGCCACTTCCCGTTGAACTCGCCGTTCCAGAACGGCCCGATCCATGGCGAAGAAGTGTTCATCCCGCTGAGCCAGCTGATCGGCGGCGTGGAGATGGTGGGCAAGGGCTGGAACATGCTCAACGAGTGTCTGGCGGTGGGGCGTTCGATCACCCTGCCCTCCACCGCCAGCGGTGGCGGCAAGTACGCAGCGGTGGTGACCGGCGCGTATGCGCGCATCCGCAAGCAGTTCGGCCTGTCGGTCGGTCGCTTCGAGGGCGTGGAAGAAGCGCTGGCGCGCATTGGCGGCAAGGCGTATGCCATCAGTGCGCTGGCACAGGCCACTGCCGCAGCAGTCGACCGTGGTGACGTGCCGTCGGTGCCGTCGGCGATTGCCAAGTACCACTGCACCACCATGGGCCGCGAAGTGGTCAGCGACATGATGGACGTGATCGGCGGCAAGGGCATCATCCTGGGGCCGCGCAACTTCGCCGGCCGCGCCTGGCAGGCCGCGCCGATCGGCGTGACCGTGGAAGGCGCCAACATCATGACCCGCAGCCTGCTGATCTTCGGCCAGGGCGCGATCCTGTGCCATCCGTGGGTGATGAAGGAAATGAAGGCGGCGCAGGATCCGGATACGCGCCGCGGCCTGGAAGAGTTCGACCAGAGCCTGTTCGGACATATCCGCTTCGGCATTTCCAATGCCGTGCGTTCGTTCTGGTTCGGCCTGACCGGTGCGCGCATCGGCGCAGCGCCAGGCGATGCATACACGCGTCGCTTCTTCCGCAAGCTGGATCGCTACTCGGCCAACCTGGCTTTGATGGCCGATGTGTCGATGCTGATGCTGGGCGGCAAGTTGAAGTTCAAGGAATCGTTGTCGGGTCGACTGGGCGATGTGCTGAGCCATATCTACATGACCAGCGCGATGCTCAAGCGCTACCACGACGAAGGCGCACCGGCCACCGACCAGCCGCTGCTGGCCTGGGCGTTCCACGACAGCGTGCACAAGATCGAAACCGCGCTGTCGGCAGCGCTGCGCAACTTCCCGATCCGCCCGGTGGGCTGGCTGATGTGGGTGCTGATCTTCCCGCTGGGCCGTCGCGCCGAAGCGCCGGGCGATCGCCTGGGCCATCGCGTGGCATCGATCCTGATGGCGCCCAACGAAGCGCGCGACCGTCTGGCTCAGGGCGTATTCCTGACCCCGTGCGCCAACAACCCGGGCGGACGTATCGCCAGCTATCTGACCAAGGCAGTGATGGCCGAGCCGGTGGAGCGCAAGTTCCTCAAGGCGCTCAAGACCAAGGGCATCGAGGCGCTGGATTTTCCGGCGCAGCTGGACGAAGCGGTGGCCGAGGGCGTGCTCACCCTGGACGAGCGCAAGCTGCTGGAAGAGCTGCGCGAGATCATGATGGACACCATCACCGTGGACGACTTCGATCCGCACGAGCTGCGTGCGGCCAGCTTCTACGACAAGCCGCAGGCTCAGCAGCCGCGCGAAGCGGCGTAAGACTCAGGTCGAGGTGATGTGCGACGACGGCGGGCTTGCAGCCCGCCGTCGTCGTTTGTGGAGCCTGGTTATCGTGGAGACCGACCATCTAGCGACTGCGCTGTTTTCCGGCGTCGTCTTCGACCCGTTCACAGCCACTGCACTTAGGCACGCTGTAGGAGCGGGCTTGCCCGCGATGAGGCGTTGCCGATAACGCCTCATCGCGGGCAAGCCCGCTCCTACGGGAAGCGAGCAGGCCGTCTTAGCGCGGCAGCCACACCAGGCCGAGTGCGATCAACGCGGGCAAGGCCTGCACGAAGAAGATGCGGCGGTTGACGCTGTAGGCGCCGTAGCAGCCCGCCACCACCACGCACCCCAGGAAGAAGCTCAGCACATCGACCCGTGCTGCCAGCGCGCCCCAGAGCAGGCCTGCGGCCAGAAAGCCGTTGTAGAGGCCCTGGTTGGCCGCCAGCACGCGGGTGGCCTGTGCCTTCTCCGGTGTGTTGCGGAAGGTCTTCAGACCCAATGGGTGCGTCCACAGCGCCATCTCCAGCACCAGAATGTAGACATGCAGCAGACCGACAAGGATGCCGGCGATGATCGCGAACAGGGACATGGCGAGAAAGGCATGTAGAGGTGGCGGCAAGCATAGCCGCGATGCGGCGCCATCTGCCTGGCAAGACGCACAGCGTGCGACCGGTGCATCGCGACGCGCTGGCGTCACCGGCGCAGCGCCGGACGATGCAGGGTGAGCGGCGGCACCTGCGGGCCGTCATCCACGGGCCGCCGATGGCGTGCATCGCATCGGGATGGATGCCCCGTGCAAGCGACATCACGCAGCAGCGATTGGCCGCGGGCGCTGTGTGCGTCATCGCTGCATGGATCTCCAGCGCGCAGCCACCACGCACCCGCACAGCAAGGGCGTTAGCGGCCCTGCGACTCCGCTGCCCGCGCTTCCGCCACACCGTCGCGCTCTGCAGGCAGCTTGCGCGCTTCGCGCAGCAGGCCGAACGTGCCCAGCGTCATGCCCGCTGCCGCCAATAGCCCGACCCCGAACACCGCAGTGGACCCCAGGCCCGACACCAGCTTGTGGATCCACACAAAGCTCAGGTCGCCGCCGCGATAGACCACCGTATCGATCGCCGCACCGGCCTTGTAGCGCCATTCGCGACTGACCCGCGTGTACAGGGTTTCGCGCGCCGGCTTGGCCAGTGCGAACTCGCTCGAGCGCGTGATCACCTGCACGATGGCGATCATCAGCGGCAACGGCGAGGCCGCCAGCACCGCATACCCCAAGGTGATGGCGACCCCTGGAATCAGCAATGCCGGTGCAATGCCGAAGCGCGACAGCAGCGCACGTGTCACCAGCAATTGCAGCAGCAGGGCGAGCGCGTTGACCGCCAGGTCGATGCTGGCGTAATACGCGGTGCTGGCCGCCGCATCGGTATACAGCCTGCGCACCAGCGCCGCCTGCTCGTTGTATAGCAAGGTGCCCACGCCCACGCCGAACAAGGTCATCAGCGCCAGCCAACGCAGCAACGGCTCGCGCACGATCAGCTTGAGGCCGCCGAGCACGTCGCCACCGATCGGTACTTCGCCGGAGTCCAGTTGGCGCTCCTGCTCGCGCGCCACCGCCCACAAGCGCAGGCGCAGCACGCACACCACGCAGACCGTCAGGAACCCGGCCGACACCAGCATCAGATGCGCAATGCCGATGCGCTCGACCAGGGTGCGGGTGAGGATCGGCCCGAGAAACGCGCCCAGGGTGCCGGCCGCGCCGATATAGCCGTAGTAGTTGCGCGCTTCGGCATTGCTGAAGACATCGGCCATGAAGCTCCAAAATACGGCCACGGCAAACAGGTTGAAGACCGTGAGCCACAAAAAGAACGCCATCCCGCGCCCTGGCACGCCGGTGTCGAACAGCACGTAGAACAGCAGCAGGGTCGCAATGAAGAAACCGTAGACCGCAGGCAGGAA